>NZ_JUHB01000001.1:0-1200000 GCF_000799565.1 Cellulophaga sp. Hel_I_12
CTTTTATAGATTTTGCTGAGCATTATGAAACGGCAGTACTTCCAACTAGAGCCTACAGACCTAGAGATAAAGCCATCGTCGAAAATGCTGTACGTATCATATATACACGTGTCTTTGCGCCATTGCGTAACCAAACGATCCATACTAAAGCTGCACTGAATAAGGCTATATTAGAACTTCTTAAAACCCATAACAGCACCTCTTTTAGGGGGCGTGAATATTCTCGCTATTCGTTATTTGAAGAGATTGAAAAGCATCAGCTCAGACCATTGCCAGCAAAACGCTATGAGATTAAACGCTACGCTAATGCAACGGTTCATAAAAACAGCCATATTTATTTTAGTAAGGACAAACACTATTATAGTCTGCCCTATCAGCATATAGGCAAGCGTATCAAAATGGTTTACTCAGATAGCGCAGTAGAGATTTACTACCAGCAGGAACTGCTTACGGTACATCCAAGAAACAAGCAAAAATATGGGTATAGCACGATAAAGGAACACATGCCTTCCCATCACCGCTTTATCAGCGAGTGGAGCAGTGAAAAATTCATTACCTGGGCAGAGCAAGTTGGTAATAATTGTAAGGTGTTAATCATTAACATATTAGAAAAGAAACAACACCCTGAGCAATCCTACAAATCGTGTTTAGGCATATTGCACCTTACTAAAAAGGTAGGCAATACACGGCTAGATAATGCCTGTAAGCGAGCATTAGACTATGGAGCGCATAACTACAATATTGTAGAGCGTATCCTTAAAAACGGCTGGGACACTTTAGATGAAGATATCGAAGATCAACCAGATATCCCAAACCATAGCAATATTAGAGGGAGCCATTATTACAAATAAATTTAAACCAAAAACAATGAATAAACAGACATTAGAACACATGAAACAACTAAGGCTATACGGCATGTACAGAGCCTTTGACAGCAGTTTATCACCACAAAGTATAAACTACACAAATGATGAACTCATCGCATATCTGCTCCAAAGCGAATGGGATGACCGCCAAAACAGAAAGATAGAACGGTTAACAAAAGCGGCACGTTTTAGATATAGTGCTGTTATGGAAGCTATCGATTTTGATGCTTCAAGACAGCTAGATAAAAATCAAATACAACGCTTTGCTAGCTGTGAGTTTATAAAGCAAAAACAGAATATCCTTATCACAGGAAGTACAGGTGCTGGAAAAAGCTATATAGCATCAGCTATTGGTCATCAGGCGTGTTCATTGGGATATAAAGTCATGTATTATAACACGAATAAACTTTTTACCATGCTTAAAACATCAAAAGCAGATGGCTCTTATTTAAAACAAATCAATAAACTAGAAAAACAAGACCTACTGATTATAGATGACTTTGGACTCAAAGCTTTAGATGCTATAAATAGGCACTCTTTTATGGAAATTATTGAAGATAGACACGGAGAACACAGTATTATTATAGCTTCACAATTACCAGTAGAAGCATGGCATGAAATTATAGGAGAACAAACCATCGCAGATGCCATTTTAGACCGCCTTGTACATAATGCACACAGAATACATATTAAAGGAGAATCGATGCGTAAAAAAATGAAAAATAAAGACTAAATTTAACCACAAATGAATCGATTTTGAGCACTTACTTTGCTATGCTCACTTTCATCCGCCGCAAGTGGTTCAATTTGACCGCCCTATCCAATTACTTCAAGAACAGCTCCGTTTAGTCCGATTTTCAGTCCGTTATCTAGGTTTTCGGTCAGCTTTATTTTCTTGTAAAGTATTTTTTTTTCAATTTTTTTTAATTCCGCTTTTTGTTTATCCTTAATTCCGAACAATTTTTCCTTTATCCAATCGTATAAAGCCCGAATTGCAACATAAATTCCGCCAATTATCCATTCAAAAATTAGTTCTCCCATTTATAGAATTCGCTTTTTCTCACATTACACACAACGGTTCGGCTATGGCAAGTAGGGCAGTAAGGAAACCTTTTCGTTTCCGTCTGCGCTCGTAGCCAAAGCTTTTTGTTTTGTTTTTATCTTTTTCATTTTAAAAGCCAAATCCAAAAGATTTGGCAGTCATTGCAAACAAGCCTAAGCCAATAAATTTAGCGCTTTTTGCCCTATTTGCTATAGGCATTGTTACCTACAGTTTTTTATGCGTCATCTTATCGGTCAGTATTAATTTTTCCACCGTTTTAATCAGTGATGATATTTTAAATCGCGCGATTAATTCGATTATTAGTGAGTAAATCAGTCCGAAAGTCGGCATAATTAAAAACTCGACTTTGCTAAATCCGTTCATAGCTAATTGATATACAGCAATTGTTAAAGTCAGTCCGACAAAAAATATTCCAAACCAAAATTGCATCTTATAAGTAATTCCGTTAATCCTTTTTAGAGTTAGTTTGCTTTCGGTTCCATTTTCATTTGTATTTACCGCATTTGCAATAAGTTTCACTAACGGCCCTAAATTTGGAGTAAAAGCAAAAAATGATAAATTTCCATAGATTTCTATTCCTCCGTCCTCAGAAAATCCTCCTGCAATATTGTTCCGTCCTATTTCTGAATTAATTATTTCAATAATGCTGTTAGCCGAATTGTTAAGGTTATATACTTTTGTTTGGTCGTTCACAGTGTTATTTGAAATTGTAGGTAACGGTTTGTATATGAAACGTAGCGTGCAAAAAGACACAGAAGTTTCGGATTATACACAAGCCAGATTTTTAAATTTTCTTTTTATCTTAATTTCTCAAAAAGCCAAATTTAAAAATTTGGCGATCTTCGAAAATACACAAAAACCTCTCGGAAAGCCTATAATAGCTATGTTTTATATACGTTGTTGTAAACAGTTTTTTTATATTTCTTCATCATATCCGAACCAATGGTTAAAACATTTAACTTTTTCAGATTCTATTTCAATGAATTTGTTTTTCGTTAAATCTATTTTCCACACTTTTAAGATATGGTTTTTGTCAAAATATTCTTTGTCTTGATTTTTTGCTATTCCGAATATGAATTTTTCGTTAGATTTGTCGGCCATCTTACAATCAGTCGGTTCAGAGAACAGTTTTGATTTGTCTGCAATCAATTGAACTTCGTCTAATATTTTAAAATTCACTTTCGAAGGATTATCTCTAATAATCTGTTCCAAAACCAGTACTTGTATGCTATCTTTCTGGAGGTATGAAAGTGCTTTGTCAGTACCGTCCAAAACCATTCCAACAATTTCAGTAAATCCTTTGTATTTATCCAACTCCGTTATTTTTCGATAAACAGTTTGGTCTTCATTTTCTATTAATAGAATTTCACTTTTTTTGTTAGTTTCAGAAACGGGTTGTTTCTTACTCTCTTTACAACTTAAAGTCAGAATAATTATTGAAATTGCTATTAAGTTTCTCGTTTTCATAAATTGTTTACAACGTTTAGGCTATGGCAAGTAGGGCAGGAAAGGAAACTTTTCGTTTCCGCCTGGGCTCTTAGCCAAAGCTTTTTGTTTTGTTTTTATCTTTTTCATTTTAAAAGCCAAATCCAAATGATTTGGCGGACTTAGTAAAATAGCCCAAGTCATTAAATATAGCACTTTATGCCCTATTTGCTATAGGCATTGTTAGCACAAGTTTTTTATTCTTCCCACATTTTTATTTCATATATTTTTTCATGAAACCCATATAGCAATATTGTATCGTTGTAGATTTTCTTAATTACTTTGGGAGCTGCAAACTCTTGAAAAATTATATCAAATCCATTGTGATTTATTCTTTTATAATATTCATGACTCTCTTCAAAAGGTTGAGAGTCAAATGAAATTTTTCCATTAAGATAACTAACATTGGAAAAATGATGTCCATCTAGGTCTACTTCGAATTTCTTTCCGCTAATAATGATTTTATCGGTTTCTGTTTTTTTCAACGAATCGTTAAGTTTCTTAAAAGTGTATGATGTTGTCTCGTCTACAATCATTAAACTATCAGCGCTAATTAATCCAATTGACAGATTAATACTATCATTAAGTATTAATTGATTTTTTTTCAGTTCAAATAACCCGCTGGATTTTTCGTAAAAAGCTGGTCCACTAAAAGATTCTGATTCGAAATGTCCATTTTTGAAGGTAAACACTTCGTTAAAAATTGCAACCTTACTTTGTGAGTCCGTATAACACAAAACCCATGTCCCGTCAATTTTTGAATTTGAGCAGGCCAAAAATACAAGGCTGAAAATTGATATGATTAAAATTCTTTTTTTCAAAATTTGTGCTAACGTTTGGGCTATGATTAGTGCGGTGCAGAAATCCGACGGATTTCCAACCAAGCACTAAGCAAAAGCAGTTTTTTTTGTTTTAAATTTTTTATCTCAAAGCAAAATCAAACTGATTTTGCGGACTTTATAAATATACACAAAGCACAGAATTAAACACCAAGGCCCGCATTAATTATAGCCGTTGTTAGCAAAAGTATATTTTTTCTGCGTTCAGATTCACTGCTCAGTTTTTCCGTTCAGTTTTTCAATTCCGACTGCGTAAAGTTTGCGTTTTGCTTTTCAATTCCAATTACACAAAGTTTGTAAATTCTGTCTGCGTAATCTTTGCGCTTTGCTTTTCAATTCCAACTACACAAAGTTTGTAAATTCTGTCTGCGTAATCTTTTCGTTTTGCTTTTTTAATTCCGTCTTTTTTCTCCTTAAAAGACTCCGTTTAGCCAGCTCGATTTAAGTTCAGTTTTTGCTGTCTTTGGATATTTTTGCTAACGTTTCAGCTATGAGTAGTGCGGAGGCAAGGAAACCTTTTTGTTTCCGTCTGCGCACGTAGCAAAAGCTTTTTGTTTTGATTTATTTTTTTTCGCCAGAGCAAAATCCAAAAGATTTTGCGGACATAGTAAATATACGCTTACTTTAAATTAAATACCAAAACCCCGCATTACTTATAGGTATTGTTAGGCACAGTCTTTTATTTTTTTCGGTTTAGTTTTCTTAAATCCTTTTTCTCTAATCTGGCGGCTTTTCTGTCTCTTTTGAGCATGTCATTTTGAGTCAGATAATGAATTGCAATCATTATTTGAATGTTTCTATTCTCTAAATTCCAATTTGATGGTGCTTTTTGGATATTTGAGGCGAGAAATATTCCGTCATCGAAAGCGCCGATATTTTGCAATTTCTCGGCATAGTATTCTAAATATTTGTTTGATTTGCCCAATTCTTTTGCAAAATCAATAAACAATTTGTTTTGACTAAAGCAAATGCTTTGATATTCATATTTAGGATCAACTTCCCTCCAAGTTTTACATATTGCCCATATTTTATTAAATGTAGAATCAGATATTTTAGAATATAATTTTTTCTGATTTCGGTAATTAATTTTTTGTCTTACGTAATTATTTTCTAAGTCAACCAATTCAGGTAGAGATTTTGTAATGCACTCCACAAATTTCCCCCTGTCTTTAGTCCCACAAATTTGTTCTTGAAAAAAATCCGTAATTAGATTCAAGTCCTTAATCTCGGTTTTTGAGAAATAGTTTTTCAAATCAAGTTCTGTTTTCTGACCTAAACAAGTTCCAAATACGAAAAGTAAAATATAGAGCAATTTGAATTTCATTTGTTTAGATTGTGCCTAACGTTCAGTATAAGAAACGTAGGGCAGGTGATAAGCGATACGTTTCGGTTTGGTACTAAGCCAAATATAATATTTTGCTTTTATCTTTTTTGTTGAAAATGCCAAATTTTATATTTGGCGGCTTTATAAATAAGCACAGACCTTACGGGAAGCCAAAACCGCCCTATGTTTTTTATACATTGTTGTAGTGCGTTTTTTCATTTTTCAGATAACAGTTTTACAATATTCTGGCGATATTCCTCATCTTTTTCATTCAATTCGACAGTTCCGTTTTTTAAGTCAGGATTTATATAGAATTCAGCGTATAGATTTTGCTCATTGTTGTCGTCAAAAAACAGCTTAAATTTAAATCGACCATTTTCTAAAGTTGCGTTTTCTCGGTTTAAAGGAAATATTGTGAAAGTCAGTTTTTCAGTCGAGAATTTTGTTTGTTTAGGTTGTCCATAAAGTTTAGAAATTACACCTATTAACTTATCGCTATCAGTTCCGATTGATTGTATTTCAATTCCGTTTTCTACAAATCTTGTATTGTCAAGCTCATTATTCACGATTCCGGCTTGAATTCCGTCCGCAATATTGATTTTTAGTCCAACAATCTGATTTTCATATTTTGCTTTACACGTCAAACTCCAAAATCCATTGTCTATTTTTTCCTTTTTAGTGATTGTGAAAATTAAATCTTGCCAACCTTCTTCAGCGTCTTGATTTGAAGTCAGTTCAATTAGATTTTTGTTTTGACTAAATCCGAAAACGCTACTTAAAATTCCCATTATTAATATCAGTTTCTTGATTTTCATTAGGTTGCTCTCAAATGCACTACAACGTTCAAGCTATGAGTAGTGCGGACACAGAAATCCGACGGATTTCCAGCTACGCACGTAGCAAAAGCTGTTTGTTATGTTTTTTATTTTTAGTTCACAAAGCAAAATCAAACTGATTTTGCGGACACTTTAAATATTCACAGAACTTTGGATTTAACACCAAACTCCGCATTACTTATAGGTATTGTTGTGCGTAGGCTTTTTTTATTTTACTTCTTCACGAATAATATTGTTTTCCTGTTTTTCCAATCACTTTGGTCCATTTGATATTCAAACGACAATTTAGAATTTTCTCCGCTTCCAGAAGGATTCACCCATTGCAATAGGGCACCTTCTTTATCGTAAAATTCGAACATTCCATCAATTCCGCCCGTTTTCCAAGTTCCATTTTTCTTAAGTCCAATCCCTGCAATAACGTCAAATTCATATGTACCATTCGAGATCAAAATCAATTCGACTTCATTTGAGTTAATTCCATTTTCATTTAATAATTCCATGGCCTGTTTATTCGGTGCGTAAGTTCCTGAAAAATCTTCCATTTCACTTTTGTTAAATGACGGAACTGCAATGAAATACCAAAAAGCTATTAGTCCAAAACATAGTACAGGTATTATTCCAATTCCAATAGCAATTTTTATTTGCTTCTCAGATTTTTTAATTATTCCAACTATTACACTAATCACAGAAATAGTCAAAAATAATCCACCGACAAAAATTAAAAACATAAATAATAAACTTTCCAGCATATTTTTTTTAGCTTACGCACAACGGTCTCGGCTATGAGTAGTTGCGTGGGTTAGCACTTAACTTAGCAAGTACACACCAAACTGAAAATCCGCGAGGATTTTCAGAAGTAGGCGAGAACAAGCAATTACTTATAGCCATTGTTGTAACACGTTATTTTTTATTATTCAGTGGAAATGTAATTCCGACCGCAAATGCTCCAGCATACTGTTCGACAGATGGTTGAAAATAATAAGCAAATCCTAAATCAACATTATTATTTTTTCCCAATTCAAGTCCAAATGAAAATGGAATATGGTAAATGATTCCGCTTTTGTCTATGTTATCAAATGCCGTAAATGTTTCAAATTTCCCAATTGAAGTTCCAATCCCAATTTCTACATAAGGTGCTACCCAAGGAATTGGTGCTCTAACTCTTGCTTTTCCTCCAAGTAAAAAGGCTTTTGATTCAGCTTTTTCATCAGTTGGATTACCATTTAGGTCTTCTCCATTTGAACTTGTCAAGATAAAACCTGCATATGGTCTAAATTCAATCCAAGACTTTACTTTAAGCACTAATTCTCCTTGTGCAAAAAACCCATCATCTACAACTTCATCGACACTGTTATTTGGTGCGCTCAATCCATATCCGATTTGGGCATTTATTGATTTTTCTTTAATGAATTGCGCTTCAACTAAATTCGAAGTCAGAGCGATTATTAATAATATCAGAGTTTTTTTCATAATGTGTTACAACGTCAAAGCTATGAGTAGTGCGGAGGCAAGGAAACCTTTTCGTTTCCGTCTGCGTACTTAGCAAAAGCTTTATGTTTTGTTTTAATTTTTTTTCGTCAAAGCAAAATCCTAAAGATTTTGCGGACACTTTAAATATACACTTAGTTTTGAATAAACACCAAACTCCGCATTACTTATAGGTATTGTTGTGTACAGTGTTTTTTATTTAATTCACTCACTCCAAATTTTTCCATCCACTTATTCCATTCTTTTTTAGTAATAATAATAAGTATATAATTACAAAACCAAAAAATCCTAATGCTGCAATTAAAATTCCATAACCGTTTACTAAATTGAAAATTAGTATCGACAAACTTGTAATTAAGAGTCCATAGAACGCCCATTTTTTCCAATTCAAAATCATTATTGTAAACGTAATATCAGATAACCCAATAAGTAAAAGAAAAATATTGTCAAAATCAGGTCCAGAAAATACAGATTGGAAATCATCCTTTAATAAATAAATTCCAATACCCAAAGTCAGATATAGATATATTGTTAAAACGATATTCCTCTTTTGGAAGTTTTTTTGATTTATTAATATCATAAATTAATGTAAATTTTAAGCGATTCTTGGGACATTGTACACAACGCTTCAGCTATGAGTAGTGCGGAGGCAAGGAAACCTTTTTTTCTGTCTTCGCACGTAGCAAAAGCTTTTTGTTTTGATTTATATTTTTTCGCCAGAGCAAAATCCAAAAGATTTTGCGGACATAGTAAATATACGCTTACTTTAAATTAAACACCAAACTCCGCATTACTTATAGGTATTGTTGTACACAGGTTTTATTTTATTCCATTCGTATTCATAAATACGAAAGATGTTTACTTTGTTATTTCTATAATCCGTCACTTTACTAACATGCATTCCGTTTTTTAAAGCAACACTTTCCGATGGCTTATTGGTCAAACTAATTATAGAAATTAAAGAATCCGAAAATTTATTTTCAAAAGCGAAGTCCCTGCATTTTTTCGCCGACTCTGTGGCATAACCTTTATTCCAAAATTTTGGTAAAAGTGAATATCCAATTTCTAGTTCAATTTTACCGTCTACGTTTTGAACCAAAAGCCCACAATGACCAATTAATTTTCCTGTTTCTTTTTCAATTAGTGTATTCATTCCTCCCAAGTCATTTTGATAGCGATGAAATTGTTTTTCATACCAATTTTCACACTCAATTTCCGGACTTTCTAATTCAGAAATCCAGTATTGAGAAGTTATTGGGTTTTTATGAAATTCAAACCAATCATTAAAATCAGATTTTTCAATTTTTCTGAATATTATTCGTTCAGTTTCTTGGTTTTCAAGTAGGTATTTCATTCGGTTCTCAACTTGTGTACAACGGTTTAGCTAAGCGTAGTGCGGAGGTAAGGAAACTTTTCATTTCCGTCTTAGCACGAAGCTAAAGCTTATTGTTTTGATTTATTTTTTCTATTCTAAAGCTAAATCCATAAGATTTAGCGACTTTATAAATATACGCAGACCTTTCGTTTAAGCCCTAAAGTCCGCATTACGTTTAGGTTTTGTTGTACACCGTTTTTATTCCGTTAATCCATTCGCAGAACTTTTAAAAATCCAAACACCTAGAACAATTGTCAAGGAATAAATTAACACCCATATAGTTTGTTCCGACCACCTTATTATAAATCCCTTATCTACTATAAAGAATGTAATCCAAACCGATAAAAAGGAATAAAAGGATAAAATTGTTTTCTCTTTCAAGTCCGAAACTTTGTTATTCAAACGTCGTTTAATTAATCCGAAAATTACCATCGCTGGTATCGACGAAATCAAACCTACTAATATCATTACAAATAATATTTCGTAAGAATTTAATATACTATTGAAACTGGAATCACTAATAATGGCACCTAAAATTAATGCTAATAAAAGCGGCGAAATTATTACAGTAAACAGCCAAACTTTTATAGTATATACCATCTATTTTCTATTGTCAATTTGTTGGATATACTCCTTATGATTTTTAAATCCGTTTTTTTCAAGATTTTCCAAGTCAATCATTTCGTCAAGTCCAGAATCATAAATCTGCCAATTGTGCTTTTTAGCCAACTCAATTAATTCATAAAGTCCGTTTTCTCCGCACAATGAGAGCATAAAGTTGCTCGAATACTCGTCCTCGGCAAAAAAGTCAATAGTGAAATCAGTTCCGATTATTTCTCTGTGGTTATCATCTTTTTTTATTTGGTCAAATGAGTTTTCCAAAATCCCGCTAAAGTCGGTTGGTTCGAGTAGGTTTTCGTCCAATTCTGCAACTGATTCTAATTTCTGTTTTGAATTAAAAAGTACAATGTCCCAACTCATATTTGCTAATTTCTCAAATGGTGTACAACGTTTGGGCTATGATTAGTGCGGGGCAGAAATCCGACGGATTTCCAACTAAGCACTAAGCAAAAGCAGTTTTTTTTGTTTTAATTTTTAGCTTTCAAAGCAAAATCAAACTGATTTTGCGCACTTTATAAATATACTCAAAGCACTGAACTAAACACCAAAGCCCGCATTAATTATAGCCGTTGTTGGGCACAGGTTTTTTATTTGTTTAGTGCAAATTCAATTGATTGTTCGCAGAGCGCTTAAATAGCATGCTCGATAAATAAAACAGAAAAGCAAAAAATCCGCTTAATAAAAAAACTCCAGGCACACTTGGTGACCATGAAATTTCTGATGGTGGCCAAATAATTATTGCTATCATTGGTACCATCATTTGAACAACAGATGCAACTAATAAAGTTTTTGACATTCCTTTGGCCTTAAATCGAGAAATCAGAGCACCTACCAGACCTACCAAAAAAACTGCACCAAACAAAAGATTGGCATCTTGGTTTTCACTGCCTATAATTCCCACAGCACCGTTCACCCAGAATAGCAAAAAGGCACCCAAAAGTCCTATTACAAAAGCCATTTTATAGGTGGTTTTTTTTGATTTTATCGAGACAATTTCATAGGCGATTCCTATTCCGATCAATACAATTCCCATTATTAAGAAATCGGTCAAGTCCCAGTTTATTTCATCAGTAAATCTCATTGCAATAAACGGAATTAGTAAAGTGCAAATCACAAAGACAATCCAACCAATAAGTCTTTTAGTATTTAAAATCATATTCTAATTTAATGATTTTAACTCATTTTTCATAAACTTTCCATTTTCAGTTTACTTGTGCCCAACGTTTTAGCTATGAACAGTACGGGAGCAAACTAGCGTTTGCTTTCCGCCATGCACATAGCGAAATATTTGTGTTTTGTTTTTTCTTTTCCTGTCCAAAGCAAAATCTCAAAGATTTTGCGGTCTTCATAAAAATACGCAAACCTATCGATTAAGCCCTAAGCCCGTATTGTTTATAGGTTTTGTTGTACCACGTTTTTTTAAAATAAGTCAGGGTAACGTACTTTTAAAATACTGTCTTTTTTTTCTTTCAGTTCCAATGGAGGTAATCCAATCGAAATTCGGTTGCTATCCACCTTTTTAAGGTCATCTATCATACGGGCATATCCACCTCCTTGTGCATGATACGTTCCATAAATTTGAGGCTCGTCATTATACAAATAATATTGGTCAATTATAGTACCTAATGTATTTGGCGAACAACTTCCGCTTTTGATAAATTCAGTTAGTTTTGGGACGAAGTATTTCATTCTGATGGAGTCAGGTGTATGTAATAACATCGTCGAAATATGCACAGATGTTTGGTCTATAGAATAACTTCCGATTACCGTTTCGTTTGGATATCCAAATTCATTGAATATCTCTATAATTCTATTGGTATTATAAGCATCAATTTTTTCTTGTTTCTTTATGTTTTTTTGAAAGTTACCATTTCGATATTTTTGGTCTTCGATTTTCATTTGCTTAATTTCTTCTCGAAGATCTAAATTTATTTTCGACAAAGCCACATTTCGTAAGTAATCATATTCAGAAATCAATTTTTTTCCTTCTTCAGATGCGAATATTTTATCAAAATTTTCATTCTGCTGAAGCCATTTTATTTCATAACCTCGTTCGATTTGTTTTTTGATAAATTCAATTGCTAATACACTCTTTCCTAAAATCGCACAAGTCTCTGCAAAATTTGCGAGTTCATTATACCCTTCTGTGTTTATCGGTTCACAAGAATTAAAAGCTTCTTGATACATTTCAAATGCTTTCTTGTAATTTTCAGTTTCAAATGCGATATCTGCTTGATAAAGATTCTGATAGTAGTTTGTAATGTAATCACATTCAGTTTTTGATTCTTTTTTGCAAGAAACGAGTGTAATAAATAGAATGATTATAAAATATTTCATTAGTTTTTTCTCAAATGTCTTGTCCTGAAATATGGCTACAGGTTAAAATTGATTTTACGCTGTTTTTAAATATACCATATTTGGTGTTTTATAGTCTAAAGATAAATGTAATCTAATTTCATTGTATAAATTAATAGCATTTTTTGTTGCTCTTTTGGCGTGAGCCACGTCTGTAAAGGTTTGGTCTAGATAAAATTCATCTTTTAAGATTCCATTTACACGTTCTGCCATTGCATTTTCATAGCAATGGTTTTGTTCTGTCATACTGATTTGTATTTTGTTTCTTTTGAGTATTTGTGTGTATACATTACTGCAATACTGTATGCCTCTGTCTGAATGATGAGTAAGATCTTTAATACTCTTAGCTTGATAAATAGCCTTATGAAGCGCCCTGACACATCCATTGAGCTCTAGACTATCACTAAGGTCATATCCAACTATTTTACGAGAGTACATGTCTGTAATAAGAGCTAGATAACAAAAGCCTTTTATAGTTCTGATATAGGTAATGTCGGATACCCAAACTTGATTAGATCTAGTAACTTCAACATCTTTTATAATGTTGTTATACTTATAAAAGCGATGGTATGAGTTAGTGGTTCTGCTACTGTATTTCTTTCTAAGTGTTAGCATTTGATGTTTTCTAAGGACATTAAACAGTGTATCTCTGCCGACTTTAAGATTGGCTATAGTAAACTCGTCATCTAAGGATTTAACAAGTTTACGCACGCCTTCTCTAGGAAGGGATCTGCGTCTTTTGTGTACTATTTCAATAATCTGTTGTTCTAGTTTTAAACGTTTGTCAGCTCTATCTTTATACTTATAATAGGCATTACGCTTTAGACCAAAACAATGGGTTATAGCAGCTAAAGAAGCAAATCCCTTAGATTTTCTTTTGGCTTTAATTAAGGCTTTATACTTAGCTTTTTTTTTAGTTCAGCCACAGATTTATAGCCTAGATCTTCAGCAGCTACTTCTAGGTATGAATCTAATACCAAGGCATCCAGATCCTTTTTTAAGAGTAACTTTTTAAGCTGTTCTATCTCTTTTTGCAGTTCTTTAACTCGAGTTATCTCGTCTTTTGTTTCCACTTTTACTCTGGTGTTCATTAGGTCTTTACGGTTATACTTTCTAATCCATTCATTGATGGTGGTAGGCGCAATACCATAGAGTTTACCTAATTGGTTTTTGTTTAGTTTCCCGGTTGTAATTTCGTCTAAAATTTTCAGTTTAAAAGGTTCTGAATACCGTCTGATTACTTTGTCATTTTTGTACATAATGTTTAAAATTATGTAGCCTTTATTCAGGACGGGTCAAAATGTGGTACAACGTTTGGGCTATGATTAGTGCGGTGCAGAAATCCGACGGATTTCCAACTACGCACTAAGCAAAAGCAGTTTGTTATGTTTTATTTTTTTATCTCAAAGCAAAATCAAACTGATTTTGCGGTCTTTATAAATATACACAAACCACTGAATTAAAAACCAAAGTCCGCATTAATTATAGCCGTTGTTGTGTGTAGTTATTTATTAAACCCAACAGGACCTTTACCTTTTCCATTATTTATTAATTCTTTTTTTAAATTTTCGAATTCATCGGTCGTAATGATTTCTCTGTCTTTTAACCATGATAAATTCATTAATTGAGGTTCATATGGCATGTCAAAATCAAGAGTTCCATATTTTGATTTAAGGTATTTACTTATTCTACTTGTTAACTCACTTAAAAACTCATCAAACTGTTTTTGATTTGGTTTGGCTTTTAAAATTTCAATATACCCATTGTTCAGAGTCGGAATTAATACCAAGTTTTTGGATTTCACATAGGTAATCATTGCACTAAACAACGTAACCATAAAAAGGAAAAGTCCAACACCAAACCATCCATCTCCCTTATAGTTCTCTGGATTAAATAGATTTATGATGAAAAATCCGCCAAAAATTAGCGTGATAATCAACATTATATTATCAGTCTTTTTTTGAAAAATAAGCTTATTGGTGTCGATTTCTTCATAAGGAATATTCAATTCTTCTGAGCTGGTTAAGTCAGATGATTTAATATTTAAATCTTTTTTATTCATTGTAAACTCTCTACGCAGGAAGAGTTTTCTTTGTAATAGAGTCATATTCTTTTTTAATTACACACAACGTTTAGTATATGGCAAGTAGGGCAGTAGAAAGCGATAAACTTTCAATTTTGCAATGAGCCAAAACGTTGTGTTTTGTTTTTAAAGTATTCATTCTTAAATGCCAAATTAACGATTTGGCGGTGTTGGTAAATACCACTGAACTTTCTTAAACCACCGAACGCCCTATTTGCTATATACAGTGTTAGCAACTGGTTTTATTTAAATTCGAGCAACATAGTTTGGTTTCCAATAAAGGCAATCATATTATCTGCGTATTTATAAGTTCCTTTATTGTGGACAGTCCCTCCATTATAATCATACTCGTTAAAGGATATGTAATTTATTGATAAATCCAACTTATTTATAGAAAAACCAAACCCTTCATTCGTCAATATAGCGAAGGGTATTTCATTATCTTCTATACCAGGTATCTTGAAATCCTTTATTTGATTGTATGTACTTATTATTGATTCAAAGTCAAGAAAATGATAATTGAAATCAGATTTTCCGTTATGTAATTTCCCGAACAGTCCTTCTTTAGAATCTTTTTTTTGTCCATTATTGGCTTTGAGTAAACACTTTAAATCATTAGGAATAAAATTCCATTCCTCTTTTTCTTGAATAGCATCTAAAATACCATCATTTAACAGTCCATTACTGGATCGGCTAAATTCAATCCATATTTCAGATAATTTTTCCATTTTATTTTACTTGTTGCTAACGGTTCGTATAACCGCAGTTACGGGTTAAATTAGCGATTATTTTCGGTTTGGCACAGACGTTAGCAATTCCGAGTGGATTCGGACGTAGTCGAATCCGCCGTAATTGCGGTTATACATTGTTGTAGCACGTTTTTATATTTCATCAAGTAATTCCGATTCAATTTTTGGATTGTTCTTTACAAAACTTTTCAATTCAGAAATAGATTTTCCTGCGATAGTGTCACAATCCGTATTTTCAATTCGCTTCAACATTGTAATTGTCATATGGGATGGTTTGTCGATCAAGGAGGCATACAGTTTCTGTTCGTATTCCAGTGTTTCAAGTCCGTGCAATATTGTCCAAAAAACTCCAGCGCCATCATCAGTCGGATTTTTTTCAAAGACTCCGAAAAGAGCATCAATTCCGATTTCTGGCTTTCCGCTTTCCCACAATTCAGTCACTAATTCTTCTAATAGTAACCAATTTCCGTCATCACTTTTATATGATTCTATATCCGATATTATTTCTTTTACTTGACGCATTTCTCAAATGTGCTACAACGCTTCAGCTATGAGTAGTGCGGAGGCAAGGAAACCTTTTTTTTGCGTCTGCGCACGTAGCCAAAGCATTTTGTTTGCGTTTTATTTTTTATGTTTTAAATGCCAAATCAAACTGATTTGGCGACCTCTTAAATATACACAAACCATTGAATTAATCACCAAACTCCGCATTACTTATAGCTATTGTTGTAAAACGTTTTTATTTTATTCCGAATGGTTTAGCTTTTAATTCCGTTAACCATTCCGTTCCATATTTCTTATTTAAATAATCGAAAATCATTTGATTGTTTTCTGTTACTTTTTTAAATGATAAAGGGTCAATCACGCAATTCTCTTTTATAAGTCCAATTCCATATTTTTCCTTAAATGCCAAATATCCTTCTGGAATTGAACCGTCGATGCCATGTATTATAAAATTTAGTGTTCCGTCCGAAATCCGTATTTTTATTTGTTCTTCGGTCAAATTTGTGTCCAAATTCATAGGGAAAGAGTAAATTCCACTACTATAACTTAATTCAGTTTTTTCCATTAGCCGAATAGTAATTGTATTTTTTCTATTACTTATACGTGAAGGATAGAAAGTGTAAGCAGTAAAGTCATCTGAAACGAAGCTGAATAGATATTTACCTTTTTCCGGTAAAGTGATTTTAAAACTCTCAGCGTTATTGACTTCGATTTTGTGATTTGAATTAATGATTGTAAATTCTCCTGAAGTAAATTCCTTATTCGTTAAGTTCTCAAAAGTTACTTCGGCTATTATTTCTATTTCGGTTGCTTTCGAAATAGTACAAATCAAAGCTAAAATCAGAGTTATAAATATTTTTTTCATAGTTATTAATTTAAATCAAATATTAAATTACTATTTCTATAAAACAATTCATAATTAGTGAATAACCTTTTTCGTTTAGTAAAACTGCTTTTTGATTGAGCTAAATGTTTTACAACGTTTGGGCTATGATTAGTGCGGTGCAGAAATCCGACGGATTTGCAACCAAGCACTAAGCAAAAGCAGTTTTTTTTGTTTTAAATTTTTTATCCCAAAGCAAAATCAAACTGATTTTGCGGACTTTATAAATATACACAAAGCACTGAATTAAACACCAAGGCCCGCATTAATTATAGCCGTTGTTAGCAAAAGTATATTTTTTCTGCGTTCAGATTCCCTGCTCAGTTTTTCCGTTCAGTTTTTCAATTCCGACTGCGTAAAGTTTGCGTTTTGATTTTCAATTTTAATTACACCAAGTGTGTAAATTCTGTCTGCGTAATCTTTGCGTTTTGCTTTTTTAATTCCGTCTTTTTTCTCCTTAAAAAAAACTCCGTTTAGCCAGCTCGATTTAAGTTCAGTTTTTACTGTCTTCGGATATTTTTGCTAACGTTCAAGCTATGAGTAGTGCGGAGGCAAGGAAACCTTTTTGTTTCCGTGTACGCACGTAGCAAAAGCTTTTTGTTTTGTTTTAAATTTTTTTCGTCAGAGCAAAATCCTAAAGATTTTGCGGACACTTTAAATATACACTTAGTTTGGAATAAACACCAAACTCCGCATTACTTATAGCTATTGTTGGCATTTCGTTTTTTTTATTCAGTCTTATTCCGCTTTTAGATTTTCCTGCGCTTGAGTGAATTCCGTCAGCGTTTTATTCTATAATATTTTTAAATTCCGTTTGAGTAAGTAAATCAGTAACTTATTTAAGTTTAGAAGCAGTTCCGTTTCCGTTATGCTTCTAAAATTCTGACTTATTTTTTATTTCTTTCTTCAGGTTTTCTTGTCATCACAAAATATAAAACATACAACCAGCTAAAAATTCCGTGTAAAAATGCTAATAAAACAGATTTGTTCCTTTCCCAGGAAACAACAACGGCTAAAACAGTTCCTAATCCAATTCCACTGCTTATTGCCGTATTTCTTATTCCGTTGTTTCCAGAGTCTTGGCTAAAACATTCTAAAGAGAAAATTAGTAAAAAAAATAATGTCAGTTTTAGTTTATTCATATTTTAATATTTTAAGGGCATTTCGCAAATGAATGCCAACGCTTCAGCTATGAGTAGTGCGGAGTAAAGGAAACCTTTTTGTTTCCGTCTACGCACGTAGCAAAAGCTTTTTGTTTTGATTTATATTTTTTCTCCAGAGCAAAATCGAAAAGATTTTGCGGACATAGTAAATATACGCTTACTTTAAATTAAACACCAAACTCCGCATTACTTATAGGTTTTGTTGTGGCGCGTTTTTATTCCATCCGCAAAGTGTCGAACCCCATTGGCGTAGGGGGATGATACGGAACTTGCTCCCAAAACGCAAGATTTAAAACAACATCAGTTTTTAGAGAATCATATTTTATTGCCAATGTATTTATGAAACTTTCAATTCCAACCGTTTTTTCGTCACGCATAGATTCAATAATCACGAAATAGTTATCTGGTTTGTCGGTTGAATTGGATGAATGATAATATGAGAATTCCGAGTGTAACATCATGGATAACGAGTCCAAATTAATTTCAGGTAAGCTTTGTTCATGATAGACTTTACCTCTGTTAAAAGTTACATAATGTTTTCCTGCGGGGTCAAATATGAACGGTTCGCAGTCTTGAGTGGGATAAATATTCCGAACAATATTTTTAGATTCTATTACAATCCTAGGAATACTGTCATTACAAGACACTTCGATAATTCGGTCAATGAATTCACCATATGTTTTAAATCCGTCAAGTCGTAGCGAAACTTTTAAACTGTCATTTTCTTTTTTGCCATAACCATATTCTTTTAATTCCCTTTTTTGATTTACACATGCCGAAGTCATTAATATTAGAATCAAAATTTTGGTAATGTTCAATTTCATTTGGGAGGTTCTGTTAAATGCGCCACAACGGTTAGTATATGAAAAGTAGGCGATTTTGAAACACCCAATTTTCAGCTAAGCACAAAGTTTTAAACGTGCTATAACCCTTCAATTTACTGCTGTCCCGCCTATTTTTTATATACATTGTTACCTGCTGGCTCCTTCTTTCGTGTCACTGTATGTCTTGTCTTTATTGAGATTAATTGTCATTGTCTAATGTGTTTGTCGGGCTGTGTGTCGGTGTGGTTTTATTTTTTTGAAGCGTTGGTAAATTTATAAAAAACAATTTTTGTCTGCATTGGCAAAGCAAGCTCTTTTGCATTTTTTGGTCTGTGTATTGGCTTGTGCGAATTGCAAATGTGCTTGCTTTTAGAGTTGGATTTAGCCTATTTTAACAGATGTCATAGTTAATGAACCTGCCACTGCTTTGTCGTTAAACAAACTCACGTCATCTTTATCGTCTTTTAATGCTAACGAATAAAGCAAAGGCAAATAGTGTTCAGGTGTAGGGATGGCTAAGTCAAACGCCTTTCCTTGCGAACGGAAATTGATAAGCTGCTTATGGTCGCCACTTAAAATAAATTTTTTCATTTTCTCATTTGCTTCAATTGCCCAATCATATCCAAAGGTTTCGTTCAATCGTTTCCACTCAACCATTCCGAGATTATGAACCATATTCCCACTACCTATAATCAGCACGCCTTTTTCACGAAGCGATTTAATTTGCTGCGCCAATTCGTAATGATATTGAGGTGATTGGCTGTAATCAATACTCATTTGAATAACAGGAATGTCTGCATTCGGATACAAATGTTTTATCACACTCCACGCACCGTGGTCGAGACCCCACTTATCATCTAATACTATTTCTGTTTTTGTGATGAGTGTTTTGGTTTCTTTTGCCAAGTCGGGACTTCCCGGTGCAGGATATTGTACAGCAAATAATTCTTTCGGAAAGCCGCCAAAATCGTGAATAGTAGGTGGATTTTGCATTGCCGTAACAAAAGTTCCTTTGGTTTCCCAATGAGCCGACACACACAAAATCGCATTGGGCTTTGGGATTCCTTTGGCGATATTTCTAAAGCCCGTTACAAATTCATTTTCTTCTATGGCATTCATCGGACTGCCGTGCCCCAAAAACAAAACAGGCATTTTAGCCGTTTTGCTCATTGGTTCTGTTAACTTATTTAATACGTCTAATTTCATAGCTGCTGCTGTTAATGGCAATACTGCCAGTGATTTTAAAAATGTTTTTCTGTCCATCATAAACAACATTTACTTTAGTTTCCATATAGAACCGTTCTTAGTCGTGAGTTTTTTCAATTTTCCTTTTGCATCTAATTCATCCAAAAATTGCTCGCTTCCCTTTCTTGGTGTTCCTGACAATTCAGCGAATTCTTTTGCAGTAAGTGAAGAATATTTGGCAAATAAGGTTTCCCAGGTTTTACTGTATTCTGCTTTTGAAGACGATGGGGCTAATTTCAATATGGCCATTTCATAAAACGCATACGGTTTTGTTCCGTAAACAAACTCCTTATTGCCTGTTTCATCCACAAAAAACATAGTAGGAAAGCCCCTTACGCCAAGTTCTTTTCCCAATTTTAAATCTTCTTGAAATAATTCTTTTGCTCTGCCTTCGTTATCGGTTTTAAATTGTGCAACATCCAGGCCTACACTTTTAGCTGCTGTTTCCAAGTGCTCCCATTTGGCAATATTTTTCTTTTGTAAGAAAACCATTTCTCTTATTTCTCGGAGAAATTCAACGGCTTTTTCTTCGCTTTGCATTTGTGCTGCTTTAAAAGCAATTGATGGCGGATAAGAAGAATTTAAAGGGTCTTCCAGCCAAACATCACCATCGATTGGCATATCGTAATGAGCACTTACTTCGTCCCAATGATGGGCTACATCCGATGGTTTGCTAATTCCGCCACTGTTATAACTCCAGTCGGGTAATAAGCCGCCCATTCTATATTCAATTTCAATACTATTTCCATATTCCAATTTCAGTTTACGTAATTGTGGCTCTATACCCCAACACGATGAACAAATAGGGTCGGTGTAATAAATAACCTTTACAGGTTTTTGTGATGATTTAGAAAATGAAGCTTCCTGCTCCGTTTTTGATGAATCAGGCATTTCACACATTCCTGTTTCGATATCGCATAAAAGCGGATTATTGTTATTTGATTCCATTTTATTTCGTACTTGTGATTGGCAGCTTGAACTACCAAAAGTTAAAAGACTTATGATTAAAATTAATGCTGACTTCATATTGAAATTGTTTCAGGCAAAAGTGTAGTGTCGTCAATGATGATGACACTACACTCCATATATTCAATTATGAGTTGCCATAAATATTTGATTCGCCACCATCAATCGCAATTGTTTGTCCGCTTACATAGCCGTTGTCTTCACTTAAAAGAAAAGAAACTAATTTGGCTACTTCGTGTGGTTGCCCAAGTCGTTTGGTCGGGTTACGTTGAGCATATTCGGTTTCTGCTGCTTTAGGGTCAGATGGATTAACTTGTTTGAATGCTTCTGCGACCATTGGTGTTAAGATAGCTCCAGGTGCAATGGCATTGGTTAAGATTCCGTCTCTGCCATATTCCAAAGCTGCATTTTTTGTCATACCCGACACAGCGTGTTTACTTGCCACATAAGGCATTTGGTTAAGCACTCCACGAATACCACCAACTGATGCCACGTTCACAATACGACCAAATTTTTGCTTTTGCATTACAGGAATTACATAACGCATTCCATAATACACACCCATCAGGTTGATGTCAATCACCTTTTTGAAGATGTTTACATCATACTCGGTAATGCTTGCCTGCTTTCCTTCAATTCCCGCATTGTTGTAAAGCCCGTCAATTCTTCCGAATGCTTTTACCGCTTCATTTACATAGTTTTGAACGGCTTCTTCTTTTGATACATCAGCCACCACATTGATAATTTTCACATTCGGAAACTCTTTTGAGATTTCCGCTTTTGCATCTGCCAAACCTTTTTCGTTGTAGTCAACCAATACAAGGTTTGCACCTTTTGAAGCCAATTCTTTTGCTGTTGCTAACCCAAGTCCCATACCGGCACCTGTGATTATTATTACTTTGTTTTTCATTGTTTACTGTTTTAAGATTGCTTTACAAATTGAAGTTCACCGAAGATTTTCACTTCTTCACTTACCAGCACACCACCAGTTTCCAAAGCTGCGTTCCAGTTAAGTCCCCAATCTTTGCGGTTTATTTTTCCTTCTAAAGAAAAACCCGCTTTTTCATTTCCCCAAGGGTCTTTGTTGATGCCGCCAAAATCTACTTCGAGGGCTACTTCTTTACTATTTCCTTTGATGGTAAGAATTCCTTTCAATTCATATTCATCATCATCTTTCTGTTTGAATGAAGTACTTTTGAACAAAAGTTCTTTGTGATTTTCCACATCAAAGAAGTCGGCTGATTTTAGATGATTATCTCTGTCATTATTGTTCGTGTTGATAGACGAAGCGTCTATGCTTACATTTAATGAAGATTTTAAAATATCGTCTCCATCTACTGCAACAGAAAAGTTTTTAAACTCACCTTTTACGTTAGTAATCATCATATGTCTTACTTTGAAAGTAAGTTCACTGTGAGTTGGGTCTAAAACCCATTTTGTTGTTGTTTTTGCTACTGTTTCCATTTTTTTATGTTTTTAAATGATTAATTAATTTTGACACTACAAAGGTGCAATCATTTAAAGGGCAACGGGTAACAGTATTTGGAAGAAGAGTTGTAAAATCAGGAAAGGAGCTTTTTCATCTCTTCACGAAACTCAGAAGGAGTTAGCCCTGTTCTTTTTTTAAACACATTGGTGAAATAGGCTTTTTCATTGAATCCAAGGTCAAATCCAATTTCTGAAATGTTTTTTGCTGAATGTGTTAGCTGATTTTTGGCTTCTATCAATTTTCTTGTTTCAATGATTTCAGTTACTGTTTGCTGAAGGATATTTTTACAAATAAGATTTAAATTTCTTGCCGACATAAACAACTTTTCAGCATAAAATTCTACGCCTACAGGCCGCTGATAATTTTCTTCAAGTATTTGCAAAAAGTTTTGAAGTGTGGTATTCTGAGTAGTGCTTATTGCGGTTTCATTGGGTGTAATTTTATTTCTTTCCGATTCTATCATAATGAACAAAGCGCTTAGCAAATGTCTTACTACACTCAAATCTGGATTTTCCTGCTGGATTTCTCCGTTTATAATTTCGCATATTGTAGTTAAACGGTTAAAGCAATAGTCGTTTGGCAGCTTTAGCATTGCGTGGTTGTGGTAATTTGCATAAAGCTGAAAAGTGATTTCAGGGATAAACTCGCTTTTAAATCGCATTACCCACATATCGCACTTGCCGTTCTTTAATTTTGGTATAACACGATGAACTTTTCCTTTTGTGACAAAACTTACAAGAGGTGCGTCAAGTAATGTGTTTTCAAAATCAATAAAGTGTTCTAATTGACCTTCCATACCGATAATCAACTCTTCAAAGTCGTGTTGGTGCGGTTCGTCTGGTGAAGCACTGATTTTAGTTGCTTCATCTTCGTCCACTCTAAATATTTTGAAAAGTTGATTCATAATTTTAAAGTTATGTTTTTAAATGAGTGATGTGAGAAGTGGCTCTTTGGGTTTTGCTGAAGCGTTGGCTTTGCGTATCTGGGCAAAACCAAATGTGCCATTAATGCGGCTGGCAAAAATTGTTTTTAAAAAATGTGCGGTGGGAAAAAATAAAAATACAGAAGCGTTGGCTTTTGGGTCGGCTGTCTTATGGTTCATTTGTCCCATCATTTTATGTTTATTTCTGTAGTTCATTCTTGCTCTGTCGTCTTTTAGGCTTGCAGGTAACGTTTATGTATAAGATTAGTGGCGTTTTTAATCACCTAATCTAGCAAATAATTACTAGATAGAAAATCCGCAAGGATTTTCGTAAGTATGCGAGGACTAGCCATTAATTTTATACGGTGTTGTGTGTAGTGTTTTATGCGTTTTTATTTTATCAGTTTAAATTGGTCAATTCCGATTTCAAACACAATTTTGTCATCTATCTCAATCTGTTTTCCATTAAGGTCGTAAAATTCAACGAAAACATTGTTTTCATCAATTACTTCAAGAACAGCTCCGTTTAGTCCGATTTTCAGTCCGTTATCTAGGTTTTCGGTCAGCTTTATTTTCTTGTAAAGTATTTTTTTTTCAATTTTTTTTAATTCCGCTTTTTGTTTATCCTTAATTCCGAACAATTTTTCCTTTATCCAATCGTATAAAGCCCGAATTGCAACATAAATTCCGCCAATTATCCATTCAAAAATTAGTTCTCCCATTTATAGAATTCGCTTTTTCTCACATTACACACAACGTTTGGGCTATGATTAGTGCGATGCAGAAATCCGACGGATTTCCAACTAAGCACTAAGCAAAAGCAGTTTGTTATGTTTTATTTTTTATCTAAAAGCAAAATCAAACTGATTTTGCGGTCTTTATAAATATACACAAACCACTTAATTAAAAACCAAAGTCCGCATTAATTATAGCCGTTGTTGTGCCTAGTTATTTTTTTTAAATCCGCTTGATGTTTTTCCGATAAGCACGGTTCTGAATATTCTAAAATTCCGTCATTTTCATATTCCGTCAGCATTTTTTTAATCTCGAAATAATTAATGTCTTTTAAAATTTCCATTGAAAAATATGAGTCATTAAGTCCTTCCGATGTGCATTTCAATTCCTTAAATCGATTTCTTATAATTTCTTTGTCAAACCCATTTTGCAATATCATAACTAAAACTATAGAGTTCCCTGAAAACTTAGTTGTCTTTTGATAAGTCAGCATTTGCTCTGATTCCTCAAATTTCGCATAAAACTCGTCGTCGGTTGCGATTAATGGTCCGTAAAACGGAATATTATCTAATTTGTAAATGCCATTTTCTTCGTCAATTATTTCACACCACATTGTTTCTACAGTCAATTCTTCTAGAACATTGCTGTGATATTTGAATAAAATCTTCTCGTATTTCTTTTCAGTTTCTGTCATTCTGGAATTAGGCACAACGTTGCGGCTATGGCAAGTAGGGCAGGTAATAAGTACTTATCTTTCCGCCAAGCCCGTAGCCAAAGCTTTTGCATTTTGTTTTTATTTTATCTATTCTAAAAGCCAAATCAAAAGATTTGGTGGACTTCGCAAACAGTTCCAAGCCAATGAATTCGATGCTTACCGCCCTATTTGCTATAGGTATTGTTAGGCACAGGCTTTTTTTTCTTTAATAGTCTTGTATCAAAACTTCCGTTGGAATATGCAATGTCGTATTAATTTTTCTTATCATGTCCAAAGTCAGTTTGCGCTTTTTGCTCAAAATTTCGCTTACCCTGCTTTTAAATCCCACGACCTCTGCTAAGTCCTTTTGTTTCATTCCCATTTGTTCCATTCGGAATTTGATGGCCTCAATAGGATCTGGCATTCCTATGGGGAAGTTTTCATTTTCGTATCGGTCGATTAAAATCGATAGAATTTCGAGTTCGTCTCCATTTTCGCTGCCTTTTGTGGCATCGAAAATTAGTTCGAGTCGCTTTATTGCGCTCTGATAGTCTTTTTCGTTTCTAATAGGTGCTATTTTCATCTTAAATTTCGTTTGCGTTTATTTTGTCATATTCGGCATGCGTTCCAACAAAGCGAATCCAACAGATTTGATACTCGAAATTAAATTTTACGATTAAACGGTATCGGTTGCCTTTTATGTTGAAAACAATTCGATTGTCCTTTAATATGCTTGCGCTCGGATACTCGATTTTCAGCTCATTCAAGTTTTTAAATTCAGATTTTTCAGTTTCCCTGTACCAGGCGGTCAATTGTTGTTCACTATCCGCATGCTTTGTCCAGAAATCCCTTAAAGTCCGTTTCGCTATTACTCTCAAATCATGTAATTTATAACAAAAGTACAAAAAAAAGTTACCATAACGGTAACTTAATTGATTTTTTTTTGCTTGTGCCTAACGCTTAAGCTATGTGTAGTGCGGAGGCAAGGAAACCTTTTTGTTTCCGTCTACGCACGTAGCCAAAGCATTTTGTTTGCGTTTTAATTTTTAATGTTTTAAATGCCAAATCAAACTGATTTGGCGACCTCATAAATATACACAAACCATTGAATTAAACACCAAAACCCGCATTACTTATAGGTTTTGTTGTACACAGTTTTTATTCTTTCAATAGTTTTTTCATTTCCTTTATTGAATCAGTAAAGTCTGATATTTTAAGCTCTTTACCTAGTTGAATAGGAGTCATATTCATGCGATTTGTCAAGTCCTTAATCGGCATATTTTCTAAACTTCCAAATTCGTATTTCCACCAGTCTAAGTCTTGCAGTCTATGATTTTGGAATCCATTTGTTTTTCTGTCATTATCAGTGCGCAGAAAATCAAGTTCTCCAATAATTGCATTTATATTTTCAAAATCCGTTATTATTCCGTCATATATTAATTGTCCATAAAATGCGTTTTTGAAAATTTCCTCAATATTATTCAAATCCGCCGTTTTTATGTCTGTCAAGATTACAAGATATTGAGTTTTTGCATTGGACATCAACCAACATTTTTTTCGGTCTACATAAAACACGGTTGCATTCCATTTCCCCAATAATCCACATTTGCCGTTAAAGTCGGTTTTAATTAGTTTTTTAACCAACTTTTCAAGTTTTTTTGATGTGTGAATTGGTGTTCGCATAAATTGTGTACAACGCTTCAGCTATGAGTAGTGCGGGGGCATGGAAACCTTTTTGTTTCCGTTTTCGCACTTAGCAAAAGCTTTTTGTTTTGATTTATATTTTTTGTCCAGAGCAAAATCGAAAAGATTTTGCGGACATAGTAAATATACGCTTACTTTAAATTAAATACCAAACCCCGCATTACTTATAGGTATTGTTGTAAAACGTTTTTTATAATTCGGCTTTGTATAGGTTTTCCATATTTTTCAATGGTCTGCGCAATAATTTTTCGGCTTCTTTCTGTCCATTCGCTTTTTGGTCAGAAGTCAATTTAGTTTCTAATTCTTGTATTTCTTTTACAATCTGTTGTTGTTGAATGTAAGAGAAGTCTTTCTTAAACTCATTGAATATTAAAAACCATTGATAGCTTTTAAATAAGTCTTTTTCCAATTCTCCACCATCTCTGTACATTTGAGCAAGTTGTAATCTAGTAGAAGTTATGTAACCACTTTTAGTCAAATTTTCAGGATTTTCTAACTTTCCAAGTTTAGTTGCCCATTCCAGCATTTTATCCATATTTTTCTCTACTCCCATCCCAGAATAGTAACAATTAACTATATTCCACATGCAAGTTCCGTCTCCATTTTCAGCACATTCTAGCCCAAAATCAAAAGCTTTTTTATAGTCTTGCTCAACTCCATCTCCATTTCCATATGCCATCATCATTTGATAAAGTCCATCGTTAAATCCTTGGTCAGCCGATTTAGCAAACCATTCAATTCCTTTTTCTGTATTCGGTTCAACGCCAACTCCAGCACGATAACTGTAACCTAGATTATATTGAGCTTCTGCATTTCCTAATTCAGCAGCTTGTTTTAAAATAGGAATAGCTTCTTCAAATTTCTGTTGTTCAATTAATTTTTTTGACTGTTCATTTAATTCTTCCGCATTTTGTCCAATTACATTAATGCTTACGAAAGTCAGAATTAGAAACGTTATTTGTTTAATCATTGGTTTTTTCAAAATGTTTTACAACGGTTTGTATATGAAAAGTAGCGGATTTTTAAGTACTAACTTTTCGAAAAGCAAGATACTTAATTAAAGACAAAAACGGTTCAGGTTAGCACCTAAACCGCTATTTTTTATATACGTTGTTATGTGCTGGCTTTTTTTATTCAACCATTTTCCTTTTCAAATTCTTCTATTTCTCTGTAGAATTCAATGGCTTTTTCAACGGATTTTCCGCCCGAACCTGCTATTAAATTTCTAAACCATTTTTTATTTAAGTTTTCGAGTTTGTGATTTTTATACAACCAAAAGGAAAAGTAAATAAAACTACCTGTTAGGATTATTTGAAAGATAATATAAGGTAATCCTACGTTTTGTGGAAACCAATTGTCACTCAAATAAAATGTTGTAAAAAAGGGAAATTGTAAACACATAATTTTGGCGTGGTCAATTATGGAAAGTTGAAGTCTTGATAATTGTTTCTGAATTTCCATTATGCTACCATCGTAATTTATATTTTTTGTCCAAGCAAGATGTTTAATATAGTCTGCAAACCCTTTTATATTTATCAAAGCGATTGCTGAAACTGAAACAATAAAATAATTACTTGCCGAAGAATAATTTGAAATAGCATAAAACAAGGCGTAGCCTAAGATGAGAAGATAAAATACAAAAGCTACTATTCCTGCCGTTTTTAATTTAACCAAGCCGTTTAAAGTAGATTCTGCCTTTCTGCCAATAGTCTCTTTTAAAAGTAATTTATTAATTGTCAATGTTTTTTCTATTTTGACATTTTGCTCTTTCCAAATATTTATAAGTTCTATATTTTCCATTTTATTGAATTTTAAGTTGATTGAATTCCGTTTTTAGTATGCTTTTAATTCTGCCAATTTTTGTTGCAACATTGGTTTCTGTAATTCCGATGATTTCTGAAATTTCCTTATAACTTTTTTCTTCGAGATATAGCAACATTAGGGCTTTGTTCAAATCATTTAATTCTGAAATTATATGATTCAATATTCCCAAGTTGGTTTCTTTTTCATCAGATATTTCTTTGTCGGAAAAATCGAAAATATCTGTTGTAAGCGGGTTTGAAATCCGTTTTCTACTTCTCTCTTTCCTGTAGAACGATATAGCTACATTCAAGGAAATTCGGTATATCCAAGTTGAATATTTAAATTTTTCGTTGTAGCTGTCAAATGATTTCCACAATTGCAAAATAATTTCTTGAACGAGGTCTTTTCTGTCTTCAATATTCAGACAATATGAGTTTGCGACTTTAAATAGAATACCTTTATTGTTCTCAACAATAACAAGAAAATTGGCTGTTCTATTTTTGTCCATCATTCGGTTTGTACGTTTGAGAACCTAATTTTAATACATAGGTTGTACTGTCTGTCTTTATTGGGGCTTTTGGTTTTGCACTATAATAATTTCTCGTTATTGAAATGCTACAACCTGTTGCGAGTATTGTAAAAGCTGTAACGATAACAATAATTAATCTGATGTTTTTGTGTTCCATTTTAGTTAGATTTTATTAAGAAGTATTCGTCTTTTCTTAATTATTCGCACAATGGTTCTCAAAATCACACTTTTTGAAGAAAATTTTTTCAGTCAAGAATTCAGCTTAAACTTTTAGTGAAGTTCAGAGAAGAAGATTGATGTTATTCCTGAAGTTTTTTCTTCCGCTTGCACATAACGTTGCGGCTATGATTAGTGCGGTGCAGAAATCCGACGGATTTCCAACTAGGCACTAAGCAAAAGCAGTTTTTTTTGTTTTAATTTTTTATCTCAAAGCAAAATCAAACTGATTTTGCGGTCTTTATAAATATACACAAACCATTGAATTAAAAACCAAAGTCCGCATTAATTATAGGTATTGTTACCATACGTTTTTATTCGTTTTTTATTTTTCGTCTTCTATTTTTATGACGGTGGTTTTTGCCCATAGGTCTCCCAATCGCTGATTTTTTTCAGAATTTTTAATCGTAATTATTGCAACAAGACCAAAAAAGAACATATCTATAAGGTCAAGAAGGTGTCTTTTAAAGGATTGCCCAAAAGTTGATTTTTGAATTGCATTTTTGTAAATCCGTCCATCAATATGTTCAAGAATTGAAATTGGTTTTAATCCAACTAGTCCATTTCCAAAAGTTGCTCCGAAAAGTTGTTCAAGTCCAACCGTCATAAACAGCCAGAAAATCATTGGAATTAAGGCTGGCGCGCCATTTAATGAATAACCACCTTCGTCATTCGGTTCGCCGAGCGTGTAAGCGAGGAAAAATGTGACAGCATAAATTATAAAATAATCTATAAATCCAGCTAATACCCGTTTTCCAATATTTGGTTGAGTTTGTATTTGTTCCATTTAGTTTGTTTGATTTTTTTGGGGAAATGTATGGTAACGGTTCGTATAACCGCAGTTACGGATTAATATGCGTTAATTTCCGGTTTAGCACTGACTTTAGCAATTCCGAGTGGATTCGGACGTAGTTGAATCCGCCGTAATTGCGGTTATACATTGTTGTGTATAGTGCTTTTTTATTCAATCCAATATTCTTTATAGACTTTCAAGATTTCCCCATTCTCAAAAAAGAACAAATATGCTGTTCCGTTCGAACCTTCTTTTCCAACTCTGTTTGTTGTTATATCAATCAGTAAGTTGTCTTTATCGAGTTTTGAAAATTCAACGTTGGGTTTTCTTTTTTTATTCACGCAATCTAATTTCAAGTCTTTTATTTCACGTTTGGTGTTTTCCAGTTTTTTGGAAATCGGATATGTTTTTGTTTTGTCAAATTCAAAGACTTTCTCTTTTTCAATGTCAAGTTGATAAGCAACATATTCTGTCGAAAAATACATTCCGTAATTCCATCCGTTTCCAATTTTAGAGTCGAATCTAAAATTCCGAGTTTTTAATTCTTTGTCAGCTTTAATATATTCCATTGCCAATTGAATTTGCCCACATAATTCTTCATCCGAATTTACTTCAAATATTTGTCCATAAATGGAAGTCGTAAATAATAAAAGAAGCAATATTTTTTTCATTCGAAACGGTTTTTCCGCATTATACACAACGCTCGGGCTATGATTAGTGCGGTACAGAAATCCGACGGATTTCCAACTACGCCCTAAGCAAAATCAGTTTGTTATGTTTTAATTTTTTTTCTCAAAAGCAAAATCAAACTGATTTTGCGGTCATTATAAATATAAACAAACCTTTGTTCAAAACACCAAAGTCCGCATTAATTATAGCCGTTGTTACCTGTAGTTTTTATTCCGAAATATTTTTCAATAATTCTGCTATGGTTGGTTCAATTTCTCCGACGAATTTTAGTTTAGATGCTTTTTTGTTTGTTAGCATTTGATAAAAAACACAAGCATTTAGAAATGCTCCATATTTGTTAGGATGAATATTGTCCTCATAAACATTGATATTTGGATATTCAGTCAATATTTCATAAACCTTATTCCCATTCTCAGATGTTATGAGTCCATATTTTTCAGCCACTGAATCATATGATTCATTGATTAATTCAATTTCTTGTTCTAAGCTCTTTATTTCTGGTGAACAATACTTATCATTTTCTAATGAATGATTAATCGACGATTTGGAATAACAGTATTGTTTTGGGTATTCCTCTTTTGAAGGCCAAGTTTTAAATAAAATAAACTTGCAATCTTTATTTGAAATTCGATTCTTTATTCCTGCAATTGCAGTTTCTACTTTATATTCTTTAGCCTCTGGAATTAAAAGTCTAACAGTCCCTTCTTGAAGAATTAAAATATCCCAATCCTTTTCGGACAACTTAATTTCCGTTTCGGTTTTTTCTCCTTCTTTTTTTTGCCGAGTATTAATTCCATTCTCAGTTCGTGATTCAATTATGTCGTTCAAATGCCCATATAACGGCATACCAGGGAATGTACTATGCTCAATGTTAAAATTCGAGTTAGTCTCATTCACCATTTTTTGTAAAGTTTCAGGCATATCATGGTAATAGGTTAAACTATTGCCAATGAATAGAACATTAATTTTTTCTGTTGCTTTTATGTCTTGAGATTTACAATTAACAGAAACAAGTATTAAAAGTATTAGCAGAATCTTTTTCATAAATTACAGGTAACGTTTGGGCTATGATTAGTGCGGTGCAGAAATCCGACGGATTTCCAACCAAGCACTAAGCAAAAGCAGTTTTTTTTGTTTTAAATTTTTTATCTCAAAGCAAAATCAAACTGATTTTGCGGACTTTATAAATATACACAAAGCACAGAATTAAACACCAAGGCCCGCATTAATTATAGCCGTTGTTAGCAAAAGTATATTTTTTCTGCGTTCAGATTCACTGCTCAGTTTTTCCGTTCAGTTTTTCAATTCCGACTGCGTAAAGTTTGCGTTTTGCTTTTCAATTCCAATTACACAAAGTTTGTAAATTCTGTCTGCGTAATCTTTGCGCTTTGCTTTTCAATTCCAACTACACAAAGTTTGTAAATTCTGTCTGCGTAATCTTTTCGTTTTGCTTTTTTAATTCCGTCTTTTTTCTCCTTAAAAGACTCCGTTTAGCCAGCTCGATTTAAGTTCAGTTTTTGCTGTCTTTGGATATTTTTGCTAACGCTTCAGCTATGAGTAGTGCGGAGGCAAGGAAACCTTTTTGTTTCCGTCTTCGCACGTAGCAAAAGCTTTTTGTTTTGATTTATATTTTTTCGCCAGAGCAAAATCCAAAAGATTTTGCGGACATAGTAAATATACGCTTACTTTAGATTATTCACCAAACCCCGCATTACTTATAGCTATTGTTGCCCACAGTTTTTATTTTAGCTTATCCATTCAAATTCCGTTTTCGTAATTGTCCATTTGCCATTTTCCAATTGATAAGTCCGAGTTTCTCCTCCACCACATTTTCCTCCACACATTGAGCCAATTATTATAAGTGCTTTGTCAAATTTTTCATTAAAAATTGGTTTGCTTATTGAGATATAACCATTTACACAATTTGATTCCACCCAAGGCCAGAATAGATAATTTCCATTTTCTGCTTTTTCCGCAAATTCTTTAAACTCAGTTACTGTAATAATTTGTTTTCCAAAAGCCATGTCTTTTGTTATTCGATAATTATGAAATAATTCCAGTTGCGTTTTTAAGTGCGAGTCTTTTTTTATTTCTAATTCCGTTTTGATAAAATTATTAAGGTCAGTTGTAAATATGGTATGAAGAAATCTATTGTTTTCGCTTATACAACTAGAATCCATATACAGGTCAGTTGAGTCATTGATTATTAGTGTCAGAAGTTCGGTAGTTTTCTCCTTATCCAAATTCCTATAATCAATTTTAGGGTTTTCTTTACATCCAAAATGTAACAGAAAAACCAAAAGTAATATGTAAGCTAACTTCTTTTTCAAATTGTGGGCAACGTTTGGGCTATGATTAGTGCGGTGCAGAAATCCGACGGATTTCCAACTACGCACTAAGCAAAAGCAGTTTTTTTGTTTTAATTTTTTATCTCAAAGCAAAATCAAACTGATTTTGCGGTCATTATAAATATACACAAACCACTTAATTATACCCCAAAGACCGCATTAATTATAGCCGTTGTTGTGTTTTCGTTATTTTTAGTCCTCAATTTTATTTCCATTTTTGTCATATCCAGGCGGCCAAACGTCATATTTATTTTTGAATTCTGACGGAGTTGTAGGCTCACCCATATTCCCAAAAAATTTGGGTTTATTTTTTACTTCAATCAAACTTTTCCAAGTTTCATCATCCATTGATTTAATTCCGAAAGAAGCTAATTTTTCAGACTTAGAGTAATTTAAGCTATCTACTTTTTTGTTAATCCTCACTTTTTGTTCTGTCGTTAATTTTATCGCAATTTGTTTCCACAAATCAGAAATCGGATTTCTAATATTCAATACAGCTAGTTTTTCCACCTCCAGTGCGGTCAAGTTTTTAGGAAATTCATCCGGATTAAATTCATTCATTAAATTGAAATTTTAGGAGTGAGTTATCAAATGAAACACAACGCTTCAGCTATGAGTAGTGCGGAGGGAAGGAAACCTTTTTGTTTCCATCTTCGCACGTAGCAAAAGCTTTTTGTTTTGATTTATATTTTTTCGCCAGAGCAAAATCGAAAAGATTTTGCGGACATAGTAAATATACGCTTACTTTAAATTAAACAACAAACCCCGCATTACTTATAGGTATTGTTGTAAACAGTATTTATTTGTCCACTTTTACAAATCCCAAAATATTATCAATTAAAGGACTCGTTGCGTGAACTTTATATCCGCCAGAATCAGTACTAATTATTTTTACGTTTATTTTTTGTCCAATCATATGACTAGCGTCTTCAGGGTAATTTAATATTTTAGTATAAGTCATTACGTATTCGCAATCCGACTTCCATTTAATTGACGAATAGACCTCTACTTTAGTTATTGGATTAATTTCTATTTGAGTTGAGTCAGTTCGAATAACCAATTCCGGCCTATTTTCTAGTACATAATTAAATTCTCCGGTCCTATAGTCCAAACATTTTTTTTCCTGTGCTTTACAGCTAAAGCAACATATTATAAACACTAAATAAATCCAGTTTTTCATATTGTTTACAACGTTTAAGCTATGAACAGTACGGGAGCAAACTAGCGTTTGCTTTCCGCCACACACATAGCGAAATCTTTGTGTTTTGTTTTTACTTTTTTTGTCAAAAGCGAAATCCCAAAGATTTCGCGACCTTATAAAAATACGTAAACCTTAGCTTTTAAGACCTTAGCCCGTATTGTTTATAGGTGTTGTTGTAAAACGTTTTATTCATCCCGTAATTGATTCAGAATGTTCATTAAATTTTCTTTGAATTCCTTCATTTTTTTTACTTGCATAAAATGGATAAAAGCCAAAAAGGCTATAGAAAAAGGAATAAATAAAATTAACAGGGGATATGCTTCAGTAATAATAATTGTAATGAAAATTATTAAAAAGAACAGATGAGCAAAGATTTTTCCAAAACCATTAAATTCATCATTTCCGTTGATTTCGATTTTTATGTTCGTTCTGTCTTTATCTCCAAAAATTTTTCCATTTGCATTGGCAGGAGACATATTCGGATTCATAAACTTTCTTTTTTTTCTTAATATAAATTCAGTTGAATCTATCTTTCCTAAATATGTTTTTTCCGTACTAAAAAATTCGTCTGAGAAATATCCTCTATCATTCTCAATATATTTTTGAAATCGATTAGTAAAAGTGTCATTTCCGAAATCAAAATCTACCAGAATTATCTCTTTTGGATAAAAATATTCTATAAGATTAAATCCCATATTGGAAATGTTTTACAACGGTCTAAGCTATGAACAGTACGGGAGAAAACTATCGTTTGCATTCCGCGACGCACATAGCGAAATCTTTTTGTTTTGTTTTTTCTTTTTTGGTGTCAAAAGCGAAATCCCAAAGATTTCGCGACCTCATAAATATACACAGACCTTTCGTTTAAGCCCGAAACCCGTATTGTTTATAGGTGTTGTTGTACGCTGGCATTTCCGTCCGAGTGTATTATTTACTTACTTTTTAATTTTTCCGCTATCTCGTCATAATATTCCTGCGTTACTACTTCAGTCCAAGAAGTTGGTTGTCCACCACCATATAAAGCCAAATACGTTACATCACTAAACTTGGTAGATGAATGCCAATGTTCGATGTCTTTTTCACATTTAATTACATCTCCTTCTTTCAAAATAACAGGCTCATTTCCTCTCTCCTGATAATAGGCTTCTCCATCTACAATTATTAAGACTTGCGCCGTTCCATGTTTATGCCAGTCCAAGGTTGAGTTTGCTTTAAAAGTTGCTTTTGTAATGTTATAACCCAATTCCTCATCATCGTGAATAATTGCATTCAACCAAGCTTCTCCGATATAATGAGTATTTGGCGCTTTTGTTCCATCTGTTAGATATGAGGATATCTTGTAATCTGAATTTTGGGAAAATACGGATACAGAGGTTAAAACTAATAGGAGGAAAATTGATTTTTTCATTTTCTTGATATTTAAATATTTCTTGTTTGTTCCGATTTTCATGCTTGCGTACAACGTTTGGGCTATGATTAGTGCGGGGCAGAAATCCGACGGATTTCCAACTAAGCACTAAGCAAAAGCAGTTTTTTTTGTTTTAATTTTTAGCTTTCAAAGCAAAATCAAACTGATTTTGCGCACTTTATAAATATACTCAAAGCACTGAACTAAACACCAAAGCCCGCATTAATTATAGCCGTTGTTGGGCACAGGTTTTTTATTTGTTTAGTGCAAATTCAATTGATTGTTCGCAGAGCGCTTAAATAGCATGCTCGATAAATAAAACAGAAAAGCAAAAAATCCGCTTAATAAAAAAACTCCAGGCACACTTGGTGACCATGAAATTTCTGATGGTGGCCAAATAATTATTGCTATCATTGGTACCATCATTTGAACAACAGATGCAACTAATAAAGTTTTTGACATTCCTTTGGCCTTAAATCGAGAAATCAGAGCACCTACCAGACCTACCAAAAAAACTGCACCAAACAAAAGATTGGCATCTTGGTTTTCACTGCCTATAATTCCCACAGCACCGTTCACCCAGAATAGCAAAAAGGCACCCAAAAGTCCTATTACAAAAGCCATTTTATAGGTGGTTTTTTTTGATTTTATCGAGACAATTTCATAGGCGATTCCTATTCCGATCAATACAATTCCCATTATTAAGAAATCGGTCAAGTCCCAGTTTATTTCATCAGTAAATCTCATTGCAATAAACGGAATTAGTAAAGTGCAAATCACAAAGACAATCCAACCAATAAGTCTTTTAGTATCTAAAATCATATTCTAATTTAATGATTTTAACTCATTTTTCATAAACTTTCCATTTTCAGTTTACTTGTGCCCAACGACTAGGCTAAGCGTAGTGCGGTAGTAAGGAAACTTTTCGTTTCCGTCTGCGCACGAAGCTAAAGCTTTTGGTTTTGATTTATTTTTTTCTTGTCTAAAGCTAAATCCCAAAGATTTAGCGATATTATAAATATACACAGACCTTCCGATTTTGCCCTGAATTCCGCATTACGTTTAGGCATTGTTGTCATTAGTTTTATTGCGCTAAAACTCCTATCGATATGTTAGTCCCAAAGACCTTTCCATAATCGTTTTGAGTTTCAACGAATCCACTAAAGAAGTTTTTTTCTTCGGTCAATTTGCGTTCAAGGATGAAAGCTCCATTTTCCATTTGAAGAGTGTCCTTGTATTTAGCCCCTTTTTCTTGGGATTCATTAAACATAACTCTGCTTTTTCCTTCATCATTATACGCTATAAATACAATTTCGTTTCTGGATATTGAATTAAGCTTATCCGTATTCTTATAGCTGGGAATTGTTCTTACCGCAACATTATCGAACACATACTTTTCCTTTATTCCATTCACAATGTTCACGAGTGAATCATTCCGTCTTTTTAATCCCTCGATTTCCGTCTCTAACTTTGCTGTCCGTTCGTTATTTTGACAGTTAATAAAAAGTAACGGCAAAACGATTATGGCGATTAGTTTTTTCATTTTTTGTAAATTAATGACAACGGTCTGAGCTATGAACAGTACGGGAGCAAACTATCGTTTGCATTCCGCGACGCACATAGCGAAATCTTTTTGTTTTGTTTTTTCTTTTTTGGTGTCAAAAGCGAAATCCCAAAGATTTCGCGACCTCATAAATATACACAGACCTTTCGTTTAAGCCCGAAACCCGTATTGTTTATAGGTGTTGTTGTACGCTGGCATTTCCGTCCGAGTGTATTATTTACTTACTTTTTAATTTTTCCGCTATCTCGTCATAATATTCCTGCGTTACTACTTCAGTCCAAGAAGTTGGTTGTCCACCACCATATAAAGCCAAATACGTTACATCACTAAACTTGGTAGATGAATGCCAATGTTCGATGTCTTTTTCACATTTAATTACATCTCCTTCTTTCAAAATAACAGGCTCATTTCCTCTCTCCTGATAATAGGCTTCTCCATCTACAATTATTAAGACTTGCGCCGTTCCATGTTTATGCCAGTCCAAGGTTGAGTTTGCTTTAAAAGTTGCTTTTGTAATGTTATAACCCAATTCCTCATCATCGTGAATAATTGCATTCAACCAAGCTTCTCCGATATAATGAGTATTTGGCGCTTTTGTTCCATCTGTTAAATATGAGGATATCTTGTAATCTGAATTTTGGGAAAATACGGATACAGAGGTTAAAACTAATAGGAGGAAAATTGATTTTTTCATTTTCTTGATATTTAAATATTTCTTGTTTGTTCCGATTTTCATGCTTGCGTACAACGTTTATGTATAAGATTAGTGGCGTGTTTAAGCACCTAATTTAGCAAATAAACACCAGATAGAAAATCCGCAAGGATTTTCGTAAGTAGGCGAGAACTAGCCATTAATTTTATACGGTGTTGGCAACTGGCTTTTCTTATTCACGATTAAATACTTGATTATAATATTCGTTCAATAATCCTTTTCCGCTATGTTTTGTTTTTAAAATCAGTTTTGATTCAGCACAAGCCTTTTTATATAAACTCTGTTCTTTGTCATTCAGACTCTTTGAACCTAAATAAACCATTTTGTAAATCGGGTTAGATTGTTCTAATTCAAACGCTTTTTTCAGCATTTCTTTCCCTTTAATTTCCAATTCCTCGTAATCTCCAAACTCGTAAGGGAAAATAGAAATTGTATATCCAGCAATAAAATTAAATTCAGCTAATTCCGAGTATTTTTTCAGTCCGTTTTTTAATTCGGATTCCAATTCGGTTCGTAAGTCAATATCTTTTTTAAAAAGTCCGTTCACATCTTCAAGCATAGACCACAAAAAGAAGAAATAATATTTCCACGTTTCAAAATCCGCATTATTTTCCGAAATCAGTTTTTGATATTCAGAATACGCCTCGTTATATTTTTCGGCAGTTTCTAATTCAAATATTTGTTCCAGATTTTGATTCATTCGGGATTTTTTTCAGCTTGTTGCCAACGGTTGGGCTATGGTTTGTTGCGTGGCTCGGCACTAAGATAGCAAAAAAACACAGATAGAATATTCCGAAGGAATGTTCGTAAGTCGGCAGTGACCTAGCAATAAATTATAGGCGGTGTTGTAGTGCGTTTTTTATTTTTGTATCTATTTGGCACGTCAGAGTGAAGTCCGACGTTTTATTTAAGTCCAATTTCATTAATATTTTCGTCAACTCTTTTCCAGTCAGTTCCGATAAAATTCCGTGCGTCATAATTTTCGGATAGTACTAAATAAAAATACTTTGTCAAATAAAATACTTCAGCGTTTCGTTTCTCATATCCTAAAGCTCCAATATCTTTCATTTGGAATTCTACTTTATGATTACCTCTATTTTCATTAATCAGTTCAACCGTTTGAGTTTTCCAAGTTTGAGTATGAAATAATATTTTTGATGGATTCAAATAAATCAGTCCGATAATTGTCAAAATTGGGATTAACTTTCTTAAAATCGGTTCAGACAAATTTCGATTGTGTTTAAATTCCATTATGAGTAAAGGAATTGTTATAATCAAAATCCCGTAATAAATAATTGCTTTTAAAAATCCGATTTTGGTTTGAAACAAGTCGAAAACGTCCAATAAAAAAAGGAACAAAATTATGTAAAATGTGACTCGTATTGTCTTTAGCATATCGGTTTTGCGCAAATGCACTACAACGGCTCGGCTATGGCAAGTAGGGCAGGCAAGGAAACTTTTCGTTTCCGTCTGTGCTTGTAGCCAAAGCTTTTTGTTTTGTTTTTATATTTTTCATTTTAAAAGCCAAATCCAAAAGATTTGGCGGACTTAATAAACAAGCCCAAGTCATTAAATTTAACACTTTTTGCCCTATTTGCTATAGCCATTGTTATGCAATGTTTGGAATTTCAAACGTCAAGTCCAATTCCAGCAAACCAGTTGTGAAGTCATCACTTCTTATAGTTATTTTACCTTGGACTGGATTCATTCTTTTTACTCCCAGTAATAAGTTTTGGTTGAAAACATCTTTCAATGAACCTTTCTGAGCCAGCCTATATTGTGAAGCTCGCATATCAGAGAGTATTATTGAAGCACCAGTATCCTTAGAACTAAAAAATGGATCAGAAAAACTAATAATTGGACCTGATGTTCCAAAAATAGAATGACTATTTTGATGATTTTCTCGTTGTATTTGACGGACCTCTTTTTCTGTTATTAACACATGGTCGTTTGACCTAAAAACCTCCAAATCAATCTCGAATTCTATTGATTTATTTGAAGTATTTAGAATTTCAATATCTAAGTAGCGAAATCCAAGTTCATAAAGCTCACTGTCATCAGGAATTCCAACAATTGGAGTTATTTTCAAATCATTCTTTCTGTCTTTAGACTTAAACCTATTATCATAAATAATTTCAAGGTCCTTACGGGTAATTTTATTTGTTGAACTTCCAACCCTTATAAATCCGTCTCCCCGTCTGTATTCTATTTCATTAGTTCCAGGTTTTTTTACGTCTTTTTTAAAAAGATATGGCCGCGCACTGTTATCAAATATTTTGAGGTAACCAATTAGCTTTCCATTATATTCAAAATTCCTATATTCAAATTGCAGTTCAGGTTCGATGTTTTCCTTTATGAATTCTTGGTAATTTGCATCGTCCAATGGATCATTAATATTAAAGAATTCGCTTGCCATTCCATTACTCTCTTTAACCCCTACAAATATATATTTATCTTCATTTGATGGATGATTGGCCAACGCCATCAAGTCTTTAAGAATATCATTTTTCTTTAAATGTTTACCAAGTCTATAGTCCTCTTTCTTAAAGTCTAAAGTTGGACTTTCGGAATTGTACAATAAAATATTTATTACTTCTTGGTTCATCTAAATTCAATATTGCATAACGTTTTAGCTAAGCGTAGTGCGGAGGTAAGGAAACTTTTCGTTTCCGTCTGGGCACGAAGCTAAAGCTTATTGTTTAGTTTTATTTTTTCTTGTCCAAAGCTAAATCCATAAGATTTAGCGACTTAGTAAATATACACAGACCTTTCGTTTTAGCCCTAAAGTCCGCATTACGTTTAGGTTGTGTTAGCAAATGTTTTTTCCGCCCGAGTAAGGTTTCTCCATTTAGTTTTTCAACTCCGCGCGAGTAAAAAGTCCATCAACATTACAGTTGCGTTTGAGTAAGAAGTGCATTTTGCGTAAAGCTTATCAATTCCGCTTCTTAGCTTTTTTTATTTCTTGATACTCTTTACAGCATTCTATTATTATTTTTTCTGTTTCTGTTGGGTCCATATAGCTTGCAGAGTATGAACCTTTTTTTGCATATTCGCTCTCTTTGTAAAAGCCATATTTTAGTCCGTTTTCTATATTTTGAATATCTACAGGGTCAAATTCTGGGTTTTCAGAGATAGCAAAACTCCATTCATCGTATTTAGCCCTGAAGTAAAATTGATTGGTATCGATTGTACCTTCTGCTTGAACCGGTGCAAGTCCATAAATTTTTCCATTTAATTTTAACCCTAAATGGTTTATGGTCTTGTCTGAATTTTTCATTTTTTCAAATATTTGCTAACGTGATTGTATAAGATTAGTGGCGTGTTTAAGCACCTAATTTAGCAAATAAACACCAGATAGAAAATCCGAGAGGATTTTCGTAAGTAGGCGAGAACTAGCCATTAATTTTATACGGTGTTGGCAAATCGTTTTTTATTTTTTTCAGCTTATTTGAATTCCGATATTTTTAAATAGCTCTTTAGCTTCTTTAATATCCGATTCGTTTTTCATTTCCATTAAGTCTCTCAATTTTCCATTTTTCAATTTCAGACTGAACCTTTTTCGTCCAAAAATTTGCTTTTCTATCAGCGAACTGATTTCGGATAAATTCAGTTTTTCAGATGTCGATTTTTTCATTATTTGATAAATCAACATAATTATAGATGCCAAACCAAGAATTATCCAAATAAATCCCATCCATTCTAATTGCTTTTTTTCTAAAACAAAAAGAGGAAAAAGAATAGAATTAATAAGAGTAAAAATCAGCATCATTTTTATCAATAAATACTGTGTTTTTAATCCGTCATTTATTTCAATCGACTTTTCTTTTTCGTTATATTTTATTTTCATAGTTCTGTTTTTCAAATGTTTGCCAACGGTTCGGCTAAGCGTAGTGCGGAGGCAAGGAAACCTTTCGTTTCCGTCTGAGCACGAAGCTAAAGCTTATTGTTTTGATTTATTTTTTCTTGTCTAAAGCTAAATCCATAAGATTTAGCGACACCATAAATATACACAGACCTTTTGATTTAGCCCTAAAGTCCGCATTACGTTTAGGCATTGTTGTAATCAGTAGCGACACGCATGAGTAAGAACGAACGATTGTGTTTCCTTATTTTTTCCGCCCGAGTGAAGTCCATCTGCGCAACAGTTGCGTCTGATTGAAGTCCGTTCGCAATTATTTATTTTTTAATCATTTGTGGAATAAATTCGTCTTCTTGCCCAAATCTATATTCAATATTTTTTTCTCGAAAGAAAGTTAATATTTCTATTAGTTCAGTTTTATTAACTTGACTTTCTAAAGTAACATAAATCCAGTCCATTTCGTCAGCTTTGTTTTCCTGATTTGGGAGACTTGCAATGATTTCGGTTTTACAAGATTCAGAGGAATGGAATTTTAAGTCTTTCATCATTAGTCCGTCTTCTGAAAATAGAATGAAGTTGTTTATCATTCTTTCAGGTTTATAAACTGTTTTAAGAGTATCATTCTTAATTGACTGAATCCAAACATTAAACTTTTTTTGAAAAACTTGAAGTTCCGTGTTAGACGCTGCATCAGCTTGAACTTCGAAATTATTGTCATTTTGTCCAGACATTAGAAGAGGAATTTGAAAAAGAATAATAATAAATAAGAGTTTTCTTTTCATTTGGAGCTATTGATTACAACGGCTCGGCTATGCTTAGTGTGGGGCGGAAATCCAACGGATTTCCAGTCTCGCGCTAAGCTAAACCTTTGGGTTTCGCTTTTTCTTTTTTGTCCAAAGCTAAATCCCAAAGATTTAGCGATATTATAAATAGACACTGACTTTGGCTTAAAAATCTAAGCCCGCATTAAGTATAGTCATTGTTAGCTTTAGTTTTTTCGCACTTAATTTTTCTCAATTTTAGTTAACTTTAATTCAGACTTTCAATTGATTTTTTAAGTTTTCCCGTAAGAATACCAATATCTTCTGTTTTTCCAGTTAATTCTAATCTTAAATTATCGTCACGGTCAGATCCTTTTAAAAGAATAACCGCAATAGAAATATTTTGTTCAGGATCATTTTCCTTAAACATCTCTTCAATAGTTTTCCAGTCAAAGTTCTTTAACTCCTCCTTACTGTCTCCCTTAATTTCCAAACTCGTTAAAGCAGTTTTATTATTTTTCTTAGTTGCACTAATTTGTGTAAACGCAATAAATGCAAACACAATTAAAGTTAAAGTTCCGATTAGAATTTTTTTATTTTTCATATTAAATTGTTTTTTTATTATTAAAGCTAACGGTCTCGGCTATGAGTAGTTGCGTGGGTTAGCGGTTAACTTTGCAAGTACACACCAAGTTGGAAATTCCGCAGGAATTTCCAAAGTAGGCGAGAACAAGCAATTACTTATAGCCATTGTTGTATGCAGTTTTTATTTTAGATTCCTTTTTAATAATTCAAAGTTTTTTCGTTTTTCTTCAGAGATTACATTCTTAACCATCTTTGAATCGCACGCACCATATTTCACAAAGTTTTCTCTGCCTTCTCTCAAAGTTATATGATTAGGTCCGGAATGAATGTCAAGTTCATTAACGTCAATTCCGTCATCTTCCCAAAAACATATTGGACAAATTAAATAACTTCCTCTTTCTGGTAGACTAACATAATCACAGCAAGGACATTGATATTTAAGTTTTGAACTCTTTGGTTTATACCATTTCCATTTCATTTTTCTATTCTCCTTAATATTTTATTCAAACTGTTTTATCCACTCTCGCTGTTTTATTTCAGTCAATGAGTCTATTTCTTTTAAATATTCTACTTTCCAATCAGTTCCGTTTTTATTGGTCAAATACTTGTCAATTTCGGCGTTGTAAATTTCGATTCCATTTAATTCAGTTCCGCTCACTACACACCCAAATCCGACGTTGGTAAACCCGTATTTCTGACTTATTTTATCCATTTCAATTGGTGAAATCGTTAATTCTCCAACTAATATTTTTTGAGGTGAATTATTTGCAATATCCGATTTTGCTGTTAAGTAATTAAATCGGCTAAAAAAACCGTAATTCCACAATCCAATTCCGATTAGAATTAATATTATTCCACTAAATATTATCGTTTTTCGGTTCATTTCTCAAATTGCATACAACGTCAAAGCTATGAGTAGTGCGGAGGCAAGGAAACCTTTTCGTTTCCGTCTGCGTACTTAGCTGCAAAAAACGGGCATAGTATACCACCTACAGCGGATTAAAGTGATCATAGTGGAGCGGGTGAAAGTGAACCACTTGCGGCGGACGAAAGTGAACCACTAAAAATCGATTCTATTTGTAAAGCTTTAAATATCTTTTTATAAAAAGATATTATGGCCAACAAACAAATAGAAATGCGAAAAATAAAACAGATTTTCAAACTTTACAGTGAAGGAGTCAGTAAGCGTCAAATAAGCCTAATCACAGGGCTATCACGTAATACCATCACTAAATATATTGACTTTTTTAAGCGCTATGGGCTTACTAATTACGAAGTGTCTTCCATGACACTCGAGGAGCTGAACAGACTTTTTAAAACCGACCAAAAAGGTAAGAGCCAACAACTATTGACTCTAGAAACATACTTTCCTTATTTCGACAAAGAACTGCGCAAAACGGGTGTAACCAAAGAGCTACTCTGGCAAGAGTATGCTTCCAAACATCCAGATGGTTACAAACTTTCCCAGTTTAGATATTGGTACCGGGAGTGGGCTAAAGAAGTGTCTCCAGTGATGCATTTTACACACAAAGCTGGCGATAAACTTTTTATTGATTTTACAGGTAAGAAGCTTTCCATCGTAGACCGTTACACAGGTGAGATACAAGATTTAGAAGTCTTTGTTTGTGTATTGGGAAGTAGCCAATATACGTATGTTGAGGCTTGTGAGAGCCAAAAGAAAGAAGACTTTATAGCTTGTGTAGAAAATGCACTTTGGTTTTATGGCGGTGTACCACAAGCTTTAGTGCCCGATAACTTGAGGGCAGCAGTTACTAAAAGTAGTCGTTACGAACCGAAAGTAAATGAGACTTTTATAGATTTTGCTGAGCATTATGAAACGGCAGTACTTCCAACTAGAGCCTACAGACCTAGAGATAAAGCCATCGTCGAAAATGCTGTACGTATCATATATACACGTGTCTTTGCGCCATTGCGTAACCAAACGATCCATACTAAAGCTGCACTGAATAAGGCTATATTAGAACTTCTTAAAACCCATAACAGCACCTCTTTTAGGGGGCGTGAATATTCTCGCTATTCGTTATTTGAAGAGATTGAAAAGCATCAGCTCAGACCATTGCCAGCAAAACGCTATGAGATTAAACGCTACGCTAATGCAACGGTTCATAAAAACAGCCATATTTATTTTAGTAAGGACAAACACTATTATAGTCTGCCCTATCAGCATATAGGCAAGCGTATCAAAATGGTTTACTCAGATAGCGCAGTAGAGATTTACTACCAGCAGGAACTGCTTACGGTACATCCAAGAAACAAGCAAAAATATGGGTATAGCACGATAAAGGAACACATGCCTTCCCATCACCGCTTTATCAGCGAGTGGAGCAGTGAAAAATTCATTACCTGGGCAGAGCAAGTTGGTAATAATTGTAAGGTGTTAATCATTAACATATTAGAAAAGAAACAACACCCTGAGCAATCCTACAAATCGTGTTTAGGCATATTGCACCTTACTAAAAAGGTAGGCAATACACGGCTAGATAATGCCTGTAAGCGAGCATTAGACTATGGAGCGCATAACTACAATATTGTAGAGCGTATCCTTAAAAACGGCTGGGACACTTTAGATGAAGATATCGAAGATCAACCAGATATCCCAAACCATAGCAATATTAGAGGGAGCCATTATTACAAATAAATTTAAACCAAAAACAATGAATAAACAGACATTAGAACACATGAAACAACTAAGGCTATACGGCATGTACAGAGCCTTTGACAGCAGTTTATCACCACAAAGTATAAACTACACAAATGATGAACTCATCGCATATCTGCTCCAAAGCGAATGGGATGACCGCCAAAACAGAAAGATAGAACGGTTAACAAAAGCGGCACGTTTTAGATATAGTGCTGTTATGGAAGCTATCGATTTTGATGCTTCAAGACAGCTAGATAAAAATCAAATACAACGCTTTGCTAGCTGTGAGTTTATAAAGCAAAAACAGAATATCCTTATCACAGGAAGTACAGGTGCTGGAAAAAGCTATATAGCATCAGCTATTGGTCATCAGGCGTGTTCATTGGGATATAAAGTCATGTATTATAACACGAATAAACTTTTTACCATGCTTAAAACATCAAAAGCAGATGGCTCTTATTTAAAACAAATCAATAAACTAGAAAAACAAGACCTACTGATTATAGATGACTTTGGACTCAAAGCTTTAGATGCTATAAATAGGCACTCTTTTATGGAAATTATTGAAGATAGACACGGAGAACACAGTATTATTATAGCTTCACAATTACCAGTAGAAGCATGGCATGAAATTATAGGAGAACAAACCATCGCAGATGCCATTTTAGACCGCCTTGTACATAATGCACACAGAATACATATTAAAGGAGAATCGATGCGTAAAAAAATGAAAAATAAAGACTAAATTTAACCACAAATGAATCGATTTTGAGCACTTACTTTGCTATGCTCACTTTCATCCGCCGCAAGTGGTTCAATTTGACCGCCCTATCCAAGTATATAATTACAAAACCAAAAAATCCTAATGCTGCAATTAAAATTCCATAACCGTTTACTAAATTGAAAATTAGTATCGACAAACTTGTAATTAAGAGTCCATAGAACGCCCATTTTTTCCAATTCAAAATCATTATTGTAAACGTAATATCAGATAACCCAATAAGTAAAAGAAAAATATTGTCAAAATCAGGTCCAGAAAATACAGATTGGAAATCATCCTTTAATAAATAAATTCCAATACCCAAAGTCAGATATAGATATATTGTTAAAACGATATTCCTCTTTTGGAAGTTTTTTTGATTTATTAATATCATAAATTAATGTAAATTTTAAGCGATTCTTGGGACATTGTACACAACGTTGTTGTATAAGATTAGTGGCTTGTTTTAAGCACATAATTTAGCAAATAAACACTAGATAGAAAATCCGCGAGGATTTTCTTAAGTAGGCGAGAACTAGCCATTAATTTTATACGGTGTTGTACAACGTTATTTTATTTTTTTTATAATTCCGAAATCAGTTTTTTCTTCAAAGTTTGCTTTCGATTTATACACATAACTTCCATCGTCAAGGACACCAATAATTTCCACGTCAATTTCCTTTCCAATTAAATGTTTTAAGCGTGGTTCGGTCATTTTTTTATATGTCAAAACATAATGACAATCCGAAATCCATTTTATGTAATAAATCTGTTTTCCGTCTTTGAATATTTCTCTTTGAACTTTTCTTTTCCTTTTAATTTTGGTGTCCTTATAAAGAACGTGCTTATATTCGTAAATTCCAGTTTTGAATTCTTCGCAAGCTTTACATTCCTCTTCGTTAAGACTTTTACTTTCATATTTATCATTTATGAATTCAAATGTCGAATCGTAACAATTATTTTTTAGTTTACTATCAGAATAATATTGCACTCCGAGAAGATATTGTCGAAGTTGTTCAATATTATAATCATTTTCATATGTAGTTTTGTCCGAAACAATTGTTACTTCACTAATTTTCGCTTCATCATTCACACAGAAATTTACAGTAACATATTCTACACTTTTTACGTCTTCGACAAAGAATTTTTTCTGCACCTGTCCGAATGTGTTTGAGAAAACTAAAAGTGCTGTAAATAATGTTATTTTGTTCAAATTTTATGGTTTTTGGTAATGTTGTACAACGGTTCGGCTATGGCAAGTAGGGCTGGCAAGGAAACTTTTAGTTTCCGTCTGCGCTGGTAGCCAAAGCTTTTTGTTTTGTTTTTATCTTTTTCATTTTAAAAGCCAAATCCAAAAGATTTGGCGGTTTTGGCAAATACGCCTAAGCCATTAAATTTAGCACTTTGTGCCCTATTTGCTATAGGTATTGTTGGCATTAGTATTTTATTTCCGTTGTTGTTTTCATTTTTGGTATTACCTTTTCGGTAAGTAGTTTTCTATGAGAAATTGAATCCACAACAAATTGAAATTTATATTCTTTCTCTCGATATGAGAATTCTACATAATTATCACCACCATAACTCCTAGTTGGGTCTCCATCGGAAATTAGGTTAATTAAACGGCCTTTATGATCATAGCCACTAAATCTCAAATTTTTGATTTCAATCAAGTTAAATTTTCTTGCGTAATTTATAGTTATTTCATTTTCATCAAAGGTTATAAATCCCTTAATAATTCTATTATTTCCGTTTTTATCAACAAAACCATAAAATGTTCCAATCAAGAGGCAGATTAAAAAACCATACATCATATATTTCACCAATTGATAATCCAATAGAATAATATTTGTATAGTTTTTCAAAATCCAGTTAAAGAATAAAAAAAGAAAAAGTCCAGCACCACCGATGTAATAGAATTTTTCTGAAATACCAATGTCGTACTTGGCTATTTTTTTATCTAAAACTAAATCGAATGAAAGCTTTTCCATATTAATGCCAACGTCACGGCTATGGCAAGTAGGGCAGGCAAGGAAACTTTTCGTATCCGTCTGCGCTGGTAGCCAAAGCTTTTTGTTTTGTTTTTATCTTTTTCATTTTAAAAGCCAAATCCAAAAGATTTGGCGGATTTAGTAAACAAGCACAGGCCTTTAAATAAAGCACTTAATGCCCTATTTGCTATAGGTATTGTTAGCCATAGTTATTTATTGAATTCCACAAATTTGGTCATTATTCTATTATTCATTTTTTTGGCCTTTTCGATAGACTCATTTCCATTCAAGTCCAAGTAATAACCTGCATAAACAAGATGATTTTTTATAACAATCAAATTAAAAACGAAAACAACTATATAATCGTGATAATCTGAATATGGCTTTACAAATTTGACTGCTGAAAGAATATCGGGATGTGGTCTATATTCTTCTATTATAATTGATTTTTCGGAATGTAAGAACGTTGTGTCTGAATAAACCTTGCTCAATGCAATATCCCTTTCAAAATTTTCGAGAGACTTTTTCTTTTTTTGAATCCTGAATATTCTCTCCAAATCTTTTCCCGTCAGTTTCCATTTCTGCTCATTCACATTAACCATAAAAACAGCATAGTCCTCAAAGTCAATTATGTCAAGGCTGTCTTTTTTTGAATAAGTATTATTATTCAAATAGACTCCAACAGTTTTTATTTTTTCGAACATAGAAAAACTGTCAAAGTAATCTTTAACTTCTGTTTCTGAATAACATTCTGTCCATTCTCCAAATTTCGGAAAGTCAAATTCTATAAATTCAATGTCATTTTTTTCGTCCGAATAATAATCTTCCTTTTTATCAGATTTACATCCAATTATTAGAAGCAAAAATATTGGTATTAGGATTCTGTTCATAATTATGGCTAACGACTAGGCTAAGCGTAGTGCGGTAGTAAGGAAACTTTTCGTTTCCGTCTGCGCACGAAGCTAAAGCTTTTGGTTTTGATTTATTTTTTTCTTGTCTAAAGCTAAATCCCAAAGATTTAGCGATATTATAAATATACACAGACCTTCCGATTTTGCCCTGAATTCCGCATTACGTTTAGGCATTGTTGTCATTAGTTTTATTGCGCTAAAACTCCTATCGATATGTTAGTCCCAAAGACCTTTCCATAATCGTTTTGAGTTTCAACGAATCCACTAAAGAAGTTTTTTTCTTCGGTCAATTTGCGTTCAAGGATGAAAGCTCCATTTTCCATTTGAAGAGTGTCCTTGTATTTAGCCCCTTTTTCTTGGGATTCATTAAACATAACTCTGCTTTTTCCTTCATCATTATACGCTATAAATACAATTTCGTTTCTGGATATTGAATTAAGCTTATCCGTATTCTTATAGCTGGGAATTGTTCTTACCGCAACATTATCGAACACATACTTTTCCTTTATTCCATTCACAATGTTCACGAGTGAATCATTCCGTCTTTTTAATCCCTCGATTTCCGTCTCTAACTTTGCTGTCCGTTCGTTATTTTGACAGTTAATAAAAAGTAACGGCAAAACGATTATGGCGATTAGTTTTTTCATTTTTTGTAAATGTTCGTTAAGGCACATAGTTTACACAAGTTAAAGATTAGGGTTTACACTAAATTAGTTTCTAGCCTTGTTGCTTGTTGTTTATTTCTTAAATACTTTTCATCAAAGAAACCTAAAAATACGTTTCTATAAAATACCCTCCAAATACCATTACCCATTTCTTGAATACCTATGTATTTCCCTGTTAAAGCTGCGGTTACATATACCCAATAATAAGATTTCCATCTGATAGATCCATTTTGAGTTACTTTAAGCACTTTGTATTGCGCATCGTAATCAAAGTTAGGTATTTTTTCAAGGAATGGTCTGGTAGAAAAATCATGTATCGTAGCAGGTGTTTTCATGTTTAGTGCTTCATGAGGTCTTAGGTGATTATATTCCTTTACAAAGTGATTTAAACGCCTTTGCTGGGCTTTTAAATCATAAGCCGAGGGTTTGGCACAAGCTGCTTTTAAATCTCGATGCATGCGTTCATGTCTTCCGTTTTGTTCCGGATGAGCAGGGTCTGAAAAAACAGGTGTAATACCCAGCTCAATAAACCAATACGAGAGCTGCGTAAAGCGTTGAATGGTACGTACAGAACCAAAGGGACTACCGTTGTCTGTGTGTATTTGTTTAGGGATGCCAAAGGTTCTAAAGACCCTTGTAAATTCAGCCTTAGCAGACTTTAGGTTTTCATGATAATGGCCTTTGGCGGTAAATAGAAATCGACTTTTAGAGTCAGCAATAGTAAGTGGATGACAATAGATTTTATTGCCCATTAAAAACTTTCCTTTATAGTCCGCACTCCATACTTCATTACACTCTTTTGGGTCGAAAATAGGGTATACCGGTTTAACTCTTCGCATCCTTTTTTGCGGGCATACTAAACCGTTTTTCTTTAGGATGTTGTGAATTGTAACCACAGAAGGCACTTCTTGTTTTGTAAACTCGTTAAACAACAATTCCTTAATTTTTTTTGCTCCCCAATGCTTGTGTTTTTTCTTTAGTTTTAGAATACCATCAACGATATTTTGATTGGTTGCATTAGGGTGTTTTCCTGGAGCTCTGGACTGTTCTCTTAAGGCTTCAAAACCTTGTTTTTCGAACCTGCTGATCAACTTATAAGCCGTTGGTCTAGAGATTTCAAAACTTTTGCATAATTCTGTAATGGTGTACTTTCCAGTACGCCATTCACAAATAAATTCAATTTTTTGTTCCATAGTTGTTGTTTCTTTCCAAGGCATAATTTCTGAGTTTTATTCAGAAAATTAGTCTTTAAAAGTGTAAACTATGTGCCTTTAACTTTGTAAAGGATGTCCCTTTAACGTACCAAATTAATGACAACGCTCGGGCTATGATTAGTGCGGTGCAGAAATCCGACGGATTTCCAACTACGCACTAAGCAAAAGCAGTTTGTTATGTTTTATTTTTTTATCTCAAAGCAAAATCAAACTGATTTTGAGGTCTTTATAAATAGACACAAACCACTGAATTAAAAACCAAAGTCCGCATTAATTATAGCCGTTGTTGTGTGTAGTTTTTTTATCTCAATCGTTTTTTAATATCCATTCTCTGATTTAAAATTCTAACGATTTCCACAATTTCATTTTCCGCTTTTCTGTAAAAAATCAGATGCGATTTTATTTTAGTAACTCGATAGTCTTTTCGAGTTAGTTCAACCGATTTTCCAATCAGATAATTATCCGCAATAAATTCAATCTCTCCGATTATCAAGTCGTAATACCTGTCGGCTTGTTCTTTTGACCATTTGTGAAAAGTATAAACCCAAATATCATTTAAATCGTCAATCGCTTGTTTACTTATTCGATATTGTTTTTTACTCATAAGTGTTTGCGATGTAATTCAGTCAGGTTTTGTTTTGGGTCAAAATTTTCAATAAAACCACTATTTTCACCAACTTCGAGAGCTTTAATTAGTTCTCTTTCTTTTTTTTCTTCGCGTTCCAACAAGCGTAATGCAGAACGAATAACTTCGCTCACCGAGCCATATCTACCAGAATTTACTTCTTCTCTGATAAAATCCTCAAAATGATTTCCGAGTGATATTGATGTGTTTTTTCCCATTTTGACTATAATTTTACTCAAATGTACCAAATATTGGTAATGTAGCCAAATTGCACACAACGTTCAAGCTATGAGTAGTGCGGAGGCAAGGAAACCTTTTTGTTTCCGTCTGCGCACGTAGCAAAAGCTTTTTGTTTTGTTTTATTTTTTTTCGTCAGAGCAAAATCCAAAAGATTTTGCGGACACATAAATATACACAAACCATTGAATTAAACACCAAAACCCGCATTACTTATAGGTATTGTTGTGGCGCGTTTTTATTCCATCCGCAAAGTGTCGAACCCCATTGGCGTAGGGGGATGATACGGAACTTGCTCCCAAAACGCAAGATTTAAAACAACATCAGTTTTTAGAGAATCATATTTTATTGCCAATGTATTTATGAAACTTTCAATTCCAACCGTTTTTTCGTCACGCATAGATTCAATAATCACGAAATAGTTATCTGGTTTGTCGGTTGAATTGGATGAATGATAATATGAGAATTCCGAGTGTAACATCATGGATAGCGAGTCCAAATTAATTTCAGGTAAGCTTTGTTCATGATAGACTTTACCTCTGTTAAAAGTTACATAATGTTTTCCTGCGGGGTCAAATATGAACGGTTCGCAGTCTTGAGTGGGATAAATATTCCGAACAATATTTTTAGATTCTATTACAATCCTAGGAATACTGTCATTACAAGACACTTCGATAATTCGGTCAATGAATTCACCATATGTTTTAAATCCGTCAAGTCGTAGCGAAACTTTTAAACTGTCATTTTCTTTTTTGCCATAACCATATTCTTTTAATTCCCTTTTTTGATTTACACATGCCGAAGTCATTAATATTAGAATCAAAATTTTGGTAATGTTCAATTTCATTTGGGAGGTTCTGTTAAATGCGCCACAACGTTTGGGCTATGATTAGTGCGTTGCAGAAATCCGACGGATTTCCAACTACGCACTAAGCAAAAGCAGTTTGTTATGTTTTATTTTTTTATCTCAAAGCAAAATCAAACTGATTTTGCGGACATAATAAATATACAGAAAACATAGAATTAAACACCAAAGCCCGCATTAATTATAGCCGTTGTTGTAAAACGTTTTTTTCTCAATGTTTGCGTTTTACTTTTTACAATTATGTATTCCACAAACTTTGTGAATTCCATCTGCGTAATATTTGCGTTTTGCTTATAAATTCCGTTTACTCAAAGTTTGTTAATTCCATTTGATAAACGATATATTACTCGATATCTAAATTTTCTTATTCAATTTGCCATTCTTGCAAATCATTTACTGGACTTGGCAATCTTTCAATCAGGTATTTCAATAAAATTTCAGGCTTAAATTCTGTATTTTTTGTTTCAATTACCCAAGAAAGATAATCTTCTGGACTACCGTTTAAATATGGTGCTGGTGAAACTGGGTAGAAAACGGTTGGTAACCTTTCGTTAACTGAAATATAATTAACTATACAACCTAACTCTTGGATTACATTCCAAACTAAAGGGTGTTTAATGTCAAGTTTAAATTTAACCCACCAAAATCCATTATCTTCCAAATTGAAAGAAATCGGTTTTTTTAGGGACGGGACTTTTTCAAGATATTCAATTAAAGTTTTAAATCCTTCTTCCTCCAATTTTTTATCGTTTTTTGAATTTCCACGCTTCTTTAAGAAATCAAATATTCCCATTTTTTAGCAAATGTTTTACAACGTTTCTGCTATGCGTAGTGCGGAAGCAAACTTGCGCTTAACTTTCCGTTTAGTACAAAGCCAAAACAGTTTTTTTGGATTTTAATTCTTTTGTTTTAAAGCTAAATCAAACTGATTTGGCGACTTAGTAAATATACACAAAACTTAGAATTTAACACCAAACCACCGCATGACGTATAGGTATTGTTACCACACGTTTTTTTTGGTTTTTGTTGCCAATTGTTATTTCCGGTATTACTTTTCCATAAAGTTTTTAAAATCCAACTGCAATACTAGCTTTAGAGTACGTTTAAAGCCAACAATACAGGATTGAGTTTTTTGTCCGACTGCGTAAGAGTTGTATTTCGATTAGATGCGATTAAGGACGTCTTTTTGTATGCGGCTAATTTTTTTTACAAGCCTTTCAAATTGGCGCCTAAAAATTCCCAAAAGCGCCGTTCAAATTAAGAGGTAAGAAGTAACTTGTTCAATACGTGATCAAACGCTTCTCGCTTGCACGCCTCTTACAAGTTACTCCTTTCCAAAGTATTATGAAAATATATTTGTTGTAGGACATTGATTTTCAGCTAACTGACCGCTTGTTAATCATGTTTTGAGCATATTCATTTTTTTCTTGATAAAAAAACGAACCAAAAAAATCAAGGCTTGTCCCTTCGGATATATTTCACATCCTCAACGCTAAATCAAATGAACTCGCTATCGCTCAAACAGCATTTGATTTTTAACGCTTTCTGCGGTGGAAATATTAATCCTGCCAGGGAACTAGGCCGTAAAAAGCCAGAATTAAAGATAAGAACACTTAAGATGATTTAGTGCAGAGTGAACCGCTTAGACGCAATGTGTGGTAACGCTCGGGCTATGATTAGTGCGGTGCAGAAATCCGACGGATTTCCAACTACGCACTAAGCAAAAGCAGTTTTTTTTGTTTTAATTTTTTACCCCAAAGCAAAATCAAACTGATTTTGCGGACTTTATAAATATACACAAAGCACAGAATTAAACACCAAGGCCCGCATTAATTATAGCCGTTGTTAGCAAAAGTATATTTTTTCTGCGTTCAGATTCACTGCTCATTTTTTCCGTTCAGTTTTTCAATTCCGACTGCGTAAAGTTTGCGTTTTGCTTTTCAATTCCAATTACACAAAGTTTGTAAATTCTGTCTGCGTAATCTTTTCGTTTTGCTTTTTTAATTCCGTCTTTTTTCTCCTTAAAAGACTCCGTTTAGCCAGCTCGATTTAAGTTCAGTTTTTGCTGTCTTTGGATATTTTTGCTAACGTTTGGTGTATGGTTGGTTGCGTGTGCAGCAACTAATTTAGTAAACAAATACTTGCCATAGAAAATTCCGAAGGAATTTTTCGGATAAGCACTTGCCAAAGCAATTAATTATACACGTTGTTGGCAAATCGTTTTTTATTCCTCTTCTTCAACCAAAGGATAACTGAAGATAGTTATTACTTCATTATCAATTTCAGCTTGGTCAAAATATTTCGAATGCGAATCGTCGGTATCGTTTTCATAAAACTCCCGAGTGATAAATTCCAAATTATCTAATGAAGTTATTATCCAACCAGATTCATCAATCATTTTTTCCGCTATAATTTTTGCGCTTTCAATGTCCGAATAATTTATCCAGCAATTTATATAAGCTCCAGCATCGTCAGTTGGTCTTAAAGGCTCATTTTTTGGTTTCGCAGTATATTGAATATAAATCATTGTTTTAAAAATCAGTTTATGATTTACTTCATTTTTATTTCAACTGTGATTTCTTTAATTCCATCTTCAGGTGGTCCAAATCTTAATTTGGCTTTTGCTCCATTCAAAAAATCAGTTTTTTCCAAAGTTGATTTAATTCCATTAAATAATGTTTCGGCATTCGGTCCGTACATATAAAGAAATCCATCACTATAATCCGTTGCGATTTCGTGGCCGTCATAATCTCCCAAATTATTTTTCTCAATAATATTTTTGAGCTTGTCTCTTAATTCGTAAATCTTTTCCATTCCTTCAATTCCATAATTGAAATGTATAATAACAGCGTGTTCGATTTCCTGTTCAGTCGATTTAGGAATTGAAACTTTTTTACTTCTAAAAATTTTGTCTAAAAATCCCATTATTGTTATTTCTAATGTTTGCCAACGTGATTGTATAAGATTAGTGGCGTGTTTAAGCACCTAATTTAGCAAATAAACACCAGATAGAAAATCCGCTAGGATTTACGTAGGTAGGCGAGGTCTAGCCATTAATTTTATACGGTGTTGCCAGTAGTTTTTATACATTCAGGCTTTTATTCTGTTATTTTTATTTCAGAGTTTAATTTTATTAAGTCCGAAATCAGTTCGTCATTATTTTCAGGCGCGATATAAATTTCATCATACTTATTGAACTTTATAATAAGTCCATTTCTCGCCAATGCTGGTTTAATTCCGCTCCACATTGTTTTTCCTTTCAGAATTTCTTTTATGTTCGGAATTTCAATTTTCCCTCTTAAAAATCCAGAACGATAAATCAGTTCGTTCTTTTCAATTTTGTAAAAAGTGTCAAAATAAATCCAAAATAGTAATATCAATGGACTCAATAATGGTAATAAAATAAAAGGTTTTTCCGTAAAAGTATTTTTGTCAAGAAAGAAAACAACTATCGGTAAAATCATAGAACCAATTAATAAATAATTGAAAAGTCCTTTTCTATTTGCTTTATAAATTTTCATTCTATTCTGTTTTTCTCAAATTACTGGCAACGTTGCAGCTATGAGTAGTGCGGAGGGAAGGAATCATTTTTGTTTCCGTCTACGCGCGCAGCCAAAGCATTTTGTTTGCGTTTTATTTTTTAATGTTTTAAATGCCAAATCAAACTGATTTGGCGACCTTATAAATATAAACAAACCATTGAATTAAACACCGAACTCCGCATTACTTATAGGTATTGTTGGCAGTAGTTTTAATTTTATTCATAAATCTCGTTTTTCTAATTTTCTTTTTTCCTCGCAATATGACTGAAAGATCTTGCAAATTGGCAGTCCCATTAACAATAATAATTGACTCTTTGGATTTCAGCATTAATTCCAAATAGGTAAAGTCAGTAAATGGAGGGCCATATCCATATGACTGGAAAACTTTTACATGGCCTATATCTGATTTCAATATTTCCTTTTTAATAGTTCCATTTTCAATTATTAGCTTAGGTGTTTCTTTTTCCAATTTTACAATCTTATTGGCTTCCATTTTGGAATATTCATTACGGTAATTAACCACCCTTATGATAGTCCAAAACACAAACCCCATTGGAAGTATTATCAAAATCAATTTCCAACTTTCTTCAATATTATTAGAAAGCCCCTTTATTATGATATAGATTAGGCATACGCCAATAAGCAATCCACTTAAAATATAGAACCAAGTATCCGAGTGATGTTTGTATTTATATGTTTCGGTCATTATTAATTACTGCCAACGGTTCGGCTAAGCGTAGTGCGGAGGCAAGGAAACCTTTCGTTTCCGTCTGAGCACGAAGCTAAAGCTTATTGTTTTGATTTATTTTTTCTTGTCTAAAGCTAAATCCATAAGATTTAGCGACACCATAAATATACACAGACCTTTTGATTTAGCCCTAAAGTCCGCATTACGTTTAGGCATTGTTGTAATCAGTAGCGACACGCATGAGTAAGAACGAACGATTGTGTTTCCTTATTTTTTCCGCCCGAGTGAAGTCCATCTGCGCAACAGTTGCGTCTGATTGAAGTCCGTTCGCAATTATTTATTTTTTAATCATTTGTGGAATAAATTCGTCTTCTTGCCCAAATCTATATTCAATATTTTTTTCTCGAAAGAAAGTTAATATTTCTATTAGTTCAGTTTTATTAACTTGACTTTCTAAAGTAACATAAATCCAGTCCATTTCGTCAGCTTTGTTTTCCTGATTTGGGAGACTTGCAATGATTTCGGTTTTACAAGATTCAGAGGAATGGAATTTTAAGTCTTTCATCATTAGTCCGTCTTCTGAAAATAGAATGAAGTTGTTTATCATTCTTTCAGGTTTATAAACTGTTTTAAGAGTATCATTCTTAATTGACTGAATCCAAACATTAAACTTTTTTTGAAAAACTTGAAGTTCCGTGTTAGACGCTGCATCAGCTTGAACTTCGAAATTATTGTCATTTTGTCCAGACATTAGAAGAGGAATTTGAAAAAGAATAATAATAAATAAGAGTTTTCTTTTCATTTGGAGCTATTGATTACAACGGCCCTGGCTATGGCAAGTGCGGGAATTTGAAACCGAATCTTTGTCCGCCAGACCGAATGTTATTAGTTGCAATATCTTTATTTTTAAGCAGTCAGCCCGCATTTGCTATAGCCGATGTTGTAGCCAGTGCTTTTATTTTTCTTTTTTTAATTTATAAAGCGTATTCCAATTCAGTCCGCCATTGTCGTGATTCTCCCAAAATGTTCTTAAATCTTCAACCGTCTTAAAATTCTCTTTTTCTGGTCCGAATTGATAGTCAGTTAGGAAGTAGATTTTATTGTCAGGAGAGTTGTCAATAGCAATCTCCAAAATTCGGTTTATGTCATTTTTGTACTCTTGTCTGAATTGGAATTTGAAGTCTTGATTTGCGTAACTATTGTCTTGGTTACTTTTTAGTCCTTTTCGTTTTTTGTCAAAGTCAGGATCTTCAAATTCCCAGTCAATTATTTGTCCAGCAAAGTATCCACTATCCTTATCGGTTTTAAATTCAGGGTTGCCGATATGAATGATTGTTCCTTTTTGCTTTAGAAGAAAGTCATAGAATAGTCCTCTGTGACTCTCAAGTTTCTTTTCCTCAATAATGGCAACATCAAAGTCATCTTGATTTAGGTCAAATCCAGTCGAGTTAATTGATGCTATTTCTATTGTCGGCATTTTCTTGGTTGTCTTTTTTGCATTGGCTACAACGTTTCAGCTATGCGTAGTGCGGAAGCAAACTTGCGCTTAACTTTCCGTTTAGTACAAAGCCAAAACAGTTTTTTTGGATTTTAATTTTTTTGTTTTAAAGCTAAATCAAACTGATTTGGCGACTTAGTAAATATACACAAAACTTAGAATTTAACACCAAACCACCGCATGACGTATAGGTATTGTTACCACACGTTTTTTTTGGTTTTTGTTGCCAATTGTTATTCCAGTATTACTTTTCCATAAAGTTTTTAAAATCCAACTGCAATACTAGCTTTAGAGTACGTTTAAATCCAACAATACAGGATTGAGTTTTTTGTCCGACTGCGTAAGAGTTGTATTTCGATTAGATGTGATTAAGGACGTCTTTTTTATGCGGCTAATTTTTTTTACAAGCCTTTCAAATTGGCGCTTAAAAATTCCCAAAAGCGCCGTTCAAATTAAGAGGTAAGAAGTAACTTGTTCAATTCGTGATCAAACGCTTCTCGCTTGCACGCCTCTTACAAGTTACTCCTTTCCAAGGTATTATGAAAATATATTTGTTGTAGGACATTGATTTTCAGCTAACTGACCGCTTGTTAATCATGTTTTGAGCATGTTCATTTTTTTCTTGATAAAAAAACGAACCAAAAAAATCAAGGCTTGTCCCTTCGGATATATTTCACATCCTCAACGCTAAATCAAATGAACTCGCTATCGCTCAAACAGCATTTGATTTTTAACGCTTTCTGCGGTGGAAATATTAATCCTGCCAGGGAACTAGGCCATAAAAAGCCAGAATTGAAGATAAGAACACTTAAGATGATTTAGTGCAGAGTAAACCGCTTAGACGCAATGTGTGGTAACGCTCGGGCTATGATTAGTGCGGTGCAGAAATCCGACGGATTTCCAACTAAGCACTAAGCAAAAGCAGTTTTTTTTGTTTTAAATTTTTTATCTCAAAGCAAAATCAAACTGATTTTGCGGTCATTATAAATATACACAAAGCACTGAATTAATCACCAAAGTCCGCATTAATTATAGCCGTTGTTAGCAAAAGTATATTTTTACTGCGCTCAGATTCCCTGCTCAGTTTTTCCGTTCAGTTTTTCAATTCCGACTGCGTAAAGTTTGCGTTTTGATTTTCAATTCAAATTACACAAAGTTTGTAAATTCTGTCTGCGTAATCTTTGCGTTTTGCTTTTTTAATTCCGTCTTTTTTCTCCTAAAAAAACTCTGTTTAGCCAGCTTGATTTAAGTTCAGTTTTTGCTGTCTTCGGATATTTTTGCTAACGTTTAAGTATATGAAAAGTTGCGTGCAAAAAAGCGCAAATTTTTCGGTTTAGTATTGACCATAAAAATACAATAAGACCAATGAATTAAGCACTTACCAGCAATTTTTTATATACATTGTTAGCCACTAGCTTTATTCCGTTCTGTATTTCAGTTCCAATATTTTCTTGTCGGTTCGGATTGAGCGTTGGCAAGACATACTCTTTTGCAATTTTGGGTGGTGTGTTGGCTTGAGCGAATTGCAAATGTGTATGGCTTTAAGCGTTGGCTTTATTTGTTCGTAATATCAATTATTTCGTTTGTCTTATACAAATTCGGCAGAAACTGTGATTTAATTCGGAATTGGCTACGTTTCTTGATTTTCGGTTTTGTAGAGATATTTTCCATTTTAATTCCTGGGTCATAATAAATATTCCCTTTTGCCATTTCTCCTAAAAACAGTTGAAAATCAGTTCCAGTTCCCAAAATTATGTTGTTTCCATATTTATATTTTCTGTCGCCAGTCGTTTCGGAAAGTGATGGAACATAACAAGCTTTATTATGCTTTCTGTTCCAATGTAGTAGCATTGAGGCAAAACTCCACGAAGCAGCTTCGTTGTCATTTTTATCAATTAAAGCAATTCTGCCATTTGTATTCCTAATTTTTCCGCTTTGTTGGTCAAATCCGACCAGTTGCATTTCCAAGTCAGTTAAATGATGTCTCACTCCAGTTTTATGAACTCCACCAAAATTCATTCGGTCTTTTCTGCCCATTTTGTCAGCATAACCATAATTTTTGATAAAATATTCGGTTCCTTGAGTTCTGTAGATTCCGTCTGTTGGTTCTGGTGTCATTAAAGTTATGACAGAAGATTTTATATTTTCAAATTTCTTAACGCCAAATTGTTTAACTTCCCAACCCATAAAATCAGGTTCAGAGTAGCCATTTGGTGTGATTCCCAATTCCGCTTCTAAAGTATAACCACCACAATTTGGTGACCTGCAAGGTAAAATGTTTCCGATAGAATCAAGTCGTTTGGATGTTATCCAACCAAGTTGATAGATACGAAGTAGCTCATTTAATAATACTTCTCGATTGTTTGCGGATTGTGGCAATTCAATAACTGCAAAAACTCCGTGTTCAGAAACGGTTGGCTCACTTTTAAATTCCTTGGCAATTTCCGAGTCTGGTCCGGCAACATATCCTAAAACTGTTCCAGTTTTTGTTACTGCAAAGAACAAAAGTCTGTCAGCAAGTCTTTGTGTCATTAATTCAGATGGTGGTTTTTGACAACCAGAAAGAAAACCTGAAAATCTAACTTCAGGATATTTTGGATAAAGAATTAATTGGGCTTTTGGTGCAGGAATAATATTGCCATCATCGTTTAGCCAACTGAAATTTATTTTTGCTTTAAATCGTTCCTTGTTCCAATCGCCAGCTTCCTCTGTTGTGATTTCGGAAAGCGGTAAAATGTTTAAGATTTCAAAGTTACCACCGAAATAAACTTGATTTTTGGAATTGTCGTTTGGCGCAAGTGTTTTTACGTAGATTTTTTTACAGCCATTATTGGTAAACAGCGACTTTAGATTTTTTAGATTCATTGATTTTCAAAAGTTCTTTTACAATGTTTTCGCTAACCGCTTGAAATAATGGGGTTACAACAGAATTGCCAAATTGTTTATATGCTTGATTATCAGAAACAGGAATTATGAAATTATCTGGAAATCCTTGAAGTCTTGCACATTCTCTCGGTGTTAATCTTCGTGGGTTTTTACCTTTTTGAGGTATTAAAATTTCTGCTCCATCTTTGTAATAACGAGCACTCATCGTTCTTGAAATTCCATTGAGGTCAGTTAAGCCAAATCCAAATCCGTTTCCTTTTGCTTTATGCTTTTTCTTGTATTCTTGAAGGTAGTTCCAAAGTTTATCTGAAAGCGTGTATTTTGGGTCAACTTTTGGTTCAAGAATGTCTTTGATTGCGTAAGTTTTGTTTGTTGGCTCTGGAAATTTAAAGGTTTCTTTGCCTTTGAAAACAGATTTTTTAAAGCCTACAATTACAATTCTTTCGCGATGTTGAGGAACGTAATTTTGACCATCTAAAATTTTATAATGAAGATTGTAACCTAAATCGGTTAGGGTTTCTGTTATGACTTTAAAAGTTTTTTTCTTATCGTGTGAAACAAGATTTTTGACGTTTTCCAACATAAAAACCGAAGGTTTTTTATAATCTAAAATTCTTGCAATGTCAAAAAATAATGTTCCTTGTGTTTTATCCAAAAAACCGTGAGCTCTACCTAAAGCATTTTTTTTGGAAACTCCTGCAATTGAAAAAGGTTGACAAGGAAAACCTCCAAGTAAAATATCGTGGTCAGGTATGTCTTTTTCTGAAATTTCGGTAATGTCGCCAAATGGCACTTCTCCAAAATTAGCTTCGTAAGTTTTTTTTGAATAGGTGTCCCATTCGCTTGTAAAAACACACTTTCCACCGTTATTTTGGTAAGCCATTCTTAATCCGCCAATTCCTGCGAAAAGGTCGATGAACTTAAATTTAGGTTCTGTTTGTGGTGGAAAAGGAATGTCCCATTTTATTGGTAAATAATATTGAAAATCAGGTTCTTCAACTATGTTTAATTTTTCGTGCAGTTCAGTCAAATATTCCTTTGCGGTTGGCTGAAAATATTGGGAAACACCATTTTTGTGATTTTGAAAATAGTGTGTTAAATGAGCTAAATCGTTGTCGGTTTTTTTGTCAACAACAATTTGAAGTTTGTCCTTTATTTTTGAATATCGTTTGTCCATAGTTATCTGTAAAGAACGTAAAAATTAGCCTAAAATTCACGGTTTTGCTTTCAAATTCTTAACAATCTTGTTAACGTGATTTCGAGCGCAAAGGCGAAAACAGCTCTTTTATTTTTTTGAGCGTTGGCTTTAAGCGTTGGGAAAAAAATGAATGTGCTGTTTCTGCGGCTGGCTTTTCCGATGGATTTTTAATTCAAGTCCGGATTTTTTTTTCAGCTTGTGGCTAACGTCTCGTATATGAAAAGTAGCGCTGAAAATAAGCGATAACTTTTTGGATGAACACAAGCCGAATTTTTAAATTTTACTATTTATTTTATTTTTGGAAATTTGTCAAATTTAAAAATTTGGCGACTTTCCAAAAATGCCCAAGCCTTCCTGTTAGCAACGACTTGCGCTATTTTTTATATACATTGTTACCACACGTTTTTCTGCGTTACAATATCAGATTTTCCAATTGATTGCGAATTGAAAATAAAAATAATACAATTAAAAGTGTAATCAGATTAGTTTTGAATTTCACATATTCTTGTTTTCGGTATTCCTTAATTATTAAATAGATTAAAATTCCGCCAACGATTAACATTGGAAGATAATTTATTATTAAATCAACATACCACAATTCCGCTATTCTACTTGAGCCTGCACCTGAACCATATAAAAGAAAAAAAGCAATAATCTCAATCAGAAACAAAAGGATAATCATTGTAAAAAATATTAATGACCTAATTCCAATACCGAAATAATTGGTTTTTACATTAAAAAAATCGGCGATTTTAAATTCAGTCATTTTTAATATTATAATCCAACCAATATTTTGCCATTGTCAACATTTCGTTCGTAAACATATTATTCAGCTCTAACTTTTCGAAATAAGTACAACCTGAACAAACAGAAACTAATTCAGATGATCGTTTAATTCCTGCAATCAAATTTAATTCCGTTTGGTTAAGATTATATTTCCCAATTTCAGTCAGTTTTTCCAGAATGATTACAGACATATATTTTTCCGCCGTATTTTCCGAACTCAACTTTTTCGAAATCCATTTATAGTTTTCGCTTTTAATTTTTTTCGCAAACTTTTCAACCGTTTTAGATTCGCTACCCTCAAAGTAGCAAGCAAACCCAACCATTTCATTTTTATCCACGTTGTCTTGAGCATTTAAAACGCTTAAAATTCCGATTAGAAATACTATAGTCAATATTTTAGTTCGCATTTTTCTCAAATGTGTGGTAACGGTCGAGTATATGAAAAGTAGCGCTGAAAAAGTGCGCTATCCATTCGGTTGTACTCGAGCCGAATTTTTAAATTTTTCTATTTATCTTTCTTTTCTCAAATAGCCAAATTTAAAAATTTGGCGACCTCGAAAAAGTGCCCGAACCTTTGTGTTTGCAACTGCTCGCGCTATTTTTTATATACATTGTTGCCCACAGGTTTTATCCGCGTCATTGTCCAATCTAAATCACGAAAATGAGGACTGCTTTCGTATTCTAATTCATAGAATTTTAACCTTTCGAATGGTACAGGTTTTAATAATTTAAAATTAATATGCTGTAAGCGTTCAAATTTTTCTCTTTTTGGCAATTTAGGAATTATTTCACGAAGATTATTTAATATCTCTGGTGCCATCTGTCCGTTTTCCATTTCGAGTTCATCATCCTTAACACCATTTATTTCGATTAAAATTGGTTTTTGTTCGTAATCCAAATATTGCTCAATTTTGAACAAGTTAAGTTCTTTTGGTAATTCAAAAAATTTATCCTTTTCCTTTATTAGTTTAAATATCCGAATGCAATATTCTAATATCTCACTACCATACTTGTTTTTACACGCATAAATTGCTCCCTTTTCTCTTGTTAATGCAACATAAATTCCATCGTGGCGATAATTGAAATAAAAAGTTTTCCCATTTGGCATAGGAACAGCTAAATCAGTTTGGTTTGCCATTGCCAAAGTTGCATCTCTAACATTCAGATAATTTTGATTTTCCATTAAATCTTTTTCCGCGCGAGAGCTCAAATACTTTAATAAATCTAAATTTTTAAAATCAAAGTTTGGATTTATTCCGCCCAAACCATTTTCAATTATTGAATTAAGAAAAATTGATGATGTTCCGTGATAATAATTAAAGGTCATTATTTTTTTCAAACTTGTGGGCAACGTTTTTGTGTATGGACCGTTGCGTGTTAATGCCCGCACCTTTCCAAGTACAAATCTACGTGAAAATTCCGCAGGAATTTTCCAGATGAGCACAGACCCAGCAATGGTTTATACACGGTGTTGTGGTTAGTTTTTTATTCAGTTTCAAGTTGTTCATTTATAAATTCCAGAGTACTGTTAAAATAACTTTCTAAATTTTCAAATTCGTGTTCTCCAGGATACCAATTTGCAAATTTCCAATATTTCCATTTTTCATTTGTTGAGTTTGGTGGAATTAAAAGAAAGTATTGTTCTTCATTAATTCCGCCAACAACTATGCTTTTTTCCAGTTGATTTCCAATATCAGCTATTGAGTCAAGACTATAAGCTTCTATAATGAAACTGTCAATATTTTTCAGAAAGTCAATTTTGTCAATCGGCTCAAAAGTTGGTTCGATATCGTTTGGTGCAGAAAATCCGTTTGTAATGGATAAAAACAGTTTAAAGTCGGCTGGTAATTCAATTCCGAGTCTTTTTTCGGTCAGTTTTATTTCAGTTTCCGACGCTGGTTTAGTTCCTAACCATTTATTTTCAGTCTGCATTTGAGTAAACTCGAAATCAGCTAATTCAATCGCTTTCTCTGATATTTGTTTTAGTAGACTGTTCATTTTTTAAATTAACCACAACGGTCTAGTATAAGAAAAGTAGGGCAATTTTAAGCGATACTTTTCGGATTAAGCTAAAGCCGAATTTTTAAATTTTATTAATTAACTTTTCTTCTTTTAATTATACCAAATTTAAAAATTTGGCGACTTTGCAAATACACACAGACCTTTCGATTAAGCACTTTTTGCCCTATTTTTTTTATACATTGTTACCTGCTGGCTTTATTTCCGAAGTTGCTTTAATCTATCAATTGCATTTTGATTTTCGGGATTTAATTCCAATGACTTTTTGTAATTGGAAATAGCATTTTCAAAATCATTATTGTAGTAAAAACCTTCGGCTAAACTATCATATAGATTTGCTGATTTTGGATAAATATGTAAAGCTAATAAAAAGACATTAACACCTTGTTCTAATTTTTCAGGATTAAATGACAATCGTAAACCTAGTGTGTTTAGCATACCTTCTTGAAGTTCAAGATTTGGATATTTGGTAAGCGTTCTTTTATACAGCGAGATTAAATCCTGATAACCTTGATTGAATGCTAAATCGTTAAAATCTTTATAATCGAACTCCTTTTTTACGGCTTGTTTCATTTTTTTTGAAATCAAAGATTCAGAAAAGCCATTTTTAACAGGACTATTTTCAATAAACTCCTTTGCATTTTCTTCATTTTTTAAAGTCGCATTTAAAAACTGTAAGGTATGTTCAGACATTAGTTTATAGGAAACCATAATTTTATCATCGCTTTTGTCTTGTCTCTTATCTCTGTTGGCAAATAAAACACCGAAAGAACTAAAATAGGAATGAGTTAGGTCGTGGAATCTATAACTGTAAGCATTACTATATTTCAATGAGTCATTTAATTGAAATTTGTAATTTAATTCGGCCGGAATTTTATCGCTCTTTAGGACTTCTTCTGGAATTTCTTTTTGAGCAAAATGAATATATGGAATAGCAAATTTGTCTAAATTAAAATAGGGTGATTTTTCCAATACAGCGTAATTATATCTTTCAGTTCCATCTAAACTTACAATTGCGTTTATGTTCTTATGTTTCATTACAGTTATAGCATTGGAAAGTCCACCAAAGCTAAATCCCATAAGTGCTATATTATTAAGGTCTGCATTTTTGTATTTACTAATTTCTTTCAAAAGAAATTCTACATCTCTGGATTGTGTTTCCATATCTTTTGTACTTCCGCCTTCTAACCACCTTGTTTCTGTTCCTCTTGAAGGACTTGATATAACTACAAAACCATTGCTGGCTAAATACTCGAATAATGCAAAATTTTCAATTGATGATGCTTGGTAACTGGGTGCATATACAATGACAGGAAATTTTCCATTTAAAGGAATTGAATTGGAAAAAGCAGTTACTTTCTCAGAAAGATGTGCTTTGTTTTGAGGTGTATTCCATAAATAGGGAAACCAATCAAGTAGAAAGTCATTCGGCAAGTTTTTCCATTCCTCTTCTTCTTTTAAGATTTCCAAATAATCTAAAACACTTAATTCTGTAGATATTCCCTCTTGAAATTCAGTAGGATACCATAAACTTATTGAAATAGGTCTGTTTATAAGTTGGTTGTTAAATTCATTATGGATACTATAGGTTCTTGTACTATCAACTGCTGTATAATGCTCAAATCCAACTTTGTATTTTCCGTTATTCAGGTTTATTTCTTCTAACGAAGTCTGTCCTTTTACAGTTGATATTTGAAATAGTACTATGGTAATTATAATTGTTAGTCGCATTATTTTAATTTTAGTGTCCACAGTATAGATGCGATATTTTGATAATTGTTACAGGTGTTTTTTTTGCTTGCAGGTAACGTTTGGGCTATGATTAGTGCGGTGCAGAAATCCGACGGATTTCCAACTACGCACTAAGCAAAAGCAGTTTTTTTTGTTTTTATTTTTTATTTCAAAGCAAAATCAAACTGATTTTGCGGTCTTTATAAATATACACGAACCTAACTCAAAAAACCAAAGTCCGCATTAATTATAGCCGTTGTTGTAAACAGTTATTTTTTTATTTGTTTTAATTCAGTCAATCTTTTTTTATACATCTCAAAAATCACATTAGCATTCCATTCCTCGTCTTCTGTTTTTCCGTGTCCGAGAGATATAAGGGCAATTAACTTTCCATTTTCTGTATAGAATTCGCAATTCCAACTCATTTGCGTGATATGATTTTTCGGAATATAGTTTTCCGTTTCTTTTGCGTAAATCAAGTCGCCATTTTTCTCAAAATAGATTTCTTGATAATATGTGTCGCTTTTATGGGAATCAATTGTAATAATTCGATTTCCGTTTTTCAGTTCACAAACATCCCAAAATTCCGTTTTTCCATTAAAGTCAGACACAGCATCAACACCAGTATAACATTCCGCCATATTTTTTTCAAACTCTGCATTGATTTCCGAGCGTATTTTTTCTTCCTTTTCAGGTTGACTTTGAGCATTACAACTCAAAATTCCAAAAGTCAATATTAAAGTCAGAAGTGCGTTTTTCATAATTGTTTACAACGTTTGGGCTATGATTAGTGCGGTGCAGAAATCCGACGGATTTCCAACTACGCACTAAGCAAAAGCAGTTTGTTATGTTTTATTTTTTTATCTCAAAGCAAAATCAAACTGATTTTGCGGTCTTTATAAATATACACAAACCACTGAATTAAAAACCAAAGTCCGCATTAATTATAGCCGTTGTTGTGTGTAGTTATTTATTAAACCCAACAGGACCTTTACCTTTTCCATTATTTATTAATTCTTTTTTTAAATTTTCGAATTCATCGGTCGTAATGATTTCTCTGTCTTTTAACCATGATAAATTCATTAATTGAGGTTCATATGGCATGTCAAAATCAAGAGTTCCATATTTTGATTTAAGGTATTTACTTATTCTACTTGTTAACTCACTTAAAAACTCATCAAACTGTTTTTGATTTGGTTTGGCTTTTAAAATTTCAATATACCCATTGTTCAGAGTCGGAATTAATACCAAGTTTTTGGATTTCACATAGGTAATCATTGCACTAAACAACGTAACCATAAAAAGGAAAAGTCCAACACCAAACCATCCATCTCCCTTATAGTTCTCTGGATTAAATAGATTTATGATGAAAAATCCGCCAAAAATTAGCGTGATAATCAACATTATATTATCAGTCTTTTTTTGAAAAATAAGCTTATTGGTGTCGATTTCTTCATAAGGAATATTCAATTCTTCTGAGCTGGTTAAGTCAGATGATTTAATATTTAAATCTTTTTTATTCATTGTAAACTCTCTACGCAGGAAGAGTTTTCTTTGTAATAGAGTCATATTCTTTTTTAATTACACACAACGTTTTAGCTATGAACAGTACGGGAGCAAACTAGCGTTTGCTTTCCGCCATGCACATAGCGAAATATTTGTGTTTTGTTTTTTCTTTTCCTGTCCAAAGCAAAATCTCAAAGATTTTGCGGTCTTCATAAAAATACGCAAACCTATCGATTAAGCCCTAAGCCCGTATTGTTTATAGGTTTTGTTGTACCACGTTTTTTTAAAATAAGTCAGGGTAACGTACTTTTAAAATACTGTCTTTTTTTTCTTTCAGTTCCAATGGAGGTAATCCAATCGAAATTCGGTTGCTATCCACCTTTTTAAGGTCATCTATCATACGGGCATATCCACCTCCTTGTGCATGATACGTTCCATAAATTTGAGGCTCGTCATTATACAAATAATATTGGTCAATTATAGTACCTAATGTATTTGGCGAACAACTTCCGCTTTTGATAAATTCAGTTAGTTTTGGGACGAAGTATTTCATTCTGATGGAGTCAGGTGTATGTAATAACATCGTCGAAATATGCACAGATGTTTGGTCTATAGAATAACTTCCGATTACCGTTTCGTTTGGATATCCAAATTCATTGAATATCTCTATAATTCTATTGGTATTATAAGCATCAATTTTTTCTTGTTTCTTTATGTTTTTTTGAAAGTTACCATTTCGATATTTTTGGTCTTCGATTTTCATTTGCTTAATTTCTTCTCGAAGATCTAAATTTATTTTCGACAAAGCCACATTTCGTAAGTAATCATATTCAGAAATCAATTTTTTTCCTTCTTCAGATGCGAATATTTTATCAAAATTTTCATTCTGCTGAAGCCATTTTATTTCATAACCTCGTTCGATTTGTTTTTTGATAAATTCAATTGCTAATACACTCTTTCCTAAAATCGCACAAGTCTCTGCAAAATTTGCGAGTTCATTATACCCTTCTGTGTTTATCGGTTCACAAGAATTAAAAGCTTCTTGATACATTTCAAATGCTTTCTTGTAATTTTCAGTTTCAAATGCGATATCTGCTTGATAAAGATTCTGATAGTAGTTTGTAATGTAATCACATTCAGTTTTTGATTCTTTTTTGCAAGAAACGAGTGTAATAAATAGAATGATTATAAAATATTTCATTAGTTTTTTCTCAAATGTCTTGTCCTGAAATATGGCTACAGGTTAAAATTGATTTTACGCTGTTTTTAAATATACCATATTTGGTGTTTTATAGTCTAAAGATAAATGTAATCTAATTTCATTGTATAAATTAATAGCATTTTTTGTTGCTCTTTTGGCGTGAGCCACGTCTGTAAAGGTTTGGTCTAGATAAAATTCATCTTTTAAGATTCCATTTACACGTTCTGCCATTGCATTTTCATAGCAATGGTTTTGTTCTGTCATACTGATTTGTATTTTGTTTCTTTTGAGTATTTGTGTGTATACATTACTGCAATACTGTATGCCTCTGTCTGAATGATGAGTAAGATCTTTAATACTCTTAGCTTGATAAATAGCCTTATGAAGCGCCCTGACACATCCATTGAGCTCTAGACTATCACTAAGGTCATATCCAACTATTTTACGAGAGTACATGTCTGTAATAAGAGCTAGATAACAAAAGCCTTTTATAGTTCTGATATAGGTAATGTCGGATACCCAAACTTGATTAGATCTAGTAACTTCAACATCTTTTATAATGTTGTTATACTTATAAAAGCGATGGTATGAGTTAGTGGTTCTGCTACTGTATTTCTTTCTAAGTGTTAGCATTTGATGTTTTCTAAGGACATTAAACAGTGTATCTCTGCCGACTTTAAGATTGGCTATAGTAAACTCGTCATCTAAGGATTTAACAAGTTTACGCACGCCTTCTCTAGGAAGGGATCTGCGTCTTTTGTGTACTATTTCAATAATCTGTTGTTCTAGTTTTAAACGTTTGTCAGCTCTATCTTTATACTTATAATAGGCATTACGCTTTAGACCAAAACAATGGGTTATAGCAGCTAAAGAAGCAAATCCCTTAGATTTTCTTTTGGCTTTAATTAAGGCTTTATACTTAGCTTTTTTTTTAGTTCAGCCACAGATTTATAGCCTAGATCTTCAGCAGCTACTTCTAGGTATGAATCTAATACCAAGGCATCCAGATCCTTTTTTAAGAGTAACTTTTTAAGCTGTTCTATCTCTTTTTGCAGTTCTTTAACTCGAGTTATCTCGTCTTTTGTTTCCACTTTTACTCTGGTGTTCATTAGGTCTTTACGGTTATACTTTCTAATCCATTCATTGATGGTGGTAGGCGCAATACCATAGAGTTTACCTAATTGGTTTTTGTTTAGTTTCCCGGTTGTAATTTCGTCTAAAATTTTCAGTTTAAAAGGTTCTGAATACCGTCTGATTACTTTGTCATTTTTGTACATAATGTTTAAAATTATGTAGCCTTTATTCAGGACGGGTCAAAATGTGGTACAACAATTGGATATGCACTATTGCGTATATCCAAACTATGTGCCTAAGATAATAAATCTTTTATTTCCATAAACGACCTGTTTGCAACATGGGTATAAATTTCAGTGGTTTTGGTGGAACTGTGACCTAATAAGAGTTGAATATGCCTTAGGTCAGTGCCGTTTTCTAAGAGGTGTGTTGCAAAACTATGCCGTAACATATGGGGCGAAACTTTTTTGAAAATACCCGCTTTCTTTGCAGCTGCTGAAATAATGTTTAGAACGCTGGTAACACTATATTTAGCTCCTGATTGCCCCTCAAAAAGGTATTTCTTAGGTCGGTATTCTTTATAATAGTGCTGTAGGTCTTTTAACAAACTTGGACTTAATACAGAAATGCGGTCCTTATTTCCTTTTGCATTTTTAATGATTACCACCATTCGTTTACTGTCAATATCAGTCACATGAAGATTCAATAACTCTCCTCTACGAAGTCCTGAAGAGTAAAGTAACCCAACAATACACTTGTGCTTCATATTATTGGTAGCATTAATAATTTTTACAATTTCTTCCTTAGATAATACTTCAGGCAATTGTTTTTCCTTTCTTGGTCTTTCAATAGAATATAACCTATTAGGCATTCCATGCACTATTTCATAAAAGAATTTTATAGCGTTAACGGCCATATTTACATAAGAGTTCGACTTCCCTTCTTGTATTAATTTTTGTAAATATTTTCGAATATCTATCTCATTGAGCATCATAGGATCTTCCGTATAATAATAATTAATGAAGGTCTCAAAGCACGATACATAGTTACGAACCGTGTTGTCAGAATATCTTTTAAGCTCAAGTTTTAGTAAGTATTCTTCGGGACATGGTTTAAAACCTAATTTTGGTTTCCGCTTTCTATACCGTTCCAGATTAAGTTCAGGATTGTCAGCATTTATAATTTTATCTGAAAAGAAAAAGTTACCATTCACCCAAGCAATACCCTGAAAAGTTTTGAAAATTAAATCTAAGTTGCTTTTATTGTTTGGAATATAAAACATACCAAATTCCTGGCTCCAAGCTACATTTGGCAAAGTGTCCACTAGCGCTTGAATAATTTTATTAGTGCTAAATTGAAGTCCAACACACTTTTGTTGATGGATCAATAAATGTTTTAAGGTTATACTTTTTTGTAGTTCCATCCTTTTTTTTGTGCAATCTAATGGATGTAAATGATTTAATCGTATCTTAAGCGAATAATGTTCGCATAGACATTTACTTAAGTTTAGATATATGAGATTACAGCATGAATGTTTGTATTGTCAAAAGCAAATTATTGGGAGAACCGATAAAAAATATTGTAACCTTCACTGTAAAAGTGCGTACCAATATCAAAAAGCTAAGGAGCAACCCGAACGCTTTTACAATAAGGTGGACAACCAACTCAAGTTGAATCGTAAAATATTAAAACAATACAACAAGGGAGGTAAAGTAACGGTAAGAGAAACTGTACTCTTAGAAAAAGGCTTTAACCCCAATTTTTTTACACATTACTGGAAAAACCAAAAAGGCGAAGTTTACCTGTTTGTATATGAATACGGATTCCTAAAACTCAAAGAGGGTCAAAACAACAAATATGTGCTTGTACTATGGCAAGAGTATATGAGTGTTGCCAAGCGATAATAGTACACAATAAACCACGCTATACTCCAAAGAAAATAGGCTTAACATGCGCGAACAACGTGATTTTTTGAGTTTGGCTTACAGCAGCATACCCTGTAGACCATAAAACCCCTCACATAGTTTATATGTCTTATTTTTTATTTGTCTAAGCAAGCCATAAGTGTCTAAATTAAAGTGTATAAATCAATACGGACCAGTAGAATTTTAGTATAAGGTAATGGGTCGTCCAACAGCATCAAAAATAAGGATGTCGAACTTTAAATTTGTCATTTTCAGTTAGTTCAAGTTTCTTTACTAAAATCTTTGCAGATTTTCTAGCTACCCTTCACTAGTTTCTATTTTTATTTGCTAAATTGAGACCTTAACCTATAGCCAAATTTCAAGAAAACAAAGCTGTACTATCCCCATCCAGTCCAAAGTAAGAATGGTCAAAAGGCTGGTATTGAGCTTGGCTTTCTTTTTAATTCATAAGAACTCTTGAAAACAATAGCACACACAAAACTTCTTGAAAACCTAAAGCAAAAGATTTTATCGTATACGCTTGTAGACGATGACCTGTTGCAGGAACAGATGCAATGCTACCACCAAATTGAGCTTAAAAAAGGGGATACTTTGGTAGTACCTGGGCAATTAGTGCATCACTTTTACTATGTGGCGACAGGCTGTATTTATTATTATAGGCTAGAGGAAGGCGAGCAAAAAGTTGTAGAGTTTTATACTGATGATATTTTTTTTACCGATGTACCGGCCTACGTTAAGGGTACGCCTTCTAATTATTACCTTAAAGCTACTGAGGCCACGGTTGTGTATGCCATAACAAAGTCCGATGCAGAGAACTCCTTTAAAAAGTCGCACCAGTTAGAGCGTTTTGGTAGGTTATCCATGCAGGAGGCCTTTATCAAAATTTTCACCAGAGTAGAGCGACTCAATAGTCGCACCAACGAGGAACGCTATCTGCGATTATTGGCAAAACGCCCAGATCTCATGCAGCGTGTACCGCAATATTTAATTGCCTCCTATTTGGGATTAACACCAGTAGGGCTTTCAAAACTACGCAAGCGCTTAGGCAAGGGCTAGCTTGTCGTGTTTTGAGCAGTTGGGGTAGTGTGTGCTAAAACAGTAATTGTTCCATAGTACAGCATGAGTATATCGCATACTTCAAATTTTATTATACTGGTTTAATGAGATTCCTAGGAATAAATCCTAACTTGAACTTTATTAATCTTTAAAAAATATCGTTATGGCCAATGCCTATATAGAAATGGAAACCCTGAAATTTTTGTTGTTCAACGTACACAACCTCAAAGAAGTGCTGCAGCAAGAACGTTTTTCCGAATACGATGAGGATTCTATTGCTATGATGCTCAACTCCGTAAAAGATTTTTCAGATAAGGAACTTTACCCCTATTTTAAAGAGATGGACGAAAATCCTGCTCATTTCAAGGATGGGGAAATTATAGTACATCCTCAAGTCAACAAGTACATGAAAGCAGGGGGTGAAATGGGCTTTTTAGCAGGTCCGTTTTCATATGAAGCTGGTGGTATGCAGATGCCTTCCATGGTTGTACATGCTTCTGCCTTTATTCAGGAAGCGGCCAATAACCACCTGCCGGGCTATATTGGGCTTACCGTGGGCGCAGCAGAATTAATTGTGCATTTTGGGAATCAATTCCTAAAGGATACCTATGTTCCCAAAATGATGGCCGGCCAATGGGGGGGTACCATGTGCCTTACCGAGCCACAGGCAGGAAGCTCGCTTTCAGATATTGTGACAACTGCTGTGCCTGATGGAGATACCTATAAAATAAATGGACAAAAAATATTTATCTCCGGAGGGGATTATAAGGGATCCGAAAATATGGTACATCTGGTATTAGCACGTATTAAAGGGGCTCCGGCAGGAACTAAGGGAATTTCACTCTTTGTGGTACCAAAAAAACGAATTGATAAAGACGGTAATTTAGAAAATAACGATGTCACTACAGTGGGTGATTTTCAAAAAATGGGGCAAAAAGGCTACTGTACCACCCATCTCTTTTTTGGAGATAAAGACAACTGTACCGGTTGGTTGGTGGGTGAAGCCCATAAAGGCCTAAAGTATATGTTCCTCATGATGAACGGTGCACGGATCGCCGTAGGTCGAGGTGCTGCCGCAATTGCTACAGGGGCTTACCATGCCTCGCTGAATTATGCAAAAGAAAGACCCCAAGGCAGAGAACTACAACGTACAGGAAAAAAAGACGCTTCGCAAGAACAAACTCTGATCATCAATCACCCCGATGTACGCAGAATGCTCCTCTTGCAAAAAGTAATTACTGAAGGATCCTTAAGTCTAGTGTTTTTGACCTCTCGTTATCAAGATCTTTCTGAATCACTTCCAGACGCAGAAAGTAGGGCAAAATATAAGTTGTTGTTAGAAATATTGACCCCAGTAGTTAAGACCTACCCTTCTGAAATGGGCATAACTTCGGTGAATAATGGCGTGCAAGTACTCGGGGGGTATGGTTTCTGTTCCGATTATATTTTACAGCAGTACTTACGAGATATCCGAATATCGGCTATATATGAAGGTACCACGGGTATTCAGTCCCAAGATCTTCTGGGAAGAAAGATCACCATGGAAAATGGAAAGGCCTTGCAATTGCTCTCTGAAGAAATTATGACTTCCATCAAAGAAAGTATGATGTATGAGTCGCTAAAACCCCTAGCGGAAAAATTAGGTGGTAAACTAGAACTCACACAAAAAGTGCTACAATCGCTCATGGGCTATGCTATGAAAGGCGATTATCAACGATTCTTGGCGGATGCCACGCCCTTTATGGAATTTTTCAGTACCATTATCATGGCATGGCAATGGTTAGATATTGGCCGTGAAGCACAAAAAGCAATGGTCTCCGGTGACACTAATTTTAGTGCTGAATTCTATGAAAACAAAATCCACGCCATGCAATTTTATTTTAAATACGAACTCCCCAAAACAACAGGGCTCTCCGAAATATTGATGGATAAGCAAGCATTGACACTGAACACAGAGAAGCAGGTGTTTGCTTAAATTAGAGTCAAGAGTTAAGAGTCAGGAGTCAAGATAAAAGTCGAATGTCCAAAGCAACGTAAAAGAAAGTAGTAAAATTTTATGAACTTTAGGCTAGCAAGTATAACATAATGATGAGTCTTGGACAATTGACAAACCTTTAATTTTAAATATTTTATACCAGAACCCAAAACCCAGAACCCAGAACCCAACACCCAAAAACCCAACAATTAAAATGAGCATAAAATCAAAATTCGACCTAGGGGGAAAAGTGGCCATCGTCACTGGTTCAAGTAAGGGGATAGGACTTTCTATAGCCAAAGGTCTTGCCGAGAACGGGGCAAAAGTAGTGATCAGTAGCCGAAAACAAGAGGCTGTAGATGCTGTGGCTAAAGAGTTCAATGAAGCTGGTTTAGAGGCCATAGGGATTGAATGTCATATTGGTGACGCTGCCCAAAGGGAACAACTGATAAGCAAAACAATGGAAGCCTATGGGCGCATAGACATCTTGGTGAATAATGCTGCCATAAATCCGTTTTACGGACCCTTGGAAGCTGCCGATGAGGAAGTGTTCGATAAAATCATGGGCGTGAACGTCAAGGCACCCTGGATACTTTCTAATTTAGCACAAGCCCATATGAAAGCCAACGGTGGCGGCAGCATAATCAATATTGCATCGGTCGAAGGCATGCACCCCGGATTTCGATTGGGGCTTTACAGTATGACGAAATCTGCCCTGATCATGCTTACGAAGAATCAGGCCAAAGAATGGGGCCGATACGGCATCCGTTCTAATGCGGTCTGCCCCGGATTGATTAAAACAAAATTTAGCGAAAGTCTGTGGTCTGATGAAAAACTGGCTGCACAATATACCAGTGTCATTCCCTTAAAAAGAGTGGCAGAACCTGATGAAATGGCCGGAATAGTCATGTTGTTGGCGTCTGATGCAGGTTCCTATATGACCGGGGGCGTCTATGCGGCAGATGGCGGTTATTTAATTTCAGGCTAATAAAACAGAACTATGAATTTTGACTACAGCGATACATCGATAGCACTTCAAGAAAAATTGAAGAATTTTATGGAAACCCATGTGCTCCCCATTGAAAAGGAGGTAGCAGAATTCCATCAAAATCCGAAAAATAATTGGAAACCTTGGCCTGGCATGGAAGCCTTAAAACAAAAGGCTAAAGATGCCGGACTTTGGAATGTTTTTCTACCCGCTTCCTACGGAGCACTGAGCCCGGGACTTACCAATTTAGAATATGCTCCCTTAGCAGAAATTATGGGACGCATGCTTTGGTCCTCGGAAATCTTTAATTGTAGCGCTCCTGATACAGGAAATATGGAGGTGCTCGCCAAATATGGCACGCCTGAGCAACAAGAAAAATGGTTGAAACCTTTAATGAATGGAGAGATACGCTCGGCTTTTTTAATGACAGAACCAGAGGTGGCTTCTTCCGATGCTACAAACATCGAAACGTCAATTATTGCCGATGGAAATGACTATATCATCAATGGCCGCAAATGGTGGTCTTCTGGCGCTATGAATCCCGATTGTAAAATTGCCATTGTGATGGGTAAGACTAATTTTGATGCACCACGGCATGTACAGCAGAGCATGATTTTAGTACCTATGGATACCCCAGGCTTAAAGATTGAAAGAGCACTAAGTGTTTTTGGGTATAGCGATTCTCCGGAAGGGCATGCTGAAATTATTTTGGACCATGTTCGTGTACCCAAATCTAATTTGCTCTTGGGTGAGGGTAGAGGCTTTGAAATAGCACAGGGCCGATTAGGTCCTGGCCGCATTCATCACTGCATGCGCTTGATTGGGATGGCACAACGCTCTTTAGAAATTATGTCCGAGCGCACAGTGCAGCGCAAGCCTTTTGGTAGAACCTTAGATACCTTTAGTAGTGTGCGACAAGATATTGCCCTTTCGGCTTGTGAGATACAACAAACACGTTTGTTGGTATTATCCGCAGCGGATAAAATGGATAAAGTAGGAAACAAGGAGGCGAAAGACCTCATTGCCATGATAAAAATAGTTACGCCCCAAATGGCCCTAAGGGTTATCGATAGAGCGATTCAAATTTTAGGTGGAAAAGGCGTTGGGAGTGATACCCCCCTGGCACACTTCTATGCAGCGGCACGGACGCTGCGCTTGGCCGATGGTCCTGATGAGGTTCATATGAGTCAACTAGGAAAAAACACGATAAAAAAGTATGTAAACGATGCAAATGGCTAGCGAAAAAAATTTAAAAGCGGTGCGAGAAGGAGAGGAGCTGCATGAAGGGAAGCTCAAAGCTTTTATGCTAGAACATGACCTAATAGCGCAAGAGAATGCCGATTTGATAGTGAAACAATTCACCAATGGCTATTCTAACCTCACCTACCTACTTCAAATGGAGAATAAGGAATATGTACTACGCAGGCCGCCATTTGCAGCACCGAAACGGGGGCATGATATGGGGCGTGAATTTAGGGTGCTACAGCAATTAAATCCTGTTTATGACAAGAGTCCTAAAGTATATGTCTTTAACGAGGACCCACAAATTATAGGAGCTCCGTTTTATATTATGGAGAAGGTTAATGGAGAGATCCTAACAGCTACATCAGCCCTTAGTAAAAAAGTTTCCCCAGAGGAATTTAAAAGCATTTCGGAAACTTGGGTAGATGCCTTTGTAGAATTTCACGATATCGATTATAAAGCCGCAGGACTTTCAGAACTAGGACGACCTGAAGGATATGTGGAGCGACAAATACTTAATTGGGGCAAGCAATACCTCGCCGCGGCTACCGATGAGGTGCCAGCAGCACAAAAGGTCATGACATGGATGCGTGAACATCAGCCTAAAAAATATGATCATAGCCTTATCCACAATGACTTTAAATATGACAATGTGGTTTTTGAAGATTATCGTTGGAAGAAGATTTCAGCTGTTTTAGACTGGGAAATGTGCACCCTTGGTGATCCTATGATGGATTTGGGAACCTCCCTGGGCTATTGGACAACGGCAGAGGATCCTGAGTTTATGAAACAAGGGCTGCCTTCTCCAACCCTGATGAAGGGCAATCCCACCCGGACCGAAATAGTACAGCATTATGCCTCAAAAAGTGGAAGAAATATAGATCATCTTACCTTCTACTTTGTCTATGGTCTTTTTAAGATTGCGGTCATTGCCCAACAAATTTTTTATAGATATAAACATGGCCATACCAGTGATCCCAAATTTGCAAATTTAAATAAGGCTTCCGCTTTATGTTGTAATACGGCATGGCAGGCCATTCAGAAAAATCAAATAGATAATTTATATTAAACATGGACAAGCAACACCATTTGAAAATAAACCCTGGGCAAGTATCAGATTTCGCAAATAGCGCATCTGAGAATCCAGTGTTTATGTTAAATATGGTAAAATACAAAGCGCTTGTACCGGAAACAGGAATGACAGGAAAGGAATCTTACACCGAATATATGCGACAAGCGACTCCTTTTTTTCTTAAGGCGAATGCGGAAATAGTATTTTATGGTTCGCCCCAGCATATGTTAATAGGTCCTGAAGATGATATCCTTTGGGATGACGTACTGATCATAAAATACAATTCTGTTTCCGATTTTATGACTATGATAATGGCCAAAGGATATCCATCACAATTACGGGAGCAAGCATTAGAAGATTCACGATTAATTCATTGTACGTCTCATCAAAAAATCAATCAAACAAACTAAAAAATGAACTTGAAAGATAAAGTAGTAGTAATAACAGGAGCTGGCAGTGGTATAGGGGCAGCTACGGCAAAACTTTTTGGTGTACATAAGGCTATTGTCGTGGTCTCTGACATCAATTTGGAACGTGCGGAAAAGGTAGCCAGTGAAATTCGCAATGCCGGTGGTAAGGGTTTGGCTTTGGCAACCGATGTCACCCAGTTTGATCAGGTGGAAGCATTAGTGCAAAATGTGGTTGAAAAACAGGGTCGTTTAGATGTCATGGTGAACAATGCAGGTATCGGAGGAAAAAAACAAGCAAAGACTGCCGATCACTCCTTTGAAGATTGGCACAACGTAATAGCGGTAAACCAAACCGGAGTATTCTATTGTATGAAACTAGCGATACAACAAATGCTCAAACAGGGTCATGGTAATATTGTGAATGTTGCTTCCTTGGCAGGATTAAAGGCGTCCGGAAACAATCTTTCTTATTCTGCAAGTAAATTTGCCGTGGTAGGAATGACCAAATCTGCTGCCTTGGAGTACGGGAGAAAGAAAATTAGAATCAATGCCGTGTGCCCAGGGTTTACACATTCGGCCTTGTTAGAACAATTGCTCACTACAAGTCCGGATATGGGCGATAAATTAAAACGAATGGTACCTATGGGTAGGTTCGGGGAAGCAGAAGAAATTGCGGAAGCTATTTGCTGGCTGGCTTCTGAAAATTCTAAATTCATAACAGGTCAAACCATAACCTTAGACGGGGGAACCTCATTATAAAAACAACCTATGAATACATTAGTAGTAACAGAAAAAGAGAACTATGTGATCGTTCAAATGAACCGAGGAAAGGTTAATGCCATCAACCGGGAGATGGTGAACGAGTTAACCGAGGTTTTTAAGAAGTTAGAAGCTGACCCTTCGGTGATGGGTGTAATTTTAACCGGACAGCCCCACTATTTTTCCGCAGGCTTAGATTTAATTGAACTGTATCAATACGATGAAAAGCAAGTGCAAGAATTTTTTACCGCTTTTGGAGGGCTGTACCTGCAATTGGTGCAGTTTACAAAACCATTTATTTCAGCCATCACTGGGCATGCGCCAGCTGGCGGATGTGTCTTGGCCGTTACCAGCGATAATCGGTATATGGCTGAAGGCGAGCCCTATGTTATTGGCCTCAACGAAGTGGCTGTAAATATTCAAATCAGTCAAAACCTCACAGAAATTTATGCCTTTTGGATGGGTGATGGGCTAGCACATCGCTATATTATGGAAGGGAAATTATTGAGTGGTCAGGAAGCGCTAAAAGCTGGTTTGGTAGATGAACTGCTACCCTTAGATGCTGTTTTGGAACGCTCCGAAAAACAAATGAAACACTATGCAAAGGCAGACCAAGAAATCTTGTTGAATACCAAGAAAAAATTGCGGAAGCACCTATGGGATAATCTCGATTTAAATGCGGAAAACTCCCTAAAAGAAGCAACAATACTCTGGTGGAAACCCGAAATCAGGGCTAAGATGAAAGCCTATGTAGAGAGTTTTACCAATAAAAACAAAAAATAGATAAATCAAATAAGATGAATAAACAACAGATATTTGTAAAGAGGCCCGTAGGCGCAGCAGATGCTTCTACTTGGTCTTTAGAAACGAATCCTATTCCCGAATTAGAGGAAGGTCAGGTCTTAATAAAAAATCACTATATCTCTCTAGATCCAGCCATGCGTGGATGGATGAATGAAGGCAAATCATATATAGCGCCAGTAGAAATTGGTGCGGTTATGCGTGCAGGCTCTGTGGGAGAGGTTATAAAAGCTAAAAATCATCCAAAGTTTAAGGTGGGCGACTTCATTTCAGGGCATGGTGGTGTGCAACAATATGTTGCGACCGATGGAAAAGGCTATTATAAAGTGGACCCAAAATTAGCGCCTTTGCCTACGTATATTGGTACCTTGGGCATGCCAGGAATGACGGCCTATTTCGGAATTTTAGAAGTGGGTAAAATTAAGGAAGGCGATGTAGTAGTGGTCTCTGGAGCAGCGGGTGCTGTAGGCAGCATTGTAGGACAAATAGCCAAGATAAAGGGCTGTACCGTAATTGGAATTGCTGGTGGTGCAGATAAATGTAAATACGTGGTTGATACTTTAGGCTTTGATGCCTGCATCGATTACAAAAATGAAGATGTAGCAGCGCGCTTAAAACAAGAATGTCCCAAGGGATTGGATGTTTATTTTGATAATGTTGGAGGGGAGATTTTAGACGCGGCATTAGCCAGGTTACGAATGCATGCCAGGGTGGTTATTTGCGGAGCAATTTCCCAGTATAACAACAAGCAACATATGAAAGGACCAGCCAATTACCTTTCTTTATTGGTCAATAGGGCCACCATGCAAGGGATGGTCGTTTTTGATTGGGCAGAAAGATATGGAGAAGCAGGTCAACAAATGGGTAAATGGATGGCAGAAGGGAAGTTAAAAACCCGTGAGGATGTTTATGATGGCATAGCGAATTTCCCAGAGACCTATAACCGACTTTTCTCTGGCGACAAATTAGGTAAATTGGTGTTAAAGGTGATAGAGGATTAATTTTTGAAGCGTCAGGACTAAGGATTCAGGAGGCAAGAAGCAAGATCAATAGTCACGCTCCCTACTAGTATTAACAGGGTACCAAGCCGAAGGCAAGTGGAGTCAGGAACTTTGGAAAACGGATAGTAGTAATGGTATAATTAATTGAAGCAATGAAAGCAATACGATGTACAACATACGGTCCACCCTCCAAGTTAACCTTGGAGGAAATAGATGCCTTACAGGCAGGGCCAAAGCAAGTAGTAGTGCAGGTAAAGGCCTGTGGTCTAAATTTTCCCGATACCTTGATCATTCAAGGCTTGTATCAATTTAAACCAGAGTTGCCATTTACCCCGGGAAGCGATATAGCAGGTATTGTAAAGGAAGTGGGGGAGGGCGTCACCCATGTAAAGGTAGGTGATGAAGTTTTTGGCTTTGTAGCCCATGGAGGCTTAGCAGAAGAAGTAATCGTTCCAGCAAATGCTTGTTTCCCCAAACCACCACAAATGGACTATCCCATAGCGGCATCTTTTATGATGGCCTATGGCACTTCGTATCATGCCTTAAAAGATAGGGCGATGTTAAAAGAAGGAGAGACCCTCTTGGTTTTGGGTGCCTCGGGAGGAGTTGGCCTAGCTGCTGTAGAATTGGGGAAATTAATGGGAGCCAAGGTCATTGCGGCAGCGTCTACCCAAGATAAGCTAGACCTTTGTAAAAAATACGGTGCGGATGAACTGATCAATTATACCCAACAAGATTTAAAATCTACGATCAAGGCAGTAACCGATGGACAAGGGGTCGATGTGATCTATGATCCAGTAGGAGGTGATTTTTCCGAACAGGCCTTCAGAGGGATTGCTTGGAACGGCCGCTATTTGGTGGTAGGGTTTGCAGCAGGCGATATCCCTAAGATGCCGTTAAACCTTCCCTTATTAAAAGGTGCCTCGATCGTTGGTGTTTTCTGGGGTGGATTCGCCATGAGCTATCCCAAGGAAAATATGGACAATACCATGACCCTTATGCAATGGTATGCCGAAGGAAAGCTAAAACCCCATATTCATAAAATTGTTCCTTTAGATGAAACAAAGGAGGCCTTAGAAGAAATGATGAACCGAAAAGTGAAAGGTAAAATGGTGGTTAAAATTTAATAAACGAAGCCCATGGGTGTCAATAATCAATGTACACGAAACTTAAAGTTTCGGAAAAAATAGAGCGTAAATGAGATCCTAAATGCTTGTCTGAGCTTGTCGAAGACCAATTAAAAATATAGCTTGAAATTTTAGAAACTTGTAACAGAATAGCTAAGATTAAGAATAAAACTAAGTACGCCCAAGAGGATAAATCAATAATAGTTAATACAAAATAACATGAGATTAAAGGATAAAATAGCCATTGTCACAGGAGGCTCACAAGGCATTGGAAAAGCCATTTCTGAACTGTTTGCAAAAGAAGGTGCTGTGGTCATTATCATGGATGTACTGCCCAAAGGCCAAGAAGTAGCAGAAGCTATCAAAGCATCAGGTGCTAAGGCAGAATTCCATGCGGTATCGGTCACCGATAAGTCAGCCGTTGAAGCGCTTTTTGAAAAAGTGCATGCCACCTACGGTAAAATAGATATTCTGATCAATAATGCCGGAATAACTAGGGACCGTACGCTAGAAAAAATGAGTGAAGACGAATTTGATGCTGTTATAGAGGTGAACTTAAAAGGCGTTTTTATTTGTACTCAGGCCGTTGCGCCGTACATGAAAGCCAACAATTATGGAAGAATTGTAAGTGCAGCATCTAATGTGGGCTTACGAGGTAATTTTGGACAAACCAATTATGCGGCTACCAAAGCTGGTGTTATTGCCATGGCAAAAACTTGGACTATGGAACTCGGTAAATATGGTATCACCGCCAATGCTATTGCTCCTGGCTTTACAATGACGGATATGGTCGATAAAATTCCGAAAGAACATGTGGAAGCAATTAAGGCAAGTATTCCCTTAAAAATAGCTGCGGAACCTATCGACATAGCCTATGGGTATTTATACTTAGCCTCTGATGAAGCACGTTTCGTTTCTGGGATTTGTTTGACTATAGATGGAGGTACTTCACGATAAATAATAGAAAAATGACCAAACTAATTTTTGAAAATTTAAAAGAGTTTAAAACATTCGAAGGTAAAACGCTTCCTGCAGGGGAATGGATTAAGGTCACCCAAGAAATGATCAACGATTTTGCCAAAGCTACCTTAGATTTTCAGTGGATACATGTAGATGTGGAAAAGGCTACCCAGCAGTCCCCCTTTAAAAAGCCAGTGGCACACGGCTTTATGTCGGTCTCCCTATTGTCAAAAATGCTGGGAGATCTTGTGCAGATTAATTCTGTAAAAATGGGGGTGAACTATGGCTTAAATAAAGTTCGTTTTCCAAATGCAGTCTTGGTAGATAGTAAATTGCGACTCAACGGAAAAGTAGCTGCTATTGAGGATTATCTCGAAAATGGAGTTAAAATTACGTGGCACTGTTCTGTGGACATCGAGGGCGAAGATAAACCAGCCTGCGTCGCTGAATTTATCAGTATCATGTTCGAATAATTTTGAAGTGATACCAGAGTTAGGCTGTTGAATTAAAACATTTTATGTTGTATATTCGGGAAAACCAAAATAAGCCAAACCAATGACTAGACTCTTCGATTTACTTGACCACCAATTAAAAAACACTCCTCTAGAAGCTTGTATTAGTGGAAGAAATAAAGAAGGACATTGGGAATCGTATAGCACTCAAAAATTAAAGCACACAGCAGAAAAAGCGGCAGCTGGTTTATTAAAACTGGGACTGGTGCCCGGGGATAAAGTGGCGATTGTGGCCTATAAAAATAGACCAGAATGGATCGTTATGGATTACGCAGTGCAAATGGCAGGTATGATCAGTATTCCTTTATATCCAACGATCAGTGTTTCGGAATACGAGTATATCTTAAATGAGGCTGAGGTAAAAGCGGCCTTCTGTGGCGGATTAGATTTATTTGATAAACTATCCAAAACACAAAAAGCAGTACCTTCCTTAAAACATATTTATACTTTTGATGGCTTGAACGGTAGCCCATTTTGGGAAACTATTTTTGATTCCGAAGGTATTACCAGTTTAGAACCTATTCAAGCCAAAATCACAGGCGATGACTTAGTGACCATTATTTATACCTCTGGCACTACAGGCAATCCTAAAGGCGTGATGCTTAGCCATGCCAATATTATGCATGTGGTTACAGCAACATCGCCCTTATTAGTGGTAAAAAATAATGAGAAGGTATTGAGTTTTCTTCCACTTTGTCATATTTATGAACGCGCCGTTTCCTTTTGTTATTGCTATAAAGGCGTGTCGGTATATTTCTGCGGTACAGACAATCTAAGTGGGCCGGATGGAGATTTGGCAGCGGTTGCTCCTGTCGCTTTTACGACCGTACCAAGACTATTAGAAAAAATTTACGAAGCTATTTACAACAAAGGTTTAGCCTTAGATGGCGTAAAGAGAAAGCTATTTTTTTGGGCCTTAAGCCTAACAGACAATTACAAACTAGACCAGCAGCTATCTTTTGTTGAAGGCTTAAAATGGAACCTCGCAGATAAATTAATTTTTAGTAAATGGAGAGCTGCCTTAGGGGGTAATGTAAAACAAATTGTTACAGGTGCCGCTCCTTGTCCTGATAAAATATTACGAGTGTTTTGTGCCGCAGGGATCCCTATTCGCGAAGCGTATGGCTTAACCGAGACCTCCCCTACCTTAACAGCAAACTCTTTAGAACCAAAGGGCACCATCATTGGAACCGTTGGGTCTGCTATTGCCGGGGTGGAATTGTATATTGATACGACGGCTGGAGACTATAAAGAGGGTGAAGGTGAAATTATGGCTCACGGTCCCAATGTGATGCAAGGATACTATAAAAAACCCGAAATAAATGCCCAAGTATTTAAAACCATTGACGGTAAAAAATGGTTTTGTACTGGGGATATCGGAAAACTAATCAAGGGACCCGATGGGAGAGAATTCCTTAAAATTACGGATAGGAAAAAAGAACTACTAAAAACTTCCGGAGGAAAGTACGTAGCGCCTGCACCTATAGAAAATAGGTTGAAAGAAGATTTTTTGATTGAGCAAATGATGGTCATTGGCGACAAGCAAAAGTTTGTCTCCGCTTTAATATTACCTTCGCCAGAGGCACTTAAAAATTGGTGTCTCCATAAAAAAATGCAGTGGACCACTTTGGAGGATATGATTCAACATGAAAAGGTCATCCGAAAATATCAAAAAGTAATCGACGCCTACAATCCTGAATTTGGTCATATAGAGCAAATCAAGAAATTTAAATTAATAGCAACTCCTTGGCTGCCAATTCATGAAGACGGCTCTTTGGCCGAACTCACCCCTACCTTAAAACTCAAAAGAAGAGTGATACGAGAAAAGTATAGTGAAGAAATAGCCGCTATTTATTCGGAGGACTAACACACCCAAAAGACTGCTCGATTTTCAAATAAATTGACCTTATGTTTTATAATAGCCCCACGGACCTAAAAAAATAGGTGGCATCGTTGGGGACAGAAGGGATTAAAGTATGTTCGTGCTTTTTATAGCGTCACTGGTATTCTTGGTGTCTATAGGGAAATTTATACCTACCGATGGCCTCAGTTTTTACGAAATTTCATCCTGCTATTTAAACATACAGGTAGGGTAGGTATACACCACGTCTATCATTTCTATAGGAAGTTCTATGGCGAATATACTTTTTACTTCTTCTATCCAAATAAGTTGGCAAAGAGAATCGATAGTAGCTGATTTCTCGTTTTTTGCATTTTATTGCCTCCTTTATTTTCTAAGTAGAAGTACAAGCGGCCAAAAGCATAGCACTCAAAATAATTAGGATACTTTTTTTAGTATTTCATACTGTTTTAGTTATAAAAAAACTTACCAATCCACTTGGTATTTTGCGGTGTCGTTTGTGATGAGGTCACCAAAATTGTACTAGGCTTGGCTATGGTATCGAAAGCACCTTCCTCATACATGCTGGGTACCTTATGTTCCCTTACGCTTTCAATAGCATATTCAATAAAATTGAAGCCAGCCTTTAAGTCTAAATCATAGGTATAGAGGGTTTCAATGGTATCATCCTCGGTATTGCTAAGATTTGAATTACAATCTCCCTGATACCTAAAATCCGATTCCAGATACACCAATTCAAAATACGAACCTACCCTAGCGTTGTTCGAATAAGAATCTTCTAGCCAGGGGATTAAATTTTCGTCAGAAACCATAAATAACAATCCCGAATACGGTTGCTCTTTTGTCGCTAATGAAATATACCCACCACTAACCGCTTTTCCATTTTCTTCGTCTGACAGTATATCATAACTGTTGGTACATTTTGAAAATAGGGTAAATGCCGTATCTGACCAGGAATTCTCTTTGGCCGCTTCAGAAATAAAGCTAATATCTTTTGGGAAGTCTAGGGTGAGTTCACCGGAGGCAGACATAGTTCCAATGGTAATGACATCCATCATACCAAAAGTAAACAGCACTACCTCCATTTTTTGTGAGGGGTGATTTTCTACTTTTGGATGATGTTGAGCAAGATTCACTTGCAAGAACAATAATGCTAACACTACTACTAATTTTTTCATAATACCTATGTTTTAAGAGTTAGAGAATGAGTTTTAAAAAATAATCTATGATTTCTGAAATTAAACCAGGGGCGCTAAGAGCCATTAAACCTGCAGAAAAAAGAAATAGCAATAAAAGTAATGCGCCATTGACACCGTCTTTTCTTCCTGGCTCTAAGGTTGATATTTTATGGTTTGACGGATTGTAGTACACCACAACTTGTTTTCCATCAGGATATAATTCTATTAAATGAGATACTTTTTTGACGGTTTTATAGGAATTATAAAAAAAAGGTTTGTCTCCTTTATAACTAACTCCATTGACATCGTAGGTGTATAAAAAATTCAAACTTCTGCTAAGTCGAAATTTAATGCCGTCAATCACTATTCCCTTAGTTTTAGGCCAATGCACCGATTGTTTTGCCCACCACCAACGTCGTATCGCAATGAACAAAAAAGGTGAGACTGCTAAGGGTAAAATAATACCCACTATTTGAGATTCGCTCAGTGATGTAAAGTATTCCATGGGTGAAATGTTTAGTTATTAAACTTTTTAAATTGTTTTAAATCATCAAGTTGTATCGCATCCCAAAGTTCATCTACATTCATCCCCTTGCCTTCAAGCGTTACATAAAACCGATGGTCGTAAAGAAATCGAATTTCAGATTCATAATCAGCTCCAACCGATGCATCACGATCAGTACCAAAGGTTAAGACACCGTTGCGCTCTTTTTTCGAGTATCTAATGGTATTATTATTTTCCGACATAACCTTGTTTAGCTCTAACATTTTTAAAGGAATTATGGCTGACATCACATTCTTAGCAGCAGCATCTAGAATTTCCATGCGTATAGCACCTGCTCCAAAACTTCCTATAACCGTTTCACTTGAGGTAATTCTAGCTTCATTGGTATCAAGACTAAGGCTGCCCATTGTTTTTGGGTACGCTTCTAGTAATTGGTCATCTGATAATAGGGTTTTTGTTTTTAATTCTTTCATTAGTTTGGTATACTTCTCGTCAATGGGTACATGGTTACCGTTGACCTCGTTTATTAAGCTTTCTATAATCTTAGCTTCTTTTGAATCTGTTGCGTTTGATGCATCTTTACAGGAAACCAAGAGCAATAGAATTAATGTTAATTTGAATATATTTTTCATTTTTTTAATATTTAAGAGGTTTAGTTTAATTGTTCTGCTATAATTAGTTTAGCTAAGGCTAAAGTTTTTTCTTTATCGCTAATCGCATCATCAGAAATAGCTACTTTAAGGGTAAATGATATGCCATGATAGTACACTTCTAAATGTTCCTTGGTAGGACTCCAAAAAGCGTTTTCTCCAACACCGTTTACTTTTGTTTTCTCAGGATATTTTTCTAAATCAATGAAATTCAAGAAAGACTCCATATCCGCTTCGCTATCTACCCATTTTATTTCGATAATATCAGTACGTGAAGACACAGTTCTTTTACGGTTGGTTGGCGATTTTTCTTTTATTTCTTCTCTGCCATTCTCCCAATTGTATCTCAAAATTTCACCGGTCATTCCTTGTAATATGTGTGTTTTACGCCCTAGGAAAGGCTCAAAACCTGAGATTCTAGAGGCCAGTTCTAAGGTCAGCAAATCGTTGTAATCTCCACTAAATACAAAATCGCTTTCAGGGATTGCTAATAGGGTTTTCAATTGTTTTTTGTTATTTATGCTGTCCTTAATTTTGACTTTTATGTTGTTGTTTTTAGCCTTTAAGGCTGCCTCAAGGCTCTTTTTCCTTGCATGGGCAAGTTCTAACGCTTCTTCGAGCGAAATACATTGACTAATGCTATCCATTGACTTTTGATTTTTAGTTAGCTTTTTTTGTTGTTCGGATGTTTGTGAAAACCCTTTTCCATACACAACCAACACTAGCATCAAAATAATTTTGATGTTATTTTTCATTTGATTATTGTTTTAAATACATTATTATTAACTAAAAGGATTGGTGGGAACACCCATCATTCCAATCAAGGCATCTAGACCCGACATTATATTTCCTCCACCACCTGAAACTCCAAAAGCGATAGTTTTATAAACATTAAATGCTAACTCAATTAATGCCCCTTTAATTTTGTCATCCATTCCAGAAGCATCCATGATTACAATGGTTTCACAAACAATGGCATATAGCTTTGTTAAAGTGACACCATAAGTGGCCACAATACTAAGAGCCATGCCACCTATAGGATTAAGTACTTTCATTTCAGCAAGTAGTGCAATATAAACAGACAACACTGCCATGATATCTGATAGCTGTTTGATGGTTTCTTCACTTCCTCCGCCAGTACCATCGGCTAACATGCCAAATAATTCTCCAGTTTGTTGATGTATTTGCCAATAGGCCATACTCAAAGCGGCTTCATCGAAAATTTTAAAATTTCCATCACCTCTATACATCTTTTCATTCCAGTAATAGGGCTGTGTAAGCGCCTCTTTGTTTTCTTGAAACCAATTTTTATCAATCGCTTTTTGTCTTTCTATAAGTCGACTATTTTTTAATTCAGAAACTGTACTTGTAGTAAAAAAATAACCTTCTCGAAGAGCTAATTGTGCTGTTTTCTCTAAGGTAATTTTAAATGCAGATGCTCCAAATGGCGCTAAGCTGGTATATTTTGAAGTTGGGAGGTAATCGAATGACTTGGTAGATGCTTTTTCCCCAACACCAATTCTATTTTTTATAATTGCAATTCTAATTCCAGAGGCAAAGGTCATGCTAGTCGAGGTAATCGCATCTTCTAACGGTGCCATTAGGGGTACTATCTCAGGATGATATATGTACCCGCCTTTGCTAAACGCTTCTTTTGCTTTGCTGGTGTCATTCTCCATAAGGGCTTCTCCCCATGGTCTTGTGGTTAATCTATATTTTAAAACATCTGACAAGGCTGCAGAAATTGTTGGGCCTTCACCCTCAAAATAAACCGTAGCACCTCCAAATATGGTATTCCTTACCGCTATAGCATCTGAATAATCTGGTTGTTTGTTTAGTTGTGTGATGGGATCCCATCCTGCTAAAACTCTTTTTGTAGTGGTATTTCCAGTTTTAATAGTACAATAGAGTCCAATTAAAGCTTGACCTATTTCTTTTGTATCGGTATGTATAAATTTAAAGGTATCAGTGGCTACTATTCTTTTGTTGTCAATCCCTACCAAAGTCTTATGCATTGCTGCGGCTCCAACAGCGTAATAGGTAAATGTATAGGGAGGAATTTCCATTTTTGAGATATAATCGGTTATGGCCGCCAGAGTTTTTGTCTGATCTTTAGCAGCTAACACCACGCCGTTCGTGATTTCTGCCATTTTATTGAACGTTGTGTTATGATAGTTAGAATCGTAATCATAGACATTTAATACAATGGCTGGTGGACCATTTTTATAAATCTTTTCATTCAATATATCATACGTGTCATTATTGTCACCATCAGTGGCATAGATAATAAGATCATAATCAGATTGAGATGCTTTTAATAGCCAAGTGAATATTTCTGATGGTGTCTTCCAATTATTTATGACAGCCGCAGGGTATTGTTTTAAAATAGATGTATTAAGATTTTCAATGAAGACCTCCATGTTCTCTTGGTAGTATTCTTTAGGCATACTTAAAGAGGTGTCATAAAGAATCAAAATTCGTGGTGTTGGACGGTTATTTTCCATCAAAGCTTCAACCTGAATGGTATTATCGCTGATTGCGAAATCAGATGAAGACAAATGTTCTACAAAGGCACCATTTTCGTCTGTTGGGGTAACATGTAGTTTTACCAATGGATAATTTGCTGGAAATGCCTTAATCTTTAATGCCGTAACTTTTTTCTGTAGGTCTTTATTTGGTTTTTTAAGTATGGTATTTCCATTTATTTTAGGTTCCTCACCAGAAACATCAATGATTTTTCCATCCAAGGTAAAAGGATTCCCTACAAAAGAATTTTCTTGCATAACTTCAGTTTGCTCATCAAAACTTTGAAATGCCAATGCTGGAGTAAAGGTGCGTAATGTTCCTATTTGCCTAACTGCTTGCTGCTCTAAACTCAATCCGTTTAAAAAGGCTACATTGATTTGATTGCCCACAACTTGAGTGGCTAACCATTCTCCTGCGACCAACTCTTTTTCCGAGTTGGGGTCAATAGCATCTCTATAACTAATAGAAACTTTAATTTTTTCGTCATTTAATTTGGTAGGTTCCGCGTCAGCGATATTGATGCCTTCTCTTTTTAACTGTCCAAAGGGGATAATGGAATCAAAAAGATGGGCATATTTTGTTTCGCCATTCAAGATAAATTCCACCGTTGGTGTTCTATAATTATCCCAACGAAAATCGAACGAATGTTTATCTAAGTTCTCTTTATTCGGTATATGTTGCCACAGTTTTTCAGCTAATGCTTTTGATTCTTTATGCTCATCATCAATAATCGCGATTTCATTCGTTGAATTTTCTTCGACTTGGAGTTCTTTTTTCCATTGCTTCCATTGACTATTAGCTATATCAAGACTAAAATTGCGTTGTATAGGTCTTAAAAAAAAGGCAGAAACTTCCTCTGGTTGAATACTTGTTACTTCAAAAACTACCTTTGAAGGTATCCCAGCTTTGGTATACATATAATTTAAAAGTTCAGCTTTTTCGCGTGGTGTGGCTATACCGTACCTTAAGGCTCCTTTTATGCCCCATTTTAGTTGCGTGCCTATGTATCCTACTGATTTTTCTGCCGCTGGCATCAAATAAATTTCGTCACGAACAAAATCAAACATAGCTTTAGCATCTTTTGAGGCTATTAAAAATTTCATTCTACCCTCTAAATGATCGGGACTTGTTTCTAAGGCCATAAGCATTTCTTCCCAGACCTTGTAGGGTGCTTTGCCAGTTCCCACAAAATTAGGTTTGTCATCTTTGCAGCTTGAAAAAACGAATGGAATTTGTGCAGCAGCATAGATTAGGCCTAATTGCTGAATAAATTCTCGCCTATTAGTTCCGACTTTTGTTGTAGCGTTTTTCATGAATGTACTTATTTATTCATTTCTTGGTAACCTTTAAGCAGATTTATATCAAAAGCTTCCCAGAGTTCATCTGGGTTCATTGCTTTTGCACTAAGAGAAATATGAAATCGATGGTCATAAATGAACTTCATTTCTGTTTCATTATACTTAATCTCGCTAATGGTTTTAATACCATCTCGTTCAACTTTTATTAATTTTTTTTTGTCCGTAGCAGGAGGTACATAAGAATAGAAGCCAAGAAATGTGGTAACTAAAGAATTATTTTTTCCAGCAGCATCTGCTATGGATAGTACAATTTTTCGGTTTCCAAACAGACCCACTACTTGCTGCATGTAGGGGATAGCATTTGCTTTCTCTACTGAAAAACCCATTAGTTCTTTAGGAAATGCACCTAACAATTCTTCATCTGTTAATGGTGTTTTCTGTAAAAGTTCATTTGTTATTTTATCAAAATCGGAAAGCTGATCAGTACTTTGTACTTCAGTTTGTTGAACTGCTTTAAGTACATCATTGGCTACCTTTTTAACTTCTGAATTACAGGAGATACATAGCACTAAAACTAGAATGGAGTGGAGTGTATTTTTCATTGGTATTGATTTAATTTTTTTAAATTTTCAAAGTCAATGTATGACCATAAAGTATCAGCAGCAGCTGACCCTAATAATGAAATTTTAAAGCGATTGTTATAGATAAATGATATTTGATTTTGCTTAATATTAGGCTGTAAAAAGGCAATAGTCTGGTAGCCATCATGTTCGGCAAACACATATTCTGTTCCTTCTGGACCTTGGTTTTTAAACTTTAGGGCATCATAAAAGTTGCGAACTATTGCTTTAGATCCTGAGCCGTCTTCTATCCAAAAAGTATAAGAACGCTGAGCAGATCCATACATTCCAGATGCCTCCTGAAACTGAGCCTGAAGGGCATATTCGCCTATAGGTTGGTTACCATGTATATGCTGAGGTAGTGCGGCTAATAACTGCTCGTTAGTTAAAGGCGTTTTCTTTTTTAAAGCTTTGAATAGCGCTTTTTGACTTTCGCCATCCTGATAGGGATTAGCTATAGTTGTTTCCTTATCCTTTTTAAGAGCTGAAGTAATTGCAGTCTTCTCTGTTGAAGTATCACCTACTTTCACTGGGTCTTTACAAGAAACCAAGACCGCCAATATTGAGTATAAAAAAATATAGTTTTTCATCGTTAATTTATTTTAATAGTTATCTATTACAGGATTCCATTCTCCATTAGCCCATGAATTCAGCGCTTCTAGGTGTATTTTCAGTTTTTGTGCTGTTTTTAAAGGGAATTCAATAGTTTTCCATTCACAATACTTTTCTATAACTGGGTCAGGATCTAAAACCCAATCGGCATACCTAATTGTTTTAACTTCACTTTTAAAAAACGCTGTTTCCGATTTTGATGTTGATTTATCATGCAATGCAGCTATGGCCATCTTCTGAATCAGTTTTAAATAGCTTTTTTCGGCTTTTAAATAGGAACCTACCTTTTGTGTTTTTAAATAATCTTTAACTTTTGCAGAGTCGCCATATACCCCTTTTGATTCTGGATGCGGAAAAAGTTCTGTAAACACCTCATCACCAGTATCCCTACGAAATCTACCTAGGGGGTACAACCTGCAAACCTGTGGGCGGTCTTTATGAACCGTGCACCCATTTTCACCTAAAAATATACATGCATTCGAATTTTTTTTATGTTTCAAAAATTGATCCTTCAGGTAGTGATGCCTGAATTGTGTTGTTGTTATTTTTAGATGGCTTGATAAACGCATGGTTTCATATGGGTTAACCTGAATTTCCTTGCCGTGACAGCACTTGTTACAGGAATGACACTGATAAGAAAAATCAGAATCACTGGTTCTCACGGTATCTTTTAAAATCATTGCCATTTGCTAAGATTTCCTTGCTATTTCTGTTAGTTGTTTCATGAAATTTTTATCAGTAATGCTTGATTCTATATAGGTCCATCGGCGTTGGTCTGCGCTAATTCCTATTTTTAGGGTTAGCGATTCCATTTTACCACTTTTTAGTTTTTCTAAATTGGCATCCGAAAATCGAAAAATGCCGTTTTTACCTTCGCTACTACTATTTGGAGATTCTAATTTCCAGAACAATTTACCATTACCTTGCTCAGTTTCAGCAGGAAACCCAAAGGCACTATTAAGCGTTAGTGCAGCAGCCGCTAGCGATACGTTGGCTATAAAGTCTCTTCTGTTAGACTTTACACTTTCTGTTTTATTATTTTTTTTCATGATTGTGGTTTTATTCAATCGTAAACCGCATCGTTGCTGGGGCGATGCTTCCCTTAACCTTTTGCCCTTCAGACGGTACAAATTGAAAAATGAATTCGTAATCACCAGGTATATTTACAGGAAGTCCTCTTGCGGCATATTTCTGCCATGCAGGGATGGCATCAAAAGCTTCTATAGGCACAAACGTATCGCCAGGTAGCCAAGGCCATCCACCACGAGAGCTTTCTGAAATAGTTTTGCTATTGTGTTTTACGGTAGTTTTCATATCAAAAAGAATAATATGATCAGGCTTCAATTCTTTTGATTTGAAGTTAAAGTTGATGGCATATTCACCATCTTTAAAAGCTTTAAATAAAGCTACTGGTGTTTTTTGCTTCATCTCGCCATTGGTAAATCCTTTAATTGAAAGTCTGCCTTCAATAGAAATTAAAGGTTTTGAAACCTGCGGAGGGTATTGGCTGCCCGCTGCAATTGCCTTTGTTTGCGAATAAGAGAAAACTGTAGTTAACATAAAGGCTACTAGTACTATTTTTATTTGAATTGTTTTCATGATGATTCAATTTTTAGTTATTGTAAATTCGAAATTGTAGTGTTTTGAAAATTGGGTGCAAGCTTTAGAAAATTTGCACCCAAATACTGTAGTGATTAATAATAGCTTAGTCTACTAATTCAAATTGAAGCCACACGGCAGCTTTTTCTCCTGGATTACCAATTCTGATAGGACCTTCGAGTACTAATTTGCTTAAGTTGGTTTGAATATTGGCTAATGGTAGGTTTCCAGTGCCGAAATTGTGAAATTTAACCGTTTTTGCAATGGTTGTATCAAAAAATGGCGTGCTTTCATTTAAAGTTTTTACACCTGAAAGTATTTCTAAAACCTCTTTAATATTAACCGAAATAGGAGTGTTATTGGCCAATACTTTATCTTTACCATTGGTATATTCTTTGAACCAAGTATATATTTTGAATTGGGCATTTTTATCCATAAACTCATCGTAAGTAATATCAAATACCAAGGAATTGTTTATAAATCGATTCCGGTTTTTAGGTTCATTGCCTTCTCTAACATGAATTTGATGATCGGCGTCCCCAGAAATAAGCACATTGGGCATACCAGCAACTTGAACAGGCCCATTGGCTCTCTCAGGAATTGTATTAATGTTTCTTGAACTGAATGTTTTAGTTTTTCCATTTGCTGAGTAGGTCACATACTGCTGAATTGCATAGTCATCCGGATTACTACCGCCACCATCTCTGCCATTAATATTTTGAATATCTGTAAGTGTAACTTTTAATTTAAAGTTCTGCTTTGGAATACAAGTTCTTACAATTTGTTTTAATGTATTATCCAAACCAACACGTTCATTTTTTAAATTTTTAAGCTCATAACCAATGGGTAGTGCTAATTTGTGATCGAAGGGTCGGTCTTTTAGGTACGAAATGATATCCGGAACACCATTTTTAATGGAGTTTTCTATAGATTGAATGGCACCGGCGCTACTTCCTCCATAATAAAAGGCTTGCATTTCTACTTCTGAACTGGATTTTAAAGAATTATAAGCAGCTTTAACTTCAGCAGAACCTATAACCCCATTAACTTTAGCACTTAAAGAAAGACCGAACTCTTCTATCGATTTATTGGTTTTAAATACGATAACTCCTTTTCTACCGTAGTTTACTTTAGATAAATAAATGTAATCTTCTGTAGAAACATTAGGATCTACAAAAACTTTCGTTGGATCCATTCCATCAACTTCAATACTAAACATGTTTTGAGCAAATTCGATCATGTAATAGTTTGCTTCTTTTTCTGTTCCATAGTTTAATCCGACAGATCCAGAAAACATTCCCATCCCAGAACTATACTTCCCGGTAAGTTTAAAACTCATTTCTTCTAAAGAATGTACCTCGTGATAGTAAAATGACATTTGAGCTGGAACTGGGCTACCATTTTGTGTAATCAAGTAATTTTCAGCAGTTGTAATTTGAGATTTTTTGCTAGGATTCATTACTTCAAATACAGGATTAGCTACCCTTAAATCGCTACTCAATGTAATGGGGTTCCTATCTTTTATTTCTTCGATAGTGTTCGATCCATCAATGAATGACATTGCCTTCATCATAATGCCCGGTTTTAACCAATCGGGCTTTGCATTCATAGAAAAAGCTTTAAAATCTAAGGCTTTAATTTCTACTGTGATGGCTTCTTTTGTGCATATGCTCTTAGAGTTATTGATAACACTCCCTTTTTTAACTGTAGTTTTGTTGGTTTCAATAAAACTATTATTCACCAATGTCAATTCTCTCGCTCCTTCCTTATCATTTTCGGTACCTACTTTTAATGTTTTAAAATATTCTTTTGCTTTTACTACGTTTAATTGAGGAATAGGTTTCTTGTTAATTTTTGTCATATCAACATTTTTTTCCTTCTGGACTGTGATTGTTTTTGGAGGTCTTAATTGAGCTGATACAGTTAGGGTAACAAGGCATAATGATAGGCCTAACGCGTTTTGGATTATTTTTTTCATGATTATTTATTTTTAAGTTATTATTAATTGATAGTGACAAAAACACTGGTAACAATGGCGTTGTTTGTACCATCGGATAAATTAGTTGGCACCCCGTTTTTCCAGATCATGGCTACATTCTTTGATCCATTGTATTCATAGCCACCCACATATACATCTGTGTCAGCAGCAAAAACGGACAGCCCTTTTGCTCTATTAACCCCATCCGTAAGGTCTGATCCTACACCGTTTTTCCATAACCGAGCTTTGGTTTTTTCTGTCCCGCGTATATATTCGCTTCCTGTAACATAAATGTCATCGCCTAAAACAAAGATTGATACAGCGGTGGGTAAATAGGTGCTATTTAAATTTGACGGTTCTCCATTTTTCCAAACCTTGACCGTATATTCGTCAGGGGTATTTTCATTCCCAGTGACATATACATCATTATTAGTAACAAAAACTGATGCACCTTCTACATATTTTGCACTATTTCCAAATGAAGTTGCAATGCCGTTTTTCCAAAGTGTTGCAATTGGCGAATCATCAATTTCTTCATAGCCAACGGCATACACATCGTTGTTATGAACGAAAATTGAGTTCACATCACTAACATTATTCGATAAAAAAGTTGCTACACCATTTTTCCAAATTATAGCACTACCATTTTGTTCTTTACCTCCTGCATACACATCATTACCTGACACGAATATTGTAGTAACAAAAGTAGAATTAGTACCATCTGTTAAGGAAGTGGAAACGCCATTTTTCCAAATTTTAGCAACGTGTTTGGTACCATTATATTCAGAGCCACCGACATAAACATCAGTTCCTGAAACATACATGGATGAGGAGCTAACAGAAGTCGTATTTGTTAGATTTAGCGGAGTGGGGATATCATTCTTCCAAACATTGATAGTGAAATTTGCTCCATCGTATTCACTAACCAAAGCATATACATTGGTTTCCAATTCTGTCTGTATTTCTTCTTCCGCGGCTTCATTTGTCTTGTTGCAAGAAAAATTTAATGCGAGTAGAAACAATAATGCAAGTATTTTTATTTGTGTTTTCATTTGTTGATAGTTATTTGTTTTTAAATATTTTTAAACCAGATTTTATATTTTTCTCCTAAAAAAGGTACTGGACTTTCTTTTCCATTAATGGCATTCATAAGTCCCATAACCCACATATAGAGCAGTACAAAAATCCCTAAGATGTTTATGATCCAGCCCAATATGGGAATCATCCCAATGATGCCTAATGCTAAGCCCGTAAGTGCTAAGCCCAAAGATTGTTTGATGTGATAAGCAGCAAAGGCATCTTTTTTATCATTGTTCATCACAAAGGCGATGATCAATCCTATGAAAGTCATATAGGCTATCGTGGCTATGTTTTTACCATCATGAGCAACGGTAATTTTGTTTTCTGTTGTGTCCATGTTAATTGGTTTTAGGGTTCATGGTGTTATAGTCTGATTTGTATATTGTTTTTTGTACTTCTTCAAGACCAATACATTCCATTGTTGCACTCATTTTATCCTTTTTTAAATCGGTCATTTGCATTTCGAGCATCAAGACGTAGTCGTCTGCACCAAAATAATTTTCTAATCCCGCGGGTATATTTTTATTCTTTTTCTTGTAGATATCATTGAAACTTACGGGAGCATCTGCAGTAAAATACATACTGATTTCATACCGGTCATTGGTAGCTTTTACTCCTGTACAAGCATATCCCATAATTTCTTTGTCCGGTAGAGATTCATATCCGAAGGCTGCAGACTCATCTTCTAATTCTTCTAAATCCAGATCGTCAGGCATGCTATTCGCCATCAATACTGAGTTTTTATCAGATGCCATATACATCACTGTAATTTTGCGACCGTTGTCCATTACGGTAAACATACTTTCCATCAATGGCGTAGTAAAGCCAAAATAGGGTTGTCCTGGTTGTAAAAAGTAGTCTAAAACCATATCTCCTTCTTTGGTTTTCATGTTTAAGGAGTATTTCCAGCTAAACTCATAGGAGTCTGGAACAAGGTTGGGATCAACTTTTCCTTTTCCCATGGCAAAAGGGTTAAGTTCAAAAGCCTTATCCAATGATGTAGATGCTTTTTCGGCAACCTTATCTGATGTCTTTTCCAAAACAACATGTTCTGTCTTTTCTTTAATGCGGTCTTTTAATTTTTTTAAAAATTGTGCTTCAATTTTTTGTACGTTTCCTACTAATGAAAGTAAGAAAACTAGTGCGATTGCTATTTTTTTCATGATTATTATGTTTTTCGTTTATCTTTAGTCATGCTAAAAATTGCATTGTTAACATTTTCTTTTGAAAAAAATAATTTGTTTTAAATCCAACCAAATTTTTAGAATTCTGAAATGGAAGAAAACCACATTAAAACCTTAATACATAGTCACCCTATTGAAATTGCTAAGCTTTATAACAGCCATAGAAATTCTTTTTTGAATTTTGGAAAAAAGTATGGTTTGTCTTATGATGATCTTTGTGATATTTATCAAGAAGCTTTTATTGCACTTCGTAAACATGCGCTCAATGGAAAACTTGACACCGTAAACAGTTCGCTAAAAACCTATCTTTTTGGGATTGGAAAATTTATGATTTTTGATGTTTTAAAAGAAAAGAAGAAAACTACCGAGTACGAACCCTACAAGCTGGGTATTCATGATACTATTGCTATAGTGGACACAGAGATTTTAACCGAAGAATTAAGCTACGAACAAGGTTTATTGCAAACCTATTTTAAAAAATTAGGAAAAAAGTGTCAAGAAATGTTAACCTTATTCTATTCCCGAGGACTAAGTATAGATGATATTGTTGCCCATACTGATTATACCGACGGTAGTGTGGTGAGAAGTCAAAAATCAAGGTGTTTAAAAACCCTCAAAGAAATGATCAAAGCATAACCTTATGACAATAAAAGAAAAGCTTATTGAAAACTATATTCTGGATACACTTACCCCCCAAGAAAAGTTAGCGGTTGATGAGTTGTTAAAAAATGATGTAGATTTTGAGCGCGAACTTAATTTTCATATTAATTTAAAAAAAGTAGCTCAAAAAAATGATGAAGCTGATTTTAGAAATTTAATCGCAGAAATTGAAACTAAGGCTAAAACTCAAAATACTTTTGCAAGACCTTCTTATGTAAAATGGCTAGCAGCAGCTAGTATTGTTTTACTATTAGGATTGAGCTACTTTTTAACAACAAACAAGCAAGCAAGCACCAACGAACTTTTTACCAGTTATTTTGAACCGTATAGAAATGTAGTACAACCTCTAGAGCGAAGCGGAGCCCAACAAGATCAAAAATCATTGGCCTTTTATGCTTATGAGATGGGTGAGTACCAAAAAGCTGAAGTATTGTTTTCAGATTTATACGGGAGTTCTAAAGAGCCTTATTATTTGTTTTATAAAGCAAATGCGCTCCTTAAATTAGAAAGGGCAAATGAGGCTGTTCCTCTCTTGTTAGAACATTTGAAAACTAAAGATACCTTAACAGAAAAAACAAACTGGTATTTGGCTTTGGCCTATTTAAAATTAGAAGATAAAAAGAATGCTAAAATAGTACTCGAAAAGGTTATTGAAGAGGGAAAGTATAAAACCTCAGAAGCGCAAAAACTACTATCGGCGTTTAAGTAACTTTTTTGAAACTAGCCAGATGAGTGTTAAACCAATGAATGCACAAATTGCCCATAAAAAATAATTAGTGGTGTGGAGTGGCAAGCTGTTTCCTGTAATCACAATTCCTGACCAATAATAAGGGTGTCTTAAAAAAGCATCATCATTGGCTTCAAGATAGCTCAATTTTGCTTGCCGTAAAGCCTCTTTTTTACTTAAACCTTTGCTAAGGTTTTTGTAGAAAAAGTCCATAATTTCGGAGGTACTTTGATCGTTGATTTTCCATAAGGTGGTTACAATAGCTGGTACACCCGCGTAATTAAACCCTCTGGCTAAACTTAACATGCCTTCTCCTTTTTGTAATTTTCCGAATCCCGTTTGGCATGCACTTAAGGTAACTAAATCGGCATCGATAGTGTAGTTGTACAAATCTTTTACATAAAGCAGATTAGAAATACTATCGGTATTTTCAAACGCTAAATACGAATAATCAGGGAATTCATCGTTCGCAGAGGCATGGGTGGCAAAATGAATTAAATTGTAGGTATCCACATATTTTTTAAAATTGGGTATACTCGCTTTATTCCCTTCATATATGGCAGTCTTAAAATAGTTTGAAATGTTTTGTGCTTCTTGCGCATTGTATAGTAAAGGTTCCATATCAAACCTTTCTTGACTGGCTTTATTTTTAAGAGATGCCCCACCAAAGTTAGGTGCAAAAACCAATAAATTATTTTTCTTTTTTAATAAGGTTTTATGCTGTTCCTGTAACAAGGTGGCAGAACTTGCATAACTAATGCTATAGGTGGCTAATACATACGATTTTTCGTTCTCTGCCTTAGTTTGCAAAACATCAAAAGGAATATAGTTGAGTACATCATCAGCAAGAATGGTAATGTCTGTCGCGGTATTATTTTTTAAGGCAGGAGCTACTATGGCCATATAAATTAAATGGCTGTTTTTTGTAAAGGCATTCCGATCCTCTAGGGTCGCTTTTGAAAGCTGCCGATAAAAATCGATGATGCTGTTTTTAAGGGATTCGGTAAAAGGAAGTTGATAAAATTCTGCTTTATTTTTAGTAATGCTAATCAAAAAAAGTGAATTTTCGGCCACTAAATAACTAAAAATAGCTTGATTTGAGTTTAATTCTTTTTGTACGTCAGCCATCGAAATCACACTCGCTTTATACTTTAAATCATAATATTTTGGGTAATCGTTTTCGAGTGTTGCAAGGTAGTCGTAGTACTTTTTTTTAGTCATAAATAAAGAATCTACTACTGCGGATTTAGCATTTTGCTTAGCGTTAAAAATTTCTTCATCAAACTGTGAAATCTTAGCTCTATAAAGTTGTTCTTTACGGATGGTCTTTTCCGGAATGTTTCCAAATTTACTAGCTTCGGCGTTTCTTTGCGCTTCAAGTAGTGCAATGCTTTTACTTTTTTCCATAAAATAAAACGCATCATTCACATATATTTTGTCCTGGGTTTTTTCATACAATTCGTACGCAATTTTGACCATTTTTTGAATGGTAGGGTAGGTTTCTTTAACGAGAAATTCTTTGTCTAACTTACTTTCAAATTCTGGCCGTAGCACATCTAAAGTATGTATGATGGCTTTAGAGGTTTTATGGGCTATTTTTAAATATTTAATATCCTTAGATTGGCCATAGGCTTCGTATAGGGCATTTAATTTTTCTTTTAAAATTTTCGTCAAGCTAAGTTTGGAGAGTACTTTTTCAGGATTTGGGTTTGCATTATAATCTAAAGCATCAAAGTCTTTTTCTAATTGGGCTAATGCCAATTGAATATTTTTTAAACCTCTAGAGGTGCTTTTTTGCAGCATATACACACTCCCTAATCGCGCATATACTTCGGCAATATCTTGATGTTTTTGATGCTCACGGTAGGCACTTGTGTTTTGTAATCCCTCGTTATAATAGTCAATTGCTTTAGCATATTCTTTTAAACCAACGTAGGCGTCGCCATAAATGAGATCAACCTCAATGGAAAAAGGATTGGCTTTATCATAGAAAGGTGAATTTTTTTGTAAGGTGGTTATGGCCATTTGAAATTTACCTTGTTTAATGAAATTCTTGGCTAAAAACAAGTTGGTAGATAGTAATCTGTTTTTAAAGCTAGGGTCTTTTGCCTTTGTTTCGTAGTAGGTTGAAGCTTCCGCCAATATTATATTTGCGGCTAAAAAATCTTTTTTATCTTCAAAAACTTGTGATAATAATTTTTGAGTACTATACATAGACGTTTCCCAATCAGCAATACTATCTTTGTTTTCGATAACTAAATCAGAGCCTTTTTTTAAATGATATTCGGCCAATTCATACTTTCCGGTGTGTTTATAAATCACTCCTAAAAAGCTATATAAACTACTGAGGGTTGCTAAATTATCGCTGGTACGTTCTTGTTCAGGAATTTTAGATAATTTAATAAATAGTTCTTGAAAATATTTTTTTGAGCTGTAGTAGTCTTTTATTTTATAATGATAATTGCCTTTATCGAAAAGTAAATAATCTTTATAGTAACTAAGATTTTCAAGACTTTCAAATCGCTTGTCGTGTTTTAGAAGACTATCTTCTGCATGTAGATTTTTTTGATAGTTCTTTAAATCGTAGTAGTGTCCATTGGCGTTCATTAAATAGAGATATCCACTAAGCATATACTCCAATTCATTTTGTTTATTTGCTAGCGCAATGGTTTTTTTGTAATAATGGTAGGCACTATCTTTATTCGTGTAATGATAATAAAAGGCATTGTTGTATGCCTGCTCTAATTCGGGAGTTTGTGAATAGGCATTTAGAATACAAAAAATACAAGATATAAGAAACCTAAATTTATTTGTCATAATAAAAGCTCTCCTTTTACGGAGAGCTTACTAGTATTGATTTTTGGTTATTTATTGACTTATCACTGGTGTTGGAATGGTTATTTCACCAAGCTCTTTGGTTTTAAAAGTAGTAAACATGACCCCTTCGCCTCTAAATTCAGATTTTATAACTATTGAGGCTTGCCCAAAAGAGTCTTCTATGGGCTGGTACTCCATCTTAATCAGTTCATTTTCCTGATTTTTTATAATTACATTGATTACGATTAAATCATTGCCTAATAAAACTACAGTTTTAGGACTTATTTTTTGTTCAGGATCACAATTATTTTCATCTGAAAAACAAGGTTGTGGTGGTGGCAAGGGTTTTAAACCTTTTGGTGGTTTCAATGACATTAAGTATTTATTGAATCTTGTAAGATTTTCAATTTGTTTCTGAATACTTTCAATCTGTTCTAAGACTTTAGAATTACCTTTTTCTTGTTCTGCGACAAGGTTGGTTTTCAGTGTTTCTAAGCGCCTAATTTCTGCTTCTGTACTAGAATAATACATTTGTAGGCCGTAAAGAGGTTCATCAACTTCTTCTTTTAGCGCTTGTGCATTTACTGAAGTTAGCTCTTCTTCTGAGGTTTGTTCTGCGTTGCTACACGACCATAGCGTGGCAAGGCTAAGGAATAGGGTTACTAGTGTCATTTTTTTCATTTTATTTCCGATTTATATAGTATTAGTCTTTTTAGTTTTTAAGATGTTAACATTTTTCTAAAAAAACAGCAAACGAGTACCACTAGAAATTTGTAAACTTTAAATTATCGGGGGGAGTAAAATGATGTAAGCTAAAATTAAAAACAATGCAATACTCTTAATGTATTTTAAATGTACAAATAAATACGATTCTTTAACATTTTTTAGGATTTTATTTTACCATGTCAGTCCGTCGTTTTTGATGCCTTCCTTAATAGAACTTATTTTATAGTTAAAAGAATTAATGGCCACTATTCTAAGCCATTTAAAAAAAGCTATATTTAAGCAAATTTATTTCAATGCACATACATAATTTTGAAAATAAGAATTCTATTTTAAATCAGTTTGTTGCTGAGTTACGTAATGTGTCTGTTCAAAAAGATCGGATGCGTTTTCGAAATAATGTAGAACGCATAGGGGAGGTTTTAGGCTATGAATTAAGTAAAACTTTATCGTATGCAACGCAAACCATTACCACACCATTAGGGACCAAGGATATGGCTTTGCCATCGGATAAATTGGTCATATGTTCTATTTTAAGAGCTGGTTTGGCATTTCATCATGGATTTTTAAACTATTTTGATGCTGCTGAAAACGGATTCATATCTGCCTACCGTCGGCATGAAAATGATGCAGATGAATTTGAAGTGTTAGTGAATTACTTTGCTGCGCCTAATTTAGAGGGTAAAATATTAATTTTAGCCGACCCTATGCTGGCTACGGGTCGTACGCTGGAAAATGTTTTGAAAGGTTTACAAAAGCACGGAAAACCAAAGCAAATACATATTGTAGCGGTTATAGGCTCTGAAGAAGGCATAGCCCATACGGCGACTATCTTTCCTGAAAATACCCATTTATGGATTGCTGCTGTTGATTCCTCATTAAACGCTAAAGGGTACATTGTACCTGGATTGGGAGATGCAGGGGATTTATCTTATGGAGAAAAATTATAGCTATGGCCTGTATTATTTTTTAGAAATAAGCCCTATACCTTGAGAAGTCTTTTAGCACTACGTTGGTTTGCACTTCATTATTTTTTATAGACTTCGGATTTTCAAGCCTTTTTCGTTTGAGTTAATGAATAGTTTTTTAAGAGTACAAAAAATAAGAAGACTCGCATACTTTTACTAGTAGTGCGTTTATGAATCAAACCAACCTTGACCATGAAAATTTATCTTGCAGATGATGATAGCGAAGATCGAGAGTTTTTCTCCGACGCCTTAACTGAATTACCTATAGAAATTACGCTAAAAACCTTTCAAAATGGCGTAGAATTAATGGCTGATTTATTTTCAGATGAACTTTTGCCAGAAGCAATTTTCTTAGATCTTAAAATGCCTATGATGGATGGCTTTGAATGTTTGTCAGATATAAAAGCAGAAAAAAAGTTTGCTGATATTGATGTGATTATTTATTCGACTTTAATGAACGAGTGGGAGATTGGAAAATTGCAAGAAATAGGTGCAAATGGCTTTTTACAAAAACCCACTTCTTTTAATCAATTAAAAACCATACTCTATAAGTGTTTAGAAACGATTAAAAAAAATAAAATAGTGGATAAAACAAACACCCTAAAATTTTCAATCCTTAAATAATTCTGCGATGAATAAAATACTTTGGATACTTGTTGGACTATTGCTTACCGCTTGGGTTCTTGGCTTCTTAGTTTTTAAAGTGGTCAGTGTACTTATTCATATCTTTTTGTTTTTGGCCCTTGTTTTAATTCTTTACAATTGGTTTAAAGGTTTTAAAGAAAAATAGTACTTTGCACCCCCAAACAAATTAAAACAACAGAATGGCCTCAGGTTTTTTTGCATTATTAGATGATATCGCCGCATTGATGGATGACGTAGCCGTCATGAGCAAAATTGCAACAAAAAAAACCGCAGGAATTTTAGGAGACGATTTAGCGGTGAATGCCGAGAAAGCTTCCGGGTTTATGTCGAACCGCGAATTACCAGTACTTTGGGCGATTACAAAGGGATCTTTTTTAAATAAATTGATCATTTTGCCAATAGCCTTTTTATTAAGCGCATTTGTGCCCATAGCCGTAACGGTAATCTTAATTCTTGGGGGTATTTATTTAGCCTATGAAGGTGCAGAAAAAATTTATGAGTTTATGGGTGGGCATAAACACAGTGCTAAAGAGGTTTTGAATTTGGATATGAGCGAAGAAGAGATTCTAGTTTTAGAAAAAGAACGTGTTAAATCCGCTATCCTTACCGACTTTATTCTTTCGGTTGAAATTGTAATCATTGCCTTGGGTACGGTTACGGAGAAAGAAATTTCTGTACAAATTATGGTGGTCACGTTTATTGCTATCTTAGCCACCGTAGGGGTGTATGGCATCGTAGCACTTATTGTTCGTATGGATGAATTTGGCTTAAAACTTATAAATCTTAACGAACGCGATGATAGTTTTTCCGATCTTGTAGGCAGAGCTTTAGTTGGTGCCCTACCTTGGGTGATAAAAAGTTTGGCAGTGGTAGGGACCATCGCATTACTTTTAGTGGCAGGCGGTATTTTTAACCATAATATTCACTGGATTCACGATCATTTTAATGTGATGCCTTCTCTTCTAAAGGAGTTTTTGGTAGGTTTACTTGTTGGCGCAATTACGGTTGTTTTTGTACTGGGGTTTAAGAAGGTTTTCGGTAAAAAAGCGTGAAAATTTTAAATTTGCGTCCATCAAAAAAGACTTGAAACCTTGAACTCGAATTCTTTTTTACCTAATCCCTAGTGTCCAAATTCTGACTTTCGACCTTAGGCTTTTGGCTTTACGACTTAAAGAATACCCCTTGCTTTAATTTCTAAGTATTTGTTGATGGTATTCACCGTTAAATGTTCGGGTTTAGTCAAAATGGTTTGTATTCCGTAGCGTTGTAGCTCTTTTTGCATCAGTCGCTTTTCTAGCGAAAATTTTTCAGCAATCGTTTTATGGTATATCGCTTGTAGGTCTTCAGCATCCGCAGTTATCAACTGTTCTAACTCTGTGTTTTCAAAAAAAATAACGACTAACATGTGTTTTTTAGCGATGGCTGTTAAAAAAGGCAGCTGCCGTCGTAGTGCCGATATATGCTCAAAATTGGTATAGAAAAGTAGAAGGCTTCTATGGTTTATTTTTCTTTTGATATGGGCATATAGTAGGCCAAAGTCAGCATCGGTATAAGCAGTATTGATATTGTACAGTTTTTCGAGAATAGTATTTAAATAGGTAATTTTTTGCACCGCGGGCAAAAAGGTTTCTATCTTTTTAGAAAAGGATAGCATGCCAGTTTTATCATTTCGTTTTAAAGCTACATTCGAAAAAGCTAAGGTAGAATTAATGGCATAGTCCAGTAGTTTAAGTCCGTTAAAAGGCATTTTCATGACACGACCCGTATCAATAATCGAATAAATGGGTTGTGATTTTTCATCTTGATATTGGTTCACCATCAATTGACTTTTCTTTGCTGTAGCTTTCCAATTAATTGTTCTAAAATCGTCACCAGGGATGTACTCTTTTATTTGTTCAAATTCTTGCGTATGCCCAATTCTGCGTATTTTTTTAAGTCCAAATTCGGTTAAATTATTACTCATCGCCAAAAAATCGTACTGCTGCATTTGAATAATACTGGGATACACCGGAACCATTTGATTTTTCTGAAAAACATATCGTCGTTTTGCAATCCCTAAGGTGCTCGAAACAAAAATATTCATATGGCCAAATACATATTCTCCGCGATCCACAGGGCGTACCGTATACTCAAATTCACGTTTTTCACCTTTCATGGCTGTGGTAGTGTACTCAAAATCTCTCTTTTGAAATTGTACAGGTAATTCGTCTATGATCTGTAATACTACTTTAAAAGGGTATAGACTTTTAAACCGAATGCAGATAGGGTTTAAGTCGCTATTCGATAATATTTGAGGCGCTTTTCGACTGGCTTCTATGCCATTTTTAGTGGCATACAAGAGAAATATATCTAATAAAAATAAAGCGGCTACTACATAGCTAGCGATCCAAGCTATAGGGTATAGGGCTTTGATCCAAAAAGAAAGTATAAAACCCGCTGCTAAGAGCGCGATATACCAGAAAAAAGTAGGGTGTAGGTATAAGGATTTTATAAATTTCATTTTATTTTTTTTCGAGTTTCAGTTTAAAAAAGTATACTGTATTTAGTACAAAGTATTAAGATGTATAAAATATTTAGTGCTTAGAACAATATTTAACACTTAGCACTTAACATTTAAAACTAATTTACCTTGGCACTTCCACCGATTCCATGATCATGTGAATAACGCTATCAGTACTCATACCTTCCATTTCGCGTTCCGGTGTTAAAATAATACGATGATTTAGTACAGGGACTAGGGCTCTTTTGATATCGCTAGGAGTCACAAAATCTCGACCGTCGATAGCAGCAAAAGCCTTTGCTGAATTTAGGGTAGCAATACTTGCTCTAGGAGAACCCCCTAAATATAAATGAGGATGGTTTCTAGTTTTGCCAATAATTTCAGCCACATAACGTATTATTTTTTCTTCAACACGTATTTCTTGAATTTTTTGTTTAAACTCCTGCAATTTTTTTGGTGTTAACACCGCTTCAATTAAACCTTGAGGTTTAATTCCTTTGCGTTCATGATGCGTTTGTAAAATACGCACTTCGTCCTCTAGGCTGGGGTAATCGACTTTAATTTTGAATAAAAACCGGTCTAACTGAGCCTCGGGTAGGGCATAGGTGCCTTCTTGTTCTATGGGGTTTTGTGTGGCCAATACCATAAAAGGAGCTTCCATTTTATAGGTAGTGCCGTCCATCGTCACTTGCAATTCTTCCATGATCTCGAACATGGCGGCTTGTGTTTTTGCAGGAGCCCGATTAATTTCGTCAATTAAAACGATATTCGAAAAAATAGGTCCTTTTTTAAATTCGAACTCTGAATTTTTTACATTAAAAATAGAGGTTCCTAAAATATCACTAGGCATCAAATCAGGCGTAAACTGAATTCTACTAAAGTCGGTTTTTAAGGTTTTAGCAAATAATTTGGCCGTAACCGTTTTTGCAATTCCGGGAACACCTTCTATTAAAACGTGCCCTTCCACTAAAAGTGAAACGATCAATAGATCTATAAACCGTTCTTGGCCAACAATAACCTTGGCTAACTCTGCTTTAATAGCGCTTACGGCATTTTTTAATTCTTCAAGCGGAATTCTATTGTCAAAATTTAAATCGTTTTCTTGTTGATGTTCCAGAGGAGTATCTTTATTTTCCATGTGCTTTAGCTTTAAATTTTTCTAAGGATGAATTGAGCGCTATTAGGGCATCATCCGTCAATATTGTTTTATTTTTTACGCTGTTAATTAGGTTGAAAAGGGCTTCAATTTCTTCGAAGCTATGGTGACTTCTTGCCGCTAAATTTTTATAAAATTCTTCATTTTGCGTTTCTGTATTCAAATAGAAATTGGTGCGTATTTCTTCAAGAAAATACGCTATTTTATGATTTGCAATAGCGCTACGCTCTCCTTTTTCAAAGTACATATCCGCTATGGTGCGGGTAAAGGCTAAACTTTGATTGACTAAGGGATTCACAACGGGTATGGCTCGTTGTTTGCGTTTTCCTTCAAAAATAACATATAATAGTACGCCAATTAGGATTAGGTAGTATGCCCATTTTAACTCTTTGGTGTTGAGAAAAATATACATAGGCGAAGTATAGAATTTTTTTCCACTCTTATAATAGGTATCTATATACAAAGGTTGTTCCCAGTCTAGGTAAGAGAGCAAACCAGCCGTATACGCACTATTTTCATCTTTTAAAATAAAATAGTTGGTAAAGGCAATGGGGAATGTAGAAAGAATTAGGGTACCAGCGCCAAAGTCCTGTTTTATAATGCTCGGATGAATCTCAAAGTCGTTATTTTCATCAGAGGCATTAGACACTTCGCCCACCACAATACTGTTTAAAGTATCTAAGGCACTAAAGTACATGGTACTGTAGCTTTTTTCGTAGCTGAAATTTCGTTTTAAAGCTAAGTTTGGGTTTACTAATTTATGTTGAAATTCATGGGCTAAGCCTTCATCTCCAAACAAACTCTCAGTAGCTAAACCTAAAGTATCTAAAAGCGAGTCTTCAAAATTACTAGACGCAATAAAAAGTGTATTGCCTTTAGCGGTCCATTCTAAAAGATCAGCTAACTCGTCATCGCCAAAACTTACCGAATTATTTACAAATAGGTAGGTACTCGTTGTGTCACTATTATTTTTTAAAAATTCGAAGGGGGGGCGTTCTACTTCCTGAATGGATTTAAATTTCGTTTGAATAATATCAGACAGTACTTTAGTGCCAAACGGAATTTTATGATGGGTTACATACGATGGAAACCAATTAATTTCTTCTTTTTTATTGTATTCTAAAAAAAGAATTAGCGCAAAAGTTAGCGTACCAATGATGATATAGACGAGATTTTTTTTAAGCATTTTTTTTCAGTCTATTTTTGAGTTCATCAAAAGTGATCGCTACTTTTTGATACTTAGTTTCATCAATTTCAAAATCGCCATACCATATATAATCATACCATCGTGTTACGGTGGCAAACGGTTTTTTTAAGTCGTGCTGGTTTATTTCATATAAATAATCACTATTGGTTTTTTGAAGTTCCCAAGCAATGATTTCTTTTTCGCTTAATAGTTTTAAGATTTGTAAATAATAATAGCGTACGGCCAGCCTGTAGGCTTTATTCGCAATAGCTTGTTGAATTAAATCATCAATATTTTCATTTTTAATGATATTTTCTTCCTCAGACAACCCAACCGTACTTTTATGTAGGGCTGCATTTTGCATACTGCGGAGATTGGCATGTATAAAAAAACGAATCAATAAAAATATCAAAAAGAAAAGGAGTAGATACGGAATCAGTTTTAGAAAAAATGCCATAGGGCCAACGGCAGCATCAACCCCGAAAATCCATTCCATAAATCTGCGATACCAGTTAAAAAACCAAGCTTTAACATCATTCCACCAAGTATTTTCAGCAACTTCAACTTCGTAGTTGTAATCAGGATTATTGCGATACGTACTTAAATCATCCTCACTAATTGTTTTTAGGACTAGTGGTGCTGCATCATATTGCACCACGAGCGAATCTTGCTGAGCATAGGTTGCCAGCGAAAAAAATAAAAAGCAAAAAGTAAGCAGTAATCTCAACATAAATTATTCATCTGTGTTACCACCTAGTCTTTTAATACGTTCAAGCGTATCGTCTTTCTCAGGGTCAGTACCTAATTTGCTGATACGCTCAAAAGTACCTTCGTTGTTTTTTATTTCGTTTAAATTAAAATAGATAAGGGCAACAGCTACTAGCGAGATGATATTTAATAAAAACTGAGCCAAAGTTGAAACTAGGTTTAAAACAACATATACTGGGTCTCCAAAAACATCGCCAAAACCTTCAGCGTCCATGTTGCCAGATAAGATACCCATTTTTGCATATTGATAAATAACAGCAGGAATTGAAAAAGCATAACCTGCAATGGTAACGATAATACCCACAACAAGGATAGTAGCGAAAGTCATCCACCAATGTTCTTTAACCAAATCAAAACTATAGCGAAACGAATCGGTGACACTTCGACCTGTAAAGACTAGAATAGCAAAACTCAAAGCTAAAGGCACATACAAGAAAATACCAGGAATACAACAAAATATAAAACCGATCACTACCGATAAGCCTACTAAAATACCTAGCCCAATAAAGCTCCAGAATTTGTTGTACACATTGTGTTTAATTTCTTCAAAATTTATAACACCATTATTTTTTGTGTAGGATTCTATATAATACAAGGTGGTGGCTTGTGATAATACATAACTAGCTAATCCTGAAAAAGCAAACACCACCATGGTTAAAAAGAAGTAGATGCCATTAAAAGCATCAAAATTTTGATTGTCTATGGCATTAATATTTAATAGAGAACTAAAACTCGAAAAATAAAAAGCATAACTAATTAAAAAAACCAATAAATAAGGCCCAACAATTTTTAAATAGGTGCTAAAAAAGGGCTTAAACTGGGTACGTAAAAATGCAAAAGTATCACTTAGTATATCCCCTAACTCTCGTTTTTTCTTTAATTCTATGTATTGATTATTCATGTATTTTTAAGATTTTTTTTATGGATTTGAATTGGATATATAACGTAATAAAATAAGATTAGTGCCAAGGAGCCTGTAATTATCAAAATAGCGAGCCAGTCGGGCATTTCGGTATGTCGGGTTACAAAACCTTCTAAAAAGCCAGCCATCACAAAAAAAGGAATGGTGCTCACGACAATTTTTAAGCCGCGAATAACCCCTCTTTTAAAAGATTCAAGCCGCGTATAGGTGCCTGGAAAAAGGAGTCCGTTGGCTAACACTAAACCAGCACAACCTGCAATAATAATAACCGATATTTCAATAGTACCATGAATCCAGATGGTTCGGACTGATTCCCAACCTAAACCTTTTTCAAAGAAAAAATATTGAAAACTGCCCAGCATTAATCCATTTTGCAGCAAAATATAAAGGGTACCAACGCCTAGAAGTAGTCCATAAATAAAGGCCATTAAAGCTACTTTTACGTTGTTTATGGTAATTCCTAAAAACATATTAAACTCCCCTTGTTCTTTATACACAGCCATTGGGTCGTTATTTTCAATATTATCCAAGGTCATATTTACATAGTTGTCGCCTAAAATAGAGCGTACAAAATCACCTTCGTTAGCCGCTGAAAACGCTCCCACAGCACAGAAAAAGCCAAACACCAAAAAAGCAATGAACAGCTCGCGATGGTGCTTATAAAACATGGTTGGAAATTCTGTTTTCCAAAATCGTACAATTCTGTTTTTAGATTCTCTTTTAGTCTTATATATTTGCCGATGCGCTTGAGAGGCTAACTCGTTTAAAAAAAGTTGGGTATTGCTATTGGGATAGAAGGTCTTTGCGTAACTTAAGTGATCTGTTATTTCGATGTATAAGTCAGAAAGTTCATCAGGTTTAATGTCTGTGTTATAAGCTAAGACACTTTCAAAAGTTGTCCATTTGTCTTTATTTTGTTTTACGAAAGCAGCCTCGCGCATTAATTTTGATGTTTTAATCAAAGAAACAACAACTATGGAACAATTTCAAATAGAAACTGCTCAAAATATTAGTATAAGTCAAAATACAGCACATTTAGGGGAGCGCATGCTGGCTTTTTTAATAGACAGCTTTATTTTAATGGCCTATTATATTGTTATGATCCTAATTTTAGTTTCGTTAGATATGGATTTGGGGGATACTTGGGCAATATGGATGTTATTTTCTTTACCCGCTTTTTTATACTATTTATTACTAGAGACTTTTAATAACGGAAAAACCTTTGGCAAGGCAGCCATGAAAATTAGAGTGGTAAAACTCGACGGATCGAATCCAAATTTTGGCAACTATTTTGTGCGTTGGATCATGAGAATTGTAGATATTTCGTTATCCTCAGGAGGCGTTGCGGTACTTACGTTTTTAATTCGTGGACAGGGCCAAAGAGTAGGGGATATTGCAGCAGGAACTACCGTAATTAGCGAAAAAAAGCGTATTTCTTTGCGCGATACTTTACTACAAGAACTCCCTGCGGATTATGTACCGAAATTCCCCCAAGTTACTGTTTTTAAAGATCACGAAATGCAAGCTATAAAAAACATGTATACCGATGCAAAGCGTAGCGGTGATCATAAGGTCATCGTAAACCTCAGTACTAAAATTAAGGAAGTAACTCAAATATCAACAGATATCATGGCTATTGAATTTGTAGCAATCGTCATTAAAGATTATAATTTTTACACCCAACAATAAACAGCGTATGTTTTATTTTACTATTGATATTTTAGGAACTATTGCTTTTGCTATTTCAGGCGTTATGGTGGCCATGGATAAACGATTAGATATGTTTGGTGTCTTTATCATTGCTTTCGTTACAGCCGTTGGTGGAGGTACTTTACGTGATGTGTTGGTAGGAAGTACACCCGTAATTTGGTTACAGGAAACCGTTTATTTGTTTACCATTATTGGCTCTGTGGTACTTGCTATTTTATTTAGAAATCAATTAAAGTACGTTCGTAGGTCCTTGTTTTTGTTTGACACCATCGGCATAGGATTATATACCATGGTGGGGATCCAAAAGGGAATTGCTTTTGGTTTGGCGCCTATAATGTGTATCGGTTTAGGAACTATAACAGCTAGTTTTGGAGGCGTTATCCGCGATATTTTGTGCAATGAAATTCCAGTTATTTTTAGAAAAGAAGTCTATGCAACGGCGTGTATTTTAGGCGGATTGGGGTATTTTGCCTTAAAACAAATTCCGATAGATGATGCCTTCCCATATATCGGAGGTATTATTATTGTTATCGGAATTCGTTTATTAGCCGTAAAATTTAAAATAACCTTACCGAGTATTTATAGGTAGTAGTCTAATGTCTAAAGTCAAATGTCGAAAGTAATAAAAGTTGCTAGTACTTAGAGGGTAGAGGGTAGTATTTGAGATATCTTTAAATTTCAAACTCGACTGCTGGATGGATAGTTTTTCAAATCAGAAAATCTTCAAATTGACTATATTGTTTGAATTTGCACTTGAACTTGAACTTTTTTTCATTAATTAATTTTCACATTGTTACATTAAACACATTGGTACATTAAACAAGGTTTTGTAACTTTGCAGCTTGAAATTAATACACCAATAAAAATACATATATGAGCAATTTTGATATCATTGTTTTAGGAAGTGGTCCTGGGGGCTATGTGACTGCCATTAGAGCATCTCAATTAGGATTTAAAACCGCTATAATAGAGAAAGAATCTCTTGGAGGAGTTTGTTTAAACTGGGGTTGTATTCCGACTAAAGCATTATTAAAATCAGCTCAAGTTTTTAATTATTTACAGCATGCTGCAGATTACGGATTAAAAGTAGATAATGTTGATAAGGATTTTGACGCTGTAGTCAAAAGAAGCCGTGGTGTAGCCGATGGCATGAGTAAGGGAGTTCAGTTTTTAATGAAAAAAAACAAAATTGAAGTCATCAAAGGTTTCGGTACCTTAAAAGCTGGAAAAAAAGTCCAGGTTACCGATGCGGAAGGTAAGGTAACAGAATATAGCGCCAGTAATATAATCATTGCTACTGGAGCTCGTAGTAGAGAGTTGCCTAGTTTGCCACAAGATGGAAAAAAAATTATAGGCTATAGAAAAGCAATGACCTTAGAAAGTCAGCCAAAGAAATTAATTGTTGTAGGAAGTGGTGCGATCGGAATTGAATTTGCATATTTCTATAATGCGATGGGAACTGATGTTACCGTTGTGGAGTATTTGCCAAATATTGTTCCAATTGAAGATGAAGATATTTCAAAACAATTAGAACGTAGCTTTAAAAAAGCAGGCGTTAAGATTATGACGTCTTCGGAAGTTACCAAAGTTGACACTTCTGGTGCTGGCGTAAAAGTCACAGTAAAAACGGCAAAAGGAGAAGAAATTTTAGAAGCCGATATGGTGCTTTCAGCTGTCGGTATCAAAACAAATATTGAAAACATAGGTTTAGAGGATATTGGGATCATCACCGATAGAGATAAAATTTTAGTCAATGATTTTTACCAGACCAACATTCCTGGCTATTATGCCATTGGTGATGTAACGCCTGGACCAGCATTAGCGCATGTAGCTTCAGCAGAGGGAATTTTATGTGTTGAAAAATTAGCTAAAATGCATGTAGAGCCTTTAGATTACGGTAATATTCCAGGTTGTACGTATTGCAGTCCAGAAATAGCCTCTGTAGGTTTAACAGAAAAGCAAGCCATAGAAAAAGGATTCGACATTAAGGTGGGTAAGTTTCCATTCTCAGCAAGTGGAAAAGCGCAAGCTAGCGGAACTCCTGATGGCTTTGTAAAAGTAATTTTCGACGCCAAGTATGGCGAATGGTTAGGTTGTCACATGATTGGCGCTGGTGTTACTGATATGATCGCTGAAGCGGTCGTAGCAAGAAAATTAGAAACCACGGGCCATGAAATATTAAAAGCAATTCATCCGCATCCAACCATGAGTGAGGCTGTTATGGAGGCTGTTGCTGCAGCGTATGATGAAGTGATTCACTTATAAAACATAAAGATGAAGAACAAAAAATGCTGTGTTTTTGACGCAGCATTTTTTTTACAAGAAAAATACCAAAGAACAAGCTGCTCCTTTTAATTTTTTTAAATAAAAGCTAGGTGATTCGAGTACATGGATTTAGAAAAGGCTAGGGACACAATTCAATATAATTTTAAATAATGCTTAAAATATTTAGACTGACCGCCATCTTAGAAGGAATATCGTATCTACTACTTTTTGGTATAGGAATGCCTTTAAAATACCTCGCTAAAATTCCAGAGCCGAATATTTATATTGGGTATGCGCATGGCTTTCTCTTTATGGCTTATGTGGTTTTAGCTGCGCTATTTTGTTTGGAACAAAAATGGGGCCTAAAGCGTTTTGTGATCCTGTTTATTGCTTCACTACTTCCCTTTGGTACTTTTTATATCGATAAAAAATATTTAAAGCCTTTAGCAGTAAGTGCTAATTAGTTATCGGTTCTTCATTTAGTTTTGCCGGGAAAAGGTCGGTTAAAATTGTACTCGATACCTTTGCACTGACGGAGTCGAAGTGTACCTAAACTTGAGTCTATTTTATTAAAGCCTATAGCCTAAAGCCTAGGACTTATAGCTATTTACAAAACTCTGTATCGCCAAGTCGTAACTCTGCAGTCCGAAGCCTAAAATAACGCCTTTTGCGACAGGAGAAATATAGGATCTATGTCTAAACTCTTCACGGCTGTAGGTATTTGAAATATGAACTTCAACCACTGGAGTACTTATAGCCTTTATGGCATCGGCAATGCCAATAGAGGTATGCGTATAGGCCGCGGCATTGATGACTATGCCATCATAAGAAAAGCCAACCTCTTGCAATTTCCCGATTAATTCACCCTCAATATTAGATTGAAAATAGTCTAACTGCGAATTTTTAAAACGAAATTGTAATTCTGAAAAATAATCTTCAAAAGTCGTCGTGCCGTAGACTTCAGGTTCTCGCTTCCCTAACAAGTTTAAATTAGGGCCGTTTAAAATAAGTATTTTCATATCAGAGTCGTTTGCTATTTTATATCATGCGCTAGCATAGGGCTAAAATAGTTTATTAATTAATTATTAAAATGGTCGTTAATTCTCCTTTTTTTAAATTACTCAGCAAATCTATATTTTTAAAACCATCGTAAACCTCAATTTTTGCTGTATTGGGTGCAATTGCTCCTAAATTTTCAGCTCTAATTTTTAAAATGTTTTCACCTTTCATCAAGTTAAGCGAAATACTTTTTTTCTCTTTTGATATCACATGACTATTTAATAGGCTTTCGTCATTAAAAAATATTGAAATTTTATCACCATCCAGCTTTCCTGCGTCCCAAATATGCAATTTTATAATGCTACTTTTGGTAAAAAGTGTCGTAGTTTCTGAGGCTTTTAAAACATTTAAGCCGCTCAAAGTCAGAGTTTTAGAAACACTTATGTTTTCTTTGATACTATCATTTATTTTTTTTGATTTTTGAATTTTCTTATCCGCTATTTCTGCTATTTTTTCAATCTGATCAAAATTCTTAAGCTTTATTTCACCATCAATACAGGAAACACCATCACTGTATTTTCCAAAAAATGGACCTTCAAGCCTATCTTGTCCTGTTATTTTTTTTAATGTACCCTTAAAATGTACATAACAGAAATCAAACATTTTGACATCAGATTTGGTGTACTCTACGCCTTCTTCCTTAAAAAAGATTGAATTATCTGTTGGGTCATACTTACCTACTAGGTACGATTTCGTTTCATGGGCTCCACCCATATTTGTTACCGAATAGCCCTTTAATGAATTATCCTTCATGATTTCAAAATTAAGGCGATAGGAGATAAACGAACTATCATTTAATTTTAAAACACCCAGATATTCTTGTTGATTTTGCGCATTGGCAGACAGTAAAAAAAGTAAAATAAAAATAAATGTTAAACTTATTCTTGGCATTTTTATTTTTATATTTGAGTGTAACCAAAAATATAATTTATTATGAACTTAAGACTTTTTTTACCTCTTTTATTCGTTATTTTTTCTTTCACATCCGTTAGCGCCTCTTTTCCTGTAAAGAGAGCTGCTGCTACGCATCAAAATACTACGATAAGTGAAGATTCAAAAGCAGACCTTTATACCCCTGCTGCGGCTGCTGCAGGTTATGATAAATGGGTAGCTGTTGCTTTTTGGTTTTTCTTAGGTGTTTTTGCTGCGCATAGATGGTACGCTAAAAAACCAACAGGTTGGAATATTTTATATATTTTAACTTTAGGAGGTCTTGGAGTTTGGGCTATTGTGGATCTCATAAATATCTTGACCGATAACTTTAACTAAGCAACGCTGTTTTACAGAAAAAAGCCGAGACGATCTCTCGGCTTTTTGGCTTAAACATAAGTGAGTTCTAAGCACTGCATTTTTTATGCTTAGTACAAGTAACGATTTAATTTATAACGTATCGAATACCAATACCAAACCGTGCGGCTTGAAAACCGCCATCCTCTGAAATTAAAAGATCAGGGCGCCAATCAAAGGAAAAGTTAAGTGGAATAGTTTCAATTTTATAATCTAAACCCACATTGGGTCTAGCACTAAACGTGGTACCCCCACCTATAAAATTAAATGAAGGGCCAGCACCGGCAAACCATCGTAAGCCATTCGTGGATGCAATTCTACCATGGTACTGGTACAATAAAGTGACTCCTGTAATGCCACTGCCAAAAACCACCTCGGCTAAGGCCGCTTGGTTTTGTTTAAAAAAATACTTGGCACTTGGGCCAACAAGGGTTTCTCCTGTCCCAAAATCTATTCCTAATCCAACCGACGTTCTGTAATTCGTTTGACCATGAACTTTAGTTAGGCCAAGAGCCAAAAGTGTCATTGTAATAAGTGCTATGTTTTTCATGTAAACTGTTTTAAATTTTTAAAATCATCAGAAGTAAACTAAAAACCAAAGCTACTTTTTTTATAGAAAACTACACCATAAATATACGTAGGTTTAAACAAAACAGCTTCATTATGGGGAGGTATTCCCTAAGCCTAAAACATATTTTTTAGGAGTGCTTGGGTCTGAGTATTGGCTTATAGGCTGTTCATACCAACAAAAAAGGGAAGCGCAATAGCTTCCCTTTTCAAAATAAATACATCATATACCTTAAAAATGTAGCGCAAAACCAATATTGAATTGCAAGCTACTTTCAGCGATTTGATCGTCTAAAGAAAAATTATAACGTAAGCCTGGCTCAATACTTACATTTTGACCTAAAAAGATAGCATAACCTCCTTGTAAACCAAGAAAACTAGGGTTGTCATCAATACCATCAATACTAGCTCCTGTAAAATCAACCTGAACAGGTATCATGCTTGAGATATAGTATTTAGCTCCAATTTTGTAGTTAAATATTTGAAAACCAGCATCCGCGTAACCTAAACCTACTTTTATAGCTAAATCATCCGCTACAAAGTAACCTCCTTCGGCTCCAATAGACCAAATTGTGTTGCCATCAACAGACTGTAATGCAAAGGAGGTGTTTCCACCACCAACAGGACCAAAGCCTGTATTGGCTTCAATTAACCAGCTACCCTTATCTGTTTGTCCGGCTTCATCCTGTGCTTGAACACCAAAACTAACGAATGCAAAAGCGGCAATCAATAAAACTTTTTTCATAATTTTTTAAATTTATTTATGTTTAAGGGGCAAATATAAATTTGACTTTATTTTTTTTAAACAAATAGTTGTATACCGATGGGAAAATGTGGTGAACTAAATATTATTTAAGGTATCGATTCTTAATTTCTATGGTTTAAGGATGGAGTTGTATGGCGCTGGTGTAGTATCTTTATGCTATGAACTGGACTCAAGCTATTAATGATTATCAAAACTATTTAAAGATAGAAAGGGGTTTGTCTAAAAACTCTATAGCGAATTACTCCTTGGATGTTGAAAAACTAAAGTTGTTTTTAGAAACTAATGCCATAAAGGTTGCGCCAATAAACATAGATAAAGACCTGCTGCAACAGTTTGTTTACACTATAGCTAAAGAAGTAAATCCCCGTTCACAAGCTCGAATTATTTCAGGTTTAAAAAGTTTTTTTAATTATTTGTTGTTTGAAGGATATCGAAATGATAATCCTTTAGAATTAATTGAAGCGCCTAAAATTGGCCGAAAACTACCAGATACCTTATCAGAACAAGAAATTAACGCGCTTATTGCAGCTATTGATCTGTCTAAACCAGAAGGAGAACGAAACAGAGCCATTTTAGAAACCTTATACGGCTGTGGATTACGCGTTTCGGAATTGGTCGAGTTAAAAATATCGGACTTATTTTTTGAAGAAGATTTTATTAAAGTAACTGGTAAGGGCAATAAGCAACGATTTGTACCAATCAGCGACCTCAATAAAAAATATATTACAAGGTATAAAAATCAACTTCGAGTATTGTTAAAGATACAAAAGGGTCATGAGGATGTTTTATTCTTAAATAGAAGAGGTAAAAAACTTACCCGAGCTATGATTTTTACCATTATAAAGCAGTTGGCTGAAAAAATTGAGCTCAACAAAACCATTAGCCCCCATACTTTTCGGCATTCCTTTGCGACACATTTACTTCAAAATGGCGCTGATTTAAGAGCTATTCAACAAATGTTAGGACACGAAAGTATTACCACCACCGAAGTGTATATGCATGTAGACCGAACACATTTGGCAGAGGTGTTAACAAAATACCATCCAAGAAGTTAGAGGGCTATAAGCTAAAAAAAAGATGCTTTTAGTAAGGTATTCCTGAATAAAAAAAAATAATTTTGATCATAAGGAAAAAAAGCGTTTGGCGTAATTCGTGTGCCCTATCTAAAACGGGAATAATCTCTTTTGTAAGGCCTAATAATTAAACGGGCCTCTCTGTCAAAACGAATATAGTTATATACCCAATTAATAAAAACTATCATCCTGTTTCTGAATCCGATTAAAAAGAAAAGGTGCACAAACGTCCAAACGTACCAAGCAAAAATACCTTGAAATTTATAGTGCTTTAAATCAACCACCGCTTTATTTCTACCTACGGTGGCCATACTTCCTTTATCTTTATAGTGAAAAGGTTTTAATGGTTTTTGCGCTAATAAACGCACTAAATTTTGACCTAAATTTCGACCCTGTTGCATGGCAGGTTGCGCCATCATAGGGTGTCCCGAGGGATACGCTTCTAAAGCCATTGCTGCAATATCACCAATGGCAAATATGTTTTTATGGCCTAAGACTTGGTTAAACTCGTTGACGCGGATTCGTTTACTTTTTGTACGTATCTCTTCAGCATCTAAGCCTTTTATTACCGTCCCCTGAACGCCAGCAGCCCAAATAAAGGTAGCCGCCTCAAAACGAAGTTCAGTTGCAGTACTGACGATCTTCCCGTCATACGATTTTACACGGGTGTTTTTCCATATTTGAACCCCTAAAGCTTCTAAAAAATCTTCTGCTTTTTGCGAGGCCTTTTCGCTCATTTCTTTCAAAATACGATCTCCCGATTGTATTAAATTTATTTGTACTCTTCGGGTATCTAAATCTGGATAATCTTTTGGGAGAATGCCTTTTTTTATTTCAGCTAATGCCCCTGCTAATTCTACTCCTGTCGGGCCACCGCCTACGATTACAAAATTCATTAGCGCATCGCGTTGATGTAAATCATCCGTGAGTAAGGCTTGTTCAAAATTCTCTAAAATGAGACTTCGAAGATTTAAAGATTCTGGAATAGACTTCATGACCATCCCGTATTTTTCAATTTCGCTATTGCCAAAAAAATTAGTTTCGGACCCGGTGGCCAATACCAAATAATCGTAATCAATAGTGCCGATAGAACTAATTAAAGTATTAGTTTCGGGTAGTATTTGTTCTACATTAGCCAAACGAAAATAAAAATTTGGATATTCTTTTAATATTTTCCGAATGGGGTAGGCAATAGAATCTGGTTCTAGACCACCCGTAGAAACTTGATATAGTAAAGGTTGAAAGGTATGGTAGTTATTTTTATCTATTAAAAGTACTTGCACCTCTTTTTTACTCAGTTCTTTGGCCAGAGAAATACCAGCAAAACCGCCGCCTATAATAATAATTCTAGGATAATTACTTTTGGGAATATTCAATGCGCTCATCGAGGTAAAAATAAGCAAATGCAGATAGCTTTCATACAAGAAAATAGTATTTTTAAGGATTTATACCTCTTTTAAAAAAAATATAAAGTAAGTTGTAACAAAATGACAAGCTATACTACTAATAACACGTAACCTACCAAAGTTTGAGTAAAGAATTAGAACATGCCTTTGTGACTGAACTGGAGAGCAATCAGAATATTGTTCACAAAGTTTGTACACTCTATACGAATGATCAGGATGCGCATAATGACTTATTTCAAGAGATTACTATTCAACTGTGGAAAGCATATCCAAAGTTTAGAGGAGACTCAAAATTTAGTACTTGGATGTATCGTGTAGCCTTAAATACGGCAATTACTTTATACCGAAAATCTAAAAAGAGAGTCAAAACTTTAAATGATGACACCATCTTTTTTAAAATAAAAGCAGATGAGTATGACCCTACTGAGGAGCAACAATTAGCTCTTATGTATAAAGCTGTAAAGCAATTGAACGATATTGATAAAGCACTTGTTTTTTTGTTTTTGGAAGATAAAAATTATAGTGAAATTTCTGAAACCTTAGGTATTTCGGAAGTAAATGCAAGAGTTAAAATGAACCGAATAAAGAATAAATTAAGAACCATATTAAATCCATAGGAGGTATGATGGATGAATTAGAACTATTAAAAAAAGACTGGCAAAAAAAGGATGTAGATCATCCTAAATTGTCTTACAATGAAATTCACGGGATGCTTTGGAAAAAATCTTTTTCTATTGTGAAGTGGATCTTTGTGATTAGCCTTATTGAACTTTTGGTGCCACATTTGGTATACCTCTTTCCATCGCTATGGCCAAGTGACGGGTATGAACTTTACGAAAATTTAGGATTAGCCAATCCCTTATTTATTTTATCTTTTCTCTATTATGCCGTAGTGGCCTACTTTATCTTTCAGTTTTATAAACGATATAAAGAAATTTCAGTGTTAGAAAATGCCAAAAGTTTAATGGCAAAAATTATCAGGACTAGAAAAACCGTTAAAAACTATATATTCTTTTCGCTTACGATGTTTTTGTTGATGTTTATGACCGTTGTTTTTTTTATTTATATCAATGATGACTTTATTCATAGTCTTGAATTATCAGGAAAAGATATTAGCGAAATATCTAAAGAAAAATTAGAAAATTTAAAATTCCTATCCATGATTATTGTGGCAGCAGCAGGAGTAGTCCTAACCCTCCTTATTGGTTTTATTTACTTTTTACTCTATGGACTTTTACTTAAGAAGTTAAATAGCAATTATAGTGAATTAAGAAAGTTAGAGGTGTAGTTACCTGGCTGCTGTTTGATGCTGAGCATTGTAATGAGTCCTCGGCTTGGAATTAGCTGAATCAAAGTAGCTAAACTGTAAAAAAGTAGCTATGCTTTTAGTACTTTATCTTGGTTTATGTATATGATGTGCAGGCGGAATGGATAATTAGTGGCTATAAACAGGCGCTCTAACATAAAACAACACCCTACCCTGAAAATGGTAAAGTCTACAAGCATGTGTTTCAACAAGAAGGCTAATTTTTTTAACCAAGAACATCTAGGTTAAACGACGCCCTAAGTACGCCATTTACGTTCCTTGTTTTCTTCCTCTAGTATCGCTAAATCTTTCGCAGAAATCACTTTTAAAAATGAAGGGTGCTGCTCTATAGCATACTCCAATTTTTCGATAATAGACTCAAAAGATTCGTTTTCGTAATCAATGGCTAAGGGTTCTTTAATGACAATGGATTGTAAAATTCCTTTCTTTTTAATGCGAAGGCCCTTTTTATCAAATGAGCGTCTAAATCCGTCAATGACTACAGGAACTACAACCGGCTTATATTTTTTAATAATGTGTGAAGTACCTTTTCGTAACGGTTTCCAGGGGGTAGTGGTTCCCTGTGGAAATGTAATTACCCAACCATCATCTAAGGCTTTTCCAATATTAGAAATATCACTCATTTTTACTTGTCGGTTGACATCTTTTCCTTCAGCTCTCCACGTACGTTCAACACTTATCGATCCGGCATAGGCTAATATTCTCGCCAGTAAACTTTTTTTCATGGTTTCGGCAGCGGCGACATAGTACATGTTTAATTTAGGCTGCCAGATGTACCCTAGGTTCTTAATGTTATTATCTCTGCCGCTTAAACTTGCATTAAACACATGGAACATAGCTACGACATCAGCAAAATAGGTTTGATGGTTGCTGACAAAAAGTACATTTCTTTCAGGTAGGCTTCTGATAATATCTGCTCCTTCAATTTCTAAAGTATTAAATCCTTTGTAGCGTTTGTGTGAAATGAGCGCTAAAACTCGAATTAACCATTTTTTTAGAAACAGGTAATGACCGAAAGGGTTCTTTTTAAATAAAGGCATGCTAGAATGTATTAGTATTTGCTAAATTACAAAATATGAGCTACAGAACCTGTTTTAAAAGCTCTTTTACTTCACTCAACATCATAGCAGTAGCTCCCCAAACGGTGTAACCATTTAATTTAAAGGCTGGTACCTCGACACTCTCGGCGTATGAAGTACTTAATTTTTTTGTAAAAACCAGTTTGTCATCCATAAAATCAGTTAAAGAAACTTCTATTAAAGCCTCTACTTCTGATTTTTGCAGAATAAAACCACTGGGACTTCGACAAATACCTATATAGGGATAAACTTCAAAATTGCTAGGTGGAATGTAAATTTGAGTTAAGCTTTTAATGACTTCCACGTCAGCGGGTGGTACTCCTACTTCTTCATGAGTTTCTCGCAAAGCGGTGTGCAGTAAATCTTTATCTTCTTTTTCTACTTTACCTCCAGGAAACCCAATTTGGTTAGAGTGCACTCCTTTATAAGTTTTTCTTAAAATGAGTAATAAATTTGTATTTTGTTGGTTATTAGGGTAAAATAAGGATAATACAGCCGCTTTTTTTGGGTTTTTAGTTAAATTTTCAATTTCTTGTAATTGTTTAACCCGAAATAAAGGTGTCATTTTATGATGTGAATCTACCCCAGGAAGCGGGAGATTTTTTATTTTTGAAATCCGTTTAGAAAAATCATCAAAATTCATGACTCGTACGCAATTAATAATTATACTTTTTTTTGTTTTCAATGTGTTTACTGCTTGTAAAGATAAACCAAGCAAGGTAAAAGCAGCGAAGCCAGAACCAGAAAGTTTAAAAGACAGCATCAAAATAGATTCGGTAGTTCCTAAAGCCAAAAGTGAAGAATTTGTCCTCACCGAAGAAAATGTAATTCCCTTCTTCTTTGAATATGAAAAAGAGTTGATTGAAGATAAGGTAAAAATAACCACTAATTTAGGAAGTTTTACCCTTCAATTATATGACAATGTACCTTATCACAGAGCCAACTTTATATACTTAACAAAAAAAGGGTATTTTGACAATACCATGTTTCATAGAGTGGTAAAAGATTTTATTATTCAGGGCGGCAATGCAGATAATTTAGAAACCGGACAAAAACGCCAAGCTATTGGCAGGTATTTATTACCTCCTGATACCAGAAAAGGATACAGGCATGATAGAGGTACTTTATCTATGCCTAGTAGTGAATTGGATAATCCGCATAAATTGGCGTCACCTTTCGAATTCTTTATCGTGGTGACAAAGCCGGGATCGTATCATTTAGATAAAAATTATACCCCATTTGGCAAGGTAATTCAGGGGATGGATGTTGTAGACCTGATTAGCGAACAACCCGTAGAGCAAGGCGACTGGCCTGTTCAAAATATTTATATTCTCAAGGCAGAGGCTTTTAAATAAAACCATCATGGCTGCCTAGTACCCCGCAGCAATTCGTGGATTTTATTTTTTTTAATACTTTTCTGTTGGCAATAAACAAAAAACCCCTTTAGATTTATGCCATCTAATAGGGGTTGTCATTTCTGGTCCTTAAAAGCGCATATACAAGTGGCTAAGCCTACTGTGTAAAAGATTCTAAGTATTTCATATGGGTTGTAACCAAACACTTTAAGGTATAGATTTGTCGTAGGCTTACCACCTTTAAAAACCTTGATGCACTAAAAATCTTGGTTTTTTTTGAGCTTTATTTCTTAGCAGGTACAAAATTTAAAGCTGCACCGTTGATACAGTGTCTCTTTCCTGTAGTTGCTCTTGGGCCGTCATTGAAAACATGACCTAAATGCCCACCGCAATTGGCACAATATTCTTCTGTACGCTCGTAGCCAATTTTATAATCCACGTCAAAGCCAACATTTCCCTCAATTTCTCGATCAAAACTAGGCCATCCGGTGCCCGAGTCGAATTTATATTCGCTTTTAAAAAGAGCGGTACCGCAAGCTGCGCATGTATAGGTGCCAACCACTTCGTTTTTTAGTAAGTCGCTCGAAAAAGCTCTTTCCGTGCCTTCTTCCCGGAGTACATAAAATTCGATATCGCTTAGTTGTTCACGCCATTCTTTTTCAGTTTTAACAATTTTAAAACTTTCTTGTTGTTTGTTAGCGTCATTCATGGCTACTTGCTTTTCTTGCGAAACGCCTTTGCAACCACTTACAATAATTGCAATTCCAAAAAATAACTTTTTAATCATAGCTTAATTTTTCACACAATTTACGGAGGTATTTAATTCTAAGGCGTTAAAGAATTTATAAAGTTTGTGAATCCAAGTTTAAAAGCACAAAACGCGCTATGAAACGAATTGGTTTCCTAAATTTCGCAGCATAGCAATGACATTGAACAAGTTTAGAATGATGAAAATTGAATTCCAATCTCAAAACTTGGTTATGGCTAAAGCAAAAAAAATCCCGTTGTATATCAACAACGGGATTGGTATAAATATTTAAACAACGATTACTCTATAGTACGGATGTCTAATGTTTTAAAGTTGTTTTTATCTAAACTTAATTGATCCATCAAGTTGTACATATTACTCGTGTCAAGGCCACTAATTAAATCAGAAGGCAGCACAATAATTCTAAATACCTGATTTAACATAAATTCATTATCAATCAGCGATAAATCATCACTTTCGATAATGATATCTACATCGCCAAGGGTGTAATTAAATCGGTATTGTAGAAAGCCTCCACCATCAAAAAATATGGTAGCTGTAGGTAGCGGTTCCCAAATATCTAAGCCATTATCAACAGCTTCTAAACGATATACTAGTACTGCATCGCCATCAATGATGTTTTCAGGAAATGTATAACGTACTGTATTGCTGCCAACGGCAAAGTTAACATTCGCAAGCTCGTAGGTTTTACCAATTTCTGCATCTAATCCATCTAATCCATCAAAACCAGGAGGTCCCATAGGTCCTTCGCATGAGATAAAAAATAGCGCTAAAAATATTCCGAATAGTGTAAATTTTTTCATAATTATTGTTTTTAGAATTTTACGATGTGTTTGAGTATTATGTTATTTGTTTTAGTACAAAACAAAAAGCGTTCCACTTTTTGTTATTTTTAAATTAGTTACTATTTTTAAAACAAACGAATGAAACCGCTAAGTATTATTCAAACTTGATTATATTGCAGTAAATAACAGTATATATGGCAAAAGTAGAACCACATAGTTTATTTTCAGTATTTGATATTGAATTGTTTAAAGCTGGAAAGCATTATAAACTATATGAAAAATTAGGATCTCACCCCATTACATTAAACGGAGTTTATGGTACTTATTTTGCCGTATGGGCGCCATCAGCTAATGCCGTAAGTGTTATAGGAGACTTTAACCATTGGAAAGTAGGCATGCATGAACTTCATGTACGTTGGGATGAAAGTGGTATTTGGGAAGGTTTTATTCCTGAAGTTTCCAAAGGCGCGCTTTACAAATACAATATTGGTTCTGCAAATTTTGGAATTCGAACAGAAAAAGCGGATCCTTTTGCCCGCTATTGTGAACATCCGCCAAAAACAGGCTCGGTGGTTTGGGACGGAGACTATGCATGGCAAGATAAAGATTGGATGGGCTATCGCAAAGACAAAAATGGTTTAGACAAACCTTATTCTGTTTACGAAGTGCATTTAGGGTCTTGGAAACGTAAGAAAAACAATGAATTTTTATCCTATTTAGATTTTGCTGAAGAGTTAGTGGCCTATGTAAAAGAAATGAATTTTACCCATGTAGAATTTATGCCTATTATGGAATATCCCTATGATCCTTCTTGGGGGTATCAACTGACAGGCTATTTTGCACCTACCTCCCGATTTGGTACTCCTGAAGAATTTAAGGTTTTAGTCGATAAATTTCATCAAAACGATATAGGGGTTATTCTAGATTGGGTGCCTTCGCACTTTCCTGAAGATGCTCACGGATTAGGCTTTTTTGATGGCTCACATCTGTATGAACATCCAGATCGCAAAAAGGGGTACCACCCTGATTGGAAGAGTTTAATTTTTAATTATGGTCGTAATGAAGTACGTTCCTTTTTAATTAGTAATGCCGTCTTTTGGTTAGATCAATTTCATGTAGATGCATTGCGCGTTGATGCGGTGGCTTCTATGATTTATTTAGATTATTCGAGAGAAGATGGCGAATGGGATGCTAACATATATGGAGGCAATGAAAACTTAGATGCGATCTCTTTATTAAAAGAAATGAATCATTATGTGTATGATACTTTTGATGGCGTACAGACCATTGCCGAAGAATCAACAGCATTTACGGGCGTTTCAAAATCTGTTGATGCAGGAGGTTTAGGGTTTGGAATGAAATGGATGATGGGTTGGATGCATGATACCTTAACCTATTTCAAAAAAGAACCCATCTATAGAAAACATCATCAAAATGATATTACCTTTAGCATGACCTATGCTTTTACAGAAAACTTTATGCTCCCCTTTTCACATGATGAAGTTGTGTATGGCAAACAGTCGCTACTCTATAGAATGCCTGGCGATGAATGGCAACAATTTGCCAACTTAAGGTTGCTTTTTGGTTATATGTTTACCCACCCCGGTACCAAACTTATCTTTATGGGTGGCGAATTTGGGCAGTCTTCAGAATGGAATTTTCAAGAAAGCCTAGATTGGCATTTAACACAATATGACTTTCATTCGGGAACTCAAAAATTAGTAAAAGATTTAAACCTCTTTTACAAAAATAATCCAGCACTTTACGAAAAGCAATTTAGCCCAGAAGGCTTTAAATGGATAGATTATGGGGATGCAGAAAACTCTGTTTTAGCCTATGTTCGCAAAGGTCATGACACAAAAAATGATCTTATAGTTATTTGTAATTTTACACCACTTACCAGGAGTTCGTATAGAATAGGAGTTGCTAAAAAAACAAAAATAAAAGAGTTATTCAACACGGATCAAAAAGAGTATGGCGGTTCAGGTGCTATCAATCAAGCCCTAAAAATAAGCAAAATACCATCGCACGGATATGAAAATTCTATTGAAATAACATTACCACCATTAGGAGTTGTTATTTTACAATAAACACATGGGAACTACAACGTAATAGTTCATAAGTCCTTAAAAATTCTTTTTAATTTTTAAACCGAATGTCTTTTTTTTGCCAATACACTTGAAGTACTAACTTATGATAACCAATACTGAGCTTGAATACAAGGGAAATCTTTATCCTAATGAAATTGTAAACTTTAAGCAAGAAACCGATAAATTATCTTTCACTTCTGCTAACGGAGTTTTATTGCAAATAACAGTGTTAAGAAATAGTATGGTAAGGTTCAGATATGCCACCGATTATGTTTTTGAACCTGATTTCTCCTATGCCATAAGTAAAAATGGCCTAAGAGGCTATGATGAACTTAACGTCACTGAAACCAAAACCGAATATTTGATAGAAACAATTCGGATGAAAGTTTTAGTGGATAAAAAAACCATGCGAATTCAAATCTCTGATCCAGAAGGAAATATCATCAATGAAGATGAATTGGGTTTTCACTGGGAAGAAAATCATGAATACGGAGGTAATATTGTTAAAATGAGTAAAATTACCAAAACAGGCGAAAGCTTTTATGGTATGGGCGATAAAGCCACACACTCAAATCTTAAAGGCAAAAGAGTAAGTAATTGGGTTACCGATCAATATGCTTATGGTAAAGATCAAGATCCGTTGTATAAAGCCATCCCCTTTTATGTGGGTTTAACAGAGAACAAAGCCTACGGTATTTTCTTTGATAATACGTTTAAGACCCATTTTGATTTTGCACATGAAAAAAGAAATGTCACCAGTTTTTGGGCCGATGGTGGTGAAATGAATTACTACTTTATTTACGGACCAGAAATGGAGAAAGTAGTAAGGTTATATACTAATTTAACGGGTACACCCGAGCTACCTCCACTTTGGGCTTTAGGCTTTCAACAGTCGAAATGGAGTTATTTTCCAGAAGCTCGTGTAAAAGAATTAGCTAAAAAATTCAGAGACTTAAAAATACCCTGTGATGGTCTGTATCTAGATATAGATTATATGGATGGGTTTCGTTGTTTTACTTGGGATAAAAAACTTTTCCCAAATCCTAAAAGAATGATATCTGAATTGGCCGAAGATGGTTTTAAAACGGTCGTCATGATAGATCCCGGAATTAAAATTGATCGTGATTATTGGGTGTATCAAGAAGCCATGGAAAATGATTATTTCTGTAAACGTGGAGATGGCCCCTTAATGCATGGTAAGGTTTGGCCTGGCGAATGTAATTTTCCTGACTTTACAAATCCAGAGGTTCGGAAATGGTGGGCTGAATTGTATAAAGAATTTATGGTTGATTTAGGGGTCCATGCGGTATGGAACGATATGAATGAACCAGCCGTGATGGAGGTACCTAGTAAAACAGCGCCTCTGGATACTCGTCATGATTATGACGGTAATCCTTGTACACATCGTAAAGCACATAATGTGTACGGCATGCAGATGGTTAGGGCAACGTATAGCGGCGTTAAAAAACATGTATATCCAAAAAGACCTTTCGTTATTACGCGTGCAGCTTATGCGGGTACGCAACGCTATGCGTGCACATGGACTGGGGATAACGTGGCTACCTGGGAACATTTGTGGATTGCCAACGTACAAATGCAACGAATGGCTATTAGTGGCTATTCCTTTGTAGGTTCAGATATTGGGGGTTTTGCAGAACAACCAGACGGTGAGTTATTTGCACGTTGGGTACAATTAGGAATTTTTCATCCCTTTTGTAGGGTTCATTCTAGTGGCGATCACGGGGATCAAGAACCTTGGTCTTTTGGAGAAGAAATAACCACCATTGTTCGAGAATTTATTGAATTACGGTATCAATTGTTACCGTATTTATATACCATGTTTTATAAGTATTCGAAAGAGGGTTTACCCATGCTACGTTCCCTAGTCGTTTATGATCAAGAAGATCCGCAAACACATTTTAGAACAGATGAATTTATTTTTGGGGAACAAATATTAGTGTGCCCCATACAAGAGCCTAATGCAAAAGGGCGGCGAATGTACATCCCAAAAGGGAAATGGTATAACTATTGGACCAAAGAACTTGTGGTTGGAGGCTTAGAAAAGTGGGTAGTAGCCGATATTGATTCTATTCCCTTATTTGTAAAAGAAGGTGCTATAATTCCTAAGTATCCTGTGCAACAATATGTTGGAGAATTACAAATCGAGGAGTTGTTTTTAAACGTGTATTATAAATTGGGTATTGAAAATTCAACAGTTTATGAAGACGCACAGGATGGTTTTGATTATAAAAAAGGAAGGTATAGTCTTCGTAATTTTAAATTAACCGGTAAGCCCAAAGAACTAATTATTCAACAATTTAAAGACGGCACATTCATAACGCCTTATGATAAATTTGAAATAAAAATTCATGGATTGCCCTTTGTGATTACTTCGATTATGGTCGACAATGAGTTGGTTACTCTAGACGAGGTAAAACTTGAGGAATATAACACGATAAAGATTAGCAAAGATTTTACCACCCTTCAATTATTAGGAAAGTAATTTTTTGTAATTTCGAACCATAATCATTAATGCTATCCAAAGATTAGCTTTTGGTATTACAGTAAAAAAGAAGCCATTTTTTTGATACTTATTTTAGAGCTCATTATGAAAAAAATTATTTTAATTCTCGTTATTTTTTTGGGAGTATCAGCATGTAAGGTGAATCCGTTTACGGGTAAAAAAATGTTGAATATGTACCCTAATAGTCAAATTTTTCCAACTGCCTTTGCACAATATGACCAGTTTTTAACAGAAAACAAAGCTGTTACTGGCACATCAGAGGCACGTATGATTACAACCGTTGGGCAACGCATTGCTACCGCTGCGGAACGTTGGTTAACAGCCAATGGGTATCCAGGGTATTTAAAGGATTATAAATGGGAATATAATTTGGTGCAAGATGAGGCTGTAAATGCCTGGTGTATGCCTGGTGGTAAAATTGTTTTTTATACAGGTATATTGCCTATTTGTCAAGGAGAAACTGGCGTGGCTGTTGTTATGGGTCATGAAGTGGCTCATGCCCTTGCTGATCATGGTGCGCAACGAATGAGTGCAGGTACTTTTCAACAATTAGGGGCCGTGGCAGGTAATGTATTAATCAAAGACCAACAAACCTTAAACACCTTTAATCAAGCCTATGGCATAGGGTCGCAAGTAGGAGTTATGTTACCTTTTAGTCGAGGGCATGAAACTGAAGCTGATCGTATTGGTTTGCAGATTATGGCTATCGCAGGGTATAATCCTGATGAAGCCGCCGAGCTTTGGAAACGAATGAAAGCCAATAGCGGAGGAAATGCACCACCTGAATTTATGAGTACCCACCCTTCAAACGACACCAGAATTGCAAACTTAACGGCTTGGGCTCCATTAGCAAAAGAAGAAGCTGCTAAATTCGGAGTTACCTCTTTTAAATAAAAACAAAACATTAACCAAAATTGTATTGAAAAGAGACATCTATACATAGGAAAGCCGCCTTTCGCATAAGGCGGCTTTCCTATTCTTAGGTAAAGGAAATTACCAGCCATGATTAGAACAACCATAGCCTAAAAAGTTTACTCACGAACTAAAGCTTTTAAAAAAACCAACAACCAAATTATGCCAAGAATACAAGCTGAAAAAGGAAGCAAAAAGCTATTAAATGCCTGGGCTTTTTACGATTGGGCGAATTCTGTTTACACGCTTACCATTGCATCCTCTATATTTCCTATATTTTATTCTGCCTTATTTACGACACAAAATCAATTAGTTTCCGCATTTGGCTACGAAATGAAACCAACTGTTTTAATTTCAATCATCACGGCATTTACCTTTTTAACCGTTGCGTTGCTTTCCCCGATACTTTCGGGAATTGCAGATTATGTGGGCAATAAAAAGGCTTTTATGAAATTCTTTTGCTATGTAGGGAGTTTAGGTTGTATTGGCTTGTATTGGTTTAGTTTAGAGCATATTCATATCAGCATGTTGTTCTATTTCATGGGTTTAATTGGATATTGGGGTAGTCTCGTATTTTACAATTCGTACTTACCTGATATCGCTTTTGAATACCAACAAGATGGGATAAGCGCGAAAGGTTTTTCATTAGGATATATAGGGAGCGTTTTACTTTTAGTTTTAAACTTAGCCATGGTGATGAATCCTCAATGGTTTGGTTTTGATATTGGAACAACGGAAGCGTCACTAAATCTAGCAAAGATTGAAGCTATGAAAATAGCTTTTATCACCGTCGGATTGTGGTGGGTGTTATTTAGTCAGTATACGTTTTATATCTTACCAAAAGGAGTGTCTACTGGCGCTAAAGTCACTAGAAATATCGTTTTTAACGGCCTAAAAGAATTGCGATCAGTTTGGCTTAGCTTAAAAACTAATGTTCGACTTAAACGCTATTTGGGGGCTTTTTTTGTGTTTAGTATGGCAGTGCAGACCATTATGTTAATGGCTGTTTATTTTGGTGAAAAAGAAATTAACTGGGCAACAGATGCCGAAAAAACAACAGGTTTGATTCTCAGTATTTTGGTCATTCAATTAGTCGCGATTGTTGGTGCTTTTGTTACTTCTAGAGCTTCCGCAAAATTTGGAAATATCAACACCCTAATAGCCGTTAATTTTGTATGGCTTTGCCTGTGTTTTTATGCTTTTTTTATGGTAAGCCCTATGCAGTTTTATATTGCAGCTGGTCTAGTTGGTTTGGTTATGGGTGGTGTGCAGTCTTTGGGACGCTCAACCTATTCAAAATTTTTACCAGAAACAGAAGACACAACCTCTTACTTTAGTTTTTATGATGTTGCAGAAAAAATTGGGATTGTTATCGGAATGGTCATTTTCGCTGTAGTGGATCAAATAAGTAGTATGCGTTATGCCATTTTGTTTTTATTTGTTTTCTTTTTAATCGGTATCATTTTATTATTTAGAGTTCCTAAGGATGAATCAATAGGTTAAAGTACTCATGTACTAATGTAACAATTGGCTCATTTTAAAACGTGTTGATTTAATTATGATTTTTAATTAAAAATAAAAAAGTTCAAGCACAAGTTTAAACTCAATAAAAATTTAATTGCCCCATCTTCTAATTACCCAATTTACTCTCAACGAACCACAAAGAATATAAGTTCCCCATTTGTGGGCTAGGGGGCTGTGTTTATCCTTTGCTAATACTTCCTGAGCCCGAACTTTTTGTATCTACTTTTGAAGGATTCCCGCGGTAATTTATATCTCCTGAGCCAGAAACTCGCGCCTTGAAATTTTCGGTGGCCGTAACATCTACATCACCAGAACCTGAAATTTGCACACTAACTTCTTTTGCTTTTAGGTTGAAGGCGTCAATATCTCCAGAGCCTGAAATAGAAACCTCGAAACGTTCTGCAGTACCGGATACATCAATATCTCCTGAGCCTGAAATAGTGGTTTTTAAGGCTAAGACTAAAAGATCTAGTGTAATATCTCCTGAGCCAGAAATGGTGGTACTAAACGAATCACTTTTTAGTGTTGTTCGAGAGCTAATATCACCAGAACCGGATAAATAAACAGCATTAATTTCTTCGACAGGGACTGTGATTTTTATGCCTGCTCTTTTTGAAGTTTGTAAATTATAGCCTTTTTTAGTTTTTAAGATTAATTTACCGTCTTTTACCTCTGTGACAATGTAGGCTAATAAATTTTCCTCTCCTGTAAGGCTTATAGCGCCCTCCTTGCCATCGATAAATTCAACATCGAAAAAACCGGTCATATCAAGGGCATCGTAGTTGCCAACCGACCGCTTTATAGTCGTAATGTTTCCGTTGCCTTTAATTTTATTTCCCCATTGCGCACTGCAAGAGGTAAAAAGTAAAAGAGTAAGTGTTGCTAGTGCTAAATTTTTCATGTGTTAGGTTTTTGTGTTGGTTCTATTGTTTTTTTGTAAAGGTGATGCCACCATACTCACTAGAAATAGTAATGGTATTCTTAGCATTTGCATTACCGTAAAATCCTTTATAGTATTTTTCGCTTGAGTTTTCGCGACTCAGGGTAAATTCAAAATTTTCTTTACCGTTTAGGCCCGCATATTCGGTGTTTATTTCAAAGGTAAATTGATAGTCTGGGTGGTATCCAATTTTAATACCCGTATAATCACTTTTAATGCTTACGTTGCCTGCATCTGCGGCCATTTGTCCTATTTGAATTCCGCCGTAATCTGAGTTTATCGCTACATTTCCATGAACGGTTGCAGCTATTACGTTAATGTAATCGCCGTTACCTTCTAGGTTATTTACAGACCCAATATCAATTTTACCATAGTCACAAGAGTAGGATAAATTTTCCATATTGAGAATCGTTGAATTGGTGTAATCAGCGTTTATTTCTAAATTACCAGCCTTATCGATCGTAAAACCAGAGTAGTCTGCTGATATTTTGCCACTATTGATGTATCCTATGGTAGATTTAGAGGTATAATCAAAATTCAACTCGTTGTTTCTGCCATGTAATTCTCCAATTTCTAAGCGTCCATAATCACATGAAATTTTAGCATGACCGTCAATACGGTCAAGAATTATACTGCCATAATCGTTATTCAAATGCACACTATTTTTTATGGGTACTTTTATATTGTAATCAATTTGCATGTTTACATTGTTATTAGAACCCCAATTCCAGTTCCAACTACTTTTGTTATTGTCAAAAATAGTTCTGGCCGATACCATACTATTATTGGCTTCAAACGCCACCGTAATTTCATCTAATTTTTGCTGTACTTTATCTTCGTTATTTCCATTTACTTTAATAGATACTTCGATGACTATTCGGTCTTGATTCCAAGAAGTAATATTTAGGTTTCCATAGCTGTTGCTTACTTTAAGAAGTGCATCAGCGTTTACAGCATATTCTTTCTTTATAGATTTTTCTTTGGTGTGTTTTCCTTTTACACCCGTATGAGCAAAAATGCTTAGGGGAACTATTAAAAGTAATAAAAGTGGATATTTATATAATTGCTTTTTCATGTTGTATTTTTTTAATTTCATCAATTTGTTGTAGCACATCTGCTAATAAATCTATTCTAGTTTGAAAATTTGTAATCATAGCACTTAAAATAAACTTACTGTTACCTCCATTGATGAGGTCCTTTTCAAGTTTACCATAATCTTTTTCCAAGGTGATAAGTTGCTCCATGGTGTCTTCAATTATTTTTTTTGTTGCTGGAGAATTCTCATTTTGTAATTTGTTTATTTCTTGCTGAATAACATTCGCAAAGTAAAATTCTGTTTTAGAAATTTCAGGCGATATACTTACCACTTGTTGGTCTACAGAAGGGTTCCAATTAAAATAAAGAACAGTCAAACCAATTAAGATCACTAGCGATGCTGCCATCGATACATAGGCGTAGCTTTTTTTTCTAACAAGGCTAACAGGCTCTTTTTGAGACTTCAATTTATCTAAAAATCGCAATTCATGGCCTTCATCAGGATGCTCAACATCAAAAGAGCCTTTAAGGTTTTTAAACAAGGTATCTATACTATCTTTTTTCATAAACATTTTAATTAACAATGAACAGAAATCCATAAGGAGCTATCCCTTCATTCAAAATTTTTTTTTAAGTACATTCAGCCCTTAATACTTTTTGCCGCAGGCTTTCTTTCGCCCTAGAAATAGTAGTTCTGCAATTGGCATAACTGATATTCATAATGTCACTTATTTCTTCATAATCGTAGCCTTCAATCAAAAATAAGGTCAAAGAAATTCTGTAATTGTCTTTCAATTGTTTCATGGTTTCCAGCACTTTTTGAGCCTTTAGTTCTGTAAACACATCATCGGAAGCAATTCCGTCATTGTCTTCAACCTTATACAATACATCCCCTAATGCAACTTCATTTTTTTTCTGCTGCTTCCGGTAGTGGTAAATACTATTGTTGATAACAATACGTTTTAACCAGGCTCCAAAAGTTACTTCAGCCTTAAAAGTGGCTAACTTTGTAAATGCGTTCAAAAATGACTCTTGCATAATATCCTCTGCAACGAAACTATCTTTCACGATGCGTATTGCGGTATTATACATCGCTTTATAATACCGGTTGTACACTTCAAGTTGGGCGCTCTGATTTCCTTGCAAACACAATTGCAATAATGCATCAATATGTTCTTTTTTGTGGCTCAAAAAGTGGTTGTTTTGTAGTAATGATGTTTCAATTTAGCGAATGTTACACTTTTTTTAGAATTTTTTTTATTTGTTGGCATAAGAATTGCCTTTTATAGGGTATAAAATATTTAGGTAGTGCACTACTGTTACTAATGACGGTAGCTTAGCCATATCAATTACAATTTAAGTACTAATACGAAATCTGCACCACGGTGACAGAATGACTGAAATATATCTATGGGAAATTCTAAATTTTCAAATTTTGACAATATGTCGTTACAGGGAATAGAAGAGGACGCTGAACTTATTCCATTATTAACAGCAGAAGATGAAGAGGAAATGAACAGCGAAAAATTGCCAGAAACATTACCCATTCTTCCCTTGCGGAATACGGTTTTGTTTCCAGGAGTTGTTATTCCTATTACTGCAGGGAGAGACTCGTCTATTGCCCTGATCAAGGATGCTAATAATGGAACAAAAGTTATTGGCGTAGTTTCACAAAAAGACGGTGATGTTGAAGAACCGGGCGTTGCTGATATTAACACCTTGGGTACGGTTGCGCGTATTTTACGGGTTTTACAAATGCCTGATGGGAACACAACGGTTATTATACAAGGTAAAAAACGATTTGAGGTAGCCGAAGTGCTTACTGAAAAACCGTACATGACGGCTACCATTCGCGAAGCCAGGGAAGAGCGTCCGGAGCCAATGAATCCAGAATTTGCTGCAATCATTGAATCTGTAAAAGAATTGGCGTTAACCATCATAAAGAATAATCCGAACATTCCTAGTGATGCCTCTTTTGCCATTAAAAATATTCAGAGCGATAGTTTTTTAATCAATTTTGTATCTTCAAACTTAAGTGTAGGGGTACAAGAAAAGCAAGAGCTTTTAGAGATCGTTAGCTTACAGGAACGTGCCTTAGCGATGCTAAAATATATGAATGTTGAGTTGCAAAAACTGGAGCTTAAAAACGATATTCAGTCTAAAGTACGCACCGATCTAGACCAGCAGCAACGAGAGTATTTTCTACATCAGCAAATGAAAACCATTCAAGAAGAATTAGGTGGTGCCTCTTATGAAGAAGAGGTTGATGAAATGCGGGAAAAGGCAAAAAAGAAAAAATGGGGTAAAAAAGTAAAAGAGCATTTTACGAAAGAACTTTCTAAAATGCAACGTATGAATCCGCAAGTGGCAGAATATAGCATTCAACGTAATTACTTAGAATTATTTTTAGAATTACCATGGAATGAATTTTCAAAAGATAAGTTCGATTTAAAACGCGCCCAAAAAATATTAGACAGAGATCATTATGGCTTAGAAGATGTGAAGCGTAGAATTATAGAATATCTAGCGGTTTTAAAGCTTCGAAATGATATGAAATCGCCTATTTTATGTTTTTATGGACCTCCTGGGGTGGGTAAAACCTCGTTAGGAAAGTCTATTGCTGAAGCTTTAGGAAGAGAATATGTTCGTATGTCATTAGGTGGTATGCGTGATGAGGCGGAAATTCGCGGCCACAGAAAAACATATATCGGTGCCATGCCAGGTCGTATTATTCAAAGTTTAAAAAAGGCTGGGACAAGCAATCCTGTTTTTATTTTAGATGAAATCGATAAACTATCGAATAGCAATCAAGGGGATCCATCGTCTGCTATGCTTGAGGTTTTAGATCCTGAACAAAATAGTGAATTTCATGATAATTTCTTAGAAATGGGCTATGACCTTTCTAAAGTGATGTTTGTAGCTACGGCCAACAATTTAAGCTCCATTCAACCAGCGTTGCGTGACCGTATGGAAATTATTAATGTAACAGGGTATACGATTGAAGAGAAAGTAGAAATTGCAAAAAGACATTTACTCCCTAAGCAACTTAAAGAACACGGATTAACCGATAAGCACTTGAAAATAGGGAAGGCACAGTTAGAGAAAATTGTTGAAGGCTATACCCGAGAATCTGGGGTACGTTCTTTAGAAAAGCAATTGGCAAAAATGGTACGATATGCCGCAAAATCTATTGCCATAGAGGAGGAGTATGCCATTAAGGTCTCAAACGAAATTATTGAAAAAGTATTAGGCGCTCCAAAAATGGAACGTGACAAATATGAAAATAATGATGTTGCAGGCGTTGTCACTGGTTTAGCTTGGACAAGCGTTGGTGGAGATATTTTATTTATAGAGTCGATCTTATCTAAAGGAAAAGGAACGCTAACGATTACCGGTAATTTAGGCAAGGTCATGAAAGAATCGGCTACCATTGCTATGGAATATATAAAATCGAACGCTGAACATTTCGGAATAGAACCGAGTGTTTTTGAGAAGTACAATGTACATATTCATGTTCCTGAAGGCGCAACGCCGAAAGACGGACCTAGTGCTGGGATTACCATGCTTACCTCTTTGGTATCTTTATTTACTCAGAAAAAAGTGAAGAAGAGTTTAGCGATGACTGGGGAGATTACCTTACGTGGAAAAGTTTTACCAGTTGGTGGTATAAAAGAAAAAATATTGGCAGCGAAACGTGCTCGTATTAAAGAGATTATTCTTTGTGTAGAAAACAAGAGAGATATTTTAGAAATTAAGGAAGATTATTTAAAAGGACTAACCTTTCATTACGTTTCTGAAATGCATGAAGTTATCCAAGTGGCCTTAACCAATCAGAGCGTTAAAAACGCAAAAGAGTTATAATGAAGTCATTTTAACTTCAGTTTTAATTGTTTATTTTTAAGTTAATTTAGTTTGAAATGAAGAAAATTACAATCGCTATAGATGGATACTCATCCACAGGAAAAAGTACCATTGCAAAGCAATTGGCAAAAGCCTTGGGATATATTTATATTGATACTGGCGCTATGTATAGAGCCGTAACCCTATTTGCCATTAGAAATGGATTTATCGGTGGGGCTCAAGACAATCCACAAGCCTTGGTGAAATTATTGCCCAAATTAAATTTAAAATTTGTGTATAATGAAGCCTTAGAATTTTCTGAAATGTACTTGAACAATGAGAACGTCGAGGATGAAATTAGAACCTTAGCAGTTTCTAGTAAGGTAAGCGAAATAGCAGCGATTGAACAAGTTCGGTATAAGCTTGTGGATATTCAAAAACAAATGGGTAAAGAAAAAGGCGTTGTCATGGACGGTAGAGATATCGGAACCGTGGTTTTACCCGATGCGGAGTTAAAGTTATTTATGACAGCTTCCTCCGAGAAAAGAGCTACCAGAAGATACAAAGAACTTATCGATAAAGGCGAAAAAGTAACATTTGCGGAAGTTCTAAAAAATGTAGAACACCGAGATTACTTAGATACGCATAGAGAATTTTCTCCCTTAAAAATGGCCGAAAATGCTATTGAATTTGATAATAGTGATATGGGCTTAAAAGAACAATTTGAACGCATTTACAACTACGCCATCCGGGTGATAGAAAAATAACAAAACTAGAGCGGTCCTAATAAGACCGCTTTTTTTATACTAACTAGCTATTGTTAAAGATAGAGTAGTTCCCAAAAAAATAGTAAAAGTGTATTTCTTGTCAATTAGAAGCGTCTTAAATTACGGTAAGGCATTAATAGCTTTTTTTAGACTATCGCGCCATGCTGGAATTTCGAGCTGTAAGGCAGTTTTTATTTTAGAGCTATTCAAAACACTGTATTTTGGGCGTTTTGCAGGTAGCGGATACGCTTCTGTCGCTATCGGATGAAGTTGAATTGTGCTCTTAGTGATTTCAAATATGGCCTTAGCAAAATCGAACCAGGTAGCAGTGCCTTCATTACTATAATGATAAATGCCATAAGGAATTGGCTTATTTTGGATGATTTTAATGAGAACTTCAGCCAAATCTTTGGCATAGGTCGGCGTTCCAGTTTGGTCATTGATTACCGATAGGCTATCCTTTTCACTCCCGAAGCGAATCATAGTTTTCATAAAATTATGTCCGTATTCCGAGTATAACCAAGAGGTTCTAATGATATATGATTTTGGAGCCTTTTTAATAATTTCTGTTTCCCCTACATTTTTTGTGTTCCCGTAAACACTAAGTGCTGCGGTTTTATCCGTTTCTATATAGGGAGAATTCTTTGTTCCATCAAATACAAAATCTGTTGAAATATGAAGTAAAGTAGTATTTGTTTGATTGCATGCGGTAGCTAAATTTTGCGCGCCTGTACTATTGACATTTACTGCATTTTGCGTGTCACTTTCAGCCTTATCTACATTGGTATACGCTGCGCAATTGATACAAAAATCGAAATTTTCTAAGGTAAAAGCCGCTAGTACCTGTTGATAATTGGTAATATCAAGATCTTTTGACGATTTAAATAGATAGGTATTATCAGGATCTAAGCTGACAGAAAGCTCTTTTATACACTGTCCTAATTGTCCGTTGGCACCAGTGACCAAAATTTTACTCATGTACTAAAATATAACCGATTAATGCGTGTCGTTAAGTTCTTTAAACAAAGGTAGCACTTTATCTTTATCAGAAATAATTAAATCGCTTTCGGGTAATTGCCAATCTATATTTAATGTCCTATCGTTATAAATAATACCAGCTTCCGAATCTTTATGGTAATAATTATCGCATTTGTAGAAGAATATAGCTGTTTTGCTTAAGGTCACAAAACCATGTGCGCATCCTTTTGGAATAAAAAGTTGTTTCCGATTTTTTTGAGATAACACAGTACTATGAATTTTACCATAGGTGGTAGAATCTTGTCGTATATCAACAACAACATCAAGAACGATGCCGTCTAAAACACGAACTAATTTGGCTTGGGCATGTGCTCCTTTTTGAAAATGTAGACCTCTCAGTACCCCTTTGTACGAATAGGATTGATTGTCTTGAACAAAATTTATTTTTTGCTGAATAGCTTCTTCTAATTTCTGATGGTTAAAACTCTCAAAAAAGTAACCTCTTTCATCTTTGAAAACCTGCGGAATAATTTCGTAGCAATCTTTTATTGTCGTAGGATTTATATCCATTTTTTTACTTTTTTCTAGTTTTTTTCGGGTAGCACTTCGTGCTAAGCGCTATTAAAATTACAATAAATTTAATCTTCTCATGAGCTCTGGCCTGTTTGACCTACTGATGGGTATAACACTTTTTTCTATGAGTACACTATTATCCTCAATATCAATAATTTTAGTAAAATTAATAATAAAAGAACGGTGAATCTGAAGATAGATGCTTTCTGGAAGTTTATCTTTTATATTTTTTAAGGTATTATGTACTCTATATTCTTTTTTATCTGTTTTTACTTCGATGTAATCTCCCTTCGCCTCAATAAAAAGTATTTCACTGAATTTTAATTTAATTAATCTTCGGTCAATATTGATGTATAACTCATCTCCTAAATTTGAGGAACTACTGGTCTCTTGTTGAGGCGAACTTGTTTTAAGCGTTACTTCTAAAGACTTTTTTACTTTTAAAATTGATTTTTCGAAACGCTCTTGAGTTATAGGTTTCACCAAATAATCTACAATAGTTTCATATTCATAAGCTTCAATCGCAAAATCGGTATCTGAGGTTGTCAGTACAATTCTAGGCGGATTTTTAAGGGTTTGTACAAAATCTATACCTGTGAAACCAGGCATATGTATGTCTAAAAAAATGACGTCTACTTGCTGTTGATTTAAAAATTTGATAGCATCCATTGCATTAGAAAATGATTCGACAACCTCTAAATTTGGAATTTTTGAACACAGTTGTTCTACAATCACTCTAGCCATAGCTTCATCATCTACAATAATACACTTCATCTTTTATTTTTATAAGGTTTTACAATAGGTGTCAATTTTGTCTAAGATAGCTGAAAAAGTTTCTTTTAAGGCATCATCTTTTTCATTTAAGGCCGCTTCAAAACTCACTGCTAATTTATAATCTTCGGTTAAACCAAGAATGCTTAGTTTATGCTTCACTTTATGCACCAGATCACCCGTTCTTTTAAAATTTTGTTCCCGTACACTTTTTAGGTATTCTTCTTTTTCTAAAGGAATTTCTTCTTTTAGAACATTGATAAATTTTTGTTCAAAGGCGAGGTCACCAGCCGAAAGTTCTTTTATATAAACTAAGTTAGGTTGTTGCATCCTGTTATTTTTTTAAGGTAAAAAAGAAAGTAGTACCTATATGCTCTTTTGACTCTAGCCAAACATCACCTTCATAAATATTTACTACTTTTTTAACCAAAGCAAGGCCTATTCCAGTGGCACTAGAATTGTTTTCTAATTTTTTAAACATATGGAAGATAGTCTCCTTATGCTTATCCGCAATACCTCTACCGTTATCTGTAATGGAAAATTTCCAAAAATTAGGATCTTCGATAATTGCGATTGTGATTAGCCCATGGTCTTTATGCTCCGTTGCTGCAATAGCATTGGTTATTAAATTTTTAAAAAGTTGTTCAATTTTATATTTTTCTGCAAGTATTGTCGGTAGGGAACTTACGATGTTGATTTGAGTTGTTTCCGGAAAATAAATCGTATTTTTTATTTCCTCAATAAGTTTATTTAAGTCTAAACTAATCATTTCTTCTTCTAATGAATCAATCACAGCATGCTTTAGAATACCATCAATAAGGGCATCAATTTTTTCAATATTTTGCGAGACTAGTTTGCAATTTTCTTTGCTTGATTCGGAAAATTTATCTTTTTCTTCATCCAAAATCCAGCACATTAGTGCATTAATATTACGAATTGGGGATTTAAGGTCATGAGATACTATGTGAGCATAATCTTTCAATGCGTCATTTTGCCGCTCTAAATTTTTCAACATGGTGTTCTTTTCTGCAGTCATTTTAACAATATCATGCGCTTGATTTTCTATTTTCGCAGCTAATTCTAAAGCATCGATTTCTAATATTTCCTTTGATTTCCATGAATTCTTCTCTTGATCGTTAGAACTATTTAATACCTCAATTGCCTTTTTTAATATATTTAAAATCTTACGTTCACTCTCTGCTTCTGCATGTAAGTCCTGATTTGCTTTAAAAAGCTCATCGGAACTTAAATTCATGGCTCTTTGTACCATATTAGCTTTATCATCGTAGTCCGAATACGATTTATCAATTGCCTCTAAAAAAACATTTATTTTCTCAGAATCTTTTAAATTCTCAGGTAAATATTTGCGTACTTGTCTTTTTAAAAGTGAGTGCATTATTCGCTGATAAGTGTTAAAGTCATGGTTTGGTTGTGCAATTTGCATCCTATTTGATTAGAAAAAGGAGATAATTCTCCATAAGAGTAAAAACCAGCAATTACCGCCTGACCACCAATTGCTTCAATCACCTCTTCTATTTCTTCTTCTGTTCGTTGGTTCATTACCAATTTGCGGCCGATACAACTTACGAGTAAAGCAAGTTCTGGTTTTTTTGTTCGATTGCGCATGGCATACATAGCAGCCTTAGATGCTCCTTCGGCAATATCATCAACCGTAGACATCATTAATTGTACTGTTGAACCTTCTGGCACATCACCTGCCAATATCATGGTATTTTCTTTTTCGTCTATATTTAAAATAGTGCGTACAACGGTCTCATTACTGCCTTTTACGCGCAAATTGAGGGGATATAATAAGGCTGCTTGTGGCAGTTCATTAGATTTATCACCTAAATACTTTTTATATAAGTCTAGGGCTGGTTTACCATCTAATTCGTATAATACATTCTCTCTAGATTTTGTAATGTTACGAATAGGACCAAAAGCACTCCAACCTCCATAATTAGCACAGGTTATTTCTAAATGGTCACCATATAATCCTACGGCTACAATTTCGCCAGATTTAGGGTTTGAATTATAGGAAGCTAAGGTTTTTTCAAACCGAGCATCATCGCCACATAAACCACCCGTAATGATAATATTATCTGGGCAATTTTTTTCTAAACCTTGAATAAGCGCACTACCATTTACCAAATTTCCATCAGAAACAATGAATAAATGTTTTAGGCCTTCTTTTGAAAATTTATCGGTTAGTGCTTCTCCTAATTTTTCAGAATTGTTTTCAAAATCATGAATATTTTTAGAATGAATATGATATTGACTTTTTTCGAATTCTATAGCGGTTAACGTAATACTTTCATCGTAAACATTTTCACCTAAAATTTCTCCAGATGTTGATCCAAAAACAATATTTCCTATTGGGAACATTGCTTTTAATTCATCATAAATTGTTAGAGACTCTAATGAAAACCTATTGCCAAATACGAGAACTAACGGATTTTTTAAATCGATTTTTTCTGAAGTGAAATACCATTCTTTCCCCTTTTCTTTGATCGCTTGAACTGTTTTCATTTTTGTTTTTTTAAGGTGAAGAAAAAGGTTGTGCCCACACCAATTTCACTTTCTAACCAAACTTTACCTTGGTAAAGATCTATTATTTTTTTCACGATAGATAAGCCTATGCCTGTAGACCTTTCTTTGTTTCCAACTGATTGAAATATTTTGAAAATTTTCTCGTGATATTCTATAGGAATACCTACACCGTTATCTTTAATACTAAATTCCCAATGTGTACTCGTTTCCTTACAACCTATCTCCACCAAGCCCTTATCCCTTTCAATATGAACTACAGCATTGCTCAGGATGTTCTGAAATAATTGGTGAATTTTTGTTTTATCGGCTAGGACAATAGGTAGTTCATTTGTGATTTTTATTTGAACGTGATCCGGTATAAAAATAATATCTGTAATTTCTGATATTACTTCGTTAACGTTGACATTCGTTGCGGCCATGGTATCACTGCTAATGGTAGAATATTTTAAAATACCATCAATTAAACTATCCATTGCTTCCACTTTTTCTTGCATCATCGCCAAATTGTTTTTCCCCGCTTCGTCTAAAACATTTTTATAATCTTCGTTTAACCAACTCGATAGGGCACTGATACTTCGCAGCGGTGATTTTAAATCGTGAGAAACAATATGTGCATACTCTTGTAAACCTTGGTTGCTTGTTTCTAGTTCTTGTACTAACTTTTCTTTTTGGAGTTCTAATAATTTCTGATTGGTGATATCTAAATGAATACCTAAAGAACCTATAACGTTTCCTCTTTCATCATATCGTGGAGCGCCACTGACCAACCAATATCGCAGTTCACCCGAAGGATGTACGACTTCTACTTGGTACGAATCAGATTCCCCATTAATTCTTCTATCTGTTTTTTCAATAACGACATTTTTATTTACTACGTTTAAAACCTCTAAAGCATTTTTATTTAAGAGCTGATCTTCACTATAGCCACTTAAGGTACAAAAGCTTTGATTGACCATTTGTATCACGTCATTCGTATCAACTTCAACTAGACCTAAATTCATATTGGCTATGATGCTGCTGTATTTTTCTTTTTGCTGCTCTAAATTGTTTTTGTAATTCCTTGCAATAGTAATATCGGTGTAGGCCCAAAGATGCCCGTTGTACACATCATTTTTAAAAACGGGAATATAATCGCGTTGCAAAATACGACCATCGACCATTTCAAGAATATCCCCAAGAACAAGTTTTTTTTCTTCAACAATGTTATTGACGCGATCAATTGTTTTTTCAGGATCTTTAAAAAGTACTTTTGAGTTTTCAATGGCTTTGGAACAATCAAAGCCTTTTAACCTTTCTGGTGGGATAAATATATTAAAGATATCACAGAAAATTTTATTCGTCAAGGCAATTTTTCGGTCTTGATCTTCAACTAAAATCCCTGTATTTAAATTCGCAATTAACGAGGATAAACGATCTTCAGATGCTTTTAACTGTTCTTCTGCTTTTAGTTCATTGGAAATGTCTTCAATTAAAGCAACTCGGTAGTCGATTACTCCATGAGCTGTTTTAACCGCACTAATGGTTGTTTTTCCTGAGAGTATAGTGCCATCTTTTTTAGTGTATTTTTTTATGATAGAAAAGTGGTCTATTTCCCCTTTATTCATTTTATCATTTAGTGAGTTTTCTAGGTCAATATCCCCACTGGCTGAAATAGTATCAAGTGTATATTTTTTTATTTCAGCTATAGGATACCCAACCAAATCCAGAAACGCATGGTTTGCTTTAATAATCTTTTCATTAGTATCGCTAAGTACAATACCTAAGGAGGAGTTTTCAAAAATAATATCAAGTTGTTTTTTTTGTTCTGCTAATAATTGTTTTATTTGAGTCTCTTCACTAATATCTCTAATAACTCCTTGAGCACCTATGGGCTGTCTGTTTTTGTCATAAATTAATGAACCGTTCACTTCCACAAATTTTTCGGTACCGCATCTTAAAGTGAGTTTTGGACGGTATTTTTTTATGGAGCCAACTTCCATCAATTTTTTAAAAGACTCATAGGTGTATTCTATATAGTCTTCATGAACTAGGGCGGTTAAATTTATGGGTTCTGTGTTGGTGTTAAAACCTAGGAAATTTTTTGCAGAATCATTCATTTTAATCACATTCCCTAATAGGTCCATCACCACATAGGGATCAATGATATTGATGAAAATACCATCTATTTCAGAAGATTTTTCGCTTAAATGGTTTTCAAGTCGGTTGTTCGCCTGCTTTAAATGGTGAATGGTATCATATAATTCTTTTGATTTAGCTTCAAGAATACTTTCAGCTTGCTTTCTTGCTCTTATTTGGCGGTCTAATGCTCTTTGTAATAATGAAACATCGTTAACATCAGCATTGTTTAGAGAATAGTTTTTAGTATGCATCATGAACAATATCAAATTTAACTTCCGTTCCGTCTTCTTTTAAGACCTCATACGATAGGCTACATTTTCCATTAAAATGTTCAAATGTTTTTTCAATAAGCCCTTGTTCCAATCGATACAAACCCCTCGAGGAGCTGTAAATCATCACTATAGAGGTATCCGATTTTTCAAGTATTTTAAATGAGGGGAGCTCTGCGCCTGGATATAATTTTTTTACATGAACGTGAATATGATCTTCGATCGCATATAGTAAATCAATGGGAGACGAATAACTTTCAATTACTTCTGGATGCGACTTTGAAAGTCCATCAAAAAGATACAAACCTAAAGCGTAGATTAAATCACTAGCGGGTGTATTGACCTCTGCACTTAAATTTGTGAGAAGGCTAAGCATTTCGTTAAAACTGTAGGTACCGACAGAGGTGTAAATACCTTCAGAGGGCAATTGAGAGTTCTCTATGATGGTATCCACAACCTGTAGGCCATACATGGATTCTACCATTTCTAAAAAATCAGTAAAGATAATTCCCTTCATACTCAAAATAATTTGAGCGAAAAGTAAGAAAATTAGTACCTATTCTAAAAAAAATGTTGTGAAACCTACAATTTCCTATGCCTTCACTAGCTCATTTGTTTGCCAGTACGCTAAAACTGCAGTTAACTTTTGTTCGTAATCTTCGTATTTTAGTGGTTTAATGACGTATCCAGCGATGCCAATTCGATAACATTCTAATAAATCAGCTCTATTCTCAGAAGTGGTAAGAATAATTGTAGGAATATATTTGTACTGTTCGTCAGCCTTTAAAATTTGTAAAAATTCGATACCACTCATTCGTGGCATGTTCAAATCTAAAAGAATAATATCAGGCAATGATTCACTATTTTTAAGGGCATCAATGGCTTGTTCCCCATTTTTAGCTTCGATAATCGTATGCCTGGATGCTATTTTTGAAAGTGTTCTTTGAAACTTCATACTTTCAATCATATCGTCTTCGATAAATAGTATATTCATTACCCTTTTATTTAGACTACAAAGATGTACTTTAAATGAATAGCAACTGAATTTGTATAGATGAAATGCAGTTTACTGTCGATGAATGGTATGTTTCTGTCGTTCTGCGTATTTCAAATTAACCCGAAAATTCTTACAAATTACTTATTGTTGGATTTTATTTCTATTTTTTGAAGCTCCTTTCCTTTAATCCATATCATAAAAAATGATTACTTTTCGCTACTTAAAAGCAAACGCAATTTGAATCCACTACTCGTATTAGGAATTATAGTTATTTATTTTGCCCTTTTAATGGGGATATCGTATTTCACCTCAAAAAGCAGAAGTGACGAATCGTACTTTACGGGAGATAGGCAATCGCCTTGGTTTCTAGTGGCCTTTGGCATGGTAGGAGCAGGGCTTTCAGGGGTTACTTTTGTATCACTACCTGGGATGGTCGGCAACAATTACTTTTATTTTTTTCAGTTTATATTAGGCAACGTTGTGGGTTATTTATTTATAACCTTTGTGCTTATTCCTCTTTATTTTAGACTTAGACTGGTATCTATTTACGGGTATCTTAAAGAGCGTTTTGGGGTAAAGTCGTATAAAACGGGTTCTTTGTTTTTTTTAGTTTCCCAATCTTTTGGTGCAGCCTTGCGACTGCTTTTGGCTACCAAAATTTTACAGTTTGCACTCTTTGATCAGTTAAACATTCCCTTTTTTTTAACGGTAATCATTATTTTGGTTTTGGTTTGGTTGTACACTAATAAATCGGGAATTAAAACCATTGTTTGGACAGATACCTTACAAACTACCTTTTTAATTCTAGGTGCTGTTATCTCTATCTATTCGATTACCACATCCTTGTCTATCTCCTTTTCAGAATCCGTCACGAAAGTTACAGAACATGCCTATTTTAATATTTTTAATTGGGATGAGGGTTCAGGAAATAATTTTTACAAACAGTTTATTGCAGGCATTTTAGTAGCTATTGCCATGATTGGCTTAGATCAGAATATGATGCAAAAAACACTTACCTGTAAAACACAATGGGATGCGCAAAAAAATACCTTAACCTATAGTCTAATTTTAGCCTTCACACAATTTTTGTTTTTAGGATTAGGAGTGTTACTCTATATATATGCCGAGCAAAACGGAATTGCTTTAGACCTTGACGCTACCGGAAAATTCGTCAATACGGACACCTTATTTCCTAATCTAGCCCTAAATTATTTAGGACCCGTTGCCGGAATTTTCTTTTTATTGGGTATTATAGCCGCATCATTTTCTAGTGTAGATTCTTCCTTAACGGCCTTAACCACATCGTTCACTTATGATTTTTTAGAGCTGTCTAAGAAATCGAGTCAAGAGCGTACCCAACTAAAAAATTGGGTTTTATTGGGTTTTTCAACGGTTATTTTCATTATTATTATGGCATTTTCAGGGAGTAAAGGCGATGTAATCTCGCTAATTTTTAAGGTTGCAGGGTATACCTATGGCCCACTATTAGGACTCTATATGTTTGGAATGTTCACAAAAATTAGGGTCATTGATCGGTATGTGCCGGTGATATGTGTCGCAGCCCCGGTATTAACCTTTATCTTAAGTGATTTTTTGCTGGCGAATTACGCCTTTGATCTAGGATTTGTGAATATTGCCGTTAATGCTACCATTACTATTTTCGGCTTGGTATTGGTTAAAACGCGGAGCAATACCCAGACCATTTAAAAATTTTAGTTATCGCATTTGAGTTCGTTTTTGGCAGATTTTAATAGGTAAAGCTTTCATAACGAAGCTTTTGTAATTAAGTTAAAATTTCCTTTAAATTTAATTGCAGATTATTTATTGAAAACAGTATATTTGCACCCTCAAAACACATTTGTTTTGGTGGCATAGCTCAGCTGGATAGAGCACCTGCCTTCTAAGCAGGCGGTCCTAGGTTCGAATCCTAGTGCCATCACTCCTAAAACCCCTTGTAAACACAAGGGGTTTTGTTGTTTTATAGAAATCGTGGAAATCATCCTAGTGTTAACCAATGCACAGCTTTATACCTTCAAATCAAAGTTGTATTTTTGTTATTTGAATTTTGCTATAGATGTCACAAGATATAAATGATGATAAGGTTATTACCGATGCTTCTCTGTGAGGACCTAAAAACCCGACCATTACGGCTAAAACTAAGCTTGAAGAATCCACATCAGAATCTATTTTAAAGAAGCAGGGTTTAAGAAAAAAATCATTTGTTGAGCGCTGGAAAACAAATAGGTTTTGGCTCATTAAAGGAACGTATTACCTTTTACATTATACTTGGGTAGTTGTCATGGCCATTGGTGCTTTTATCGCTTGGTTAATAGCCTTATTCTTTATATGATGCGGTCACTTCCCTTAAAACGAGCATATTTTTACGTACTCCTTTCGGTATTTGTGTTTCTTGGGGTTCAAGGTTTAAAATTCTTTGCTATCGATGGGCCGGATTGGGTGTTTTATCATCTCAACGATTTTTTACTCATTCCGATGGTGGCGTTATTGGGATTACATACGGTTTGGCTCCTCAATAAGGACAGGAGTATCCGATTAAATAGGTTTCCTATTTTTAGTTTAGTGCTGCTGTTTGCTCTTGTTTTTGAATATGAACTTCCCAAACAATCGTACCAATATACTTCTGATTTTTGGGATGTTATTGCTTATTTCCAAGGTGGTGTCGTTTTCTATATGTTGCAAAAAATGCCATAAATTTACTTTTCTTGTTTTTTTACTTAGGCTATGCTCCTACACAACAAGGCGTGTCTTGGCTGTTTTTAGCGGCAATAAAAGATTTAAATCCGTTAATGAAGTTGGTATACTTAAAGTATTTTGTTTTTGAACATAAGTATAACCATAAAATTTAGAAACATGAATAAGGAACAGTTAGAAGGAAAATGGAAGCAAATAAAAGGTGAATTTAAACAAAAATACGGGGAGTTAAGCGACGACGACATCACGTATACCGAAGGAAAATTCGATGAAATGGTAGGTCGTATTCAACAAAAAACAGGAAAGACCAAAGAAGCCATTAAAAACGAAATAGACTCGTGGTAAGCTCTTACCTAAGGTTACAAAAGCTCCTGTTAGGAGCTTTTTTTATAGCTAAAAACACCCGCTAAGACTCCAAAGTTATTTTAGTATCTTTCTAACCAATTTAAAATGATGCTAAGAAAAACTTGTTTTATATTCATTTTTGCGCTGCTTCTAATCCTTTTTGATGGCAATGCACAGGAACAGCTTATTAAAAGTGAATTAGAAACCGTTTCGGTAGAAGCTATCAAGTACTTTTTGTATTACCCAAAAGAGTACGAAAGCAGCACTAAAAAATATGGCTTATTGCTTTTTCTGCATGGAGCTGGCGACATTCCAACCAACGAAAGCCAAGAGATAAAACCGCCAAAAGCATTTATTGATGGCACACAATTTCCTTTTTTAGTGTTAGCACCACAATTGTTAGGGGTTAAAAAAATGTGGAATACTAAAGCAGTAATGCAATTGGTAGAGAGCATTGTTAAAAACAACAGAGTTGATCCCAATAAAATTTATCTATCTGGTTTAAGTAGAGGAGGGGCGGCAGCATGGAATTTAGCGATAGAATACCCTAATACTTTCGCGGCTTTAGCCGTTGTTTGCGCTATGGCACCAACACCATACGCCAGTTGGATTGATAATGACTTGCCCATTTGGGTTTTTCATGGAGAAGAAGATTTGGCTATCCCTTTTTCAGAATCCGAAGAAATGGTAACCAAACTTAAAGCTTTGGGCCATGCCGTTAAATTCACTAGGTATAAAGGTCTAGGACACGAAATTTGGGATGTCGTCTACGGCAATCCTGAGCTCTATACGTGGTTTGATAGGCAGGAAAAAAGATGAATTCACTATAGTTGCTTTAGTGTTATGAATAATTTTATTAGCTTAAAAAAAACTAAGGAATGAAAAAATATTTTGATAAATTCAGAGCTTATTTTATTTTTTTTGCAATTGCTTGTTGCGCTTCACTTAGTTTTTTTCTTTTAAGTGTAAGCCACAGTGATGTCGACGTGAACTCCCCAAAAATAGCTAATCTTGTAACTTTTGCCAAAGTCTATGGCTATGTAAAATATTTTCATCCCAGCTCAGAGGCAACCTCAATCGATTGGGATTATTTTGCCATTTATGGCGCAGAACAAATAGGCTTATGTACCACAAATAAAGAAGTGGTTACAACCTTAGAAAGGCTATTTGAGCCCATTGCACCAAGTATAGTATTTACAGACAAGAAAGCAATTTCTACATTAAATTTAAAAAAAATTACGCCTCATAATTTAGCGGACTATCAATTAGTGTTCTGGCAGCATATGGGAATTGAATTAGATACATTTTTAAATTCCAGAGATATTTATGCAAGTTCTAGGGTTCTAAAAAATATAGATCTTGAACAAAACGCTTCAGCAAATAATAATAATTCATTAACTAATAAAATATTCGATAATGAACTTGAATTTGGAGAATATATTCAAAAGGAAATAGCGGAGGATATACATTGCCAAATACCAATGGTTTTATATGAACATCACGAGAATGGTACGTTCCCCCAATCCAATACTAACGAACTAGTTACTTTAAATAAAAATATCCGCCAATCTAAGATGCAAGGTTTTGATGTAAATTTACGGCTTGGCAATACCATAAATACCTACAATGTGTTTCAGCATTTTTATCCCTATATGGATGTTGTTGATGTGGTGTGGGAAGAAGAGCTAAAAAAGGCTCTAGCAAGATCTTTTACTGATATTACCGAAAAAGATCACTTGATTACTTTGCAAAAATTCACAGCACCACTTAACGATGGTCACATTAACTTTGAGCATAAATCTAGAAGTATCACAAGTTTCGGGGAAGAGTACATTCTGCCAATTTCTTGGTCATGGATCGAAGGGCAACTGGTGGTAACAGGCGTTTTTAATGATGAATTAAACATTAAAATAGGTGATATTATAAAGGCCGTTAATCATAAAGAGCCAAAAGAATACTTTAAAGAGTTTTATTCGAGAATATCGGCAGGGAATATGGGTTGGTTAAATCATCGAACAGAACTTTTTAGTCTGTTGGGTAAAAAAAATTCAAAACTTCAAATAACAATTGATGCCACTGATTTTGATTTAATTCGACAAGAAAACCTTTACGATGGTGGCAGATTTAGCACTGGTTACCAACCAGATTACCAGATAATTAATGATAGTGTTGTTTATTTGAATTTTAAAACAATTACCGAAGAAACACTACGTGAAAGTTATTTAGCACCTAAGTTAAAAAAAGCTAAACATATAATTTGCGATGTAAGAGGTCGTGCCAATTATTTCCGACAATTGTTGCCCAGTCTATTGCCTGAAAACGATACGACAACATCATGGATGAATGTTCCAAAATTGGTCTATCCCGATCAAGAAAAATTAGTGGGTTACAGAGCATACAGCTGGTCTTTAAAAAAACAAGAATCTTACCTGAGTGGTAAAAATTTTATTTTTTTAATTGATGGAAGTGCTATTAGTTATGCAGAAAGTGGTATTGGTTATGTGCAAGGCTATAATTTGGGTATCGTTGTTGGCCAGCCAACTGGAGGAACAAATGGCAACATTAATGCCCTTAGTTTGCCGGGAGGTTTTAGAACACGATGGACGGGTATGAAGGTTTTGAAGTTAGATGGCTCTCAACAGCATGGGATTGGTTTTTTACCAGATGTTCATGTCTATAAAACTATAGAAGGTTTAAAAAATGGTACAGATGAAATATTAGAAAAAGCTATTTCGCTAACCCAAAAAAAATAAGATTATAGAAACGGTAGTACGTTTACTTTTCTTTAATCGCCAAGCCTACCATAGAATCTGCAGTGCCGTAATATAAAAACCATTTATCTTTAAAATACACAAGACCTTCAATAAAAGTAGTGCCTGCGGCGTATTGTCCTGATATTTCATGGGGCAGACTAGGGCAAATAAAAGGTTCTGCTAATCGCTCTAAAACTTTTGTAGGATCATTTTTATCAAACAGTACTTGACCACCACAGTAGGTGCCTTCTGGAACTTTATTTGTAGCGCCTTCGCCGCTTAGGTTTTTGCCATTGTAGAGCAATAAAATTCCATTTTCCGTAAATAAAGCTGGCGGCCCTGGTTCCGTTAAGTGACTATCAAAATCGTTTAGCGTGGGTTTAAAAGAGTGTAACAGTTCTCCTTGATCATCCAGTGTCGGTTCCCAATTTAATCCGTCTTCTGAGGTGGCTACATTCACAAAAAGTTCTCCCCAATACATCACATATTTTCCGTTTATTTTTTTTGCTTTTAAGCGGCCATCGACAAGTTCCGTTACCATGGAGCCCGATTTACTCCAAATGTCTAAGAACTTTCCACCATTAGCTTTTTGAAAAACAGGACCATTTTTAACCCATGTTTTTAAATCAGTAGAAGAGGCGCTAGAAAGGCGCGCTACGTCCTTGTTCCAACTCGTGTACAACATAATATAAGTGCCTTCTGGTGTTGCAACAACCCTAGGGTCTTCAATTCCACCTGGATAATCCCACTGCTTAAATTCATCATTCGTCGGAAATAAAACTGGTTCTGGGTATTTTGTAAAATGTACACCCTCTAGGCTATAGGCTAATCCTATTCGTGACGTACGTTCGCCGAGGATAGCTTTTGGGTTGTCTTCAGCTCTGAACAGCATAAATATCGTATCGTTTTTAACAATGGCAGCGGGATTAAAAACATCTGCTTTTTGCCATTGCACTAGGGTATCTAAAATTGGATCTTTAAAAACAAAACTCGTGTCTGATGTCATGATCGGGTTGATGGCCGTTTTTTCAAAGCCCAATAGCCATTTTTCCTTTGGAGTGGAATCACATCCTATAAGTGTACACAGTAAGCCTAAAATATAAATCGTATTTTTAGTCGTCATCAAGAGCTTTATTTTGGTCTTAAAAAATCATATTTTTAAAACTTTCGTGTAATTTACGTCAAAATATTTAGAACAGCTTAAAATTAGTCCCAATGAAAATCAGCATCCAATTTTTATTCCTCTGCCTCTTCCTCCTTGCAGTTAGCTGCAAAAATGAGTACAATAAAGTAGGAGAAACTCCAACGACTCCAAAGCTTAAGGTTCTTGATACCCTGCCTAAAACAGAAGCAGAAAAGCCTGAAAGCCTTAAATCTTTTATAGGATTAGCTGATACGACTTTTATACGTTTAGCAGATTTTAGTGACGATTTTGTATATGATTTACGCTATGCTACGACCAATAATTTTTTAAAAGCTAAGGTATATGACTGTGCGGAGTGTTATATGCGTGTAAAAACAGCAAAAGCCTTATTAAAAGCCAACAAAGCATTTATGGAAAAAGGGTATAAAATCAAGTTTTTCGATTGTTACCGACCTAATGAGGTTCAGTATAAAATGTGGGCCATAGTACCAAATCCACAATATGTAGCTAATCCAGTGAAAGGTTCTATCCACAATAAAGGTGCTGCTGTTGATATTAGCTTAGTTACTTTAGCGGGTAAAGAGCTAGCTATGGGCACCGATTTTGATTTCTTCGGTAAAAAAGCCTACCACGATACGACCGATTTGCCTCAGGAAATACTGAACAATAGAATCTTATTGAAAGAAACTATGGAGGCTTTTGGCTTTTGGTCAATCAGAACAGAATGGTGGCACTATAACCTGTCGTCTGGTAGTAACGACAAGGTGGCTAACTTTAAATGGGACTGTAACGATTAAATCCCTTATATTTTGGTACATACTAAAACAGTCAATTTATTTTCACAATTGGTTGTAAAAAATAAATAATGGGTACCGCCATCCTTGATATGGTACTTTTTTCGGATGCTTGCAACCGTATCAGGAAAATTACGAGTGGTTATATTCGCTTTTGAAATTGCTAATTTTTGAATCGCTTTTTTCTGATAAGGTACCGTTGCTACAATTTTAAATCTTCGACCTGGAAAATCAATACAGGTGTCTGAAGTATATAGATGGCTATGCTCATGTAATTTTTTTAATTTAAAATAAGTACCTACGGATTTAAAGGCGCCAGATTTTAAAATAGCACTATTAGGTTCATACAAATAGCGCAATGGATTTGAATATTCCGAGATGCTTTCTTTTTCTTCAAGGAAGTCAAATTTAAAAGTTTCTTTCTCGTTCTTTGAGAAGTTAATAGTTTTTATGCTGATGTTTTTTTCGTATTCATTTTCTAAAATCCATAACAATTCTTTGACCTCATTTTGAACGGCAACCACATGAATTTCTTTTACAAATTTCAACTCTTTTATTCCGATTGAAAAATCCAAAAGCGGAGAAGTCTTGATAAGAATATTTGAAGCTTTTGAAAAAAGCAGGTCTACATGATCAGGAACATTAGGCAAGCAATCTGCCAAAAAAAACACCTTCTCCTTACTGTCATTTCGCCGCGAAGGATCGATATAAATCCAATCAAAATGAAGGTCGTTTTTTGTTAAAAATTGGAGTCCATCTTCAGCAACATATTGTACATTTTTAACTCCTAAAAGAGGCAGGTTATAGGCGGCTATTTCAGACAAGTTTTCGTCTATTTCGCAATGGGTAATATGAGCTATTTGTCGACTAAAAAAATAGCTGTCAATTCCGAATCCTCCAGTGAGATCAATCAGCGAATTTCCATGCACTAATTGGGCTTTATAATCCGCGGTAATCTCAGAGGAAGTTTGCTCAATATTTAGTTTGTTGGCATAGTAAATTTGAGGTGTTGAAAACCACGTGGGGAGCTTGTCCTTGCATTTTTTTTTGGCTTCACATTGTGCAACCAGTTCTTTTTGAGAAACGCCCTCAAAAAGAGGCTTTTTAAGTAAAACTGACATCATGTCAGTGTTCCAATTATTATTTATAAAATGTTGAACACCAGTATCTAATATATTTTTATTCAAAGTAATACTATAAATTTTTAGTAAGTGATTTAACCAACTTATTATCCGACAAAAATTCTTTTAAAATTACTTTTATAGCCGTATATCCAGGTACGGCAACGATCATTCCAACGATGCCAAATAGCAATCCGGCAATGATGATAATCAGAAATATTTCTAAGGGATGTGACTTTACACTATTGGAAAAAATAAGGGGTTGAGAAAAGAAATTATCGACCAATTGCCCAACGATTAAACCTATTAAAACATAACCAGATTTTGCCAAAATTACCGTGCTAAAATCTGCACCTAAATTAGTGGTCATGGTGAGTATAATCATAAGCACTCCACCGATGATAGGACCTATGTATGGAATGATGTTAAACAGGGCGCATAGAAAGGCAATGACAATAGCATTTTCAATGCCTACAATAAACAAAGTAATGGAGTAAATGATGAACAAAATAAAGAGCTGTAAAAGTAGCCCTACAAAGTATCTAGAGAGTAAATTATTTATTTTATGTATCGAGTTTGTCATTTTATTTTCTTTGCCATCTGGAACAAAAAGTAACAAACCATTTTGAAAAAGAGTGCTGTCTTTAAGAAAGAAAAAAGAAATAAATAACACAGAAAATAAACCGATACTTACCGAACTCAAAACACTTAAAAAGGAGTTTAAAAAGTTAGGGATAAAACCCACATCAAAGCCATTTAAAATATTTTTTTCCAAGTGCGATTCTTTCAAAAGTTCATTTACCGCATCCGGCGTGGCACTAAAATATTGTGTAACTTCAAGATATAAAGAGTTTAAATTTTCCTGTAATTGATTAATGTCTAACAAGGATAAATTTTTGCCTTGTTCCGTAAGTAAGGGAACAAAAAGGGCTATAAGTCCAGATAGGAGTCCAACCATCAATAACATCGTAATAATGACTGCAATGGTATTCGGTATTTTTAAGCGTCGCTTTAGGAAAATAACAATGGGTCTCCCGATTAAAGCGATAACGGCAGCCATACATACATAGGCCAAAACCGACTGAATTTGATATAAAAAATAGAGGATTAAAAGAATGCCTGTTATGATGCCTACAGCTCGTAAAATTCCCTTTGAAATTTCTTTTGACTCCATTTAGTTAATTTTTGAAAACATAATGAATAATATTTGCGCCCATTTGCAATGCTTTTAATCTCATTTCTGGTGCATCATTATGCACTTCAGGGTCTTCCCAACCGTCGCCTAAATCACTTTCATAGGTAAAAAGTAATAGGAGTCTGTTTTCATGGTATATGCCAAATGCCTGGGGCCTTTTGCCATCGTGTTCATGTATTTTAGGCAATCCTTCTTTAAACCTAAAGATCTGATTAAAAATAGGATCATCGGCGCCCAATTCTATCAATTCTTTGTCCGGAAAAACCTTGACGAGCTCCTTTGTTAAATAAGGTTCCATGCCATAATTATCGTCAATATGTAAAAAGCCACCAGCCAATAAATAGGTTCTTAAATTTTCAGCATCCTCATTAGAAAAATAAACATTCCCATGGCCTGTCATGTGTAAAAAAGGGTATTGAAAAATTTCTTCACTTTGTATGGCCACGCTACTCACTTTTGGACTTAGTTGCGTGCCGATTTCAGCATTACAAAATTTGATAAGATTTGGCAGGGCTGTTGGGTTGGCATACCAATCCCCACCGCCGCCATATTTTAGGATGGCAATATCTTGCGCTTGAAGAAAATTAAAGCACAAGATCAAAAAACAAAATAGGCTTCCTTTTTTTCTCATAAATTATAGTTTGACTTATTGAGAATACTAAAATAGTGTTTTAGAGCACATACTTCAGGTATATTTTTTAATGAGTCTTAAACATTTAAGATAGAAAAGCAAGCTGTCGTATACATACCTGCCGTTTCAGTTCTTAGTCTGGTTGATCCTAGTGCGACTGGAATAAACTTATGTTCTAGGGCTTTTGCTATTTCTTTGGCAGAAAAATCACCTTCTGGGCCTATAAGGACCAAAGTATCTTCATTGGGTTTTAAACGCGCTTTAAGTTCTTTCTTTTCAGTCTCCTCACAATGGGCAATAAAACGTTGTTCAGGGTGCTTTCGTGATACAAATTCATTAAACGAAATAGCCTCGTTTAATTGGGGCATATGATAATGAAGCGACTGTTTCATGGCAGCCTGTAGCACTTTTTGCATCCGATCTAATTTTAGCACTTTTCGCTCGGAGTGCTTGCAAAATAGAGGTGTAATTTCTGATATCCCTATTTCCGTAGCTTTTTCTAAAAACCACTCGAACCGATCATTCATTTTAGTGGGTGCAATCGCTATATGCAGTGAAGGTTTTTTGGGGGCTTGAAATGTACTTTTTATGATTTCCGCATTGCATTTTCTAAGATTGGGATCAGTAATTTTTACCTCAAATAAAAACCCTTTTCCATTGGTTAGGTGTAAAATATCACCTTCTTTCTTGCGAAGTACTTTAACAATATGTTTGCTCTCTTCGGTGGGGAAGCTGAAGTTTTTGGAGCTTTCGTCTATAGCTGGATGGTAAAAGAGTTGCATTTTGTTTGATTTTGGTTTCTGGGTAATGGGTGTTAGGTTAATGGATCTTGTACATTTAGATTTTAAAAATCATCTTTAAATTAACAATTTTTGGCTTCGACTCCGCTCAGCCAACATGAATAAACTATTTACCAAAGTTTCATATTGATCAATGGTTACATTATAAATCATCTTCAAATTAACAATCTTTGAGTTCGACTCCGCTGAGCCAACATGAATAAACTATTTGCTAAAGTTTCATATTAATCAATGGTTACATTATAAATCATCTTCAAATTAAATACCGTGCTTTAGCAGTCACCGACTGTTCAGAAAATAGCTCTTCTTTGTATTTTAAATATCCCACAATTCCAATCATGGCAGCATTATCGGTACAATATTCAAACTTTGGAATATAGGTCGTCCAGCCTAAGTTTTTTTCGGCGTCTTCCAGAGCTTTTCTAATTCCAGAATTAGCAGCTACACCACCACCAATGGCTATGCGCTTAATGCCTGTTTGCTTTACCGCTTTTTTTAGTTTAGACATTAAAATATTCACAATAGTGAATTGAATCGAAGCGCAAATATCATCTCTATTTTCTGCTATAAAATTAGGATTTTCTTTTACCTGTTTTTGAATAAAGTATAAAATACTCGTTTTTAAGCCGCTAAAACTAAAATCTAAATCGCCCACTTTTGACTTCGGAAAAGGGAAGGCTTCTGGATTTCCGAATTGTGCATATTTGTCGATCAAGGGTCCACCAGGATAAGGAAAACCTAAAATCTTTGCACTTTTGTCGAAGGCTTCTCCTACGGCATCATCTAAGGTTTTGCCTAAGACCTGCATTTTAAAATAATCTTCGACCAAAACAATCTGGGTATGGCCACCACTTATGGTCATCGCCAAAAAAGGGAAGCTCGGTATTTTACTATTTTCTTCTTCAATAAAATGCGCTAAAATATGCGCTTGCATATGGTTTACCTCGATTAATGGGATGTTTAAACCCAGCGATAAAGACTTTGCAAACGATGTACCCACTAATAATGAACCCATAAGACCAGGTCCGCGCGTAAAAGCTATGGCAGATAACTGTTTTTTATCGATATTTGCCTGAGCTAAGGCTTGATGAACGACGGGAACAATATTTTGTTGGTGGGCTCTTGACGCAAGTTCAGGGACAACACCGCCATATTCCTCGTGAATTTTTTGTGTAGCCACCACGTTACTTAATCTTTTTTTGTCGCATAATACTGCAGCAGAGGTGTCATCACACGAAGATTCTATAGCGAGAATATAAATTGGTTTAGCGTCCATTCGTAAATTTGGAATAAAAATTGAAGTACAAAGATAAAACATAAAAATCCTATCAAAAAACTGCGTAAAATATTGTTAAGAATACTGCTGATACTCGTTATCATCTGTGTTTTATTGACCTTTATTTTTTCGATTCCAGCCGTTCAAACTAGTTTGGCGTCTTATGCGACTAGTGCTATCAATGAAAAATATAAAACCAATATATTTTTAGATAAGTTGCAGTTATCTTTTATCACCTGGGATACTAATTTGCGAGGAATTTATATTGAGGATTATCGGCAAGACACCCTTTTTTATGTAAAAACGTTAAATACATCTATCCTAAACATCAGAAACCTCATCAATGGAGATTTAGCCTTTGGAGCTATTAAAGTTGATGAACTTAATTTTAAACTAAAAACCTATAAGGGAGAGACAAACACCAATCTTAATGTTTTTGTAGATAAACTAGATGATAAAACACCTAAAGATCCTAATAGTCCCTCTTTTCATTTAAAATCATCAAAGGTGACGATTGTCAATAGTGAGTTTAAATTAATTGACGAAAATTTAGAAACGAGTGAAGCACTTAATTTTAAAAATTTACAGATTCAAGCCAATGATTTTGAAATTTTAGGACCAGTTGTATCCACTGAAATTAAAAGTTTAGCCTTTAAGAGCAAAAGAGGAATCTCGGTCGAAAATTTAGCTACTACTTTTACGTACACTAAAGAACAAATGCGGTTTGATTCTTTAACGATAAAAACACCAAAATCAAATCTTCAAGGAGCTGTTACGATGGATTATGGTCCGGGCGATTTTTTAGATTTTATAAACAAAGTGAAGTTTACAGCAGATTTCGTAGACTCTAAAGTGTCCTTTGATGAAATAAATTTATTGTATGACCAATTTGGAGAAGGCAGAGAAGCTTACTTTTCATCAAACATAACTGGTGTTTTAAATGATTTATCCACTAATAATTTATTTTTAGTTTCGGACAATACAGGTATTCGGGGTGATTTTAATTTTAAAAATCTGTTTACCCGAAGTGCTCCATTTGTCATGGAAGCCGATATTAAAAATATATCGACAAGTTATTTTGAATTACGCGGTTTAATGCCAAACTTGTTGGGAAAAACCTTACCCTCGATCTTTGAGAAGTTTGGAGAATTTACGATAAGAGGTCAAGCTACCGTTACAGAAAATACCATTAATTCAAAAGTAAATATTAATACCGCGATAGGGAGCAGTTATTCAGATTTGGAATTAAGCAATATTCAAAATATTGATAATGCGCGCTATAAAGGATTTTTCTCCTTGATAGATTTTGACTTAGGGTATTTTGTGGATAGTAAAGATTTGGGAAAGGCTACCTTAGATTTTAATGTAGAAGGTCAAGGCTTTATTAAGGAAACCCTAAACACCGAAATTATTGGTGATGTTTATTCGATTGCCTTTAATGATTATAACTATAACAATCTAAAGGTTTCAGGAATTTTAAAAGATCAGCTTTTTGATGGACTATTAGTGTCTAAGGATGAAAACCTAAATTTTAGTTTTAAAGGTCTTGCCGACTTTGCTGATGAAAAGAACAATTTTAATTTTATAGCTACTGTTGCGTACGCAGATTTACGCAAACTAAATTTTATAAAAGATAGCGTTTCTATATTTAAAGGAAATGTCAGTATGGATATTACGGGAAATACCCTTGATAATATCATAGGAGAAATTAAGTTTTCTCAGACCAGTTATCAAAATAAAAACGACACGTATTTTTTCGATGATTTTAAAATAGCGTCAAGATTCGAAGATGATAATGATCGTTTCATTGAAATTAATTCTCCAGACATCATTACTGGTTTTATGAAGGGTAATTTTGTCGTGGCAGAATTAGGCAAATTAGCAGCAAATTCTGTCGGAAGTATCTATACCAATTTTAAACCCTATAAAATAAGCTCAGGGCAGCGCTTGGCTTTTAACTTTAAGATCTATAATAAAATAGTAGAAGTGTTTTTGCCCGAAGTAAAATTTGGGGCAAATACCTTTATTAAAGGCGATATTATCGCAGATGAAGGCGATTTTAAACTTAATTTCAAGTCCCCAAACATAGAAGCTTACGGTAATGTTTTAGATAGTTTAGACCTGCAGATTGATAATAAGAATCCACTTTTCAATACCTTTTTATCTGTAGCAGATTTAGCCACTAATTATTATGACGTAAAAGATTTTAACTTGATTAATACCACCTTAAAAGATACCTTGTTTTTTAGAACAGAATTTAAGGGTGGTAAAAATTTTAAGGATGCCTTTAACCTAAATTTCTACCATACCTTCGATAAAAACAAAAAATCGGTCATAGGTTTAAAAACTTCTGACGTTAGCTTTAAGGGTAATACCTGGTTAATTAACAAAAATGGTGACTCTAAAAATAAGGTCATCATTAATAGCAAATTAGATAGCATTTCTATTGAAGAAATAGTCATGAACAATGAATTAAATGAGCAAATTAGACTTCGAGGGCAAATCGCAGATTCTACGTACAAAGACTTAGAGCTTGAATTTAAAATTGTTTCCTTAGATAAAATAACACCGGCTATAGATAGTTTAAAACTAGACGGACAAGTAGATGGTACGCTATACATACGGCAGAAAGATAAAATATACAGGCCTACCTCTAATTTGGATATCACCGACTTTGCGATCAACAAAATAAAGCTTGGAAATTTAATGATTGATGCCATTGGCAATCAAGATTTAACCAAAATTGCCTTGACAACGCGATTAAATGACAAGGGAGTTGATAAATTAGACCTTAGCGGTAATTTAGATATCAGTGGGGCTACAACAATGGCAGATGTACTCGCCACCTTCAACAATTTTAGTCTAGAGCCTTTTAGTCCATTAGGAGAAGGGGTCTTATCAAATATTAGGGGATTTATTTCTGGTAATGCAAGAATACAAGGCAGAATAGACAATCCAGAAATAACAGGCTTATTAAATCTTAATAGAGCTGGTTTGGGTATCCCTTATTTAAATGTAGATTATGATTTCGGATTTAATTCACAGGTGGTATTATCAAAGCAGACTTTCGATTTTCGAAACATACAACTCACTGACGTGACTCATAAAACGAACGCCACTCTAAACGGTGTTATTAATCATAGTTTTTTTAGAGATTGGGATTTAGACTTAAACGTCAATACAAATAATAACCGTTTTTTAATTTTAAATACGCCATTTCAGGAAGAGGTGCTCTACTATGGTACAGGTTATTTAAATGGTTCAGGCAGAATTTACGGACCTACAAAAGCCTTGAATATTGATGTGGTTGGAGAAACCGCTAAAGGAACTTCCTTAAAAATACCCTTAAGTGATGTGGCGAGTATCGGGGATTACTCGTTTATAAATTTTATCAATAAAAACGAAATTAAAGGCGAAGACGAGCAACGCGAATTAGAAAAATATGAAGGCTTAGAATTAGCCTTTGATTTAGACATTACTCCTGAAGCAGAAGTTGAAATTATTGTCGATCAAAAAACGGGTAGTAGTTTAAAAGGAACAGGAAGGGGTTTGGTGCTTATTGAATTAAATACCAATGATAAGTTTATCATGTACGGTGCCTTTGTGGTGGTCACTGGACAGTACCGCTATAGGCTAGGGGGTTTAATCGATAAAACATTTACAGTGGTACCAGGAGGTACAATCAATTGGGAAGGAGATGCTTTAGACGCGCAATTAAATATGCAAGCGGTTTATTCTTTAGATGCCAATCCAGCACCCTTGTTAGATAATCCGGGGTATTCCAGAAGAATACCTACCAATGTCATTATACGCTTAAAAGAATCCTTAGAACAGCCGAATATTGAGTTCGATATTGATTTCCCTGGTGCCAGTTCATTGGTGAAATCGGAGCTAGAGTACCGATTGCAAGACCCCACGGTCAGTGATAATAATGCCTTTTCGCTTTTGGCACAAGGCACATTTTTAAGTACTACCAATGGCGGGGCTATCGGCCAACAAGCCTTAACAGGGAATCTTTTACAGTCTGCCTCAGGGGTGCTTAATTCATTTATAGACAACAATGATAATAACTTTAACCTTGGGGTATCTTTAGAGCAAGGTAATAATTTACTCACCGATAGTCAGGCCGAGAACAGAGCTGTTGTTAATTTTGACACGAGTTTAAGCGACAAATGGTTATTGAGTGGTAGCTTAGGGATTCCTGTTGGTGGCGGTAGTAGAATTAACCCTACAGCCCTGGGCGGAGATTTTGAGTTGCAATATCTTTTTAATGAAGATGGTACCTTTAGAGCAAAAATTTTCAATAGAGAAAACGAGATCCAACAATTTTTAGGAGACGTTCAAGGCTATACGCAAGGTGTCGGGTTATCGTATCAGATCGATTTTAATTCATTTCGTCAATTAAGGCAGCGTTTATTTGCAAGGAAACCTAAAGGTCCACAGGGTGTGGTTAAAGACTCCCTTCAAACAGAACGTGCAAAAGATAGCTTAATGCGTTTTATCCCTAAAAAATCTATACGCTAGGTTTTTAATTTTTAGGCACTGCGTTTTGGATTTCTATAATTTTCAAGGTATATTTTAGTTTTTGTTGACTAGATTCATGTTCCTGCCTGCAACAAACGTCTAATTTTTATTATCCTACAGGGTAATATTTTGTTTTAAAAAAAAGGAGAAAATCATAATGTAGGACTTGAAATTTAAAACGCATTACTCTTTTTTCCCAAAAAAATTAGAAACGTACAACGATTCACGAATTAGCTTCCTTACGAAAACGTTATAGGTGTATACTATTGAAAATAAAGGGTTTCAACCCTTATTTTAATCCGAAAAGTTTGTTAATTTTGTTTTTTTAGAAATTGATGAAGGGAAAGATAAAAAAAATAGGGGTGTTTACATCTGGTGGAGATTCGCCAGGTATGAACGCGGCCATACGGTCAGTAGTGAGGTCATGCGCCTATATGAAAATAGAATGCATGGGCATATACAGGGGATACCAAGGTATGATTGAAGGTGACTTCAAACCTATGGACGCCCGTAGTGTAAATAACATCATTAATAAAGGAGGTACCATTTTAAAATCGGCCAGATGTACCGATTTTCATACCAAAGAAGGTAGACAAAAAGCCTACGATCAGTTGCAAGCCGCCGGAATTGACGGATTGGTAGTGATTGGTGGCGATGGTAGCTTTACAGGGGCTTTAATATTCCATAAGGAATTTAAAGTGCCGATCATTGGTATTCCGGGAACTATTGATAATGATATTTTTGGTACCACCTATACCTTAGGGTTTGATACCGCTTTAAATACGGTTGTTGAGGTTATTGATAAGATAAGAGATACAGCCAGTTCACATAACCGCTTGTTTTTTGTTGAAGTTATGGGCCGTGATGTGGGTCATATTGCTTTAAATGCAGGCGTTGGAGCAGGAGCAGAGGAAATTTTAATTCCAGAAGAAAATTTAGGATTAGAACGCCTTCTAGACTCGCTCAAACGCAGTAAGCTTTCAGGAAAGTCTTCGAGTATTGTGGTGGTGGCTGAAGGAGATAAAACGGGTAAAAATGTGTTTGAGCTAAAAGAATACGTAGAAAAGCATTTGCCCATTTACGATTGTCGCGTTTCTGTATTAGGCCACATGCAAAGAGGAGGTTCACCTTCTTGTTTTGATAGGGTTTTAGCCAGTAGAATGGGGGTAAAAGCGGTTGAAGCACTTATCGAAGGAAAAACTAGTTTAATGGTGGGTATTCAAGATAATAAAATTACGCTTACCCCAATAAGTAAGGCCATAAAAGGGCATACTAAAATAGATAAAGAACTCTTGCGAGTTTCAGATATAATGACTGTATAATTTTAATAATTAAATAAATAAAAAGATGTCAAATTTAAAGATAGGAATTAACGGATTCGGTAGAATAGGAAGATTAGTATTTAGAACAAGTGTAAAGAGAGGTGATGTAGATGTAGTTGCTATTAACGATTTATTAGACGTTGAGCATTTAGCTTACCTGTTAAAGTACGATTCTGTTCACGGAAAGTTTGACGGAACTGTTGAGGTAAAAGATGGTCACTTAGTGGTCAATGGTAAAACAGTGCGTATTACGGCTGAGCGAGATCCAAAAAATATTAAGTGGGATGCTGTTGGAGCTACTATTGTTGCTGAATGTACAGGTATCTTTACTACTTTAGAAAGTGCTCAATACCATATTGATGGTGGTGCTAAAAAAGTAGTAATTTCAGCACCTTCAAAAGATGCACCAATGTTTGTTATGGGTGTGAATCATAAAGATGTTAAAGCAACAGATACGATTGTTTCTAACGCCTCATGTACGACCAACTGCTTAGCGCCTTTAGCCAAAGTTTTAAATGATAATTTTGGAATTGACGAAGCCCTGATGACTACCGTACACGCCACCACAGCAACACAAATGACAGTTGATGGTCCTTCTAGAAAAGATTGGAGAGGTGGTAGAAGTGCTTTATTGAACATTATACCTGCTTCAACAGGAGCTGCCGTAGCAGTAACTAAGGTTATTCCTGCCTTGAAAGGGAAACTTACTGGGATGGCTTTTAGAGTGCCTACAGCCGATGTATCTGTAGTAGATTTAACGGTGCGTTTGCAAAAAGAAACTTCTTACGAAGAAATCAAAAAAGTTTTTAAAGCAGCATCAGAAGGAGAGTTAAAAGGAATCTTAGGCTATACAGAAGAAGATGTGGTTTCTCAAGATTTTATCGGTGATCCAAGAACAAGTATTTTTGATGCCGGTGCAGGAATTGAATTAAATTCAAAATTCTTTAAATTAGTGTCATGGTACGACAACGAAGCTGGTTTCTCTAATAAAATGTTAGATTTAACGCAACACGTTGCTAAATTATAGTGTATAACCTTTAAGAACCTTGACCTAAACCATTTTTTAAATGGTATAGCTCAGGGTTCTACTTTTATTCCTCTGAGTATGATATTAATTGTAGATAGTGGCGCAACAAAATCGGACTGGATTGCTTTAGATGACAATGGAAAGCATTTATTTTTGACGCAAACTTTAGGATTAAGTCCTGAAGTTTTAACCAGACCTGTAATTGAGGATCGTTTGGCGAATAATTTTGAACTTTCTAAAAATAAAGATAAAGTATCTAAATTGTACTTTTATGGTGCTGGCTGTGGAACGCAAAGAATGCAAAATCTTTTAAAAGATATTTTCACTTCTTTTTTTCCTAATGCTCAGGCCGAGGTTAAAGAAGATACTTATGCCGCCATATATGCTACAACCAATCTTGGAGACCAAAGTATTGTTTGCATTTTAGGAACAGGCTCAAATTGCAGCTATTTTGATGGTGAAAAACTACATCAAAAGGTTGCCTCTCTAGGGTATATTCCTATGGATGATGGGAGTGGTAATTTCTTTGGTAGAAAATTAATTAGGGATTATTATTTTAATAAAATGCCTAAAGATTTAGCGGATAAATTTGCAAGTGAATACAATTTGGAGGCTGATGTCATCAAAGAAAATTTATACAAACAGCCTAATCCGAATACCTATCTGGCTACTTTTGCACGTTTTATTGTTGAAAACAAAGAGCATCACTATTGTAAGGGCGTTATTGAAAAAGGATTTCAACAATTCATCAATAACTACATTATGCAGTTCGAATTAGCGACTAAAGTACCTATTTCATTTGTAGGAAGTATTGCTTTTTATTTACAAGATGAACTTAGAAAGGCATTACATCGCAATGATTTGGTGGTCGGTAAAATTCTTCAAAAACCAATTGAAGGTTTGGTAAAGTTTCACCAGGCTAGTATTTAAAATTAGATTCAAAATAAAATCACAAAAGCTCCTGCGCTATCTAGCGTAGGAGCTTTTGTGATTTAGGTACTCAGGCGATTACTGCAACAAGCGTATCAGGGTTTCATGTATAAACTTTCCTCGGGTTTTGTCCAGAGCATAGAGGTTAGTAAAATACAGAAAAGAAGCCTCATGACTAAAGGTCCTGTTTCTTGGTTCTTGAAGCACAACGGTCCTGATGATGATACACAAGGGCCCTGACTCGATATTATTTTATTTTGAAGATTTGGTAATTTAAAAAAATGGGTCTCGATTAAAGAGTACTCCCTGAAACTGTATAGGGTTCTAAAAATTCAACCATCCGAATAGCTCATCCATTATTTTACCGCAATCATAGAAATTTCTACATTGACAAATTTTGGTAAATTGGCAACCTCTACCGTTTCTCTTGCGGGAGCAGTTTCTGCATTAAAATACGTACCATAAACCTCATTGATCTGCGCAAACTGGTGCATATCTTTGATAAAAATTGAAGCTTTTATCACATGTTCAAAAGTCATTCCTGCTTCGGTTAAAATAGCTTTTAAATTCTCCATCGACTGCTTCGTTTCCTTTTGAATATCTCCTGCTACCAATTCTCCAGTAGCTGGGTTAATAGGAATTTGACCTGAAATATAAAGGGTGTTTCCTGATAGCACTGCTTGATTATAGGGCCCTATGGGTGCAGGAGCATTTGGGGTGTTAATTATTTTTTTCATAAAAAAAAGTTTAAGAATTAAGTAAACGTATCAAAACAAAAATACAACTTAATTAAAATAGTAGGCCTAATGAATAGTAAAGTACTTCAACGAAATACATACGAAACATGAAATGAAGAAATTAAGCAAGATTATAAGTATTGAGAGCTTCATAGAAAAACAAGATCAAGGCCAAAAACTTTATAGGTGTATATTAGCGTCTGCTTTGCTTATCCCATTTTAAATCTTGCAACATAGAACTAGAGATACCAATAAAGAAATCCCAACGTTCGTATAGCCCAAAGGGCGTCCAATTAAAGCGTAAGTTAAAACTCCCTAATTCGCGTTGAAAACGCAATTGAGTTACAGAAAAACCTTGGTTCGTAAAATCGTAACCAGATGATGCACCTACTTTCCATTTCGGCGTTAATTCAATATTCCCAGAAAACATTAAGCTATTACTACTTATGGTATTTTGGCGATTTGGATTGGAATAGCTAACGGTATAGGCCAATCGTAAGTCCCAAGGTATTTTGTTCGAGTAAAAAGTGGTTTCTCTTTCTTCTTCCTCTTCTTCCTCTCCAAAGCCTTGTCTGCCATTTTGCATAAAATCAGCATCTCCAAAAAGATCATCAGTTCTACCACCACTGGCAGCACTATAATCATATTTATTCTCTTCATCGTCTTCCTTATCGTCTTCTTTTTTCTTTTCAAAATCTTTATTGGAAAGAGAGTAACTAAGGTTGGCTCTAGCGTTTGTTAATCTAAATAAGCTGCCTCCGTTTTTAGCATTTAACGTATTTATCCGAGTTCCGTTATTATCTATGGCATACGGATCTAAACTTCCGCCGAAATTTATAGCCATTCTATTGTTTAAAATACTGGTACCCCCCGTAAAACTAACAGGGCTCAACTTTAAGGAATCTGCATTAATATTATAGCCCGTAGAAAAGTTTAAGTTTCTTAAGAGCTGTATTTTTTTAGGTTCGGTTTCGGTAGTATCTCTAGACCTTACTTTGGCTTCAATGGTATTGGCTAATGAAAAACTGAGGGAATTAGACATATTTAGACTAGGCACCCCGTTCAAGGTTCCTTCAAACCTAGTATAGCGTCGCAGTTGGCCGGATCTGTCATAAGTCAACTCTCCATTGCTATCTAAAAGATCTTCATAGAACTGATCAAAGGAGGGTGTGTACCCATAACTAAGCGAAGGGCGCGCTACATGCCTAATCACTTGTATTTTGCTATCTTCTTTAAAATTTACTCTCCCATACAATGTGGTCCCAATACTGGCATTAAAATTATAGCGATTAAAGCGATCAAAACCGTTAACGGTATCGTTAACAACTGTTCTATTGTTGACCTCGTCAAAACTTCTATCAAAAGTTTCAAGTACCCATAAATCCTCATAAGTACCTCCCATGGTAACGCTAAAATATTTCGCAATTTTAAAATTTGTGCTTATCGGAATTCGGTGTCTTGCACCAATTCTAGCATTATCGAACATTCTGCCTGTTAAAAAATCCTCATCATTGGTCGTTAAGGTATTTTGGGCATTCACATCATACTGAAAATTTATATTCTGTATAATACCTTTTTTAATGCCATCTCTCTTGGCAAATGGAAATATACGCTCCATACTTGCTTGTAAGGTAGGCAAAGTCATATCGATATTGTCTCCTGTAGCTGTTTCGCTTGTTAATTGTCTATGTGTAGCCGTTAAACTTAAGTTTACGGAGGGGTATTCTGGAAATGTTTTTGAATAACTAATAGACGACGATAAGGTATTGTTCTGCGTGTTCGATAAATCTTGTGTACGAAGTGAGTTTCTAAAATACTGGCTACTCCCTAAGTTTACAGAGGCTGAGAATCTTGAATTTGGACTCGATTTCTGGTCCTGAGAATGATTCCACTGAATGTTATAATTGGTACTTCGACTATAATCATCAAAACCTTTTTGACTGGTGACTAAGTTTTGGTATTGTAAATTAAAACCGCCTCTGAATTTGTATCGTTTCACATATAAAGAACGCGAGTTTAAACCGTAGCTTCCGTTCGTATATAAGTCTCCCGTAAGTTCTAGATCTGCATATTCACCTATTGGAAGGTAGTAACCTCCGTTTTGTAAAAAATAACCCCGGTCTGGGATATTTCCAAAAGTAGGGAATAAAATACCTCCAGTACGTCCTTGAGACATCGGGAAATAGGCAAAAGGCAGGGCTATGGGTGTTGGGACATCGGCAATGTACATGTTGCTAAAACCTGCGATTACCTTTTTTTTAGGTACAAACTTTGCCCTATTGACTAAAATATAATAATCAGGATTAACGGTGTCTTTTGAGGTTGTTAATCGTCCTTTACTTAAAAAATAAACCGAATCATTCTCTTTTTTAGTAATTTCAGCGTACACCTTCATGGCATCCCCCCCTAAAGCACCTAAACTAGCTTGCTGTTCCGTTCTAGAATTCCAAATTAATGCCTTTTGGGTATCAAAATTAAAACGAATAGAATCGGGCCTCACAATATTATCTCCTTGCTTAAAGTAAGGGAGCTGTGTGTAGTTTCCTAAAGAATCTTTTATCCTACCCGCATACACTTCGTTCTTAATGTAATCCATAATAATCACCCCAGCCCTAAGCTCTGTGTCTTGATATTGAATTACGGCATTGTTGTAAAGGTATATTTTTTGATCTTTCTGACTAAGTTTTACATAGTCTCGAGCATTGTATTTTATATTATCTAATAAGAGTGGTTTTTTCTTATTTGTAGAATCTATTTTAACGGTATCAGCTTCTGTTTTTGGCTTTGTTGCAATCTCAGAAAAATCTTTTGGAGCTACAATGCTGTCTTTAATAGCTTTTATAGGTAGTGTTACTACTTTATTTTCTTGACCAAACGTGCTTGTAATGCCACTAAACAGTAGTAAAAATAAAAGTAGATGGTGTTTGTTTGATTGCAAGGCTATAAATCCTATTTTTGTAATAGTTTGTCTTGTCTATGCGACGATTAGAATCGGAGTCAAACTTACATATATTTTTTGTTCTGTAGTCGTAACATTACAATAATTTTAACCTTAAATTACAATTTGTATCTAATGAATAACAAATGTTTTCAAGTGCTAAATCTTTTTGCTTTATTTTTTAGCATAGCATTTTATGGCCATGGGGAAGAAAAACCCAAGCTAAATGATCCTTTTATTGTGGTATTGGATGCAGGACACGGTGGCCATGATCCAGGTAATTTGGGTAATGGCTATTTAGAGAAAACGATTGCTTTAAACATTGTCTTGAGGGTTGGCGCTATCTTAGAAAAGAACCCGAACATAAAAGTGATTTACACTAGAAAAGACGATAGTTTTGTTGATTTATACAAAAGAGGTGAAATTGCGAATAAAGCCAATGCTAACTTATTTGTTTCTGTACATTGCGATTCGCATACCTCCGATGCCAACGGAGCTGGAACTTTTGTATTGGGACTTCATGCCAACAAACAAAACTTTGAAATTGCTAAGAAAGAAAACTCCGCTATTTATTTAGAGGACAATTACGAAGCACGTTATGCGGCCTATAATATTAATTCTCCTGAATCGGTGATAGGCATGACCATTATGCAAGAAGAGTTTTTAGATCAGAGTATTCTATTAGCGAAATTAATGCAAGATAATTTTACAGGAAAGTTAAGTAGAAAGGATAGAAAGGTAAAACAAGCTGGGTTTATAGTGTTGCATCAAACCTTTATGCCAAGTGTATTAGTAGAAACTGGTTTTTTGACCTATAAGCCAGAAGGAGCCTATTTAGATTCTGCTGCAGGTCAGCAACAGATGGGCGAAGCAATTGCGAGTGCTATATTAGCGTATAAAAGCCAAATTTCAAACACGGCTACAACAGCTTCGGTGACCCCGACAGAAAAAGAAGTTGTTCAAAAAGAGACTCCAGCAGTAGTAGTGGCAAAACCAGAAACCAAGAAAATTGACAAAACGACCAAACCAGCCGTGGTGAAAGAAACGACTGGTGATAAAGTTGTTTTTAAGGTTCAAATATTTGCGAGTGCAAAAGAGGTTCCTTTAATTGCAGAAAATTTTAAAGGTTTAAATAATATTTCAAAAGAATCCTTCAATACCTTGTATCGTTATTTTTATGGCGAAACCCAATTGTTCGACTATGCAAACCGATTAAAAAATGATGCGATTTCCAAGGGATTCAAAGATGCTTATTTGGTAGCCTATAAAAATGGTGTTCGTATTAACGTCAAGGAAGCTTTGAAATACATGAAAGAATAATTCATTTGCTTGTCATAAATAATTCTAATTTTGTTTAGAATTTAAATGTATTTGAGAGGAATATAAGAGATGATTTAGATCTCGAACCATAAAGAGTGACCTTTATATAGGCACTCGAAACCTACTGAAGGCTGGCGGGTTTTTAGTTCATTAAAAAACGTAATTAAAAATAGGTATGCGTGTGAAATTATCAAGAGAGATTAAAACCGGTGTTATTGTGGTTGGCGGAATTCTATTATTTATAATGGGTTTTAGCTATCTGAAGTCCACATCGCTATTTGATAGTAGCAAAACTTTTTATGCGGTTTACGACAATGTGGGAGGCTTACAACCAGGAACGTCAGTTTCTATAAACGGACTTAATGTTGGTAATGTAAACGATATCAGGTTCAAAGATGAATCTGGAAAATTAATAGTTACCTTTTCAGTGGGTAATGATTTTGAGTTTTCAAATACCAGTATGGCAGAACTCTACGATACAGGGATCATCGGTGGCAAAGGCATACAAATTATTCCTGTTTTTGATGGGAGTCCCATGGCAAAATCAGGAGATACCTTAACCACAGGGGTAAAACCTGGACTAACCGATTTAGTTCAAAAAAACTTAGCGCCTTTACAGCAGAAAATTGAAGGCGCTGTTTCTAATGCAGATTCTTTGTTGATTAATTTTAATCAGATTTTAGATTTGCAAACGAAAAGCAACTTAAGAGAGAGCATCAGTGGTCTTAATGCCTTGGTAAAGAGTTTTCAAAGCAGTGCAAATTCATTAAATTCATTGCTTTCTGAGAATAGAGCCCAACTCAATGGCTCTATTGAAAATATAAGCACCATTACTGGAAATTTCGCGAAATTGTCCGATTCTTTATCGAGCGCAGGATTAACCACAACCATTAAAAACTTAGAGACCACCTTAGCTAATTTTAATGAAATATTAGTAAAAATAGAACAAGGTGAGGGCACCATGGGTAAGTTAATGACCGATGAAGAATTGTATAAAAATTTAACAGCCTCTAGTAAAGAATTAGATTTATTATTGCAAGATTTTCGTTTAAACCCCAAGCGTTACGTGAATGTATCTGTTTTTGGAAAAAAACAAATCGAGTATGAACTGCCAGAAAATGATCCAGCCCGAAATATAGAAGAATAATTATGATAGCATATTTACCACAAGTACTTTTTATAGTAGTATTGCTTTTAGGCATTGGCTATTTTGTCACCAATGTTAAAAAATTGGCCCGTAATATTAAACTAGGAAAAAACATAGTTGTTGACGATCATAAATCACAGCGATTAACAAATATGTTTAAAATTGCATTTGGCCAAACCAAAATGGTCGTAAGGCCTGTTTCTGGTTTTTTGCATGCTATTGTATATGTAGGCTTTATCATCATCAATATCGAAGTCCTTGAAATTATTATCGATGGAATTTTCGGAACACACCGCATAGGGCTAAGCGTTTTACCTGAAAGTGTTTACGGGTTTTTGATCGGCACTTTTGAAGTTCTTGCCGTATTGGTATTGGTCGCTGTTTTCATCTTTTGGTTGCGACGAAATGTGATTAAATTAAAACGTTTTTTAAGTGCTGAAATGACAGGTTGGCCTAAAAATGACGCTAATATTATTCTCTATATTGAGGTGGTTTTAATGTGTTTATTTTTAACCATGAACGCAACAGATACGGCATTTCAAAATTTAAATTCGGGAAATATTGTAAGTCAATTTTTAGCCCCCCTATTTGAGGGTTTATCTGAAAATACCTTGCATGGTATTGAACGCGTAGCTTGGTGGTTACACATTGTGGGTATTTTAGCTTTTTTGAATTACTTATATTTTTCAAAACACTTACATATTCTATTGGCTTTTCCTAACACCTATTATGGTAAACTAAGGCCAAAAGGGCAACTGCCCAATAATGAGACGGTAACCAATGAAGTAAAGTTAATGATGGATCCTTCAGCTGATCCGTTTGCAGCGCCTACCGGTGAGGCAGATGCAGCCGTACCTGATAAATTTGGAGCATCGGATGTGATGGATTTAAATTGGGTACAATTATTAAATGCCTATACCTGTACCGAATGTGGTCGCTGCACCAGTGAATGCCCTGCCAACCAAACCGGTAAAAAATTGTCGCCGCGAAAAATCATGATGGATACGCGCGATCGATTAGAAGAAGTAGGTAAAAATATAGATGCCAATAAAGGAACTTTTGTTCCTGATGGAAAACAGCTTCTAGGCGATTACATTACCCATGAAGAATTATGGGCGTGTACCACGTGTAACGCTTGCGTTCAGGCGTGCCCTGTAAGCATAGATCCTTTGTCTATTATTATGGATATGCGCCAGTACTTGGTGATGGAGCAGTCTGCTGCGCCGTCTGATTTGAATACCATGATGGGGAATATAGAAAATAATGGTGCACCGTGGCCATTTAATCAACAAGACCGATTAAACTGGTCGAACGAATCATAACAAAATTTAGCTATGAATACTACAATACAAGTGCCTACGATGGCATCACTTTTTGCAGAAGGCAAACAACCAGAAGTATTATTTTGGGTGGGTTGTGCTGGAAGTTTTGACGATAGAGCAAAAAAAATAACCAAGGCCTTTGTTAAAATTTTAAATAAGGCTCAGGTAAGCTTTGCAGTCTTAGGCACCGAAGAAAGCTGTACGGGTGATCCTGCAAAACGCGCAGGGAATGAGTTTCTTTTTCAGATGCAGGCTGCCACCAATATCGAAGTTTTAAATGGCTACGAGGTTAAAAAAATAGTGACTACTTGTCCTCATTGTTTTAATACCTTAAAAAATGAGTATCCCAATTTAGGTGGCTCTTATGAAGTCATGCATCACACTCAGTTTTTAAAAGCCTTACTCGATGAAGGCAGAATTACCATGGAAGGCGGTCAGTTTAAAGGCAAGCGAATTACCTTTCACGATCCTTGTTATCTAGGGCGGGCTAATGATGTGTATGAAGCCCCTCGAGATTTAATTCGGAAACTCGATGCCGAATTGGTAGAAATGAAAAGCTGTAAATCAAGAGGTTTATGCTGTGGTGCTGGTGGTGCGCAAATGTTCAAAGAAGCCGAAAAAGGAGATAAAGAAGTAAATATTGAACGTACGGAACAAGCCATAGAAGTACAACCAGATATCATCGCAGCGGGTTGCCCATTTTGTAACACCATGATGACTGATGGGGTAAAAGGCAAAGAAAAAGAAAGTACCATTGCCGTGATGGATATTGCTGAGTTAATAGCCAACGCCGACGATTTTTAAAGGCCATCGCTATGTTTAAAAATGAAGCCCTAGAGCTTGCCTCTTTACACACAATACAAAACCTTGTATTTACACCCGTTAGTAGGTTATATCTCTATGTTTTGTTAGTAAATAACAGCGTACAGTACCTGGTGTTGTGCCTATTACTCTTTATAGCAAACTATTGGCGTTTTGAACCTTTTATGCTGTATCAAAGCCAAATCATTATGGTATTGGTACTCTATGTACTGCTGCACAGCACAGTTTCAATCCTAGCCTTTAAAAGGCGTAAATACGCGCTTCGCACCTATGATATTTCTTTTAAAAGTGGTGTTATCGTGAGCTCATTAACCACAGTTCCTCTCTCAAGAATTCAGCATTTAGATATTTCCCAAGGCATCGCGTCTCGCTTTTTTGGATTGGCCAATGTAAAGCTATATACGGCCGGTGATGACGGCAGCGATATGGTCATTAAGGGACTTTTATTGACAGAAGCCGAGCAACTAAAAGAGCATCTTAGCGTACAAATTAATGAGCGATTTTAATTTTGAAACCCCGTCAAAACAAGCGCTTAAGGGAATCCTATTTTTAGTTTTTCCCTCCGTCGCTAAATCGTTTAAAACGGCATACCTGCCCTTAGTATTTTATATTTTTCAGGTTTTTAGAAATCCAGACCAGTATAGACAGTACTTGAGCTACATTGTTTTTGGCCTTATTGCATTGGTTATTTTTTCTGTGGTCAGAGGGTTTTTGTCCTTTCAAAACTTTAGCTTTTATATTTCTAAGGGGTCTTTTATTTTAAGGCAAGGCATCCTAAAAAAACAACGCTTAGAAATTTCATTGTCTAAAATTCAAAACGTTCATATCGCACAAAATTTTCTACAGCGCCTGGTGGGGGTGGTAGAGGTGCAGATAGATACAGCAGGTGATAAAACAACAGAAGTACTGATTAAGTCATTAACGATCGAAAAAGCGCATGCTTTAAAAGAGGTGCTGGTAACGAGCACAAGCTTAGAGAAAGAGGAGGTACCCAACGAAACCATACTTCATATTTCTTTTTCTGAACTCCTCTTAGCCGGCCTCACACAAAATCATTTTAATAGTTTTTACATTCTTTCTGCCCTAATTTTTGGACTGCTCATAGATTTTAGAGATCTTATGGAAATGATTGGGTATGCTGGCTTTGTAACTGACATGACAGAGAAAGCAGCATCAGGCACCTATTTTACCCTGGTTATTTATGGGGTACTATTCCTAGTAGCTATTGGCAGTTCCGTTTTGTTTTCGCTTGGAAAGGTGCTGCTGCAAAACTATGGTTTACGCATTAAACATTCGACTACAGATCTTGAAATTGAAAAGGGATTGTTTAATCGGGTAAGTTATAGTCTAAAATCATCAAGAATACAATCTGTGGCCTACAGAACCAATGTTTTAAAACAAAGATTTGGCATGTATTCCTTGCGATTTTATCAGGCCATGTCTGCCGCTAACTCCAAAAAAAACATTGAAATCGAGGGGATCAATCAGCAAAATTTAAAAATATTTGAACACTTTGTTTTTGGGTATACCATAGCTAATCGGATCGAAAACCGAATAAAACCAGATCCTTATTTTAAAAGGCAATTGTTCATTAGAATGTTGTATTTATTGGTGCTAATCAATGTAATTGCTATACCTTTGTTAGGGTTTACATTTGGTTTTATAAACTTGATTTTAGTGCCCTGGCTTGTATTTTTAAATTATTTAAGATACAAGAAGAGTTATTATAGCAATCAAGAAAGCTATATAATTTTAGGAGCTGGTCGCATAGACACCGTGACCAACATCGTGGAGCATCATAAAATTCAATCTTTAAAGCTAAAACAAAACTTTTTTGAAAAAAAACGCGCGGTAGCTCGCATTACCTTGTATACCGCTTCTAATTTTATGACCATACCGGCAATGCCATATGCAGAAGCGATCGAATTATATGATACCCTATTGTATAAGGTAGAAAGTAAAGGTTTAGATTGGATTTAAAAAAATAAGACTATGTTAGTAGATTTTGCAAGCTTACCGGAAGAATCAAGAGTTTGGATATACCAATCGAGCAGAAGTTTTTCTGAGACCGAATTGGTTGAAGTGAACGAGGCAATCAAAGCTTTTTTACAGGATTGGACTGCACACGGTAGTGATTTAAATGCAGGGTATGAACTTCCCTATAATCGCTTTATCGTTATTGGCTTGGACCAACAGCGTCAAGGAGCCACAGGATGCTCTATTGATGCATCTGTAAGGTTTATTCAAGGTTTAGAAAAAAAGTATAATATTGATTTGCTCGATAAAATGAACGTGTCTTACAAGCAAGGAGAATTTGTGGCTTATAAAACGCTTCTTGATTTTAAGGCCATGGCAAAAAACAAATCCGTATCAAAAAACACCATCGTTTTTAACAATTTGGTCACCAATAAAGAAGAGTATTTAAACCATTGGGAAGTGCCTGCGGAAGAAAGCTGGCATAATAGGTTTATGTAATTTTTGGGCCTAGCTCAAAAAGCTTTCTTTTGCATGAGGATCTACGGGAGAAGTCTTACTATTAAAAGACCTTTTTCTTTGTTTAAACCGTAGTGAACCCCTTTACAGCTTTCGAAAACTAGTGGTGGAAAGAATTTACTGCAATAGAAAAGAAATGAGTTGTTTTTCCATGGACTCTTGAAAAGCAAGGCATCGCCCTAGCTGTAGTTTTTTTTAAAACTGAAATACAAAGGGAAAAGATTTATTGTTATACTAACCATGTCAACTTGTAAAGGGTATTCATCCCCAATTTTAAAGCCAAACATCGATAAAATGCAATAAAAGGTATTATTTTTGGTAACCTTTAGAATAGAACTAAATTATATGTTTAGAAAGTTTTTGATCATTTTTATATTTTTTAAGTGCTTTTTTCTTTTGGCACAAAAAAATCCTTTAGTCACAAAAGACAGTATGGCTCAAAAACAATGGGTCGATAGTACCTATAAGGCGATGTCACTTGATGAAAAGTTAGGGCAGCTTTTTATGCTTAGTGTGGCTTCTAACCAGAGTAAGGCGAGCACAGATAACATCAAAAAATTAATCAGTGAAGAACATATTGGCGGTGTAATTTTTTCAAACGGAGGACCAGTTCGTCAAGCCAAATTAACCAATAGCTATCAAGAAGCTTCCAAAATTCCCTTGATGATTGCGATGGATGCAGAATGGGGCTTGGCCATGAGGTTAGATTCTACCTATGCCTTCCCTTGGAATATGACCTTAGGGGCTATAAAAGACAGTAGTATTGTTGAAAAAGTAGGAAAGCAGATTGGCAAGCACGCCAAGCGCTTGGGTGTGCATATTAATTTTGCGCCCGATCTTGATATCAATACCAATCCAGAAAACCCCATCATCGGGAACCGCTCTTTCGGAGAAGATCGTGATAATGTGGTAAAAAATGCCATTGCATTTATGAAGGGTATGGAGAGCGAATCGGTCTTATCGAGTGGAAAACATTTTCCAGGTCATGGGGATACGTCGGTAGATTCTCATAAGGCCCTACCACAAATAACTTTTTCAAGGGCGCGGTTAGATAGTATTGAACTCTATCCTTTTAAAAAATTAATACAGGAAGGTATCAGCTCTATTATGGTTGCCCATTTAAGTGTGCCCAGTTTAGAAATGCAGAAAAAAGTGCCTTCTTCTTTGTCCGAACAAATTATATCAGGAATCCTAAAGGAGGAAATGGGGTTTAAGGGCTTGGTGTTTACCGATGCTTTAAACATGAGTGGTGTTGGGGATCCAAAAAAGCCGGGAGATATAGAACTTGCCGCCTTTATAGCAGGTAATGATATTTTATTAATGCCCAAAGATGTGGTCAGTGCAAAAGCGCGCCTATTGAAAGCGGTCCAAGAAGGTAGAATAACAGAAAACCGCTTGTCGACTTCCGTAAAGAAAATTTTACAAGGCAAATATAAAGCAGGTCTGCATCGCTACAGCCCTATTGTTTTACAAGATTTATATGCTGATTTAAATAGTTTAGAAAATGATGTAATCTATGAAGAGGCTATTGAAAATGCGATTACGGTAGTCAAAAATGAGGTTTCAATTTTACCGATTAAAAAACTAGAGACGAAGAAAATCGCCTATATAAAACTAGGTGATGATCCTCATGATGCTTTTTTAGAAGAATTAAATAAGTATACAGAAGTTACGCCGATTAACATGTCGAACATTACTTCTTTTACCAGTAGCATATCGGCCTATAATGTCGTCATTATTGGGCATCATAAAAATAATGACAGTCCATGGAAACCTTATGCCTATACCAAAGAAGAATTGGCCAGCCTAAAAGCAATTTCCGAACTTAGAAGCTCCAATACCATTCTCGTAGAATTTGCAAAACCCTATGCACTATTAGCCATCGATAGCCTAGAGGCTATTGATGGTATTGTGGTTGCCTATCAAAATAGCCGTATAGCGCAGCAGAAAGCAGCACAACTCCTATTTGGAGCTGTTGCAGCCAAAGGTAAACTTCCCGTAAGTGCGCATCCTAAATTGCCGGTACATACCAGTATATCTTTCGATGGTATTGCACGCTTAGGGTATAGTTTACCCGAGCGGGTAGGCATGAGTTCTACTAAATTAGCAATGGTGGACGGTTTGGTGCAGAACGGTTTAGATTCCCTAATGTTTCCTGGGGCTCAAGTATTGGTAGCGCGCAAGGGTAAAATCGTATACCACAAAGCCTTTGGAAAGGCTACGTATGATGCAAAAACAGCACTCACTACCGATGCGCTATTTGATTTAGCCTCCTTAACCAAAATACTAGGTACGCTACCCATTTTAATGCAAATGGAAGAAAAAGGCACACTATCCTTAAACCAAACCTTCAAAGAGTTAGTACCCGCGTATGCTGACACAGAAATAAACAATGTTACGGTGTTAAAAGCCCTATCGCATTATGGTCGTTTACCAGCATGGATTGCTTTTTACCTCAGTACTTTAGATGAAAATCGTAAGCCTTCGGGTGATTTTTACCGCGATAAACCTTTAAAAGGCTATTCTATAAAAGTTTCAGAAAAACTATACTTAATCGATGCCTATAAAGATTCTATTTACAACAGAATTGGGCGGCAAGACTTAAAATCGAACCGATACCGCTACAGTGATATTGGCTATTTTGTTTTTCATAAATACATCGAAGAGGTGTATGGTGAAAAACAAGATGCGATAGCTGATCGTTTGTTTTACGGTCCTTTAGGGGCAACCACCATGACTTATAATCCTTTAGAGAAGTTCCCTATAGAACAAATAATACCTTCGGAGGAAGACACTTATTTTAGGTATGAACGAGTGCAAGGCTATGTGCATGATATGGGAGCAGCGATGCAAGGCGGAGTAGGAGGGCATGCCGGGTTATTTAGCAATGCCAATGATGTTGCCAAAATGATGCAAATGTATTTGCAAGGAGGGGTGTATGGTGGCCATCGCTTTATGAATTCAAGAACCATAGCAAAATTTAATACCTGTTATTTTTGTAATGAAAATGTACGTAGAGGCGTAGGTTTTGATAAGCCCGATTCAAAAACGGGCGCACCGACCTGCGGTTGCGTTTCTCAAAAAAGTTTTGGACACAGCGGTTTTACCGGCACATTTACTTGGGCCGATCCTGAAGAGCAATTGGTGTATGTTTTTTTATCCAACAGAACCTACCCCACGGCAAGCAATACGCTTTTAATAAAATCGGGCTTAAGAACGCGAATTCAAAAAGCCATTTATGATGCTATTGAAAAATAATAGTTATTTTTGATTGTAATGTAGTTGGTGTTCCCTCGACTCACAAAAAAAATTGGATGGTTTTATGTTGAATTTCAACTTAAGACATGCCTGAAGCCTAAAGCATATAGCCTTTAACCTAAAGCTTTAAAAAATTTAAATGTATGAAGATTGCCATAGTTTGTTACCCAACTTTTGGAGGTAGTGGTGTAGTTGCTACCGAACTAGGAATAGCGCTTGCCGAAAGAGGGCACGAAATTCACTTTGTTACCTATAAGCAACCGGTGCGTTTGGAGTTATTGAATAACAACATTTTTTTTCATGAAGTTCATGTTCCTGAATACGCATTGTTTCACTACCAGCCTTACGAGCTTGCACTTTCTAGTAAATTAGTAGATACGGTAAAGTTGTATGGGATTGATGTTCTACATGTACATTATGCCATTCCACATGCTTACGCAGGGTATATGGCGAAGAAAATGCTACAAGAAGAAGGTATTTTTATTCCTATGATCACCACCTTGCACGGAACAGATATTACCTTGGTGGGCAAGCACCCTTTTTATAAACCAGCCGTTACCTTTAGCATTAATAAATCAGATGTGGTCACCTCTGTGTCTGAAAATTTAAAAGAAGCAACCCTAGACTTATTTACGATAGAAAATACTATTGAAGTCATCCCTAATTTTATAGAAACCTCAAAATTTAAGGTCGACTTTACCGATTGTCAGCGTGGTTTAATGGCTAAGGATGATGAAAAAATCATTACACACATCAGTAATTTTAGAAAGGTAAAACGCATTCCCGATGTGGTTAAAATCTTCAATAAAATTCAAAAGAAAATACCTTCAAAATTGGTGATGGTCGGGGAAGGTCCTGAAAAAGAAAAAGCTGAAATTTTATGCGAAGAATATGGCATCACAGATAAAGTAATCTTTGTAGGCAATAGCAATGAAATAGATAAAATTTTGTGTTTTTCGGACTTATTTTTACTGCCCTCAGAGACTGAAAGTTTTGGCTTGGCTGCTTTAGAGGCGATGATCAATAAAACTCCAGTGATCTCTAGTAATGCAGGGGGTATCCCAGAAGTAAATATTCAGGGTGTTACAGGGTATTTAAGTGATGTGGGCAACGTCAATGAAATGTCAGAAAATGCGATAAAGATATTGTCCGATGATGCGGTCTTAACAAGATTTAAAGAGAATGCCTTTGAAAACGCACAGCGCTTTGATATCAAAAATATTCTTCCCTTATACGAAGCCGTTTACGAAAAAGCACTACAATCCAGGTTTAAGAATATGCATTAGTGGGTAGTGATTAGTTTTTAGAGGGTAGAGGGTCGTAAAAAAAAGTCAACCCTTAATCCCTACAAGGGAAGTAGATTACTTATTTTCACTAATTACTTATTTGTCTAGTTTGTAAGTATAATCAGTTAAAACAACCCCCTTAGTCCTCCTTCCAAGGGGCAATTAAAAAAGCAGTTGGTTTTAGAATGTAGAAGTTTACGTTCTCTAATTTTCATGATTACACTTTTCACATAAACCAAATCCTCAAATCCAAACATCAACATATCTTCAAATCAATCATTGTTTCTTTAAAACAGTAGGTAGTTTTTAGAGGGTACAGGGTAGTAGTTTAATAAATTTGCCAATTGTTATATTATTACATTAACCCCATTACTACATTAACTCCATTGTTACATTTTCACACTATTTCTATTGTTACATTAAATGCAGTAAAAGCATTAAAACTTTATATCGATTTTTATAGCCTTTCAAGGAGCTTTGCTGAAGTCTCCTTATAGTTCGAGCTATCTTTGAAATCTCAAGTCTTATGATGTTTAGAATTATGTACTTTAAAAGAATTACAGTTATTCCGTTTGCTTTTTTAATGAGTTTAAATATTGCTTACGCACAGGAACAAGAAGAACTTGTCTTAAGCTCACAAGATTCTATAATATCAAGTTCTTGGATCCTCGGCATAGGTACTAACATCGTTGATGATTCGGGTGATGCCTTTGATGCCTTGTTTGATGTAAAAGAAACCTGGCATGCTGTTCCCTATCCCTCAAGATTGAGTATTGGTAGGTATTTTAAAAGTGGTCTAGGTGTGGAAGCGATTGCTAGCTACAATACCTATAAGGCTGGTAAAAGAGTGGATGGCCTTATTTTAAATGAAGATAAGACCTATTATGCGATGGATACTAGGCTCAGCTATGACTTAAATAAGTTAGTGGGTAAAACAGGTTTTTTTGACCCTTATGTAGGCGTAGGTCTTGGATATACCCAAGCCAACGATCAAGGCAGAGGCACCTATAACGCTGTCATTGGCTTTAGAACTTGGTTTTCAGATCGTTTTGGTTTAGACTTTAATTCGTCTGGGAAATGGAGCATGACTACGGATGCTACCAATCACTTGCAACATGCTGTTGGTGTGGTCTATCAGTTGGCTATAGAAAAAGAGTTAAGCCCTAAGGGGAAAGAGAAATTAGCGCTATTAGAAGCTTTAGAAACCGAACAAAATAGAAGAAACGATTCCATTGCCCAAGCCCAAAGTGATCAACAAGCAAAACTATTAGCAGCACAGATTGCCCAAGAGCGAGAGCAAAAACGACTAGCTGAGGCAGCTCAAGAAAAACTAAGAAATGAGCGTGATGCCTTCGAAAATGACATAAATGCCCTTGGAAATGTGTACTTTGACCTGAATTCTTCGTATTTGACCAGCGCTGCTAAACTTATTTTAACGAAATTAGTGCAATTATTAGAAGACAAGCCTCAAGTGAAATTACAAGTTTCGTCTTTTACGGATTCCAGAGGTGCTGAAAATTACAATAGATGGCTTTCAGAGCGGCGGGCGCAAAGAACCATAGACTATCTGGTTCAAAAAGGAATTGAAAGTGATCGACTTATACCCAACGCAGCGGGAGAGAACGGATTGTTGAATGAGTGTGACGACCATACCTATTGTACAGAAAGCAAGCATAAAATAAATAGGAGATCGGAATTTAAAGTCATTTTTGAATAAATTTTTCTTATAAAAAAAACAGTCTTGATTGACTAAAAAATTTGATAAACTCCTGTTGCAGGGAGCTGAACTAAAAAGTAGATAACCAAACCAGCTATTTAATGTTATTTAATTCCTTAGCTTTTGCCATTTTTTTACCGGTTGTATTCCTATTGTATTGGTATGTTTTTAAAAAGAGTTTAAAAGTACAGAATGGACTCGTTCTTATAGCGAGTTACTTTTTTTATGGACTTTGGGATTGGCGATTTCTGTTTTTAATTTTAGCAAGCACGCTTGTTGACTATTTTGTAGGCATCCAAATTGATAAAAATGCAGAAAAACCTCAGTTTAAAAAATATTGGCTTTGGGTAAGCGTTTTTTTTAATCTCTCTTTATTAGGTTTTTTTAAATATTTTAATTTTTTTACCGATTCATTTATAGATTTGTTTGAAATTTTAGGGTACTCGATTAAAAGTACCTGGACCCTTCAAATTATTTTACCCGTGGGTATTTCTTTTTATACTTTTCAGACGATGTCTTATTCGCTTGATATCTATTACAAAAGAATAAAACCAACAAAAGACTTTCTATCCTTTGCCACCTTTGTTGCTTTCTTTCCACAGTTGGTGGCAGGACCTATTGAAAGGGCTTCTAATCTATTAGGTCAAATAACTCAAAAACGAATATTACATATTCCTCAAATCACTGCGGGTCTAAAACTTATTCTTTGGGGCTTATTTAAAAAAATGGTTATAGCCGATTCTCTGGCGCCTATCGTAGACGATATATTTGCTAATCATATGCACTACCCAGCATCTACCTTAGTTTTGGGGGTAACCTTGTTTAGTTTTCAAGTGTATGGCGATTTTAGTGGCTATTCTGATATCGCCATTGGTACCGCTAAATTGTTTGGGATTGAGTTGATGTCTAATTTTAAATTTCCTAATTTCTCTAGAAACGTTGCGGAATATTGGCAACGTTGGCATGTATCACTATCAACTTGGTTTAGACATTATGTCTATATTCCATTGGGAGGCTCAAGAGTTAGTAAAATAAAATCTATTCGCAATATTTGTATTATATTTTTGGTCAGTGGTTTTTGGCATGGTGCCAATTGGACCTTTATATTTTGGGGAGGCTTTCATGCCTTAGCATTTATTCCCGTATTTTTAATGGGTAGAAATACAGTATACAAGAATAGTGTTGTTGGCCAAAATAGTCTGTTGCCCTCTTTAACAGAAATTTTTCAGGTACTCTTAACCTTCGGAATTGTTACTTTTTCAAGGATTTTCTTTAGGTCAGCTTCTATTACAGACGCCTTTAACTTTATTCACCGAATAGTAAGCGACTTTAGTTACGAAGCCTACCTGCATCCTATGGGATATAGAATGTTAGATTACTATATTCTGGTGCTTGTTTTTGTATTTTATGAATACCTTATACGGAAAAACGAACGTAGTCCCTTTGCTTTTAAAAATAAATATGTGCGATTTTTTGTATATTCTTTAGTGGTACTTTCGATGTTATTGTTTTACGATGATGGCGTTGATAGATCCTTTATTTATTTTCAATTTTAAAAGCAGAAAAGAAACTGTTTACTAGTAAGAAAAGAAGATAGCGTTATGAAAAAGTTAGTTTTTAAAATAAGCATATATACTATTCTTTTGCTCATAGCCCTAGAAATTTGGGTTCGGGTTTTTCATTTAGCAAAAGATACACCTAACAGATACCTTGATGAAAACAAGGTAGAAAAATGGATGCCAAATCAAAACGGCTATGCCGTTACCGGAAATAGAAGACAAAATTTTTCAGCCTATCATATTAATGCATCTGGGTATAATTCGTACCGAGAATTTAACCCTAGCCGAGAGGGTTTTGAGCTTGCTTTGGTAGGGGATTCTTTTATTGAAGGGTTTCATCAGAATTATTACCAGTCTATTGGAAAAAAAATTGAAAACAAAATACCCGGTATCGAAGTTTATGAATATGGCTACGCAGGCTACGACATGGCTGATCAGTTACATCTAATTCATCAATATCGCGATCAATTTAAGTTGATAGACCTTGTGGTATTAGGACTTAAATACAACAATGATTTAACTAGACCTATTTATGAGGTTGAGGGCTATCGCTTAGCGTTAGAATCACCATTAAACAATTTAATTAAAAAAAGTAAATTATTGGTGTATGGGAAAAGCATTGGTGTATTTTCTCCTATTCAAGATTTCATCAATACGACTCGAAATTTAATGGTAAATCCTGTGCCACCAATAAAATCTAGTACTCCTGATACTTCTAGTGTGCAGGCGAAGGACGAGGAATTACTTAAAAGAAACATTGAAAATCTAGAATCACTTATGAGTTTATATGGCTTTGATAAGGAGAAATTTTATTTTTTAATTGATGAAACAGTGACGCCTACTCGTTTTATCCAGTATTTAAATGATAACAGGCTAAAGTACATTACTATTGGTGAGGAATTAAAAAGTTCGGCAAAAAATACCACGCTTATTTATGACCATCATTGGAACAATAATGGTCGAGAAATCGTGGCTCAAAAAATAGCCAAACTCTTAAAGAATAGGCGATAGTAGTCAATTGGGGCTTTGCTTGCCATTCCCTATTTTATAGCACATGCAGTTTTTAGTTAGACACATGGTTTATATGGCACCTTCACTAAACAGACCACAGTGGGGTATATTAGGGTTTGGTGAGGCGCAGTCTTTGTTGTTTTTTGTTGCCTTGGATTAGAAACTCATTTAGGCTTAGCTGATAAATTTTTACCTCACTACTTTTTTCTAAAGCAGTGTATAAAAAATCATATGTATATCTTTTTAAATACTTAAAGGCTACATCGTGTATATTAATTTCAATGGATTTTTTGTGGACTGTGGTATGGTTTCTATTGTCTATAGTCCCTAGATCAATTGGGGATACGGTATCTTTTTCTCTGTGAAATTTGCGCCTTAGTTCGGGTAGTATTTCGTTCAATTTTTTGGCTTTTAAATACTCTTTAAGTTGTATTTTTTTTGCTTCCAACATACCTAAAAATCTTGTGGCAGCATGGCTTTTTGAAAACATAATATGATGTTGAAACCTATAGATGGCATTGCTCCAACGACGTTTGTAATCCATACCTCCAACGCCCATTTCAAATAAAAGGTACTTATTATTTGCACACCATTCTACTTGTTTGTAAATCTCAATATGGCCTAACCCAAATTTAGAGTAATCAATATCGTAGGAAGACATGGCACTAAATAAAATTTTATCAAAATGATAATTTAACGAAATTTCTATAGGCTCGTTTTCGTTATAGATGACGAATAAGGATGCTTGTTTGTTGTTTATTTTAGCAAAGCTTGTTTTTTTATAGCTCAGCCACTGGGCGATGTCTTTGTGTTTTTCATTGCGTTCTGCAAACCTATTCTGGATCATTCGCTCTAAAGCATCCATAAGAAAATGGTATTTTTCTTCAGAAATTTCTCCATAATACAGGGCATAATTGATGTTAAAACTAGCTTCTAAACGATTTACAAACCGTCGGATAATACTTCGGTACTTGTATTTAAATTGGTTCTCAAGATAGCTGTCAATTGTGCTTTCTGAATTTAAATGTATGGCATAACCCCAATTCTCTTGTGGTATGATTTGGTGCTCTATTTTCGCATCAGTGGTTTGCAGCTTAAAGTAAGAGGGGACTAATGACATGGAATAGACCAACTTAGGGTCTGCTGTGTACGAGTTTCTAAGGCTTACTTCTCTTCCATAATAGTCAATATCAGTAAAAAAATCAGGCAATGCTTCCCCTTTTATAAGATGCGTGTTAAACACTATATGTTGTTTTGATGCCATGAAGCTTGGGATTCTTATTTTTAATTAGATACTACTAGTTGCTGAATGTTTTTCTTTCCTTTTATAATAAACGTATTTTCGGAGGTCCTATTTTGATACACCTGACAATTTTTTTTTAGCTCAAAATTTTTATGAAGAAATGCATTTACATAAAAAATAAGGTGGGTATAAGGAGCTACATCATAAGGTATTTTTACTAGGTCTGAGGCATTGTTGATCACATGCCCTTCCAGTACCGTATAGGTAGGTTTTTCGCTTTCTTTAGGCTGTCTTATTCTATACAGCGCTTTACGCATTTGACCATATAAAATATGAAACTTTATTTTTTTTAGGGAAGCAATGAGTTGGTGCCTAAGTAGGGTTTGTGCTACTTCTGCTTGGGCTTTTAGCTTCGCCAAGGGATTCTTTACATGATAAATAATGTGTTTTTCATAGGTGTAGGTCGTATTAATCCATTGCCTCTTATGAAAAAAATCACCCCTTCCCATATCAAATAAGTGCAGCTTATTATCGTAACACCAACGCAAATGTTTTATGGTATTTAAGTGGCCCAAATTAAACATGCCATAGTCAATATCAAAACAGCTATTAAAATGGAGCAGCGTTTTTCCATTTAAAAAATTTAGGGTAATATTTATGGGTTTTAGCACATCGTAAATAACATAAATGGCAGCCCTTTTCTCTAACACCATGGTAAACATAATGTCTTGGTAATAGTCTAAATAGGGCAATTCAAAATTATTTTCATTTTTTTGACGAAACCTAAGGGCTGTCATTTGTTTTAAAATCGTGAACAAGCGGTCGTACTCGGTTTTGTCGATAGCCCCGTAATACATGGTATAGGTGGGCTCCAGACAAAGGTCTAAACGGTTTTGATGTCTTCTGAGCTTTGAGCTTCGGGCTTTACCCACTTGGTGTAAAATATAGTCGTCAGCAGAAGTATGTGTTCTTAAATCGGCCAAATAGCCCGGGTATAAAGGCGCTGTCAATTGTTTTAAAGCAAGCTGATCCTTTGGCAGGGATAGGCTTAAATAGTTTGGAAAGTCATAGATGGTTGTAAGGCTAAAGTCGGCCGTTTTTACCAAAGCTTCTTGCTGTTCGTATAGGACGGTATTCAGGTATTCATTTTTTACTTTTTGTATAAAAAACGGAAAAGACTGTTCCTTAAAAAAAAGATCAAGGAAAAAAGAAAAGCGTCGTGGTGTTCTTGTGGTCTTAGCCATATTGTAAAGTACCTGTATCTTAGTTTTTATAAAATTTACTATTTTCTCGTTTTTACTATGAAGGCATAGGATGTTTTTTTGCCTATCACCTGATAATGGTCTTGGGTTTCTTTTGCTTCAAATATGCTAATTTCATCTAAAGATTGCTGTGAGTTAAATAAAAAGTCGAATATTATTTTTTTTAAATGCTCATATTTTACTCCCTGCATAAGCTTAATTTCAATCCCTGTTGATGGCTCAAAAGGCAAGGCATCGATCACCAATAGCTCTTGTTCCTTTTTGTTTTGAGCACTTAGCGTATACCAGAATTGTTTTAAACTTTTATAATAAAGGTCTGCATTAATTTTCTTTAAGCCGTAATAGCCTAGGTATAGCATTTGGGTTTTAAGCTTCACATAGTTCGCATAAAGGCGAGCCATACTATTTTTATGGTTGTAAATAATATGATTGTAATAGTCAAAGCTTTGCGTCATCCAGTTTTTTTTGTAATAGTCGTAGCCCTTTAAAAGATCATAGCTCAGCATGTTATGTTCAATGCACCACCCTATATTCTTCATCATATCAATACTGCCCAAGTGAAATTTCGCGTAGTCAATATCGTAAGCACTCATCATATAAAAGCCAAGGTTTTCTTTGATCATATTAATGCGTATGCTTATGGGCTCATGATGATGGTAAATTACATAGAGTGCAGCTTCTTTGTTTCGTAGTTGCGCATAGATTTTCGCTTCAAAATCGGCTAAATGTTGTAATTCATAATTTACTTCTTTTTTTTGAGCAAACCTTTTTACTAATAATTTGTTTAAGGCCTTGAATAGGGTATGGTATTCTTCTTTAGGAATACTTCCCCAATAGCACTCGTACCGAATGTTAAAACAAGTTTCTAACCTCTTGGTGTACCGTCTTAAGTTAGACCTGCTTTTTGCACTAAAATTAGCCGCTAAGTACTTTTCTAGGGTTGAGTATTGTTCTACCTGAATGCTATGCCCTTTTAAGGTGTTTACTTTCAGCCATGTATAGTCTTTGTTTGTGGATGGCTCTAGGCTTAAATAGTCGGGTATATCTTTTATGATAATAACATCTGCAGCATTTATAAAGGGTTTAGCGCTAAAAATTACTTGCTTTTTATAGCGAATACGCTGATACCATGGAGAGAAATCAAAATTCTCGAATAGGGCTTTTAAAAATAGAATAGGCTGTAATTTCTCCATGGGGTTTAGGCCGTTATCGTGAAATTAATTTTTTGAATGCTGCTTTTTCCTTTGATGGCAAAGGCGTTTTTAGCCTCTGAAAGCTCAAATACTTCAAGATCATGACTACCATCTTTACTGGTATATAAAAAATCGTAAATAGGCCGCCTTAGAAAGTCAAAGTCTTCTGCTCTCCAATCAATTTTACGCGCAATTCTTAAGCTTTCAAAGGTTATGTTTTGTTCTGTTTCCCAGCTCAGCTTGGCTTTTTGTTGCTCCTGCTTTTTCTGTTCTTTATGGTGTAGGTATCGATGGTAGGCGGTATGTACATGAAGCCTCTTGAGTCCTTTCACCAAGGTATAAAAAGCTTGATTTTTAAAGCTATAGTATAAGGCCGTGAACCTTGCCACGAAAGAGCTAGCGTCATATATTAGGTATTTATTAAAAAAATAAATATGGTCTGTGATTTTGCTTTTGTAATCATAGGTTCCTTTTAAAAGATCATAAATTTCTATTTGGTTTTGGTAGCACCACTCTAATTGAAAAAAAAGATCAGTAAAACCCAAATAAAATTTGGCGTAATCCGCATCAAAGGTTCTCACATACCCATACATCACTTTGCCTAATACAGGGTTTAAAGCAATACTAATGGGTTTATCTTCATCATAAATAACAAAGAGGCATGCTTTTTTAGCATTAATAAGGGCAAAGCTATTTTGTTCATAGCGATCCCAAACGGACAAATCGTGATGATTTTTACCTATAAGGTCAAAACGTTTTTTTATAAGTTTTGGAAAAATAGCAAACAAGCGATTGTATTCTTCTTTGGTAATGGCTCCATAATATACTTTGTATGAAATATTAAAACATGTTTCTAACCTTTTTTTGTACGTTCTGAATTGTGCTCTTTTTTTAGGACTAAAATTGTTTTTTAAATAACTAGCTAGATTACCATACTTATTTAAAGTAATCATGGACCCCGTATAGGTGTTTAATTTTTTTATTTTAGTTTTTTTGTAGTTCGAGTGCCATTTTACATTAAGGTAATCAGGAATATCAAAAACTAGTTGAACCTTTTGTGTATCTGGTTTTACGGGTACTTCTAGGCTGCCATAAAGCTGAGTATCTGTACTTTTATTTTTTAATTCCTTAAAATATAAAGCAAACTCTTCCGGTTTTAAAATAAGATCTAAAAAGTCTATATAGTTTGGCATGTATGCTAAGTTCTTCGGGTTGTGACCATGGGTATTTAATGGAATTTAAATAGTAATTTGTCTAAGGAAAAACGACCACCGATGATATGCTTATCTCTAAGCTGCTGTAGCCATTTATATTTTATTATCTGAAATTGAGCCCATCCTTGTTCAAGCAAAGAAGCGGATTGGTAATAAATACGATGGTAGAACAGATACTCGTGATTACTCCATTTTACTTTGTTATAGGTTTCGCCCATCGATAAGTCAAAGATCGTGATTTTGTTTTGTATGCACCACTGTACATGGTGCCACATGCTGATGTCCCCCATATTGTAGTGTGAATAGGCAATATCATAGGTTTGGATATGACTAAAAACCACGTCGTTGATATGAAAATTTAGCGTAATGCTAATGGGTGTGTTTTTGTCATAAATAACAAATAGGGATGCTTTTTTGGTGAATATTTTAGCATAGGTTGTGGTTTCTAAGGCTGCCCAGTTTTTTAAATACCGGTTGTTCATTTTTTTTTCGTTAAACCTTTTTTTTAGTAAGCCATAAAAGGCATCAAAAATTTTGGTATAGCTATCTTCAGTCATAGCACCAAAATACCACTGCGTTTTAATGCTGTGTTCTCTCAACAATTGCTGGTGTTTTTGTTTTAAATTTTTTCGATTTCTTTTATTTAAATGTTTTAAAAGGTAGTCTTCTGGTGTTGTGATGTTTTGAAAATTTAATAAAAAACCTTTGTATTGAGGTACATCGGTATATGTTATAGCACCAAGATGTGTGTTATTATTGTCTAGATCCAGATAATCTGGAATATTTTTCACCACATACTTTTTATCTTCAGCGACAGCAAAAGTAGGGGTAGGGTTCAAATACTGTCCCGTTAGTTTATTTTTTAAACCTTTAGCAAAAAACGAAGCTACTGTTTGATTTACATACAGGCTAAAAATAAAATTAGATGACTTTTGTGTCGTGTAGGTATCCATCATTGGTGCTTCGGGATTGTAAAAATTGCCGTATTTTTTTTTCCTTTGATGGCATAGCTATTGGCTTCTGTTTTAGAGCGAAAAACTTGCAGATCTGATAATTTTTCAGAGTTTTGGTAGAGAAAATCAATCAGTGTTTTTTTCAAGTGCGACTCCTTTAAGCTAGAGATGCTGATTGCCGTATAATTATCCCCTAGTATGGTGCTAGATACCGCTTTAAATTGAGGTTTAGTTAAAGAGTTTTTTTTGCCGTTTGTATTTTTTAATCGATGCGTTAGCTTATGAAACCATATATGGAGATCCAGATCTCTTAAATATTGTTTGGCTGTGAAATAAAAGCTGATCCCGTTGGCAAGGAATGTAGCTTTAAGCGAAGTACTATCATAGAATAGGTGGTATTCAAAGCTATACCTTTTGGTAGCCCAACGATTTTTATATTCATAGTCTCCTTTTGAAAAATCAAAAAATTTAAATTGCTGTGCAAGGCACCATTCTAATTGTTTTATGATGCTCGTCATTCCCAATCTAAAGGAGGCATAATCAATATCAAACACACGCATAATATCAATGGCGACGCTATCCGAGAAAAAAAGTAAGCTGATGGCAATGGGCTTTTCTTGATCGTAGGTAACAAAAAAGGCTGCTCTTTTATCTAAAATCATAGGATAAATAAGCTCATGATAAAAGTTCCATAGGTCTGGATGTAAGTTATTATTGGTTTCCTGTTTGGCGTCAAAACGTTTTCTTAAAAGCAAGTAAAAGGTATCAAATAAAAAATCATAGGTCTCCTTGGTAATGGTTCCGAAATACACGGTATAACGAATCTCAAAACTGTGTTCTAGCTTTCTTTGGTATAAGTTAAATCGGTACTTGCTTTTTTTACTCAGGGTTTTTTGCATGTAGTCCTGCACGCTGTTATACCCTTCCAAATCAGATAAGAAACCAGGGTACTGTTCAATCCTCTTTAGTTTTAAAGGCTTTTCTAAAACCGGTAGGGATCCTTGAAAATAGCTATGAATGTCATAACATAAAAGTACGCTGCCACGTAGTGAATGTTTTTGACCTTTAGCGATTGTATAACTTATCCCTTTGGTGTTTTTTCCGCCTACATTTCTGTACAAAGGCAATTTTGGGAATTTTACAAATTGAAGCGTTGGTATACATGGAAACACAACTTCTTCTTTACCTTTCGAAAAATGGCGTAGCCATATCGCTGAAAAGATAGAAGATATAAAGAGATTGTGTTTTATCATCAGGTGTATTTTATCTATGCTTTAAATATTACAAAAACAAGGGTTAATTTGAGCTGCTTTTTAGATGGGTTCTTATAGCTTCACTTAATTCCTCAGTGAATTGTTGGGCACTTTCAGAAAGTAAATGTGAACCATCAAAAGTTTGGTAATCTGCTATTTTTTCAGAGTAATCAAAATATACAACTTTTTGATTTTCCGCAACGCTATCCATTTTTTTATTGAAATCGCTCCACGTTTCTTTTTCTAAGAGTAGCATTTCCTGATCTATTGGCATACGAATTAAAATAACTGTTCCTATTTCTTTTAAATACGAAATGGTTTTCACAAAATATTCGAATCTATTAGCATTGTAGACTTCCTCTTTCATTGATTTTTTATAGTAGTCTACCGCCTGCTGTTTCCATTCCTTTATATCTTGTTGGCTTATCGTATGCGTAGCACTTTTTAACGTTACTTCATTCCAACCATTGCTATGTGTTACCATATTATCCCATTTATTTGTAGGGTATATAGCGTTGTATAACGAATGAGGATAACAATTACTGATGTAATCAAAATTAGGGTGCTCCGTAAGCGTATTAATTTTTCCTAAAATTCTTTTTTGATCCAAACTTTTTATCCCAAACTCATCCAGATTTTTTGGAGCGGTAAAACTTCCAGGGCTTACCGATAGTATGTACAGACCCTTAGTACTATTATCCTTTAATTTACTTTTAATACTATTCAAATATAGTTCACCAAATTGGGACTGTCCGTGATCTATAGCAAAATTAATAAGAGGCTTTTCAAAGTTAAATTCTTCTAAATTCGTTTCTAAAATATAGGGAGACAAACCATTATTAGCTCTCGATAGGCCTATAATTAAGCCTCCAGCTTCTCGGGTGAATTTGTTGTAATTTTCATCTACATAGTTGTTTGACAACTTGTTCATGAAAAAAAGATACGTAGCTCCAAATAACAAAAAAAACAGACCTATTTTAACTATAAATAATTTCATACTCTTTAAAATTGAAAATAAATAAAAGTATTTTGTCGATGAACGCCAAATAAAATAATGAGTACTATGTAGCCTATATAAGCGAGGCTTTTGATAGCGCTAGTCTTGTTCAAAACTAATTCATAAATCTTATTATTCCCCTTGTAATAATGTACTGTTTGCACCAAACCAATAAACACAAAGCACAAGAAAAGTTCTAGGTAGTTTCCTAAAATATTGATATGCAAACTTTTTAGGTTAAACATATGTTCTATGTATACCAAAGCCTGACCAATAGAGGCCGATCTGAAAAAAATGAGGGAAACCATAAGGTAGCCAAGAATAATAACAGCGCCCGCACCATTAATTACTTTTTTTGGAATCTTGTATTTTTTAAAAAGAGTTGTTCTCATGTTAAGGCTCGCCACCTCCACGATCAATAATACAGCATTTAACATACTCCAGAGCACAAAGGTCCAATTGGCACCATGCCACAACCCAATGACAAAAAATACCATGAGTACGGCTTGTAGGCGTGTAAGTTTTAGGTTAACGACTAGAGGTCTATAGAGGTAATCACGCATCCAATACATTAAAGATATATGCCAACGTTTCCAAAATTCCATACTAGACGTCGAAAAGAACGGCCTATTAAAATTGTGCATTAGGTCAAAACCCAGTACTTTGGCGGCACCAATGGCAATTGCAGTATAGGCTGAAAAATCATAATAAATTTGAAAACTAAAAAACAAACTCCCTAAAAATAGGGCAATACCATGCGGCGACGTGGGGTCTGAAAAAGCCTGATCTACGTAAATTCCTAAGCGATCGGCCACTACTAGTTTTAAGAAAAAGCCCCAGGCCATCATGATCAGTCCTTTTTCAATCTGCTGTGTGTCTATGGTAATTTTTTTCTTTAATTGAGGGAGTAATCGCGAAGCACGTTCAATAGGACCAGCGACCAATTGTGGAAAAAATGCCACATATAAAGCAAATTTCCCTAAATGTTTTTCCGCCGGTATATTTCCTCGGTACACCTCTATACTATAGCTCATGGTTTGGAAGGTATAGAATGAGATCCCCACCGGTAATAATATTTGGTTGATATGGTAGGTCTGAGACACATCGGTGGTTGCTATTGCAATGCCAAAGAAGTCTAGAACGCCTAAAAATGAATGGGTAAAGAACAAGAGGTATTTGAACACCACCAAAAGCCCCACATTAATTAGGATACTCGCAGCTAAAAACCATTTTTTTATTTTTTGTGTTGCTGTCTGGGCCATTTGCAAACCGCAGAAGTAATCGACTAGGGTAGAGGCTACAAGTAACACGAGCAATACAGGTTCTGCAGATGCATAAAAATAATAACTCCCTAAAAGTAACCATAGCCAGCGATACCGATGGTTTAGGAGGTAAAACCCCAGTACCATTAAGGGAAAAAAATAAAGAAATTCAAAGGAATTGAAAAGCATGGTGTGTGGCTACAAATAGATCAACGAATGTAAGCTTTTCTAACTGATAGCTCTGTTTTTGTAGGATAATTTACGCCTAAATTAGACGAATTACCTTTTGTTGTCGACGACTAATCAACCTGTCTTTTAAATTTGTTTTTAAACCGAGATAGGGGAAAAATTAGCCACGGTATCGGCGGTGACAACGTCATTCCATAATGAAACTTTATAGACTTTATCAGGTGGTATGTTTTAATTGGGTTACACTTATTACACACCAGTTCTTAAACTTTAGAGCTGAATTTAGGAGTATGTTAAGTGCCTGTACTATACTGAAAAACATCATTATTTGATACCAAAAGATTTCAGGAAGCTAACGATTTATTTTTATTATTTTTCCAGGATTGCCTACCACTACAGCAAAGTCAGGAACATCATGAATGACAACAGATCCCGCCCCAATAACACACCATTCTCCTATTTTTATTTGGGGTATAATGACAGCACCTGCTCCTATATGTGAACCAGTACCTACTTCGACTAAACCACAGAGGGTTGCATTGGGAGAAATATGCACAAAATCATGAATAGTATTATCATGATCTACATTTGCAGCGGTATTGATTATGACATGTTTACCTATGCTAGTATTCGGTTGAATGATAGCCCCGGCATATATTACCGTTCCTTCCCCTACATGTACATTTTCGGAAATGATGGCAGATGTATGTACGGCATTACTAAATGAGCATTTCAAAAAGCCAGCTATTTCAGCTCTTATCCTATTATTTCCAATAGCTATTATAAAAGGAATGTCATCGTATACAAAGTTGCTTTGGTTTAAGCGAAAACCATTTCGAACTCCATGAAAATTTTTATGTGCTAATTTAGGATCATCATCATATACCCCTTCTAAAAAGGTATTATTTTCCTGTATAATAAATTTTATTATTTGAGCATGACCCCCAGCACCATAAAGCCGTACTTTATTTTTTATTTTCATCTTCACGGTGGCTTATTTAAGGGTGTTAAAAACTAGGTATCCTATGTTCTAAAAACATAGAATATAGGTAAAGGTAAAGATAAAATGAAGCTAAGAAACTGATATATATCAGCAAATACTATGGTTAATATTTTTTATTTTAAAAACCGAGAGTAATCTCAATCGGCTTCCGCCAAAAAATGAAATGGCTTTTTAAAACTAAAATTAAGCGGTTACTTATATAACAATAAAATAAATTTTATTTCCAGTTATAAATATTCTCTTATGGCTTTTTTTAAAACTTAATTCTTTATTGGGTGTGCTACTATTTTTTCTGCAAGTTTAGTTGAAAATAGCCTTGCTCCCTTATCGTTTAAATGGGTAGCATCATAAAAAAGTTCATGTTTTCCTGTAAATATAGAATCGTTTTGAAAGTCGTAAAGGGTAACTTTTCGCTTTTCTACTATTTCAAGAATTTGATTATAAGATTTATTTTCAGTGAGGTTTACCTTTGTAAATTTTGGAGATATCACAAACAATAACCGAACGTTTTTGTCTTTTGCACTAGAAATTAAGTTTTCTAAAATTAGCACAAAGTTTGGATCTACTTCTTCTGAAGTATATTCACCTCTTAAATGTACATCAGAACTCTTTATTGATTTATCCATAGTACTATATAGCGGCATATATCCCTTATAATCTTTTTGTGGGATTAAAAAGTACTTGATAATATGTACAATGGTCGAATTGTTACGATACGAATTTAGGAGAAGTTTATAATTATTAAATTTTGATTCTAGATCTAAAATCGGTTTAAGAATATCTTTATGCTCATCATAGAACGGATATAAAACAGAAAACCTTTTGTAAGCGATATCTGATGTATATAACCAGTCTTCATCTATATTTAAAATAATTAGCTCTGGTGCTCTTTTTTTTAATATTATTTTCTGAATGGCATAGGCATATATTAATTTTTGGCCATTTGCTCCAGCATTGTAAGTTTCATTTCCTAAAACACTATCGAATACTTCCGGAACGTAGTGTTTAATTGCATGTGAACTACCTGTTATTATCACTTTAGCAGTGGTGTCCTTGGCTATATAATTGATTCGGGCATATTGACCAGTTTTTTGAGATTGAAAAATGTGATTGGAAAATAAACCCAAAACAAAATCAACAACTATAATTATGAGGATAAATTTAGCTGCTTTTATAAAAAATAGTTTTGTTTCAGTTGGCAACATAAGTGCTAGAATTGAAAATATATAAATTGATTATTGTCGAAAACTCCCAAGTATAAAATAATAAAAATAAGAACTGAAAAAGTTAAAAGTCTAACTACTTCGTGTTTGTTATTGCTCAAAGAAAATAGCCTATTAAAAAACTCTTTTTTTATCTCAATAGTTATTAGCATAGAAATGGCTAGTATAGAATATATTAAAGCTGTAATGTCGTCTCCCTCTCCAATATATAAGTGTCCAGGAGAAAATAGTATTTTATGAATAATTTGAAGCGCATTTTCAATACTATTTGCACGAAAAAATATCCAAGAAATATTTATTAGAAAAAAGGTTAGTAGTATGTTAAGAATAGAATTCTTTTTTTCTTTTTTTATAAAAAACGCTTCTATAACAAGGTAAGCTCCATTTAGAGCTCCCCATATCACAAAAGTCCAGTTGGCACCATGCCAAATACCACTTAAAAGAAAAGTAATAAATATATTGATAAACCATCTGGTTTTCGAAACTCGATTTCCTCCTAAGGGGATATAGACATAGTCTCTAAACCAGGTAGATAAAGAAATGTGCCATCTTGACCAAAACTCACCTATGGATGATGAAAAATAAGGTCTTCTAAAATTAGTCATAAGATCAAAACCAAATAATTTTGCAGTGCCAATGGCGATTAACGAATACCCAGCAAAATCGCCATAAATTTGAAAGGCAAAAACTATTGTTGCGACAATAAAACTTAAGCCATCATGATTTTCAACATTATTATATACAGCATTAACATATATCGCCGCTCTATCTGCGACAACAAGTTTTAAAAAAAAACCAAATAGCATATATTTTATGCCTTTTGAGATCATTTGAGAATTAAAAACTTTGGATTCACTAAATTGTGGTAGCAGATTACTCGCCCTTTCTATTGGACCAGCCACTAATTGAGGGAAGAAGCTAACAAATGTAAAAAAAGACAAGTAATTATGGGTAGCCTTGATCTTTCCTCGATAAATATCTATCGTATAACTTAAGGTCTGAAACGTATAAAAACTTATACCTACAGGTAAAATAATATTTAATCTTTGACCTGAAAATGAGGTGCCAAAAAGGGTAAAAACTGAGGTGAAACTTTCAATAAAAAAATTAAAATATTTAAAGAAAAACAAAGCACCGAGATTCACGAAAACACTTAGCAGTAAAAATTGCTTTTTATTTTTTTTACTGGACGTATCCTCTATTTTTTTTCCTAGGGTAAAGTCCACGATGGAGCTAAAAATAATTAGGCCTAAAAATCGCCAATCCCACCAGGCATAAAACACATAACTAGCAATGAGTAAAACACCATTTCTATAGTTTAAATCTTTAGTAGAAACTATCCAATAAAGTATAAAAACGATAGGTAAAAATAGTGCAAAATCAATAGAATTAAACAGCATATTTTAAGATATTACTTATCATAAATTACGGTTGGAGACCGGTAAATTGGAAAAAAACCAGTCTCGTCAGATATTTGGTTGAAGCCCTTACTTAGGCATATTTCATCGTATTTTTTTTGATTTACAATGTACTTCCAAACCTTGAAATTTTTATAGGTATTAGAAAAAGTAGCTTTAAACTGAAATAAAGAATCTGCTTTACTGCCTATACCCCCTCCTAAGTTTAAACATTGAAAATTTTGTTCGGTGCCGTTAATTCTTGTTTGGTCAATGATAAGTCTTAAGGGTGATTTATCTAAATATTCTTCTCGGGTACCTGATAGGTGATACTGTATTATTTTCCCCTGTGTTTTAATCATCAAAGCAGCGGACACAATTTCCTGAGTATCATTTAAAATTGCAAAAATTATTTCAGTTTTAAAGTCGGTACTGCGCATCAGGTTTAAAAAATAGGCTTCATCAAAAAAGTATGACGATTCTGCGCTCACTCTGTTCATGGTTTCATAGTATAACGGTATAAACTTCAATACATCTTCTGGTGTATCGCTTTTTACTATGGTGCATGTTTTTTTCAGTTTGCTCAAATATCTTTTAGTTATTTTAGAGTAATTAGCCCTTTGATTTTCAAGTGTTTCATCTAGTTTTATAGCAACAACTTTTCCTAATTCCACAATTGTTCCAAGTCTAGATAACACTAGTTCTTGATTTTTTATTAATGGATTAAGCCGTGAAAAAACAGCAATAATTTTTTCATTTTCTAAAAAACTATTCAAAGCTCCAGAGAACTCTTGTAGGTCATTTTCTTCAAGGTTACTTACGATTGGTCCTGCATAGCCATAAACGGATGTTGCATCAAAATAAGCTGTATTTTCAATGGGTTGGATTAACAGGGGTAGCGCTATTTTGGTCGTATTTTTTTTATAAAAAAATAATACCGGAGTTTGACTCTCGAGTTTTGAAAGATTATGATAATCATACGTATGATAAAAATCATAATTGTCCATAGCTTCAAGGACTTTTTTCCAATCTTTTTTATCGGTAATGCGATGAATCATATTAATTTGGTTTACGGTATTCAGGAAAAAAATCACTGGCCGTGCTATTCGATGTTACAACGCTATTTTCTTGCACTAATTGTTGATAAGTAGTAAGGTTTATAATTTTTCTTCCTGTATAAAAAATTCTATCTGCACTTTTCGGAAAAAGGGCTTTCTTACTTTTGTAGAGGCCGTCTCCATTGCAAATACCACCACCAAGGATATAGGTTTTTTTACCCTTCTTAATAGCCCACTTAATTACTTCAACCCTAAGAAAATCATTAGGTCTTAAATTAAAATAAGCTGAATCTGTTCCTCCTAAAAAAGCATGCAGATAATCTTGATGGTTAATAATTAACTCAGCTGAAACAGGAATGCCTTTATAGGTGGTTAATGCAATCGTGTAATGAGCTGGGCTGTTTAAGATTAAATTTTTAAAATAATTCTCTGAAAAGAAAAGAAATTCTGGAGCTGAATTTCTTTTCATAGTACTTAAATATATGGTATAAAATGACAAAATTTCGTGTTCAGTAATCTCTTTATTTTCATAAATTTTGAAGTCTAGCGCATAGTTAAGTGCCTTTCTATAATTGTTTCTTACTTTTGATGAGAAATTATCCCACTGCCCTTCAAAATTAGGGGCTAGCGCACCATATACATTATCTAAGGTTTCACATATTTTACCTGAATATGCTTCATTATTTCCTTTTAAGTCAAATCTTATAAATTCAGATATGACATTATTTTCTAAGTACCAGCGGTCAACAAATTCCCAAAACACCTTCTTTGTTTTAGGGTTTATCGTTTCTATAAATAGGGGACCACTATAGCCATACGGAGAAATAACATCAAAGGATGAACTATTTTTAATGGATCGCAAAATAATAGGCATAATAGCCAAAGAATTAGCTGAATTTCTTAATTCAAATGCAATTAATTTATTCGTGCTATTTTGATGGTGACAAAAGTAGGAGTAGCAATAATAGGGGTTATTGTCGTAGAATTTAGAAAGCAGTGCATTGTATTTCTTTAGATCTTGAGGTTTATCAAGATATAAAACACGAAATGAATAATCAGATGATAAAAGTTTGTTGGCCAGTAGTTCAGAAAACTTAATAATTCTTCCGCAATGTTCTACATGCCAGACGGCCTCATCTTCAATAACATTACCCGCTAAAAGTGGACCGTTTACATGAAAATTTCGGGTTGATTCAAGATTGTCATTAACATCAATCCCAATTTTAGAGGCATTAGTGGTAATTATTTTTTTATTGATTAGGTTTTTTAAAAAATTAGGCAATTCTTGATCTGTAAAATTCATCCCACCAATGCAATTAATAACAATGTTGGAAGGGTGATCTACTATTTTATTTTTTTGAGTAGCGGTATCGAGATATTCTACGGTATAGTCACCACTACTAGTTTCGTGAATAGTGTTAAATTTGCCTGCTATAAGGTTAAATTTATTTTGACTCTTGAGTACTTCAATGGTATTTGAATACTGTATTCCAGCGCAACGTTGTCTTCTGCCTATTTCATTACCATAAAAACAGGCGAAGTTTTTAAGTTCTTCTGAACTTAGTTTACTTAGCAAAGAACCGAAAGCACTAGAAATAAGACCTACAGTAGAAGCAGCCCCTAGTTGTATCTTTTCAGCTTCATTTAAATCTTTAAAGGTTGCCTCAGCAATTTGTTCGGCGTCTAAAGTTGTTTCTTCTTTTAGTTGCCATAGAAATTTAGGACGGTAGGTTTGTAGTTTTTCTTTGTCTATTTCTGCATCAGGTAAAATACCTTTAGTGGAGAGTATGGTAAAAGAATCTATGGCTAAATTATAATCATGAATTTTATATAAAAGCTCTAGTCCACTAGCATTGGCACCAATAATAATTAAATTGGTGTTTTTAGCGGTTCTTTTTTCGGTAAATTCTTTAATGGTTTTTAAGGTTTGCGGTAAACTTTTTTGGTATGGTTTATTAATAAATAGAAGATTATCTTTTTCAATAAGGGCACTTTTTTTCCAAAGTGATTTTGTGGGCAGCGAACCAATGGCAAGAACTACTTTTTTCGTTTGGAGTACGCTATTATTTTTTAACAAAATTCTCCAATAATCAGAATGCTCTTCTGTGTCTACCACTTCAGAGGAAATGTAGCTTACTTTAATGAGGTTTTTACCTTCAAGCCTTTCAATTTCTTGAGTCACTTTTTGCTCCATATAACAGCCAAAAAATCGTCTAGGAATAAATAAATCTTCCCAATCATTATTTTTTAGTTCCATGGCATGCGTCTCAAGCCACACTTTGGAGCGTTCTCCGCCTTCTTTTTCAAATTCTTTTAAGAGCCAATTTTTATTATCATTTAGCCATAAAATGAAGTCGGCTAATTGAGGTTGTGGTAGAAAATTTCGTAATGATGTTATAAGAAGTGCTGAAAAACCGGATCTGGAGCCGTACGGTATTCCTGTGTGAAATTCGCCGTTTTTTTCTATAATTGAAATAAATAGTTTTTCAGGTATACTTTTTTTTTCAATTAGCTTCATTAGCTTAATAAGGCTAAAGGAGGTTGAAATTCCTGACCCAATGAATATAATATCCTGAATTGTTGGTTTTGAATCACTCATGAGTGCCGGTTATCGTTTTTATAATTCTACCAGGATTTCCGACCACAGTAGCGTAATCAGGAACATCTTTTAAAATAACGGAACCCGCGCCAATGACGCACCATTTTCCTATAGTTACTTTTGGAATAATGACCGCTCCGACCCCTACATGAGATCCTTCACCTACAGTTACATGTCCACAAAGTGCAGCTTTAGGCGAAATGTGTACATAGTTGCCTATGGTATTATCGTGATCTACACTTGCCCCTGTATTAATAATGACATGTTTTCCAATGCTCGTATTTGGTTGTATAATGGCACCTGCAAAAACTACGGTTCCGTCTCCAATACTAGCCGTTGGAGCTATAATAGCGGAGCTATGTATTGCTTTTCCGAAATTGCATTTAAGAAATTTTGATACTTCGGCGCGCTCAGTATTATTTCCGATGGCTATAATTAAAGGAGGTCCATCATGTTCAAAATTAGCCATATCGTTTCTAGCCCCTTCACTTACATTTTTTGAAGCATAATGCGTATCTAGCGGCTTATCGTCAAAAGTAGTAACTATGCTATAATCTTGTGCTTCTAATACTTCCCTAATCACTTGAGAATGTCCACCAGCCCCATATATTCTCATTTTTTTTGAATTCATCGTAGTATTAAGTGTCATGTTTATTAATTAGCTCGAAAGCACTTTAGGTCAGCTTCGAAATTAGCATGGATCTAAAGGTAAAATTGCGGTAGTATTATTTTAAACTCTGTTGTAATGCTTCTTTTCTTTCCACATCAAAAAATTCATTTACTTCATTGGTCGCTACCGCAACACCGCTTGAAGTTATAACCTTAGAAAAAGTTTTAAGTAAAATTTTTAAATCTAAAAAAAAGCTCATGTTTTTGACATAAAAAACATCTAGTTCAAATTTTTTTTCCCAACTGATATAATTTCTTCCAGAAATTTGCGCTAAACCTGTTATGCCAGGCCTCACCGTATGCCTTAGTTTTTCTTCCTCATTGTAATAGGGAAGATACCGAATTAGAAGGGGTCTAGGCCCAATAAAGCTCATATCGCCTTTTATGACATTTAGTAGTTGTGGTATTTCGTCAAGGGAAGACTTTCTTAAAAATGCACCGAATTTAGTTATTCGTAAATGGTCAGGTAACAAATTGCCTTCTATATCTGTTTTATCCGTCATGGACTTAAATTTTAATGCCGAAAAAATCTTTTCATTTTTGCCAGGCCTTTTTTGGCTAAAAAATGGATTTCCTTGAATAGCAATAAAAAGACAAATCGTAATAAAAATAAAAAGGGGTAGCAGCATTACAAATAGCACTACAGCACCTAGGCAATCTATTATTGGTTTTAGAAACGATTTATACATAGTTCAAATTTAATAATAGTTCTGTTAAATTCAGGTTATTTTTTTTTTAATGGTTGTAATGCTAATTTTTTAGATAAAAGAATACCCCTAAACTATTTTTTTAAGTATCCAAATTTTGGCTTCCTGTTTTTTTTGGACTGCACAGATCAGGTAATCATTGGGGAAAACGCCAATTCTTTTATTAAATTTTAAAGATATTAGATGCTCTAATTTTAAAAAATGTTTTCTTTTTAATTTACATTAGTAGATATTTACTAAATAAATACTAAAAACCAACGCTAACTTGTAGGTGATTCCTAAGGTTTTAAACACTTTGAAAAGCACCTATTTTATTAAAAACTAACTGTATTTAAAAATGGGTTTATTACAATCACAACGGCATAATTTTACGGAAGAATTTTTTGAAAAAAAAATATTTAGTCCTTTGTTTAGCAAGGCTGTGAATCAAACCAACCAAGAAGAAGATCTAAATCCGAATAAGATTCTAGATGACTCGTATTACCACCATGTTCATTTTACTGAATTTGTACCGTCATTTTTAGCCCTAAGCTTGAATTCAGAAAAACAAATCTTAGCATCTTTTAAATTTAATAATTTTAAGGGCTTTATGTGCGAACTCTCTGGTATGGCTACACCGAAAGAGTACATGGTGAAACAACTAGGTAAGAGTGGTGAAAAAATGGTAATGAAGCGCCTAAGGCGCTTAGAAACCTGTTTTGATATTCGATATAAAATGTACCATGGTGCTATAAATAAAGAGGAGTGCCTGCAATTAATGGATGAATTTCGATCTATGATTGAAAAGCGGTTTGCACAAAGGGGAGAAAAACATAGCAGTCTTAAAAATTGGGATTTTTATAAAAACTCAGCCTATGAAATGATACTAAACAAAAAAGCCTCTTTATTTATCATCTATAACCATGAAAAACCCATAGCTATAAGCTTGGATTACCTGTATCAAAATATTTTTGAAAGCGCCATTAGTTCTTACGAAATTGATTATGCCAAATTTGGTTTAGGGAATACCATCATCGTTAAAAAATTAGAATGGTGTTTTGAAAATGGATACGCTATTTTTAATATGCGCTGGGGCGATTACCCATATAAACGCTTTTGGTGCAATGGAGTTTTTGATTACAAAAATTATGTGGTATACAATAAAAAATCGATACCTAACACCCTTCGAGCATTGTTAATAACCAAAGTAAACCAGCTGATTGTTTATTTGATTTTGAATAAAGAACGTTTTGCTTGGATTAAAAAAATTAAAGGGATTTTAACGAATAGAAAAACGACGGTAACTGTTCAGGATACTGAAAATGAAAATGATCATCAGGATTATGAAGAAATACTGAATTATGAATACCTAAATGGTAATGGCGATACCATTATAGATCTTAATGATGAGGAATATGCTACTTTACGAAAATATGTTTATGATTTTCAATATGTCACGTCTAAACCATCCAACACTTTAGTGGTACATCAAATCAAAGAAAAAGAGGGTCTTGTTTATTTTATTGCAACCGACGAAAAATCAAAGCAATTAGCCTTAAGGCCCTTGGCTCCCTAAAGCTTATCACTAATTCACTAAAAAAAAGCAGCCTATGCCCATCAAAGGCGACAACAAGCCTCTAAAGAAAATATGATTTATTTTTAGACGCTAGTGACGAGTAAAGTTGAGCTTAAAATAAGTAAGTGCTCCTAAACTATTGTATTTAAAGGTTTTATTTGAGTTACGATATATTTTTATTTATTGATTTTATTAAATCTCCTACATTATGCATGGTCATTAAATCAAATAATTTAAATTTAATGTTGTATACTTTTTCTACTTCACCAATAATCATCATATGAGATAAGGAGTCCCATCCATCAATATCATTGGTCGTAGAGCTTTCGTTGAGTTCAAAATTATCGTGACCTAAAACCTCGATGAAAACTGGTTTAATTTTGTCTAATATTTCTTTATTTTCCATGTTATGGTATTTCTTGGTTAAAAAGCATTCGTAACTTATTTCGATCTATTTTTCCATTAGCATTATGCGGAAATTCTTTTATGAATTTTATGTGTGCAGGAATCATATAATCTGGGAGCTTGGTTTTCATGTAAGCTAAAATTGCCTCAGTATCAAAGGGTTCAGAGGCTATGGCTAATGCTAATTCTGTATTTTCTAATTTATTAAGGATATCAATGGCTATTAAATCTGTATTTTGAGCCATTTTTTTTGCATGAAATTCAACTTCGGATAGTTCAATTCTATAGCCCCTTATTTTTACTTGAAAATCTACGCGACCAATGTACATGTAATTTTCATCGGTATCTTTAAAGCATAGATCTCCAGATTTATAAAACCTTAGCATTTGCCCTTGGTATTCTTTTTGAAAGAAAGTAGCTTTGTTCTTTTCATCATTTTTCCAGTAGCCCGGTGTTAACTGCGGCCCTGCAATAGCTAATTCACCTATGGCACCTGTAGGGAGTTCTCTATTGTTTTCATCAATGATCATATACGTAACTTCAGGTAAGGGCTTCCCTATCGAAATAATGTCATTGTGTGTTTTGCAAGTCTCTTGTAGGGTATAACCACTACTGTAAATGGTGTTTTCTGTTGGTCCGCAATAATTGTACACGGTACTATTGGGGATACACTTAACCCACTCGTAGATAATATCGCTATATAATGCCCCGCCTCCAAAGCTACAATACCGTACTTCTGGTGCTTTAATTTCCTCAAAATAAGGTCTTAAATAGTGAATTATGGAGGGTACCAATGAAAGCACCGTTAGTTTATGGTTTTGTAAAAGTTTATAAACGTAAAAGTATTTTATAGCATTTCTGGGTACGGTGTAAATACAAGCCCCACTCAATAGTGGAAAAAGATAGGAAACAACAGAAAAGTCGAACGTAAGCTCAAACATTTGTAAACACCGATCGGTTGGGTTCAGTTTAAAATCTCCATTGAAATTTATGGCGGTAACAAAGGCATTTAAATTACCAAACGATATGGGTACACCTTTTGGTGTTCCTGTGGAACCAGAGGTAAATAAAATATAAGCCAAATCGTCTTTTTGAATTGGTTTTGGCTGCAAATCTATTGTAAAAGGCACTTGGTCGATGTGGTTTAAAAGTTGACAATTTTTATAACTACCCTTGTTCGAATCTAGTATATGTTTTATTGCTGTGGCCTCAATAATCTCTTCATTTCGCTCTATAGGATGACTGGGATTTATAGGCACATATGCTTTTCCTTCTAACCATAAGCCAATAATGGAAGCATAGGTGTATAGATCATCATTAGCGATTAAACCCACTATTTTCTCAGAATCATGAACATGAGAGGCTATCGCCTTTCTAATTTTAGATATTTCTACTGCAAAATCTGCATAGGTGTAAAATGTATCCTCAATATGAAAAGCATTGTTATCAAAATGCTTTTGTATAGACTCATGCATTGCGGCTATAAATTTCATAGTCGTACTAGCGTTTTAATTAATAAAAATGACCATCTCTGTTAAACATGCTTAAGCCCTCAAAATTAAAGGCTATGGCGTTATGGGCAAGCCCTTTTTTAAGTACTTTATGCGTAAATACTGTAAAATAACGTTGCTGAATAGCTTGTGCTAATGTAGTATCATCGGTAAAAATAAAGTTTCTTTTTGATTGAATTAAATGTTCAATCAAGGCATCAATACAGAGCTCATAATTTGCTTCGGAATCCACTATAAAATACTTTACATTAAACTCATTATAGTTTACCGTATAGGACAAAAGGCCTATAGTTTTATCGCCCAATAAAATTTTTACATTGTGTAAATAAATATTAGCACTCATACCGGTTTGTAAGGTTTTACGCGGTGATTTTTGAGCAATAGGCGTCTGTAGGTATTGGCTGTTGCTTATTTGCCAATTGATATAGTCTTTTGTTTTAAGAATTAAGTCGTTTTCAACGCTGGGTTTTAACATGCTCCATGTTTCCTCGTCTAGTTCGCTGATGTATTCATAGTGCAGGTTTTTAGTTTTCTGACCCAATTTAAAAGTGTTTATTTGGCGTACACAGGCCGCTACAAAAGCATCGATACCTTTTACAAAAAATTTAAATGGTTTTAGAAAACTAAATCTCGCCATTAAAATAGAAGCGTCTAAACTAAAAAATAGGGTATACCTTAGCCTCGAGGCGATTACTTTGAAGTCTTGCTTGTCGTAAAAAGCTTTTACATTTTCGGTATAGGCTTTTACTAAAATTTGATTTCCTGCAAACTGCACGGCTTGGTTGTATATATAGGTGCCTAATACGGTATTTTTATATTGGTCTTGAACCCACCAATCAATCATCCAATAGGCTTTAGCACTGGTTTTGTTTAATACATCAGGAATCATATAAATAAATGCACATACTTTTTCATTATCAAGAGCGATGACCCCGCAGTAATCTTCTTCTGCTATACGCTTATTAGCGACCAACCACGCAGCCTTACTTTTGGGCAAAGGAGCAACGATATCTTTCCAATAGGTATTTTGTTCAAGAGCTTCACGCAATATTTTTTTCGTAATCCCTATAACTTCAATATTTTCACCCATTTTACTTCCTAATTTTAAGTACTTTTTTTTCTAATACCCCACTACTTTTTATATAGCCTATTTTGTAATTTCTAAAGATTGGTATTCTTTTAAAATTTCATGCCAGACAAAATTTTGTTCATACCGATCTATAATTAATTGTCTATTGCGTTCGGGGTCTATTTTAATTTTATCTTCACAAATAAGCTTCATTTTTTCATAGAGGGCTTCTTCCTTTTTTGGGGCAATAATACTGCCATTTTCACCTTCTATAATAATTTCATTGCACCCATTAATATCCGAAACAATACTATATAAACCCATGGCTCCGGCTTGCATGACTACATTGGGAAAGCCTTCTCGATAGCTTGGAAAGGTTAATACATTGGCAATAGAAAAAAAGGGTCGAACATCTTGTTGCCAGCCGACCAGAACAATATTAGGACTGGTTGTAATGGCGTCTTCGGTTTCTGGTAATACTGGGTCGAGCTCTTTTTCATACCTACCTACCAGCAAAAGCTTCGCCTGATTATACCTTGCATTTAGTTTTGTAAAACTAGCAATAAGCTCGTTTATTCCTTTGTCTTTCACGAGTCTCCCTACAAAAATAAAAACAATATCATTTTCCTTAAGCCTTAAGGAATTTCTTAAGGTAGCTTTGCTTTCAGCGGTGTACTTACTTGGATCAAAATCAGCTACATCAATACCATTGCTACTTCCATTGCCAATAATTTTCATTTTACCAGCATGGGTAAATTTATTTTTTAAAATAATTTCCTGCAAACCGTGCGAGTTAGGGTATATTTTGGTGGCACAGGCGTAGGTTATTTTTTCAACAGTATTTAATAGTATTCTTTTAAACCCCCTTGCCTCCACTAATGGTAAACCCGCAATAGTGTGCAATCTGTTGGGTACCCCAGCTAGTTTGGCAGCAATCATGCTGACTGTACCTGCTTTAGGGGTGTGGCTGTGAATAATAAAAGGTTTTTCTTTTTTAAAAATTTTGTATAAGGTAAAAACAGCTCTTAAATCTTTTAGGGGGGTAATTTTACGTGTCATTTCCACAGGAATGACCCGTACCTTTTGTGTTTTGTGTACCTCGTTTAAAAGTACATCATCTGATGCAATCCCCACCATTTCAAAATAGCTATTCATAAACTGTAATTGCCCGCGCAATAAGGTATATAAAGAAGCAGGGATGGTGGTCACCCGTATTATTTTTTTCATTCTATGTTGTTCTGGCTTTAAAAGTAAATATTTTTCAGATGTATACTTTATTTAATGGTTAAAAATACATGATAATAAGCCAAAGTACGTTATAGTTTCGTAGGGCTTAGTTTATTAGTAGCGAATTGGAATATATCTTAAAGCGATGATTTTTAGTGTAATGCTGCATTTTATCGATTTTTTTGTTAAAAAAAGACTAATAGACATCTAAAAAAAGGTAAGCTGCGTACCTAAAGCGTGTTGTTCATCGAAAAAGTAACACAATTTATCGGTAATTATCAGAAAATAGTAACTTTAACTTTTTAAAAAAAATAGTACCATGAGAAAACCCCACTTTTTTTTAACCTACCTACTTTTTTTTAGCTTAATTGTAACTTTTACATTTAGCTCTTGCACCCAAGATGATTTAATATCCAATATTTTGGAAGATGCCACGGCTGAAGAGCCTGTACCAGATCCAGCAGATCCTTCGGATCCAGCGGATCCAATCACAACAAAACCAATTAATACTTTGGCCATTAATACTACGCCTTGTGAATATACCCTGGCGAGTTTAAACGCTAATGAAACTTTGAAAATAGCCTGCCAGTTAAATTTGGATGGGCAAACAATCACTTTACCTGCCAATGTTGTTTTAGAATATGATGGTGGTGAAATTATCAATGGAAGCCTAAGCTTTAATGGCGGCAAAATCGATGGCGCTTTATTGAATCAAAATCTAGAGGTTTCTGGGAACGTGACCTTAATTGACCCTAATTTTAGCTTTTATCCAGAACGTTGGGATATTGTACAAGGCAAAACCACTTCAGATAGAGCACAAAAAAATAATAACAATTTAGAAGATGTAATGTTTTTTACTCAAAGTATTGGTGCAACGGCATTCAATATTGACTCTTTTGATGCTTATTTTGAAATTTCAAAAGTAACCAGTACAACGACCAACCAAAATTTTTACCCCAGTTTGGAGGCCATCAATATTCCGTCTAATTTTAATTTAATAATGACCGATAATACACATTTTCGAATCTACCCGAATAATGGAGAAGCTGGTGTTTTAATTGCTTTTAGAGAAGTATCCAATTCAAGTATTCAAGGTGGAACTTTACATGGTGATCGCGATGAACATGACTATACTACATCAAGACCTGGAGAAGGAGGAAATCATCTAATGGAGGTTCAAGGAGCTAAGAATATAGTAATAGATGGGGTGAAATTTACAATGGGATCAAAAGGCGGATTATTCATAAATTCCGTTAATTTTACTTTTCAACCTAATTATATTCCTACACGCAATGTAAGAGTAAAAAATTGTCTATTCGAAAGTAACCGGAGAATGGCTACTGCAATTACCGATGGCTATGATATAGTAATTGAAAATAATACTTATTCCAATACCGCTGTAGACAGACCAAAATCTGATGGAGGTGTAGTTGGGTATGCCATTAATATTGAAGCAGTGCGCACCAGAGATGCAAATGGAGAATTTATTTTTTATGAAAAGGCACAAGATATTGTTATTAGAAATAATAAAGAAGTAGGTAGTAGAATAGGGGGTATAACAGTTTCTATTGGAGAAAATGTTACTATTGAGAATAACGATATGGAGAATAAAATTGTGTATTCTGCTACTTCTGGAACTAAAATTAGAAATAACACATTAACGGCCTCCGAAAAATCATCAAAAACTCCTGCGATTTTGGCGGCGGGAATAGGAGAAACTGTTTTTAATAATGAAATTTATGGCAACAAAATTAGTGGATATGGCGTTGGAATTGCAGTTTATGAGGGGAAACTTAAAATTTATGATAACCAAATAATTGATTGTAATAATGGAATTCAATTGAAAGATTTAACCGATACTGACATATTTAAAAATACGATTAATAGCTCATTATCTACAAGTCGTGGCATTAGTCTCCAATTAACTTATGGAAATAATGTAAATATATTTGAAAATAATGTTAAGGTAGAAGCTAATCACTTATATTTTGTGGCATTAAATGAAAAAGTTGAACAAGAGGCCAATATTATAAATATTAAGAGTAATAACTTCACTTCAAAGGGTGCTACTACTTTTTCAAGAACTCATGGTGTTGTATTTGAAAATAATACAACTTCTAGCTTGGTACAATTGGTAAATACTAAAAATATAGTAATTAATAAAAATACTATATCTAATTCCAATGGTCATGGTATTTTTTTAATGGCTGAAAATAAAAGTGTGAGAATTTCTAATAATAACATTGCTATTTCTGAAAGTGGTAATTATGAGTGTGTTAAGATAGCAAGTACAACCAATTTGGCGGAAGTAGTATTGAACAATAATGCATGTAGATAAAGTTTATTTTTAAGCCCTTGAATACATTTAAATTCAATTATAAATGAAATTCAAGGCTTATTTTTTATTCTTATGGCTTTTTTACTTAATATTAAAAATGGGAATTAGTAATCGAGATAGTTCTTCATTACCTTTATTGTTTAAATGACCATTTGATATAAAATAGTTGGAAAGGTCATCCGGATAGTCAACAATATGTATATTAATATGTTTGCTGGTATATTTGTAGTTATAGATATCTTTAATTTTTATTCGGCCTAAGTTATTTAAGATTATAATATCGGTTGGAGTATTACCGTTTTCTGCTTTAATGTTATTTAGCAACCAATCTAGTTCTTTAGTTTCAAATTTAACAACCTTTTGCGATACTTTTGCAGCTCCATAATATTTGAAGAAGGTATATATCTTAGAAACTAGTAGAAATTTTGAGAACCTTTTTACTTTTTCTTTAAAGGAAATGGAGTTTTGAAATGAATTATTTTTGGCTTTGAAAAATTTAATTTGATTACCTTGTTTGTAAGGATAACTTCTATTTGGGTCATTTTTGGGTGCCCTAACACCAATATTTATTACCTCACCAGGAGTAAGTACTATTACTGCTTTCTTAAAATTGTTTCTGTCTTCTTTTTGTAGTTGTTTTAAAAGTACAACGCTTTGGATAGCACTCCATCTACCCGAAGTACCCGCATTGTTAATGCTAATATTCAAATCTCTTTCAATAATTTCTGTAAATCTATTTTCTTTTGATACACCAAAGCCCTCAACAAATGAATTGCCAATTACTAAAACACCCTCATTTTTAAATTCGTCATCTCTGAAACCTTTTGAATTAGTTTTAAATTCAACATTTCCCCATGGATAACTCAATAAACTTAGTGTGTTTTTTTGTCTGGTAACACCATAAATAGTATCCATATCATAATACAGTGGCGGTGCATTAAATTGAGTGATTGGGAGCACTGCTTGCATACCATGGTAAAAAAAAGAAGCAAATAGATTTATCATTTCTAAAATGATGAAACCTAAAATTATTTTTTTAAAATTTCGCATATTTAAAATTGAAAATAAATAAATTCTGATTGTAATTCTCTATTCATAGCTCCAAAAATAATAAGGGAGAGTATTAGCCAAATGAATACTGAAATTTTATTTTTTTTGTATAGTATATAATCTAAACTAATTAATAAAAAAACTAATATCCAGTCTGCAAAAATGACGAAACTTTTAGGATCTGTTTTTACAGATGTTATATGTGCTAAGTAGTCAAATGCAATGTAAATAGATTTAGCTCTAAAAAATATCCAAGCTATAGTAACTACTGAAAATGTTAAAATTATTTGTCCAATATTCTTAATAAATGAAAATGAACTTGGGTTACTTTGATCCACAGTAACTAGATGCCTTCTATTAGTACCCAATATAAACGAAGGAATAAATAATAAAGCATGTATACCTCCCCACACAAGAAAAGTCCAATTTGCACCATGCCAAAAGCCGCTTACTAAAAAGATTGCAAATACATTACGGACACCTTTTAGTTTTCCAACTTTTGAACCCCCTAGGGGAATATAGAGATAATCTCTAAACCATGTTGATAATGAAATATGCCATTTACGCCAAAATTCACCAATACTTTTAGAAAAGTACGGAAAATTAAAATTTGTCATTAAATCAAACCCAAACAATCTAGCTGTTCCGATAGCAATATCCGAATACCCAGAAAAATCACCATAAATTTGGAAAGCAAAGAAAATTGCACCTGTTATTAACGTACCCCCTGAATATGTCGTATAGTTTTCGAAGATGTCATTTACCACAGGCGATAAAGAATCTGCAATCACAACTTTTTTAAATAAGCCCCAAATAATCAGAGTAACGCCACTTGCTAAATTTTTTTTGTTGAATTTTCTTTTAGAAAGAATTTGTGGCAGAAGATTTGATGCTCTCTCTATGGGTCCAGCAACCAGTTGAGGAAAAAATGAAACAAAGGCAGCAAAACCTATAAAATCTTTCGTAGGTTTTAATTGTCCCCTGTAAATATCTATAGAATAAGACATTGTCTGAAATGTGTAGAAAGATATCCCTACAGGTAAAATGACTTGCAAAGTCCACGTATTTTGTAATGTGTAACCAATGCTGTCTAATGCATTGATCCAAGAATTAACAAAAAAGTTATAGTACTTAAAAAAACCTAGTAGGCCTAAATTAAAGAGTATTGAAACCCATAACCATTTTTTTTTATTTATTTGATTTTGGTTTGAAGCAATTTTTAGCCCTACAGAGTAATCTACAAGTGTACTAATAAAAATAAGTAGTAAAAAACGATAATCCCACCAACCATAGAATACGTAACTAGACAAAAGCACTAATAAATTTTGTGCTTTTAAGCTCTTATAAATTACATACCAATAAAGTACAAATACAATGGGTAAGAATATAAAAAAGGCTAAAGAATTAAAAAGCATAAATTAGTTTTTTTTAATTCTAATTGCATCAAGGATTTCGCCAACATTTTTCCAAGACAAAATTTGTGCACTGGAAAATTTTATATTAAAGTGTTTTTCTATTTCTACCACCAGATAAATATGATTTATAGAATCCCATTCATCAATATCATTAGCGGTAGTTTCAGGGGTTAATTTAATTTCTTCATTTTCAAAAACTTCTTGAACTAAAAGAGTAAGTTCATTTAAATAATTATTCATGGTGCAATGTGTGTTTTAAAGTGTTGATAATTGGTTGTGTTTAAAGAAAATAAATTTTCAGATGCTGTACTTGAAAAACCTAATTTTGGTAAAAGCTCCGCAACGATTTTGTTTTTAGGTGTTTCCAAATATTCTCCTATAATAATATTGAAGCCTTCTTTTTCTATATCAGATACAATACAATTTAGGGCATAATATTCCACTCCTCTTTTAAGAACTCTACAACTCATAATCCATGTGTCGAGGAAGAAATAACTGTTTTCCTTTTTCTCAAGAATTATTACAGAGATTAAACCGTAATCACCAAATTTATCTAGCAGTTTTATACTGTATGTTAAATAATTAGTAGAATTCATAAACGCTATAATATCATTTTCAGTATAACGTTTTGTTCTTAAATTAAATTGATTAGAACGTTGTGTAAGCTGAGCTATTCTTGGAACATCTTCTTCTTTGAAATGCGATATAGTACATTTCATGGCTAAGGATTTTAAATAATCTTCCATGTTAGTTACCGAACTTATTAACTTTTTACGTTCAGCTTCTTGTTGATATTGAATAGTTCTATCTTTATCGAAATCTGAATAAGATGCTGTTTCAAATAAATTTAAACTAGTTAAATAGGGAACATACAACGCAGGGTCTTCTGGTAATTCAGGAATGGTGATTCCAGCAATACTTTGTCTTACGATGTCACGTTCAGCTGGATTATCATCAATAAATACCATAGAATCAAAACCAATATTTAAAACTTCCTGTATATATCTAATATTGTCTGCTTTATTCTTCCAATTAGCTACAAATACAGAAATATCACTAAGTTTAAGAACCATTTCACTATGCTTTTCAAATGGTTCTTTTGCAATGTCCTCAGAGTTTTTTGAACAAATCGCCAAAATAATTCCACGTTCTTTTAATTCCTTAGCCCATTTTTGAAAATTAGAAAATGCCTTGCCAATACCTAATGAACCTATTTGAATGTTTTCCAAACCATCATCACCTATAATTCCACCCCAGGTGGTATTATCCAAATCAAGAATTAAACACTTTTTAAAATTACCTTTTAGAGCATCTATAAATAGCGTTATATGATGGGTTAATAGCGCATAAATATCAATGGTATAATGAAGATCTGAATTTATATAGGATGCCCAGTCTCTATAATTATGTTGGCCTTGAATATATTTGTTAATTTCAAAAATATAAACATCAGCATTTTCCTCAGCAATTTGTAAAAGGTTTGTATTTATGTTCCAGATTTGTTTGTAAAAACTATGTGGAATTTTGGAGAAAAGATTACCGTAAATTTGGTCGTCTAATAATTCATAGGAAAAGTAAATTACTTTTGCTTTAGAATTATTGGCTCGCAACGCTAAAATTCTATTTTGTACTTGCACATTTATATCCTCATAAAATGTACTTCTTTGCTTATGTGAATCAATAGCATAAAATTTATCTTTTAACTTTAAACTAGATTCAAAAATAATAATAACATCAGGATTAAAATGGTAGAGATTGGATTCTGTATCCAAAATGGTTAAATCTATTTGATCATAGTCTGCCTCAAATAGTTCAGGATTAAACCCTTTAATTATCAATTGATCAATTAATGCTTTTGAAAAAAAAGTTGTAGTATGGTTTCCCATAATTGCCACCTTAACTTCTTTAGTTCCTAATTTGGCTGCTTTAACTTTTTTTTGTAATTCTCTAAAACTTACTATGGGTTCCATTTTAATGAATGTATTTTATTGCCTTAATGAAAAGTATTTTTTTAATTTTTATTATTATATAATATGATTGAATCACAGACAGCGGTAGTAAAAATTACACCTCCATACTTATCGATGTGATGACCGTCATATGTTTTATAAAAGAAATTATTTTGACCATCATTAAAATTAAAATATGGGCTGTTATTTTCTTTACACACTTTTTTGATGGTAGAATCAAAATTTTGAAAAAATGTATTTTCAATTTGTAAAAAATCTTTATCGATAGGAGTTCTTACTATTACCACTTGCCCATATTTATTTAATGTTTTAATTAATGCATCTAAGCTTTTTAACCTTCTTTGTGATACTTTATATTCCTTAGTAAAACGCAATAACATTTTCTTTTGTTTTTTTTTCCAATTTACAAATGCGGTTGTGTCTTTTGGAAGATTACTCTCTTCCAACCAACCATCTTTATGCGTTTGCGATTTTTGTCTAAAAATACCTTTAAAATGAAAATAGCTCAAATTCTTTGCTAAATATTCATAATTGGGGTTCATGGTAACATTCACCATATTATGAGGAAGATCATCAGCTTCCCGATATTTTCCATCTACATCTTTTTCAATATTATCTGAAAGCATCCATGGTGTTATAGAAATAATATATAGACCATTTGTGGTTGTTTGATCTAGTTTTTTAAGGATACTTGCAGTATACGGTGCTCCTATTGGTGCTTGAGCTATAGTAAAACTGTAGTTAAAAATAGGAAGATCATAATTCAATTCTTTCAATTTTTCATTAATTATTCTGGGTTGAATCCCTTGCATACTTCTAGAACCACCTATAATCATGGATTTAGCTTTAGGGGTAGTGAATTTTACATAAAAGTAGTCAGCGTAACCACCAAAACATATAAGGATTACACTTACTAGTGTAAAACAGATCAAAATATAAAGTAAAGATTTTAATAAGAATTTTTTCATTAGGTCTTAAAATTGAAAATATATAAATGGAGAAGAGGAAGCACCAAAAAATAGGATTGAAATAAATATGGACAAATAGATGCCTCCCCTAATTATGGGCTGTTTAATGTGCGTTAAATATAACCCATGCTCATGTTCTCTTTGTAGCCATTCAAACCATATTAATATTGGTATTAATAGTAAAACTATAATATTAGGTTTCGCAATATTGAATAAATTTCCATTTAAAATTCCGAAATAAATAGTCTTTAAAAAACGTATTGCATGATTTAAATTTTCTGCCCTAAAAAAGATATAAGTAAAACAGACCAAAATAAAAGTAATTACCATTTTATGTAGATCTTTCAAAGTACTCGTATTCTTTTTTATTCCTTTATTTGTCGAAATAGCTGTAAATCTTTTTTTTGAAAAAATTATTGGAATGTAAAATAAACCATGTAGTCCTCCCCATACAATATAGTTCCAACCAGCACCATGCCATAGCCCAGATAATAAAAATGTAACAAAAACTGCAGCAAAAACCCCTCTTTTTTTATAATCTCTAAAATTGATGGCTAAAGGAGTGAAAACATAATCATTTAACCAACTGGATAAAGAGATATGCCATCTTTTCCAAAAGTCTGAAATATTTGTTGCAAAATATGGGTAATTAAAATTACGCTTAAATTCAAAACCAAATAATTTAGCTGTCCCAATGGCAATATCGGTATAGCCACTAAAATCTGCGTAGATTTGGAATGCAAAAATAATAACACCTAGTATTAAAGTACCACTAGATTGAATACTGTAATTTTGAAAAACATCATTTACAAATGGAGCACAATTATCAGCAATAACAATTTTTTTAAAGAGGCCCCATAACATTTGACGAGAACCATCTACGGCCATGGCGTAATTAAATTTTCTTTTACTAAAAAATTGGGGCAGTAAATTTGATGCTCTCTCTATGGGTCCAGCAACCAGTTGAGGGAAAAATGAAACAAACGTGGCAAATGCAACAAAATCTTTTGTGGGCTCTAAATTACGTTTACTTATATCTAAAGAATAAGACATGGTTTGAAAGGTATAAAAAGAAATTCCTACAGGTAAAATTATTTGTAAAGAATAATAATCCATCTTATACCCGAAAGTATTAAATGCATCAACCCATGAATCTATAAAAAAATTGAAATATTTAAAGAAGCCTAACAAACCAAGATTAAAGCTCATAGAAAACCATAACCACCATTTTCTTTTTTTTATATGCTCCGTTTCGTGAATTTTAATTCCAATAAAAAAATCGACCAGTGTACTTAATGCAATCAAAGAAAGAAACCGATAATCCCACCATGCATAGAATACATAACTAGCAATTAAAAGCAGAAGATTTTGGATTTTTAAATTTTTATTTAAAACGAACCAATAAAGTAAAAAAACTATGGGTAGAAATATTAGAAAATCTATTGAGTTAAAAAGCATACACTAATTTATTTTTAAAGAATTTTTTACCAATCTAAACTTCCCACTCTTTTCAACAGGAATTTCTTTGACATATAACAATTCAATGTTAATTTTAGTACCTACACGATCTCTTAAATTATTTTTAAAAATAATTTCATTAGCACCATTATCATAAATTTGGTCGTCTTTAACGATGCGTACCACCAATTTGTCTAATTTATTTTGTTCAATTTGAAATTTCATGATACCATGGACCCCTTTTAAGCAATTGGATATATTGCCTAAATTAATTTTACCTACTTCTTCGGAATAAATGTAGTCCGAAATACGACCTAAAATTTGTTGCACTAGGGGGTTATTGTTGCCACAGGTGCAGCTTTCCTCACTTAATTCAATTTCATCGCCAATATCGTACCGAATTAATGGGGTACCATGTGTATTAAAGGCAGTTACTACCAAACGTCCGTTTTCAGTAGGTAAATTGTTTTCATCCAAAACTTCAAAAACACCACTTTGCAATTCTAGATGTAATTTTTTGTTTTTACATTCTAGAATAAATGGAGCCCCTTCTGAGGAAGCATATTGGTTGTAGAGGTTTGTTTTAAAGTAACTTTCAAGCACCTGCCGAATATCCTCTGTAATGGTTTCTGCGGTAGGGAAAATTGCTTTAATGGTATTGGTCGGGAAATCAATGCCGTTGGCTATCCCATACTTCGCAATTTCATACATGGTGGATGGAAACCCTACCATATATTTGGGTTGGTAGTGTATAAGATCTTTTAAGTAGTATGCAAGATACTTGTTATGCATATGAAACGTAGAGTAGTAACGTACCTTATTCCAGTAATCTGTTTTCCAAAAGCGATTTTTTTTAAGGTCGCTAGCGGTCAATAAATTTTTACCGCTAAACCATGCCGTTTTCTTACCTAATGTATAGCCAAAATTGTTTCTGAAATTATCAAGAATCGCAAAACGCTCTTGCACATCTTCTTTTGTATAGATTACCTCTAATGATTTACCGGTGGTTCCTCCTGTTTTTGAAATCATGCCATCTTCTTTTTTAATGGTATAGATTTCGTTTAAATTTTGTCGTAATATTTCTTTATTAATAATTGGTAATTTTGCTATGGTACTAAGTTGTTCAACATTTTTAATGGGTTTAAAAACCCTATGGTAATAGGGTGAATGTGCCATGGCATATTGGATAAATTCAGCATATTTTTGTTGTTGAATTTGCTGTAATTGCAACAGGGATAATTTGTTGTTTTTTTTGTATGCTTTGCGAAAAGCCCAATAGTTGTGCCCGTATCTTTTTTTGTACTCTATAAGGTTAAACAAGCTTACCAACGTGTTTTGAATCAGGTTTGGCGATTTGGCATATATTTTTTCTTGAAATTTCCCCATGACTATGAATTGATTTGATTCAGGTAAAATTTTTGAATTTCTTTGGTATTGGATATGATGTCATAATTTCCCGCTACGATGGCTTCAAAATTGTTTTTTTTAATATTTTTTCCTAGGGCTATTATTTTATTGGCCCATACCTCAGGAGCTTCAGCAATGGAGGCAAATTGAATATCTGGGGTCAGTTGTACCTCCTTAGTAATGGTATCTGAGGCTATAATTTGCAAGCCTGCTGCTTGGGCTTCGATAAGGGTTACCGGAAGCCCTTCATAGAAGGAAGGGAAAACAAAGACATCTAGCATTTGTACTATATTGGGTATATCGGTACGCAAGCCTAAAAAATGTACACGATCGCTAATACCTAATTTTTTGGCTTCTTCTTTAATTTTTGATTGTAAGGGCCCATCACCAATTAATGCGAGTACGTATGGTTCGTTTTTTTTATTAAGTTCTGCAAAAATTTTTAATAAATATTCATGGTTTTTTTGATGTGTAAAGCGTCCTATATGCCCCAAAACAATTTTGTTTTCTAATTGAAACTCTTTTCTTAGGCTTTGGGCTTTTTGTTCATCATAAATAAAGCTACGAGCATCAATGGCATTGTTCATGACATAGAAAGCTGTAGTATCACTAAAGAGCCATTGACCAGCCTTTTCACCACACGAAAAATAATGCGTGGCATACCTGTGTATTTTCTTTTTTACAAGCAGCTTAATTCCTTTTTTTATGGCTTCAAGGAGATTGCCAACACTTTTAAAGGTATTGCTAAGACTAACAGGATCCATGGCTATATGCGCATGCGCAATCCGGGTTGCAATTTTAAATTCTTCGGCTATTTTTAAGGGAAAACTACTAAAGGTGTTTAAATGGGAATGGATAATGCGATATTCAGCATGTTCTTTAAAAAAGGTACGCAGTTCAGCATAGTAGCTCTTAGGGAATAATGGGTTAATGGGGTGTAATCGGTAAATTTTACCGCCCAAGCGCTCAATTTCTTCTTCAAAGGCAGCCTTTTCGGCCCTATGTACTAAAAAATCGAACTGAACTTTTGTACGGTCTAGTTGTCGATAATAGTTCATAATCATAGATTCTGCCCCGCCCCGCCCCATCGTGGTAAATACTTGTAAAACTCTAACTACTGCCATCCTTAAAAATCGTTTTTAGTTTTGTACTTGATATAAAAATGCAAGAGCACTCCAAAAGGCAGGGCGAGTAGTGTGGTTAATTTTTTAGGCGACTCTTTTAAAAAATTTCCATTTTTTATAAATAGCGAGCTTGAAACATAATGAATGGCATTTTTAAATTTATCTGTAAAGCTTTCTGCCAATTCCATCCTGCTTTTTCTTGAAAACGCAAAGCCTTGCGGGTGCCTTCGGTATTGCTTGAGCATGTTTCTACTAGAACCATCGTTTAAATATTCTACGATACAAAATACCTCATTGACGGGAAAAAGTTGATACTCTTGGTCAATCAGTTGGTACAAATAGCCTAGTGGCACAAAACGTTCGCCTTCAAAAATAGGATAGGGGGGGTATTGTTGTACAACCGCTGTTTTGTAGACCAATTTTTTATCACCCAAAACACCATGTTTATTATACAGGTCATATAAAGTGGTCTCTGTGATCGTTTCGGGAATTTTAGTGCCTATTACATTTCCATTTTTAGTGGCATCTAAGCCTACCAAACCGGAAAATTTGGGATTATCTTTAATGCTAGGGTAGTGTCTAAGTATTTTTTCTATGGCATCATCGGGCATAAAATCATCACTATCAATACATACATTTAGGGGGGTTTTTATTAATCGGTAGGCAGCATTGTGCCCCCCGTGCATGCCTAAATTCTCTTGGTAATGGTATTGCAGGGCTATTTTATTTTCCGCTTCCCAGCCAGCCACTAGTTCTTTGGTGGTATCCGTAGAACCATCATCGATAATCAACCATAGAAAATTTTGGTTGCTTTGGCGAATGAGGCTTTGGTACACTTGATCTAAACAAAAGGCCCTATTGTAGGTCGGTGTAAATACGGTGATGGTTTTCATTTATTCTTATTTATAGAAATAGTACATAAAATAGGTAAAGCCAAAATAGGCGAGCATGACTTTCCCAATCATTAAATGTTGGTTTTTAAAAAACTGCTGTTTTAATAAAGGGTAAATTATGATGATGGCCATCATAAACCAGGATAAATAGGCAAAACGGTTCGAGTAATTGGCGCGTATGACCAAAACCCAAAACCCATTACAAATTAAATAGGTGTTGAGCAATTTAAAATACAGCGGATCGTTAAATTTCTTTTTAATCACAAAGTAATAACCGGCAAATACCGCGAAACTGCTATAAAATAAAAAATCCCAACGAAATCCAGTTCCAGAAAAAGTACCCTCTGCCGCTTCACTTGTTAAGTACCCCGCCAAGCGATCATCGCCCCCAAATCCGAGACTCGCAAACAAGGCAATCCACACACTACCCAATATCAAGGATAATGGTATACAAGCAAGCCAGCCTTTAAAGAAGACTTTCGGGTTGTTATAAAAATAAGTACTGAGAAAGGCTAGAACCGGTAAAAATAGTGTTTTATGAAAGCTTATGGCAAAAAAGAAAAACAAGGCCATTAGTACTTTTTTCCGATGGTAACTTACGCCCCATAAAAAAAGTGAACCTGCGGCACCATTACGAACCCCATTTACCCCGTAAGTCCAAAAAGAAAGAGAAACAATAAACATAATAAACGCATAATACCAATATTCCCTAAAAAATTCTTTTGAAATTTTATACAAAGGAAAAATATAAAAAAAAGCACAAAGCGTAAAAAAAACGTTAATGGGTACTAACTGTGCGGAGGCTTGCATTAACAAATGCCAACCATAATCGCCCACATTTTCGCTAATGGGTGCACCTTTTTCATAAGCCAAATACCCCCGATAATAATTAATAGTATCACCGAAAGTAGCCGATGGAGGTCTTTGCCCAATATATAAAATCGAAATAAATAATAGAAAGTAACCTGAGATATTTATAAACGCTAAATTTTTGGTGCTGTCCATTTGGAGAATACTGGTGTGTAATAAGGTAAACAATACCCAAAAACAACATAGATTTATATATAGCGGATAGTACCAGTCTAAAGGAACAAGTGTATTCATAGGCTATTTATGCTGAAGCTATTATAAAAATGATTTTTAAAATTACATCTAATCTATCAAGCATGCGTTTCTATAGTTTTTTTTAGTATTCTCCCCGGATTCCCAACCACCACACAATCATCGGGAACGTTTTTTACAACAACAGCCCCAGCCCCAATCTTTACATTATTGCCAATGTGTATGTCTCCTATAACGATAGCGCCCGTGTAGATAGAAACATTATGACCAATAGTAGGTCGTTTTCCGTTTACTTCGCCCACTGTAACTAAATGGTTTACATATAGGTTTTCACCAATACTATCAGCATTTAAGATAGTACCATACGGGTGCCCGGTAAGGACTCCTCCTCCTAACTTTGTTGTGACATCAATTGTAAAAAGAGCTTGTTTTCGGCAGTATATATTTAAGAAATGCGAAACAAGGCTTCGCGTTCTAAAATAAAATAAGGTTCTAAAATCTGGTGCACTGGCTAGAAAATGTAGCAATAAACTTGTTTTACTCTGCTGCAGCCCTTTTGAACTCGCCCAGCGTTCTAAATCTTTATCAATTATTTTTTTATGCGCACTGGTATGGTATACTACCAAGTGTGGTACTAAGAAAATTTTATAAAAAGTAAATAGCACGGTTTTCATAAGTGAGCAGTATTAGTAGGTAAGCTTTTAAAAAGGAGCTCCCATTGACGCATTACGGCATTAAGACGATACTTGGCTGCATTTTTACGTGCATTTTCACCCATTTTTATACGCATTTCTTGAGTAGTGATCAGCTGCACTAGAGCATCTGCAAATTGCTGTTCTTCATTTAGGGGTATTAAACAGCCATTTTCTGAACTCATAATATTTCTTGGACCATGCGGACAGTCGTAGGCAATTATAGGCAGGCCACAGGCTTGTGCTTCTAAAAGTACCAAAGGAAAACATTCATTATGCGAGGTCATTGCAAAAACAGAGGCTTCTAATAATTTGGCTTGTATTTGGTCTGTTGCTCCCATTAAAATCACTTGATGTTGTAAGTTTCTTTGGTTAATTTCATCTTGAAGCATTTGCACATACGCGGGGCTACCGGTACCATATATTTCTAAACGCCAATCTTTAATTTCTTTAACTACTAATTCCCAAATAGCGATTAAACGATCATAGCCTTTTACATGAGCAATTCTTCCTGCTGTAATTACCGTTTTTTCTTTTAATTTTGCAATAGCGTCAGGATAAAACGTGAGTGGGTTAGGTATAATGGTCACATTATCAGTTTTATAATACTTGGCTTCATCCGCATTTAAAACAATAAGACGGTCATATTTTGATTCTACAAAATCTGCAAATTTTAAAAAGTAGGTCTTTTTCCAATGACTTGGATTTTCTCGGTAAGGTAATTCAATGGCCTTAGAAAAATGAAATTCTTTGACCTTTGGTATTCTTTTTAAGATGAAAGGTACAAAATAAGTATCGGTACTATGACTGCAAACGATCATGACATCTGGCCTTATTTTTTTAATCTTTTTTCGTAAGGTATAAATATGTTTTGGAAGCTTTAATAAATTTTTGGGATGAAAATAACTTTTTTCACGATGGTAGTTTATTTGTAAGTCATAAAGCCTAATGTTAGGATCCAAGCGATAACACAAGGGTTCGTTTTTTTGCTCCGAAGTTATAATATGTACCTCTACGTTTTCTTGCGTAGCAAAGTAGTTGGCTTTTATTGAAAGAACCCTTTCAATACCACCATGTAGGGACATTTGATCAATAAGAAATACAATAGTCATTTTGTTAAATTAGGCTTTTAAATAAATTATCCCATTGTATGGCTATTTCTTCAATCAGGTATCGTTTTACATTGGCTCTAGCCGTTGCTCCCATTTTTGTTCTCCATTGGGCATCATTCATAAGGCTTAGCATAGCATTAGCTAAGGTTGAAGTATTATGGTTGGGTACTAAAATACCATCATGGTTTTGTTGAATGATATCTGAAGGCCCATACGGACAGTCAAACGACACGCAGGGTACACCGTAGGCCATTGCTTCTGTGAGTACCATACCAAAACCCTCGTACCTAGAAGACATGACATAAATAGAAGCCTCTTTGTATTTTGATGCTATATTTTTAACTGGGGCGTAAAAGTGAACCGAATTTTCAATGCCCAAGGCTTTAGCAAGTTCAGGTAAGGCTTCTTTTTCGCTGATGGTTCCATAAATATCTAATTCCCAATCAGGATGCGTATCCTGCACTATTTTCCAACTCTGTAAAAGGCGATCATAGCCTTTTTGAAAACTTTGTTTCCCAACAGCGAGTACTTTTTTATTGGTAACGGTACTTATTTCTTCTTCAGGAGGATAAAAAGACAAGGGATTAGGTATGACCGCTATATTGTTTAATTTCCATTCTTTTTTATTTCCATTGGTTAAAACCACGAAGCGATCATAAAAGTTGGCACCAAAGTCCATCAGTTTAAATAGAAGCCAAGAGGTACTTTTTTGGATCGCTGATAGCTGATCTTTTTGGATAGCTATGTTTTTAGACACATGACGCTCATAAATCATGGGGCAAGGCTTGTTGATCATAAGAGGTAAAAATAAGCCCTTTAGGCCATCATCACAGACGGTAATTACATCTGGCTGTATTTTTGCAATAATTTTTTTTATTTCATTTCTATACTTTAAAATATATTGAATAGGGTTACCCGTTGCTATAATATTATGAAAGGTAATGGCATCGCTAAAGGTATAAAATAGCTCATCAGAAAGCTTATTTAATGTTAAAAAGTGTATATCATAGTTCATGGCATCAGCCAGATAACTTGCTTTAATCGAAAGCACGCGCTCTAGTCCGCCAGGCCCTGAAACTCCATTTGTGATATATAGAATTTTCAATAGTTTTTAATTTATCCTTTTAGAAACATTATTTTTTAATTTAGTAGCAAGCTCATGATGTTTTTCTAAATTCTTTACTACAGTATTTTTAGAAATTTTGTCATCAAGGTTAAAATTTGTTGTAAATTCTCCTGTTTCACTATTAATGTCAATGCGATTAAACAATTCTAATATTCCATCAAACCTACAAGAGTCTACAAAACTATCAAAGCCATTCACAAAAATTACAGGAGTACCCATAGCTAAACAGGGTAAAGCACAATGTATTCTTGAGGTGATTACTAATTTTGCCTTTGCGTATTTGTGTAATAAGTCTTCGGCCATTGCAAATTTTTCAGCTTCGGTATAGGTGTTTGCTGGTGGCTCTTGGTTTATGAATATTGCCGATTCTAAGAGCTCTTTTGAAATAAATTTTTCAAGATGTTTTTTCTTTTTTGAGAGTTGAAATGCCGTACCGTTAATTATGTTTCGAATGGTAGCTTTCGCATTGTAAAATATTTTTTCAGGTCTTGGGTAGCTGTATAAGGGATCAACAATATAAATAGCATCACCACGTTCACTATCGTCTACCTTATAAGAATCTAAGGTAAGTGTTAAACAGCCTGAAAAATAAGCTTCAATACCTTTTGCGCTTAGGGTATCTGCTGTAAATTGGTCCCTACACCCTATAGGCTCGTGTTTTTTTAAATAGGCTATTCCTTTTTCACTAAGCATAAATGGAGCTGCCGTGTTGTTCATGTGAAATGAAACAAATATCGGGTCTATGTTATCAGAGGGTACCCAATTGTGAATATTGTGTGTAAACCAACCATTCATAATTAATTGCAACTCTTCGCCTTCGTATTCAGCAAGTCGCTCACGGTTAACGTACGCATCTACTTGTGGTAAAAATTGTTTGGCTGCTAAACTTTGAATATTATCGCCTACATTAAAAAAGCGTTTATTTTCGTCGTAAGAAAGTAATCCGTACTTCATAATTCATTACTGGTTTTCTAGGTTATATTTAATATCTGATACGTTTATATAAACTATATAAGGGTGCAAATTTATGCCTAAGCATATATTTTAGTTTTCTTTTTTTCTTTCCTTTTTTGCCTAAATTTTCAACATACGTGGTATCAATTTCTCTAAGTGCTATTTTTTTAATTTGTTCTTTTTCAAAGGTTTCATCTTCAAAAATAAAGGGCGAAATTGCTGTTTTTGCCTTTTGGGAGAGCTCCCACCAAAAATAGTTCATGCCTTTACTCGCACTCCCTTGGCCTATAGTCTGGAACATTTTGCCGTAAAATTGTTGGTCTACTTTAAATCCGAAATCATTTGGGTTTTGTCCGGCTAAAACGAGCCCTAAAATGGTTCTAAAACATTTTTCACAGTTACTACAATTAAATTCTTCTCGCAGTTCAGAATAACAGACTCTTAAACGCAGGGTTTTTTTGGTGCTTGCTACAAAATTAGCAATCAAATCTACTTTGTCTTGCCGTTTCAGTTCATAGCCATCGTGCTTTATGGTAAGGCCTGCCCAAGTTATTTTCTCATCGGTTTCTGGGGTTGATCCCCATTGAATATCAATATCTTTGGTGTACGACGAGGCAATCGCAATTTCACTGTATTTGTTTTTATAGGCTATGGGTGCCGTTACGCCCAAAAGCGCAATACCATGCTGTATTTTACCCCACCAACCCATATCATCCGTTAACAGCAGTACACGATACGAATAAAAATCACGAACGTTCGAGGTGATAAAATTTTTGGTATTGGCTGCTAATACAGGTTCTTCTTCAATATACCTTTTTAAATCATTCCATTGCTCCAGGTCATTAATTTCAATATCTGGCCCGTGAATGGTAATTAAATCTGGTTTTGCTTCATAATTTCTTAAATAGGTAGCAAAGGCATCAACACCACCACTAAAAAGCATGGCCTTTTTGCTGCCTTCGATGCTATTTTTTACTTGTTTCTTTGCTTTTAGCCCTCCTTTTAATGCTATATTCGGGTACCATTTTTTAAATACTTCTTTCAGGGCTAGTAATGCCTTAAAATAGTCTTCATCTACTTCATCTACTTCAATATCAAAACCAGCAAACCACGCAATAGTGATAGTATTCGATAAAAACGGTATCACACTAATACTTTTAGGAAACTGACTCACATCTGAATCATAGCTACAGTAATACGGATTATTTTTCGCAAAGTATTTCTGAGTGCCAGCACTAAAAGAATAATCGTAAGAAATTTTTCTTCCGTTATCAGAATAATTAATGGAATTAAGTTTTATCATGTTTTTTTAAATCTTTTTAAAACAGGTTTAAAAGCATCTTTAAAGAGTTGTTTCTCAAAAGCGTTGATGCCTACAAAGTAGGTTAAAATGCTGTAAATAAGGGTGTAAAGTGCCCCTTTTTGTATAAAATTAAGCCATCCTTCGCCAGGAACCCAAGTATTTATGAAATAGCCTAAACTAAAACAAATGAATACAACAATGATAATTTTATGTACTAGTTCTTTAAAAAAACGAATCATATTTAGTCCTATTGTGTTGTGATAGTAGAAGTTCATCACATTTTGAACAATCATCCAGCCAATAATAGAGCCAGACATCATCCCAATAGCCCCATAATCCCTTGCCAAGTAAGCACCTAAAATAGTTCCTAAAATCATAAAAGAAAGGTAGAGTATAGCTTTGAAGGCTAATTTACTTTTCGCTTCTAATATAGAGTTCCCAAAGCCTTGTACCAAGGGCAAGGTATAGGCGGCCATTATCATAAGGGCAATTACCCACGATTGATAGCTTCCTTCTTCTCCTAATTCAGTACCCACCCAAAGATTAACGAATTGTAAGCCAAACAATAAAAACCCCCCAAAAATAAACATGAGTACTATAAACGATAAACGCGCAATCTTAATCATCATAGTGGTTAGTTCTTCTCCTGTAGCGTTCGCAACCGACATTTGAGTAGCTCTCGGTAAAAAAACACCTGAAATAGCTGTAGAAAATGCACCATAGTAGGAGCCAAGGGTAATACCAATACCATAAATAGTTAAAACTTCTGGAACGCTAATTCTTCCTAAAACCCAATGCCCAGCTGACCATTGAAAAATACCTACCAAAGCAAAAATAAAAATCCAACCCGAGTAGCTGAATATTTGTTTGACAAACCTAAACGAAAACTCATGTAATTTAATCTTAACCTTGAGCTTTTTGAAAACAAAAACTAAAGTAGTTATAATGATGACAACATTAAAAATAGTATCAATAACGACCAAGGCAATGGCCTTGCCCCCTAAGGTTAAAATTGCCACTACTGTAAGTGATCGGGTAATGTAGCGAATGATATTTAGGGTTTTAGGAAACACAAAAGCCTCATAACCGTAGCAAATTCCTGTAAAAGCTGCCCCTGGTAGGCTTATAGAGAGGTTAAAAATAAGAATCACAAAAATGGTCTTGGCGATTTTCATTTCTTCTGTATTCATTTTGGTGAAATACGAATCGATAAAAAAAGTATAGAATAGCACACCCAAAATCACGATAATCGCAGAGATGACGAAAAAAATTCGCATGGTTACGGCCAAAAAATTTTCTTCTCCTTTGCTGTCCTTTTGGGCTCGGTACTTCGCTACAAAGCGTACAATAGTGTTGTTCAATCCAAAATCTAATAAAGAAATGGTACCTACTAAGGCTCCGATGGTAAGGTAAATGCCATATTCAGAAGCGCCTATATGACTCAATATAAAAGGAGTCAACAAGATGCCCACTACATTGGTTAAAAAAATTGTAGCGTAATTTAGGAAAGCTCCTTTTTTTAGTTGGCTCAAAATAGTATGGGGTTATAGCTATAATTAAAATTACTTTTTACAATCTACCGTTCACTTGATCCAGAGCTAAAATACCTTTAACATCGTATAAAATGCCATTGGGCGCTAACAAACTTTTTAGATCTAAGCTCAAAAACTCTTGATGAGCCACCGTCAGTACCACAGCGTCAAATTTCTCAGTAGGGAGGCTAGTACTTGTTTTAAGTCCGTACTCGTGATGCACTTCTTCAGGGCTGGCCCAAGGGTCATAAATGCTTACTTGGGTACCAAAACTAGTTAAATTCTTAATCACGTCTACCGCACGGGTATTGCGCACATCAGGGCAGTTTTCTTTAAAGGTGATGCCTAAGACCAAAATTTTGGCCTTTTTTATTTTAATGTCTTCTTGCACCATTAATTTAATGACTTCTGAGGCTACATAGCTTCCCATACTGTCATTTAAACGCCTTCCCGCTAGTATTATTTCAGGGTGGTAGCCAAATTCTTGGGCACGTTGTGCTAAATAATACGGATCTACCCCTATACAATGACCGCCTACCAAACCGGGTTTAAAGGGTAAAAAGTTCCATTTGGTCCCCGCTGCTTCTAATACCGCATGGGTATCAATATCCATTAAATTAAAAATCTTCGCCAGTTCATTCACAAAGGCAATGTTGATATCGCGTTGCGAGTTTTCAATAACCTTGGCCGCTTCAGCGACTTTTATGGTAGGGGCAAGGTGGGTACCCGCGATAATGACACTCTTATATAGGGCATCAACTTTTTGTCCAATTTCAGGCGTAGAGCCTGAAGTTACTTTTAGTATTTTTTCTACGGTATGCTCCTTATCTCCTGGATTAATACGTTCTGGGGAATAGCCTGCATAAAAGTCTATATTAAAACGTAAACCACTCACTTTTTCTAAAACGGGAATACATTCTTCTTCGGTAGCCCCTGGATATACCGTACTTTCATAAATAACAATATCGCCTTTCTTGAGTACTTTAGCGACAGTCTCACTCGCTTTATATAAAGGCGTTAAATCAGGTCGGTTATTTTTATCGACAGGAGTGGGTACCGTAATAATAAAATAGGTGCAGTCTTTTAAGGCCTCTAGTTGGTTGGTACAATACAAACCTTTTTCCATGTGGGCATTAGCCGCAAACACTTGTTTTAAATCGGCATCAGATACCTCTAGGGTTTTATCAACGCCCGATTGTAATTCTTTAATTCTAGTCTCGTTAATATCAAAGCCAATTACGGGGTATTTGGTGGCAAATAAGCGGGCTAGGGGTAAGCCTACGTAGCCTAAGCCTATCACTGCAATTTTTGATGTATTCATTTTTCTTTACTCTTTTTAATTTTATACTGGTATATAATAGCTATTTCTTCTTACTATAACTCTAAGCACTAATTTAAAGTGCTTTCTTTTTCTTTTACTTTTTTCTTTTTTGTTCTCGATACAATTTTTTATCAAAAATCACTCGAACTGACATTGAATTATCATCACAAACGGTTCTCGATACATTTTTTACTATAGGCTATTACGCAAAAAAAACTCGAACTGACATTTTTGACACTAATACCCAATGGGTTAAATTAGTATTTTATAACAACTAAACTTAAGGTACTAAAAGCAAGATGCTAGAACTAAGTCAAATTGCTTGTCTTTTATTTCAAATGCTCCCAATACCAGTCTACCGCTTCTTTTAATCCTTTTTTAATATCGTAACTTGGGTTATAGCCCAATAAATTTTTAGCTTTTTCAATAGACGCCAACGAATGCGGAACATCACCTTGGCGTTCAGGACCGTTAACGATAGCAATGTTAGCAATAGCAGCATCGTAGGCACTTAAATATTCTTTAAGCAGGGCTGTAAGTTCATTTAAATCAGTGCGTTCTCCATAAGCCACATTATACACCGTATTAAGCGCTTCTTTATTTTGGGTTAGTAAAGCCCGAACATTCATTTCAATGACATTATCGATATAGGTAAAATCTCTGGAGTAGCTGCCATCCCCATTAATCACTGGCGATTCGTGCTGCATCAACTGCATAACAAACTTAGGAATCACTGCAGCATAGGCGCCATTAGGGTCTTGCTTTCGTCCAAAAACATTAAAATAGCGTAAGCCTATGGTTTCTAAACCGTAAGTTTTACTAAAGACATCGGCGTATAATTCATTTACGTATTTGGTAATGGCGTATGGAGATAGCGGTTTACCTATAATATCTTCTACTTTAGGCATGCTTTTAGAATCGCCATAGGTAGATGAGCTTGCGGCATACACAAAGCGTTTTACCTTGGCATCGCGCGCAGCGACCAACATATTTAAAAAGCCAGATACGTTTACCGCATTACTGGTAATAGGATCGTTAATTGATCTTGGTACAGAACCCAATGCCGCTTGGTGCAATACATAATCGACCCCTTCGCAGGCTTTTTTACAATCTTCTAAATTCCGAATATCGCCTTCTATAAGCGTGTAATTCTCATTTTTTAAACATGCTTCAATATTTTCTCTTCTTCCGGTAGCAAAATTATCTAAACAACGTACCTTATTGCCGTTTTTTAAAAGGGCCTCTGAGAGGTTAGATCCTATGAATCCGCCACCACCAGTGACTAAAATATGTGCGTTTGGGCTAAAGTTTAAATTTTTGATGTCCATGTATACCTTGGTTTAAGAAAAAAAAATCAAGTTGCAAAAGTGAGGTTTTTCTGCTTATTTGTAGTCATTATTCGTTTAAATGTTTGTTTACTCTTTAAGATGCGGTATGGCGAGGATGAATTGAAAAAGTGTCGATGCTTGTACCTTGCTAGTGAAGAAGTAATAGTCTAATTATTAGTGTCGAATGTCGAATGTCAAATGTCGAAAGAGAAAAAATGGAAAATGAAAAGTAGAAAATGGAAATCAAGTGCAAGTTCACACTTCGACTTCGCTCAGTGCAAGAGTATCAAGTTCACAATTCGCCGTAGTTTATATTGAGCGTAGTCGAGATGCTCAGTGCAGGTGTTGATGGCGAAAAAATAAAATTCGAAAGAGAAAAAATGGAAAACAAGTTCAAGTGCAAGAGCAAGTTCGAGAGAAAGAATCAAGAAGCAAGAGCCAAGACCTAAGATTCAAGAGCCAAGAATCAAGACCTGCCTATTGTATCGCTTTTAAAATAATTAAAAAAACAAGGTCCTATTTTTTAAAGCCTTAAAGCCTTGAAATAAAAAAGGTTTAGGCAGGCACAAATCTCAAATTTTAACTGCTTTTATTAGAGAAAAATTTATTTTCACTTAAAACTTAAAACTTAAAACTTAAAACTTAAAACTTAAAACTTAACACTTAAAACTTAACACTTAACACTTAACACTTAAAACTGATCACTGATCACTGACCACCAACTCCATAATACCCTCTATACCAGTCAACAAACTTTTGAATCCCTTCTTTAATACTCGTTTTTGGTGCGTAGCCATAATCTTTGATTAAGTCGTCTACATTTGCCCAAGTTTTGGCGACGTCACCGGCTTGCATGGGTAGCATTTCTTTGATGGCTTTTTTACCTAGATTGGTCTCAATTTCTTCTATAAAATCGGTTAGTTTTACACTGTTGTTGTTGCCAATATTGTACATTTTATAGGCGTTTGAACTTTTAATTCTCTCTACAGTATCTTTTTCAATAATTCTGATAACACCTTCGACAATATCATCCACATAGGTAAAATCGCGCTCCATATCGCCATGATTAAACACTTTGATAGGTTTGTTTTGCACAATGGCTTCTGTGAATAAAAATAAGGCCATATCAGGTCTTCCCCAAGGGCCATAGACCGTAAAAAAACGCAATCCGGTAGTGGCAAAACCGTATAAATGACTATAGGTGTGCGCCATAAGTTCGTTGGCTTTTTTACTCGCAGCATATAGACTTATCGGCTGATCAACAGGATCGGAAGTTTCAAAAGGAATTTTACTGTTTAAACCATAAACACTAGAGCTACTAGCATAGACCAAATGTTTAATTTGGTGATGTCTACAACATTCTAAAATATTTAAAAAGCCAACTACATTACTATCAATATAGGTCTCAGGATTTTCTATACTATAGCGAACTCCAGCCTGTGCCCCTAAATTACAAACCACATCAAAAGTTTCATTTTGAAACAACACGGGAAGGTTTTCACGATCTTCTAAGCCTAGTTTTATAAACTTAAAGGCCGCACCATGTTTGGTGCTCGTGCTTATTGTGTTAAATATTGAAGCACTTTCTTGAGCAATGCCTAATTCGTTTAAACGCGCAAACTTTAGCCCTACCTCATAATAATCGTTGATATTATCTAAGCCAACCACTTCGTGACCATGAGCTAAAAGTCTTTGGCAGGTATGAAAGCCAATAAATCCGGCTGCTCCGGTAACTAGTATTTTCATTTTTTTTGTATTAAAAGTTAAATTTAAAGTCTAAAGTCTAAAGTCTAAAGTCAAATGTCGAAACATCTAACTTTTTAGTAGGGTCTTCGACAAGCTCAGACGGACATTTTTGTGGTCATTTTGCACTACAATGGTTTTAAGATTCTTTTCAAAAATTTAAAAACTAATAGGATTAAGAACTTTTAACATACAACTAGCTTTCGAAATTCTACTTTCTAGAACCTGAAACCTGAACCCACAAACTTGAAACATTTTTTTCAAACAATCCATCTTTCTTTTGACCTTCTACATTTGACTTTCGATAACTTAAAACCAGAAACTTTATTGTAAAACCATCCAAAATCAAGTTTTAACTTAGCTTGTTGACAAAAAAAATAATTTTCACTTAAAACTTAAAACTTAAAACTTAAAACTTAAAACTAAACTTGTCCTATAGTATAATACTGAAAACCAATCGTTTCCATTTTTTCTTTATCCAAAAGTCTGCGACCGTCGAAAATGAACGCTGGCTTGAGCATCTTGTCATAAATTTTTTCCCAATCGTAGGTTTTAAATTCATCCCACTCCGTTAAAATGGCAATCGCATGCGCATCCTTCACATCTTGTAAGGGTTCTTTGGCAACCGTAATTAAATGGCGATTTTCCTCTGGGGTACGTGTATTGAGGAAATCTAGATCTCTAAATACGGTCTGTTCTTTTACTTGTGGGTCGTAGATGCTTAGATGTGCACGTTCTTCTAATAAGGCGTCTGCCACATAAATGGCTGCCGATTCGCGCGTATCGTTGGTGTCTTTTTTAAAGGCCCAGCCGTAAAAAACTATTTTTTTATCGGTTACCGTATTGTATAAAGTACTGATGATATTTTCGGCAAATCGTCGTTTCTGATAATCATTCATCAAGATTACCTGTTCCCAATAATCGGCCACTTCAGGTAAGCCTAGGCTTTGCGAAATATAAACCAGGTTTAAAATATCTTTTTGAAAACATGAGCCCCCAAAACCCACGGAAGCATTTAAAAATTTAGAACCAATACGGCTATCAAAACCTACAGCTCGGGCTACTTCTTGAATATTGGCCTCTGTTTTTTCGCACAAAGCCGAGATAGCGTTGATTGATGATACCCGTTGTGCTAAAAACGCATTGGCAACAAGTTTGGAGAGCTCTGAAGACCATACATTGGTTTGTAAAATACGCTCTTTAGGGATCCAGTTTTCATAAATGGCACTTAACGCATCTTTGGCAGCTTGGCCCGACGGCGTATCATCCCCACCAATAAGTACCCGATCCGCATGCATCAAATCTTGAATAGCGGTGCCTTCCGCTAAAAACTCCGGATTGGAAAGAATCTCAAAACGAACTCCCTGACCGGTGTTGTCTAAAATGTTTTTAATAGCCCCAGCCGTACGTACAGGAAGGGTCGATTTTTCTACCACTATTTTATCGGTGCTTGCTACTTTGGCGATATTTCGAGCGCAGAGCTCTATATACTTTAAATCAGCGGCCTGTCCTTTGCCTTTTCCGAAGGTTTTTGTGGGGGTGTTCACCGAAATAAATATAAGTTCGGCTTCGTCAATGGCCGCATCTACATCAGTAGAAAAAAATAAGTTTTTATTTCTGGTGGCAGCTACGATCTCTTTGAGCCCTGGTTCATAAATAGGCAAATGCTCCAAATTTGAATCATTCCATAAGTCAATTCTAGCCTGATTAATATCGACAACAGTCACCTTAATATGAGGACACATTTTTGCAATGACCGACATGGTAGGTCCGCCAACATAGCCAGCGCCAATACAGCAAATTTTTGTAATTTTTTTCATTAAATACCTTCTTTACTATCCTGTAAATTTTTAATTTTTTTTAAATAAAATATACAGCTTATTATATTTTTATCACATTTTCAGTCCTTCCTGTACTGACCCCTGAACAGCTAAAAAACGCTTTCATCTTAGGGAAATTACCCAAGGTAGCTAGTCTTTTGATCATTTTTTGATGTTGGTCGGTGCTGTGTACTTTTATAAAATACAAATATTGTAAATAATTTTCGATGTTCAGACCTATTGCAAGGTTAAAGTGCCTTATAGCTAGATAAACAGTATGTCATAAGGTTTTTTTAAAAAGTGTTCCTTTCGATGAATGGTAGTTAATCGATAAAATTAAGGCTTAAACGAATTAACAAGAGGGAATGTTTTTTTCTATAAAACAATGATTAGTTTTGTTTGTTCATATTATACCCCTTAAACCTAACCTTTGAGTACACCAACTAAAATATGGCTTTCCTCTCCTCACATGGGAGAAAACGAACAAAAATATGTCAAAGAAGCGTTTGACACCAATTGGGTGGCTCCGCTAGGGCCCAATGTAGATGGGTTTGAGTTGGCGATTGAGTCTTATATAAATAATGGTACACAGGTGGCCGCATTGAGTTCTGGAACAGCAGCCATACACTTGGCGCTAGAAATTTTAGGCGTAGGGCAAGGCGATGAAGTGCTCTGCCAAAGTTTTACCTTTTCTGCTTCGGCAAACCCTATTGTCTATTTGGGAGCTAGCCCTATATTTGTGGATAGCGAAAGCGAAACCTGGAACATCAGTCCGACATTATTAGAAAAAGCTATTGTGCATCGTATAGCTGCGGGTAAAAAGCCCAAAGCCATTGTTGCGGTACATTTATACGGGATGCCGTATCAGGTAAAAGAGATCCAGGCTATTTCAGAAAAATACGATATTCCTGTGATTGAAGACAGTGCAGAGGCCTTAGGAAGTACCTTTAAGGGTCAAAAATGTAGTAGCTTTGGTACCATAGGTATCTTATCGTTTAATGGCAACAAAATAATTACCACCTCAGGAGGTGGCGCTTTAGTGACCAAACATAAAGCCTATAAAGAAAAGGCTATATTTTTAGCGACCCAAGCCAGAGACGATGCACCGCATTACCAACATTCGCACATAGGCTATAATTACCGGATGAGTAATATTTTAGCGGGAATTGGTCGCGGCCAAATGGAAGTGATTGATGATCGTGTAGCGGCAAGAAGGGCAAATCATCAGCTATATTTTGATGCCTTACATTCAATTGATAGTATCGAATTTTTGCCAGAACCTAAGGGCTATTTTTCCAATAGATGGTTGTCGTGCATTTTAACACCGTCTTTTGCACATCGTGAAAAAATTAGAACTGCTTTGTTAGCACATAATATAGAATCGAGACCTTTGTGGAAACCAATGCACCTGCAGCCGGTTTTTTCAAAATGCCTCTCCTTTATTGACGCTACCTCAGAAGCGCTGTTTGATCGTGGGCTATGTTTGCCCAGTGGATCAAACCTAAGCAAAGAGGATGTTTTAAGAGTTATCCGTGTCATCAAAACTATAGACCATGATTAAAAATTACTTTACAAATACGGCAACGAAATATGCATCAAAATGGTTGGTGTTGTTGATTGATATCTTGATGGTATCATTGTCTTTTATTATGTCCTATTTTATCCTATTCAACCTAACGCTGAATTTTGATGTAGACAAGTTATTCCTGCAACTACCGGTGATTGCTATGATCTCACTCATCGCATTTTTAATCATCGGTTCGTACAAAGGGGTGGTGCGGCATACCGGAGTTCGCGATGTATACAATATTTTTAACGCCATCTGTTTGTTCAGCATTATCACCATAGTATTGGTGGTAGCGAATAGAAAATTTATGGTAGTGGATGCGTTTACCATACCTTTAACCATCATCATTATTCACAGCTTGTTGAGTTTTATAGGCCTTACCGCGTCGCGCTATATTTTTAAAGCTTTTTACCATAGTTTAGTGTTAAGTGGTTCTTATACCACCAAAAATGTTTTAATCTATGGTGCTGGAGAATCTGGCATTGTGACTCAAAGTGCGCTCACCAACAATACAAAAAGTAGGGTTAAAGTGATTGGCTATGTCGATAAAGATGTGCAAAAAGTAGGAAAGCATATTAATGGAATAAGGGTGTATGGGCCTGAGGTGTTAACCGAAAAATTTATACTGCAAAAAGATGTTTCGGAAGTTATTTTCTCTATCCAGAATATAGATCACATCAACTTACGGGTTTTGGTAGAAAGTTTGGTGGATTTTCCAGTGCTTGTAAAAATTGTGCCCCCTGTTGAAGATTGGATTAATGGAGAGTTAAAGCTCTCCCAAATTAAGCAGGTACAAATTGAAGATTTATTAGATAGGGCGCCCATATCTATTAAGAACAGTAAAATTAGTGATGCCGTTGATGGGAAGGTCATTGTGGTTACTGGAGGAGCGGGTTCTATTGGTAGTGAGCTGGTGCGCCAAATTTGCACTTACAATTACAAATCATTGATTGTGGTAGATCAAGCAGAATCGGCTCTGTATGATTTGCAGCAAGAACTTAAACAAAACGGGTTTCATAATTTTATTCCGATTGTTGCCGATATCCGCGATAAAAACAGAATGAACACCCTGTTTCAAGACCATCAACCACATCTTGTTTTTCATGCTGCTGCGTATAAGCATGTGCCCTTAATGGAGTATAACGCCTATGAAGCCATAAAAATAAATGTGGCAGGGACTAAAGTCATGTGCGATTTATCGATGGCCTTTGGAGTAGAAAAATTTATTTTTGTGTCCACTGATAAAGCCGTCAACCCCACCAATGTTATGGGGGCTACCAAGCGGATCGCAGAAATGTATATTTCTTGTATGCAACAACAAGGAGTGACCAAGTTTATTACAACCCGTTTTGGGAATGTTTTAGGTTCTAATGGTTCTGTGATTCCTTTGTTTAAAAAACAAATAGATAAAGGAGGTCCCTTGACCGTGACTCACAAAGATGTAACCCGTTATTTTATGACCATCCCAGAAGCCTCGCAGTTGGTACTCGAGGCTGGAGCTATGGGTGAAGGAGGAGAGATTTTTATTTTTGATATGGGAGAATCGGTGAAAATATTCGATTTAGCCAAAAATATGATTAAGTTATCGGGTTTAAAATATCCGGAAGATATCGATATTAAAGTAACGGGTTTACGACCTGGAGAAAAGTTATACGAAGAGTTGTTGGCCAATGGCGAGAATACCATGCCGACCTATCATAAAAAAATAATGATCAGCAAGGCAAGAGATTTGGACTTCACCACAACACGGTCTAAAATTGATCAGCTCTGTGTAGCCAATATGTTTTTTGATATGGACACTGTTAAACTGATGAAAAAAATTGTTCCGGAATATATTTCAAATAACTCAGACTTGTGCCAGTTAGACCTAAAAAGCACGAAAGAAGAAGTATCGCAAGAGGTAGCTTCGAAGGCTACAAAAAGGGCTACACCTTTACATCAGTAATTAGTATTAGATTGCTTATATTTGATTTTTAACACGACACCTTATGAAGATTAGCAACAAAATTTTGCTCTTAGTTTTTAGTATTGCTTTCCTTAGTTCCTGTGGTTCTAGAAAAGACATTGTCTACTTCCAAGATACCTCGAACTTTGAAACCTTGGTAGATGACAATGCTTTTGAGCCAAAATTTAAAATAGATGATGAAGTAAGTATTTTAATATCAACCACCAATCCTGAAGCGAGTATTCCTTTTAACCTTTTTAGAGGCGTTGCCGAATCTGGAGGTACACCCGATCAAGTAAGTTATCTGGTCGATAAATACGGGGAAATTGATTTTCCTGTCTTAGGTAAAGTGAAAGTCGCAGGATTATCTCCTGATGAATTGCGAACACTGCTAAGAAGCAAATTAGAAGGCACCTATTTAAACGACCCCATCATCAACATTCGCTTAAAAAACTTTAGAGTTACCGTGCTAGGAGCCGTAAACAGACCCGGTACCTATTTAGTGTTAGGGGAACGTGTTACCATTTTAGAGGCCTTAGGTTTGGCTGGAGATTTAAACATTCAGGGGAAGCGTCAAAATATAATGGTCTTACGTGATTTTAATGGTACAAAAGTGACCCGGAGAATTGATATTACCTCAAAAGAGGCTTTTAAAAACCCTATGTTTTACCTGACCCAGAATGATGTGGTATACGTAGAGCCGAGTAAATCTGCGATAAAAACTTCCTCCCTGGACCAAAGGGTGACTATTGGTCTTTCCTTAGTCACTTTTGCTATTACCTCAGTACTTCTTTTGACTAGATAATTAAACATATAAAATTTTACGCCTCTTATGGAATTAAATTCCGATATAACATCTTCCAATACTTTTGATTTTAAAGGGTTTATTAAAACCTATACTAAAAATTGGAAGTGGTTTTTATTTAGTTTACTTAGTTTTTTGGCTTTGGCTTTTGTTTTTATTCGATACTCTCAACCCCAATATGCGGCAGAAGCGCGAGTTCAGATCTTAGGCGAACAAGGTTCTAGTCCGGAATTAAGTGCTTTTCAAGATTTAGGTATTTTATCAGAGAACAGCATGAGTGCCGGAATTGAAGATGAGATTTTGGCCTTTAAATCGCGCTCGAATTTAATAGAGGTGGTCAATGAATTAAATTTGAACATAAGAATTGAAGCTTTAGGAAAAATCTTGAGTAGTGAATTATACCAATCAGCACCATTTAAAATAAATTTTATAGCTTCAGATTCTATTATACGAAGTTCAAGCTTTCAATTTTATATCGATTTTTATTCCGAGACGAGCTTTAATTACGCCACTCAGGAAGATGGACCTACAAAAATATACTTTTTTGGTGCGAATATCCCGTCGCCTGTAGGGGATATTGTGATTACACCCGATGATTTAAAAAGCTTAAAATCAAGTATCGGTAGACGGTTTAAGGTTTCTATTGCTCCTGTAACTGCCGTGGCGCAGTCTTACCAAGATAGGATTGCTATTGCGCCCCTAGGTAAATCAACAACCATACTTAATCTCTATTTAACAGATCCGATTCCACAAAAAGCTAAAGATGTTATCAATACCTTAATAAGGGTCTACAATAAAAATGAGGTTCTCGATAAAAAAGCCATTGCCGATAAGACCTCAAATTTTATCGATGATCGAATTACGGAAATTTATTCCGAATTATCAGTTGTGGACCAATCCGCTCAAGATTTTAAAACGGGTCGCGGCATTACAGATATTGCCTCGGAAGCAAGTATGAATCTAAATTTAGGAGCTGCAAATCGACAAGAATTATCAGCGGTTACTACGGAATTGCAGATAGCCCAATCAATGCGCGACATTGTAGAAGATACAGAAGGCTACGAAACCTTACCATCGAATATAGGCTTGTCTGATGCGACCATAGGCTCTACAACAGGGCGCTATAATGAATTGGTGCTGGAGCGAAATAGATTGTTAAAGAGTGCTAATGAACAAAACCCGACCATTATTAATTTAAATCAGCAATTAGATGCTTTAAAGGGAAATTTAAAAAACAGTATCAATAGTGTTACAAATAACTTAAGCCTACAAGCAAATAGCTTGAGTGGTCAATTATCCCGAATCAACTCTAAAATATATTCCTCACCAAAAAATGAACGGGCTTTAACAGACATCAGTAGGGAACAGAATACCATTGAAGCTTTATACCTGTACTTATTAGAGAAACGCGAGGAGTCTCAGATCGCCTATGCCTCATCGGCACCCAAATTAAAAGTGGTGGATGAGGCTTTTGCTCAAAGTACAGCCCCGGTTTCACCTAACAAATTATCGATTTATTTTGCAGCGATGTTCTTTGGCTTTATCATTCCATTTGGAATCATCTATGTGAATGATTTATTAGATTCAAAAATTAGTAATAAATCACAATTAGAAAAATTAACAAAAGATATTCCCGTACTCGCCGAATTACCAAAGATCACTAGAAAAATGCAAAAGATTTTGGTGAATGATGACCGATCGGTACTGGCAGAATCACTGCGCATTCTTAGAACTAACTTAGATTATTTGATCAACACCAATAAAAACGCAAGTACCAAAAATAATGTGATCTATGTAACCTCTAGTGTGTCGGGCGAAGGTAAAACCTTTATCGCATCAAATTTGGCCATGGTTTTAGCGAATACTGGTAAAAAAGTGGTATTGCTTGGTGCGGATATTCGAAACCCGAAAATCTATTCTTTTTTTAATGAAAGTCAAAAAGACGTAGACGCTTTAGGAAAATCCAGTACCCAAAGAACTGATAATTTTGGATTAACCGATTTTCTATTTGATAAGACCTTAGAACCTAAAGATGTTGTAAAGAGCTTGTTGGTGCATACCAATGAAATAGATGTGATTTACTCTGGAAAAACACCACCGAATCCTGCTGAACTCTTAATGAGTCCAAGATTTAAAGACCTAATAGCCGATATCAGTGCTAGCTATGATTACGTCATTGTAGATACCGCTCCTTTAATGGTGGTGTCCGATACTTTGATCATCAGCAAATATTCGGATCATATTATTTATGTGACTAGGGCTGGGGTTACGGAAACCAATGTGGTTAACTTCCCTATAAAACTTCAGCAAGAAGGCAAATTAAACAACTTATCTTTTGTGGTCAATGATGTGAAAGAAAACAATTTAGGCTATGGGGGTCAATACGGATATGGCTACAGCGAATCCAAAAAAAAATGGTGGAAATTTGGCGCGTAGATTGATTTGAGGATTTATAGATTTGAGGATTTGAGGATTTGAGGATTTGAGGATTTGAGGATTTGATGATTTGTGGATTGGAAGATTAGAAGATTAGAAGATTAGAAGGTGAGTACTAATTACATTAGCTTGCGCATTAGGAGCAGGGGTGTCGAAATAAAACCCTATATTTTCTTTAGTATCACTACCCGCTACTCATTAAATTCCCCCTTTGAAGGTGGATTAAGGGGGATGTTCAAGGTTTTCTTACTATTCTGTTACGTATCTCCAACTAACAACCGCTAGCCAAAATTATAGTTAGTTTTTTCTAGTATCGGTACAATTTTCTTAACAAGCCCAGCACTCAACTTTATATTCTTCAAGGCCTCTAGTTGTTTTAGGTTGTGCACATCTGTCCCTACAAAATCAATTAAATTTGTATCTAATAATTGGTGAGCCACTTTGGTTACTTCGCTCCCATAATAGTTACCTAAAGACAATACATTTAATTGAAACAATAGTCCGTTATTTTTATAGGCCTCGTACTTGGCCGTGTGGTGTAAATACTGATACCGCTCAGGATGTGCAAAAATAGGAAAGTATTGAGCCGTACTTATTTTTTGTACGGCATCGCTAAAATTGAGAGAGGCTTGTAAATACGACATTTCAATTAATAAGTACCGCTTTTTAATAGGCATCACCTCTTGACGCTCTAAAAGATGCTCAAAATTAGCGTCGATCATGTGTTCTGCCGCAGCTTCTATGCTTATGGGTACCTGAAGTTTGTGTAATTCGTTTTGTAACCTAGTGAGCGATTGCTGTATGGTTTGTGCTGTGTTTGGATAGTAGTGATCCATGATATGGGGTGTGGCAATAAAATTGGTGATCCCTAGCTCTGAAAAAGAATGCAGTAATTGAAGGCTCTCTTCTACGGTCTTTGCACCGTCATCAATACCGGGTAAGATATGATTATGAATGTCAACAAATCCTCCTAAATAATCTACTAAAAACTTCTTCTTTCTAAATATGTGAAACATGAACTACTGTTTAAAAAACAAAAGTACTTTATATAAGTATAGGGATGGAAACAGCAGTACTAAGTTTTAATTTTTTTTTATGATTTTATTGCTATATTTTCTCTGTACTAGCGCTATTTTTGCTCAAAAAAAGTGATACTAGATTACATCATAGCTATGTTATGGAGCCTATCTCCTTTTGGTGAGGCTAAAGTGGGCATTCCCTTTGGAATGTTAAAGGGACTCAATATCTATTTGGTTTTTTTACTCTGCTTTGGAGCCAATGTATTGGTTTTTCCGATGATGTTATTTTTTCTAGATAAAATTAACCATTATTTTCTACGCTGGCGCTTCTACAAAAAATCTGCCATCTACGTAGCTCGAAAAGCAAAAGTAGGTTCAGGCGATAAGATTAAAAAATACGGATTTTGGGGACTTATGTTATTTGTGATGGTTCCATTACCGGGAACAGGCGTTTATGCAGGTAGTATTGCTACCTATCTGTTTAAAATAGAGAAAAAAAGTGCCTTTTTAGCCAATGTTATTGGTATTTTCTTTTCATCGCTTATTGTGTGGGTAACCACCTATCTCACCATGCAAGGTATAGCCAATTAATAAGGCATAGCGATCAAAACATGGGCTTCTTGTGCATAAGATAGCCTCTTTTTATAGTGTGGTCATCAATAAATACTGCTACAAGGGCAAAAACGATTTGCCTTCCTTGATGTCGGACACTAAATCGCCAATGGTCGTGGTATTCATTTTAATAAAAAATTGTGTTTTAGTGGTACCCACCATATCATGTAAAGGACATGGATGATTTGCATTGCAGTCTTTTAAACTTAGAACACAAGAGGTTAATCGATCCTCACCATCGATTAGGTCTACTATTTTTATCAGTTTAACATTTCTATTTTCTTCACTTAAATAAAAGCCCCCATTAGGCCCTTTTACGGAGGATACAATATGATGTTTTGACAATTCTTGTAATATTTTAGATAAATACGCTTTGGGAATTGCTGTGGGTTCACTAATGTCTTTCGATTGTATTTTATTTTCAAAAGAAGCATTAACTGCCAAATATAGTACTGCCGTAAGTGCATATTTTGAAGAATTAGATAGCATTTTTTGTTTTTTTGAGCAAATATAGACATTTATAAAATTGCTGATTTTTAGAATATAAAGATTAAAAGACTTTTTTATCTTTTATATGATTTTTATCATGTTTTTTACTGAAATGTACGCGTAGTTTTGTGGTATTAATTTTAATACATACCGAAAGATGAAAATAGTTTTTAAAAGTCTAGCATTAGTATTTTCCGTTGTTCTTATGAGTTGTGGCGGAAAAGAAGAAAAAAAAGAAGGTTTTACCGTGGGTAGAACTAAAGCCGCAGAAAAAACAGCAGAAGCTCCAGCCGCTACCAACGACGTACCTGCTTCAAAACGTATTACTTTAGAAGAGAAGGGTGTGGGTCAGATTAAAAACATCACTTTAGATGCCGAAATTAATATGGAGATGGCAGCAGCAGGAGAGGCTATTTTTAAATCGAACTGTACGGCTTGTCACAAAGTAGACAAACGTTTTATTGGTCCTTCACCAAAGGGAATTCTAGAACGTAGAAGTCCAGAATGGATTATGAACATGATTTTAGATCCTAAACTTATGACCGAAGAAGATCAGTGTGCTAAAGATTTGTTGATCGAATTTAACGGTGCAGCGATGGCTAACCAAAATTTAACAGTGGATCAAACACGTGCTATTTTAGAATATTATAGAACGCTTTAGTAGATAATAGTTGTTAGAGGGTAGAACAAAGAATAGAGAGAAAAGAGTTGCGAATAAAGAATAAAGAGATTAGCGATGAAGTAAAAGCACACCTGGAAACCTAAAGTTTTTTTATAACTAGACTTAGTTTTTAATCTTTTTATCCAAAACTCAAAACTCAAAACTCAAAACCCAACACTTAAAACTTAAAACCCAACACCCAACACCTAAAAAAGAATATTAACTGAACATAAATAATAGAGACAATGAAAACAATCAACCTTAAATTATTATTTACCGTATGCTGTACTTTAGTACTGATAAGTTCCTGTAAAGAGGGAAATAAAAGTGAAACGAGTACAGACAATACTTCAACGGAGGCTGCACCGAATAAAGACAAAAAAGGGCAGGCTTTTATTGAAGATGATGGTTCAACACCAAATGTGTTACAAATTGCCATAGGCTCTCCTGATCATACAACTTTGGTCGCTGCTGTACAGGCCGCTAGTTTAGAAAATGCACTAGTGAATGCAGGACCCTTAATGGTTTTTGCGCCTACCAATGAGGCATTTGCAGCGCTACCAGAAGGTACCGTTGAAAACTTGTTAAAACCAGAAAATAAAGCAGCATTAGCCAACATTTTAAAGCACCATGTTACGGCTGGTAATTATGATAAAGAGTTCTTGAAAAAGTTTAAAAAGCTTGGGCAAGCCAACGATCAAAATACCACAGTTGAAGTAAAAGGTGATGATGTTTATGTTGGTGGCGCCAAAATTTTAGCAAGTGTTAAAGCGGGAAATGGAATTGTACATATCGTGGATAAAGTAATCTTACCACCATCAGAAGAAGAATAATAAATCAAATTAAAAGTCAACAACAAAAATTAACAAAATGAAAAATTATAAACATTATTTAGTAGCACTAATAGGCTCAGCATTGCTGTTTAGCTGCGGTAATCAGAATGGAAAGAGCTCTTCAAATGGTGCTCTTAATTCTAGTAATGCCGAAAAGGTGTATGTAGCACCAGGCGAGCAAGATGAATTTTACGCCTTTATGTCGGGGGGTTATAGTGGTAACCTTACGGTCTACGGTTTACCATCAGGTCGTATGTTTAAAGAGATTCCTGTTTTTTCTCAATTTCCAACCTCTGGGTATGGTTATTCTGAAGAAACTAAGCCTATGTTAGAAACCTCTTTTGGTTTTGTGCCATGGGATGATTCGCACCACCCTGATATTTCTCAGACAGAAGGTGTATTGGATGGTCGTTGGATTTTTATCAATGGAAATAATACACCACGAATCGCGAGAATTAGCTTAACTACCTTTGAAACGGAAGAAATTATTGAAATACCTAATAGTGCCGGAAATCATAGTTCTTCTTTTATCACCGAAAATACGGAGTATGTAGTAGCAGGAACTCGTTTTTCAGTGCCCGTTCCTCAGCGTGATATGCCGATTAATGAATACAAAAGTAACTTTAAAGGAGCACTATCCTTTATTAGTGTAGATCCAGAACATGGCCATATGGATATCAAATTCCAGTTAATGATGCCAGGTTTTAACTATGATTTATCGCACCCTGGTCGTGATAAGTCTCATGGATGGTTCTTCTTTACCACTTATAATACCGAAGAAGCAAATTCTTTACTAGAGGTGAATGCGTCTCAAAACGATAAAGATTTTATTGCAGCGGTAAACTGGAAAAAAATTGAAGAATATGTGAATAATGGCGGAGGTACTATGATGCCTGCTAATTATGCGCATAACGTATATGATGAGGCTACACATACCGCTACTTCTACTATGAAAAAAGAAGTATTAACAGTAGATCCTTTAAAAGTTCCGGGTGCAGTTTACTTTTTACCAACACCAAAATCGCCTCACGGTTGTGATGTGGATCCTACAGGTCAATATATTATTGGGAATGGAAAACTTTCTGCTGATTTAACAGTACACTCTTTTGATAAGATGATTGCGGCTATTGAAGGTAAAAAGTTCGATGGTGAAGCTTATGGCATTCCAATTTTGAAGTTCGAAGATATCTTAGCTGGTGTTGTCAAAAGTGGTGGTTTAGGCCCCTTACATACCGAGTTTGATGGTAAAGGAAATGCGTATACTACTTTCTTTATTACTTCAGAAGTAGTAAAATGGAAATTAGGTACTTGGGAAGTTATCGATAGAAAGCCTACATTTTATTCTGTAGGTCACCTCATGATTCCTGGAGGAAACTCTAGAAAACCATTTGGTAAATATGTCGTAGCCATGAATAAAATTACAAAAGACAGGTATTTACCAACAGGTCCAGAATTAGAACACTCTGCCCAATTATATGATATTACGGGAGAGAAAATGGAACTTATTTACGATTTCCCAACGCATGGAGAACCACATTATGCCGCCGGAATACCAGCGTCAATTTTAGCACCTAAATCTCAAAAAATATATCGATTAGATGATAACAAACACCCTTATGCAGCGATAACTCCTGATCAAACAAGAGTGGAGCGTAAAGGTAATGAAGTCCACATCTATATGTCTATGATTCGTAGTCACTTTACACCAGATAATATTGAAGGAGTAAAAGTAGGGGATAAGGTATATTTCCATATTACCAACCACGAACAAGATTTTGATGTACCACACGGTTTTGCCATGATAGGTCAAAATACTTCAGAGCTTTTAATTATGCCAGGACAAACAAAAACATCGGTTTGGGAGCCTAAAAAAGTAGGGGTTTGGCCATTTTATTGTACCGATTTCTGTTCTGCCTTACACCAAGAAATGCAGGGGTATGTTCGCGTATCTCCAGCAGACGCTAATATAGAACTCACTTGGACATTAGGAGAATAATCTTCTTTTAGAATTTCTTTTTTAAACTTAAAAAGCGGGTACGTTATATAACCTGCCCGCTTTTTTTTATACCACCACAAAACAACCTCCACCATTAAATCAACATGTAATTTAAAGTATCAAGTTATGAAAAAAGCGAGTATAGTAATGATGGTTGGTTCTTTGCTACTTCTTGGATTGTATTTCTTTCCATTATGGAATATTATGCTGGGAGCGCCACAGTATCCTGAACCTTTAGGGATGAATATCTATATAGATGGTATCAAAGGTTTTAATGAATTTGATATTCAAAATATAGACGGACTAAACCATTATATAGGAATGAAAACCCTTCCTAAGCCTGAAGATATGTGGGAATTTAGTGCTTTCCCTAAAGTTATAGGAGGCATGGTTTTTTTAGGCGTATTGATTGGTTTTTTAGGTTTTATGGGAAAAGTTAATCATAAGTGGTTTTTAGGTTGGCTCATTTTAATGTCTGTTTTAGGTGTTTTAGGCATGTATGATTTTAATGCCTGGATGACCGATTATGGTACCAATTTAGACCCACATGCTATTATGAAATTGGCAAATCCTGATGGTTCTCCCATGAGTTACAAACCACCATTAATTGGCAAAGCAAAAATGTTAAATTTTGATGTTGATTCTTGGCCAAGAGCCGGGGCTTATATGATGTTTTTGGGTATGTTATTAACTTTTGTTGCCTATATCATGGGTAAAAAAAGTAGGAACACAAAAACTAGCTAAAGCTTTTATTTTTATCATTTTACTTTAAAAAAATACTATGAAAAATTTTACCTATTTCTTCTTCGTCTTTGCTTTAATATACACGTCGTGTAGCATAAGTCCTGAGCCAATTGCTTACGGTTCAGATGGTTGTCATTTTTGTAGCATGACCATTGTTGACAAACAGTATGCAGCACAATACGTAACAAAAAAAGGAAAGAGTTTTAAGTTCGATGCCGCAGAATGTATGCTCAATCAATTAAAGAGCATTGATGAAAATTCTGTCGCCCTTTTTTTGGTAAGCGATTATGAAAATCCTGGCGAACTCATTGATGCAACGAATGCCACTTATTTAATAAGTCAAAATTTACCCAGTCCCATGGGGGCCTATTTAAGTTCTTTTGAAAATAGAGGCCTAGCTGAAAATGTACAAAAAGTTAACCCAGGCGAGTTATTCACTTGGGAAGGTATACATATGAAATTTGATAAAAAAGATAAAAAATAACAAAGTGTGGACATGAAAAATCCAATACATGAATTAGAAAGAAGTGATTGTTTAAGCCTTTTGGAAAATAATTTTATGGGTCGTTTAGGTTTTATCGCTGATAACACTCCTTTTATTCTTCCTACCACCTATTATTATGATGCTGATGATGATTGTATTTTATGTTATTCCTCAGAAGGGAGTAAGCTAGATGCTATGCGAAAAAACAATAGGGTGTCTTTTCAGGTAGATGACATAAAAAGTATTAAAGAATGGCAATCTGTTTTGTTATTTGGAGAGTTTAACGAACTAATAGCTTTTGAGGCTAAAATAAACCTTCAGAAATTTGTTGAAGGCGTACAAGATACCATTAGCAAAATTCAAGCAAAAAGTCCCAAATTTATCAACGATTTTATGTTTCGAATGAGTCAAGAGCAAATGCCCATCGTTTACAAAATTCAATTAAAAAATGTTACTGGGAAGTTTAGAACTTCCTAAATAAAAAAAAGAAAAAAATAAAGTAAAAAGAGCAAGAAAACAAGGTTTTATGGTTCTTTCTAAATGAAAAGCATCTCGTTCTATTAGCTCTTTATCTTTTTAACTTAAATTTTCGGAGTAAAAAAAATCACTATAAAAAAAATGCTATGTACACTATAGATACCAGAATAAAAGATCAAAGTTTTAACGCCTTACAGGTGCAAAAACTGGTAAAAACAGATGCTCTCGAAATACTTAGTATTAGTTTAGCAAAAGGAGCTGTTTTTCCAGAACATACCTCACCCACCGATGCTCAATTAGTGGTATTGCAGGGCTCTATTGTATTTCATATCAATAAAAAAGATTTTGAGCTCAGCACACAAGAACATTTTAGTTTTCCTAAAGAAGTGACACATTGGGTAGAAGCTAAAGAAGATTCAAAATTTTTGATCATTAGATAATGGTATATATAAAACAACTACTTAGTTTTCTTTTTTTAGGTATAGGGCTGATCTCCTATGGTAAAACCATACCTATTTGTGAAACCTGCGAGGTTACATCTATTAAAACCGGTATTGCACTGGCGGCAGATTTTGATACACTTTTAATCAAAAAAGGCACTTATAAAGAGTTTAATATTCTCGTAGATAAGCCCCTAACTTTATTGGGTGAAAATTACCCCATAATTGATGGCGAAAAGCAAGGTGAAATTATAAGGATAGCTTCAGATCATGTTACTATAGACGGACTCTTTATCATCAATGTAGGCACTAGTTATACGTCTGATTATGCTGCAATTCGCGTGGTAAGAAGTGAGCATTTTGTGATTCAAAATATAGTTTTAGAAAAGCTTTTTTTTGGTATTTATTTAGAAAAATCAAACAACGGAAAAGTGTATCACAATAAAATTATTGGGGAGGCTAAAGATGAATACAATTCTGGTAACGGAATTCAATTATGGTACTCTAAAAATGTAGACGTAAGCCGAAATATTGTTCAAGGTACGCGAGATGGTATTTATTTAGAGTTTTCGGATAACATTACCATTCACAATAATAAAAGCACAAATAACCTGAGGTATGGTTTGCATTTTATGTTTTCGAATGATGATGTGTATACCCATAATACCTTTGAAAATAATGGTGCTGGTGTAGCAGTGATGTTTTCAAAACGTATTAGAATGGAAAATAATACTTTTAAGTACAACTGGGGAACAGCTTCCTTTGGTATGCTGTTAAAAGAAATAAATGACGCTGAGATTATTGGAAATACCTTTGAAGAAAATACGATTGGAATAAACATTGAAGGCTCTAATAGAATCACATATAAAAACAACACCTTCGTTAAAAATGGCTGGGCTGTAAAAGTATTGGGGGCCTGTTATGAAAATAAATTTATCAATAATAATTTTATGCATAACTCCTTTGATATATCTTACAATAGCAACTTAAATGATAATGTTTTTGATCAAAACTACTGGAGTGATTATACGGGTTACGATTTAGATAAAAACGGGATTGGTGATATTCCGTATCGACCCGTAAAACTATTCTCTTATATTGTGAATAGAACCCCTGAGACTATAGTGTTATTGCGTAGTTTATTTATGGATATAATTGATTTTTCAGAAAAAGTATCGCCTGTTTTTACCCCTGACAACCTTATGGATTCGAACCCATTAATGAAAAAAATAAAATGATTCAAGTACAAAATTTGTATAAAAAATTTGGCAAAAATCAAGTCTTAGAAGGCTTGGATTTGCATATCGATAGTGGTGGTATATTTGCTGTTTTAGGACCTAATGGATCCGGTAAAACAACACTTATAAAAGCCATTTTAGGCATGGTACTCCCGAATAAAGGAACAATTTCTGTTTTAGGAAAATCGATCAAAAATAATTGGAAATACCGTCAAGAAATAGAATATTTACCGCAGATAGCTGAATTTCCTGGAAATTTGAAGGTCAAAGAATTAATCACCATGATTAAAGATTTACGCCAAAAACCCAGTTCAGAAGCCATTTTGATCGAAACTTTTGGTTTAACACCTTTTTTAGACAAAAAACTGGCCAACCTTTCTGGGGGTACCAAGCAAAAAGTAAATATTGTATTGGCTTTTATGTTCGATAGTCCTATTATTATTTTAGATGAGCCTACAAACGGTTTAGATCCTCTGGCCGTAATTCGTTTAAAAGCTTTAATTCAGGTAGAAAAGAAACGAGGAAAAACTATTTTGTTAACCTCACACATTATGCAATTCGTAGCAGAAATTGCCGACGAGATTGTGTATTTATTAGAAGGAAAAATTTACTTTAAAGGCAGTGTTCCTGAATTGTTAGCGAAAACGAAACAAGCTGACTTTGAACACGCCATAGCCACCATAGCAAATACTCCAAGCCATGTTTAAAATATTAAAATATAGTTTTTACGATTTAATGCGCAGCCGTTGGAGCTACGTATACTTTCTGTTTTATTTACTTTTAGGTTTCGTCTTGTTATTTTTAAATAACGATGTGTCTAAAGCGGTCATCACCTTAATGAATATTATTATTGTACTCGTACCTTTAATTGGAACTATTTTTGGAGTGATGTATTACTATAACTCTAAAGAGTTTACAGAGCTGTTATTGGCACAACCCATAAAGCGATCTTCAATTTTTTTAGGACAGTATTTTGGGGTTGCGGGTTCTTTAAGTCTTAGTTTGGTCCTTGGCTTGGGTATTCCTTTTGTACTGTATGGCCTATTTAGAAGTGATGCCATTTTTGATTTCACATTATTACTCGTCACTGGTGCGTTTTTGACGCTTATTTTTACGGTGCTAGCCTTTATCATTGCCATATCAAACGAAAATAAAATTAAAGGATTTGGGTACGCCGTATTGCTTTGGTTGTTTTTAGCGGTAATTTATGACGGTATCTTTTTAATGTCTTTGATTGTTTTTGAAGAATACCCCTTAGATACCTTTTCGCTTGGCGCTATTTTATTTAATCCCATAGATTTATCCCGAACTCTTATTTTATTAAAACTAGATATTTCTGCGCTTTTAGGATATACTGGAGCGGTTTTTAAGCAATTTTTTGGAACCAATATCGGGGTGATCATATCCATATCTGTTTTGAGCTTATGGACACTTATTCCAATTTGGTTTTTATCATTTAAAGCGAAAAGGAAAGATTTTTAAAGGATATGTATTAGGCTTGCCTTGGCCGCTATGCATTTATAACCCATGGGAAAATAAAATACTAGTAGCTCCTCTTTATGGAAAAATAGAGGAGCTTTTTTTTGTGTCTAAACCTAGGGAGCCAAAGCGCTAAATTCATTATCTGTTTTATCGATATACGGATTATAGGTATGCTGAAGCCTTGTGGATCAACAGCGATAAAGAGCAGCTATTTATAGGTTGGTATAAAACGGTCAGGCCTAAAGAAAATCTTGTAATTTTTGAATTACATAGTAGTACTGTGGGCATTAGGTCTTTATCTCATCAAAAATGGCGAAGAAAAGCATTTTTTTCTTCGCCGTTTTACGAGAGGATATCTTACTTACGCCACTTCAACAGGCTCAATAGTGGCTAGTTCGCGATCAATGCTTACGATACCTTCTATTAATTGGTCTAAAATTATAGTTTTACCGCTTTGAAAGTACGCCGTTCCTTGCGCCATTAAATTTTGATAGTAGGCAATCCCTTCCTTTAAGTTCGCAGCAAATTTTTGAATATACTTTGATTCCTTGTCTGTAGGTGTCATATTGTGGGCTACGATTAATTCGCTGATATAATCTAGGTACATCTGTAACTCTTTGATAAACATGTTGGGTCGATCTGTTCTCTTCATAGCATTTGTCTTTCCGTAGATATGTGAAACCATTTCTGACAAACTAAGAATTTTGTTAAAATAGGCCATATTGGGTCCGGGACAAATAGATACGCCTTTACCTTCAGTTTTGGTGTCTAAACCATAGGCGAGTAGGGCAGAAGTGCCTAGGCCTACACAAGTACAGGATTTTTCAGTGATTTTATTCAATAAATAATCATGTTTTATGGTGGGGTAATTTTGGTCTTCTAATTCCTTAATTTTTAAGTGTTGGTATTGCCGGGATGCGGTACAAATACCACTTTCTAAAAACTCTTTATTGAGGGCCACAAACTTTTTAGGACAAGCACTCCCCGGTCTTCCTTTGGCAATATTTTTAGCCTTCTCTTCATCTTTTGTATTTCCTTTTAAGCTGTGAAATGGAATTCCTAAAGGAGAAATAGCACTCAAATACAAATCCTCTTCTTTCGCAGCTACTAAACTATTTAATGTTTTTTGATCAACGGTGGTCGCCTCAGGCACTAACAAAAAAGGCGTTCCCCAGCCTACAGCATCCATTCCATAATGATGCAAGAGAAATTCATGTTCCTCGCTGGTCCCAACCCCACCCTGTGCGGTTAGTTTTAAAGGCAATACAGTAGTAGGAATCTTTTTGTTTTTAGCGGTAAGTGCAGCAGTTACCAGCTGATATACGTCACGAATTAAATTTTCTTTTTGTTCTTTAAACTCTTCTAAAATAGGGCCCATTAAAAAGCCATCTGTAGCAAAGGCATGACCTCCACAGTTTAACCCAGATTCTATGCGGTATTCAGAAACCCAAAGTCCCTTTTTAGCCAAAAACTTCCCTTGAATTAATGCCGAACGATAATCACTAACTTTTAAAACGATTTTCTTTTTGATATATCCGTTTTCATCAGGATAAAAATCTTCAAACTGCTCCATATAACTGTACAACCTTGGGTTCATGCCCGCAGAAAGTATTACCGAGGAACTTAAATTGCTATGGGCATACCCCCGAAGAGCAGCGTGAGCATCGTTAAATTCAGTGGCTAATTTTTCTTTTTTAAAGTAATTGTCCTTGTCTACTTTAGTCATAATGTTCACATCAATACGACCCATTTTAAGGTTTTCATCGATCCAGAGTTTTAGATCATCTAGGGTAAACCCATCCTGAATAAATTTTTTAAATTCTTGTTTTAGATGTGAAGTTTCAGGAAGCATAGCAAAGTATTTTTTAACCTCGCTCGTAGATTGAAATGTAAAGTTTTTTAAATCTTCAAATTTTTTTTCAGCCAATTCTTGAATTAAATTTAGGTACGATGTGATTCTCTTAGCTCTAAAATCTTCTACCTTATCTGTAATTTCAGAATAGGGTTTTTCAAATTTATCGCAGTACATTTTCCGTAATTTTTCAACTAAAATATCATCAACTAATGAAATAACAGAATCTATACCGTATTGTGAGACTTTTAAAGGAGAATCAATGGTAAATCCTATTCCCATAACAGGAATATGAAAGGAATGTAATTTAGTCATAAGTGCTACTTTTTTAGGTACAAAATAATTTTAAGTTTTGTGCCACTTTTACTAGTGTAAAAGTTGAAAAAAAATGGCATTTAAAACATGATATTTATCAAGTTTTATGGGATAAAGGCCTAATTTAGACCTGAATTTTTAAAATAGATTTTATTATATAGTTTTCTTGGGCTTGACCGTTGATGCGACTAGCCATAGGATGATGTGCGATACCTAAGTGGCATCATAAATTTGCTATTTTTACCCTAAAACCGTTCAAAGTAATTTGGGTACTCAAATTATTTTTGAGATGTAAGGGACCATCAAAAAAAAACCTATTTTTAAGGCCTAAAGAGTAGTATGTTTCCTCTAAAAAAACAAATAGGTATTGCTTTCATTTATTTTACCATTGCTGCCTTTTTCGGCGTGGTATTGCGCTTGTTTGCCATTGCGGACATCCCTATAAATTATAAATTTTTTGTGCATACGCATTCGCATATTGCGCTTTTAGGTTGGGTGTATGTAGCGATAACTACACTTTTGTATTATGCCTACTTAGGAAAACAGCAAGTTTCTAGTACGTATAAATGGCTATTTGTCTTTACTCAAGTGACGCTGATAGGAATGTTACTAACATTTCCATTTCAAGGCTATGCGCTTTTTTCTATTATTTTTTCTACCTTATTTTTATTTGCCTCGTATTGGTTTACATGGTTTTTTATAAAAAAAACACCCATACACCATAAAACATTGGCCTCTTTTAAAATGATAAAAATGGCTTTGATTTATTTGGTCATTTCAAGTATTGGTCCTTGGGCTTTGGGAGTTATTATGACTGTTTTAGGACCTTTATCTATTTGGTACCGAATGGCTATTTATTTTTATTTACATTTTTTATACAACGGTTGGATGTTGCTAACGCTTGTAGGGCTTTTTATGTACCTTCTAGAGCAACACCAGATACTATTCAGTAAAAAACACTTTAAGTTTTTTATATGGATATTACAAACAGGAATTATTGCTACATTTTTCTTATCGACCTTATGGACAAATCCAGCCAAAGTGTTTTATGTTTTAGGCGGAATTGGAGCTTTGTGTCAAGCCATTGCCTTTGTTTTTTTAGGATATAGGCTCTATAACGAAAGGGAAAAATTGAAACCTATTTTTTCAAAATTTCAAAAAAGAATTTTAAGTAGTATAGCGGTTTTATTGGGGCTTAAAGTAGTACTGCAAATAGCATCAGCTTTTCCCTATATCGCAAATTTAGCCGCTACCTATTTGAGTTTTACGATAGGCTATTTGCACCTCACTTTTTTAGGGGTAGTGAGTTTAAGTCTGTTTTTTCTATTGGATTACTTCAAAATTTTCAGTATTGACAAAAAATCAATCTACCTGTACAGTATGGGATTTTTAGGTACAGAAATTTTAATTTTTTACAAAGGATTTGTGGCGTGGCAAAAGCTAACTTTATTTCCGTATTATTTTGAAGCACTCACAGCCGCTAGTTTTTTAATTGCTTTAAGCTTGCTGTTCATCACCGTTCAAAAATCTAAATAGTTTAGGTCATATGTGAAGCAATGATGGCGATACTGAAAGCCACACTCAACAGTAACAAGTTAAAGGTAATCTTAGGTTTTAATTGCGCCAATACCGCTGCATTAAACGACATACATACCATAGTCACTAAAAAAAGTTCTAGAAGTAGAGCAACTTTGGGAGCAGCACTTTTTAAGATTAACATGGCAGCAATTGAGCCTAAACAACTTTGACCAATAATAGCAATGGCAGAATAGCCTAATTGCTTTCCTTTAAACTCAGTGAATAGATGATGATATAGGTTCATGGCTTTATTTTAAATGGCTTATTGTTTTATAATCATCAATTTGAAATTGCAGCGTGTGACTGCAACTAATGGTGCCTATGTTGTATTGCTACAAGTTCAAAATTGAATAGGATTTAGATTTAGGTTACCCTTTAGGATCCCAAAAGTTCTTTTTCTAATAGTTCTGCTTTAGGAAATAGAATGTTATTCTCTAAATGTATATGTAAATGAAGGTCGTCTTTAAATTCTTTTAATAAGGAGAATGCAACTTGATAGGTAGCACAAGCATCTTTTGGAGTTTGATAGCCATTTGTGATGTCTTCAATTTTTCTAAAACGCTCACCTTCATTATCATGTTCTTGCATCATACTTTGAATGGGGTTTTGTACCGTTCCAAAAGCTGGAGTTTTTAATGCCTCACCATGTTTTTTCGAAGCCACCATTGTCTTAACATATGGAAATAAAATCAGCTCTTCTTTTTTCATGTGCATGGTAAGCTCGCCGGCACTAGCTCTAAATAAATCAAAAACTTTTTGCAATTCTGGATGGCGGGCACCATGAACGTTATTTATTTTTTCTAAATACTGTAACAATACAGGAATAGTTTCTTCCACATAGGCATGATGTGTTTTTTCAATATGGGTTGCTAATACATCTAAAGCCCATGTTTTATAATCGTCAAGATCTTCGGTATTCGAATTTTCGATAGCTTCTAAAGCCTCATAAACTAAACTAGCATTGAGTTGTTTTTCAGAGCAAGCCTGTTCAATGCTTCTTCGGCCATTGCAACAGAAATCGATTCCGAATTTTCCAAATACCGCTGCAGTTCTGTAGTCTTTAGCAACAATTTCGCCAATATTTCTTTCTAATGTTTGTTTCATGGTACGCTGTTTTTAAATTATTATTTTTTTAATCAGACAAAATTGTCCGATTTGTAGTTAATTTTTTTTACCGCTTTAAAAAGGTGAGCCCTACATCTAGACCAGTGGTCATTTCATAGAGGGTTGTTTCATCTAACATTTGTTTTAGATCATTTCTAATTTGTATAAATTTATGGTGAACAGGACAAGGTTTCTCCGCATTACATCGGCTTAACCCTAATCCACATCCTGTATAAATGCGATCCCCATCAAGAGCAAAAACAAGCTGACTTAATTTAATGCTGTGAATTTGATTTTTTTCAATTTGGAATCCGCCGTAGGCGCCTTTTACAGAGTCGACAATATTATTTTTTGCTAACTGATATAGTATTTTGGCCGTAAAAGCCGAAGGAGAATCTATTTCTTCTGCAATTTCTTTTAAACTAACACGGTTTCCTTCAAGCGAATGAAGCGCTATATATATAGTGGCTCTGATACCATATTCACAAGCTTTTGAAAACATAATTTCTTGTCTATTGAGCTACAAAGATACAATAGTTTTTAAATCAGACAAAATTATCCGAATTAAAATTTTTATCTTGAAATTAGGCGCAACTAATACATCTTAAAGTGATCATACTAAGCTTAAAAGTCTATTGTTTGCTGGCAACTGTTAAAGCTCTTGTTAGGCTATTTCATTGCAAAAAAGCCAGTGTATTTTTGCTATTCACCCGAATACTCGTATTGTTTTAAAAGTGAAAGTGTGGTGTAGCCTAAGGCTTTTTGAAGGGTAGCTTCCAGAATAATAGGGGGTGCGACGCCTGCTTTTTCCGCTTCAAGCCATCTTGAAATACATAAACACCATTTTGAACCCGCCACAAGCCCCGGGAAATTCCACTCTGGAATAGCGGTGCTTAAATCGTTGCCTCTTTTTTTAGTGTAGCTCAAAAATTCATCGGTCATCACCCCACAAAGAATGTGCGTACCGGTATCTTGAGAAATGGTTCTACAATAGCCATCTCTAAAATACCCCGTTGCTGGGTCGGTACAACAGGCTTGTAAGGCTGTACCTAATACATTTAATTCCATAGGCATTAATCTATTTTTTTGTTTTGAATATAGCTATAAATTTAGTCATCTGCCCTAACAAAACAAAAGACGCTAGTGTTCTTGCTAAAAGAATACTCTTTAAATGACTAATAGGGTACCGTTAGGTGCAGTCCAATACTACTTTTTGGATGACTAAATAATAAACTGTTGCACGTTCTTTGCTTTTTATATGCTGTGCACTGTAGGCTAATATCTGGTGCGCAATGTTAAAGTTGAACTATTTTTTTTTGGTTCCACTAATTCACATTTTTTAAAATTAATTCTTTTACTTACCTTGTACCCTAGGTATCATTTTGTAAATTCAGTTTTACGCAGTAGTTAAATCTGTTTGTACCTGTGGTAAGCACGACTTAAATAACCAAAAACAACACAACATGAAAAGAAGAGATTTTGTGCAGTTGTCCGGACTAGGGGCAGGAGCACTTTTAGTACCCAACCTAATGACGGGCAATACTATTTTTGCCGAGGCGCTCTTAGAGCCAGGTATGGATACCATAGTAAAGAAGAGAATGGCAGATGTGGCCTTGAATACGGCAAAGTCTTTAGGCGCTACCTATGCCGATGCTAGAATTGGAAGATACTTAAATCAATATGTTTTTACACGTGAAGATAAGGTTCAAAACGTGGTGAATACAGAATCATTCGGAATTGGTATTAGAGTTATCACCAATGGTACTTGGGGCTTTGCATCTACCAACGATGTTTCGGAAGATGGGATAAAAAAAGCTACGCAGCAAGCTGTAGCCATTGCCAAGGCAAATTCTAAATTTCAGAAGGAACCTGTGATATTAGCACCCGTTGCTAATTACGGAGAAGTTTCTTGGAAAACGCCTATTCAAAAAGACTTTAAAGAAGTGCCTGTTTCGGAAAAGGTAGAGCTGTTACTGTCAGCTAATGCTGCTGCCCTGAACAACGGAGCCAATTTCGTAAATTCAGCATTGTTTATGGTCAATGAACAAAAATATTTTGCCTCCACAGAAGGCTCTTATATTGATCAAGATGTGCACCGAATTTGGCCAAATTTTGGCGTTACCGCAGTAGATCAAGCCAAAGGAAAATTTAAGACCAGAGATGCCATGAGCAGCCCAATGGGTCTTGGTTATGAATATATGGATGGCTTGGCATCAGAAAAATTAGTAGGGGCAGCAGGACTAACATTATATCGCAATAGCTATGATATCATAGAAGATGCTACTGCAGCGGCAAAGCAAGCAAAAGAAATGCTTTCTGCAAAATCTGTTGATCCGGGTAAATACGATTTAGTCTTAGAACCAAATCATTTAGGCCTTACGATTCATGAATCTGTAGGACACCCTACCGAGCTTGATCGTGTATTGGGTTATGAAGCGAATTACGCAGGGACCAGTTTTGCGACTATAGACAAATGGAAATCAGGTGATTTTAAATATGGAAGTGATCTTGTAAATATTGTAGCAGATAAAACCCAAGTGGGATCCCTAGGTGCAGTAGGTTTTGACGATGAAGGCGTACAGTGTAAAAAATGGGATATCATTAGAAACGGTGTATTGGTAAATTACCAAGCCATTCGTGATCAAGTAAAAATGATTGATCAGGATGAATCTCACGGTTGTTGTTATGCGCAAAGTTGGAACGACGTTCAGTTTCAAAGAATGCCAAATATTTCATTAGAACCTGGAAAAGATCCTTATTCGGTTAGTGAAATGATTAAAGATGTTGAGAAGGGAATTTATATCGCAGGGCGTGGTTCGTACTCTATTGATCAACAACGGTATAATTTCCAGTTTGGAGGCACAGTCTTTTACGAAATAAAAGATGGAAAAATTGTAGGCATGTTGAATGATGTCGCTTATCAATCGAATACCCAAGAATTTTGGAATTCTTGTGCTAAAATTTGTGATGAGGATGATTACCGCATGTTCGGTTCGTTCTTTGACGGTAAAGGTCAGCCTTCACAAGTGAGTGCTGTTTCTCATGGTAGTTCAACCACAAGGTTCAACAACATCAACGTCATTAATACCGGTAGAACCGTCTAATCTTAGTTTCACTATAATATTCATTACAATGGCAATATATACAGAAGAAGAAGCAAAAAAAATCATGGAAAAAGCCTTGAGCTTTTCCACAGCTGATGCTTGCGAAATAAATTTACAAGGCAGTGAAAGTGGCAATATACGGTATGCAAGAAATTCCGTTTCCACCTCAGGGCATCGCTCCAATCAAAACTTAGTGGTTCAGGCTAATTTTGGTAAAAAATCAGGGACGGCAAGCATCGATGAATTTGATGATGCATCGTTGCAAAGAGTGGTAGCTAGAGCCGAGGAATTGGCTAAACTCTCACCAGAAAATCCTGAATTTATGGCTCCCTTGGGACCTCAGGTTTATGACAAGGCGATTAATTATGTGGAAGCTACCGCGAACATTACACCTGAATACAGAGCCAATGTGGCTAATAGCAGTATTGAACCCGCTATAGCAAGTGATGTTACCGCAGCGGGTTTTTTAGACGATTCTGCAGGCTTTCAAGCTATGTTAAATTCAAAGGGACTTTTTGCCTATAACAAGTCAACAAATGTAGACTTCACAGTAACCATGAGAACAAATGATGGTACGGGATCTGGATGGGTCACCAGAGATTTTAATGATGTGAGCAAATTTGATGCGAATGAAGCTTCAAGTGTAGCGATATCAAAATCAGTGATGTCACGGGAAGCAAGAGCTATCGAGCCTGGAAAATATACGGTTATTTTAGAGCCATCAGCAGGCTTAGGCTTATTAAGTGGCTTAGGACGATCTGTTGATGCCCGACAAGCCGATGAAGGGCGTAGTTTTATGTCTAAAGATGGAGGTACCAAACTGGGTGTTAAAATAGTAGATGAACGGGTAAATCTTTGGTCAGACCCCTTGCATCCAGAAGTTCCAGTTTCTACTTGGAACGGAGAAGGTCAGCCTTTAAAGAAAACAGAGTGGATCAAAAATGGCGTGGTACAGAATCTCGCTTACAGCCGTTTTTGGGCAGAAAAAAAAGGTGTTGAGCCAGTTCCTTATCCTAGTAATTTCATTATGGGCGGAGGAGATGCTTCTTTGGAAGAACTCATCAAAAGTACCAAAAAGGGAATTTTAGTAACCCGCTTATGGTACATTCGATCCGTGGATCCTCAAACACTTCTCTATACAGGACTAACGCGTGACGGAACTTTTTATATTGAGAATGGAGCCATTAAATATCCTGTCAAGAATTTTAGGTTTAATGAAAGTCCTATCATCATGCTAAACAATTTAGAAACGCTCGGAAAACAAGTGCGTGTTGAAGGTAATCTGATTCCCTATATGAAAATTAGAGATTTCACTTTTACCAGTTTGTCTGATGCCGTTTAGTACCTTATAATTTTGTACGATGAGGTTGTTTTGAGACATTCAAAACAACCTTTTCTTATGCTATTCTACAGCGAAGCAATAAATGTGCTAGCTTGGAATTCGGATTTAAATTTTGATTATGTAGTGGGAAACGCTTTTTTTTTTACAAGATTACAGTATGAATCTGGAGATTGGGATGTAGATCAACGTATGCCTTCTAATTTACTGAATTCTCTCGTAGAGTATACAACCCTTGCCGTGGATACCAAAGAAAACATCATTTCATTGGCTAGTGATGATATTTTCAAATGCCCCTTTTGTTACCTTTCTGGTCATAAACTAGTACAGTTTACCAAAAAAGAAAAAGAGAATTTTAAAAAGTATATCACCAATGGTGGGTTTGTATTTGTCGATGATTGTAACCATGACATCGACGGACTTTTCGCAAAATCGTTTGAACGCCAAATGCACGATATTTTTGGTGAGGATTCACTAAAAAAAATTTCAAATGATCACGAAATCTATAATATATTTTTTGAATTTGAGGATGGTCCTCCCACGACTTCGCAAGAATTAAATGGTTGGGGAGATGATTTGGTGCACGAATATTTAAAAGCTATTGAAATAAATGGTAGAATAGGGGTGCTTTACAGCAATAAAGATTATGGCTGCGAGTGGGATTATGATTTTAGAAATAAGCGTTGGTATAAAATAGATAATACCCGTTTTGGGGTCAATATAGTGATGTATGCACTTACATCGTAAATGAGAAATTTAATGGAGAAACATGTAGTAACAATGAAACATGAGCTAGAAACGCTGACTTTGAAGCTTGCCGATGTAAAAAAAGAAATTGGTAAAATTATCATAGGTCAGGAAGAAACCATAGAGCAGCTATTGATTACCTTTTTAGCGGGTGGTCATGCCTTGTTAGAAGGGGTTCCGGGTCTCGCTAAAACTTTGATGATTAAAACCTTATCACAGGCCATTGATCTAAAGTTTAAACGCATTCAATTCACTCCAGATCTTATGCCCTCTGATATCATTGGTACCGAAATTTTGGAAGAAGACCACAGCACTGGGAAAAAATTCTTTCAATTTAACAAAGGACCAATTTTCGCTAATATTATTCTGGCGGATGAAATTAATAGAACACCACCTAAAACACAGGCCGCATTATTAGAAGCCATGCAAGAGTTTGAAGTTACCTATTCTGGAAAAACCTATGCCTTAGAAAAGCCTTTCTTTATGCTGGCTACTCAAAACCCAATTGAACAGTCAGGTACATTTCCTTTACCTGAAGCGCAGCAAGACCGTTTTTTGTTTTACATAAAAATAGGATATCCAACGGCATCCGAAGAAAAAGGTATTTTAAAAAGCACTACGGGAGTGAAAAAAGAGAATGTCAAGAAAGTGATAAGCGGGGCAGAAATACTACGATTACAGGAGTTGGTTCGTGAAGTTTATATTAGTGATGATCTTATAGACTTCGTTAGTACTATAGTACGAGCTACCAGACCCGAAACCACGACCAATGCGTATGTAAAGGAATGGGTAAGTTGGGGTGCAGGACCACGTGCTGGACAAGCTATGATCCTCACCGCGAAAGCAAGAGCTCTACAGTATGGTCGCCTGTCGGTAAGTTTAGAGGATTTAAAAAAAGTGGCACTTCCCGTATTAAGACATCGCATCATTATTAATTTCAGAGCGGAGGCAGAAGGGATTACTTCAGACGAAATAACACATCATTTATTGACCAATACTGAAGTTCCTTCAAAAGTATAAAATTTCGTGAAAAAAGACTATAGACAATTATTTCAACCCCATATTATCAATAGTATCTCTGGGCTTTCTTTGATTGCACGGGTACTAGTTGATGGATATCTAGCAGGTCTAAATAAAAGTCGTAGGGTAGGTATGGGTCAAGAATTCAGTCAATATAGAGGCTACGAATTAGGAGATGATTTACGCCTGTTAGATTGGAAAATGTTTGCGCGTTCGGGTAGGTATTATATCAAACAATCTGAAATCGACACCCATATTTCAGTAAAGTTTATTGTAGACGCGAGTAAATCTATGGAACACGCTGAGGATGGCGTATCAAAAATAGATTATGTTAAAGTTTTGGTAGCGTCTTTGGCACACCTTGCCCAAGAACAGGGAGATGCCATTGGGCTTTATGCCTTAAACAATACTAGTATTACAAGTCTTCAGCCCATGGTTCAAAAACAACAGTATAAGCGGTTTTTACACGAGCTTATACATATCAAGGGAGATGGGGTATGGCCTTCAAATACCTTGAATCTTGATAAATTTCATGATAAAAGTCGAAAAGAATTGGTGTTTTTTGTGACCGATATGTATGAATATGATACAGAACTGACGGCCTTAATAAAAAGTTTAAAAACCAAAAGAAACGAAGTAGTTGTTTTGCAAATTATGGGAAAAAAAGAACTTCAATTTAACTATAAAGGCTATGTGGTTTTTGAGGATTTAGAAACGGGTGCTAAGGTAAAAGTAGATGCTAAGGAGGCAAAAAGTAACTATTTGAGCAAACTTGATACCATGATGAGCACTACTAAAGATATGTTGTTGTCAAATGACATAGGATATCAACTGTTTATGCTAGATGAGCCTTTGGGAGAGGCTTTACAGCTCTTTTTGAAGCAACGAAGTCACTTAATATAATATGAGTTTTCTTAATCCTACATATTTATGGGCCTTATTGGGAATTCTTATTCCTATAGCCATTCATTTGTGGAATAGAAAAAAAATAGTGACCATTAAAGTTGGAAGCATAGCCATGCTTACCGCATCAGAGCCTAAGCGCACAAGCAGCATTATACCCAATGAGTGGTGGTTACTTTTGTTAAGAATCTTGATGATTGCCTTAGTCGCTTTTATTCTTGCAGGGCCTAATTTTAAACGTACAAAATATAAAGAATCACTTACCTATGTTATAGATCCTGAATTACTCCATGTAAAGGGGATGGAGCCACTTTTGGATAGCCTTCCTTCACAGGCGCTACGTATCATGGTAAACGGTTTTCCTTTGCTTGAAGACTACGATTTTGAAACAACCAAGTCGTATGCGCCTAAGTATTGGCAAATGGCACAAGAGATGGAACATCTGGAAACCGATAGTATCATTGTGCTTACAAAAGGCCTTGTTACTGGTATCCGCGGCATGAGACCTACAAGCTCTAAAGGCATCAACTGGCTTGTAGTGGATACGGATGAAAAAACAACAGCGCTAATAGAAGCAACCGTACTTAAAGATAGTATTGCATTACTATCTATAACCAGTGATCTTAAAAGTTTGGCCTATACCAAATCGAACATAGCAAAAAATAGTGAGGATATTAAATTTAATACCCCCAAAGATAGTATTCAAATACATGGCGATTGGGTTGAAGTAAAGCCCGCCCAACCATTAAAGGTACTTATTGTGGCAGAGGATAGTCTTTCTCATGACTTGAACTATATAAAGGCTGCCTATCGGGCAGTAGAAAAATACCTAAATAGACCTATAGCACTAACAAGAGTACCAAAAATTGACACTTTAGCTTTGGAAGCCTATGCCACATTGATTTGGCTCAGTAAAAATAAGTTTGAAAATTACCCTGTACCTACCTTGGTATATCGTCCAGATTCTTTGGCCAACCAATTAATTGTTAACGGGAATACCAAAAAGACATTCTTCTTGACACATCGGCTAAATAGCGAGAATATCCTTACCGAGCATCTCCCTGAAAAATTGCTGGAATTACTTTCTTTACATGAAGGGGTGCCAGAAAAGGCAAGTACCTATGATCAAAGAACTATAGATGCAAAGGAATTGCAAAGCATAAAAGTAAATCAGAAGAGTGATCGTAAATATGCTGCTATGTATGATCTTTCTTTATGGGTATGGCTCGTATTGGGAATTCTTATGGGCCTTGAACGAATTGTATCGAAATACAGAAGACAATGATAGATTCGGGAAAACAAAGCCTCATACAGTTTAGAAAACGCTGGCAGCTGCTAGAGTTTCTTTCCATTGTGCTATACGCTCTAGGTCCTGCATTATTAAGCTACCTATTAAAATCAGACCTTGGCCTTAGTTTGTTTCTTTTTCTATCACTTGCTGCTGCCCTTATCCTATTTAAAAAACCTTGGCGCCTGACACTAGAAAAAGTGAGTAGTTACATAGATCAAAAGTTCAATGGGGTAGAATATAGTACAGGATTGTTGTTAAGACCTATAGAGGAGCTTTCATCCATGGGCATGCTTCAACGGTACAAAATTAGCGAGGTTTTAAATGAAAATATAAAAAAAATAAAACCTTTAGTGAATGTAAAAATGGCGTTTATGGTATTGTTGATGTTTGGATTTCTTTCCTTTTTGTCCTACCAATTTTCCTTACATAAATTATTTGAACCTGCAACAAATAACATTGAAAACCAACAGAGCCTTAGGTTTCAGCCTTTGGATAGTGCCCATGTTAAAACTACACCGCCAGCATTGCTATTTCAAAAATTAAGCATTTATCACCCGTCCTATACAAAACTAGCCAAAACAGTCACTTCAGATATGAATATTAGGGCCTTAGAAGGATCAAAACTTATTTGGGAGCTTCAATTTGATACGCTAATACAAGAGGCTTCTATAGAAATCTTGGAGAACGATTACCCATTAACCAAGCAGGGTACTACATATTCAAAACAACTAAGCTTTAGCGAAACAGGCTTTTATAATTTTAAATTTAAGGCTATGGATGGGGCAAGCTACATATCGGATCTCTATGCGATGGAAGTACTGCAAGATGAAAGTCCATCAATAGAAATTCAGGGATTGCAACAGTTTAGCTCATTTGGTTTTTCACAAGCCAAAGTACTTAATTTTATGGTAGCACTCTCCGATGATTATGGGGTAGAAGATAGTTTTATCATTGCTACGGTAACCAAGGGTGAAGGAGAATCTGTGAAATTTAGAGAAGAACGTTTAACTTTTGACGATATAGTAACATCGGGTACTAAAAAACAAGTGCTATCCAAAAAAATAGATTTGGACCAAATGGGCATGGAGGCAGGTGATGAGTTGTACTTTTATGTGGTGGCTATAGATAACAAAAGACCAAAAGCGAATATATCAAGAAGTGAAACCTACTTTGCGGTGATAAAGGACACCGTGACCAACCAATTTGCCGTAGAGGGGACCATGGGAGCCGATTTGATGCCTGCTTATTTTCGAAGCCAACGACAGTTAATCATAGATACAGAAAAGCTGATAGCCGATCAAAATAAGCTAAGCAAAGAGAAGTTCAATTTTACCAGCAACGAACTAGGGTATGACCAAAAAGCCCTGAGAATAAAATATGGGGAGTTTATGGGCGATGAGGTTGTTGCTGCTGGTGAAGCCCCAGAAGAAACTAGAGATGCTGGTGACGCTACAAATTCTGATCTATTAAAAGACTATACACATGATCATGATGGTGATAATGAACATAATCTTGTAGAACACGATCATAAAGAAGCAGAAGGGGAAAAAGAAGAAGACCCCTTGGAAAGTTACCTTCATAATCATGACGATCCTGAAGAATCAACATTATTTACCGCATCCTTAAAAAGTAAGCTTCGTCAGGCAATGGACGAAATGTGGAATGCCGAACTTTATTTGCGCTTGTATACGCCTAAAAAATCATTGCCGTATCAATATCGGGCCTTAACGCTTATTCAGGAGATCAAGAACAGCGCACGCATTTATGTACACCGAATTGGTTTTGACCCTCCACCCATCAAAGAAGACAAACGCTTATCTGGAACTTTAGATGAGGTTGTTAGCTATAGTAAATTGGAAGATATCGCTCAACCTCAGGCCTTACCTTTTATAAAAAAAGCTGTAGAGCGCCTCGAAAGGGTAATCACCAAGGCTTCTATCCTTACGGCAGAAGATAGGGAGTTGTTGCTAAAAGCAGGAAACGAACTCGCTGTATTGGCGATACAAGAACCAGGAAAATATCTGAACACCCTACAACTGTTAAAAAATAGTTCAGAGCGCAGTGAAACATCGAAATTAGCGTTAGAAAAACTACAACGAGGCTTATTAGCAGCTATTCCTAAAACGAAACCAAGGCCAAGAAAAACAAACGCATCCCTGAGTAAACTGAACGAATTGCTGTTGCAAGAATTAGAATGAAATGATTGATCAAATTAATTTTTTAAATCAAGCGTATTTTTGGCCGGTAGTTATTGGTGGAATTCTACTATGGTTGGTATTCGTTTGGAAAGAATGGTCGCCTATTCTCAAATCACGATTTTATCTCCATTCTTTTGTGGGCTTGCTCGCAGTAATCTCTTTAGTAATGCTGGCTTTAAAGCCGAATATTCAAAAAAGTGCTACTTCAACCATTGGGGTATTACTTACTCCAGGTTTTAATCGATCTCAGTTAGATAGTCTCAAAAAAATTCATAAAAATTTAAAAATCATTCCCTATACTATAAATGAGCCTATGGGCAGTGCTATAGACTCGGTTGGTTACTACTATATTTTGGGCAGAGGATTAGCAACGTTTGATTTTTGGCAATTAGAAAAGCGACCCGCTAAAATTATTAAGGGGTATCACCCTAGGGGTATCACAAAAATAAATTACCCTAGTACTGCATTTGTTGGTGACAACGTAGGTATTCAAGGAAGCTATTCTGAAGGAAAAAAAGGAAATCGCCTAGTACTTTCTAATCCTAGAGGAGCGGGTATTGATTCTATCGTCTTCAGTGGACAAGCTTATGAAAATTTTAAACTAAGGATGAATCCTACTGTTGTTGGAAAATTCAACTATTCTTTGGTAGAGAAAGATTCACTAGCAACGATACTCTCAAGTGAGCAATTGCCAATGCACATACAAGAGCGGCAGTCCTTAAAAATTTTGATGATCAACAACTTTCCCACTTTTGAAACAAAATACTTAAAAAACTATTTAGCAGAAGTGGGGCATCAAGTAACTATCCGCAGTCAATTGACTAAAAACAAGTACAAATACGAATATTTTAATACCGAACAACAACCGTTTTATAATTTTACAGAAAAACAATTAGAAGGGTACGACTTACTTTTCATAGATTTTGACTCGTACATAAGCTTATCTAGAGCGAATCTTTCAGCGCTTCATAATAGCCAAAAAAATAATGGACTTGGTTTGTTTATTCAACCTTCGACATCTTTTTTTAATGCTGCACCGGAAAGATCTGGTTTTTCCTTTGAGACTACTGAAAACTTAAAAACTAGTTTAGGTTTTTCTTCTGAAGTACTGGTAGACCAATTTCCGTATAATTTTAAACCTGAGTTTGGTTTGGAAGAAATACATCAATATAAGGATCAAACTTTAACAGCTTACCATAGAAGGGTTCATGGTCGGGTAGGCACGACTATATTGCAAAACACTTATGAGTTGCTGCTCAAGGGTCATAAAGAGGTTTATGAACAGTTTTGGGCTGAGGTAGTTACTAGTTTAGCCAAACGAAATTTTAAGCCAACAGAATGGTTCCATAATTCAAGATTTGCCTACCAGCATGAACCCTTTGATTTTAAAATAAGAACTTCTATTAATAATCCGGAAATCTTGAATGCAAATCAGACACAAATTCCACTGCGACAAGACTTGGATATGGCCAATAATTGGTATGGCACTACCTTTCCAAGAACCCTTGGTTGGCAACAGCTGTATTTAAAAAATGATTCGTTGTCAAGCTATAACTATTATGTTATGGATACCTTGAATTGGAAATCATTAAGAGCCGTCCAAACTTTAGAAGCCAACCAACGACAATTCGACGGTACCGCTCAAAACCAAAAAATGGTACAATTTTGGGCACCTATTCACCAATTATGGTTCTTTTTTATCTTTATCGCAGCAATGGGCTACCTATGGTTAGCACCGAAATTATTTTCGAAATAGCTTACTTCCCAATACAGAAATTAGCAAATATATTCCCTAGTAAATCGTCGCTTGTAATTTCTCCCGTAATCTCACCAAAGTGGAATAGTGCTTGGCGAATGTCGATAGCTAATAAGTCTCCAGAAAAACCAGCATCCATTCCTGATTGTACTTTCTGAATTTCTTCTAAGGCCTTTAAAAGTGAATTGTAATGTCTAGAATTCGTGACAATTGTTTCGTTATTACGTAAGGCACCAGTATTGATTAAACTGAGTAATTCATCTTTTAAGGTTTCGACACCAAGGCCAGTTTTTGCAGATATAAAAATAAACTTTAACGATGTTGATACTGCGCTGAGTTCCTTGCTGATAAACGCTGTGGAGGTTTGGCTAATTTTATCGGCCTTGTTGATCAGCACTAAAATAGACTTTAAGGGAAACTGATTTTTGATTTTTTCTACTTCAACTTTTAATGCATTTAGATTTTTGTCATCAGTAATTAGCGACCCATCTACAAGGTATAGCACCACTTGCGCCTGCTTTATTTTTTCAAAAGTTTTTTTAATGCCGATCCCTTCAACAACATCGGTAGTTTCACGAATCCCAGCCGTGTCAATAAACCTAAAACCTATTCCGTTTATGGCTATTTCATCTTCTATAGTATCACGGGTGGTACCTGCAATTTCAGAAACGATAGCGCGATCTTCGTTTAAAAGGGAATTCAACAAGGTAGATTTTCCCACATTAGGTTCTCCTACGATGGCTACAGGAATGCCGTTTTTAATAACATTGCCAACAGCAAAGGAATCAATCAATCTTTTTAAAACCTGACGAATTCTATTTAATAATTGTGTAAATTGTTCTCTGTTGGCAAACTCTACATCTTCCTCAGCAAAATCTAACTCCAGCTCAATTAAAGAGGCAAAATTCATTAATTCAGCCCTTAATTCTTTAATTTCATTGCTAAAACCGCCTCGCATTTGCTGAATAGCAATTTGGTGGCTCGCTGCATTGTCCGATGCGATAACATCGGCAACAGCTTCTGCCTGACTTAAATCGATCTTGCCGTTTAAAAATGCACGTAGTGTAAATTCTCCAGCATCAGCAGTTCGGCAACCATTTCTTAAAAATAGCTGTATAATTTCTTGTTGAATATAAGAAGACCCATGGCAGGAAATTTCGACAATATTTTCGCCTGTATAGGAATGAGGTCCTTTAAAAACAGAGACCAATACTTCATCTAAGACTCGCTTGTCGTCTACAACATGACCCAATAAAATGGTATGACTTTTTTGCTTTGCTAAATCTTTACCTTTTTTAGAAACGAAATGATTTGATGCAATGCTAATGGCATCTTTTCCAGAAATTCGGATGACTGCAATAGCGCCAGCTCCTGAAGGAGTTGCTAAAGCGATAATCGATTCGTTTGAAAACATAACTAAAAATATTTAGGTTGCAAAAATAGCAAATTGCGCGGAGGAGAGCCTCGAATACGCTTTAAACTTTAAGCCACTTTCACTAGGTATTTATTTGTGCCAATTTCGTATCTTTGTAGTACTAAAATACCTGATCATTTTTGAAAAAATAACACTATTTTCTTCACCCGAAAACAGATACGGAAAGAGCACTAATTTTACGAGTGACTTTTAGTTCCAAGTAAGAGACACTTTATATTAAAAATTCCGAAGGAGATCAACTTTTGAGCGAATTAGGACCTTGAATCGACTTCGTAGAAAACACTAAATTTTTTAAACACTAAACTTTGAATCATGAAACAACTAGTTTTTACCATCATGCTTATTTTTTTAACGGTAAGCACAAATTACGCACAAGAGAAAACAGAAATCCCTAAAGATTCTGTTGCAATGGCTAAAGCGGCTGAAGATGCTGCAATTTTATTGCGAATTAAAACAGCGGAGAAAGAGGCTAAAGAAGCAGAAAAAGAACTCAAAAAGGCAGAGAAAGAAGCTAAAAAAGCTGAGAAAAAAGCAAAAAAGCTTGAGAAAGAGGCTGAAAAAGCTGAAAAACTGCAAAAAAGTATTGTTAAGTCAGAAAAGAGTATTGAAAAAAGCGAGTCGAAAATAATTAGTTATGAGGATAAAATTATTAGAGGAAAAGCAAAAGGAAAACTTTCTCCTGTTGATATTTCAAAACTAAATGATAAAATTTCTAAAGAACGATCCAAAATGAACAAAACGATCGAGAAACTTGAGAAATTAAAGCGGAAGCAATAAAGAATTGGGCCGAAGTGTAACAATTTGCTAAGAACTTCGTCTTATAGGTAGTGTTTCATCATCAATCTAAAAGATAACATCATGCAAAGAGAAAACAAACAGTTATTAGTACTCACCCATTTAAGTCAATTATTAGATTTTGTTACTGGTATTGGCGGTTTTATAGTTCCCTTAATTCTATGGCTTACCCAAAGGGATACCGTTTTAAATATGGATAAAAATGGAAAAGCTATTTTGAATTTTAGAATAAGCATGTTCATCTACTTTATCCTGTGTATTCCCTTGATATTGTTATTTGGTTTAGGCTTACTTGGATTTGTAGTTTTAGGGTTTTTAACCTTTATATTTCCAATAGTAAATGCTGTTCGAGTGAGCAATGATGAGCAGCCCTACTATCCCATGAGTATAAAATTCTTGTAAGATTATTGTTTACAAGCTAACATTGAAAAGCCCCAATTTCGAATTCGGAATTGGGGCTTTTAAATGTTTATTAGGTGGGTTGTTTTAATTATTAAGCATAACAGGCATCACTAACATAGTGACTAGTTCGCCTTCGTCTAAACCATCCACAGGGGTTAAAATACCTGCTCTGTTAGGCAAACTCATTTCTAAAGAAACATCGTCACAGTTTAGGTTGGCCAACATTTCTGTTAAGAACCTTGAGTTAAATCCTATTTGCATATCATCACCCTGGTACGAACAGGTTAAGCGCTCTTCTGCCTTATTGCTGTAATCTAAATCTTCAGCGGATATATTTAATTCAGCTCCAGCTATTTTTAAACGTATTTGATGTGTTGTTTTATTCGAAAAGATAGAAACTCGGCGAACAGAACTCAAAAACTGATTTCTAGAAATAGAAAGTACATTCGGATTCTCTTTAGGAATAACCGCCTCATAATTGGGATATTTTCCATCAATTAAACGACAAATTAGTTCTGTATTTTCAAAACTAAATTTTGCATTACTTTCATTATATTCTATCGTTACGTCAGATTCACTCCCAGCTAAGATGCCTTTTAGTAAGTTTAAAGGCTTTTTAGGCATTATAAATTCTGCCACTTCAGACGCTGTAATATCAGTTCTTTGGTATTTTACCAATTTATGCGCATCGGTTGCAACGAAAGTTAGGTTTTCTGGAGAAAACTGAAAAAAGATACCACTCATCACGGGTCTTAAATCATCATTACCCGCAGCAAAAATTGTTTTATTGATAGCCGTTGCTAGAATATCTCCAATTATCGTTGTAGCACTAGGATTAGAAAGCTCTACTGTTTTTGGAAATTCTGCACCATCAGCATAAGCCAAGGCGTACTTCCCGTGGTTAGAGCTAATTTCGATGGTATTATTGTCTTCCATCACAAACGTTAAGGGCTGCTCTGGAAATGTTTTAAGGATTTCTAACAATAGCTTTGCAGGTACGGCTATTAAGCCTTCGCTATCAGAATCAACTGTCAAAACGCTACTCATCGTTGTTTCTAAATCTGATGCTGATACTATAAGTTGATTTTCTTTTAAATCAAACAGAAAATTATCTAGGATAGGTAAGGTGTTACTATTATTAATAACACCACCTAAAACTTGTAGTTGTTTTAGTAAATAGGTACTAGATACTATAAATTTCATTCTTTATATGTTTTATTTTCTCTTAAATTATGCTGCTCAAAAATACAATAAAATTAAGGTAATATTATGTAAAAATAACCCTAAACACTCACTGTAAACCCTGAGCACAAAGATATTTTAAATGTTGTTTTTAATGAAACAAACTTATTAACAGTGAAAAACGCAGAAGAGTTCAGGAAAAAGTACTAAAATACAGCCATTAATCTCTGGGAACACCATTAAAAACAATCTCTTACGCCATAAAAGCTGTAATATGATTTTCATTTTTTAAGCAGTCATTTTTTGAGTTGTTTATAAATAAACGCTAGCCTCACTTTTGAAAAAATGAGTCTATCTGGAAATAGAGAGCAAGCACAATGGCAAGTGTCCTGATTAGATGTAGTTTTTAATTTTAAGTAAAAAGTGCATAAGAGTTAGCGTAAAAAGAAATAAATGTCATATTCGGAAGACAAATTATCAAAACACATTCAAAACCTCCTAAGAGAAGGGTAAAAATGAAAAGCCAGGTGCATAAAACCTAAAGAATTTTAAATTCCAACTTCATTTTTTTAATTTTTAATTCCAAAATCGACGGTAATGGTATCCCGATAGTCCAAACCAATTAAGGTGGCGGCTCCTCCAACGGTATTTAAATCACTCTTATAAATAGCCAATTCGATATAATCCGACGAATTAAATAAAGCTAACAAATCTCCTGGGCCGTTTCGTTTATCTTTATCAATGTCAAAATTTATAATGTCACTATACCTGTGATGAATTTTTGTAATTTTTTTATTCCGCACATGCAATACAAAATCGCGTCCTTTTCTATAAGCCTCAAAAATATGACGTGGAATATTTGTAATTACATTTCCAAAATTGTCGATGTAAATGACACTTCCGACAATTCCGTTGCCTTCTTCAACAATACGTGGTGCAAATTCTCGAATATCTTTTAGCGCATCAAAAGGTTTACCAACAACATCTAGTGTACCACCCCGAGCTAAATGACAAGCCGCCTTAACAAACACGTCTAGAACAGGAAAAGAGCATTCTATAGGCATAGGAATGTTAATTTTATACACCTTGTCAGCCTTCATTTCAGAGGTGATCAATGAGGTTGCACCGTTATTTGCAGTAATAAAATAATGATCGTCTAAAAACAAAATTAGATGCTCATTTTCAGGGGTAGGTTCTGCATCAACGCCGATGATATGGATACTCCCTTTGGGAAAGTTTTTGTACGAGTTTTTAATAATATAGGCACATTCAGGAATATTAAACGGACTTATTTCATTGGAGATGTCGACAATTTTAGCATCGGGCAATTCTGAGTAAATAGCACCCTTTATAGCGCCTACAAAATGATCTTTATACCCAAAATCTGTAGTTAATGTAATAATTGCCATGAAAGAGGAATGCTAGTGGTTTATCTATAAAAAAACAAAAACAGCAGCTAGATAAAGCTATTTTTAGTTAAATTTGTTGAACAAAATTACATAAAAAATAAAGCAACTAAAATTATATTTATACGATACTAATTAAACTTGATATTCTTTGAACGAACTTGTAATAGAACTAACGGAAATTAGTCCAAGAGATTTTTTTGGACAGCAGAATGAGCATATAGATTTGATTAAAAAATACTTTCCTAAACTTAAAATTGTTGCTCGTGGAAGTAAAATTAGAGTTTATGGGGATGACGGCCTTTTGGATGAGTTCGACAAAAAGTTTAAAATGCTCACCACACACTACCAAAAATACAATAAACTCGACGAAAATAGTATTGAGCGCTTGCTTTTGAGTAGTGAAAAAGACGATTTATCATCTTCTGAGAGTAGTGGAGAGGTATTAGTGCATGGCATGGGAGGTCGATTAATCAAGGCACAAACAGTAAATCAGCGTAAATTAGTAGACTCTGTTCGAAAGAACGATATGGTTTTTGCTATTGGTCCTGCGGGTACCGGAAAAACCTATACCGGCGTAGCTTTAGCCGTGCAGGCCTTAAAAGAAAAAAGGGTAAAACGTATTATTTTGACACGACCAGCCGTAGAAGCTGGAGAAAATCTAGGTTTTTTACCGGGCGACTTAAAAGAAAAGTTAGATCCTTATATGCAGCCCCTTTACGATGCCCTACGAGACATGATTTCACCTGAGAAATTAGCACTTTATATAGAAAATGGTACCATCCAAATTGCTCCCTTAGCTTTTATGAGAGGAAGAACTTTGGATCATGCCTTTGTGATTTTAGATGAAGGTCAAAATACCACCCACGCCCAAATGAAAATGTTCTTAACCAGAATGGGAAAAAATGCTCAGTTTTTAATCACAGGTGATCCCGGGCAAATAGATTTACCCCGGAGAACAGTTTCTGGTTTAAAAGAGGCGCTGTTGGTATTACAAAGTATTGAGGGTATCGGTATTATTTATTTAGATGATAAAGATGTCATCCGGCACAAGTTAGTAAAAAAGGTAATTGAGGCTTATAAAGGAATAGAGCATCAAGGCTAGTTTTAATTAAAAATGTAACAAGGCAATAATGTACCCATGTTTTTAATTTGAAAATTTGAAGATGTGTTGATTTGAAGATTATTTTTAATGTAAAAATGTATTCATCTAAGAATGTAATACTTTTATTTTCAACTTAAAACCAAAAACAACTTTTTACCCAAAACCCAAAACCCAAAACCCAAAACCCAGAACCCAAAACCCAAAACCCAAAACCCAACACCCAGAACCCAAAACCCAGAACCCAACACCCATTAAAATGAAAAATACCATTATAGCAACAAATTTTAATTTTCCAGGACAAGTAGATGTGTATAAAGGTAAAGTTCGTGAAGTATATCGGCTAGAGAATGATTTAATGGTGATGATTGCCACTGACAGGCTTTCTGCGTTTGATGTGGTCATGCCCAAAGGAATCCCTTATAAAGGACAAATTTTAAATCAGATTGCAACAAAAATGATGGCAGATACATCCGATATTGTTCCGAACTGGTTATTGGCAAGTCCTGATCCAAATGTAGCTATTGGTCATGCCTGCGAACCTTTTAAAGTAGAAATGGTGATTCGAGGCTATATGTCAGGTCATGCAGCACGTGAATATACCTTGGGAAAAAGAGTGTTGTGTGGCGTTGCTATGCCCAACGGGATGAAAGAAAATGATAAATTTCCAGCACCAATTATTACTCCTGCTACCAAGGCCGAAATGGGGGATCATGATGAAGATATTTCAAGAGAAGATATTCTTAAAAGAAATATTGTTGCTGAAAAAGACTACTTAATTCTAGAAAAATATACAAGAGCTTTATTTAAAAGAGGTATTGAAATTGCTGCTAAAAGAGGTTTAATTTTGGTAGATACCAAGTACGAGTTTGGAAAAACAAAAGACGGCAGAATTGTATTGATTGATGAAATTCATACGCCAGATTCTTCGCGCTATTTTTATGCTGATGGGTATGAAGAGCGTCAAAAAAATGGAGCCCCACAAAAACAATTGTCTAAGGAGTTTGTTCGGCAGTGGCTCATAGCGAATGATTTTCAGGGCTTAAAAGGACAAAAAGTACCAGAAATGACCGATGAATATATTGAAACCGTTTCTGAAAGGTATATTGAGCTGTATGAAAAAATTGTAGGAGAAAATTTTAAAAAAGCCGAGCTAACCAATATTCAAAATAGGATTGAAACTAATGTTTTAGCTTATTTAAAAAATAATGTTAGATGATTATTTAGTAGGCTGTGCTCGTGGTATTCGACAAGCCTCCTTGTTGGATATTGCTTTCTGAGGATATCGTGTTTTTTTCTATGGAATTCTCGTTTTCATTCGTCGTTGTGGCCATATAAATTAATACCGACACGACAAGACAAATAAAATATAATAAGCTTTTGATTTTTTGTGGTTTGGTCATCATTAATTTCAAATTATCGGGGATGAAAATAATAAAATTAAATGATATATGTGTATTTAAACCGATTTTTTATACACTTCATCGATAAAATAGGTTTATTTGCTCCTAAGGACGGGCTTAAGCTAGTTGCTTTTGGCTAGCACAAAGTGTGTAAAGATTAGTCTAAAAGATCTTTTATCCTAAGATTTTTTTTCTCTTTTAATTTAGAGAGTATTTTTAAAAATAAAATGGCTGTTATGTAGGCGTCACCCATAGCCGTATGCCTATCTTTTTTTGAAATATTGAATTTATCCGCCAGTTCATCTAAAGAGTAATGTTCTTTTTTCGTAATTAAATTAGACTTCAACAAGGTTTTCTTATAGAGTTGTGAAGTGTCTATATGCTTATTTTTTAGCGCTGGCAAATGATGTCTGGCCAAAGCTTTATTAATCATTTGGATATCAAAAATGGCGTGGTGTGCAATTATCGTTTTGTTGCCGATGTAGCTCAACAACATTTTTAAAGCGTCTAATTCAGAAACTTTTGGAATGGTGCCATGCTTTAAAATACCATGAATTTTCGCCGCTTCTTTTCCATAAACTTCTTGCTTAATGTAAATTTCAAAACCCTTGTTAACAGCAATAGTTTGTTGGTATACTGCTACAGCACCAATGCTAAGCATCCGATCATCGGTATAATCAAAACCTGTTGTTTCAGTATCTAAAACAATAAAAGTTGTGCTTTCTAGATCCTCAGGCATCGTTGTTTTGAAGGTGTTGGCATACAAGGTCCAAAAATCAGGTAAAATAGGCGTGTTTTTTTTAAAAAATTTAAACATTACATGGATTTTAACTGAAACCTATGGCTTACCAATTCTTGAATATCTTTTATGGTTTTAAACGTGCGCTTTAACTTCATTTTTTCTTCTTTAGATAACGAATTCAAATCGATAAAACGTCCAGAACTATTATTTTGAATGCCCTGTTTTGTTCTAAATTTTAATAAGGCTTTAGCGGCATATGAACAGGCCAAGTAAATTTCTTTATTATTAGGTTCTAACTCCGCTAGTTTTTCGAATCGCTCTGAAGTATTATTAATGGCTTTGATATGATGCGATAATAGGAGTACTCTTGCTGCGTCAGTTAATGGTCTTAGTGCTCTACTTTTAACATCAAACTCATCCTTATGATCGCCGTCTTGCTCTACCAAAAACTGTCTAAAAAAGCCTGTAGGGGATGGATTCTGTAAGGCTCCTTTGGCTAAATGAAGGAAAAAAATAGGATACTTTTTTACGCTATAAAAAATATGTTCTGATAACTCATTGGCCAATTTAGGCTCCCCATACACTACATTATAATCAAAGAAAATAGAGGATAGCAATACTTCATCGATACCAGGATTGATAATCCAATGTGAAGTCATTTCTTTCCATTCTTTTAAACTTAAACACCATTTTGGGTTCGATGCCATCATATCCGCAGGGCAATATTCGTAGCCCATATCATGTAGACCTTTGGTGACTAATTTGGATAATTTTAAAAAATAAGTGGTTGTTTTTGGTAATGCTTCCTCTTCTACATCTCCGAATATCAGTGCATTATCTTGATCGGTATGTAACATTTGTTCGCTTCTGCCTTGACTTCCTAAGGCTAGCCAAGCAAATTTTACAGGAGGTGGAGTACTCATTTTTTCTAAAGATAGTTCAACCACCTGCTTCATACATGCATCATTCAATTCCGCTATTATTTTAGAGATAATAGTCATGGGTATATTCCCTTCTAAATATCCACTGAGCAAACCCATAATACTATGTCGTATAGGCTTTAAATGTTTTATCTTTTTTACTCTTTTTATAGCTTTAATCAATACCGCAGGGTTATTGCCTAAAGATACCATAACATCGTGTTTCGATACAATGCCAACTACTTTTGAATTTACTGTGCCGTCTTTGGTTAGGCATAAATGACTAATACCACTTTTCATCATGGCCATTTGGGCTTGAGTGATGGTCATTGATTTTGGATAGGTAATGACAGGGGAAGTCATTATTTTAGCTGCTGTTGCCGTTATGGGGAACATACCTGTTCCAATTTTATTCCTTAAATCCTTATCTGTAATTATGCCAATGGGTAGTTTGTCTTCAAGAACGAGGATGGCACCAATATTTTTTGAGGTCATTATTTCTGCTACCTGTTTAATGGTCGTAGCAGGCGAACAGCTCACAATATTTTTTGAGAACTGCACAGACTGTAAGTCAGTTAAGGGTATTTCGCTTGCTTCTTTTGATGGGTCAATAGGAGCTTCGCTATATAATTTTCCTCGATGACTTTTAGAATACGGATTTCTAGTGTTAGAAGCGAAACTTTCTATTAAAAAATTACCGATAACTTTATTTTCTAAAGCCAGAGGTTTAAACAGGGCGATGGGGATGGCATAAATAATACTTTCTTCATGTGCTTTTGCTTCTAATTCGTAATTTTCATTGGCCATAAGCGGTCTTAATCCAAAAATATCACCCTCATCACAAATGTCTACAATATCATTGGTTGTTTTTTTATAAAGGGAAACTGCGCCTTTGTGTACCAAATAAAAAAAAGAATGTCCTTCTTCTTTTTCTGTAAAAATAACACTCCCTTTTTCTTTATAGATAATGCTGACTTGCTCAGATAGCCGTTCCAAGTCGCTCGTGTTTAAACCATTAAAAGGGGGGTAGTTTTTTAAAAAATCGGCAACTCTTTGCGAAATGGTATTTTTCATAGGTATTCTCTAAAATAGTAAAATTACGAGATTTTCAGTGATTTACACGATCAACCTTCTTATTGCTTTATATTCGAAATCAAGGATGTTGGCTTACAGCGTCTCTCCCTATAATTTTTGTAGTGATAGCAAAAGTTACACAGCTCTTAAATTCTAAAATTAGAGCATAAAATATTAGCATTGTAATTAAAAAAAAGTAGAGATCAATGAGTTTTAAAAAAAAATACAATCCCTTTAAAAAATTGTAGGGCTAGTAAATAACGACTAAATTTGCGACATATTAATGTTTTTATCATATAAGATGCCAAGGTATTTGTTCTGGTTCGTAGTATTACATATAAGCTATTTTTCATACGGTCAAAAAGCTAAGATTTTTACATTGGCAGATTTTGACTTATCTGGACCTGTAAAAACCTGCTTCGTAATTAAAGACTATGGTAAAGAGGAATTTAGTTTTAATCAAAATGGCGTCTTGACAAAATTAGTAACACGTTATAATGAAAACGATTATGACATTACCTATTATAAATACGAAAATGAGGCCATACGCGAAAAACGCGTTGAAGTTTACCGTGATGGTGCTTTTGACAAGCAGACTTCGATAGCCAATATTTATAGTGTGGATAGTATCCCTAACGGAAAAAAAATCACGGAGAAAATAATATCCTACGCCAAAGAGTTTTTGGATCAATATGAATATTCTTATGATGTCAATGATAAGCTTATTCAGATCTATAGAAATGATGGTAAAGGTATCGAGAATACAAAAGTAAGTTATGAAGAAGTTTTAGGAGAAACCACCATTAGCTATACTGTAGATGGAGAACTTCAAAAAACAATACGAACTTCGAAACGAAAAATCAATCCAAAACAAAAGGTAGTGCTCACAAGGCAGTATTTTGAAGGGAAATTAAATACCGCTACCGAACAAGTTTTCAATGAAAAAGGGAATTTAATTTCTGAACAAAAATTTGTTTATGACAATAAGCTCGGCACTTTTGTTCCTAAAGAAGTGAGTAGGTATACCTATAATGATTTAGGCATGCTAAGCGAATTAAAAACAAAAAAAGGTAGCGTAGAGGTCGTAAAAAAATATATTTATCAGTACGATAATGGTGGTAAGGGCAACTGGGTAAAGCAAATTGTAACACCTGATAACACCTATATTACTCGAAAAATCACTTATTATGAAACAGCTACAGAATAGTTTTGTAGTCTAAAATGCTCCAGTAGGGGGACCTAAACCTTATGTTTACATTCTAAACCAACGAATTAATAATTTCTTTTTTCACTTCATGTTTGCCGTCAAACATCATGATTTCAGCCCTATCCTTAAACAAGAGTTTTATTTTTTGCATTTCCACCTTCATGCGCTCTTCATTTATATATTCATCATGATGACCAATAATAACTTTAACATTGCTTTTATTCGTTTCTAAAAAAGCAAAATCGCTAGCTTTTAATTCAGTTGGAATGCCGCCAGCGTATAAAATAAGTTGCCTACACGCTAATTTTTTGTGAGCCAACCATCGGGTAACAATAGATACTCCTTGTGAAAAACCGAATAAAATAAGATTACAATGCTCAGGTAGGTTTTCAGCCTCATAAACGGCGTCTAAATAGTTGTTTACATTTTCAAGTTCTAAAGAGGTGTTTTCTTTGGTCAACCAACTAGCGCCAACATGAACGTATTTGCCGTTAAGGTAATATTTTGAGGGTGCCTGAGGAGCAATTATATAATTTTCTTCCGCATTTAAGTCTTTAAAATACTTTAAAAAATAGCGGCCTAAATAGCCAATTCCATGAAAAACTAGCCATATATTTTTAGTGTTTTCTGTAAGTGTATTTAAAGTTTCGTAGGTGTTTGTATGGGTATAGCTTACTTTTTTCTCTAATGTCTGCATCATTTTTTTTTCTAACACTGTAATTTAAGAAGAATATTTAATTTCAAGGCTATGATATGCCTTTTGTTGCCTTCGAAATCCTTAATTTTACATAAAAGATTTACATGAACGATTATAAAGAAAAAATTCTAAAGATTTGTAACGATACTTGCAAGGGTACTCTCATGGAAACTTTAGATATTAGCTATGTAGATGTAGGCGAAAATTTTTTAGTGGGTAAAATGCCTGTGAGTCGAAAAGTGTATCAGCCAGACGGTGTTTTACACGGGGGTGCCATGGTAGCCTTGGCAGAAAGTGTAGGGAGTGCCGCATCATTTATATTCCTAAATGCCCAAGAAGTCACCATTCGAGGTATAGAAATTTCTGCAAATCATGTCAAAAGTATTCGTGAAGGTTTTGTTTTTGCCAAAGCTACGATTATCCACAAAGGGCGCACAACGCAGCTATGGGATATAAAAATCACCGATGCCAATGACAACTTAATCTCCGTTTGTAAATTAACGACTATCGCCTTACCAAAAAAATAATATGTTTAGCGATTTAATTTCAAAAGCCGAAAAACACTATGCGAGTGCAAAACCTTTTGTGCTTTACCGCAAACCAAAAGCACAAACGGTCAAAGGAATATTTCAAACTAATGATGTGTTGCATTATGTGCAGGATTACACCGAAAAGGGTTTTGTTTTTGCCCCGTTCAATTCTGAGGCTAACATTATTTTACTTCAGGTGGATGAAACTGTAGAAGCGGTTTTTGAGGCTATGGGTTATACGGACACGGGTAGGTCAAATGAAAATTCTTTAAATGATGACCATAAAGAATTTCATATTAAACTCATAAAAAAGGGAATCAGGGCGATTGAAGAGAATGAATTTAAAAAAGTAGTGCTTTCTAGGCGTTTAGATATCGCATTTGATACATCTGTATTTGCATTGTTTATCAATTTATTAAAACGTTATAGCAAGGCTTTTTGCTATTTGTTTTACCATCCTAAAGTTGGACTCTGGCTAGGTGCCACGCCAGAATTATTATTAAAAACATCGAACAAACAGCTTAAAACCATGTCGCTCGCAGGTACTCAGCAATATACTGGATTGGAAAATCCTGTTTGGGGTAAAAAAGAGTTAGAGGAACAAGAATTGGTCACAGCGTATATCGCGGATGCTTTGAGTCTTGAAGTTTCAAAAGTAGAAATTTCAGAAACTACTTCGGTCAGAGCAGGTAATTTATGGCATTTGCGAACTTCCGTTTCTGGACATTTAAAAAATAATTCTGTGCAGTCGGTCGTAGCAGCTTTGCACCCTACGCCAGCTGTTTGTGGAATGCCAAGAGCTGCCTCAAAGAATTTTATAGCGCGTTATGAAAACTATGATCGAGAATATTATACCGGCTTTTTAGGTGAATTAAATTTTAAAAAAGTTACCTATCGGGATACCAATAAACGAAACAAAGAAAATCAAGCCTATAAAACCATCAAAAACACCAGCTCTTTGTATGTAAATTTGCGCTGTATGAAGATTAAAAATCAAACAGCATCAATTTATATAGGTGGTGGAATAACTGCCGCATCAATCCCAGAAAAGGAATGGGAAGAAACAAAGGCAAAAAGTGAAACCATGCTGCAAGTTTTTAATAATTTTAGTTAGATAAAAAAGAAAATTACGTGAAATATTCTACGATACCCTCAGCTCAAATTGTAGCGCATTATTGTAAAAAGTACGGTATAAAAGATATTATTATTTCTCCTGGTTCTAGAAATGCTCCGCTAACCATTTCATTTACAGAAGATGCCTATTTTAATTGCTACAGTATTGTTGATGAGCGGGCTGCTGCTTTTTTTGCATTAGGTATAGCGCAACAGCAACGCAAACCAGTGGCGGTTTTATGTACTTCTGGTAGTGCCTTACTCAACTACTATCCTGCAGTTTCAGAAGCTTTTTATAGTGATATACCACTTGTGGTTATTTCTGCCGATAGACCACCTTATAAGATTGATATTGGTGACGGACAAACCATCCGGCAAGACCACGTTTTTGAGCGACATATTGGGTACTCTGCAAACTTAAAACTAGATGTGACTCACGCTACAGCAACAATCAAAAGTCAAGCAAAAGAATTTATTTCAGAAACACTAAGTCTTGAAGAACAGCAGGCAGCTATTGAAAGGTACAATAGTGCAAGCTTACAGGAAGCCTTTGCTAAAGCGGTAGGCAATTGTGAACCTGTGCATATTAACGTACCCTTCGAGGAACCTTTATACACTATTACCGAAGAAAAATACAAACTTACAGAACAGTCAATTTCAGCTACAAAACCTGAAGCATTAAAGGATATTTCTAAATTTGTTTCGCTATGGAAAACAGCCAAACGAAAATTAGTTTTAGTAGGTGTGGATTACCCAGGCCTAGTCGATCAAAAATACTTGGAGCTTCTTGCACAGGATGATTCTGTGATCGTATTGACCGAAACAACTTCAAACCTACACCATCCTAATTTTTTTCCAAGTATCGATAGTTTAATAGCACCTATAGAAAAATCAGCACAAAAAGACATGCTTTTTTCTTTACTTCAGCCTGATATTGTGCTCACTTTCGGAGGTTTAATTGTATCAAAAAAAATAAAAAGTTTTTTACGCAAATACAAACCAAAAGAGCATTGGCATATTGATCAAAAAAAGGCTTATGATACGTTCTTTTCGCTAACCCAGCATTTCAAAACATCAGAGAATACCTTTCTAGGAGCACTTTTGACAGCGCCTACTGTCGTTGAAAGTGATTACTATGCGTTTTGGTCTAGCGTAAAACAAGCCTACGAAAAGAAGAGGACTGAGTATATAGAACAGATCCCTTTTTCAGATATGCTGGCATTCTCGAAAATAGCGGAATCAATTCCTAATAATTACCAACTACATTTAGCAAATAGCTCAACAGTTAGGTATGCCCAATTGTTTGATATAGATCCATCTATTAGCGTTTTTTGTAATCGGGGTACGAGTGGTATCGATGGCAGCACTTCAACAGCTATCGGCGCTTCAATCTATGCCGAAACACCAACACTTTTGATTACAGGGGATTTAAGCTTTTTGTATGATAGCAACGCACTTTGGAATAACTATATACGGCCAGATTTTAGGATTATTGTGATGAACAATGAAGGAGGTGGTATTTTTAGAATATTACCTGGTCAAGAGGATACAGAAAACTTTGAGCGTTTTTTTGAAACTACGCATCACATAAATATTGGAGATGTATGCAAAACCTACCATTTTACCCATGAAATAGTGCAGAACATCGATGATTTAAAAAATTCGCTTCAAAATTTTTATTCGCCTAGTACACAAGCTAAAGTGCTAGAAATTAAAACGCCAAGACTTGTTAATAATAAAATTTTGCTTAGTTATTTTGATTTTATATCTTAGGAGGAAGATTAATAATCATTTAAAGAACACTAACAATTATGAGTAAAAGAGACGAACTAATCGAAAAGTATGCGGCAGACATCAAAGACAAATTTGGAGAAGCAGCGAACATGGATTTATTAACAAAAGTTACTATCGGCCTTGGACCTTCTATTTACAATGCGGATTCTTCTAAAGTTTCAGGAGGAGATGATAAAGAAAAAGAAACCGTTAAAAATAACTATCTAATTAAAAAGTTAGGCATGAAAGAAAGTGCTGATATGATGCCAGCTATTGATAGCGTTCTAGTAAAATACGGTACTTCGAACAAAAATAAATACAGAGCTGTGGTATATTATATGTTATGCAAGCACTTTAAAAAAGAGGCTGCTTACAATAAATAATTCTTTCAAGGGAGCCCTCTTTAGAGCGTGGTGGTATTTGGTGTTTGCATTTTACAGAATGCTCCGTATACAACCGTTTCTTTGTACATCACATTAAATTGCGTAGTCTTGAGACTGCGCTTTTTTTTTGAGCTCTACTTTTTATTTATTTAAATTTCAGTCTTGGTTTATATAAGGGTATGCTCCTTATGCCTTTAACAATAAAGTCTTATAGGATTAATAGGACAATCAGGCTGGTCGTTTTTAATGCCAAGACCAATGAAAGTAAAGCGCATTTCAGTACTTAGAAGAAACCATTTTTTTTGCCTTGTATGTTTTTATTCTAGTAGTGCTTGAAGCATAGCTTCTAAGGCTGTTTTGTTATACACCTTATTGTTCTGGATGACCGTATTAATTTTTTGGGTATTTTTTATATCTGATAAAGGATTTGCATCTAAAAGTACTAGATCCGCATGTTTTCCTATGGCAATTGTACCGTAAGACTTTTCTTTTTTTAGAAAATGCGCGCCGTTATAGGCCGAAGTTTTTAGCACTTGTAATGGTGTCATACCCGTTTGTACCATGGCTTCAAGTTCATGGTGCAAAGAAATACCGGGATAAGTGTAGGAATTATATGCGCCGCTATCCGAACCCGCTAAAAGTTGTACTCCTGCATCATTTAAAGACTTCGTGAGGCTGCCGAAAAATTGATCTAATTCTTTTCTGTCTTTCCTTGTTTTTTCAGAAGCATTCAAAGCACCGTTGATTCGCCCTTGGTACGTTTTTATGAGACCTTTCCCCATATACTTTAAATATAAATCATCTGTATGATCTATTTCGTCTAAATAACTCAAGGTTTTTCCAATATGTAGGGTGGGGACAACGTAGACATTTTTATCTTTTAATAGCGCAAAAGTTGTTTGCGCGGTACTCTCGTCATAGCCTTCTCTCAGTAAAGGCATGGCTTGCCAAAAGCCAATTTCCTTGTTTTTAAGCCTTTGAGTGACCTCGATTTCTGCCGAAGAACAACCTTTCATGACATAATAAAGATGCTCAATGCCATCTATCCCAGCATCCACAGTTTCTTTTAAACTTACGGTAAATGGCATATGGCCTGAGCTAATAAGTCCTCTTTTATCCGTTTCTTTTAAGGTTGTAAGATAAGCTTCTCCAGAAATTCGGCTGTCGTATAATTTTACAAAATCTGTTTGTAAAATTTCTAAACTATCCAAGGCCTTTGCTATGTCTTCCTCTGTGGTGACTTCTAAGGATCCTGCCCAAGTGCCATTGGGCCCATCTATTTTTGGTCCCGAAGTGTAAATTGTAGGGCCATGTAATGTGCCTGCAACAATTTCTTTTTTCCATTGCATGACACTGGAAGTTAAATCGCCACCAGCATCGCGCACTGTGGTAATGCCATTCGCAAGAAATAAGGGTAATAGCTTTTTATTTTCTAAAATAAGACTGTCACCACCTCTAAAGTGTGTATGGTTATCCCAAAAACCAGGTAAGATAAACGTGCCAGAAGCATCTATTATTTTTTTGGAATTAAAAGTTTCAGTACTACCAGAGGGTTCAATTTTTACAATTTTACTAGCGCTAATGTAAAGATCTTGGGATTGTATTTGCCCCGTTTCCAAATCAATTGTTTGACCGTTTTGTATCACAAGGTCGTACGAGTTCGGTTGTTGGTTTTTGCAACCAGTTAATACGAGGTAAGCAAGAATAGGGAGAATATAGTTTTTAAGCTTCATGCTTCTAAAAATACTTCAAATTTATTTACGATTCATCAATTTTACTTTTTTTTATCCGCAGTTGGTAGTGCTTTATATAAACCTCAAGTATAAAGTTGCTAAAGAAATCCATAAATAGACAAACTCAATGATTTCAAAAACACTAATTCATCTATATTCTTTATGGGCTAAGGATGAATTAAATTTACAGATAAAGTGTATTTTTGTAGCATGATTGAATTAGGAAATTATAATACATTAGAAATCCTAAGAGATACAAGTGTTGGTCTCTTTTTAGGTGATGATGAAGGTAACGACGTTTTGCTACCCAATAAGTATGTTCCAGAAATTTACGAAATAGGGGATAAGTTGACTGTTTTTTGTTATTTAGATTATGATGAACGCCCCATAGTAACTTCATTAACGCCTTATATTTTTAGAAACACGTTTAAATTGTTAAAAGTTGTTGAGGTAAATAATATTGGTGCTTTTTTAGATTGGGGTTTAGAAAAACATTTGTTAGTGCCTTTTGGAGAGCAGCGTGTAAAAATGCAAGAAGGTCAATGGTATGTTGTTTACTGTTATTTAGATGAAAAATCATTCAGATTAGTTGCTTCTAATAAGTTAGACAAATTCTTGAATAATGAAACCTTAACGGTTGAAGTTAATGATGAGGTAAATTTAATCATTACACGTCAGAATGATTTAGGTTGGGATGTGATTATCAATAACCAGCATAAAGGACTGATCTACCAAAACGAAGTTTTTAAGAAAATAGCCGTAGGTGATTTGGTAAAGGGATATATTAAGCACATAAGACCTGATCATAAAATTGATGTAAGTCTTCAAGCTTTGGGTTATGTAAGTGTAGAGCCAGCAGCAAATACTATTTACCAAATACTTAAAAAAGAAGGTGGTTATTTAAATTTACACGATAAATCTTCCCCTGAAGCCATAAGTGCAAGATTGCAAATGAGTAAAAAAATTTTCAAGAAAAGTATAGGAACCCTGTATAAAGATCGAAAAATAGCAATTAAACCTGATGGTATTTACTTGCTATAAGGCTAATGAGATAAAAACCTAACAAGAACGCTTAGCTATACGCGAACAAATATTTTGGTGTTTCATCTACAATATTTTGGTTTTCAGATTAATAAATTAGATTAATTTTAAATATTGTAAAAAAAAAACTACTTTTATAACATATAAAAATAATGTGTTTTTAACATAGCTTATTTAGAAAGAAAAGTATATTAATCCCCCCTGTAATCCTAAATTTTATGCCGTTTATTGAAGAAAGTGATTTGCTTGATTTACATAAAGATATAGATAAAGCTCAGATTCTTAACGAAAGATTATTAGATCAAATTAAATACAAGAACAAAGAATTAAAATCAAGTAACCTTCAAAGAAATATTTTAGCGGGTTTTACTGGCTTGTTTCTTTTAGGAGTTCTTGCCTTATATTCTTTTAGTGCGGGGGCACGTAGTAATCTAAAAGAAGATAACAGTAAATTGTTGGTCATGAGTTTAGATAGCCTTAAAGTTATTGAAGCTAGACTTAATAATTTAAAGATGAAAAATGAAGAGCTAAGCACCGTAAAAGAATTTTATTTAGCCAAAGAATTTTTAGATAAAGAAAAAATATACTCTGTACAAATTAAATCATTTATTGATAATAATTTATCGCTTACCACAAACGCGTTAAATAACACCTTGTTTGTAAAAACAAATCCTTTTTATTCTTATTCCTTAGGAAATTTCGAAACCATAGAAGAAGCTAGATCTTTTCGCTATCAACTCGTTAAAATGGGCTTTAGTGATGCTTTTGTAGCTTCTTACCAAAACGGAAAAAGGTTAAAAATAGAAGATCCTTATTAGTTTTGACAAAATTTAAAGCTTGGCTTAACGCAGCTCGACTTCGTACTTTACCATTATCTGTTTCTGGAATTATTGTAGGTGCGGCGCTTGCCCATTTAGAAGGTTATTCGAATGTGTTGATATTTTCTCTAGCTATTTGTACAACTATTGGTTTTCAAGTAACTTCTAATTTTGCCAATGATTATGGTGATGGTGTAAAAGGTACTGATAACGATGATCGCATAGGTCCCAAAAGAGCCTTACAAAGTGGTATTCTAACAGCCAAAGAGCTCAAGACAGGAATTATGGTGTCGGTACTAGTCAATGTAGTGGTATCGATTTGTTTGCTCTTAGTAGCTTTTGGACCAGACCAGATTTTTCTGATATTGTTTTTTTTACTTTTGGCGATCGCTAGTATTTGGGCGGCCATAAAATATACTGTCGGTAATTCAGCCTATGGGTATCGAGGTTTAGGAGATATCTTTGTTTTTTTATTTTTTGGGCTATTAGCTGTTTTGGGTTCGATGTACTTATTTACGAATTACCTAAGCTTTCAAGCTATTTTGCCTGCGATAACTATAGGTCTTTTGAGTACCGCTGTTTTAAATTTAAATAATCTGAGGGATGCTATTTCTGATCAAAAAGCAGGAAAGAATACTATTGTTGTAAAAATAGGATTTGAAAAAGGAAAAATATACCATTTCAGCCTCTTAATTATCGCTTTTTTATCCTTGTTATTTTTTACTTTTTTAAACTATAAATCTTGGGTCAATGTGGTGCATTTACTAGTTTTTATACTTATTTTTACTCACGGCAATAAAATTAGAAAAACGGTACATCCAAAAGACATAGATCCGGAATTAAAAAAACTAGCTTTAAGCACCTTTTTACTGGCCCTTATGTTTTACTTAAGTTTTAATTATTTTTTGTAGCTTTGAATTAACACAACCTTAATAAACTATACCAAATTTGGAACAGCCCATAAAAATACTCATAGTAGAAGATAACGTAATCATCGCAGATGACATGCAGTCTATGTTAGAGGAAATCGGCTATGAAATTGTAGACAATGTTATTGTTTACGAACAAGCAGAAGAAGTTCTTAAAACAAAGCAGGTAGACTTAGTTTTAATTGATATTATTTTAGCCTCGGATAAGACAGGAATAGATTTAGGCAAACATATTAGGGATAAATACAACATCCCATTTATTTTTGTAACATCAAACTCAGATAGGGCTACGGTAGAAAGTGCCAAGACTGTAAAACCTAACGGATATTTGGTAAAACCTTTTGAGCAACAAGATTTATATACCTCCATAGAAATTGCCTTATCTAGCTTTAATTATAATGAAAAACAGGGGAGTAGTGCTAAATCTGAGGCATCAGAAAATGAAGAGGATAGTTTAGTTTCAAATTCTGTTTTAAAAGATTCTATTTTTGTCAAAAAGCAGCATTTATATTATCGAATTCAGTTTAGTGACATACAGTTTATAAAAGCGGATAATGTTTATTTAGAAGTAAATACAGCTGATAAAAAGTTTTTGGTTCGATCTCCATTAAAGGATTACTTAGAAAAACTCCCAGCGAAAAAGTTTTACAGAGCACATAAATCATACATTGTGAATGTAGATCATATTGAAGCTATCAATTCAAAAGATATTTTGATCAATAATAATTTAATTCCGATTTCAAAAGAATTTAAGGAATTTATCATTTCTGCGATGAATTCTTAAACAAGATTTTTTAGTTAAAACTAGCGAGCCGATAAAGTTTTTATCGGCTTTTTTTGTTAAAAAAATCGATGAAATACCAAATCAAAAAGTAAACTTAATTTTTACAACATAAAATACCCATTACACAACAAATTAAAAAAGGGTCTTAACTTTCGTTGTATTTTTGAAATGTAAAATAATAGACCCCAAATCTTATCATTTTCATTTTCTTATAGTGTTTAGTTTTAAAAAAAGACCGTCCAAATTTATTTCGACGGTCTTTTTAATTTTACACTGTTTTCTGAGCCCATTCTAATTAGGGGCTAAATGTAAAAACCAATGTGTTCATTCGTTTTTGAAGGAAATCACATAGCTAACAACTGTAACGATAGTAGTTGCAGTAAAAAAGTACTGATTAATGCTATGCAAACTAGGTCTTAGAGCTTTGTGAACGATTTTTATAAATCAGAGGTTAGGTTATGTTTACTTACTATTTAGCTTTTGATAATACCCTTAAGCTATTTGCGGCTACTTCAGCAGTGATATCTCTTTGAGGGGAACCAAACATTTCATAACCCACCATGAATTTTTTTATACTAGCACTTCTTAATAGCGGAGGGTAAAAACTCATATGCCAATGCCAATGACTATTTTCTTTATTATTTGTGGGTGCTTGGTGTATTCCACTAGAATACGGGAATGAGGTATTAAACAATGTGTCGTATGCTTTTGTAATAACTGAAATCGCCTCAGCAAAAAGGTACGATTCTTTGTTTTTTAATTGGGTAATATCCGATTGGTGTTTTTTAGGAACAATCATTGTTTCAAAAGGCCAAACGGCCCAAAATGGGACCAGCACTACAAAAGCTTCATTTTCAAAAATTATGCGCTCTTTCTTTTCTAGCTCTTGCGAAAGATATTCACCCAGTAAACTGCTTTTATGCTTGCTATAATAGTTGAACTGCTGTTTATCCTTTTTATCAACTTCATTAGGTAATGTCAATTGACTCCAAATTTGCCCATGAGGATGTGGGTTGCTGCAACCCATTACCGCACCTTTGTTTTCAAAAATCTGAACATAATTTATGGATTCTTCAGCACCTAATTTCTTATATTCACGCTGCCAGGCTAAAACTACTTTTTCAATTTCTTCTGTATGCATATCCGCTAGACTTTTTGAGTGATCTGGGCTAAAACAAATCACCTTACAAATGCCTGTTTCACTTTGTGCGGTTAATAATCCATCTTGGATTCGAAAAGGTTTTGAATCTTTTTGTAGGGCAGCGAAATCATTGGTAAATATAAAAACATCCTCATACTCTGGATTCTGTTCTCCATGTATTCTTTTATTACCAGCACAGAGGTAACAAGAAGGGTCATGGATAGGTCTCTCTTCCTTAGTTACTTCTTCGTTTTGCCCTTGCCATGGTCTTTTGGCTCTGTGGGGTGAAACTAAAACCCATTCATTAGTGAGTATATTTAAACGTTTATGAGAATAATCTTGTAGATCTGATTTCATGCTTATTGTGAAATTTAATTAATTGGTCACGTGAGTTCCATTAGAGAGTGTTACCGCATATATGGAACAAGGTGTATGGAATTTGTGCTGATATAGTTTGGCAATTTTTGTTTTAAAAACTTTACTAGCCGATCTTTCGATGAGGTTAATGGTGCAACCCCCAAAGCCGCCGCCCATCATCCGTGCACCCAATATATGAGGGTTTAGTTTTGCTTGATCTACTAAAAAATCTAATTCATCACAACTAACTTTGTATTGATGTTTTAAGCCCTCATGTGAGGCATAGATCAAGGCTCCAAGAGTACCTAATTCTCCTGCAGCTATAGCTTTTGAAGCAAGCAGAACACGATTGTTCTCTTGAATTACAAACAATGCTTTTTGATAATCCTCAAGACTAATTTTATGCTTTATAGTCTTTAAATCAGATGTTGTAGCATCACGCAAAGCTTTGATATGTAATAGGTTAGCAACATTTTCACAAACCAATCGCCTATCATTAAAAGCACTATCCGATAAACTATGTTTTACGTTGGTATTGATTAGTAGTAGTTCGTAGTTTTTAAAATCAATTTTAAAAGCTTTGGCTTCTAAGCTTCTACAATCTAAAAGAAGTGCATTATTTTCAATGCCGAACATGCTCGCGTATTGATCCATGATACCGCATTTTACACCTACATAATTATGCTCTGCACGCTGAGAGATCAGTATCATTTCTTGTTTGGTAAAGGCTAAATTAAAAACTTCATTTAAACCAAAAACAAGGCTATTCTCTAAGGCTGCCGAAGACGACATTCCTGCTCCACTTGGGATATTTCCACCAAATGTGAAGTTGAAATTTCCAAGCTTTTTATTTTTTTTTAGTATTTCAGCCACTACGCCAATGATATAGTTTTGCCAACTGCCATTGGCTAAAGTTTTTAAGTCATGTATAGAAAACTCAAAGACTTCGTCTTTGTCCATAGCATAGGCGGTGGAGGCCTTAGCACTGCTTTTTTGTATGCCTGCCACAATACCTTTATCCACAGCGGCAGGAAATACAAAACCGTCGTTATAATCGGTGTGCTCTCCGATAATATTGATTCTTCCGGGAGAAAAAATAAGTACGGGTTCACTTTTAAATTTAGCAATGAATCCCTCTTTTATGGTATTAATGAAACTAGACTTCATTTTGGTGTATTTAAAAAGCGGTTATTTTAAGAAATAACGCCTAGGTCTTTAGAAAGTAGAAGTGATTCTTCATTTATTTTTTTTATCAATCGCAATAAGTTTTTGTCATCAGGAATACCATAAATAGTTCTTTTATAAAGTATTCTGTTCTTTAAAGATGCAATAATTTCATTCGCTATACCTTAAGATAAGGACAAGGCTTGAACAAAAAAGTGAACTAGCGCTATTCTTCAGCCATCAAATGTACTCTTAATCCTAAAATAAATAGCTTGGGTAGTTTCATTTTTTGGATGCATCTTATGGCAGCTCTAGAAATAGAGAATCCTCTGTTTGTGGTGGTTCTTTGGAAGACATAAAGGTTAAGTGGAAATGGGGGCGTATGAGAGATTAACCTAACCTGAATAGTTTCTTTTTAAGCTGAAAAAGGGTATAATTTTTCTGGGTGGTCCCTAAATAAAAAAAGACAGCTACAAATTCATGTAACTGTCTGATTATCAAGTAGCGAGAACGAGAGTTGAACTCGTGACCTCCGGGTTATGAATCCGACGCTCTAACCAACTGAGCTACCTCGCCTTTTTAACGGCTGCAAATATATAGCTATTTATCTTAGCTATCAAAATAAGAAGCATAAAAATATTATATCAATTTTAATTTTTTAATCCTTTATAAATATATATATTGCCCATTGAAAAAGGATACCTAATGAGTGAAAAAGTAAAATTTGAAATTGAGTTTGTGATACAGTCATCACCTCAATTGTTATATAACTATTTATCCACACCTTCAGGACTTTCGGAGTGGTTTGCAGACAATGTAAACTCCCGTGGTGAAAAGTTTTATTTTATCTGGGACGAATCAGAAGAGGAAGCTAAATTACTGAAACGAAAGAATGAAGAATTTGTTAAGTTTAGGTGGGAAGAGCAAGAGGATGATAGTTACTTCGAAATGCGTATTATCGTAGATGAAATTACCTCTGATGTTTCTTTATTTATCACCGATTTTGCTGAAGAAGATGAAGTAGAAGAAGCTAAAATGCTTTGGTCGAATCAAGTAGGTACTTTAAAGCAAGTTTTAGGCTCATCCTAAGGCTATTTTAGGATAAAACAATATCTTTGACCTTGAATTTATTCAAGGTTTTTTTATGCTTAATTTTAACGGAAACATACTTTCTAAAGACACAAATTTTCTAAGCTCAGAAAATAGAGGACTTAAATATGGGGATTCTCTTTTTGAGACCATCAGAGTCGTCGGCCAAAAAATTTATTTCTGGGAAGATCATTATTTAAGGCTTATGGCTTCTATGCGAATTTTGCGCATGCAAATACCTATGAATTTTACCATGGAATATCTAGAATCTCAAATTCTAGAAACTATTGCAGCGAACGCGCTTGAAAATTCAGCAGTTAGAGTTCGGTTCACCGTTTTTAGAAATGAAGGTGGCCACTACTGTCCCGAAACGAATGAAATTTCATTTATGATTGAGGTCAAATCTCTAGAGACAAATTTTTATACCCTAAACAACGAGCACTATGAAGTGGAGCTTTTTAAAGATTTTTATGTGAATGCAGATATGCTTTCAACCCTAAAAACCAACAATAAAATTATAAATGTAGTAGGAAGCATCTTCGCAAAAGAAAATAAATATCAAAATTGTTTGCTGTTAAATCAACATAAAATGGTGGTTGAAGCGCTCAACGGTAATATTTTTATGGTGGTAGGGAAAACGATTAAAACACCACCGAAAAGTGATGGTTGCTTAAATGGGATTATGCGTAAAAAATTAATTGAAATTAGTAAAAAATTAGAAGGATATACCCTCGAAGAATCTTCTATTTCTCCTTTTGAACTGCAAAAGGCAGACGAGCTTTTTATAAGCAATGCCATAGTAGGGATTCAACCTATCTCTAAATATAGAAAAAAGAATTTTACATCTACCGTCGCTAGCAATTTGATAGGAAAATTAAACACTGTGGCCAGATTAGGATAAAACTAGGTTACCAAGAGGAAACAGCTAAACGGATTAGGCCTGTATATTTTATAATTTTTTAGCTAATTTAAACTTGGGTTTTCTGGCGTGTTTGACCATAACAAATAGTTACCACCCAATTCCATCATTTTTTCTTTCCAAAAGGCGCCAGGAGCTTTTTGAATAATATCACTTTCGTATTTGTTCGGAACAATCACCCAAGATTTTGATAATACTTCCTTATCTAACTGTAAAGAATCCCAACCGGTGTAGCCTAAAAAGAAACGAATGTCATCTTGAGAAATAGTATTAGAATTAATAAGATCCACAATTTTATCGAAATCGCCACCCCAATAAATACCATTCGCTATTTCAATACTATTATCAATTAACTCAGGAACTTTATGGATAAAATATAAGTTATCTTGTTCTACGGGGCCGCCATTGTATACCTCAAAAGGCACTACAATTTCTTTCACTAAATCATTTATCGTGTAGGCTAAGGGTTTGTTTAAGATAAAACCTACAGAACCCTCTTTATTGTGTTCGGCCAGCAAAACAACAGACCTACTAAATGACGTGTCGCCGGCAAGTGAAGGTTCAGCAATTAAAAGTTTTCCTTTTTGAGGTTGAAAAGATATCATAAGACTAAAGCTTAGTGCTTCTAAAATACTCTATTTTTATTAAACTTTACAAAAAGGATAAAAAAAAAGCACTTCGAATGAAGTGCTTTACTAATTTTACTAAAGTATTTTTAGTTTACTGCTTTGGCTAATTCAGCACCAGCTTTAAACTTCACAACGTTTTTAGCAGCAATTTTGATAGTTTTTCCTGTCTGAGGATTTCTACCATCTCTTGCTTCTCTTCTAGATACAGACCAAGATCCGAAACCTACTAAAGAAACTCTATTACCTTTCTTTAGAGAACCTTCAACATTCCCTAAAAATGACTCTAATGCTTTCTTAGCAGCTGCTTTCGTGATGCCAGCGTGTTCTGCCATTGCATCAATTAATTCTGTTTTGTTCATAATTTGTAAAATTTATTAGTGTTAAAATTTTTATACTTAAACAAAATTATAAGGATTTGTCGTTAACGCAAGTAAAACAAGGGGAAATTGCTTTTTTTGTTGATAACTCAGGGGCTTTGTTGATAAAGTAGGGCTTTTTTTACACTTCGTCGAGACCAATCATAGCAAGGGATTAGCCAACTTTTGCATTTTCACCTAAACTGAAACCATTTAATACATCTTGGGTTCGCATTTTTCGTTTGCCTGGTAACTGAATTTCTAAGAGTTCTATAAACCCGTCCTGAACAGCTACTTTGATTGATTTCTTGTCAAATATGACCGTTTTAACCTTATGGTCATGTATTTCTTTGTGTACAGCTACCTTATATATTTTTAAAAATAAGGCCTGATCATTCGTGTATAAAGTAGTCCAAGAAGCGGGGTACGGACTTAATCCTCTTATGTGATTGTATATTTCACCAATAGGTTTATCCCAGTTTATTTCACAAGTTTCTTTATGAATTTTGTAGGCTACTTTTTCTATAGGCGTATTGGGCTGTTTTTTTGTAGTCACTTTTCCAGCTTCAATTTGTTGAACAGTTTGTAGCACTAAATCGGCTCCTAAATTCATGAGCGTGTCGTGCAGCGTACCAGCAGTGTCATCTTCCTTAATGGGAATTTTTGACTGTGCTATTATTTCACCGGTATCTATTTTGTCATCAATAAAAAAAGTAGTGGCTCCCGTATATTTTTCGCCCTTCATAATGGCCCAGTTGATAGGTGCTGCGCCACGATAATCAGGCAATAACGAAGCATGTAAATTAAATGTTCCGAACGCTGGTATTTTCCAAACAACTTTGGGCAACATTCTAAAGGCAACAATAATTTGCAAATTGGCTTGTAGGCTTTTAAGTTCCTCTAAAAACGACTCGCTTTTTAAATTAGGAGGCTGTAGTATTTTTAAATTTTTTGTTAAAGCATATTTTTTTACGGCCGATTCTTGTAACTTTTGTCCACGACCAGCGGGTCTATCGGGAGCTGTAACCACACCTACAATGTTATACTTATGTTGTATGAGCTTATCTAAAATTCCCACAGCGAAATCTGGCGTTCCCATAAATACGATTCTTAAGCTATTCATTTTGATGGTATTTTATATTGGTTTGTTGCATTTAATATAATTAATTCTTCTTCCAGTAAGTTTTGTAATGCTTTTAAAATAACTTCTTCCTTATACAAGACCACTTTCAATAAGGCCCTAGAGGTCATCGGAGTTATTTTAAGTTGGGCTAGAATAACTTCCTTTGCGAGTTCAATTATGCTCTGCGCTATAGGAACAGCTTTTATGCAAATATCACAGGTGCCACAGGGCTCTTTTTTTTCTCCGAAATAGCCTAATAAATAAACACTTCTGCACACTGAATCATTTTTCACATAACCGAGCATGGTATCAATATTTCTAGTTTTTTGTGCGGTAAGTAGGGCTACTTTTTTTGCAAATAAATGAATGGTGCTGTCATCTTCCCGAGGTACGAGAAATATAAGTTCAATGTCGTTATGTTGTGCTTTGTACAGGATTATTTTGTCTTTTTCTAATTGCACTAATGTGCTCACAATGATGCTTTCGGGGAGATTTACTTTTTTAGCAATGGACCAGGTATTGATCTTAGTGTCATATTCGAAAATTCCGCCATAAGTGCGTAAAATTGTTTGAATGATCAAGGCACTTTTACTGTAGGTTTCTATATAATCGAAAACTTGATTCTTCGTGGCAATAAACTGAATACTGGTTTTTTTGGAAAAAGATTCTGACAGTGCTAAAACCGAATTCTGATCTAACATTCGAAGTCCGTTATAGGTTAAAAACGGATTTAAGGTATAGGTATCACAAAAGGCATTAAAATTTAAGGAATACACTTCAGGGCTAAGTTCCCCAAAGGATATCTGAAAGTAATTATTGAGTTTATTATAGAGTTTTTTTAAAAACGGAATGCTCGGTAATCCACTTAAAAACTGACCTTTAACTTGATTTTCATCGGCATTATTTGTAATTAAAATGGCTTTTGCTGGAGTTCCATCTCTACCTGCACGACCGGCTTCTTGGAAATAGTTTTCGATACTATCCGGAATTTGGTAGTGAATTACGGTGCCTACATCGGGCTTATCAATGCCCATTCCAAACGCATTAGTAGCCACCATTACTTGTGATTTATTCGTTAACCAATCTTCTAAGCGTTTGTCTTTTTCTTTTTTGGTTAATCCACCATGGTAATATGCGGAACTTATATTTTGATGAATTAAAAAATTAGTCAGCTCAATGGTAAGTTTTCTAGTTCTCACATAGACAATACTACTTTGTTTTGTTTTTAAAAGTAGTTCTTTTAATTGGTAGGGTTTATCTTCATTGAATTGAACAGAAAAAGCAATATTATCGCGAGAAAATGATGTTTTTTCTAACACATAGTCTTTAAAGTTTAAATTCTCAATGATGTCCTTGGCGACCTGTGGGGTTGCCGTTGCAGTGAGCGCAATCATAGGCGCATTAGGCACCAAATCTTTTAAAATAGCACAGTTGAGATAGGCAGGTCTAAAATCATTTCCCCACTGTGATATACAATGAGCTTCATCAATAGCGATCAGGTTTACATTCATTTGTTGAATACGATCTTTAACGATATCTTGCTGCAGACGTTCAGGGGATATGTATAGAAATTTATAGTTGCCGTATAGACAATTATCTAATAAATCAACAAGGTCATCTTGTGAAATACCGCCAGTTAAGGCTATGGCTTTAATTCCTTTTGCCTTTAAAGTATCTACTTGATTTTTGATCAATGCAATTAAAGGAGACACCACGATACAAATGCCATTTTGCACTAAGGCAGGTATTTGAAAACAAATTGATTTTCCACCTCCTGTTGGCAACAATGCAAGCACATCTTTTTGTGCTAAAACGGCATTGATAATTTGTTCTTGAGATGCTTTAAAATCATCGAAACCCCAATATTGTTTTAAGATGTTTTTCGGGTCTTTTTGCACAAGGGACTACATTAAAGAATTCAAAATAAAATCTACTCTTTTGGCTATAGGTAATTTAGGAACTTCAATAACATCATATCCAAAATTGCTGTATGTTTTTTGCAGACAATCATGAATCTTTACAGCTTCCTCAAAATTTTCATAACGTTCATTGTCAGCAGTATGTATTTCTTTCCAAGGTGGTAGTAAAAATATTTTATCGTAGGTATATTGACGGCATACGCTCGTAAACTCCTCTGGATATTCGGTATTAAAACAATCTAAATAGGCGATTACATCATGAATTCCGCGATCTAGAAAAACGATGGAATCTAAATGCGCTTTGGCCTCTTTAAACTGTGTCACCCTACCTTCTAAAATACGTCGGCTAAAAAGTAGTGGATCCGTTAAAAAAAGTTGTTCAACACCCTCTTTTCTAGCTTGTAAGGTTATTTCTCTAGAAATTTCATGAAAACATGTAAATCCTTTTTCTTCAATAGCTTTAATAACAGATGTTTTTCCGGTGCTTGGTCCGCCGGTAATGACAATTTTTTCAGAACTCAAAAGTTATTTTTTAAGCCACAAAAGTAAGGAATAATGAAGAATTAAAAATAACTAATTTAAAGAATTAAGGCTTAGGCCTTAGCCATTAGGTCTAAAGTAAAAAAATGAACTTGCGAAGGAGTACAGCCTTCTTGAGTGTTTTTTAATCGCAGTATGTGCTCTACGCAATAACTTTTACACTTTCAAGTTTCCACTTTTGTTGGTTTTAAAACTATCTTTGCAAAAAAAATCATATGGATGTAAGTAATCAGAATGAATTTTACGATAAGCTTAAAGAGCGATTACTAAAAACAAGTACATGGCCCACGATTTATTTGTATAAATTTATAGTGCCTACAGAAGGGACTGGAGTAAAAGAAATTGAATCGGTTTTTGATGATATGAATGCAGTATTCATTAGAAAGTTGTCTAAAAACGGAAAATACACGAGTGTTTCCATTAGTTTACTTATGGAAAATCCAGATGCTATTATTGAAAAATACAAAATAGCGACAAAGGTAACAGGCGTTATTTCTTTATAATCGATATAAACTTAGTATATATAACAGATTTTTGTTAATTTGCATGCTTTAAGAGCTTACTTTCCTCTTTATATTAATTAAGAAATACACTTTAAATTTGAGTTTAGCCAACAACGAAGTATTCAATCTAGAATACAATACCGAGCGATCACATCTTATTATACCTGAATATGGTCGCCACTTTCAAAAAATGGTCGACTATGCCATAAGCATTGATGATGACGAAAAGCGCAATGAAATAGCCCAGGCTATTATTAGCGTTATGGGTAATTTACAACCGCATTTTAGAGATGTGCCTGATTTTCAACATAAATTGTGGGATCAGTTATTTATCATGTCTGATTTTAAATTAAAAGTAGACTCTCCTTACCCAATAACAAGTAAAGAGATGTTACAAGAACGACCTGCACCTCTAAGTTATCCTCAGAATTTTCCGAAATATCGTTTTTACGGGAACAACATTAAGTTAATGATTGATGTGGCTATCTCTTGGGATAAGGGGGATAAGCGTGATGGCTTAGAATATGCCATTGCGAATCACATGAAAAAATGTTATTTAAATTGGAATAAAGATACGGTAGAAGATAAGATCATTTTTAAACACTTACATGAATTAAGTGGTGGTGAAATAGACTTAGCCGCTGAGGGTGAAAACCTTACGGATAGTGGGCAGTTTTTAAAAAATAAACCGGCAAAACAAAATTCAAATCGCTCGAATAATAAAAAGAGCAGAACAACAAACTCGAATACTAATAATCGCAGTAAAAAGCGATACTAAAAATATTCAAAATTAAATGGGAACATTTAAAATTGAAGGTGGTCACCAACTACATGGTGAAATCACCCCACAAGGAGCAAAAAATGAAGCTTTACAGATTTTATGTGCTGTTTTATTAACTGCAGAACCTGTAATCATTAGCAATATTCCTGATATTGTAGATGTTAATAAATTAATTTCTCTTCTAGAAGACTTAGGCGTTAAAATTCAGAAAAAAGGACAAGGAACCTATAGTTTTGTTGCTGACGATGTAAATCTAGACTATTTACAATCTGAGCAATTTAAGCAAGATGGCAGAGGCCTTCGAGGGTCTATTATGCTTGTTGGTCCTTTATTAGCGCGATTTGGTAAAGGGTACATTCCTAAACCAGGTGGTGATAAAATAGGGCGCCGAAGGCTAGATACCCATTTTGAAGGTTTTATAAATTTAGGAGCAAAATTTAGATATAACAAAGAAGAATCTTTTTACGGTGTTGAAGCAAAAAAACTTAAAGGCACCTACATGCTTTTAGATGAAGCTTCAGTTACTGGGACAGCAAATATTGTCATGGCGGCTGTATTGGCAGAAGGTACTACCACTATTTATAATGCGGCCTGTGAACCTTATTTACAACAACTTTGTAAGATGTTGAATAGAATGGGTGCTAAAATCACAGGAATTGGATCTAATTTATTAGTCATTGAAGGGGTTACTACACTTGTAGGAACCGAACACCGTATGTTGCCTGATATGATCGAGATTGGTAGCTGGATTGGATTAGCGGCAATGACCCGAAGCGAATTGACGATTAAAAACGTAAGTTGGGATGATTTAGGGCAAATACCTACCGTTTTCCGTAAATTAGGAATAACAATTGAACGAAAGGACGATGATATTTATATTCCTGCACATACTAATGGGTACGAAATTCAAAACTATATAGACGGTTCTATTTTAACCATTGCAGATGCTCCTTGGCCCGGATTAACGCCCGATTTATTGAGTATTATTTTGGTCGTTGCCACACAAGCGAGAGGTGAAGTGTTAATTCATCAAAAAATGTTTGAAAGTCGTTTGTTCTTTGTGGATAAATTACTCGATATGGGCGCTAAAGTAATTTTATGCGATCCACATAGAGCAACAGTAATAGGGCACGATTTTAAATCTACCCTAAAAGCAACAACCATGGTTTCTCCAGATATTAGAGCAGGAGTTTCTTTATTAATTGCAGCGCTTTCTGCGAAGGGAACATCTACGATTCACAATATTGAACAAATAGATCGTGGATACGAAAATATCGATGAGCGTTTACGTGCAATTGGCGCAAAGATTACCAGACTGTAAATAAAATTAGTTATATAGATTGAGCCACAGCATTTGATTTCCAAAAGTTGTGGTTTTTTTATGGGAATTCATTCAAAACCCTAACACTTAAAATTCGGATGTCTTTAAGTGGTCTGTCTAAATCGTTCGTAGCCGTTGACGCAATACTGTCCAGAACTTCGAGTCCTTTTGTGGTTTCTCCGAAAACCGTATAATTTTGGTCTAAATGCGGAGTTCCACCTATGGTTTTGTAAACTTCGCGTTGCGCTTCAGGAATTCTATACAATGCGTAGGTTTCACTTTTTTTATGAAAAGACAAAATGCTATCCGTATAATTTAAGATTTTTTCTGGGTTACCTTCAGTTCTTGCTATTTGTAAAGAATCTAGTAGATAGGAAGAAGTAGGGCTGTTAGCAATTGTATTTTCTGCTAACCATTGGTTTATTCTGCCTTCTGCTATCCTTAATAAGCTGTCATTAAATACTTTTCCTTGTACGATATAAAACTGCATGCCACTTGATGCTCTATCGGGTCTGCTTTCACGTGCGGCTGCCAATACTCCTTTTTTATGAAATAGCTTAGGATGAAATTCTGCTGGAATGGTATAATCGACATCCCCTGAACCTAGGGTATCTTTTGGGTTAAAATTTTTACTATTGGGATCGCCAGCCTGAATCATAAAATTTTTAATTACCCGATGAAACAATACGCTATCATAGGCTTTTTCGGCTATCAATTTTAAGAAATTGTCACGGTGTAATGGAGTTTCATTGTATAATTTTAATTCAATAGCTCCATAATTTGTAAGAATTTCAATAGTAGGCGCTGGTTTTTCAACTGGATTCTTTTTGTTTTCTTTTTTAGGACTACATGCGAATAGAACACTAAAAAAAACAAGGACTACCGAAGTAAAAAGCCGTAATTTCATAGGTGTGGGTTTAGGCAACTTCTTTTTCAATGGCCAAATAATAAGTAGCATCCTTACTAAATATGGGTATTATTTTTATTTGGCACTTATAAGGAGTTTTATCTTTACGATAATTAATGATGATGTCGGTAAAAGGAATGTCTTTAGCAATTTTTCTTCTGATACGGTCTTTGACTTGTTCAGAGGTATTTTCTCCCTGCAAAAAGGAAGGCGTTTTGTCGATGGCAAATGTTTTTGGATAGCCAGTCATATGTGTAAAACCGTCATTAACCCACATAATTTTTTTCTGTTGGTCGGTAATTACTAAGGCATCAAAGCTTTCTTCTTTTAAAATCGTGTTTAAATCAACCTTCCATTGAAATTTATGGGCTAGTTTTTCTAACTCTTGAATATCGTTGTCTTTTTTTAATAGCCCACTCATGTTGGTATAAAACGTACTGTACAAATCCCAACTTAATAAGGGCATTAATTGGCTACCAGCATTTTCAATAGTTAAATGTACTTTTTTATTCTTTTGTTCGGTAAAGGAAGATAAGTAAATATCAAGACCCATCATCTTTGTTAAATTATTTTTCATTCGCTTTTTTTTTGTCAAAGATAGGAATTTTATAGTAGCCAATGATATTCGCTTTATTAGTAAAAAGGTATATTAACATTAGTTCACTAGGGATACCCTAACTTTAATCTTCATTTATTCATTTTGAACGGCATCGTTAATTTCAATCCAATAGCCTTCTGGATCTGTGATGTATATTTGGCGAACGCCATCAGCTCTTAAACTTATGGCCCCTTTTTTTCCTGGCCAGTCTTCATAAGAAATATTATTATCCTTTAAGTGACGGATAACCGCATCTAATTTTTGGGTGGATAAACAAATATGACTTGATTTGTGCTTTTTCATGACCACGTTGGTCTTCAATATTAAATGCAATTGGGTGTTTCCATGTAAGGCAAACCACCTAAAATTAGGATCATTTGTTGGGTGTTCTATTTCCTTTAAGCCTATAGTATTTTTATAGAAATCGCCAGTGGTTTCTAAATCGTTTACAATTAGCGTTGTATGGTCAATTGAAAAATTAAAATCTTGGGCTTCAATAAGTAATGTACAGAAAAGAGCAGTAATACATAGAAGTACTTTCATGGATCGAGAGAATTAAAATTTTGTATTTATACACCGAAATTAGGTATTTCTGTTTATTTTAAGTCTTGTTTGTCCAAATAATCCTCTTTAAACATTTGTACTTTACAGTAGATAGCAGCAATTTCAATGAATACGCTAATAAGAAATCACTAAATCAGTTTCTTAAAGTTTACATATAATCCATGGTAAATGACTTAGGTAATTTTTTAAGGGTATTTTTTTGTTTTAGGAACGGTGCAAAACTTTCTCTAAAATTATAAATTTCACTCCTTTTTTGATGTATGTTTTCGAGGTTTCTTTAAAGCCAAATTTTTTATAGAAGTTGGTTTTATCAGCCCTAGCATTACACCACAGTAGTTTTATGTTTTCTGTAGTAGCAAAGTCAATGGTATGTTGCAATAAATCCGTGCCGTAACCTCTCCCTTGTTCTTCGGTATGGGTGGCAAACTTCCGAAATTGTGCACTTTCCCCATCGATAAAAAGAGAAATGACACTTACAAGTTGTTTATTTTTAAAAAGCCCAAAGTGAATCCCTTTTGTATCCTCTGCAAGTTGAATATATGAAATGGGCTGTTCTGGCCACAGCACAGCGTGACGTAAGGGGTAGGTTTCGACGGCGGTAATCTTTTTAATATTGATCATTTACTCTTTTCTAGTTAGATCTGGTGTGCTAATTCGACTTGCTTAAATAGTACTATCAAAACTAAATTTTATGTTTATTTGATAGCTCTGTTTCCCTTATCGATGTCCAAGACAATGAAAGGAACGATTTAGAAAATTTTTTTTATGCAGCGCCTAAACAAAAGCATAGATTTGAATAGCTTCATCCCCTGAAAAGAATAGTATTTTTTAGTCCAATGCTTCTTTATAGGTCTTTAGGCAGCGTTCCCGAGCCATTTTATGATCAACCATTTTGTCTGGATAGCTTAACTCCTGTAAGTCTGGCACCCATTTCTTGATATATTCTTTTTGTTTGTCAAACTTATCAACTTGAGTCATAGGATTAAAAATTCGGAAGTAAGGCGCAGCGTCGACACCAGAGCCCGCGGCCCACTGCCAATTACCTACATTAGAACTCATATCGTAATCTAATAACTTTTCAGCAAAATAGGCTTCTCCCCAGCGCCAATCTATTAATAAATGCTTGCATAAAAAGCTCGCCGTTAACATTCGAACACGGTTATGCATGAATCCAGTTTCATTTAATTCGCGCATTCCTGCATCAACGAGGGCATAACCGGTTTGTCCGTTTTTCCATTTTTCAAATTCAGCTTCATTATTTCGCCATTCAATACGATCGTATTTAGAGCGGAATGCTTTTTGATGTGTATGTGGAAAATGCCATAAAATCTGCATAAAAAATTCTCGCCAAATTAATTCACTCCAAAAAATCTCGTTTTCTTCTGCAATCGCTTTCTTCATCATTTTACGAATAGAGGCAGTACCAAAACGCAAATGGGGTCCTAATCTAGACGTACCGTTTTCTATAGCCGGAAAATTTCTAGTTTCCTCATAGTTATCGATTAATGTAGGCGTAACGGTATAGTCGGGAACTTCAATCTTAGATTTTTCAAAACCCATATCTGATAAACTCAAGTTTGGCAGTTTCGTATGGGCTATGAGATTTTTTAAATAGCTGTTGGTATACTGAATTTCTAGGTCCTTTTCAGGATTAAAAATCGATTTCCATTTGTTTTTAAAGGGAGTATACACCACATAAGGGTCTCCGTCATCTTTTAAGACATCGTCTTTTTCAAAAATTACTTGATCTTTATGTGTTTTGAACGGTACATTACGGTCCGAAAGTAGTTTTTCTATCTTCGAGTCTCTTTCTTTGGCATAAGGCTCATAATCTCTATTCGTATGAACTTCTTGTACCTCGTACGCTTCTACTAAATTTTGAAATACGTTTTCGGGTGTATCGTGATAAAACGCAATAGAACTTTGATTTTGCTCTTGAAGTTCGTTTCGCATTTTTTGTAAGCTTTCAAATATAAAACTCACACGAGCGTCGTCTTTTGGTAATTTATCTAAAATTTCACGATCAAAAATAAAGATAGGAAGTACCGGGTAATCGCTTTTAAGCGCAGCTAAAAATCCTACATTATCATCTAACCTAAGATCACGACGAAACCAAAAAACAGTAACTTTTTTTGACATATTTAGTTGATATTTAAACTCGACATTCCACCATCAACACCAACCACCTGTCCTGTCATCCAAGTGCTATTATCACCTAATAGAAACAAAGCGATGGCTGCAATATCTGAAGCTTCACCAACACGTTTTAGGGGATGTCTTTCGGACATCATTTCAATTTTTTTATCGTTGTTTAATAATCTTTTTGCTAAGGGTGTATTTACTAATGAAGGAGCTACTACATTAACTCTAATTTTAGGTGCATATTCGGCAGCAAGTGATCTTGCAAAGCCTTCAACAGCCGCTTTAGCAGCAGCAACACTTGTATGAAATGGCATGCCTGTACCAACAGCCACCGTACTAAAAAATACCATACTAGAGTTTTCTGCCATTCTAGAAATAATTGTTTTTACTACCTTAACAAGACTAAAAAAATTAAGTTCCATTTCCTCGTAGAAGGTATCAATACTCATCATTTTAAGAGGTTTTAAGTTGATGCTCCCCGGGCAATAGGCGAATCCATGAATCTCCTCAGGTAAAACCGCTGTGTCTAGAGTATCTGTAAGCGCATCAAAAGGAATATGTGTAATGTTTAAATCAGCAATTTCTTCCTTTGTTCTAGAGGCAACAAAAACATTATGCTCTTTCTGTAATTCTTTTGCCATGGCAAATCCTATTCCGTGTGAACCGCCAATCAATACTATATTTTTTTTCATGTTTTTAGATTAAAAATTTAAAGCTTTAGTTTTATTTATTTAAAAATTTGGGTCTTATTGTACCCATCGAAGCGTAATTAAGAGCAACTCTAGATAGTTCTTAGTGCTAAGAAATTAGGCTTATTTTCCATTTTTCCAAATAAGGCTGTTAGTTTATCCTCGCGATACTTGAAAATTGTTTTTAATTGATTTTTTATTAAAATAGAATTTCCTATTTGGCCTAAAATACCGAAAGGTGCTTTGTAATCGATAATATCTTCCATTTCTACGCCGTTTTCTACTTTTTTAATGAAATGTTTATGGTGCCAAAGGGCATAAGGACCAAAGCGCTGTTCGTCTACAAAATATTCACCTTCTTTTACTTGGGTAATTTCAGTTACCCAACGTGTGGTAAAGCCAGGAAAAGGAGTAACGTTATATTGTATAATTTGTCCTGCAAACATTTTTCTATCCGCACCGGAAAGTACTTGAAAACCCATGGCTTCTGGCGTTATAACCTTAAGGTTATTGGGGTTTGATAAAAATTCCCATGCTTCTTGGGGTGTAATGGGTAAAAATTGTTTGGAGTGTAATTGATGTAGTTTCATTGGCTGTTGTTCATTTTTAAAAAAGTACCCTACGTACGATACATACCGCACAAAGATACTCCCAATTATGTTTAATTAAAAATTAATAAAGTTAAACAAAAAATAAATCTTTAGGAGGCTCACCCATCAGTTCGTATTTTTGTTCATCGGCTTATTTAGGGATTTGTTAACAATTGATAGCCTGCTTTATCACTAGATTTGTGGAAATTAAACAACTAAAAACTATGAAAAAAATAATCTTATTATTAATGATGGGTGCATGTTTCACTACAAATGCACAATTTGCAACACCACAGCCTAGTCCGGCTGCAATGGTAAAACAAGTAGTGGGGCTAACAGATGTTACCTTAGAATACTCAAGACCAGCCATGCGTGGCCGTGCGGTATTTGGAAATTTAGTACCTTTTGAAAAGGTATGGAGAACAGGAGCGAATAAAAACAGTGTTATTTCGTTCAGCACGGATGTTAAAATTGCAGGAAAAGATTTAAAAGCAGGTTCTTATGCTATTTTTTCGAAGCCAGGAGAAAGTGTTTGGGAAGTTTATTTTTACACGAATACTGAAAACTGGGGAGCACCACAAAATTGGGACGCTAGTAAAGTAGCCGCCATTGTGAAAGCAAATCCGATCAAAACGGCTGATAAAGTAGAGTCATTTACCCTAGCGATAAATCATTTATCTGACAATGGGGCGCATTTAGAAATTTCTTGGGATGATACAAAAGTAGCTATTCCGTTTGAAGTGCCTACTGATATGGCTGTAATGGCTTCTATTGATAAGGTAATGAACGGTCCAGGGGCAGGTGATTATTATGCCGCAGCAGTGTATTATTTAAGTGCAGATAAAGATATTAAAAAAGCGAAAGAATGGATGGATAAAGCGATGTCAATGACTGAAAAACCAGCTTATTGGCAATTGAGACAACAGTCACTTATCTATGCAAAAGCAGGGGATAAAAAAGGAGCTATAGCCGCTGCAAAAAAATCATTAGCAGGTGCTGAAGAAGCTAAAAATATGGATTATGTAAAAATGAATACCGACTCTTTAAAAGAATGGGGAGCGATGTAAGTTTTTAAATCATCCGAATAAAAAAACGTCATAAGGCCTAGCGCTTATGACGTTTTTTTATGCCTTATAGATTTTCAATCTTCTCCTGAATTATTTTTGACAAGATATGTAGCTCCGAGTAGTATTTAATACCTAGACACTAAACTTTCTGTTCCCATTAAAGTAGGAAAAATGTTATGTTCAGAACCTCATCTTATATTTAGATTATAAAGTCGCAAAATAACCATTTTAAACTATCGTAAGTTTTTAAGAACTGTAACGGTTAGTCTACTTCACTATTATTTAAAGGTTTATTCAACATATTATCAAACAGCTGGAAAAAAACAGCTATGGCCATAACCAGCACACAGCCAATTAAATTTAAGAGTAGGTAGCTAATTTTCTCTTCGCCATCTTCAAAAACATAAATGAAAGAATAGTAAATAAGAAAAATAAGTAATTGCGTTACGATGGCCGCAATAAAAACGGCATTCCCCTTAACGAATTTTACAAAGAAAGCCAATAGAAAAATACCTAAAACGTTTCCATAAAATATGGAGCCAATGATATTGACAAGCTGAATTAAATTATCAAATAAATTAGTAACACAAGCAATGCCAATTGCAACAATACCCCAAGCAAGAGTAAACCATTTGGCTACAGATACGTAATATTCTTGAGATTTTTCGGAGTTTTTATCGGTATGTCTTTTAAAAATATCTAAGGACGTAATGGTACCTAAAGCATTTAGCTCTGATGCGGTTGAAGACATGGCTGCTGATAAAATAACGGCTAAAAGTAGACCTATGAGTCCTTTTGGGAGGTAATTTAATATAAAGTGAATAAACACATAATCCTTATCGTTTGTTTCTGTCTCGTTATCGGCCTTACTAATTAAGGTTTTAGCAGCTTCTCTATTTCTTTTATCTTTCGCATTAATAGCTATAATGTTTTGCTTTGCGTCAACCGTCGCATCATACTCTTTAATATCTAGAGCTGCCGAAAATTTATCTTGTGCCATTTTTTTCTCCATGGCAAGTTCTTCATGCTCTTGTTGCAATAGCTTGTAATCGTCCGCATAAGAGGATTCTAAAACGGCAGAAGTTGCTGCTGGATTAAAATTTAAAGGTGATGGATTATATTGGTAAAAAACAAATACTAAAACACCAACCAATAGAATGAAAAACTGCATAGGAATTTTAAAAATTCCGTTAAAAATTAAACCAAGTTGACTTTCTCGAACCGATTTACCTGATAAATAGCGTTGTACTTGACTTTGATCTGTGCCAAAATAGGCCAGAAACAAGAAAAGTCCTCCTGTAATTCCGCTCCAAAAGGTATAACGGGTTGATGTATCAAAGCTAAAATCTAGAATATCTAATTTGCCACTAGCTCCCGCTATTTTTAAAGCTTTACTAAAGGTGATATCTGAGGGTAAATAGCCGAGTATAAAGAAAAATGCCACAAACATACCCAACATGATAATAAACATTTGTTGTTTTTGGGTAACGTTGACGGCTTTGGTACCACCAGAAACAGTATAAATCGTTACTATCGTGCCAATAATAATATTTAGTGTAAATAAATCCCAACCTAAAACTGCGGAGAGAATAATAGAAGGAGCGTAAATGGTAATCCCTGCGGCTAATCCACGTTGAATTAAAAACAAAATGGCCGCTAAGGTTCTTGTTTTAACATCGAACCTATTTTCTAAAAATTCATAAGCGGTATAGACTTTTAATTTATAGTAGATGGGTATAAAAACAATACAAATAATGACCATCGCTATGGGAAGTCCAAAATAAAACTGAACAAAGCCCATCCCATCATGAAAAGCTTGTCCAGGGGTAGAAAGAAAGGTAATGGCACTGGCTTGGGTGGCCATAACTGAAAGTCCAACGGTTGTCCAGTTGGCTTCATTACCACCAAGCACATATTCGTTTACGTTTTTGCTTCCCTTAGTTTTCCAAACACCATAACCAACAATAAAGGCAAGTGTTCCTATTAAGATACTCCAATCTAGTACTTCCATAATTATCTATTGCCTGTCATTATAAAATAAAAAATTATGATATAGAGTGCATTAAGCAGCAATACGATGGTGTATTCTTTTTTCCAGATAAATTTATCATCCATGATGCTTTAATTTTTTAGGTTTGTAGTTGTGCTAATGTCTTTTCCAACGGATAACATATTAGCAAATAATTTATAGGCACCTGTTACTCCTGCCGGTAATTCTCTAAAAAAACTAAGTCCAGTATATATATAGTGACCCTTTCCATAAGGGGCTATCAATAAACTGCCTGTTTTGGGCGTCTCATCAACATCATTCATACTTAGAATTGGGGTATATTCACTTGACCATTCTCTAGGGAAGTATAAACCGCGTTCTTGTACCCAGCCATTAAAATCTTCAGGGAGAATTTTATTGGGAAAATTAACTAAGCTATGATTTTTTGCTAGAATCGACACTTCAGCATCTTCTTCGGTTACGCGATCATTTGATAATTGTAGCTCGAAAGGAGCAATGTTTTCGAACTGTTTATCCCATCGTCCAGCAGTATTGTACTGCACAATTAAGGTACCCCCATTTTTTACAAAATCGAGGAGTAATTTCTGTTTAAATTTAAGTTCCGGTACAACATTATAGGCTCTAATCCCCATGACGATGGCGTCATATTTTTGTAATTCACTAAGTGAGGAAACCTGAGCAGGATCAATAGTTTGTACGGTATACCCAATTTGTGTTAAGCTTTCAGGCACGGCGTCACCTGCACCTACAATATAGCCAATATACTGGCCTGCTTTTTTAATATTTAAACGAACAACTTTTGTTTCGGCTGGCATTAAAACAGATTGTTGGGGAATATGATCGTATGCAATGGTTACCAATTCTTTTTGTATTGCTTCCCCATCAATGTTTAGAATAGGATAAATAAAATTTTCATCTTCCGTATTAGGAGGGGTTAAAGTGAAATACAAGGTTTGTTCGTCCTCCTTTTTTTTAATACTAAATGGTTTGCTGTCGCTGTCAATTGTCCACCCATTTGGATACTTCAATTGCAATTCACCTGATGCATTTTCTTTGTGTGCTTTTACAACTACAGCTACTTGCTTAGGCGTACCGTCCGCAAAAATTAGTATTTTATCTTTTATACTTGCCGTTGCTTTGGGCAGTATTTCAAAAGGCTGGTATAATTCCCCTTTGTCAGATTTTGAATAACGGTATACCACAGGTTTTTCGATCACTAAAGTGGTCCCTTCTATGGCAAGCGTAAAATATACCTTATGTACTTTAGGGGTTTCGGGCGCACCAATTAAGGCTTGATCTGATACCGTATATTTTCCCAAGCTTCCTTTTTCGTTTAACCAATACGCATTGGTGTAAGCAGCGCTTTTAGGAATAGTTAAGCTAAGATCGAAATTGAATTTTTTGTTATTTGTTAAATCAATTGCGGCAGCAGCAGTTGCGGTTGGACTGAGAGAGGCGGAAATTAAATTTATTTTAGCAGTGCTACGGTTTAAGGCTTCAATATTCACCTTTAAAGTACCACCAGGATACGAAGTGGCATTTTCAGCAGAAGCTTCTAAATACAAGCCTGTTACGGCTTGAATAATAGCCATTAATTCTTGTGATTTTGTGCTCACCCAATGGGTGTCCTTATTTTTTTGAAGTAAATTATAGGCCTTTAGCAATTCGGGTAAGTGTACGGAAGGGTCTTTAAAATTGAATTTATTTTCAATGTCATATAAAATTTCACCAATAGCTTGACCACCTTCAATTCTTGACCAAGTAGTGTTGATGCCATCAAAAATATTCGTTTTATCTTTGGGTAAATCTCCTTTCAGGAGCTCTATATATTCTGTTTCTGAACCTCGAGATGTAAGGCGCCCAAAACCTTGACATAAGTGTTGGCTGCTAGCCATGGCAGCAATTTCATTATTTGAAAGTCCTAAATTTGGGTAGAAAAGTCCAGTATCGAAACTTAATAAATTGGTTTTATCTGCTTCATCAAATTTTTCTTGATTCCCGTAAAACCACCAAGAAGTATTAAAAAATAAGCGTTTTGGTTGCCAAACATTTGTTTTAGATAATTGGTCTGGATAAATAGCTGGATTGTTCGCTAAGTCAAAGGCTTCGTTACTAAGTAATGCTGATGAAGTATGATGCCCATGTGTAGTGCCAGCACTTCTATGATCAAAGCGGTTGATAATGACATCAGGTTTAAAGGTTCTAATAATCCAAACTACATCACTTAAAACAAGGTCTTTATCCCATATTTTTAAAGTTTCTTTTGGGTGCTTCGAAAAGCCAAAATCTTTTGCTCGGGTAAAAAACTGTTCTCCGCCATCAACGCGTCGCGCAGCTAAAAGTTCTTGAGTTCTTAATACCCCTAGTAATTCTGAAAGTTCAGGGCCAATTAAGTTTTGTCCACCATCACCTCTTGTTAAGGATAAATAGGCGGTTTCCGCTTTTACTTCATTTTCTAAATAGGAAATAAGTCGTGTATTTTCATCATCAGGATGCGCCGCGATATAGAGTGCTTTTCCTAAAAAGTTTAACTTTTGAATGGCTAAATAAAGGTCAGATGAATTTAATTTTTTTGGCACTTGAGCGGAAATACTATTTGATGCTAAAAGCAGCATCACAAAAAATCCAGTAATCTGACGCATAGTCCTATATAATTTAGTTGGTCTCCAAATATAAATATATTAATAAGGAGATACTAGTTTTTAAAGTTACTTTAACAAAAGGGTAGGCTGCTAATCTATATTTTCGTTAATACTTTGATCTTGGTTGTATTCGTATATCTGCACCAGTGCTACTCCTTTCTGTAAAACCAAATTATTAGGATAGGTTAAAATTTCTCCATTACTTCGGCGCAAGTGAAGATGAAAAGCTCTGATATCTTCTATAACATATGTTTCGTGTCCGTTTTTATCGGTTTCATGAATCTCCTTATCAAATATTCTAATGGTATTTCCTATTTTAAAAGGGTAAGAAAAAAAGATAATAACTCCAGCAGTGATGTTGCTCAAAATAGACCATTGAGCAAATAAGGCCACCCCAATAACAGCAAATACAGAAGCTAAAATAGCCCCCAGATCCTTGACATTAACACTCCATACTGGAATTAAAACACCTATAGCAATTAAAGTAAGCGTTATTGAAATATATTTAACAATTAAATTTGTTCTTACTTTATCAAAATCTCCAATTTTACCCACTTTGCGAACGGCTTTGGTGAAAATGAATTTCAAGATAAGGATAATTATAATCGTAATTAACGATGTTATTAATTCTTCTTGATGATTAATCAAAAATTGTTTCATTTATTTTTTAGTTTGAATGTTGTCTACAGCAATGGGTCTCAATAAAATAAAGGTACTAGGCTAAAATGGTTTCAATGATGAACTGCAAATTAAGTCATAGGGAAGCACAAAAGCCAAAACCCCTTTTATAATTCTCAAAAGCCCATCCTTAACCCTAAGCTAGCGATTGATTTTTTTTAATCTTAAATTACAATCCTAAACTGTCGCGCAAAAATAAGTCACTATTCTTATTTTGTTCCCAATAAGGTGTTATAATTCTTTTGTTTTTTTGAGCTGAAGAAATTAAAATTCCATTTTCACTAGTTTCAGTCCAGCTTTCAATGCTGTATGGAAATTGTGTTGTAAATTGAATGGTTATGGTTCTTTTAAGTTCTGTATAATTGATGCTGTAACTGGTAAGTCCGGCTTCTAAAGTTTCCATTTGTGCGGTAGCATTTTGTGCTTTCATTTCTTTATGGTACACACGAATATATTCAAAAGAGGGGATGATACTTACTTCACCTACTGGTAATTGAGTTGGATTTATTCTTATTTTATTCCATATTTCATCTTCAAGTAAGGTTTTATCCAATGAAAATTCTTGATCACCTTCCCTTTCAAAATAGGAATAGGAGGCTATATCAAATTTTTCTTTATTATTTAATTGTGCATATACTTGACCACACCATTCTTGCGCAGAAAACGAAGCTTTTAAGGCATGCGAATGATCACCAACAGGATAAAAAATACTCGTCATAATCGAGTAGGGGTAAATTCCGGTCAGGTAATTTTTAGTACTGTTAAGTTTTAAAACAGGAATATTATCAGGATTTGGACGATCGGCCTTGACTTGTTTTTCGGCAGAAAAGGGCTCCGTAACATAAATAAGTACGGCACTGCCATTTCTTAATTCTCCATAACGCGATTGTTGTAAGGTGTAGGAGGTTATTTCGGCCTTACCCGCATACCAGTATTTTTTAAATTCTTCGGTATGTTGTTTTTTAGGCACGTTGCTCACTGAAGTATCTTCAGTAGTAGCTACACTCACTTCTGTGCTGGTGGTTTCTTCTTTACAAGAAATAAATAGGGATAACACAAGGGCAGAGGTAAAGATAGTCAGTTTGTTTTTCAGGAACTTTGTCATGATATTTTTTTTATAAAAATACGAAGTCTTGAGTCGAAAGTCAAATGTCAAAAGTCAAATGTTGTTTGTAGTTTTAAAGTTTAAATTTTCAAATTATAGTTTAAAAATTTATGGTCAACTAACAGGCAGCCAACGCCATCAAAGTTTCATGCACCAAATGCGTCGGCAAACCTACTACATTGGCGTAAGAGCCTTTTATTTCTTCGATGCCAATAAGTCCTATCCATTCTTGAATTCCGTATCCGCCTGCTTTATCAAAAGGTTTAAAAGAATGTATGTAATACCAAATTTCTTCATCGCTAAGAGATTTAAATTTTACATGGGTAGTACTATGAAGTGTTTTTTGAAACGCTGCCGTGGTAAAACATACGGAAGTAATGACTTCATGCCAATCGTTGGATAAAGTTTTTAGCATTTCATATGCTTCAGTTTGGTCCGCCGGTTTTGCCAAAGAGACATGATTATGCCAAACGACCGTGTCGGAAGTAATCACAACTTGATTTTTTGTTAGTGTACCTTTAAATTTTGAAGCTTTAAGTACCGCTAAATAGTCTGATATTTCGCTGCCTTTTAAATGCTCTGGGTATACTTCGTCGATAGGTCGAACATCGATGCTTACTTCGATGGCTAAATCCTCAAAGAATTGCTTTCTTCTTGGTGATCCAGAAGCTAAAATTATATCTAGCGTTTTTAATTTTTCGGTCCACATACCACTTACGCATTTTGCGCATCAAAATTACCATACCAATCGCCTCGCACTTTTAATACTTGCTCAATAACATCACGTACGCAACCTTCACCGCCATTTTTATGAGAAATATATTTTGAAATCGATTTCACTTCAGGCACAGCATCTTGCGGACAAGTAGCTAAGCCCACCAATTGCATGACGGGAAGATCAGGCAAGTCATCGCCCATATACAATACTTCTTCTGCTTTGATGTTCTTGGCTTTTAAAAATTCTTGTAATTCATTTTCTTTATGATGTGCTCCCAAATAAATATCTTTTACCCCTAACATTTTTAGTCGCTCTCGAACGCCTTCATTGGTCCCTCCCGAGATAATACACACATGATAGCCTTTAGTTAAGGCTGTTTTTAAGGCATAACCATCCTTAACACTCATTTTTCGAAGCATCTCTCCCGTACTGGTAATGAGCAAACTACCATCGGTAAAAACGCCGTCCACATCAAAAACAAAGGTGGTAATCTGGTTTAAATATTCTTTGTAACTTTTTTCCATTCGTATTTTTTTTTGAGCTCCTATGTAAAGGTTTATATTTTTTTTTGAATTGATTCGCTGAGTAGTTTATAAATTTTTTGATTATTTTTTGAAGTCAATTGCTCTAGGTGAGCTTGCATGGTTTGAATGTCATTGCGCATGGCTGGTCCAGTTTGTGCTTCTAAGGGAGTCAAAGCATTAATTTTTAATGCGGTCTCCTGAATCAATGGTTTTAAAATTTCGAACGAAACCTTATTCTCTTCACAAATTTCTTGTCCAATCCGGTACATATAGTTGGTGAAATTATTCACAAAAACTGCGGCTAAATGAAGACTTTGCCGTTGTTCAGTGCTAATATCATAAACGACATCAGAAATGGTTTCGGCGATGAAGTGAAGTATTTTGAGATCTTCGTTTTTGCTTGTTTCTAAGCAAATGGGAATTGTTCTGAAGTTTAATTTTTTTCCTTTTGTAAAGGTCTGTAATGGATAAAAAACACCGTAATTACGTACTTCCGAAAGCGCGGTTACGGGAACGCTACCTGAGGTGTGCACCACTAAACCATTCAGGTGTACTAACTGTTTTGCAAGGGGTTGAATCGCATCATCACTTACTGAAATGATGTACACATCAGCCTTTTTTATAGTTTCTAAGGCTTCCGTTGTTTCTGTTTTCGTAGCAAAATGAGCTAATGATTTTTTACTTCTACCAACTACTTGTACCACGTTAATTGTGTTGTAAGCTAAAAAGGTATCAAACAATTGCGTTGCGACATTACCCGTGCCAATAAGTACTACTGAAACCATGCTCAAAAGTACAAATTTTAAAAATTAAGTGACACCATTTCATTTTAATTTTAATTGGAGCTATGCGAAAAATCAGTTCAGAATTATTTTAGATCTATTTCTTAAAAAATAAGAAATAATTAACATCTTAAAGCTGCTTTTTGCTGAATATTACTTTCTAAATACTGTCAAAAGACCGTACTTTTGCATACTAAAATTTAAATGGATTTTTTTTCAAGTATTTTGCCTTTGCAAATGGCTGCATGTTGATACGTACTTAACTCACGAATTGCTTTTAAAGTCCGAGTTTAGTCTTAAAAACCATTAAAATAAATTTAAAAATTACCAAATGAAAGAACTGCTTAAGAAGTACCTCTTTTCGACCCGATTAATGTCTCTTTTGTTTATTGTTTTTGCCACGGCTATGGCCTTCGGTACGTTTATCGAAAGTTGGTATAGTACGGCGACAGCTCGAATTTATATTTATAACGCCTGGTGGTTCGAGGCTATCATGGTTTTCTTTGTTATAAATTTCGCAGGCAACATGTTTAGGTATAAATTATTCAGTTGGAGTAAATGGCCTGTTTTTTTACTTCATGCGTCTTGGATTTTAATAATCGTAGGTGCTTTTGTAACACGCTATATTAGTTTTGAAGGGATGATGCCTATTCGTGAAGGTGCATCAGAGAAGGTTTTTTATTCTGATAAAACCTTTTTAAATGTGAATGTAGACGGATTGATCGATGGCGAAAAACTTAGGAAGCCACTAGAGCATCCAATTATTGTTACTTCTGAAGGCATAAAATCTACATTGCCATGGCGACAAGATTTTAATGGACAAGATTTTAAAATTTCTTTTGTTGAATTTATTGAAGGCGCTAAAGAAGATATAATTCCTGATGAAAAAGGCAGTCAATATTTAAAAATAGTGGAATCGAGTGGGGGAGAACGGCACGATCATTACCTTGAAAATGGTGAAATATCCAGCATACATAATGTATTGTTCTCATTAAATAAACCTACGGAAGGTGCTATCAATATTGTTACCACTGATAGTACGTATCAAATAAAATCACCTTTTGAAGGCGATTTTATGCGAATGGCAGATCAATTTACAGGGATCTTAACCAAAGATAGTCTGCAAACCCTTCAATTACGTTCTTTGTATAACGTGGCAGGAATGCAATTTGTAATGCCTGACCCTCTAATGAGAGGATCTTATGGAATCGTAAAAGTTCCAGAAGAAGAAAGAACAGAAAAAACAAGAGACGCTATTGTACTCGAAATAAGCTCAAACGGTGAAACGGTACAGCAAAAAATATTAGGTGGTCAAGGAAATGCAGATTACTCTAATCCTGTGACTGTAGGTGGTCTGGACTTTACGATTCGCTACGGGTCTAAAGTGTATGAATTACCTTTTAATGTGCGTTTAAACGATTTTATTGCTGAAAAATATCCAGGCACTGAAAGAGGATTTTCTTCTTTTATGAGTAAAGTTACGGTAGAGGATGAACGGCCATTTGACTATGATATTTATATGAACCATGTATTAGATCACAAAGGCTATCGTTTTTTTCAAGCCAATTTTGATCCTGACGAAAAGGGTACAGGTTTATCCGTAAATCACGATTTTTATGGAACTTGGATTACCTATATTGGTTATTTTCTCTTATATATTGGTCTTATGGGTATTATGTTTTTTGGAAAAACCAGATTTAGAGATTTAGCAAAATCATTAGATAAATTAAACGAAAAGAAAAAAAGCATACTTTCACTTATACTTCTGTTGAGTTTAAATTTAGGAATTCAAGCACAAGAAACACACAGCGCTGATGATGGTCATAATCATGCAGCAAAAACAACTGAAGTACATACTGAAGACGATGGTCATGCTCATGCTGCCCAGCCAAATGAGGCTCAATTAGATTCGATTTTACAAACTACTATTGTTCCTAAAGAGCATGCTTTGGCCTTTGGAAAATTGGTTATTCAAGATGAAGGTGGCCGAATGAAGCCTATTAACACCTATTCCTCAGAGCTTCTAAGAAAATTAAGTTTTAAAGAAAAATATAATGACTTAAACTCGGATCAGGTTTTGGTTTCAATGATGCTAAATCCTGCTTTGTGGTATAACATAGAATTTATAGCCTTAGACAAGAAAGGCAAAAACGATAGTATTCGAAAGATAATAGGCGTACCCAACGAGCAGCGGTACGTTAAAGCCACCGATTTTTTTGACAAAGAAGGGCAATCAAAATTTGAACCTTATTTAGAAAAAGCCTTTTCCACCAATAATCCAAATAAATTTGAAACCGATATAAAGGACACCTATCTACGATTAGGTCTTTTAAATAGAACTTTAGGTGGTGAAATTCTGAAAATATTTCCCCTATTAGATGATGAAAATAATAAATGGATTTCAGCTGTTGAATACCGCTCAGGAAATATTCAGGTAAGTGATTCTCTATATGGTAATTTCATCAATAATGGGTTGCCCTTGTATGTAATGACTTTACGAAATGCTATAAAGACAAATGATTTTTCTCAAGCGGATGAATTATTAAAAGCCTTCAAAAAGAATCAATTAAATCATGGTTTTGAAGTTTTGCCCTCTGAAAATAGAATAAATGCAGAAGTCATTTACAATAAGGCCGATATTTTTAATCGTCTCTATAAATTCTATGCCCTAGTAGGTTTAATGATGTTTTTCTTTTTAATTTTTCAAATATTTAAAGATAGAAAAGCATTACGTATCGGTATTAAAACGTTTAAAATACTAATTTGGGTTCTATTTATCCTACATACCTCTGGATTACTTTTACGCTGGTATATTTCGGGTAATGCTCCTTGGAGTGATGCTTACGAAAGTATTTTGTATGTTTCTTGGGCCACTATGGGAATGGGATTAGCCTTTAGTAAAAAGAGTGATTTTACCATAGCAGCGACTTCATTTATCGTGTCTATGTTGTTGTGGATTGCCCATGGCAACTGGGTAGATCCCGCCATTGCTAACCTGCAGCCTGTATTAGATAGTTATTGGTTAATGATTCACGTATCTGTAATCGTAGGTAGTTATGGGCCATTAACGGTGGGGATGATTTTAGGTGTTGTTTGCCTAATTTTAATGCTTTTAATGAACCAAAAAAATAAAGCAAAAATTGAACATACCATTAAAGAGCTCACCGTTATTAATGAATTAGCGCTTACCATTGGTTTGGTGATGTTAACTATCGGGAACTTTTTAGGAGGGCAATGGGCTAATGAAAGCTGGGGGCGTTATTGGGGCTGGGATCCAAAAGAAACTTGGGCGCTAATTTCAATTATGGTATATGCCTTTGTTTTACATATGCGCTTAGTGCCAGGTTTGCGTGGTAAATGGATCTTTAATTTTGCGAGCGTGGTGGCCTTTGCGAGTATTATGATGACGTATTTTGGGGTAAACTTTTACCTAGCCGGCTTGCATAGTTATGCCAGTGGAGCTCAAGTAATAACACCAGCATTTATTTATTACTTGGTATTTGGAGTTGTACTACTTGGTGCTGTTAGCTTTTGGCGCTATCGCATATATAATCCCAAAAAATAATAATGTAATTTTAGTACTTCAGATTTATAAAAAATAAAAATCATGAGCATAAAAAAACCAGGCTTAAATACTATTTGTACCCATGTTGGTGAGTTAGAGGATAAGGAATACAAAGGAGCAGTCTCTCCCTTATATATGAGTACGTCCTATGCGTTTGAGGATGTTGAAGTAAAACGCTATCCACGCTATTTTAATACTCCAAATCAAGTAGCCTTGTCAAAAAAAATTGCAGCCTTAGAGCATGCTGAATCTGCTATGATATTTGGCAGCGGTATGGCGGCTGTAAGTACAGCGCTAATGGCGTTTTTAAGTGCTGGTGATCACATAGTTTTGCAAAAAACCTTGTATGGCGGTACCTACAATTTAGTCACCGAAGAGTTTCAAAAATTTGGAATTTCTTATTCTTTTACCGAAGGTTTAGAGCCAGCACAATTTGAGGCTAAAATCAAGGAAAACACCAAAGTAATTTACATTGAAACACCATCGAACCCCTTGCTTACAATCACAGATCTAGCGGCAGTTGCTACAATTGCAAAAAAACATGGTTTGGTCTCGATGATTGACAATACCTTTGCAAGTCCAGTCAATCAGAACCCTATTGATTTTGGGATTGATGTTGTTATTCACAGTGCAACAAAATATATGGGAGGCCATTCTGATATTTTAGCAGGTGCGGTAGCTTCCACAGCAGAACATATGGAACGTATTTTTCATTTAGCTAAAAATTTTGGAGGTAGTTTAAGTGATTATACCGTTTGGTTGTTAGAACGTAGTTTAAAAACCATGGGGATTCGTGTAAAAGCTCAAAACGAAAATGCTCAAAAAATGGCCGAATTTCTATATAAAAATAAGGATGTTCAAGCTGTTTATTATCCAGGATTGCCTAGTCATCCGGACCATGAATTGGCCAAAGCTCAAATGAAAGGATTTGGAGGCATGCTTTCCTTTGAATTAAATGAAACTATTGATGCCTATAGGTTTCAAAAAGCATTACAATTGATAAAATCATCCATGAGCCTTGCGGGTGTTGAAAGTACCTTATTATTACCAACAAAAACATCACACGCATTACTTAGCCCAGAAGAAAGGGAACATCAAGGTATCTCAGACCATTTAATTCGCTTTTCTATAGGGATTGAAGAAATTGAAGATTTGATAGAAGATATTTCTCAAGCCATAGAAAAAAGCAAAGCCTAATAGCCTTAACGAGCTAAAGAGTACGCGAAGTAAACCTTAAAAACAGATCAACTTTTTTACCAACTCATACACTAAATTATGAAATTAGATATATTGGCATTCGGTGCACACCCAGATGATGTAGAATTAGGATCAGGGGCGACTATAGCTAAAGAAGTGGCAAACGGAAAAAAAGTAGGAATAGTAGATCTAACGCGTGGAGAATTAGGCACTAGAGGGAATGCAGAATTACGTGACCTGGAAGCTGCAAAAGCAGCAAAGATTCTTGGTGTTGTGGTTAGAGAAAATTTAGAATTTGCAGATGGTTTTTTTAGCAATGATAAAGGGCATCAATTAGCAGTAATTAGAATGCTTCGTAAGTATCGGCCAGAAATTGTGTTATGTAATGCGATACATGACAGGCATATTGATCACGGTAAAGGAAGTGACTTAGTAAGTGATGCTTGTTTTTTAAGCGGTCTGGTTAAAATAGACACCAAGTTTGATGGTGAGGATTCATGGCAAGCCCCTTGGCGACCAAAACATGTATATCATTATATACAATGGAAAAATATTACCCCTGACTTTGTGGTGGATGTTACGGGGTTTATGGACAAAAAAAAGGAAGCAATAGTAGCCTACTCTTCTCAATTTTTTGATCCTAAGAGTAAGGAGCCTGAAACTCCAATAAGTAGTAAAAATTTTACCGAGAGTATTGATTATAGGGCCAAAGATTTAGGAAGACTTATTGGCGTAGCCTACGCAGAAGGCTTTACTGCGGAACGCTTTGTAGGTATAAATACTTTAGATGATTTAATTTAGGCTATGCTATTTTTTAGGCAGTTTTATATAAAATGTACTGCCTTTTCCTATGGAGCTTTCAACCCAAATTTCACCTTCGTTTTTCAAGACCATTTCCTTACATAGCGCTAAGCCAAGACCAGTACCTTTCTCATTTGCTGTGCCGTAAGTCGATACTAAAGTATTAGAATCTGTAAAAATCTTTTGTTTAAACTCTTCTGCCATTCCAACACCATTATCTTGTATCGAAAATTGTATAAAGTCTTCTTCCTCCGTGGCAGAAAAAGTGATATGGCCATTTTTAGGAGTAAACTTTATGGCATTGCTCAATAGGTTTCTAAGTACTACATCTATTTGGTTTTTATCGGCCCAAATTGTATAGGCTTCAGAAACGGTATTTTGAATACTGATTTTTTTATGCTTTGCACTTTCATCTAGAAATTTAATAGTGTCGTTTATCATTGAACTCAAACCTATTTTAATTCGTTCCGAAGTTGCTCCAGTCATTTGCGTTCGTCCCCAAGACAATAAATTATTAAGTGTAAAAGATATGGCATCAACGTCAGTACTAACTTTGGGAATAAACTGCGAAAATTCTTCTTCAGTTATTTCTTTTTCTTTTAGCATTTTTAAAATACTGCCAAGCGCATTTATTGGACCACGTAAATCGTGTCCTATGATAGAAAAAAGCTTGTCTTTGGTATTGTTTATTTCGTTTAATTCAATCTCCCTTTTTTCAAGGGCTTTATTTTTTATGCGCAAAATAGCATTAAAATCTTTCCGAACTTTCGATTGTTTTCTCAGTAAAAAAATGATAAATCCAAAAATTACGAGCGTAAATAAAGCCAAATAGGTATACACATTTTGTTTGGCTAATTCTTTTTCATTGGCTATGGCATCATCTTTTTGTTTTTTATCAAATTCTAATTTTGTTTTTAAATTACCTAAGCTGGTCAAATTTTCCTTTCGAGAAATAGAATCAAAAAAGAGTTTGTATTTCTCATGATATTCCAAAGCTGAAATGGGTTGCAAGTCTTCTTTTTTTATTTGATATAAAATGTCATAAGAATTGGTGCTATTTTCTAATAGTCCTAATTTTTGTGATATTTCTAAAGACGATAAGGCAAAGGCTTCAGCTTCTGTATATTTTTTTTGAATTAAATGAGCTCTAGCGATTTCATTGAGTAGTGGGGCTTTATAAACGTCATCGTCAAGATTTTCATGCAATTCTAAACTTTTTCCATACCAATATAAAGCAAGTGTTGAATTGTCTTGATTTAAATAAATATCTCCTTTTGTTTTATAACAAGAAGACAGCCATTCATAGGACTTATTTTTTTCAAAAATAGCAATACTATAATCTATGTTTAAATTTGCATTTTCAAAATCTTTTAAGTCAACATACAAATCAGCCATATTGGCTTTAGTTTCTCCAATATATTGCTCGTTGCCTAATTCATTATTAATGGCAACAACTTCTTTATAAATATCTAGAGCTTGTTGAAAATCGTTTTGTGCAATGTATAAAATAGCAATATTTTCTTTCACAACAGAAAGGAGTATTTTATCTGAGGTTTTTTCTCCTAATTTAGTGGCTAATAAATAGGCTTTTAATGCTTCTGAATGATTTCCTAAGTCGAAATGGTAATATCCGAGCTTATTTAGGATGGCTCCTTCATTCCGGTTATTATGATCCTTTGCTAATTGCAAACTTTCATTTAAGAGTCGAAGAGATTCGGTGTTCTTTCCTACATTGAAATAGTAATGACTAAGATTAAGTAAGGCGATTATTTCTTCATTGATAAAATTATTTTTTTTAGCAATATCATAGGCTATTTTGGAATAGTGCCTTACACTGTCTAAATTTCTAAAAAAATACAAGTCAGAAATCGTATTATGTAATCTTACATAATCTACGTTGTTTTTATTGAATGATTTAGTATTTTCAATATATGCTAACTCTAGTTTTAGGCTATCTAATGAATTTGACTGAGCCTTACCAGGACTTAGCCATAAAAAGAACAAAATAAGAAGCACCTTTTTCGCAAAGGGCTTTAAAATGGTATAATTTGGTTTCATGAAGCTAGAACTGGTGTTTTTTAATTTTTTTAAAGTCTTTAAATCGTATTTCCTATACTTGTGAATTTTTTTTAAATTAGTAATATGATGTACTTAAACGGTGAATATAAGTATTTTAACGGCTAAATATAATTTAAAGTACATCTGATGTAAAATAATTCTGTCAGAATTTATGGTTTTTAAAGATTTTGTTTACGGCTTTCAATACATTTTTAAAATTTATAGTAAATTTTAAAAATAGCAGGTAATTTATTTTGAAGATAGGAACTAAAAAATTAACTTTGCAGCCGCTTACAAATGGTGGTTGTAGCTCAGCTGGTTAGAGCATCGGTTTGTGGTACCGAGGGTCGCCGGTTCGAACCCGGTCTTCCACCCTATAAGTTTTTAAAAGTCCCGTCTTAAGTGATGGGACTTTTTTGTTTTATACGTATAGGTAGAGGGCTGATACGCCCTTACAAGGCGGAGTTTAAGTAAAGCCATTCTACAGGTATACGTTTTATCTAAGTGGTGTTTTTAAAGTTACTGCTTTTTATATGAAGTTTATAACCCACACCTGTATCCAATAAAAAAGCCTTATCTTTTATGGATAAGGCTTTTTTTTAATCTACTTTTTATTATTTACTGGCTTTGTCCACCACTAAGCGGTCAGCTCTATTGGCAACCTCCCAACCTGTGTAAAACACCAATCGGGTTCTGTTTTCTAATAAATCATAATTTATTTTATCAGGTGTATCTCCTGGTTTATGATAATCATCATGGGTACCATTAAAATAAAAGATAATTGGAATATTATTTTTTACAAAATTGTAATGGTCACTTCTGTAGTAAAATCTGTTAGGATCATTCTCGTCGTTATACGTATAATCTAACTCAACATTCATGTACTTTTTATTTACTTCTTCTGAAATTGTGTGTAAATCTGTACTTAGCTTATCAGAACCAATTAAATAGATATAATTACGATCACCTTCTCTTTTCGGGTCAATGCGGCCAATCATATCTATATTTAAATCCGCTACAGTTTCATTCAAAGGAAAAATAGGATCAATATCCGTATAGTATTGAGAACCTAATAGGCCTTTTTCTTCTCCGGTTACATGTAAAAAAACAACAGATCTCTTTGGACCATGACCAGCATCTGCCGCTTTTTTAAAGGCTTTTGCTATTTCTAATAATGCTACTGTACCTGAACCATCATCATCAGCTCCATTGTTTATTTCACCATCGGCACTAATCCCAATATGATCTAAATGCGAGGAAAATACTAAATATTCATTAGGTTTTTCGGTACCTTTAATAAAAGCAACTACGTTTTCAGAATCTACATCCTCATCTGTGCTTTTAACCGACAATTCAATTTTTTTCGAGATGGTTTTACTGGTGTTTTCGTCAGCTATTGTTGGTAAAAGGTTTTTTGCAAAATCCGCATTGATAAAAAAGTTAAAAAAAGCATTTGGATCCTCTACTTTTAGACCCATTCTACCGCTGTCGTTTTTTTGCATATAATCAAAACGATTCTTATACCGACCAAAATTATTTTCATCGTAGTACAATACGCCTTTTGCACCGTTGTTTTTCGCCGCTTCAAAACGTTTTCCTACAGATTCGGACATGTTACTCCAAACAGATTTCTCGTCACTTCCAGAAATCATATAGGTACCGTCAGAATTCATTGGCTCCCCGGCTTTGATTAAAACTAATTTGCCTTTTACATCTATATTTTTATAATCTGAATAGTTTTCGTCTTCGATACCATAAGCGGCATATACAAGCTCGTTATAGCTACCTTCTGCGGCAGAAAAAGTTAAAAGACCTTCACCATTTTCAAAAGATTTGCCATCCACCAAAATACCACCTTTAGGTAATTTACTTAATTTTAAGGGTACTTTTTGAATGTAGTCACCATCGGCTTTGGCTGCTGCAATGCCTAATTTTTTATATTCATTCGCTAGGTATTCTACTGCTTTTTTCTGACCAGGCTCACCAGTTTCTCTTCCTTCAAATTCATCAGAAGCATATATATAAAGGTGTTCTTTAAGTTCAGCTTCTGTAATGGTCTCTGCATATGCCGAAGGATCAACGATTTCCATTTTTGTGTCCGACGTAGCCTCACTGACTGTTTTTTGAGAAGAATTACAAGCCATAGCTAGTAATGATGCAAATAGTACTATTTTTTTCATTTCTGTTTTAATTATAATTTGTATTTTCAAAAATAGTTAAAACTAAGTACTTTCAAACTAAAAATTCTAAAATGTGTCTTTTAGTTTTTGGCATATCTTGAGGGTGATTTGCTTTTTAATGTTTTAAACTGTCGATTAAAATTTGAAACTGAATTGAAGCCCGAAGCCATGGCTATATTTTCTATCGTATTATCGGTAGTGTTTTCAAGTAGTTGACAGGCATGCTCAATTCTAAATTGAATTAAAAACTGAAAGAAAGTTTTATTGGTTCGCTGTTTAAAAAAGCGACAAAAGGCATTGGGAGTCATATAGATAAGGTCAGCTACATCATTTAAACCAATTTGATTTTGAAAATTCTGAATCACGTAGTCAAAGACCACTTGCATACGTTTTCCTTCTATATCCGTAATTTTTTTCAAGGCCTTGAATTCACTTAACCGAATGCTTTTGGCATTTAAAATGAGTTGAATAATTTGGAAGAACTGTATCAACCGGGATAGCTTATCTGACCTAACCATAGCCTCTATTAATTCATATAACGGTCTTGTGTTTGTAATGACCTTAAAATTTAGCTCGGTCTTAGAAAAAAACTGTTTTAATGGCGCTAATTCAGGAATACTCGCATAGCAATCTTCGAACGACTTTCGGGTAAAAAAGAGTGAAATCATATGGATCCCAGAACTATTTTCGGAACTTTTAAATACATGTGGGTGATTACTTCCGATACAAAATAGGGCTCCTTCTTTAAAAGAATGTGCACTATCTGCAATAATTAACTTTCCTTTTCCTTTTTTAATATAGCTGATTTGTATTTCTTCATGCTGATGCAATTTGCTGTAAAATTCGGATGTTTTATCTACCTGAACAGTGATACTTTCATGTGTTTTTTTGGCTATTTTAAACGGTCGAGCTTTAACCATAAATGTATTTATATGACGCAGATTAACTTTAAAACTGGTAAATATCCTAAAAATAAGGTAATATATGCATATATCTGGTTAAAATAGAAGCATAACAAATTTTGATAACAGCTTATATTTGGCTTATAAAAATAAGTATTGATGAAAATAAACTGGGAAGGCGTTCTGCCAGCTGTCACAACTAAGTTCACAAAAGACGATACATTAGACATGAACATGTTTAATGTAAATATAGAAGCACAGTTACAGGCGGGAGTAAACGGAATTATTTTGGGAGGAACGCTTGGGGAAGCAAGTACCTTAACCGATGGAGAAAAAAAGACTTTAATTAAAGAAACCGTTCGCATGGTTGATGGTAAAGTTCCGGTCATTATAAATATTGCGGAACAAACAACGACTAGCGCTATTGATGCCGCACATAAAGCAGAGAAGTATGGTGCTCATGGGATAATGATGTTGCCACCCATGCGGTATAAAGCTACCGATTTTGAAACGCTAAGGTATTTCAAGAAAATAGCTTCAAGTACCGATTTACCCATAATGATTTATAATAACCCTGTAGATTATAAAATTGAGGTAACTTTAGATATGTTTGAAGAACTTCTAAAACATGAGAATATCCAAGCGGTAAAAGAATCTACAAGAGATGTAACGAACATCATCCGTATTAAAAATAGATTTGGTAATCGCTTACGAATCCTCTGTGGTGTGGATACCTTAGCCTTAGAAACCATGATTACAGGAGCCGATGGTTGGGTGGCTGGTTTGGTGTGTGCATTTCCCAAAGAAACTGTTGCTATTTACAAATTGGTTCAAGCAGGTAGAATTGCAGAAGCTTTGGAAATTTACCGATGGTTTATGCCTATTTTAGAATTAGATATAAGCCCACAATTGGTGCAAAATATTAAATTAGCGGAGGTAGCGACAGGAATCGGGACCGAATTTGTGCGTGAACCAAGATTGCCCTTACAAGGTGAAGAGCGTATTCGTGTTCAAAAAATAATTAATGAAGGCCTTAAAACTAGACCCAAGTTGCCAATTTTGTAAAGATTTTGTGCTGAGTTTAGGATGAACTTTTACTTAATTTTCTAGTTTTTTACATAATTTTTCGTGAAGTTAGCTAGCACTTAAGTAAAAATAATAGAGACCATAAAGTGCATCCGCTAAGCATTCAGGAAACTTATTTTTTCATCCATCAACTTTGCTAATTTTTAAAAAAACTAAAAGAATGATTTCAGGAAAAAATTATATTGGAAATAACCTCTCTGGCTTAAATTCAAAAACCTATACCACCTTCAATCCACAACTAAACCAAGCAAATAAGGAACAATTTTATGAGGCCACACCTAAAGAAATAAACGAAGCTGTTTTGTTAGCTACCGTTGCTTTTGAAAGCTATAAAAAAATAGCAGGATCTAAAAAAGCAGAATTTTTAAATAGTATTGCCGATGAAATTTTAGCTTTAGGTGATTTGTTAATTGAAACCTATTGCAAAGAATCAGGTTTACCTGAAGCAAGAGCAAATGGAGAAAGAGCTAGGACTATTGGACAATTGCGATCTTTTGCAAACCTAGTGGAAGAAGGTTCTTGGGTAGAGGCTACAATCGATACTGCTCAAGCCCTTAGAGAACCTGCTCCAAAACCAGACCTACGTAAAATGATGCTGCCTTTGGGGCCTGTAGTTGTATTTGGTGCCAGTAATTTTCCTTTAGCCTATTCAACCGCTGGAGGTGATACGGCTGCCGCTTTGGCGGCTGGTTGTCCCGTGATTGTAAAAAGTCATCCCATGCATGCTGGTACGGGCGAGTTAGTAGCTTCTGCCATCATAAAAGCTGCTGAAAAAACAGGAATGCCAAACGGTGTTTTCTCTAATTTGAATAGTAGCGGTATTGATGTTGGTGTGCAATTAGTGCAACATCCTCAAGTAAAAGCCGTAGGATTTACTGGCAGTATTACCGGTGGTAGGGCTTTGTTTGATGAAGCGGTTAAGCGTGATGAACCTATCCCAGTTTTTGCGGAAATGGGAAGTATAAATCCAGTAGTTATCTTACCAAGAGCTCTAGAAGTAGATAGTGAAAAATGGGCAAAGACCTATGCGGGATCTATTACGCTTGGAGCTGGTCAATTTTGTACCAACCCAGGTTTACTATTAGGAATAAAAAGTGCTATGCTAAGCAGTTTTATTCAGCGTTTATCCCAAGAAATTGTGAAAATAGATCCTACTTGTATGCTGCATCCCAATATTTATGAATCGTACAAAAAAAACAAGCAAACTTCATTTTCGCAGTCAGGGGTTGAAGTGGTGGCAGATTATAGTCCCACGGTAAACAATAACTACGCGAAACAAGCAGTGGTAAGCGTTGATGGTGCTACTTTTTTAAAAAATACAACGCTACATCATGAGGTTTTTGGTCCTTATTCATTGGTGGTACAATGTGATCATGCTAAAGAATTAGAACTCATTATAGCGACATTAGAAGGACAGTTAACGGGTACCATACTAACCGATACTATTGAAGCTAAAGACTACACAGATGTTATTAGTGCATTGAGTAATAGGGTAGGGCGTATCATTTTTAATGGCGTCCCTACAGGTGTTGAAGTTTGCCCGTCCATGCAACACGGTGGGCCTTATCCTGCCTCTACTGATAGTCGATTTACGGCGGTAGGGGTTCATAGCATCAAAAGATGGATTCGACCATTTTCCTTCCAAGATTGGCCTAATGAATTATTACCACAAGAATTACAGAACGAAAATCCACTACAAATTAGTAGATTAGTCAATGGAAATCACACAAGGAATAAAATATGAATTTGAAATTTGATATCTTAATTTGCTGGTTCCTGTTAGGCCTTTTTATTTCTTGTAAAAACTCTAGCAGAGAAACTTGTGACGGATCCACAGCAACACTTGAAACTTTGATAAAGTCGTACGAGGAGCGTGAAAGCTATGACAAAAAAGCGTATCCTTTAGGCTTGTTTACGGAAGAATATTATAAATCCGAAGCCTCTTATGCCGAAGATCAGATGCAGTATTTTGGCTGTATAGCAATGGATGAGCTTAGCGATACCGAACAGATATCGGCGCAGCTTTTAAAGTTTGTTTTACAAGATAAAATCAACTTCTATAGGTTTGAACAGTATTTAAATCCTTTACTTTCTGATGCTGGCTTTCATTCTAATTTAAACTACATCGTTCGCCCATTAACCAATTATGATCAGGTTAAGGCGTATTTACAGAAACTCAACGCTGTACCAGACTTTGTTGATCAGCATTTTATCAATCTAAGAAAAGGTTTGGAAAAAGGCGTTTCTCAACCCAAGGTTATTTTTAAGGGATATGAGTCTACCTATGATACACATATTGTAGAAAATTCGGAAGATAGCTTTTTCTTTTCTCCCTTTAATTCTTTACCCAACGAACTCACTGAAGGGCAGAAAGACTCGGTTTTAGCTGCTGCACATGAAGCAATTGCTAAACACGTAATTCCTGAATTTAAGAGAATCAAAGTATTTTTTGAAACAGAATATTTGCCAAAAACAAGAACAAGTCTTGGTGTTTCAGAAACCCCTAATGGCGCAGCTTATTACCAAAATCGAATTAATTTTTATACGACAAGTGAAAGTTATTCTGCTGAGGATATTCACCAAATCGGGCTTAAAGAGGTAGCTCGAATAAAAACCCAAATGGAAAAAATTATTCTTGACCTAGGTTTTGAAGGGAGCTTTGCAGATTTTTTACAATTTTTAAGAACAGATGAACAGTTTTATGCGAAAACGCCGAATGAATTGTTGATGATTGCTCGTGATATAGCCAAAAGAGCAGATGCACAGCTGCCTAAATTTTTTAATAAATTACCCAGAAAACCCTACGGTGTTGCTCCAGTACCAGAGGCCATTGCACCTAAATACACGACGGGACGCTATGTGGGTACGTCTGTAAACAGTACTGATCCTGGCTATTATTGGGTAAACACCTATAATTTACCGAGCAGAACATTGTATACAATGCCTGCGCTTACCGTACACGAAGCAGTACCAGGCCATCATTTACAAGGATCATTAAATAATGAATTAGGCGATAGTATTCCTCAATTTAGACGCAACTTATACCTTTCAGCCTATGGTGAGGGTTGGGGATTATACTCAGAATTTCTAGCAGAAGAAATGGGACTGTACACCACGCCTTATGAACATTTTGGGAAACTTACCTACGAAATGTGGAGAGCTTGCCGCTTGGTGGTAGATACAGGTATTCATGCCAAAGGATGGTCTCGACCACAGGTAGTGGGTTATATGACCGAAAATACAGCGCTTTCATTGCATGAAATTAATACAGAAACCGATCGCTATATTTCATGGCCTGGCCAAGCCCTTTCGTATAAAATTGGGGAGCTTAAAATTCGAGAATTAAGAGTATTAGCAGAAAAAGAACTCGTAGAAAAATTTAATATCCGCGAGTTTCATGAAATTATTTTAGGACAAGGCACAGTTACCCTTGCCATATTAGAGAAACGCGTAACTGATTATATTAAAAAGGTAAAAAATGGCTAGCAAAACCTTTTTTTGTGTCGACGCCCATACCTGCGGAAATCCTGTTCGGGTGGTTGCCGGTGGTGGCCCTAATCTAGTGGGGGCTAGTATGAGTGAAAAACGGCAACACTTTTTAAAAGAGTACGATTGGATACGAAAGGGGTTGATGTTCGAACCACGTGGCCATGATATGATGAGTGGTAGCATTTTTTATCCGCCGTCAGATCCAGAGAACGAATTTGGAATTTTATTTATAGAAACAAGTGGTTGTTTACCCATGTGCGGACATGGCACTATTGGGGCCATCACCATCGGTATTGAAGAAGGTTTAATTACACCTCACACTCCGGGTAAAATCCACATGGAAACACCGGCTGGTTTGGTGCATATAGATTACCAACAGACCCACAATAAGGTAGATTGGGTGCGGCTCACCAATGTAAAATCATACTTAGCAGCGACAGAGTTGACTATAGAGTGTGCTGGTTTGGGAGAATTAGTATTTGATGTGTCTTACGGAGGTAATTATTATGCCATCATAGACCCACAAAAGAATTTTAAGGGTATTCAAGAATTTTCGGCTGGGCAACTCATTCAGTTTAGCCAAGAAATTCGTACAAAAATTAATCAAAAATATCCCCATACATTTATTCATCCAGAAGATGAAACTATTCGTGATGTAAGCCATATTCTATGGACTGGTACTACCATTTCACCAATGGCAACAGCGCGTAATGCGGTATTTTATGGGGATAAAGCTATAGATCGTTCGCCTTGTGGTACAGGGACGTCGGCACGTATGGCCCAATGGTATGCTAAAGGAAATTTAGCTTTAGGAGCTGATTTTATTCATGAAAGTTTTATTGGGTCTCAATTTATTGGGCGCGTTGAAAAAGAAACTATATTAGCTGGACAACTGGCTATTATACCAAGTATTCAAGGCTGGGCAAAAATATATGGGTACAACACTATTTGTATTGATGATGATGACCCTTATGCACATGGATTTCAAGTGATTTAAAATGGCAAAAAATATAGTTATTATTGGTGGTGGTATTGTAGGCCTAAGTGCTGCTTATTTTTTACAGAAAGAAGGTCATCAAGTAACGGTACTAGATAAGTCAGCTATCACCACAGGAGCTTCTTTTGTGAATGCGGGGTACATTACGCCGAGTCACATTATTCCCATGGCTTCACCAGGTAAAATTAAACAAGGTATTCAATGGATGTTTAATTCTTCGAGTCCGTTTTACATGAAACCGCGCTGGGATATCGACTTTTTTAAATGGTCATGGTATTTTCATAAATCTTCTACCCATGCTAAAGTTGAAAAGGCTATACCGCTCATTAAAGACATCAACCTTTTAAGTTTTGAATTGTTTAGGGGGATTAAATCTTCTGGTGACTTAGGTGATTTTCAATTGGCAAAGAAGGGCTTAATGATGTTGTATCAAACTCAGAAATCTTACGATCATGAAATACAAGTAGCGAAACGAGCTGAATTTTTAGGTTTAGAAGTAAAAGAGTTAAATAAAGCAGAGATCGCCAAACTGGAGCCTAATATTAAAATCAATGCTGAAGGTGCTATTCATTATGAATGTGACGGACATACCACCCCCACAGAACTGATGCCTAAATTACTCCAGTATTTAACATCGGTCGGCACCCAACTAAAAACAAGTGAAGAGGTGCTTGATATTAAAATTTCAAATCGAAAAATTATAGGATTAACAACTTCAAAAGCTTACTATGAGGCTGATGAAGTGGTTTTGGCTGCTGGTTCTTGGAGTGGAGAACTTGCAAAAAAATTAAAATTGAATATTGCCTTACAAGCCGGAAAGGGCTATAGTATCAATGTAGAACGCCCAACAGGAATAACAATTCCTGCCATTTTGATGGAAAGTAGTATGGCCGTAACCCCCATGCAAGGTTTTACGCGTTTTGCTGGAACAATGGAGTTCTCAGGAATTAATACCATCGTAAGGAAAGAGCGCGTACATTCTATCGCCAATGGTGCAAAAAAGTTTTATCCTGAATTTGAAATTACCCAAGAAGAGCGCAATGCTGCTAAAACAGGATTACGGCCCGTTTCTCCTGATGGATTGCCCTATATTGGAAAATCGAGTGCCTATGACAATCTAACTTTTGCAACAGGGCACGCTATGATGGGTTGGAGCTTGGGCCCGGCTACAGGCAAGCTAGTGGCCGAAATTATCGATGGTAAAAAAACTTCTATGGATATAAGCGCTTTTCACCCCGATCGTAGGTTTAGCTAATGAACTCCATTTTTAAAAATGGTGTGGCCATTAAAAAAGTAAAAGTTGATGTATTTAATTTCTGAGCGTACTATCGTTATCAAGGGTTCTAGAATACATGGAAGGACTATATATGTTCACTTCAAAAAAATTTCTTTTTTATTAATTATGTTTGAAAACTAAAAGTCTAATGCCAACCTTTTTTAAAGGTTTATCTCTAATTGAATAATCACCAACATCTATTTAAAGTTTTAAGGGAAAGCAGTGTATTTTTTCAAAATGATGAACTTTAACTTGATGTTTTATATTAGGAAGCCAAGCGTTTAGATGCTAAATTACTCATGATTTTAAGCGATGATATACGCCTAAAACAACTGATTTATATAGAGATGAATTCATTATTAAAATTTGAATGAATGCAAATAGAATATAACAAAGCTGATCAAACAATTGAAATTAAAGACGATATAAAAACGCATTATTTTGCTTTAAAAATTGTATTAGGTTTAAATGCATTAACTGGAATTTTAAATCTGGCTGGTACGTACAAATCAGGAGTTGGTTTTATTGAACTATTTTGGATATTTATGCTGGTTACAGCACTAGTTTTTTTATACTATTTTACCTTTAGAAAATCGGTTGCAGTATTAATTCCATTGCATCAAATAAAATATGTAAAACAACGCTCTATTCTAGGGCGCAAGCAATTTTCATTGGTGCTTCAGAATGGTAAAAGTCGTGATATTCCTAGTTTTAAAAAACAAGCTGATGTAAATCAACTAAAAGCTTTATGCCAGGAGTTAGGAATTCTTATGAAATAATGTAATAAAACACGTAGTTCTGAAAACTTTGACGCTTTTTATTCCATAGCAAAAACGAGCAGCATTTTCTGGTGGCATCGTAGTGGAAAAAATAGGCCGATTTTAACTAGTGATGTGTAATGAATACACAAATAAACCGACTATGAATCAGGTCAGCAATTTACGCTTTGAGCTAGCAACGGAAAAATAGGGTATTGGCAGTATTGAAAATATGATTTCTATAGTTTTTCGCCATGATATTTTTTGAAAACAAGGTATAAACTGCTATTTCTAGAAAATGGGTTTTAACCATGAAAGAAATACAGAAGGTTTAGAATTTAGGTGACTTCGACAGCCATATTTAGTAAATAGATACGGTTATGAATGATATTTATGTTCTAAATCAATTAGAAAGTTGCGTAAATTTAGCAGCTTATTATGTGTTGCAAATCAAATGAGTTTAAATTTTTGATTCAAAGGATATATTCTAAACACTATTGGCGCTTTAAGCCCTCAGAGTACAGGTTGTGACTTTTGCTTCTTTAATTAAAGTTAAAGCTGTTTTGTATAAAAAGATTTGAATTTATAAGTAAATTTTAAAATTAATGAACGAATACATACAAATTATTATCAATGCTATTGTTGGCACGTTCAATTGGACTTGGAAATCTATTATTTTTGAAGTGCCTTGGTATACCAACTATTTTTGGGGTTTAATTTTAATTTCATTGCTTGTTTGGGGATTAGAAATGCTATTTCCTTGGAGAAAAAATCAATCTGTTTTCCGTAAAGATTTTTGGCTCGATGCTTTTTATATGTTTTTTAATTTTTTTCTATTCGCTATTGTTATCAGTGGTTTTTATAAACTTTTAGCGAAAGTATTTTCTGAACTGGGAGTAGCTGCTAGCAGTTTCGCACTAATCGATTTTTCAACGTGGCCCATGTGGGGACAATTACTCGTGTTTTTTGTGTTGTTAGATTTTGTGCAATGGTTTACCCATATTTTATTACATAAGTATCCATTTTTATGGGAATTTCACAAAGTACATCACAGCGTGAAAGAGATGGGTTTTGCAGCGCATCTACGGTATCATTGGATGGAAAACATATTGTATAAACCTTTAAAGACCCTTGCGGTTATGCTATTGGGTGGTTTTGAACCGGAACAAGCTTATATTGTTCATTTTATAGCCATTACTATTGGTCACTTTAATCATTCAAACATTAAAATTACCTATGGTCCTTTTAAATATCTTTTAAACAATCCTGTGATGCATTTATACCATCATGCACACGAGTTACCAAAAGGAACATATGGTGTAAATTTTGGTATTAGCTTAAGCCTTTGGGATTATATATTTAAAACCAATTATATTCCAGAAGAAAGTGGCACCATTCAATTGGGGTTTGAGGGAGATGATGCTTTTCCCAAAGATTTTCTACACCAGAATATACATGGATTTGTGAAATCTAAAAAAAATGATAATTCGAGTGCTGCACATTGATGACTTTACTAGACTAAAGAATTTCTTTTGGTCATCTCTTTAAATATTGCTTAGTTTTTTAGACACACTTTTGTCCTTTATTTTTTATCACAATACTTAAAACCGCCAAGATTGGCGGTTTTTTATTTTTTATAGCAAAATACATTAAGTAGCCTATGGACTCGATGTGTTTTAACAACAGTTAGTCGAAGGATCGCAAGCATTTGAAGTTTGCACTTCTGATAGGATTAGTTTAGCTTTTCTTGAGGTATTCCTTCTTTTTCTGCATACACGGTGATACTGAAAATCCCTGTTTTACTCTCCTTAAAGGCTTGTATTTCATTTTTTGAAAGGTATTTTTCTAGAATATCATCCGGAATCACAATCGTTTTTTCTTTTTGAATTTTAACAGCCTTAAATCCATTGTTTTCAATTAATTTAAGGTATTGGCTCTTTTGTATGGCACCTGCAACGCAACCTGCATACATTTCGGCATCTTTTAATAAAGATGCTGGTAATTCGCCCACAAGAACAATATCAGAAATACTAAAATGACCTCCTGGCTTTAATACTCTATATATATCTTTGAAAACTTTTTCTTTGTTTGGAACTAAATTCAAAACACAATTACTCACGATTACGTCAGCTATTGCATCACTTAAAGGCATGGCATCAATATCTCCTTCTCGAAACTCGACATTGTTAAAGCCTAATTTTTCGGCGTTGATACGTGCCTTTTGAATCATGATAGGCGTAAAGTCTATGCCGATAACTTTTCCTTCGTTCCCTGTTTCGTTTCGAGCTACAAAACAGTCGTTTCCAGCACCAGAACCTAGGTCAACAACGGTATCGCCCTTTTTTATTTGAGCGAATTGTGTGGGCAATCCACATCCCAATCCTAAATCAGCATCTGCTACGTAGCCACTGGTTTCAGAATAATCATCCATCATGATATTATAGACTTTATTCGATGGGGTAGTGGCACCGCAGCATGAAGAAGCATTTTCAACTTTTCCTTGCTCCGCAATTTTACTGTAGCGTTCTTTAACGATATTTTTTAATTCTTGTTCTTTGTTCATGTTAATTAATTTTTTTTGAAGTGTAAGAATAAATGTTAACAACAATCAGTTTTAGAGATGTCTTGGTTTAAAAAGTGAAGCATGACTTCTTTCATTTTTAGCCAATTTTCCTGGTCAATACAATAACAAACGCTTGTTCCTTCCACATTGCCTCTAATAAGTCCTAAATGTTTTAGCTCTTTTAAATGTTGTGAAATCGTAGGTTGTGCAAGTCCAATTTCAATGACTAAATCGCCGCAAATACACGTATTTATTTTAAATAAATGTTCTAGGATAGCTACTCTAGCTGGATGCCCAAAGACTTTTGCAAACAAGGCAATTTTGTTTTGTTCTTCCGTAAATATCTCAGTTTTAGCTAAGCCCATATCGTGTATGTATTTGTTCATTGCAATATTACGATAAATAAACCCAATTTTTACTTTTTTTAGATTTTATTTTAAAAAGTTAACCTAAGCTACCAAGCTTTAGTTACCATTAAAAGATGTAATTTTTTTTGAGCTGGTGTTTTGGCCTTCTAGTTAGGATGTCAATTGAGCTAATTCAAGTTCTAAATTTTCTCTTGCTTGTTTTTCGTATTTTTGAATAAAGAAGTCGGTTTTGTAGATAGATTTTAATGCTAATATGCTTTTCAGTACTTTTTTTCTTCCTTTTCGATACATAAAATCTGGATAAATTTGATACTCCTTGCGTATATTTTTTGCGTATTGTGTGTATTCGATATTGCTTTTTCCTAAAATAGAAAGATCACAATCTAAAAGTAAATTGGTATCATGATCCTCAGAAAATTTATGTTCTTTGGTGGCTTCAATGGCACGCCTGCATTCTTGGATATATGAAAAGGAGGTTTTTGTTATTCTTTTTTGAAAGAGTAATGAACTTTGTACTTCGTTATCACTTTTAGTGGCGGTATAAATGATGTCGTGGTAATAAACCGCAAAGATGAGGCTATCTAAATTCAAAATTTGTGTTTTTACCTCGTCTAACTCCTTCAGCATATTTTCTAAATGCTCTAAATTATGATAGTAACGTGATTTGGAGGAATATTTTTCCTCAATTTCTTTCCAGCAGTATAAATTATACCTTTCATCTTTTGAATAGCTGCTGATAAGTTGTATGAATTTTTCTTTTAGCATTTTTGAAGACTCTTTATCGCTTAAATTTTAAAGCCTACATAAAACACAAACTCCTCGACCAACATATTCCCTTTCTTGTGCTATAAGGGGCTTGTTTTTGTTCTGCGCTTTGGTTATTCGATTGATGTATTCAAGGTTGTTCATAAAATGAAACTTGTAAAGGATGGGCTTCATTTTCGGATCGGTTTATTCTTTGAACCTAAATATTGAAAAATACTGGCCTTCTAAAATAGGCTAAAAGTGCAATACCTTGGTGAAATAGAATTAATTTTCTACATTAAACTGAATACTCCAAATACCTCTCACTTCATTTTCCGCATAGCCAAGCGCTTTATCATTCGGATACAAATTTTTTATGGCTTTATACGTTTCGGGAGAAACTTCTTTTTCGGTTCCATGACATTGTAAACACATCGCATTTGTAGTTATGGGATAGTAAAAACTAACGGTAGAACCCTGTTTTTTGGTAATAGCTTCTACGGCCGTTTTGTTGCTCATTGCAGTTTTAAAATTTTCAATGTAACCTAGTTCCTCGGTATTTGCTTGGTTTTTTGGGTTTCTTGGTTTATCACTAACGCGTTTAATTTTTGCATTATGAACTGTCGACATACTATCTGTTAAAGGGTAGGCTTGAATAGTACAAAACTCTAAAGCTCCTAATGTGCCTTTTTTTTGAATGGCACTCATTAAGTTTTTGCCTAAGGTTTGTTTCGTAGCAAGAGCATAGCTTAAACCAATGTCTTCTGCGGCACGCTCGGGTGCATTTACTTTTTTACGTTCTTGTTTTTGATGATCTTCAACCCATTCTGGTGCATCAATATCGTGGGTAAACATATAATCGGCAATACGTTCTATATCTTCTTCAGGATAGGGAAGGTAAGGCATAAGTCCAAAACGCTTAACTGCACCGGGCATTTTCGATGTTTCTATACCTGGCTTTTTAGTCCAAGCGATGATATCTTTAATGAATGCTTCTTTAGTAGTATTCTCTTTAGTATAATGCTCCTTTACAGCAATCATAGGAGGAGCAATTCGGTTTTTAGCCTTAGCATTGGGGTTATGGCAGCTATAACAGTTCGTTTCCATGAGTTCTTTACCGCGATGTTGTTCTGTGTTTTCGACATTAATTTGTCGCACACTAACATCTGATTTTTTACCAGTCTCTTTACAGGCCACTAGGCTTATAAAAATTACAAGAAGCATCTCTTTTTTCATGGAAACAATTTTAGTTGCTATGTTTAACGAGCGTGTTTAAACCTGAAGCAGATTTTATTTTTATGCTAAGTGAATTTTAGGCCCTTTTATGCTTAGGACATTTTACCAGTAGCACAGCTTACAAACGATTTGGCTTTTGATGTCAATGAATTTTCTTCGTCAATAGCAGGATAGCCTATTTGTTTAAGTTTTTCTTTGACCTTTAAAGTACTTTCTGCACTGTCAGAAGTAAATGATATCGTAGCTGTTTCTATGTTAACGTTAATCCCAGTAATATTCGGAATAGCTGTTATTTTTGAGCTTATTGTTTTTGCACAGCCACCACATTTTAAATTCTGAACGATGATTGAATTTTGCATATATCTAGACCTCTTTAAATAAAAACACGTTGTTTATATAATTTACTTTTGTTCAGCTTTACCAAGACCCAAGACCCAAGACCCAAATTTAGCTCCAAGCAGAATAACCACCTTTTAGATTTACCACCTCAGTAAAGCCCATTTTAACTAACTTTTTGGCGGCACTCATACTGCGAGCTCCAGAACGACAGTAGACATAAACAGGACTTTCTTTTTGATACTTTTCAAATTTTTTTTCAAAGGCAGCACTATTAAAAACATCAATATTTGCCGCATTTTTTATATGTCCAGCGCCAAATTCGGAGGAAGTTCTCACATCTACCAGTTGTACTTTTTTACCTTGTATGGCCATTTTAAATTCGGCCACATTTAAATTTTTTATAGCTTTTAATGTTTCACTTTTTGTTCCAAATAATTGACTTAAAAACGACATATTTTTTTCTATTTAATTTGAGTAAATTTTAAAAATGGAAGTAGTAAAAACCACCTCACTACTTCCATTAAAACAACCAACCAATAAACTTTCTCTAAGTTTATTGTTGCAAATTTAGAGCGATTATAAGTGTTTTACAGTAACCTAAGTTACATAGGATGATTTTTTATAAATCAATAATTTTTATAAAATTACGGTATAGTTTTATTTTGCCCATTTCTTCTAATTTTTTTAAAAGCCTTGAAATAACTACCCGAGAACTGTGTAGATCGTAGGCAATTTCTTGATGGGTATTGTGAATCGTATCTTCTTTGTTAATACGCGATTTTTCTTTTAAAAAATTAAGTAAACGTTCATCCATATTCTGAAAGGCAATCGAATCCACAGTCAGTAAAAGTTCATTTACTCTTTTGTGATAGCTTTCAAATACAAAATTCCGCCACGATTTATATTTCGCCGTCCATTCTTCCATTTTCTGAACCGGAATCATAATTAAAACTGTATCAAGCTCCGCAATGGCCCTAATTTCACTTTTAGAATTGGCGATACAACAGGTTAAAGTCATCGAACAAGTTTCACCCTTTTCTAAATAATATAAAAGTAGTTCATCTCCATCAGCATCTTCTCGAAGTATTTTAATAGCTCCTGAAATTAATAAGGGCATGCTTTTTATATATTCTCCGATTTCTATTAATTTATAACCCTCTGGAACTTCTTTAAAAGTACCAATGGCCACAATTTCATCTAGTAATTCTTTTTCAAAAATTGTCCCGTAATTATCATACAGTTGTTGTAACATAAGCTTCAAGTATTGACTTTCAAAAATACAGCTATTCAAAGATTGTTGCAAGTAAATTAATCCATATGGCTCTTTCATTCTTTTCATCTTTGGCTAAGCTTACCCTATAGATTTGAAAAGATTAGAATGTAGTCACAAAATTAGCGACTGAATGTGATTTTTTGTTAGGAAAGAATTATTCGTTTTACATTTTCATCTCTAGTACAGAATTAACTCTATTATTATACCCACAAATACGGCTACAAGCCGTAGTTTTGTTTTTTGAAAAAAAGCACGATGATGAATGATACTTTTGGACGTTTATTATACGATTATTTAGTAAAAATTGGAATAAACCAGGATGTAGTTGCCTTACTAAATTCGGCGATTATATTAACTTTGGCGCTCCTTTTAGCTTGGATTCTCGATTGGATTATTTGGAAATTTTTACGTTCATTTAGTATTAGGCTTGCGAAAACTACAAAGTCAAACTTTGATAATTTTTTAGTTTCCAATCGCGTTCCACGAGCTTTGGCGCACATTATTCCCTTATTCGTATTATTTGAATTTTCTCCTATAATATTTTTTGATTTTAAATATGTTGGGGGTTTAGCGCTAAAATTGCTTTATGTATTGACCGTCATCTTAGTTTTATCTATTGTTAAAAGAATTTTATCGGCTATAAAAGACTATTTGAGAACACTCCCGCACTTAAAAGATAAACCATTAGACAGCTACATTCAAGTACTTATGATTTTTGCCTGGTTGGGAGGTATTTTAACCATCTTTGCCATATTATCAGGAAGTTCTGTTTGGCAGTTTTTTACGGCACTAGGGGCGGCTTCAGCAGTTATTCTATTGATTTTTAAAGATTCTATTTTAGGTTTTGTTGCCAGTATACAGGTGAGTATTAATGACATGGTTCGTATAGGTGATTGGATTACTTTTGAAAAATATGGCGCAGACGGTGATGTTATCGAGATTAATTTAGCTACGGTGAAAGTTCAAAATTTTGATAAAACAATTACCACGATACCGACCTATGCCATGATTTCTGATTCCTTTAAAAATTGGCGTGGTATGCAAAATTCTGGGGGAAGACGTATAAAACGTTCCCTGATTATCCGTCAAAAAAGTATCCGTTTTTTAACCGAAAAAGACATTGTTGAATTAAAGAAAATTCAGTTGATTGCATCGTATTTAAATACCCGAAGTGAGCAAATAAATAAGTACAATGAACAGCATGAAATTAATAAAGAGGTGACTATAAACGGTAGAAACCTTACCAATATTGGCGTATTTAGAAAGTATATAGAAACCTACTTAGAAAATCATTCTGCGATTAATAAAAAAATGACCTTGATGACACGACAGTTGAGTCCTACACCACAGGGAATTCCATTAGAAATTTACGCGTTTAGTGCTGATAAACGGTGGGAAAATTACGAATATGTGATGGCAGATATTTTCGATCATCTCTTAGCTTCTTTGGATTATTTTGATTTAGAAGTGTTTGAATTACCGGTTTCTTTTGAAGCATTAAACCCTTAGTAAATACGCTTAGCTTGGCAAGAAAACTCACAAAATGGAATTAAAAAAGGCATTTATCTTTATGCTTATCAGTACCTTGTCATTTTCTTTAATGAATGCCATTGTAAAATATTTAGTGCATTTGCCAGCGTATGAATTGGTTTTTTTTAGATCCTTAGGAACTTTACTTTTTTCAACATCATTTTTAGTCTTCCATAAAATTCCCATTTTAGGAAATAAAAGAAAATTATTACTGTCAAGGGCAATCTTTGGTGTTATTTCAATGACCTTATTCTTCATGTCATTGAAATATTTAACCATGGGAACAGCGGTATCATTACGTTATATAGCGCCTATTTTTGCCGCAATTTTCGCCATCTTTATGCTTAGAGAAAAGGTTAAACTCATTCAGTGGTTATTTTTTGCGATTGCTTTTGGAGGCGTTTTGGTGTTGAAAGGACTGGATAAAGAAATAGATACGTTTGGCCTTAGTTTAATCATCGGTGCGGCATTTTTTAGTGGCTTAGTTTTTGTGACGATTACTAAAATAGGGAAACAAGATCATCCTGTTGTCGTGGTCAATTATTTTATGTTTGTCGCTACTTTGGTGGGTGGTTTTTTAATGCTTTTTAATTTTGTGACACCTAAGGGTATAGAATGGCTTTTATTGTTGTTATTAGGAGTATTTGGCTATTTTGGACAATTGTACATGACAAAAGCTTTTCAATCAGCAAGTACCAACCAAGTTGCTCCTTTCAAATACATTGAAGTTGTTTTTACAGTGATACTTGGTTTTTTTTGGTTTCAAGAAAGCTATAGTCTTTGGAGTTTGTTGGGTATTTTGATGATTATTGGTGGTCTGGTACTTAATGCTTTATACAAAAGAGGTTCGCTCTAAATTCTTCCTATCATAAAATCGATTTTAAAAGGCTCGGAATTCTTTTGTTGGCGTACTTGAGTTTGAATGATCAAGTGCGCTTCTAAATTCTTAGACAAACCTTAACGAAACCCGCTATTACATGAAATTAGTGCTCTATTTCCACAGGGTCAAAAGTACTATGTTCTTTAAATTGCTCGTAAATTAACTGTTTTTCTTTTAAGGTAAATTTTTTACTTTCAAACCAGTCGTGAATAGCAATTTTCTTGTTCTCGACTTGAGCATTTCTAATGGCTTTTAAGGTCACTAAATGCCAATGTACCCCCTTTTGTCTCGAAACAGAATATCCTATACTTTCTGTGATATACGAGATTCTGGGTTGGTTTACCAAACGGACGCCATTTTTTAAAATAACTAATGTTTTTGTTACTTCTACAACTTCCGAAAATGAGTATCGTATAAAATCATCAAAGCCATCTTGTTTTGTATTGTATACCTTATCGCCAATCTGTAATGCATCCATATCTTGAGAAAGGTGGCAAAAATAAGCTTCTGAGTTTGTATTGGAAGAATTAAAAGAAGGTAAATTATTAACAAATAATTTATAACATAGTTGTTAAATTAGTTTTATGTTGCTCCTGTAATCGTTCTAAATTACCATCATAAACCCGATCTATGAACCATAAAAAAGAAATAGCAAAAAGCTTAAAACGCAAGACCTTCATAAAAGTCTTTGCTTCTCAGAAGTAATTGTGGCCTTAGAAATTTAATTAAAGGTTTACAGTCATTAATGCTATGCTTTATATCCGTATTAAAACAAAAAAGTTGCCTTGACATAAAAATGTAAAGACAACTTGTATATATGTTAAAAAATGTAGTGTGTTTATTTGGCGATGGTAGCTCTGAGCATCCAAGCCATTTCCTCATGTTCTTGCATTAAGCCTGTCAAGAAATCTCCTGAACCTGCATCTTTAAAATCTTCATCGACTTTAGATATATTTTCTCTAATAAATTGTATGATGGTGTCATGATCTTCTAGTAGGGCTTTTATATAGTCATGGCTGGTATTATCCCCTTGGTATTTTTCAGTCAGATGTGTTAATTCTAAAAATTCTTTTAGCGTTCCAGGAGCGTAATGTCCTAACTTACGAATTCGTTCTGCCACGCTATCCGTAAATAACTTTATAGCATTGTAATGCTCTTCAAAAAATACGTGTTTCGTATGAAAATCATGACCCTCTAAATTCCAATGGGCTTTCAATGTTTTTGTATATAAAACAAATTCATCAGCTAATAATGTTTCGAGTATCGCTGTTACTTTTTTTCTGTTGTCTTCTGATATTCCAATATTCGTCTTCATAAATCTTATTTTCTGTTTTATCCAAAATTAATAGATTTACTGCTGTATGCTTATCGCATTTAGGTTAATTATTGACGCTAACTAAACTCCATTTTTTCACGCCATAAGATAAACGACTATTTTTTTTAAAAATCACTATTTCATGAAAATTAAACACTTTTCCTTGAACTAAATTTATTGTTCAACGAATTGGTTCTTTTGGTATTTAAATCAACACTATATGATTACTTATGCAATCATAAAAAAGGAGATAATAACCTGACTATTTTTTCCCAAAGAACTAGGTGTTTTGGTCGGTTCAACCAATTTATAGCATTTATTTGTTCTGATGCTATTAAATCGTTTTCAAAAACATCAGCTAGTTGTTGGGCTATTTTTTTACTATAGACCATGGCATTGACTTCAAAATTGAGATCAAAACTTCGATAATCCATATTAGCAGACCCAATAATGGCTAAATCATCGTCGATGACCATAGTCTTCGCATGAACAAATCCTTTATTGTATTGGTATATTTTTGCACCATACCTAAGTAATTCTGTATAATAAGCATTGGCCACGGCGTTCACCATTTTTGAATCTGATATACCCGGAATTAATATACGAACGTCTAAGCCGCTTTGAATGGCAATTATTAAAGCATCCATTAAACTTTCTCCAGGAATAAAATATGGACTAGTAATAAAAATTCTTTTTTTAGCCAAATTAATGGCTTTTAATAAGGAATAGAAAATAACAGGCTGCGAACTATCAGGGCCTGAGGCAGCAATTTGCATAGCTTCTTTGCCAATAGTTTTATTTTGCGTGTAATCTTTAAAATAGATAGGACTATAGGCTAATTTATTTGGACTACAAAAATTCCAATCACAGATAAAAAGATATTGTAGTTGCGCTGTTGCTTGACCTGTAACCATTAAATGGGTATCACGCCAAAATAAATGATCTTTTAAAGGCGTATCATTTCGGTATTTATCACTCACATTAATCCCACCAATAAAGCCAACACAGGTATCAATAATTACTATTTTTCTATGATTTCTATAATTAAGTCTATTGGCCAATGCATACCATTTTATTTTATAAATCGGTGCTGTTTGTACGCCAGCCTCATTTAATTTCTCAATAAAAGATTTGTCTAAGCTATGACTTCCAAAATCATCATATATAAACCTTACTTCAACACCTTCTTTTGCTTTTTTTATAAGCAGGTCTGCCACTTGATTTCCAGTAACATCATTTTCATAAATGTAATATTCCATGTGAATATGTGATGTAGCTTTCTCAAGGGCGCTTAATAGTTCAGGAAACTTCTCTTCGCCATTAATCAACAATTTAATTTCGTTGTTTGCGGTAAGTTGGCTGATGCCTGAATTTTGAATATATTCGATTAATTGCTGATAATGATCTGATATAATTCCTGAATGGGTAATGGCATTCGCGTATGATTTTTTTCTCTGGGTTATTTGCTTCCAAAGAGGTTCATCTAGTAGAATTTTTTTGCTGTATATTTTTCTTTTTCTGTAATTAATTCCGAAGGAGAAGTAAAAAAACACTCCTATAAAAGGGACAAAAATGATAAAAAGAATGTAGGCTAAAGCCTTAGTACTGCTGCGGGTATCTAATAATACTCGAAATATGATCACAAGAATTACAAGGATGTAAGTTATTTGTGCAGCTAAAATCCAACTCATACTAAAGACTATTGTTTACTGTTCATTATTCATTTTCTAGCCATAGGGCATCGCTATTAAAAAAATATCAATTACGTATATTTTTACGATTTTTCTATTGTAAATTAAGCTTAATATATATATAATCTATTGCTTTTAAATCATTTTTAAAGTCATTATGATTCGTTCTTCATGGTCTAGAAAATAGTTGTCTAAAATTAAGTCACCTAAGAAACCTAATTCTTTGTAAATTTTAATGGCAGCTAGATTGTCTGGGTACACCGTTAGGGCAATTTCTTCTATAGGTTCTGCTTTCACAACGGTGATTAATGTTTCGGTTAATTGTTTTCCTAAACCTTTTCCTCTTGCCTCTAAAGCCACTCCTAAAGACAAAATCCAAGCTTTCTTTTCATTGGTATTTATACCACCTAATGCATAGCCTAAAACCTTGTCGTCTTCTTTCGCTACCAAAAAATAAGCGCCAGAAATATCAAAAAGCTGTCGTACCACAAAAGCAGGATAAGCATCGGTATTAAAAATTTGTTGTTCAATGGCAATAATGCTTTCGAGGTCTTCTAATTGCGCTTTTTCTATAGTCATTATTATCTTTTCTTTTTCAATGGTAAAGTGATTGGCTACTACAGGAGTAGGTTGGGAAAATTTACTGAGTTTAAAATACCTTTTTCGATCTCTTAATTACGCATAAAGGTCCATTAAATTTAGTGGTATAAGAACACTTGTATTGACTGCGGAGGAACTTTTACTTGCCCCTATAAATAGGCTGATAGCCTCAAAGTCGAGTATGTTATAAGAAGACAAAATTAAAAGTGCATGTGTTCTAGAGGCTAAGGGAGATAGTTTTAGGCTTGCTACAAGTTTTGGCTTCTCCGTGTTTTTAGTCATGTTATACTCAACAATTATTAAGTTTTATAAAAATAGTATTAGTTCATGTAATAACAATCCAAATGGCCAGAAATTTCTATAACCCTGTTTCTAAAACTATTTAAATTTTTGAAAAGTGCTGCTTTGAATCGTAATATTTTTTTAAAGCCTTATTTTTTCTACTTCATGTAGTTTTGGAATATGAACATTCCACGAAAAGGTTTCCTTAATTTTAACTCTAAAGGCATCTAATGCAGCAGGTTCTCCATGGATTAAAAATACTTTTTCTGGAATATTTTTAATAGTACCCATCCAATGAAGTAAGTCTTCTTGATCTGCATGTGCAGATAAACTTTCAATGCTCTCAATTTTGGCTTTTACGGGGTAGTATTTGCCGAAAAATTTAATTTCGTGCGCTCCATCTTTTAATTGTCGGCCTCGTGTACCTTCTGCTTGGTAACCCACCAATAAAACCGTGGTTGTGGGCTCGTCAATAAGTTGCTGTAAATAGGTTAATACTCTACCACCAGTCACCATGCCACTGCCAGCGATGATAATTTTTGAGCGTTTATCATCAATAGTTTCCCAGGTTTCTCGGTAAGAACTTACAATGTTAAAATGATGAAGCATAGCCTTATATGCTTCAGGACTTAGTTTATGCCATTTGGAGAATCTATTAAAAACATCTAATACATTATTGCCCATGGGGCTATCAATAAAAATAGGAATATTCGGAATTTTATTTTTCTTGTACAATTCCCAAAGAATAAACATTAATGTTTGCAAGCGTTCTACGGCAAAGCTGGGAATAATAAGATTTCCTTGGTTATGGATTGTTTCTTTAATTAAAGTGGCCAATTTAGCTTCTATGTCTTCTTTTGGATGTAATTTATCGCCATAGGTGCTTTCTATGCATAGATAATCTGCCCATTCGGGTCTCATTGGTTCCCGTAATAAATAATCTTTTCTTCTACCTATATCGCCTGAGAATACAAACTTTTTGCCAAGGATATCTAACTCAATAAAAACGGCACCAATAATATGCCCGTTGTACTGCATCCGATAAGAAATATGATCCGCTATGGATATCCATTTATTTTCTTTGGAAACTTGAAATAATCTCAGTGTTTTTTCTACATCTTCCAGTCTATAGTAAGGCAGAGCAGGATGGTGTTTTGTGTACTGTTCTTTATTGGCCTTTTGGGCTTCCTCTTCATGTATTTTCGCGCTATCTCTTAAAATAATTTCAGCAATAGCCAGAGTAGGAGCAGTGCCTATTATTTTGCCTTTAAAACCTTGCATGACTAAGCGTGGCAAATAGCCTACATGATCTAAATGTCCATGGGTTAATAGCACCATGTCGATGGCCGAAACGTCAACAGCTAAAGCTTGCCAATTAATTTTTCTAAGTTCTTTTAAGCCTTGAAACATCCCGCAATCTATAAGTATATTGAGCTCTGAAGTTTCCACTAAAAACTTAGAACCAGTGACAACTCCTGAGGCGCCAAGAAAAGTGATAGTAGCATATTTTTCCATAATTATTCGTTTTCAAGAGTACATAAATGTTTAATTTCGTTTAGAATTTTCTGCTTTCGTAGCTCTGAAATACCGAGGTGATCTAAATAAAATTTATCGTCTAATAGGTCGCGACAGAGCACGATATTTCGACCTAATAAAAACTGTTTTTCTCGATTGCTGAGGATGGTAGAAACGGTAATTGGGTATAGTCCTAAAGAATCAATCAAATCTTTTAAGCCTTCATTTTTTGGATAATCCCAACTTATTAAATACAAACCACAGCAATTACCATACTTTAAAGCGTCTTCGGTAAATCTAGTATTTGTAACCAGCCATCCTTTTCTAAGTTTATTATTTTTTGAATTTTTACTCCAATGAGTTTTTACATCTTGAAAGCGAGAATGGATATAAAGCGGAATTTTCACATTACACTTAAATTCTTTTTCACTGTGGAATTTACATTCTACAACGGTAGTTTCATTATCTTTTATAGCTATGACATCTATTTCGTGACTTACGCAATGCCCTTGTAAAATTTTATTAACTTCTGTTCGGTATCCAGAGTTTTCTAACAAGGCGCTAATAAAGCGCTCAAAAGGAAAGCCTGTTGGTCCTAATTCATAGATTGCTTTTTTTAGTTTATAGCGCGAGGCAAAATGACTTTCTTTTTTCTTAAGCAAGGCGAAGGCTCTATGATATACTTCTTTGGTAGAAATTCCTTGGTATAGTTCATCACGAACTACATTAATAATGTTGTCGATAGTGGCTTTATCTGCTTTAGTTTTATTTAAAGAAGCACGCAATTTCTCAAAAGAAAACTTTGCTTTTTCCCCAGATGATTTTATAATTTCAATAGGTGTGTTTTCCATAGGTTACTTTTAAGAAATTTTTATTTTTAAATAGACTGTTGTTAAGGTCTAATGATTTGTATAACAGCAGCATCATCACAATACGCCTCTTTGGGCTAGGATTTCGAAAAATTTGAAAACGAAATTTTTTAGTTTTTTCACAAAAATTAGTATCGAAAGCTCGCGAAGGGCGTGTTCAGAGAGTAAAAATCAAAAATGAAAGTAATTTCTATTTTTCTGTAATACAAGGCACAATTAAAAACGGTATTGTTGTTTTAAAACCTAGTTTTTTTATGATGGGTTCGTTGATTAAATTCTCTAAAAAACTATGCTTGTAATTTACCATTGCCAAAATATTTATATCATGAATATCGATAAAATCTTTAACTCCTTGTGCAACATTGTCGTAATCTCGCATCCAATGAAAGCTATGTAAATGACTTTCCATCACTTTTTTTAGTTGTTCTAGATTTGTTTCTTGTATGGGCGTTAAATTTTCCTTTTCATTGATATGGACCACCCTAATCCTAGCATTAAAATGGGAACTCCACGTTGTGATTGGTTCTAATTCTTCTCCGTAAAACCTATTAAAATCTGTTGGGAAGGCTATTTGTGCTGGGTTTTTAAATACACTTTCCTCAGGAACTATTAGTATGGGACAATCTTTTATTTTCAGAATACTCGCTACGGTATTGCTGCCAAAGAAAATACCCTTTGCTTTTGAAGCACCTTTCGTGCCCATGACCACTAAATTAATTTTAAAGGTTTGGATGGCTTGTAAAATAGCATCCTGTAAATCTTCGGGGCTTAAAACAATTTTAAATTCATGTTTGCTATTTGGATATGTTTTTTTTGCTTTTTCGACAAGTTCATTAAGCTCTAACTTATTATTTTCGGCCATAATGGTCGATAATTTGTTGGAACGTATAGCGGCACTCGAAACTTTGAGTTTCGCGGCATGCATAAAGTAAAAAGTACATGAATCCTTGGCGTACAATTGCAGAATATAGGAAGCCGCACGCCAAGCATTATTTGAAAAATCGGTAGGTAATAATATATTTTCGTTCATTGTAAATGTTTTATTTGTTATTATTGTTTTGACGTTTTTTTACTGATTTGATGGAATCACTAAAAATGGAATTTGTAAATGAAAACCAATTTGATGGATGGTTGATTTAAAAAATAAGTTTTCAAAAAATGAATGTTTGTTATTGATCATGACCAATAAATTAACTTTAGTTTTTATTTGAAATTGAGTAATGGCCTCAGCGACTTCCATGTGCTTAAATTGATGAAAAACAAAGGCTAATTCTTTACATTCTTGTGTTAAAATTTCTTTATTCTTTTCCTGTTTTTGCGTTAACTGATTACCATCGCTTACATACATGGCATTTATTCTAGCCGTATGCGTTTGGGCTAAATCTTTTAGTAATGCTAATTGATTGTTCCGGTAATCAAGTTCTAAATCAGTCGGGAATAAAATATCATGCGGATTTTCATAATCAAAATTTGATGGGATGGCTAAAATGGGGCATTTAATTTCTTTAAAAACATGAACGGTATTAGACCCAAATAACACTTCTTTTGCCCCTGTTGCGCCTTTAGTTCCCATGACAATGATAAGCTTAGGGTACTTTTCGGCATATTCTTTTATGGCTCCAATTAAAGTGTCGAATCGAGACCTAGTTTCAAAATGGTGAAAGGAGTTCACTTTGAACGTGTTTGAAATACGATTTTTAAGTTCTTTTAAATTAAGTTGTGAATTGCTACGTAAGGCATCGCCTATGCCAAATTGAGCAGGTGCTCCGATAGCATATTCAAGATTGTAAATAATGGGTGTATAGGTATGTAATAGGTGAAATGTGCACTTTTCATCCTTAAAAAGTTGAATTGCGTACCTGATAGCATTCCAAGAATTTTCAGAAAAATCAGTAGGGAGAAGAATGTGTTTCATGATATTTTTCATTTAATGTTTTAGGCTTTTAAAAAGCATGCAGTAATGCGGTACAAATAATTTATTGCGAGGTAGGTTTTAGCGTTGAAATATGAGATATAACACATGGCATCTATCCATAAAATAGGTGTAATCAACAATTCATCTCGATCATCTATTTGTATTTTGTAAGGCTAAAATTGGAATCTCGAGTTCTAAACTTACTTCATCCAATGTTGTCGGGAAAAGCATATCTTCTAAAAACGAATGCTGTGTATTTACCATCGTTAAAAGATCTATATTCTTTTCTTTTATGTATTTTTTAATACCCTCTTCTACTTTTTTAGCATCTTCTGTATAATAACTTGTCTTGTTTTCTTGTAATTCATCTTTTATAAATGTTTGATTATCTTCTTGGCGAATTGATAATTTATAGGGTTTTGATATATGCACTACATGAATATGACTGCGATAGGGTTTTGCCAATTCTGATACTAATTTTAACTCTCGACGCTTATAGGGAATCAAGTAATTGGTCGGAAATAAGATTTGTTTGGGTTGTGTATTGGTATAATTCGTAGGTATCGCTAAAACAGGACATTGAACATATTTTAAAACTTGAAAGGTTTGACTACCAAAAAGAATAGTTCTTTTGTTCGATTTTCCTTTAGTTCCCATGACAATTAAATCTATATTTTTATCTTCTACAATAGCATTTGCTTCATCGACAAGGGTATTATTGGCAGAAATAGTATGATAGCTATATCTTGGATTTGGGGCTAATTCTTGAACTGTAGCGATAAGATTTTTTAATTTATTTTCGGATTCATTTTTAACACGTTCTAACACCTCTGTAAATACTTGTCGAGAAGTTAAATCGTCATGATCATAAAATTCGTTTTTATAGGCATGCATAAAATAAAAGTCTACTTTTTGGTATTTAAAGAATTGTAAGGCATACTTTATAGCGTTCATGGAATTGTCTGAAAAACCGTTGGTAACAATATGGTCATCATAGTACTTCAATTAAATCTTGAAACTAAAAATAATTTATTCACAGACCATATACTATGATAATTGTCATGTAAAATTTAATAGCAAGATCTCATAAGAGCGCTAACGACTAGTGTTTTTATAATAATTGTAAACGTCAAACTAAAACTTTAGCTGGGATTGTTTAAATTTGGTCAGATTATTATACCTAAGCTAGATACTTTGAATACCAATAAGTACGTATTATTTTCATCTGACCATCAATATGTGGTAGAATACCTATTTAATCAATTGGTTTTAAGTAATAGTATTTCAGAAGCTTTGATTTTTGAAAATTATGAACTCGCTATTCGGTTTCAAAAAACAATTGTAGAAGAGTGTAAGTGTCAATGTTCTATAAATACGTACATTGAATTTAATTCATCGAACACATAAATGCTGTTCGTGATTTTTAAAGAATTATGATTCTTTAGCTTTTTTAAGAATAGCTTTTAGTCGGTCTTTTCTAAGCTCCTTTTCGGCTTTCTTTTTATTTACTTTTCTAGCCATGAGCTTGGCGTGTTTGGCTTTATTTTTTGTATTTTTTTGACCTTTAGGTTTTGGCATCGTAAGTTTTTATGAGTTTATTTTTTCTAAACTTATACAAGCATTTGAAGCAGTTCCTGCGCTGCAACCTTCATATTCAAAAAGTTCTGCAGTAATCTCACGAATACTTGGATCGTCTTCACTGAATATAATACTAATCATGACATAAGTTAATTTTAAGGTATAAGTAAACAAGGATAATAAGATAAAAAAATATCTCTTTTAGTTAAAGAAAATGATTTTTAAATTGGTTTTATAAATATTTTAGAAGCAAATGTTAAAATTTAGAAAAACGTACTAAACTGATCTAGGTCATGTTCGAACTAAAATTAGTATATTATCTTAGCGGTATAATTAAAGAAAATTTCGTTCATTGAAAATAAAGAAAAGAGGGGATTATAACTATTTTTATACCATTTGAATTCTGAATTAACTTAGTAGTAAGTTCTGTAGGGATCAGTATAAGAGGCAGAAATAGTAAAAAATTTCTTCTAGGAAATCGGAACATTCGGTGTTCCGATTTCTTTTTTAAAATACTAAAACATGTTTAAGTACTATCGCAAGGCAGTATTTATCTTAGTAAAGGAATAAATGATGTTAGTATCTAAATGAATAGTGTAACACATTTTGTAAAAAAAATGTTGAAATTAGGATTAAAAGATCATAGCGATATTTATTACTTTATGGAAAACAGGAAGTTGAAACTTCCTGTTTTTTCTTAAAATTACTTAGCAAGGTTTCTAAGCAGTAATGCCTTAGAAATTATACATAGGTGATCTAGAATTTTTTTTAGCTTTAGAATATGCATAATTATAGTACGGTAGTATTTAGTTGTAGTACTTACTAAGTAAAAAAAGTTAGTTATCACCTTACAAAGGACTGTAATGCTGGAATAGTATTTCAGTCCTTTTTAACATATGATATGATCAGGGACTTATCCTTGAAAAAGTATATAGCCTAGGAAAGTTCGAATAGTTTTTATGAATATTGTCTACCATATCATTTTACGATTAAAATGAAGGACAGATTAGAACAAAAAAAATATTTGAGCTTTGAAAAGAAACAAGTGTACCAAAGGTACGCTTGTTTTTATTTTATACTTTTTAGTTACGATTTCTCGTAGCACTGTTTTTTGAAGTTCTATATTTGCTTTTGCTATAGTTATCATGATAACTGCGAATATTGTCATCCGTATAATTACGAACCCTTTCATATCTTGATCTTCTTAAATCAATATCTTTATATCTTAAGGGTAGGGAACTTCTGCGAACCCAAACACCAGCATCTAAATACACATAAGAATTCGCTGATAAGTCATAATAGAAACTATAGTCAGGAAAATATACATAGCGAACCATTTCTAAGCGATTAGGATAAAACCATGATGGTGGCAGATTATTTGATTTCGATGAAAATACAATTGTACCACAGCTTGATAACATTAGAAGTGTTAAATAAACTAGAAATAACAAGAATGAACGAATAAGGTTTTTCATTTCCATAGCCTTAGTTTTAAAAACAAAGTAAAGGGTCTTTTGTACTTTATGAAATGATTTAGGTCATCCCATTTTGTTTTTTTGTAGAGCAAAGTTTCCATTTCTATAATCTAGGGATAAAATGACCAATATCATAAAAAGTATACTTATATCAGTGTACTTTGAACTGTATGAAAGTTTAGAAAGGAGGAACATGTTAACGATTTTATTTTTAGTCTTTTATCTTGTAGTTGCATTATTCATAATCACAAGTATACTGCTTCATGGAGCAAAACCATCTAAGACGTTAGGGTGGCTTCTAGCCATATTTACAATTCCGGTTGGAGGTATCATTTTATATCTCTTACTAGGTCGAAATCGAAGAAAAAGCAAATTACTAAAACTAAAGAAAGCAATATTTTTAAAGCTTCCAAAGCCTTCAACTGAACATATGGCTTCTATGAGTGGGAAGTACAGGAAGTTGATGACTCTTATTTATAAAAACGCTCATTTTCCGCCAACCTCGAATAATCAGCTTCAATTATTAAAAGATGGTAAAACAACTTTTGAATCTATTTTTAAGACATTAGAAAAAGCTCAAAGTAAAATACATTTACAGTACTATATATTCGAAGAAGGAATACTCACAGACCGCTTGTTGCTTTTATTTGAAGAAAAGGTAAAACAAGGTGTTCAGGTACGAATGATCTATGATGGCGTTGGTAGTTTTTCACTAAGCAAGTTATATTTAAAAAAGTTAAAAGTAATTGGGGTAAAGGTTTATCCTTTTCTTCCTTTTAAGTTTGGTCGTTTTCTTTCCTCACTCAACTATAGAAATCATCGAAAAATAATAGTAGTAGATAGTGAAATTGCATTTACAGGAGGTATTAATATATCAGATAAATATTTAAAGGGTGATCATAGTTTGGGTAATTGGCATGATATGCATTTAAAAATCGAAGGACCTGCAGCAGCTCATTTAGATTACGTTTTTGCTATGGATTGGTATTTGGTTAGTCAAGAAACCATAATACCTATTACTTCATTAAAGCCAAGTACTTCTGAAACTACTGGCAAACTTGTGCAAATTGTATCAGGGGGTCCAGATGATGATTTTCCATCATTAGAACAAGCTTATTTCACCATAATGAATAAGGCAAAAAAATACCTTTATATTACGAATCCTTACATTATTCCTGGTCCCGCAATTATGCAAGCGCTGCAAACAGCAGCTTTAGGAGGTGTAGATGTTCGTTTACTAGTATCTGAGAAAATAGATAGTAAAATTGTAGGTTGGAGTGTAAAATCATACTTTGAAGCTTTACTGAAATCAGGTATAAAAATCTATCTTTTTCCTGATGGCTTTTTACATAGTAAAATTATTGTGAGTGACGATTCCGTTTCAACTATAGGTACAGCAAATTTAGATGATCGAAGCTTTGAGCAGAACTACGAAGTCAATGCTATTATATATGATCAAGAATTTGCTATGTTGCTAAAAGATGATTTTTTAAAAGATGCTCAAATCAGCAGTATGCTTTCATATCAAGAATATATTAAAAGACCATGGAGCGATAAGTTAAAAGAAGGTTTTGGTAAAGTATTCAGTCCTGTTTTATGAGTCTGCCATCTCAAGACCTAATTCATTTTTACCCACTGTATGAGCCAACCAACTATCAATATTTTTGAAGGTAATTTCGGCAATGTGTTGTAAAGCTTCTTTGGTGACAAAGGCTTGATGCGGTGTGAGCAGCACATTAGAAAAAGTTAATAATTTTTTTAAATCTTCATCTTTAATACTGTCTTTACTATTATCTTTAAAGAACGTACCTTTTTCTTTTTCATAAACGTCGGTGCAATAGCCAGCAATGGCACCTTTCTCTAAGGCTTCGATTAGTGCTTTAGTATCCACTAAGGCACCTCTTGATGTATTTATTAAAATTGTATCTGACGACATTAAAGCTAGTTTTTCTTTATTAATCAGATAGTAATTTTGATAGCTCAAAGGAATATGTAGACTTATAATTGCTGCTTTTTTATAAATTTCATCTAAAGTTACATAAGTAACATCGCACAGTTCAACCAGATCATCATCTGGTTGAAGATCATTAGCCAATATTTTACAGCCAAAACCATGCATAATCTTCACCATTATACTCCCAATTCTTCCAGTACCTATAATACCTACTGTTTTACCATGTAAATTAAAACCCATTAAATTATTTTGTAAAAAATTGTAGGCATGTACTTGTTCATTAGCCATTATTATTTTTCTATTTAGGGTAAGCAATAAAGCTACAGCATGTTCTGCAATTGCGTGCGGGGAATAATCTGGAGCATTAGCGACTTGAAAGCCTAAATTTTTAGCCACCTTAAGATTTATATTATTGAAACCCGCCGAGCGTATGGTGATAAAACGCACACCCAAATCCCATAGTTTTTCTAGTACTATGGCTGATGCATCATCACCTGAAAATATACAAATAATTCTATAACCAACTGCTTTGAAAACGGTTTCAGTATCTAAAGCATCTGGTGTAAAAGTAATTTGATACTTGTTGATATTGGCAGCACTTATAAAAGGAATTTCAAAGGCTTTAGCACTATAAACTAGTATTTTCATGGGTGATTTCTTTTTTGAATATTAAATCTTGATCTTCCATAGCTAGAATCACTAATTTTATATAGTCATCGATTGTTTTTTCTATATTTTTAGGGTCTGTGATATCTATACTTCCTCTCCAAATCATCGCTCTTTCTTTACCTTCACAAATACAATATAGGGTTGTCTCTGCATGGTAAACAGTAAATTCATCGTAGTAATCCTCGTCATAATAAATACCTTGGTGTGATCGATAATCTTCATTAAATCGACCCTTATAATTATCTAATTTTGATATGGCTTTTATAAAGCTTTCTCTATCTTCAGAGCCTGTTATTTTAGTAAATAAAATGGCATCAAAATCTTTATCTAAAAGGCTTTGCTCCACAGCATCTAATTCCTTCTCAGTTTTTGCTGAATTCGTAAAGGCTATATCAAAAACATCTAAACTGGCTACAGCCTCTACATTTCTTTGTTTGAATTCTTGCTGTAATTTGTCCTCAAAATTTTCTCTAGCTTCTGCATTTGCAGTCATTCCAACTATTAAAACCTTGTTTGCATTAAAAATTACGATATCTGGATTTTTCCAGTTTTCCACAAGACTAACGGGGGAACAGCCGATTAAAAATAAAGTAGTTATAAACAGTAGTTTTTTCATCGGATACGTATATTTAATGAAGTAAACGTTTATCCTTTTTTATGGCTAGTGATACAATTTTAAAAAGCTCTTTTTTGATGGCTCTATTTTTTTCGATGTAAGTGCTTATGGCAACGATAAGCTTTTTATGAGTTTCTAAATAGGCTTTTTCCATCTCTAGTTGGTCAATAGTATCTACCATAATCTCTAATTGCTTTTCATGCTTTTGAACCATTTTTAATAAAGGCCCTAAATCGTCTTCTAATTTTTTTAGATTGATTATGGTATTTTTACTTTCTTTAAAGAATGATGTATCAATTAATTGCCGTGTGTATGATTGAACTAAGTCATTTAAAAATAGCTGTTCATCTTTAATGAAATTTAATTCGGATAGCCACTGTTTAATAGTTTCATGCATTTCTTCGGCACTTAACCATTCTAAATAGGTGTATTTTAAAATATTATTTTTCATGTCTTTTTTATAGTGTGCTATTAATTAAAATAATCAAGCTTTAATAGTTTTTTTCAGAATAATAGTGGTGAAAATAATGACGATAATACGCTATAATAAGGTTTTAATTCTTTTTATGATGATAGTGACTTTTAAAATATTAAAAGTGTCTGCATAATGAATGCTGAAAATTATTAGCGCTAACGAATTGATTTTTTGTGTTAGAATTTCAAATATTCAGCATTCATTTGATGCTTATTTTTTAAAAAAATCTCTAACTAATGCTTTTACTTGGTTCTCAGTCATACTATCAGCCTTTGCCACTGTTTTTACTTTAAGAGCCAAAGGAATATGATGTTCTTTTAAGTACTTACTAAACTTTTCATTGGTGTTTGCAGGACCAAACAAAGCAATGGCATCGGCGTTTTTAACAGCATTGGCCAAATTTGTAAAGTATGCTTTTAATTGGGACTTTTCTCTTTCGGTATACGTACTTTCATGTGTTATATTTTGAGTACTACCTGTTTTTGCTCGAGAGCCACCTGTACCTGTTCTGTTGAAAAATTCAATTTCCGAAAAAACCGTCTCTAATTTTTCACCTGAATCGCTCAAATAAACAATATGACTTTTTTCTTTATCTATCCAAATTCCAATATTTTTCATAAGTATTATTTTAAATTTATTATTAATGTAAGGCCAATATGGGCGTAATAGCGTCATATCCTATTTCTTTAACCAATGGTTTAGAAAAGATATTACCAAAAAAGAAGTGTTTCCGATTAATAAATGCAATCATATCACTATTTCTACTTTCTACAAATGAGGTAATACCTTCCGATAAATCAGTATCAGAAAGGACATGAAAACTATATTCAACCACACTTAATATAGCTTCTAAAAGTTGTTTGTTATCTTCTTGCGCGGTAGTCAGTTTATTTTCTTTCTTAATATGTAATACCCGAATAGAAGCGCTGTGTAATTTTGCTATTTCAATAAGATAGTTCATTTCTTTACGCTTGTAACTGGTTTTGTAATCTGTAGGAAAAACAATTTCCTTTAGTGGAGAAAATTGAGTGTTTTCAGGAATAGCAAGCACTGGACAAGCTGTAATTTTTTCCATAGTTTTTACGGTGTTACTTCCTAAAATTAAATCTTTAGCATTAGTGGCTCCTTTGGTTCCCATAATTACGATATCGATATCTTTTTTGGCTAATTGTTCTTTGATCGCTTCTGATAGAAAATTAAAGCTTGAGATGGTATGGTATGTATGTTTAGGATTATCATGATGAAGCTTTAAGGTATTTAAAAATTTTACAAAGAAGGCTTTAGATTGGTTTTCTGTATGCTCGTAAGTCTCAGAACCTGGTTCTGGTAATACTAATGTACTGGTGGTATAACCTTCTAATTGAAAAACATTTAAAAAATAAAATTCGCAGTTCACTTTTGCATAAAGGTTTAACGCATAGCGGGTAGCATTTAATGCATTTTTCGAAAAATCAGTAGGAATTAATATTCTTTTGTCCATAATATTTTTTTAAGTTTTTCGATTATAATTGTCAACTTTATTGAGCATTACTAATAGCAAGTATTATTCTTCATAAGGAAGTATTAATAAAGGTATATCCGCAGAAATACTAACATCTTTAATAACGGGTTCTCGTATTATTTTTTCAAAAAAACTATGTTTATAATGTATCATCGAAAACAAATCAATATGCTGTTTTTTTAAAAAGCATCAATTACTTGCGCTTTAGCTGAAAAATTTTGGATCCAATGAAAACTATAGCTATACTCCTTTAGACAATTTTCTAAAAGTTTTCTTTTTAATTCTTGTTCGGCATCTAATATCTCATTTTCGTTTATGTGCATCACTCGAATGTTGGCATTAGAAAGTGATGCAATAAAGCGTAGTGGCGCTATATTTTTCTCTCCACAACCTTTTTTAAAGTTAGTTATAAAAGCAATTTCTTTTAGGGTTTTAAAATTTATTTGTTTGGGTACCGCCAAAATTGGACATAAGTTTATAGAATTCGCAACTTGTACGGTATTACTTCCCATAAAAAGATCCTTAGCACTGGTATTTCCTTTATTTCCCATCACTACAAAATCAATAGCATGATAATGGATGATTTTTTTTAAAATTTTGGTTAATGTGCCTTTTTTCGATATCGTTTCAAAGCTATGTATAGGATTATCAGTATCTAAGTTTATTTTATGAAGTACATGTAATAATTTCTCTTTAGAACTAATCTCTAATAATTTTAGTAATTTTTTATCACCAAAAAGTGATGTTTTTTTTTCTTCTAAAGGTGTAAGCTTATCAAAGACATTTAATATGTAAAAAGTACAGGACTTTGCCGCCAATAATTGTGTGCTATAAAACAGCGCGGCGTAGGCATCGTTTGAAAAATCAGTAGTAACTAGAATATTTTTCATTAAACCATTTTTATAATTGGGGAATGACCATAAAAGGTACCGTAATGTGAAATCCTAATTTTTTGATGACTGGTTCTATAAAAAGACGCTCTAAAAAAGTATGTTTGTTTTGTATCATCACTAGAAGATTTATTTTATTTTTCACTTGAAATTGATTGATAGCATTAATTACTTCATTATCTGGCATTTCGTGAAAAAGACTCATAGTACTTATAAGTTTCTCTAATTGTTTTTTATATTTTTTCTGGAGCGTATTTAAATCTAACCCAGCACGAACGTGCATTACATTGATACGGGAATTATGCTGTTGAGCGATAATGAACAAAGATTCTAATGCTTCTTTTTTGTAATCAATTTCATAATCTGTTGGGAATAATATTTCTTTTGGAGCTTCATATTCAAAATTCGGGGGTACTACAATTATGGGGCGTTTTGTTTTTTTTATTACATGAACAGCGTTAGACCCAAAAAGAATCTCCTTAGCACCTGTTGCTCCTGTAGTTCCCATAATGATCATATCTATCTCTTCTTGTTCTGTAGTCTCTATAACTTCGTTGACTAAGGTGTTAAAAGCAGTGCGAATTTTAAACGTGTGATTTGTATTTTTATATTGACTTTCTAAACGAACTTTTAGTTTTTCTAGACGATTCGTTGAGGTCTCTTGCATAACATCACCCAAACCTATGAGTCCTGGACTTCCTAATAAATATTCGGTTTGGTAAACAGGCGGTGTATAGGTATGCAATAAAAAGAAAGTACATTTTAGATCTTTAAAAACAAGTAATGCATATCTAATTGCTTCAAAGGCATTATCGGAAAAATCGGTAGGGAGCAAAATTCGTTTCATGATCTTTTATCTTTCTATAAATTTAAGGCTGAATAATTTTAAAAACTATGATATTGGTCAGTTCACTATTTTATTAATTTTAGTATTTTTATTTTTTAAATTATTGCAAATGAAACTTAATTTCAAAACAATTATCGACTCTGAAGTTCCAGTTCTTATTGATTTTTATGCTGATTGGTGTGGACCATGTAAAGCATTAGCCCCTATATTAAAGCAAGTAAAAGACGAGATGGGTGACGCTATAAAAATTATTAAAATTGATGTAGATAAAAATCAATCTACAGCTTCAAAATTCCAAGTTCGTGGAGTGCCGACCTTAATATTGTTTAAAAAAGGGGAGCAGCTCTGGCGACAATCAGGTGTACTCCAAAAAAATGATCTTATTAATGTTGTTAAATCTCATTCCTAATACTTGGTCAAAAAAATTGATGCCATTTTATTCGGATTTGTGTAAAACTAAAAGTGGTGTTGTTGTTTGGTAGCTAATTTTTTCAACCGTTGGTTTTACAAAAAAACGTTCTAAAAAATTTAAATTCTTGGTTATCATAACCACCATATCTAGTTCTCTACTTTCTGTAAAACATCGTATAGAGGTCTCTAGTTTTTCTCCTGTTATTTTATGAAAACTATGTTGAATCTCCTTAAAATTAGTAGCTAACCGTTCTTTGTTATCCATTTGTAAAACATTAAAGTCAGCGCCATTAAGTACAACATACAAAAAGCGTATAGTGGAGTTATGGATTAATGCTATGTCTTTTAGATGATCTAATGTTTTTATATTATAGTCTATTTTAAAATCTGTCGGAAAGCCAATTTCTTTTGGTTTTTTAAAAACTGTATGTTCAGGTATTGCTAAAATTGAACATTTTATTTTGGCTATTACATTTCCTGTGTTACTCCCAATAGCTACTGCTTTTAAACCTGTTGCTCCTTTGGTACCCATAATAATGAGATCAATATTCTTGTCTTTTACTTCTTTTTGTATATGATCCGTAAAAAAGCCATAAAAAGCCATAGTATGAAAGCTATGTTTAGTATTGAAAGGTAAATGCTCTATGTCTTTTAGTACTTTATGGAGTTGTTCGGTAGTTTCTTTTAAAATAGTTTCTTCAATAATTTCAGGTGTTATAAATACTGCCGATTCTCCTCCAGAATACGATTTTATTGGATTTACATGAATAAGGTAAAAAGTGCATTTGCTTTTTTTGAAAAATTCCATACCATAAGTAATTGCATTCCATGAATTTTCAGAGAAGTCAGTAGGAATAAGTATGTTTTTCATTTTAGGTGCCTTTTAAGATATAGGATAAATTTAATGGAGTATAAATTGTTTTCAAATGACTTTGGTCATTTGATATCTAATACAACGGCGTTAGTTTTAGACAAAATTTTAACTCATGAAAAAAATAGAAGAAAATATGCTAAAAAAAGATACTTCTTCAAAGATTTTAGCTTGGTATGCGGCATCTAAAGAATGGATTTCAACTATTGAATTTTATTTAGATAGTTTTTTTACTATGAAAAATATTATAGATCGCTATCTTGATAAAATTTTAAAAAATGAAAATTTAGATGAAATCAGAGAATGTGTTATGCGACTTCAAGATATTCGATATTCATGTAGTGAAGCCTTAGAAAAAGTTAAATTACATAAAGGGGTATTGGTTGAGTTTCAGGATAAGAAATTACAACCAATTGCTTCGCTGGAAAAAGAACACTTAAGATTAAAGAAAATTATGGGCACTTGCCACAAAAATTTTAAGGAGATTAAAAATGAGGTTTTTAGTATTACAGAGCATACTCTTCAAATAAGTAAAGAAGAAAATTTAGCTATAGAACTAGAGAAAATAAAAGTAGCAAGAAATAATTAATTAATTAATTAATATTTGGCCTCTAAGCTTACCCATGCTAATGCAGCAGGACCTAATACAGCATCTGAGCTTGTTGCGTTTGAAAGCAATACTTTAATTTTTCCTTTGTAAGCACTAAACAAATACTTTTCCATATTGTTTAGGATAGGTTTTAAAAGAATATCTCCAGCCTTACTTAATCCACCAGATATAATAAAAGCTTCAGGATCTAGATGGGCAACAGTATCTGCCATTTTGCTTCCTAGTATTTTACCCGTTTTTTCAAAAGCATTTAGGGCTATAAGATCACCGGCTAAAGCTGCTTTGGAGATATCTGTTCCAGTCATTTCTGAAAAACTAATAGTTCTTAAAACAGAGTCTTCCCGCATTTCAGAAAGTAACTCAAAAACTGTTCTTTTAATACCAGTTACTGAAGCGTAGGTTTCTAAACAGCCTTGTAAACCGCAATTACACATTCTACCTTGTGGATCAACATTTACATGACCAATTTCCCCAGCGGCCCCATGTTCTCCAATTAATAATTTTCCATCTGTTATAATTCCACTTCCCAGACCTGTACCCAAAGTTAAGGTTACAAAGTTTTTCATGCCTTTGGCAGACCCAAATATCAGTTCCCCCAAAGCCGCTGCGTTTGCATCATTAGCAATAAAAACGGGTAACTTAAAAGCTTTTTTTATGGTTTCTAAAAGTGGAATAGCTTTGCCCCATTTAAGGTTTGGAGGATTTTCTATTTGGCCAGAATATGGGTTTGCATTTGGTGCTCCAACACCGACAGCAATAATTTTAATATCAGAATTTTGTTTTAAAATAAGCGCTTCAACTTCAGATTTTAGTTTTATCATAAAGACTGAGAAGGGTTTTTCTGCTTCTGTTTCAAAAACTTTTTTATCTAAAATGTGACCATCTTTGCTTACTAGACCTATTTTCGTTAAGCTACCGCCTATATCAATTCCTAATACTGTTTGTTTCGCCATTTTCATGATTTTTTAATCGTCTACAAAAGAAAATAATTTTTAATTCTTTCCAACTGATGCATATCATTTTATAAGCCGTAGTCTTTGTTTAATTTGTAGAAAATTCAACATTATGCAAGCTCTCGCAACCTTAAAAAATATAAATTCTAATTCTTGTAAAGAATTAATAGTTCGTAATTTAAGTAGAATTCTTGATATTCGAATCCTTGATATTGATCTTGATATTGGTATTCTCAGTTTTACTTATAGCACGCAACATTCTTTTGAACAGGTAAAAAAAGAACTACATAGAATTGGATATCCTATTCAGAATTACACAAATACTTCTAAAAAGGAATCAAAATTTCAAAAAGCTACTTCTCAAAATTCAACTGAATTTAAAGTAAGAGGTAGAAGACCTTATTATTCTTTTAATCCATAAAAAACTATAAACTCGAATTTTTTACCATAAATATCTTGGAAAAAAATCAAAATTTTACTGTTTTTAAATAATTCAAAAAATGTAACACACTCTATTTAATTAGCCTTCAGGAAGCATTAAAACAGGGATGGCTGAATGGAAAGCAGTTTTTTTTACCACAGGTTCTCTAATAAATTTCTCCCAAAAACTGTGTTGATTACGCATCATAACCATCAAATTTACTTCGTTTTCAACAATATATTTTGCAATAGTTTTACTTAAACTTATCTCAAACGCCATATGATGATGTGAATAGGGAATCGAAACAAGCCGTTCTTCTATGCGTTCTTTGTTTATTTTTTGCTTGGCACTTAATCTAAATTCACTAGTTATATGGAGTATTTGTATGTTGGCCTTCCAAATAGCTGCTAGCTGGCTTAGAGGAAGCAGTTCTGATTTACTTGGAGCTCTATCAAAATTAGTTGAAAAAACTAAAGTTTTTAATTGTTGAAAATGATACCCAGAGGGTATCACCAACACTGGTCGCTTCTTAATATGCTTTAATACTTTTACGGTAGTACTTCCTATAAAAATTTCTTTTGCACCTGTTGCTCCTTGAGTACCCATGGCAATAAGATCAATATCTTTACCTATAATTATCGAATCTAATGCTTCGTTGAGCGTATCTGCTTTTGAAATTGTTTCAATGCTGTGATTCGAATTGATATGATTTTTGTTTAAATAGATTAACATTTTCTCTAATTCTTGTTCGGTATATTTTGAAAGGGAATCATAAATAATTCCTAAGCGTTGCTGACTACTTTTTCCAATAAAATTCAACTGTTTAGGTTCATACACATGTAGTAGATAAAATTTACATGAAATCTTTGCATACAGTTTTAGGGTTGTGAATATCGCGTTCCAAGAATTATCAGAGAAATCGGTGGGTAAAATAATTTTTAACATGGTATATTTTTTAATTTGTTTTTAGTATCGAAGAAAAAGGAAGCACTAAAAAAGGAACAGTAGAATAATAACCTATAGAATCTATGCTGGTTCTTACAATCAAACGCTCTAAAAATGAAAGTTTATGGTTCATGATTGCTAAAAAATCGGTTTGGTGCTCTGCTATATATTCATGGATGGCGTTAGGCATTAATTTGCCTCTTAATTCTTCGAAAGAATGTTCAATACCTTTAAAATGGTTCGCTATTATTTTTTTATTTACTTTTTGATCTTCCGTTAGGTCGTAGGTATCCTTTACGTTTAAAATACGCAAGGATGCCTTTTGTACTCTGGCAATATCAAGCAATATTTTTAATTCTTCTTTTTGGAGCCTTGTTCGATAATCGGAGGGAAATAAAATCGACTTTATTTCTTTGAATTTGTAGTTGTTTGGAATTACCAATACTGGTTTTGTAGCTTTTCGTAACACGTGAACGGTATGCGTGCCTAAAAATATTTCTTTGACTCCTGTTGCGCCCTGTGTTCCCATAACAATTAAATCTATTTTTTCGTTTTGGGTGATACTTAAAATTTCATCAGTCAAGGTATTGAATGCCGCAAAGGTTTTAAATTGGTGTTTTGGATTATTGTATTTGGTTTTTATTTCAAGAAGGGTAGTTTCAAGACCTTCAAGCGCTACATCTATCCCTACATCTGGAATAGCACTAAAACTAGGGCCTCCTAACATATAATCAAGTCGGTAAAAAGCAGGTGTGTAGGTGTGAAGGATATGAAAAAAACATTTTTCATTTTTAAATAATTCAATCGCATAAACAATGGCATTCCAAGCATTCTCTGAGAAATCTGTAGTTAAAAGTATTTTTCGCATTTTTTACAGTTTTAAAGTTTATCGAGATAAATTTTGTAATACTAAAAAGGGTAGCTTTAAATGCAGGCCAATTTCATCAACGGTAGATCGGTATAACATATCTTCTAAAAATGAGTGTCTAGAATTAACCATAACCAATAAATCTATTTCATTTGTGCCTATAAATTCTAAGATAGCTTCAGCTTTATTTTTTACAGGGGATCTCTCAAAAGATAAATAAGCTTTAGATAATGATTCTTGTAAAAATCTTTTATTGTCTATCTGTCGATAACTTAAATCCTCAAAATCAGAAATATGAAGACAATATAGTTGTGATTTGAATAAGGCAGCAAGGGTGTTTAATAATTTTAATTCTCTACGTTTATAGGGTATCATATAATCTGTAGGGAATAGTATTTTTTTTGGTTGTCGATATTCATAATTCTCTGGGATGGCTAGTACAGGGCATTTCACATATTTAAATACCTGTACTGTATGGCTACCGAAAGTGATTTTTTTATCAGCAGTTGCTCCTTTGGTACCCATAACTACTAAGTCTATATTTTGTTCGTCTGCAAAATCATTTACAGCATCGACTAAAGATTCAAAAACGGCTATTGCTTTGTAGGTGTGTTTTGGGTTATGTTCTTTTAGGGTAATTTTTTCAACGAGCTCTTTTAATACGTATTCCGAATTCTTTTGTACAGTTTCTTTTTGTTCTTTAAATGAATCGCCATTCGGTTTTTTAAAGGGGCCATAAACTTCATCAGCGAAGGCATGAAGAAAATAAAAGTTTGTCTCTTCACATTTGTATAATTGTATTGCATACTGAATAGCATGCAGTGCATTGGTAGAAAAGTCGGTAGGGATTAAAACGGTTCTCATAGCTTTCTATTTTAGAATAAGAATATAAAAATAAAAGCACTCGCATATAAAAACTATGACCTTAGTCATGTAACACCAACTAATGATAAGAATTACTCGTGAAGTACAAAGAGTGGTAATTTGGTATGAAAACTCAACTGTTCTGCTGCGGAGTCAAATAAAAGTTGTTCTAAAAAATTGAGATTCTTGGCGGTCATCATCAGCATTTCTATTTTTCTAGTAGCCGTAAACTCTTCCACCACAGTGGCTACTTTTTTGTTTGGCATAGTTTCAAAACTATGCGATGCTGTAAAAAGTTCATTTAGGTAATCTTTTAAGTAGACTCTATTTTGTTCTTGAAATGGTGTTGTACTTTTTTTAATGGCAGCGAAATTCAGAACTTTTAATTTAGCTTGGTTGGTATGTAGCACTTCTGCTATTTCTTCTAGAATAGCGTGGGAATAAAAAATGGTGTAATCTGTAAGTAAAGCAATGTTTTTTACACTGATGAAGTTTGTTTTTTCTGGAATTACCAAAACATTAGTGGCTACTTTAGTGATCACATCGCCAGTGTTACTTCCAATTACTTTTTTTAGTCCTGAGGCACCTTTAGTGCCCATTACAATTAAATCAATATTTTTCTTGTCAATTGTTTTTCTAATACTATGAATAAGATTGCCATACGTTTCTGTGATGCTAAATGTATGGTTGTTATTTATTTTTAGTGCTTTTATTTGAGCCTCTAAATCAGCGATTTTTTCTTTAATTAGAAGTTTGTTATTTTCTTGAAATGTTAAAAATGAATTATGTTGCACACCTGACTCGTATAATGTACCAACATGCAAAATGTAAAAATGGCAAGGAATATTATCGAAAAATGTTACTGCATATTGAAGAGCACGCCAGGCATTATTCGAAAAATCTGTAGGGATAAGTATATTCTTCATTTGGTATAACTACCGTACGAAAGTAGGTGGTTAAGAATGATGTAACCATGATATTTGTCATAAAATTTGTAATTACATCATTTTTTGTTGCTAACATACATATTCAAGTGCTTTGAGCTCTTTTATTTTAATATTCCTTCCTTCTATAGTGATTAACCCTTCCTTTTTGAACACCGAAAGTGTACGGATTAGAGTTTCTGTGGCAATACCTGCCACACTTGCAAGATCTGTTCGTGATATTTTTATGGTGTCTTCGGTTTTTTTATTCATAATCTCCGCAAATTGCAGTAAGGTTTGCGCTGTTTTTTTGCGCACTGAACTATAGGCCATCTGTAAGAGTTGTGCTTTTATTTCTGTTATGTCATTTGAAAATAACTCTATCAATTCTAAAGAAATTGTATGATTGTTTTCTAAAATTTGTTTTAACTTTTCTTTTGAAACTCCAACTAGTTTTGTAACCTCAATACATGTTGCAGATTCGTTATAGGGTATATTATTTAAAAAAGAAGTGAATCCTAAAAAGTTATTGGCTTCGTGTAAAGAGGTAATCAGTTCTTTACCATCTTCATCAATCGTATGGCATTTTACAAGACCTTCTAAAATTAAGTAAATCATGTTAGAGTTTGAGCCTTCTTTATAAATTACTTTTCCTTGGCGAAAATGAATAATTTCTCCATTATCATCAAAAAAATTCTTAAGCTCCTGTAAACTTAGTTTAGTATCTTTTGATGGTTCTGGTTTTTCGTATCTTTCCTGTTCCATGCGTTTTAAAAGTACAGCTTTGGCTAAACGACTTTCAATAGCACTTATTAAATCTTCTTCTTCAAAAGGTTTGGTCAGGTAATCATCTGCTCCCATATCCATTCCTTTTCTTATTTCTTTATGCTCTGTTTTTGCAGATAAGAATATAAACGGAATATGTTTGGTTTTTTTATCAGCAGATAAATTTTCTATTACGCCATAGCCATCAACTTCGGGCATCATAATATCACAAATAATGATATCAGGAAGCTCTTCTTTTGCAAGCTTAATCCCGACTTTTCCATTTGGAGCAGTTATTATGGCATAGTCCGAGAGTTCTAGTAATTCTTTAGTATTCTCGCGTAGTGCTCTGTCATCCTCAATTAGTAAAATTTTTTTCATTTTTTCTATTTTTTGGATTATTGCGGTATGTTTATGGTAAAGGTAGACCCACTGTTTTCTGTACTCATAAAATGAATAGAGGCTCCTAAATTTTCTAAATGTTGTTTGCAAATATTTAAACCGATACCTGTACCCTGAATTAAAAGTGCATTTTCTGCTCTAAAATAACGATCAAAAACATACATTTGATCTTTCGATGAAATACCAATACCGTGGTCTATTACACTTATAACTAAGTTGTTAATTTGTAGCTTAACTACAATTTTTATAGTTGTATTTTCAGGAGAATATTTAATAGCGTTGTGCACTAAATTAGAAAGTACAAGTTCTAATGTTTTTTCATCAAAAAGTATTATAATTTCATCAATTTCTTGTGGATAAGCTATTTTTTGACCCGTTTTAAGTAACATATTTGCACTGTAGATAACCTCGTTTATAAGTTTACTTAGTGGAAATTCTTGTATGTTATAATTTACCTTTCCAGAATCTAGTCGCTCGATAGAAAGAAAATCAGTAAGGATAGTATCTAGATGGCGAACCTTATTTTTTATGGTGTTTACGTGCTTTTCTCTTTTCTCTTGTTGTTCCGTTGCGGTGTATTTTGAGAGTAAAGTTACGGAGGTAAGGATACTACTTAAAGGCGTTTTAAATTCATGAGAAACTAAAGATAAAAAACGTGTTTTTAATTCGTTAAGCTCTTTTTCTTTATCAAGTGCTTCTGAAAGTTGCTTGGTTCGTTCTTTTACAGTTTTCTCTAATTTTTCTGTATAATTTTTACGTTCGGTAATATCAAGAATAATAGCTACATAGACTTTACTATCGCCGTTGCTTGATTTTTGCAGATGTACTTCCACTGGATAGGTAGATCCATTTTTGCGTTGGTGCACTGTTTCAAAGGTTATCTTGACTTCACCCGTAATTAATGGATGAATTATTTTATTGAATTGTTTAAGGTTCATCAAAGGTTTTATGTCAATAGGAGTCATTAACTTAAGCTCTTCTAACGAATAGCCTAAATTACGTTGCGCCTCCTTGTTCACATTTACAAATAATAAAGACTTTTGATTGAAAACATAAATTTCATTTAAAGATTCTTCAAATATGGTTGCCCAATGGCTTAATTCTTTTTGTTTGCGTTTTCTCTTGGTAATATCAATAACTAGGGCCATGACATAGGTAGCCCCGTACAATTCAAATGGGTTTAGGCCGGCTTCAACAGGAAATTCCTTTCCATCTTTTTTTATGCCATATAAATCTTTGCCATGACCCATTTGGCGCTTTTCGCTTTTGTCAATAAAGCTAGTTACATGGTGCCCATGGTTTTTATGGTATTTCTGAGGGATAAGTATAGCCAAAGGTTTACCCAAAAGTTCATCTTTTAGATAGCCAAACATTTGTTCTGCCGAAGAATTGGTTGCTACAATGATTTGGTCTGTATTTACAACGATAATACCTTCAGAAACTCCCTCGGAGAGTATGTTAAAAATATTACTATTTTTTTGGAAAACCTGCATATCTCAAAGTTAAAACTTTACAACTGATTTATATCATAGAAAATGAAAGGTCGTAGTTTTATTTTTAAATCTTACCAACGATAAATATACAACATGTTAAATTCAAAAAAAATAGGTATTGAAATCTACCAAAACTTAGGAAAACTTTTTTATGCAGTAGCTATGGCTGATGGAACTGCCCATGTCAAAGAGTTAAATAAACTTAAAGAAATTGTGCGTCAAGAATGGATACATGTTGATCGCATTGAAGACAGCTTTCATTCAGACGCGGCCTACCAAATTGAGACTGTTTTTGATTGGCTCTTAGAAAAAGAAATTAATAGTGAGGACAGCTTTAAAGAATTTAGTGATTTTTATAAAGAATACCCTGAACTTTTTACAAAGCCCATAAAAAGCTTAATTATGCAAACAGCGAATGCTATAGCGTTTTCGTATGCAGGTAAAAATAAGTCAGAACTGATTGTGATGGCTAAAATAGCATTATTATTTAAAAAATAAGTTACAACGTAACAGTAAGTATAGGGTGATCTGCATGGTTTGCCAAATCCTCTCCAATACTACCTATTAAAAAATTTGATATTCCTTTTCTGCCATGCGTTGCGATGGCCATAATATCAATTTTTTCTTTTCTACTATAATTAAAAAGTCCTTGTTCTACGCTATAATCATTGTATATGTCTACCATTTGATCAGCTTCCATTGCTTTAAATAAAAACTTGGATATTTTCTCTTGAACTTCTAACATGCTTAGAAAATTATCTGGGGTATTGATATAGATCAATTTTAATTTCGCTGAGAAAATTTCGGCAAAGGCTTTGATTTTTTTTAAAGCAGCAATAGCATCATCTTGAAAACTACAAGCAAAAAGAATTTTTTCAACCTTAAAATTCGGATTTGGGTTTTTTATAATGAGCACTGGAATATTGGCGCTACGTACTACTTTTTCCGTATTGGAACCAAAAAACAATTCATTAAAACCACTTGTGCCATGTGAACCCATGACGATTAAATCTGAATGCTCTTCGTAAGCTATCGTATTTAGCTCATTAAAATTTTTGTAATTCTGTACTATTTTATTTATGCTAATACCTTTCAAGTAGGGCTTATCTAAAAAAGGTTTAAATCTTTTTTTGGCCTGTTTTAAATAATAGTTTGCTTCTTCTTGTTCCTGAATTTCATTTTTCGCAAGTACAGCTTCTGAAAGACCTAACATATGAATCACTGTTATTGTGGCATTTTGTTGTTGGGCAATAACTGCTGCAACTTGTAAAGCATTTGATGCATGCTCAGAGAAATCTAAGGGTACTAGTATATTAGTCATTTTATAGTGTTTTTTTGCGTTTACTAATTTTTTCTTTACGTTTTTGCAATTGCTTATTTAGATCTGAAAGTGTTGCAGCGGCAGCTTTTTCAAAATTGTTTTCATTAGATTTGGCAAAAATTCTGGGTCCAGGAGCACTTAATTGCACTTCGCATATTTTTCCATTACCTGTAGGGTCATTTTCCACCTTAAAAAGTACATCAGCGCGGATTAAAAATTGAAATTTATGGGCTAGTTTATTAAGGTTACGTGTAACTATTTCATTCAACGATTCACTAGTTGGCATATCTTGGTACTGAATATTTATTGTCATTTTATTTTAGCTTTAAAATCATATTCGAAAATAGCAATCCCACTTCTTTTTTAAAATGACATAAGTCATTTCATTATAATTGGTAAATCACCAAATTTATAATTCACTATTAAATTTAAGAAATCATGGCACTCAATTTTAATCAATATGCAACAGAGGGAAATACGTTTTTAAAGGAGTACACCAAAGAATTAGATTTGGGCAAGGATACCGATAAGGCAGGAAGAATATTTACAGCAATAATGCATGCTTTACGCGATATTATTCCAATAGAAGAATCTTTACAATTGCTTGCACAATTACCTATGTTTTTGAAAGGTGTTTATGTAAATGGATGGAGCATTAAAAAAACAAGACCTAAGGTAAAACAAGTTGCAGAATTTCTAGATTTGGTAAGAGAACATGATGGTCCTTCAGCAGTTAATGACTTTGAATATGGTGACGAGGTGGCGCAACAATATGTGGATACCACATTTCTATACTTAAGAAAATACATTTCTCTTGGCGAATTGGAGGATATTAGAGATTCCCTTCCAAAAAACCTGAAGAACTTAATTCATTTTAATGTTATGTTTTAATTTATGCCATCAAGCGAGTTCAATAAAAAATCCATAAGCACATTTAAACTCATGGATTTTTGATATGAATGAAATGCTATTTTTTAGTGATAAGGTTTTCTTTTTCCATTTGCTTTATAATTCGAGCAACATAATCTTTTATGGTAGCTGACATATTCTGAGGACTAACAATATCAAATGTACCAACCCATACTAACGATTTGTTATCGGCTTGATTAATATTGTATAGAGAGGTTTCAAGGTGATATACTTTAAAATTAGAATAGTAATTAGGTGTAAAATATACATCTTGATACCTGTAATAGTATCGTCCAAATCGTGTCCATCTGTTATTCATAGTATAATAACCAGGCGAATAATTTGTTTGTTCATCTACCCCTTTAACAGTTGTAATTAAAATAGCATCAAAACCTTCTTTTGCCAATTTTGAAACCATAGCGTTTATTTCTGCTTCATTTTTTTTTGTTTCTGTAAAGCTTTCTTCCAGAACAGTGCCACTTTCATTAGCATTAATATTTCGTCGGCTAAGTGCAAGTTGTAAATCTTCTTCAAAAATCTTTCTGGCCGTCAGGTTATCGGTCATTCCGATGACCAATAATTTTTCAGGCTTAAATTCAGCAATTTCTTTGTTTTTCCAGCTATCAACAAAACGTGTAGATGAACACGAAGTGAAGATGATAAATACCATAAAAAGTGATTTGATTTTCATATTTTTTTTTATGTTGTAAAACTATATTATTAGATTTTCTTTTGCCATGACCTAAGTCATTTCAATTTAAATATAGCTTGGAAAGTCAACATAGTATTAGTAATGCCACTGAATGACTAAGGTCATTTTACAGAATAGTTTAGGAGTTTACTTTTGTATCAATTAAAACTACTACACATGAAACATTTTAATTTTATATGGATAATAGTATTGATACTACCAATTACACTAACGGCTCAAAGTATCAAAGGGATTGACGAAATAGGACCATTTAGTGAAGGTTTGGCTGCCATACGAAAAGGAAATCAATGGGGCTTTATCAATGAAGAGGGTATTTTAGTCATCGATTTTAGAAATGATATCTATTGGAATAAAGATGCGGACATAGCTAAAGCCGATATTTCAGGAATAAAATACCCTATTTTTAAAAATGGAAGATGCTTAATTACTAAAAATGTAGAAGATGGTGTTCCTGTATTTGGTTATATTAATACCAGCGGTGATGTAGTTATTGAGCCCAAATTTTTAAATGTATATCCTTTTAAAGATGGCTATGCCACTGGTGTATTATTTACTAAAACACTTAAAGGAGAAAATGAATTTAAATTAAAAGTATACGAATTTAAGTTTTTTGATGTGCTCTTTAACACTGAAGGAGAAATTATAGAATATTTTGAAAAAAGGGATGCTATTCAAATGACTAAAAAACGATATAAAATGCCTTGGATTGGCTCAAAAATCTTAGCGAACGGCCTAATGGGTATATATACAAAAGATGATAAGGCATGGGAAATAAAAAATATGGGTATAAAAGAATAAAAAAATGGAACGATTAAAAGATAAAACAGCTATAATAACTGGTGGAGCAGGAGGGATAGGCTTTGCTACAGCAAAACTTTTTTTACAAGAAGGCGCCAAAGTAGTTCTCGTTGATGTTGATAAAGAAAATCTTGAAAAGGCGAGTCATGAATTAAATCACAAAAATCTTTCTTTTTGTGTTGCGGACGTATCCAAAATTAAAGATACCGAAAAGTACATAGCAAAAACTTTAGATGTGTATGGCAAAATTGATATTTTATTTGCTAATGCGGGCATAGAAGGTACTACAAAGCCTATCGCTGAATATCCTGATGCTATATTTGATAAGGTTATTGCCGTAAACCTTAAAGGAGTCTGGCTGGGTTGTAAGCATGTAATTCCGAAAATGGAGCAGGGTAGTAGTGTTATGATTACCTCTTCTGTAGCAGGATTAAAAGGTTTTACAAATTTGGGTGCTTATGTGGCTACAAAGCATGCAGTAGTAGGTCTTATGCGTGTAGCAGCTTTGGAATATGCTCCCAAAAAAATACGAGTAAACACCATACATCCAGGACCAGTTAATAATGAGATGATGCGCCGAATAGAAAAAGATATGTCTCCAGAAAATCCAGAACAAGTACTTAAAAGTTTTGAGGCAACGGTTCCGTTTGGACGTTATGTAGCATCAAGAGAAATTGCTGAAATGGCATTATTTCTGGCTTCAAACGAAAGTAAGTTTATTACAGGTCAAACTCATGTGGTAGATGGTGGAATGCTCATTTAATATAGGGGCCTATTGTTAATCCTTAAATAACTTATTATAAATTAAACTTAAAGACTCTGAATAACTTTTTCTAATTTATTTTGTACTTCTTCTGAAATCTCTTGTAAAGCCTGATTCTTTATGGCCTGCATGGAGGCAACTGGGTTTACTGCTGCCACTTCAATCACACCCTTTTCTTTTTCTTGAACTATCACATTACATGGAAGCATGGTGCCAATTTTATCTTCTTTCAAGATGGCTTGATACGCAAAGCTAGGATTACAAGCTCCTATAATTTTATAGTTTTGAAGATCAACACTTAGCTTTTTTTTGAAGGTAGCTTTCATATCAATTTCTGTAAGTACTCCAAAACCTTCCTTTTGTAGGGCATCTTTAGTTTTTTCGATAGCTTCATCAAAGCTGATATTCTCTAATAGGGTTTTAAAATAATAGTCCATTTTTTTTAGGTATTAATATTAATCTTAGTATTTTCTTTAGAATTCTCAGTGATCCATTTATAAAGAGCATCAACATCTTTTTTTCTGCATAGTTGAGTCCCAGGAGTCATCGTTGCTGCTGTACCGCAGGCTACACCGTATTTAGCCATTTCAACTAAAGATTTTCCTTGCGCTAAGCCTAGAATCATTCCAGCAACCATGCTATCTCCAGCGCCAATTGTACTTTGTTGTAAAACAATAGGAGCTGCAATATAGTCTACCGTATTTTTAGTAACCATAACTGCGCCCTGAGGTCCAAGGGATACCACCATAACCTCACAAGGGTTATTTCTCAAAAAATTTTGGGCAAGTGTTTCTATTTCTGAAAAGTGTATAGCGTCTACGCCACATAATCTGCTTAGCTCCCCCAAATTCGGCTTTAACAAGAACACTCCTGCTTTGGCACCATAAACTAAAGGCTCTCCAGAAGAATCTAGAATAAATTTTACTTTTTTACTTTTAGCAATAGTAGCCACTTTTGCAAAAAAGTCCACAGACATTTTAGGAGAAAGACTTCCACTAGCAACCAGATAATCACCTTCTGATAAAATAAGCTCTAGGTGTTTTAATACTTTTGTACATTCTTCTTCAGAAACATCAGGGCCAGGCATTCCAAAACGAAATTGTTGATGCGTTGTCGTATCTGTTACAGCGAGATTTTCTCTTGTCCAGCCAAGAATGGGTATCATTTGTTGTGAAATATTTTCAGCCTCTAATAATTGGTGAAGATGTGTACCCGTTGGCCCTCCAGCCAAATAAAGGCATGTAGAGATTTCATTTAATTCATGAATCACTCTAGAAATATTTATTCCGCCACCACCTGCCTCGAAAATAGGAGTAGTACATCTTAATTTACTATTAGGTTTAATGCAAGTAACAGTTGTGCTTTTATCAATAGCTGGATTAACGGTGAGCGTCACTATATTTTTCATTCTGATGCTGTTTATCTAAGGTCAAAAAACAAATTTACCCCCAAACTGAGCTTTATACTATGACCAAAATCATTTTTATATCTAAGAATTAAAAATATCTTTCATTAAAATTTACAATATGAAAGGTTTTTTAGACTTAGGAAAAGTTGTAGGTGTGCAACTTAAAGTACATTGGACATTTGCATTATTACTTATTTGGGCTGGGTACATAGAATTTCAAAATAGTGGAGATATCAATAGAGTACTTATAAATCAAGGATTTATATTGGTATTGATGGCTTGTGTAATTTTACATGAACTTGGGCATGCATTAATGGCAAGACGTTTTAATATTAAAACAGAAAAAATAATATTATTGCCTATAGGTGGGGTGGCTACTTTAGAAAAAATGCCAGAAAAACCTGGTCAAGAATTGCTGGTTGCACTAGCAGGTCCGGCCGTTAACCTTATTATAGCTATAGTAATAGCTTTACTAATTCCAATAAAAAGTTACTTTAATTTTGAAGCAGTATTTGTTGATGAAATTCTCTATTCCACTTCATTTCAAAATTTTTTATTCTATCTTTTCATTGTAAATATACTGCTCGTATTATTTAATCTTGTCCCTGCATTTCCTATGGATGGTGGTCGAGTGCTTAGAGCTTTGTTAACTTATAAATTAGGAAGAGTAGAGGCAACGCAAATAGCCTCAGGTATTGGTCAAGCCATGGCCTTTGTATTTTTTATACTGGGCTTTTTTTTAAATCCTTTTTTAATATTAATCGCCTTCTTCATTTTTTTTGCTGCCTATGGGGAGAACCAAATGGTACAACAAGAATCGTTATTAAAAGGGCATACTGTAAAAGAAGCTACCTTAACTGCAATCACTATTTTAAACCCAGAAAATAGCGTTCAAGAAGTTATTGACCTTATTCTTGCAGGTACTGAGAGAGATTTTGTAGTTGCAGAAAATGGTAATGTAGTAGGTATTGTTAGCCAAAAAGATATTATCAAAAATGTAAAAACGCCAAATATGCACTTAAAAAACATCATGAAGAAAGATGTTGAAGCCATTGAATCGTCGGTTGAAATAAGTACGATTTTACAGCTTTTTGGCAAAGAAAAAAATAAATTTTACCCCGTTACTAAAAACGGAAAACTTATAGGTGCAATAGATATGTACAATGTAAGTGAGTTTATGATTTTAAAGGCACAAAATAGCATAAACGTTTAGTCCTAATTTATCTTTGATAAGATAATTAGCTTACTGGCCGATGTATAGTTTATTTTATTGAATTCTATACTGTTGTGTGACAATGTATACTAAACCTTATATAATACTCCATTATTGTTTATGAATTAAAAAGGCTAAGGTATAAAAATACTGATGGTTGATTTTATTATCTCTTTAAAGTAGGTTAAAGAACGTTTATTAATTTTAACGGGAGTAGCTTTTAAAAAGTTGCTCCCTTTTTTTTTCCAATTTTTTAGACTTCAGCTACATCAAGTAAATAACTCAAAAAATATTCAAATCTTGATTATTTATGGGATTGTACTGATTCAAGTCATTTTGTATAACACTGTACCTCAATACATTTACCCTATTATTAATTCAAAATATAAAAAAATGAAAAAATTACTTTTTTTAACAGCATTTATAGCCATAGGAACTAGTGCTTTGTTTTCTCAAGATAAAGATCAAGTTCGCGATAGAGACCAAGACCGCCTAATGTTGGTTGATGGTGATGTACTTCAAATACGTGATCGTGACCAAATTCGTTTGCAAGACCCAATTACCTTAAAAGATGGGACAATGGTATATGCAGATGGTTCTTATATGACCAGAGATCGAGACAGATTGCAATTGAAAGATGGGGAGTGTTTAGACAATGATGGTATAAAGTATAGAAATGAATATCAATACCGGTTCAAGGTTCAACAAGAAAATAAAGGTTTAAGCGAGGCACAAATTCAGGAGCGTAATCAAAACAGATTTCAAATAATGGTAATAGATGGAGAAGCCTTTCAAATTAGAAATCAGGAACAAAATAGACTTCAACAGCAACTTAACCTTGGTGATGGCATTGTAGTAAATCCGGATGGAAGTTACCAAGATGAGCAAAGAAAACAATTGAAACTTCAAGAAGGGGAATGTATTAATATGGATGGTGCCATGTTTAAAAATACCTACCAGCATAGAAAAATAATGGCTAAAAAAAACATAATGAAGAATAAAGTAAAAACAAAGCCAATGGTGCAAAAAAAGAAAAAAGGTACAGAATAAAAGTACAGGAAGCAGGTTGTGTAGTTTGAATAATTGGACAGAATCTGCTTCTTTCTTAAAGCTATTAATACGTTAAATTATGAAACTAAAATTTAGAATTGTTTTGTTGTTTTTTTTAATAACACAGATTCATCTAATAGCACAGAACAATAAAAATTCAACAGAAGAAATCACCTCAAAAAATGAATCTTATCTTCTAACAGATATTAGTTTTATTAATGATGCAGTATTTATGGGAAGGCTTGATTCTATTGCAGCACCTTATATTTTCCCTTCTATTGGGTACTATGATAAATCGGGTTTTTATGTGGACGTTTCGGCATCTTATTTGACTAATGCTTCCGAAAATCGAATAGATTTATTTTTAGGAAGTTTAGGCTATAATTTTGAAGATAAAAATTGGCGAGGCGGTATTTCAGGAACCACTTACTTTTTTAATGAAGATAGTTACAATGTAAAGTCGGAGATTATCGGAGATATTTCTGGGTTTTTAAGCTATGATCTCAAAGTAATTCAGGCATCGCTTTTTGTAAGTACCTATTTTAATAATGGTAGCTCCGCTGATATTTTTGGAGGATTTATGCTTGATCGCACCTTTTATTCCAAGGATAATTCTTTTTTAATTAATCCTTCTGCGATCCTTTATGCTGGGTCTCAAAATTTTTATCAAGAATACTACAGTACCAGTAGACTTGGAAATAGAAAGGGTAAAGGGCAGGCTTCTGGAGCTTCTGAACCTACCACAGTAGCAACAAATATTGAAGTTAAGGAAGCATCAAAATTTAAAATTTTGAACCTAGAACTAAGTTTGCCAATACAATACTACTACAAATCTTATATATTTTCTTTCACTCCTGTATTGGCATTACCACAAACTCCGGCAACGATAACAACTACAGATGCTATAATAGCGGAAGACTTGGAAAGTGTATTTTACTTTTCTGTTGGAATAGGATATTGGTTTACTACAAAAAAGAAGAAGCCATAAAGAACTTCTTAAAAATTATTTATTTTAAGACTATGTAGATTATACGTAAATAAGAATATTATCACTGATCTAAATCATTTTGTAACAGCCTGCTAGAGAGTACTTTTGATACGTAAATAAATAAGTTTAATCCTTAAAATAGAACATTATGTCACTAGTAAAATTTAAAAGAAAACCATTTGGTAATTTAGTAACTCAAGATTTTTTTGATATGGATGATTTTTTCGATAATCGTGGATGGGTAAGAGATATGTTACCCGAACGTTTTTGGAATGGAAAACGAGGAGAACCAGCCTTAAATATTAAAGAAACAGACGATCGTTTTGAAATAGAATTAGCAGCTCCTGGATTCGCGAAAAAAGATTTTGAAGTTACCATCGATGATGGTTGCTTGAACATTAAAGCAGAAAAATCAGCATCGGATGAAGAATCAGATAAGAACTTTACTAGACGCGAGTTTAGTTACCAATCTTTTGAACGCTCTTTACAATTGCCAGAAACTGTTAAGCAAGAAGCTATTAAAGCCGCTTATAAAGATGGAATTTTGAGTTTTAATTTAACAAAGAAAGAAGAAGTAAAAAAAATACCGCCTAAAAAGGTTCAGATTGCTTAGAAATTTAAAATTTCGATTTTAAATTTCGGAATAACCCTCTTTTAACAATCAAATTACTAAAATGTAAAATGGTTTTGTTTGAGGGTTCTTTTTTTGTATCACTATTTTTTGTGTTGTTCAATATATAAATATTAGATTTTTTTAAAATGATTAAAAATGCATTTTCTATTCAAATTTTTGCTGTTGTTGAGCAATTAAAGAGTTCACTTGAAAACGGATTGACTATTGAAAATGCAGAAAAGTATTTGCATGTTTATGGTGAAAACCAAGTGCCAGAACATCGTCCTAAAAAAAGAGCAAAGATTCTTTTAGACCAATTCATAGATCCTATTATTTGGATATTAATTATAGCAGCCTTTTTGTCTTTTATTTTTCTTAATTGGTTAGAGGGTATTGCTATTCTAGTTGCAGTATTAATTTCAATAGCCATTGGTTTTTTTATGGAGTTTCAAGCAATCAGGTCTTTGGAGACTTTAAGAAAAATGGGGCAAGCGACGGCAAAGGTAAAACGTTCTGGAAAAATAATTATTGTAAAAGCTTCTGAATTGGTTGTGGGAGATTTAATGCTTTTGGAAAGTGGTGATATTATCTCTGCGGATGCTCGTTTGTTTGAAGTAGACAATCTTTCTGTTAAAGAATCTGCTTTAACAGGTGAGAGCTTACCTATATTCAAAAAAACAGGCGTCTTACCTGATAATACTCCAATAACTCATCAATCAAATATGGTGTTTAAGGGTACTATGATTATTACTGGATTTGCCAAGGCTATTGTTACCGCTACAGGTAAATATTCTCAATTAGGGAATATACAGCAAATGGGTATAGATGCTCTTCAACAAATCACACCACTTGAGAAAAAACTCAATAATTTAAGCAAACGGCTTGTTTGGTTTACTTTGGTTATGGTATTGTTAATTGTAATAACAGGTTATTTACAAGGTAAAAATTTATTATTTATGATTGAAACTGGCGTTGCTTTGGCGGTTGCAGCAATTCCAGAAGGGCTCCTAATTGTTTCGACCATTGCCTTATCTCAAGGAATGTTACGACTGTCAAAAAGACAAGTCATTATTAAAAAATTGGAAGCTGTAGAGACTCTTGGAGCTACTAACATAATATGTACAGATAAAACAGGTACACTTACCGAAGACCTTATGGAAGTTCATTCGGTTATTTCTGCGGATAACTTTGATTTAAATAAAACTTTTCAAAATGATTTACAATTTGAAAAGTCGAAATATACAAAAACTTTTGAAATGCTGCTTTTGGCAGGTGTTTTATGTAACAATGTAAAATATGATTTTCAAGAAATTCATGGAGATGCTATAGAGGTTGCATTACTCAAATATGCTAAACAAATAGGATATCAAATAGAGTCGTTTAGAAAATTATATCCTGAAATGTTAGAATTACCCTTCGATGCTAATCGCAAATTAATGGCTACTGCTCATTATAAAGATAAAAGTTTTGCTGTTTTTTCTAAAGGAGCTTTCGAAAGTTTAATTAATCATTGTGATACAATTTTAGAAGAAGGCAAAATAAAGGTATTTGATGACACCCAAATTTGGGAAAATAAAGTTGAGGAACTAGCTTCTCAAGGTATGCGAACGTTGGCGTTTGCATATAAAGAAGTAGTGGATGCACCTACTATAGATAATATACTTTATGGTCTCACTTTTTTAGGAATAATAGGATTTATTGATCCTGCTCGAAAAGATGTTAAGGCGACAATTAATGTTTATAAAAATGCAGGTATTAAGGTGGTAATGATGACTGGAGATCATCCTGCAACTTCAAAAAAAATTGCAGAAGAAATAGGATTATTACAGCCAACATCCCTAAATGATGCTGTTATTCATGGAAAAGCGCTTCATGGAATTGAAAATTTTGGCCTAAACGATAATGACAAACTATTAAAAGCATCGGTCTTTGCTCGTGTTACACCAGAACAAAAATTGGCACTCGTTAGTTTTTATCAAAAGAATAATTACATAGTAGGTATGATTGGTGATGGCATTAATGATGTACCAGCACTTAGAAAAGCTGATATAGGAATAGCCATGGGAATTCGCGGAACTGGAGCGGCAAGAGAAGCAGCTGATGTTATTCTAAAGAACGATACTTTTACCGCTATAGAATTAGCTATACATCAGGGTCGAGTGGTTTTTCAGAACATCCGTCAATTTGTGGTATTTCTAATATCCTGTAATTTTGCAGAAATACTTTCTGTTGGAATGGCTGCCCTACTCAATTTACCTTCTCCATTATTACCCCTTCAAATTTTATTTCTCAATTTAGTAACTGATACATTTCCGGCATTAGCATTGGGTTTAGGCAAAGGATCAAAAAATATTATGAAAGAGCCGGCCAGAAACCCAAAAGAGGCAATAATGACTAAAGATGATTGGTTTTTTACAGTTTTATACGGAATTTGTATTACAAGTGCAGTTTTAGGGATGGTAATTTATAGTGATATGGTATTAGGCTTACCATCGAAAAAAATAAACAATATGGCATTCTTTACTTTGGTTTTTGCACAATTACTGAATGTTTTTAATATTCCTAAACAAAAACTGTTATTTTCTAAAAATGAAGTGACTACTAATTTATGGATTTGGGGAGCATTAATCGTATCACTTGTTTTTACTTTTTCTGCTTATTTTATTATACCTATTGCCAAAGCACTGGGTTTAGAACCATTAAAATTTAGTGAGATAGTTTTAACATTATTATTTGCCTTAGGGGCAATTTTTGCTGCACAAATTATTAAATATATAAGCCTATGTATAGGAAAATCAAAAACTAGTATATAGTTGAATCTAAGTGGCAAAACCATTCATTGCCTCGAACTCAGCTTCTAATAATGGTGTTTTTACAAGGTGAGTATTATTGGCTAATGCTTTTTTTGCTGACCTATAGCCAAGATTAAAAATGGTATCTATATTTTTTAGAGAAAACATTCCAAAGTTCATCATTTCGTCAGGACGTATAAGTACATCACAATCTTGAAATTTTTTAAATGTTTCGTGAGATATCATGATATGGAATACACGCTCCATAACATTATGGGCATGCTTTAAATCTCCAATTTTTACATTTTCAAAAGGATTTACATAAACCCCAATGACCTGATCACAATACATTTTTATAAGATCTACAGGAAAATTATTTAGTGTGCCACCGTCGGTATAGTAGCCATTTTCAATTTTAATAGGTGCAAATATTCCAGGTACTGCCGAAGAAGCCAAAATAGGTTTAATAAGTTCACCAGTGCTAAATACTTTTAAAGTGCCATCAAGTAAATTAGTAGCAGTTATATAAAGCTTTTTTTGTAAAGAATTAAAATTATCATGGGGTAGATAGGTGTTGAATTGATCATAGAATTTTTCCGTATCAATAAATCCTGGTTTATTCTTTGCGTACTTTGTGACACTAAAAATCTGCGTACTTTTAAAAAAGTCTAATATTTCTTGCCATGTACAACCTCCTGCATAAAGAGCACCCACGATAGCACCTGCACTAGTACCTGCAATATAGCTTGGGCAGATATTATATTCTTCTAAGGCTTTTAGTACACCTATATGTGCAATTCCACGGGTACCACCGCCAGAAAGTACTAAACCAACAGTCATTTTTGAATAGGTTTTTTATGCTGTTGCGAAAATAATTTTTATTAAAAGTATGTACTATGATAAGTATCATATAAAGTAATTTAAAAGAGTTTATTTATCCTATAAAAACTTTAATAGTTAGCCATAGGGATGATGAATATCATATTTATACCTATTTAACTAACTTATATTTGGTACATACACCGTAGTATCACATGGCAGCTCAATTAATAAATCAAGAATTATATCGAAGTATTTTTGAATCATCTTCACAAGGAATTCTTGTGGTAGATGATTTTGGCTCCATTCTACATGCAAACCAGGCAATAGCAACACTTTTTGAATATCCTTCTGAGGATTTAGTTACTCTAAAATTAGAAATGCTAATTCCTATAGCTTTAGGTGGCGCCCAGTCTGAGCTACAAAAAAAGTATGCTGATGCCCTTAAAAGAAAATCTTTTGGGAAGTTTAAATTGTTAGGACTTAAAAAAGGCGGTTCTCACTTGTCGCTACTGATTAATTTACACCCAACAATCGTAAATGGTAAAGAGCTGGTAATTGTATTTGTAACTGATGGTACTGAAAATCTTTTATTGGCGCATGAATTAGAAGTTAGTGAAGAAAAAAACAGAGCTATTCTCCAAGCACTACCAGATATAATAGTTATACAAGATAGAGAAGGTACGTTTTTAGAGATACAATCTTCCAATAATTTTCAATTTCCTTACCCTATCCGGCAAATAAAAGGTAAAAAAATAAGTGATTTTATTTCTGGTGACCTTGAATGTAAACATATTCTAAAAACACTTCAGCAGGTTATACGTATAAAAAAAATGGAAATTATTGAAGTTGCCATTCCTATTTTAAATAGAAAAGTTGACTTTGAAGCTCGTATTGTACCTTTTGAAAAGGATAAGGTTTTGGTGGTTTTAAGAGATATTACCAAATCAAAAGCAATTCAAAATGTATTAGATACCAGAAATAGAGCACTAGAAGTGGCCGGAAACGGTATTGTTATTGTTGATGCGCAAGACCCTATATTACCTATCATATATTGTAATAAATCTTTCACTGAATTAACGGGGTATTCTTATGAAGAAGTCATAGGAATTAACTGTGCCTTTTTACAGAATGATGATCGAGATCAAGTAGCGATTAGGACTATGGTTAAAGCCATTAAAAATCAAGAATCATGTAGGGTTGTACTTCGAAATTATAGAAAAAATGGAACGCTTTTTTGGAATGAAGTGAGTATTACTCCTTTATTTAATGAGGAAAAAAAACTGACACATTTTATTGGAGTTCAAAATGATGTAACCGAAATTATTGAAAACAGAAAAAAATTAGAGCGTTACACTGAAAAATTAGAGGAAACAATAGAAGGGCGCACCACAGAACTGAAAGCAACAGTAGAAAAGTTAGTAGCAACCAATCAAGATTTGAAAGATCAGATGGTCTCTACAAAAGTTGCAGAAGAAAAAATAAGAACAAGTCAAGCTATGTTTACAGCGATAGCTCAAAACTTTCCTAATGGTGTTATTATTGTATTTAATACAAAGTTTGAATTGGTTTATGTAGAAGGGGAAGAATTAGATCGGATTGCCTTAAAAAAGTCCGATATCGAAGGAGAGAAGCTAGATCAAATATCTTTTTTTTCGGATAAACAAAAATTGAAATTAAAAGAAGATATCAAAAAAACATTAGATGGTGCAGCAATTTCTTCCGAAGTAGATTTTCAAGGGCAGAGCTATACCGTGAACTCAACACCACTTTTTGGTGATCATAGAAAAATAGTATGGGCTTTATTTGTGTATAATAATGTCACGGAACAAAAAAAAATACAACAAAATTTAGAGGCATCTTTAAAAATTGAACAAGAATTAAACGAATTAAAATCACGTTTTATTTCTATGGCTTCTCATGAGTTCAGAACACCGTTGAGCGCTATTTTGTCTTCAGCAATTTTAATTGGTAAACAAAATGAAGCAGGGAATGAGGAGCGCAGGTTAAAACATGTATTTCGGATTCGCAATAATGTAAAAAATTTAGTGATAATTTTAAACGATTTTCTATCATTAAGTAGACTAGAAGAAGGTAAAATTATTCCTGTTTCTCAGCATTTTGAATTAATTGAGTTTTCGAAATTAGTTATGGAAGAAATGAAAACAACCAAGAAAGATGGGCAAAAAATAGTATTGCTAACGGAAGAACCCAAGGTATATGTAGATCTCGACCCTAAATTAATAAGTCATGTACTTATAAATTTACTCTCCAATGCCACCAAGTATTCCAAAGAAAATCAAAAAATACTTTTAGAAATTTCAGCAACTACAACACATGTAACGTTGACCATTAGTGATAAAGGAATTGGTATTCCTATAGAAGAACAGGAGAAGCTTTTTGAGCGTTTTTTTCGAGCAACAAACGCCACAAATATCCAAGGTACTGGACTAGGCCTGCATATTGTAAAACATTATGTTGAATTAATGGATGGAATGGTAAGTTTTACCAGTGAATTGGGAAAAGGCACTTCTTTTAAAGTAAAATTACCTTTAAAAATGGTTAAATCTTAAATGTATCGTTATGAAAAAAATACTATTAATTGAAGATAATGTTGATGTACGTGAAAATACCGCAGACATTTTAGAATTCGCAAACTACGAGGTAATGACTGCTGAAAATGGTAAAATAGGAATAGCAAAATCAATACAATTTAAACCAGATATCGTAGTGTGCGATATTATGATGCCAGAGCTTGATGGCTACGAGGTATTAAAAGCTTTAGCCAAAAACACTAGTACGGCCAGCATACCTTTCATTTTTCTTACAGCAAAAACAAATAGAGCTGATGTTCGAATGGGTATGAACTTAGGTGCAGATGATTACTTAACCAAACCTTTCGAAGAACATGAATTATTAGAAGCCATTTCGAGTCGTTTAACTAAGAATGAATTTTTAAAAAAAAAAATTTCCAAAAATTTAGAAGGACTTAATTCATTTTTAGATGAAGCATCGGCCTACATAAATATGGAAAGCTTAACTCTAGGGCATACGCTAAAACATTATGAAAAAAAAGATATTATTTTCTGGGAAGGCGATAATGCGCATTCTTTGTATTTTATAGAGAAAGGGGCTGTAAAAACATATAAAAACACTTCAGAAGGAAAAGAATTAGTCACTGGAATTTATAGTTCAGGAGATTTTATTGGACAACTTTCATTATTGAATACTTTAGGATGTTATGTAGAAAATGCTACTGTTTTAGAAGATGCACAGGTGGCGGCAATTCCAAAAGGCGATTTTATTAAATTACTTTTTGAAAATAATATAGTTTCTCAAAAATTCATCAATTTAATATCCAATAATTTAATAGAAGTACAAACACAATTGTTAGATATGGCTTTTGCCTCAGTGCGCAAGAGAGCAGCAAAGGCTCTTATTGAATTACACAATAAGGGTCTTATAACAAACGTACCAGACACTGGAATGGCAATACCGAGGGAAGATTTTGCTGGTATGATTGGGACAGCTACGGAAACCGCCATTAGAACGCTATCTGATTTTAAAGATGAAGGTATCATAACGACAGATCGCAGTCGCCGAATTATTATTTTAACCATTGATAAATTGCATAAAATCGCTGAGCGCGGATAAAAAGTAAAAAAAGAAATTAATTTTCCCTTTTTATTCTTTGAAATAGCATTTTCATTTTTTTTAAAACAAGCGTTAACACCATTTGTTGAATATTGCCACTTAAATTTTGAACTACGTGTGAAGGCTGTAGTTTTAATTTTGTTTGGTTGTAGATCAACCTTAAGCTTTCCATTTCAATTTCTCTATGGATTTTTAAAATATGAAGTCTTTCATCAATTTCTTCAAAAGAATGGTAGTGTTTATTCATAATTCATCGAAATAAAGGGCAGATAATTTTTTAATCACAGGCTTATTTATGCGTTTTTTAACGATATAAATAAGTATGGTCACCATACCGTAAAAACCACCAACGACTATAAACCCTAGTGAATAGCTATCTAGTGCTTCACCTAGAGCCAACGAGATCCCAAACGATAAAAAAAGCAAAGAAATTACTAGTGCTAAACCCATTAAAATAGATTGTAAACCCGCTGTAAAAAACCGTGTCAAAATCTTAAACACCCTAAGCTTAATATATTCTTCACTTTGTGCTAAATAAGATCTTATAGCGGCCTCAGCCTCTATAAGATCTTTTTTTGTGTTTTCTAAAGCCATAAAAATTCTACTTTTGAAATTGTGCGTTTTTCTTTTTTAAATCCTCTAGTTTACGTTCTAAAGTTTCAATAATATCATCGGCCTTATAGCTCATCGTAGAAATGGCTTCATCTAATTTTCGGTCAAAGATGTCTTTTTTCTCGTTGGCTGTTTTTGTAAGTTCGTCTTTAGCATGGCTTATACGTTCGCTAAGGTCGTGGCTTGCATCTTCTACTTTACGTTTAATTTTATGCCGCGTTTCACTGCCCTTATCTGGGGCATATAATATTCCTATCCCCGCACCAAGTGCAGCTCCGGTTAATAATGCCAATAAAACATTTCCACTGTTGTCTGTCATGATTTTTAATTTTTAAGATTATACGATAATTTAATTTATTGCTCTAAATTAAGGCTATAGTAAATGTTTTGAAATGATTTGAATCATTTCAAAACTGAGTTTTAATTTTCAGCTTTGAGCACAAAATAAAATCTAAAAATCAAATGAAAACAAAAATTACAGATCCAAAAAAAGAATTTCTTTTAGGTGCAGGGCTAGATGTTTTGCATCAAGAAAGTAAAGAGTGGCAGGAGAATATAGCCTTTTGGCAAGATGAAACTAAATTCTTCAATACTATTTTAACCAAAAAAGAACGCCAGGAATCAGAATATACAAGTCTTCTAAAAAATCTAGAAAGGGTACATCATCACCTTTTTAATTTTATGTCTAAAGATATTATAGAACACGAAAAATTTCTCTCAAGGTTAGTGAAAGGTGAAAAGGGCTTATCAGATGAAAATTATAGAGGACAGCATAAAGAGCTAAAGGAAAAAATGGAGGTTTTTAATCAGGACTTTAAAACTTTTAAAAAAATGGTTTTTGCTTATGTTAAGAAACTTTAAGTCTAGCAGTACATGTCTAAAAAGTCTTTACCACAAAATAGCTATTTAAGATAATTATTTGGTTTTTTTATACGTAAATATGAAACTTACTATTTTTAAAATCGTTGATAGAAAATCAGATAGTATAGCTAATTTTTTGGATTATTATTATTTCTTGCGTATGCCTTATTTGGCAAGTGATTTTTTAGAAAAGGGCTAACTGTCTCGGCAAATTACTAATGCCGAATCAAAAGCCATTATGGCAGCTGAATCTTCTGGGGAAGCTAAAGAACAACATTTTCTACCAATATTTAGCGCCATGAACCAAGAAATAATACAAGATTGTAAACTTTCTAAACTTGCCTGCGGCCTTGTACTAATGAATGCAAATGAAATTATCTCGGCAGTAGGGATATTTCAAGTTAATTTAATTAAAAGTAATTTAGTCTATTCTAATTTAATAGTACGGTTATCTTTTTTAAACCTACTACATATACTTGGTCAAAAATTTAAAAAAATCTTTTTTGAGATCGGCATAAATAGCTCTTTGTACTTCTATTTTGTCTCTAAAATCTAAGTGTTTTTTAACTAGTGTTATATCTAAAGCATCTGCACCTGACTTTAATTGTCCAGTTATTCTTATTTCATGCACAGCTATCGTTTCTAACATATCTTCTATAACACCACCGTGAAGTATAAACTCATTTTGAAAATGTTCTAACTGTATCAGCATTTCTTTTTTGGTGTATCTAGTGACAAGTTCACTTAATCGATTATTGAAAAACTTTAGCTCATCTTTCCAAAATAAAAGTTCTAGTTTCCAAAGCTCATGTTCAAAGTGTAAGTTTGAATTTGATATTGTTTTTGTATTCATTTTTATTTATTTAAGATTAAAAATATTTTGAGGCTTAATGGTTTTTATTAGTACATCTAAAATGCTACTAATTACTACTCGATGCTGAGCCAAATGCTACCAAGCTATCTTCTGCATTTGTTACATTTTCAATCCCCTGTAATAATGCATCTGGATTAAAAGAAATGCTATTAATACCTTCCTGAACTAAAAATTTTGCAAACTCAGGAAAATCGCTTGGCGCCTGACCGCATAAACCTATATTTGTTTTAGTTTCATGTGCAGATTTTATAGCTAATGAAATCATTTTTTTAGCCGCTTCATCATTCTCATCGAATAATTCACCCATAAGCTCAGAATCTCTGTCAATTCCTAATGTTAATTGGGTAAGGTCATTAGAGCCAATAGAAAAGCCATCAAATAGTTTAGCAAATTCTTTGGCTAATATAACATTACTTGGAATTTCAATCATGGTATAGATTTCAAGACCATTTTCACCTCGTTTTAGTCCATTTTCTTCCATGACAGAAAGTACTTTTTCACCTTCTGATAGTGTTCTACAAAAAGGCACCATTACTTTAAGATTTGAGAGTCCCATGGTTTCGCGCACCTTTTTTATGGCAGCACATTCTAAGGCAAAGCCTGCTTTATACAAGTCATTATAGTATCTGGAAGCACCTCTAAAACCAAGCATAGGGTTTTCTTCATGAGGTTCAAAATTTAGGCCTCCAATTAGGTTTGCATATTCATTTGTTTTAAAATCGCTAAGTCTTACAATAACTTCTTTTGGATAAAAGGCAGCGGCTATTGTTGCAATTCCTTCGGATAATTTATCAATGAAGTATGTTTTTTTGTTGCTATAATTTTTAGTGATTTTTTCTATTCTGTTTTTGACAGCATCATCTTTGATGCCTTCAAAATTAACTAGTGCCATAGGGTGAATTTGTACTAGATGTGTAATAATAAACTCCATACGTAATAATCCAACACCATTATTCGGATAAAACGAAAGTTGAAATGCATTTTCAGGATCAGCAAGAATCAATTTAACTTCAGTACGTGGCATTCGAATCCCTGAAAAATTAATTTGTTTTTCTTGGTACGCTAGTTTACCCTCATAAATATACCCAGTTTTTCCTTCTGCGCATGACATGGTAATTGTTTGGCCGTTTTTTAGTACCGCCGTAGCATTACCGCAGCCTACAATGGCAGGAACTCCTAATTCGCGAGCTACAATTGCAGCATGACTGGTTCTACCGCCCTTATTCGTGATAATACCTCCAACTTGTTTTAGTAATGGATCCCAATCGGGAGTAATAGTATCAGTGACAATTACCGTGTCTGTAGTTAAATCTTTAGCTTCTTTTGGACTGCTCAATAAAACAACTTGACCAACCTTTATTTTAGAACCTATGGCATTGCCTTGTGACAAGCTCTTTCCTTTTTCTACTACTTTATACTCAATATGTATATTTTTATTTTTACTGTGGTGCACCGTTTCTGGGCGAGCTTGAGTAATAAAGAGTTCATTAGAAATTCCATCTTTTGCCCACTCAATATCCATGGGTTTGTCGTAATGTTCTTCAATAAGTAATGCCCATGTTGATAAAACTTTAACTTCTTCATCATTCAATACAAACTGATTTTGTTTTTCAATGGGAGTGTCAATATTTATTGTGGTCATTTTATCTTCTTTGCCACCGTAAATCATGGTTAATTTTTTATCAGCTAACTTTTTTTGTAGAATAGGGTAGTGGTTGGTTTTTAGGCTTGGCTTAAAAATATAAAATTCATCAGGATTTACAGTTCCTTGCACTATATTTTCTCCTAAACCCCACACCCCAGATAGTAAAATAACATTTTCAAAACCCGATTCTGGTTCTATAGTAAAACCAACACCAGAACACCCTTTATCTGAACGTACCATTAATTGCACACCAACTGATAAGGCAATATCTTCATGTTTAAAACCCTTATCTTCTCGGTATTTAATAGCACGATTGGTATAGAGTGAGGCAAAGCATTTTTTTACAGCCCCTAAGACAGCCTCTTTTCCTTCTATGTTCAAATAGGTATCATGTTGACCTGCAAAACTTGCATCAGGAAGATCTTCTGCAGTGGCACTACTCCTTACGGCAACAGCTACGTTCGTGTCTCCACACAAGTTTTTATAGGCATCGGTAATAGCCTTATTAAATTCTGTTGAGAATTCGCTTTTAAGAATTAAGTGTCTCGCACGTTCTCCGATCAATGTTAAATTTTGATACTGTTTTTTATCTAAGCCATTAATGATGTTTTCTAATGCTTCTTGTATCTTATTTTCTTTGAGAAAACTCCAAAAAGCAAATGAAGTAGTTGCAAAACCATTAGGAATACGAACACCTTTAGTCGTCAATTGGTTGTACATTTCTCCTAGTGATGCATTTTTTCCACCAACCTGACTAATATCGTGGATACTAATGGTACTAAACGTTTTAATAAGCATCTTCTCTAAATTTAATGATGTTTCAAAAGTAATGCTGCTTATTGCTAAAACCAATGACATACATCAGTCTATATATTTTCTTAAGCTCTTTGTTTGCTTTTTATTTCATTACTATTTATGTGGTATACTATAGGAGTACAATCCGTATTTATTTTACCTAAAAAGTAGTTATTAACTTTTGGCGGTACCTTTTCTTTTTTGAGAAGTAGATTTTTTACTACTTTTTAAAATACAAAGTAGGTGTTTTGCATTTATGGCACTTAATGCCGTGAATTCTCTAAATAATTAAACTGATTTGCACTAATCTAAAGCACAAATCTTATGGACCTATAAAAAACAATGTTATTTTTTAGCATAGCCTCAATCTTATTAACCGTACCCGAGTAGGTCACGATGCCATGATGCCTGGCATCATATAAATTGGTAATTGGAATTATACCTGAATTGCCTTGTGAGATATATGCGATACCACATATATAATTTCCCCTTAAAGCTTAAGGCTAAAGCATGTTTGAATTACAGTCCCGATATAGCTTCTTTTGGGAAACCTGTAGTACCTAATAGAGTCTTCCGGATTGGGTATTTATAATAATTATAGTACATCTAGTAATATAGCAAACCATTTAAAATAATAATAATCATGGCAGGTTTTATGCCCATGACTTGAATCATTTTGTAAAGCAATATGCTGATGTACATTTATAGTACAACTATAAATTATGAGTACTGAAAAAAATACAGCTAAAAAAAATCTTGATAAAAATGAGCTTTGGTACCCATGGTTTGTACTAACGAATCATTGGAAATCTGATGTGGAATTTTATCGGGAGGATCTTCGTTTTTTATTACACCTTATGAGTACGTATGCTATATGGATTAGTAAATCAGAAAATGTAAAAATGGTAGAAGAATTAAAAAATAAGCTCCTTCATTTAAAAGCAATAACTAAAAATTTAATCACTAAAATAAGTACATACAACCTTCAATTGGGTTATTTGGTTGAGGGCTCTTTCAAGATGGACGCTGAAACAATTAAAACAGATCATGAGCACTTAGCTACTGAATTAGTTGAATTTGTTAAACAATTTCGTAAAAACAGGAAGGAGGTATTTGCCACATCCAAATACATAATAAATGATGAAGAATTAACACACATACTATATTCTTAAAACTTTAATTATGAAAAAATTTCATCAAATATTAGAGGATATTACGCGTGTCACAAGCGTTATAGAAACTAAATATCCTGAGCTTTATCAATTCTTAGATGAAAACCCAATAACTATTCCATCGTTTGTTCATCCCAATTTGGACATCACCATTCTTGAAGATTATTTCGACGATTTAAATGAGCTTCTAAAACATCATTTAGAAACACGTAAAACAAAAATGGTATGAAAGTATTAAAAAAAATTCTGTGGCTATTTTTAAGCTTAATGATTTTATTTTTGATTTTTCTCTTTTGGTATCAAAACAAATATTCAATGGATGTTGTTGAACCCTATCAAGTGAACTCTCCTCAGCTAAAAAAAACATTACTAATAGCAAGTCAAGGAAGTCATTTTAAGAATAAAGTAACTTCGGGAATAGTGGACAATTACAAAACCGATTCACTTTTTATTCATGTCATCGATGTAAGTTCTTTGGATACCATTAAGGTGAAGGATTATAATGCCCTATTAATTTTACATACTTGGGAAACTTGGAATCCTCCAGTATCTGTTGAAAAATTTATTAAACGTACAAAAAAAGATGCTTCTAAAATTGTAGTTTTTACAACGTCAGGAGATGGTAATTATAAAATGGATGGGGTAGATGCCATCACAGGAGAATCCAAATTAGCAGATGTGCCCTTATATATCGATAAAGTTACAGCTAAGTTAAACCCCATTTTGAAGCTTGAAAAGTAAATTTATTTTTAGTTTTTTTCTTCTTTTTTTGCTTTTCGTTCTTGTTTTCTAAAATAACCTCTCGTTAGAAAATTGTGTTTTAAAGCTTCCATGTTTTCATTAAAACGTGCTGTTCCTTGTTCCACATTAAGCATTGTTTTTTCTAATTGTTGTACGAATGTAGAATCTTTAGAAACGTAGTTTATCAATCCATTACCTTCTTTCATACCGCTAATTAAAGAATTCAAATCTTGTGAAATCTTATGTATTTCTACACTAGATAATTCTAAATTTTTGATGCTATTTCGCATGTTTCCAGCAGTAATAGTATCTGAAAGTAACACACCGGCAGTACTTTCATCAAAATCTATATTTTTAATAATCGCATTGAATTCAGCAATGCTAGCGTTCGCTTGGATACTTGTATTTTTTAAATTGATAATTGTTTGATGCAGGTTATTTGCCATCACTGTATCATTAAGTAAGCTACCGAAAGTACCTTTTCCTTGTGTTAATGATTTTGTTACTTTCAACAAATCAGCAGTTAATAAAGCTGCATTTTCATTGGTTGTGTTCAAGGTGTTCATCATATCTTGAGTGGCCACCTTACTGTAAGCGTTGAGTTCATCATCTGGTTGTATCAAGCGCTCTTCTTCTACACCAGGGATTATATTTATAAGCATGCTGCCCACTAATCCGTCAGAACCAATAGAAGCAATAGCACTCTTTTTAATATGTTTTAGCATTTTATTATCAATAATCATATGCACTTTTATGGTGGTGTCATTAATCATTTCTATTTTCTTTACTGTGCCTACGTTAATGCCAGAGAAACGCACATTATTTCCATTTTGGAGTCCGTTAGCATTTTTAAATACCGTACTTACCGAAAAAGTTTTTCCAAACATATTCTGTCGGTTCCCAATCAAATAAGCGGCGAGAACCAATAGTAAAGTGCCAAGAACCACAAAAATGCCTAATTTCAGATTTTCTAATTTTGTTTTTGCCATACTATTATTTTTTAAAGAAAGCTTCTACCTTCGGGTCTTTATGTGCTGATAATTCAGCATAAGTGCCTTCTGCATAATTTAATCCGTCTACCAATAAAATCATTCGCTCTGAAATTACTCGTGCGCAATCTACATCGTGTGTTATTATTAATGATGACGTACCGTATTTCTTTTGGATACTGCGCATCAACTCAATAATCTCTTTTGATGTAATTGGGTCTAAACCACTGGTAGGTTCATCATACAAAATTACTTTTGGTTTTAGAATAAGAGTTCTCGCCAGCGCAACACGTCTTTTCATCCCACCAGAAAGTTCCACCGGCATTAAATCTATGGCATGTGCCAAACCTACATTTTCTAAAGCCTCCAGAACCAAAGGCGTAGTGTCAGCTATATCACCTAGTTTTCCCTTATGCCTACGCATTGGAAATTCTAAATTTTCTCGAACCGTCATAGAATCATACAATGCACTACCTTGAAAAAGGAAACCTATTTCTGAGCGCAATTCATCTAAAGTTTTCTGATCTAAAGTGGCTATTTCTTTGCCTAAAACTTCAATATAACCAGAATCAGGTTCCATAAGCCCTATCAAACATTTTATCATTACTGATTTTCCAGAGCCCGATTTTCCCATGATTACCAAATTCTCTCCTTTGTGTAGGGTTAAATTAAAACCATCTAAAACAACGTTATCACCAAACCTTTTACTTAGATTTTTAATAGCAATGACTACCTCGCGTTCATCGATGCTGTCATTTGCTTGTATGCGTTTTGTTTTAGCTTCCATATTATAGTTCATAAAAAATATCAGTAACGAAAACGGCAATAAAATCAACAATAAAAAGCAGTAAAGATGCCATTACTACGGCTGTATTTGCCGCAATACCCACGCCTGCAGTTCCTTTACTTGAGAAATACCCTTTAAAACAACCCACAAGCCCAATCACAAAACCAAATAAGAACGATTTTATCGTAGCGGGAATTAAATCGCCAAAAGTTAAAGCATCAAATACAGTATTGAAGTACAGCAGAAAGGAAACATCACCCTTTAAATTCTCCACTAGTGCTGAACCATATAAAGCAATTAAATCGCCAAAAATTACTAATAACGGCAACATTAAGGTCGTTGCTACTATTCGAGTGACGACTAAATATTTAAACGGATTGGTACCTGAAACTTCCATAGCATCTATTTGTTCAGTAACGCGCATGGAACCTAATTCTGCACCTATGCCCGATGCAATGCGCCCAGCACAAATTAAAGCTGTTATTACCGGGCCAATTTCTCTCACAATAGAAATACCTACCATATTAGGCATCCAAGAGACGGCTCCAAATTGAAGTAAAGTGGGTCGTGATTGTAGCGTAAGTACCAAACCAATAATGAATCCTGTGATTGCCACTAATAATAAAGACCGAACGCCTATTTGATAACATTGACGTAACAGTTCTTTAAATTCATAGGGAGGTTTGAGTACTTCTTTAAAAAAACGACCTGCGAAATGAGACAATTCACCAACTTCTATAAAGAATTGCTTTATTTTATACGTCATTTCGTATACCAAAGGCATTTTATTTTATTATTTAATTCAATCAAATATAGTTTAGGTTTGATAGATTAAAAATGACCAATATCATGAACTAGAAATTAAACATCTTTAGAAATAAGAAGTCTGAATTTAAAAAATTACTACGGGTATGATTAAAGTCATATGTTCCAATAAATGGGACTACTATTTTTGAACAATGCTGATCATCTAACGAAAGACCACTTTAAATTGTATAAAAAAAGCACTTCATGACAAATAGGAATACAAGATATAAACTTTACTTATTTTTTATTTTATGTCTTTATGTATCCTGTAAAGAGAGTAATTTAAATGGGATAAAAAATAAGGGTACACGTACTGAAATTATAAACGACACTGTAAATATTGAAGTAATACCAAAAAGTGTGGAAGTGTCTCGTGATATAAGGATCAGGGATTATTTTATGTATATGGATTCATTGGTGCATCATTATGATACTTTAGTTCCTTATTCTTTTTCTGAGCATCTTTTAGTTCGTTACAATCCATGGATTATAGACACACTTGCAAATACTGACTATTACCGCATGGCAGCTCGTGATTCATTTATTTACGATCAGCGTAACATGGTTGTTTTAGCTAAAGGGAATATCTTACACATACCAGATTCTTTATCAGCTTGTAAATTACTGCAACAATTTGAGGACACAGAAATTGATGTAAATATACCTGAATACAAACTCAGACTATTTCAAGATTCTACCTTAAAATATACATTTCCCGTTCGTGTGGGTCAAGATAGAAAACGTTTTCTTGCTTTTGGCAATAGAGAAACAGATTTACGTACAAAAGAGGGGAAGGGTTCTATTATAAAGCATGTAAAAAATCCAGATTTTTATAATCCAGTGGATGGTAAACAATTTTATCTTACCAAAAGAGATGATGGCAACACAACATTAATGCCTCAGATTCCTTGGATAGAAACACAAATAAATGGCCTTAGAAACGGTCAAATGATTCACCCAACGACCAATCCTAAAACTTTAGAAAAGGCATATTCTAATGGCTGTATTGGAACAAAAGAAGCAGATGCCTGGATTATCTATTATTACGCTCCACTAGGTACTAAAATTACAATTCGCTATGATTTAAATACCTACGAAGAGGGTAGGGTTGTAAATATTCTAAAAGATATTTATAAGAAAGAATAGTAAAGCTGCTCAAGAATTTGGAACATTCTTTTCAGTACCTATTTTTAGGTGTTTTTTTGAGAGATTCCGTACATCATAAATCGCCCCCTTGTTTTCAATATTAATATATAAATCTGGAAGAAGCCGAATTAGTTTTTCTGTTTTTGTACATCCTATTTAAAATTATGTAGCCTTTATTCCGGACGGGTCAAATGGCACCACAACAACATTGTAAGCATTGTAACTAAGCCCTACAGGGTAGGACCGATAAAAAATTCTGTAACCTACACTGTAAAAATGCCTACCAATTCAACCTCGCTAAAGAACAACCAGAACGATTTTATAATAGTGTAGACAATCAGTTGAAGCTTAACCGCAAGGCCAGAACTGATCAATGTAATGAGATTTGATGCTAATTTTTTACCCACTTTTGGAATAATCAAAAAGGAGAAGTCTACCTGATGGTGTATGAATATGGTTTTATGAAAATAAAAGAGCAAACTAATGAAAAGTAGGCATTAGTACTCTGGCAAGAATAAATGAATTAGCCCCTTTTAGATGGATATTAAATGATATTAATTAATATCATAAAAAATAAAAAACCCTGTAAATCAACGATTTACAGGGTTTTTGGTGCCTTTTAAAGGACTTTTCGCGGAGAAAGAGGAACTATCCGTAATCTTATTTTTACTTATTTTATTGGGTTTATGGGAGGTCATTTTAGGTATATACGCACCGAATTACGCACCTATATTATTTATTCATCTAATTAAATTCAAAACATACTAAATTATCTCAAAAATTATAAAGTGTTTTTCTCTAAAATAATCTCAATAGTTTACTCTTAATAAAATACATCAATTTTTAGTTTAGTTTAATCGTTTTTTTAAACCTCTTTTTGAAAAAATATTAATCCTTACTTGTTTTTAAATTCAATAGACAAATGCCATAATTTTCCCTGAAATATTTCCTGTCTATTATGTTCTTTTGTAATAACTTTCAATAGACTTTTAACTTGAGGGGTAGTTGGGGGGTACTTGGGGGGTTAGTTGTTCGAAAGCAGGAAATTCTAAATCCTTGTAAACTCTCATCAATTCCTTATTTATAACACTATAAAAATTGTATTTCTCAAAAATTAAATTTTGTCCAACCACTTACTCGGTAACTTGCTCGGTAACTTGTTCGGTAACTTGTTCGGTTGCGTGACCGGGTTATGTGGAAAGGAGTATGTTATATAAAAAATGATCGAAAAAATTATAATCAGATTAACCCATAAGTAAACTTTCTAGTTCCTTCAAATTGGAGTTATGCTTTTCCGGATTATTTTCCTTAAGTGCTAGCAAGTTTTGAAACTTCCATTGTATGGCTGGAAACTTTTCAAAATAATAAACACTCCAATCAGGGGAAGCATTTTTAAAATTTATTATAAAATTTTTATCACTTTTAGTTAGTCCTACTTGTACAACTTCAATTAGTTTTTTTCGAGTTTGCTCAAAATCCGCATACGAAAAAGGTTGTTCTGTCATACCCATAAATTGGTTTGCAAAAGCTTGTTCTTGATTTATCAAATTAGGAAATAGTATTTCTTTAATAGGTCTTTTACTGCTTAACAATGTGAACAAGAACCCTACTTTTATTTCTTCTGTAAATCCTTCATTTTCTAGTAAATCCTTTACATCAAATAAATCTCTTGGATGTTGTCTATCCAATGCTGCCACTATTTTTCCACCATACAACTGTCCAAACGATACTCCTTGAATTGAACAAAAGGCATCGAAATCTTCTTGCGCTTTATCACATAAAACCAAAGCACTAGTATCACCTATCAAGCCCCTGATACCTTGATTTACTTCAATTTTAATTAAAGCATCTTTATTACTTATTTGTAATTTTAGTTTGTCTTTTTCATGTACTACCAATAAATTTGGAAAAATTATATTCAGACGTCTCTTTATTTCATCTAAAGCATTATTAATTTTAGTAAAAGACGTTATTCTATCTTCTATAGGTATATATGTTAAATCAATATCAACTGACAACCTAGGCATATCCCTTACAAATAAATTGATAGCAGTTCCTCCATGAAGCGCAAAACACTTTTCTTTTGCTACCTCAGGAATTACGCTTAATAGTAAACGTACTTGGTTTTTATAATTATTCATCCACCAAATTTTTAGGAATCGTTATTTTATATTCTGGGTTATACACACCATCAACAACGATTTGTCGTTTCCCTTTTCCTAAGTCAATATTCTCAACTTTTACAAATTCTAGCCACGGATGTTGACACTTATTAGCCAGATATAAAAACAATCGTTTTACTTTTACGGATGTACAAGATTCTAGCAGTTGTTGTACTTGATTAGGACGTAAATTATTTAACCCTTCCATAAGCTCATAGCATTCTTTTAAATCTTGCTTTTTAGGAGCTAAATACAAACACTCCATGATTGCTCGTGCTGCACCCGATACTTTAATAGAAAATCCATTAACTTCTATTTCTGTCAAACCAATATCAGCAGGCAGAAATGACGTAGAATAATAATTTATCTCCATACCCCAATTATAATTTTTCAACCAAGAAGGGATGCGCTCATTTTCATCTCCAAAAAGTGTAAACTGCTGTCTTGAAAATTCTAGATAATGAGCCTTTCCTAAAAGATTTAAAGCTGATTTGCCACCTGGATGTATACTGACCTTACCTTGCGATTGCAAAGCAAATACGGCTCCTTCGATGGTTGCAGTGTCACCGCTTTTTACAAAAGCTCCATTATTTAAAGGGGTTATCCAATTGCTTTTTTTATATCTACTCAATAACTGATCAGAATACCCATTCGCTACTAACCATGAAGTAAGATACACGGCATTCTGTGGCCAATCTTGCAAAAGAGCGTTTATTTTTTGTTCTTTTTCTAAACTCATAGTATAGTTTTTAGGAAAATTATAAACCAAATATATGAAGTAGTTTATAATTATTTAAATTTATAAACTATTAGTTTAGTTTTTTAATAAAAAATAAACTCAAGTTGTTAGATTTAATCTTCTAATAAAAATGCTAAATACAGTGATTCCATGATAATATATGCATTTTATTGTATTACCTCTTATGTAACAATAAGACCTAAAAATCGGGGTCTATTGTTACACGAATGGTAAAGGTGGCTTAAGTACAAATCCCCTCTATTTATCTTTTAATCAATGCCTTAATATTACTATCATATTTATAGTTTACAATTTCTTCTGATTCTAATAATCGAAATGCTTTTTGAATTATAGGCAAAGGCACAACGAACCATTCTCTAGGTGTCATTCTTCTTCCAGTATCATCGTTAATATCTATGTTTAAACAAGCCTCTGCAAAAAAGCGGTGGATTAACAGTTCAAACTTTTGGGTATTCATATTATAGGTTTTATATGCATCAATAATTGTTACATCTGCAAATAAATAAGTTGGTTCTTTATATGCATTTTTAATACGCTTTGGAACAGGAACAGTAGAATATCCAATCTTATACAAATCCTTTATAGTAGCTATATCTTTGTGATTGGATTTAGATTTAAGAACGTAAATCCATCCAGTCTGAACATCTTCTTCATTTACAGAATTTACGTTATCAAATAATTCTTTTTCTATTTCCGTTTCGGTATGTGAAACAATTTTACCATCATTATCTTTATGTAAAAGAGCTTTGTCCAATGAGCGATAAAGCATATTACTCATTGTCCCATTTTCAAAAATGATACGTGTACGCCCATCCTTACGAAGTCTATCACCAGAAGGAAGTGTGACATTATCAGTTTCAATATTTGCTTCTTCTAAAAACAATAACACGCCGTTTAGAACATAATAAGAACCTGCTTTTAAATTTTTATCAGCGTTTTCATATGTAAATAACCGTCTTTTGCCTTGCTTTAATTCTTCATGGACCTTTTTAAACATTGATTCGTAGGACAAAAACTCCTTATCCTTCATTGCTTTTCTTTGAGCTACAAAATCAGATTCTGCTCTTTCTGTGGAGCTTGGCACGTTAGTTAACTTAAAAATAGATAATGTTTCTTCGGTGTCTAAAATTCCTAAATCGTCATCGTTTAAAATATCTGCTACCGATTTTATTTCTTCTTTTGTATTTAAAAGGTTATGCGTGTCATAGGATTTGAGAATTTCTACTTTTTTTGAATCTTTGCGTAATGCTTTTAATCTTGATAGTAATTTAAATTCAGTGACATTAGTTGCTTCTGGTTCTCTGTTGTTTTTTTCAAAAAAGGCATTAATTTCTTGGAACGATTCAATCAATCGTTCATCTTCCGTTTTTACATTAGATTCTTTTGCCTTGGAATCTAATATTCCAAACTCATCATCATTGAATATATCTTCTAATGTTTTCTTTTTATCCATTAGTTGCTGCTTTACGCTTTTGTTCTTTTAAAAATATAATGGCTTCTGCTAAACGTCTTTCTTGTGGGTCGAATGCTTGTATGCTTGGTTGTTCTCCTGTTTTTGCTATCCAGTTTTTAATTTTGGGCCATAAAATGATAGCTTCTTCTTCGGTCATTTGAATTCTAGTGGCATCAATAGTTTCTTGAATGGCTTTAAAAACAGAAGCCGTAACCGATTTCGATAGAATTTCAAATGCTTTTTGAAATGGGTTAATAGTGTCTATTAAATCAATATTTATATCGTCAATATTTACAAAGCTATCAGCCATTCGTATAAAACGTTTATCTCCAACTTCTTCAATCGTTCCGTTTTTAATAACGGAATCTACCACAATATGTTGACGTACCGATTCAACTTCTTCGTCGGTTAAATCTGGATAAGTTTCTTTAATGATTTTAGGTATTAAAACTTTATTAATCACTTCGGGGTCTACATTGCCAGGCATGGCTTTAAGCATTTGGTCATCCTGCATAATTTTAGCCTTCAAGTCATTAATATCACTTTCAATGATATCTTTTGCTCTTTGCGAACTTGGTAATTTGAATCCTCGTATTTTTATATAATCCTCACCGTCTTCCTCAACACCATCTAGTTCATCTTCTTCTGGAAATTTAGGTTTAAACTTAAAATTGGGTGCTAAAACCTGTTCCATTAGTAAAGATGCTGTGATGGCTTTGAGCATATTGTTTACAGATAATTTAACCAAATCATCTTCGGCATCGGGTTGTGCAATTAAATTGGTAAACTGCGAATGGGTTTTGTTTTCACTATCTCTTGTTGCCCTGCCAATAATTTGAATAATTTCCGTTAATGAACCTCTATAACCAACCGTTAATGCATGTTCGCAATATGGCCAATCAAAGCCCTCTTTAGCCATCCCTAAAGCAATAATAATATCTATATCATCAACACTGGAAACTTTGCGTAAATACTCTTGTATTTTGTCTCTATCCTTTTGGTTATCGTGAACTAAATCTGCAATCTTTAACGTTTTACCTGTGGTTTTACTTATCACATATAAAACGCCTGTATCTGGGTCTTGGTAATCCAACTCACCAATGCTATCGATAATTCTATTGACTTCTTCATATTTATCTTTTGTAGATTCACCAGAATTGACACTTGGAATATGAATGATTGTCTTTTTATTTTCGTCCAATATTTCATTAATGGCTGATGTATATCGACCTTGGTAAAAATGATAGCCAATCCCTAACGACTTTAAATAATTATACCCATTTAGTTGTTGGTAATAATCGTATTTAACCTTTATAAACTTTGCTTCATCTTCGGGTAATAAAATAGGCACACTATCGCCTCTAAAAAACGAGCCTGTCATGGCTACTACATGTACATTAGATTTTTCCATGACACTGCTTAAAACAATCCCTAATTTATTATCGCCATCTACAGAGACGTGATGAAATTCATCTATTGCTAACAAACAATCATTCAATTGTTTTTCATCTATGGCTTCAAATGCAAAACGCAAGGTAGCGTGAGTACATATAAGTATTTTTTCTTCACTTTCTAAAAAGTTTAAGAATGCAGTTACCTTACTTTTTTCTACACCGGGTGTGCATAAATTATATCTTGGGTTAGGCTCCCAATCTGCAAAAAATCCATGTTTTTTTAAGTCTGTTTTAGCAAAGGAACTACCAATTGAGCGTTCTGGCACTGCAACAATTACTTTTTTAATACCTTGATTTACTAATTTATCTAACCCAATAAACATTAAGGCACGCGATTTACCTGAAGCTGGTGGTGCTTTAATTAACAAATATTGAGCAGTACGAGCCTCAAATGCTTTTTGTTGCATTTCTCGCATACCATATTCGTTGGTCTTTTTACTTTTTCCTGTTTGTTGATAGGTAACGTGTACGATGTCTGGCATATATTAGGCTTTCTTTTTACGTGTTTGTTTTGGCTTCTCCATCAATGTATTTTTATTTATCATTTTTTCATATTCCTTAAAAAGATATTCTAAACGCTCTGTATCACTTTCAAAAGGTTTTAAACGATAACAACGCTCTATGGCTAAATCTAATTGATGATGTGCTCCTTTTAAGCCTTTAGGCATTTTATTGGAGTCATATAACTGTGCTAACGTTTTACCTGAATGTTTTTCTCTTTCTTCTAACACTTCAAAAACGTGCAGATTAATTTGTTCTTTTTGTTTTTTAGTGATTTCTGGAAAGGGAAAGGTATTATAGCAAATAGATGAAGAATAGCGTATTCGACTATCTAATCTACCACCAACTGTTTTAACCCAACACATATGCATTTTTGAGTTGATTACACCAAACAACCAAGGTTCAGGGTTATAAACAGCTTGAGCTGAAGCATAAATAACTGGGCCTTCTTCTATAAAACCAATAGGTATATAATCTCTTTCTTCCGAAGTAACACAAGGTATTAGTAAGCAAGGTTGAGAATAATATCTATCTTCTGCAAACTTATAAGGAGTTTCAGCTAACTGAATTGTTGCAATCTTTGTACTCGCTTCTCTCATTTTTTTGACACCAAGAAGTCTTCTTTCAATTTCTTTTTCGTTAATAATATCTTCAATATTATCTTCAGTTATATATAAACACCATCGTTTAATATCTTTTATCAATTCTTGAGCACCAATAAATTCTTTTATTATAGGTTTTAACTTTTCATTTTTGGATAGTTTATAATATTCTGTTTCCTCTAATAATAAAAAACCTCCATCGGCTGGGATACTTCCTTTTATCATTTTCGGTAAATTACTAATTGAATTTGTCATTCTACCAACTTGAATATTAGGACCATCGACTAAATAAGCATTAATATTTTGAACAAGTTTCTTTGTTTTCCCGTTTAATATATATTTATCATCTTTTGAAAGATTTCTAATTCCAATAACAACAACAGTTACGCCAGCATTCCCTTTTGCATTATTTGTCCACTTAAAAGCTTCATAAGCAAAGAATATTTCTTTATTATTCAATAAGTTATTCCATAATATACTTAATTGGTCGCCTTGACATATGGAATTTGTTGTTACGAAAGCGTATTTTGCATTAAAGGAATTTATATATTGAGATGCTATATAAAACCAAGCAGATATATAATCAAGTGATTTATAATTTTTTAAGCCTCTAAAGACAAAAGCCATATCTTGTTTGTGCTCTTTCTTTTGATTTCGAGTACCATAGTAAGGTGGATTGCCAAGTATAAAAACTTCATCCACTAAATCAATTGGACAAACTGCTTTCCAATCAATTCGAATGGCATTCCCTTGTGTAATATGCCCCGCTTCTTTTAAAGGTAAAATAGGTTTGGCTTTACCAAAATCAAATAATTCATCAATAAAAAACTTGTTCATTTGGTGTTCTGCTAACCATAAGGAGAGGATGGCCATTTCGTGTGCAAAATCGTCTAACTCTATACCGTAAAATTGGGAGAGTTTAACTTCGGTAAATACAAATGAGTATTGCGGCTCTAACTCATTTATTTGTTGCCAAATTTTTATTTCTAACTTTCGCAATTCCTTGTAGGCAATAATTAAAAAATTACCGCTACCACAAGCAGGGTCGAATATTTTTAGTTTGGATAGTCTGTAAATTAATTGGCGTAATTTTTTGGTATTGTCTTTGTGTTTTTCAAACTCTTCATACAATTCGTTTAAAAATAAAGGCTCTATCACCTTCATAATATTAGGCACAGAGGTATAATGCATCCCTAAACCACTACGATAAGCAGGATTTACCACCGCTTGTATCATGGAACCAAAAATATCTGGGTTTATTTCGCTCCAATTTAGGTCGGCGCACTCCATAATAATCTTGCGTGCTTCTTTAGTGAATTTTGGAGACACAATAGTATCTTTAAATAGTCCACCATTTACATATGGGAATTCTTTAAAATGTGATGCTTCCTTGCTATTGTCTTGTGTGTTAAGCACCTTAAACAATCTATCTAAAAAAATATTCACATCAGAGCCATCCTCTTTAGTATGTTGAGACAAGGTATCTGTGAACATACCCTCAATAGGGAAAATATCGGTGTCTTCAGCAAAAAAGCAAAAGAGTAACCGTGATAAAAAGATATTTAGGTTGTGACCACCATCATCATAAATATTAGGGTTTTCAGTAACCAGAATATCATAGAGTTTTGCCATTTTATAGGAGGCTTTCCTATCTGCAAAATTCTCATTTTTTTGAGAATATTTTTCTTGACCTGCCCAAGGTAAAAAGAAACTAAAATGTTTATGAATGTCTAGAATAGGGGTGTCTAGTGCTAAACCAGTTCTTATGTCTTTTGCAAGAAGTGTTTTATAATCGGTTACAATTACAAAACGAGGGTTATGTTTTAAGGATTCAGGGTCTTTGGTTAACTCATCAATAGTGTTAAGTAGCGTTCCAGATTCTACTTCTTTAAAAAGCATTTTGCTTTTATAAAGCACTTCACCTTTTATATTAGATAAGTTAAAATCGCCTTTTTTTAATCGAGTTATCGAGGTTTTAGAAATACCGTATGCTTGAAGCAAATCGAATACAAATTCTTCTTTGTTAAAGTTTGCAACTAAAGCGGTGACGTTTTTTTCTATTTGAGATGCGTTCACTAGTTTGTTTAGGTTTAGCTTGGTTTAGAGTTTTAAAATCTTCTTTAATAATTCAATTATAAAAACTGAATTATGTTACTCTTTAGGTAAGTAAAGATCTTTAAAAATTTCTTTAAAAATTTCCCCCGGATCAATATCAATGGCCAAAGCAATTAAATAAAGTTCATCTGCTCGAAGTTTAGTTGATTCATTAGAACTCAATTGCGACAGTCTAGCCTGACTTATTCCTGTACGCCTGGATACCATAGCTCTATTCACTGATTTTTTAGTAAAATATAACCCTAAAGTTGTCATAAATATTTCGATTTTTTATAGATAAATATACTTTGAATATAGAAAAATGTAGAATTTCTAAAGTTTAATTTTGAATTTTGATAGATTATATATAGATTTGTTTAGATAGTCTAAAGAAATATTAAGAATACAAATATTTGCTTAATCATGAACATAGAAAAAAATAAATCAGAACACAATATTACTAGCAAATTAACTTTGCTTCTTGAAGTAAAATACATTTTTAAAGCCATTCAAGAAACTACTAGAAATAATCAAGTCATGTTTATTGTTTTACTGGAAGGAAATTGTTCTTCCCTAACCAAAGAATTATCCTCTATGGTTGCTAAAATATTTCAGGAAGAAACGGATTTTTTATATAGGATATTCTCGTTTGAATATGCTCAACAACAACTAATGGAAGAAAACCTATTTTTTGTTCATGGGTGTACTTGGGATAAACTAATCTATCAAAATCCTGATGCAGCATTGGACAGTTTTCATGAATACTATATACCCCAAAAAACACTAGGTAACATACAATCAGCTTTCGAAAAAGAACACCATAAAATATCCGCCTTTCTTGATGGTGCGACCTTTTTTATCGAAAAGAATAATCTGTCACATGCCGCTTATATGTTGCACCAATATATAGAACTGTGGTTTCGCTTTGTCGCTCTTTTTACAATGGGCAAGGAACGTAAAAGCCATAGCATTAAGGAACTTCAAATCTATATTAAAACATTTGCCCCGGAACTGGGCAATCTTTTCAATACCGACATAGAGGAGGAGCAAAACCTTTTAAAATTGCTGGATGATGCGTATATATCCACCCGCTATGAGAACAATTATTATATCAACCAAGAACAGATTTATAAAATATTGGAGAAAGCCAATAAAATGGAATCATTGGCTACATCATTGTTTAAAAACAAATTGGATGCCTGTATTGTTCAATCTTCCAAACCAAAGGAACTCAATGTTCCCAACGAGCAATGTTCACTCCCAAATGATGGCACAGAGTTATTGAATTTCATTAATTCCCTATCCGAAAAGGATTTTTCATCCTTAAAACCATATCCCTTTAAAAAAGAGCTTTACACAATTGGAATGGTTACTGAGGGCTATTTGGAAACCTCTTTTATGATATCTAACCTTCTAAAGGTTTGCATCATAGCGATGGAGTCAGAATGCTGCTCCACACGTTCCATTCCTGAACCAGACCATAATATTAAGGAAGTTTTGGGTTATATCTTGGATATGATACCCCACAATGAAATGGAACTTTTGGACACCCTCAGATATTTAGCATTAGAAACAGAAACAAGCAGCTGATGAAAGGAAAAAAGAAACATAAAAAAACATTAAAAAGAATTCAAGAGGAATTATCACGTAGAGAGGGACTGTTGAAGCCTGCTGGATATTCATGCAACCATAAACCTATGATGAAAGGAGAATTTCCAATAGGGGATAATGATGAACTTTTATTCAGTATATCCTGTTTATTGAAAACCTGTGTATTGGCACTTGAGGGAGACACTACTTTTTCATCCTCTGCAATTTCTAATGCAGACCCGAAGTCTAATGTTATTGTAGCGTTAGAATTCATTATCAATCTACTGCCTAGGGAACAAATGGTTTTATTAGATGAAATTACTCAAATCCTTTCCGAAGTAGAATATAAAAAAGTATAAACCCAATACCATTTATTAAAAGAATGAAGTAAATTAGATTCCATAATTATATCACAAAAATTATTCTATTTTAAATCAATTTCAGCTGCCTAGCAATATCCTGAGTAAATTTAGACATTGGTCGTTTATGAATATCTTTAGAATTTGTATAATTTCCCACTAGCAATCTTTCGGCCATTGGAATTTTATTGGGGTATAGTTTTTTAAAAGAATTCCTCAAAGATTCTAAATAATTTTTGTTATAAATTAATGCTTTGAGAATTAGCTCTTCAGCTAAATCCTTTTGTGTAGAATAAATACCTTCAATATCAAATTGGTCATTATAACCCTTTTTCTCTGAATCATCAAATTCAATCTTCAAATTTTCCACAGTACCATTGACCCTATATGAGACTAGTGATTTTTTGTCAATTTGAAATGTAAACGGAGACTCTCTCAAATCAATAGGATCATCGGAATATACATTGAAATTGACCATTCCGCTTCGTTTGACATTATTACAAGAACCACACACAGGTAATAAATTAAAAAAAGAAATACTGAAACATGGATAATCGGATTTTGGATAAAAATGATCTACTTGAAATTTGGCAGATCTTTTACCATTCAAAGTTCTAACAGTTACGGCCAATTGAGAATTGCAATAAATACAGGATTTAAGACCACTTGCTTCAAAATATTTAGCATAAAAAACATTTCTCAAACCAGAATAATCCATCCTTTTAAGCAATTCATTCTTAAACTCCCTATTTTGACTAGCCATTATTGAACCGTTAATGATAATATCAAAATCATCTTTCGCAATTTTTAAATCGTTTGGCCTAATCATTACAATACTTTCAAATTCTGCAATCAACTTATCAAGATAATTTTGCTGTTGTGCATTAAGATTAATTGGTGCAGGGTTATTTCTGAATTCAAAAACAGACCGTTTCGCTTTATCAATTATTGTTTTAATTTCAGTTTGATTAGTGGCTAAAATATTTTCAATGACCGCATTATTTATTGATATCATTCTTTTTTTTATTTTTTAGGTCTTCTAACTTTTTAATTTCTTCATCAATTTTTTTCTCATCATAAAAATTACTTAAGAACAACTCCTTCAAATCAAACTTTAACAAGGGCTCTCCTATCATATTAATAAATTTTTCAGCAGACTCAGTATCCCAAAGTAATTTTGGTTTATCTTCCTTTTCAGGCGATTGCTCTCCATCTTTATATGTTAAAAACTTAAGCAAATCTTTAATTTTTTCTTTGGCATATTCTCCCATAAATCCGTTGGAAAGAAAAAACTCATTTGCTAATAAATCATGAACATTTGCCGCATAAGTTTCTTCATTATCATAAGGCTCAATTGAGCCATCATTTAGCTTTAAAATGTTGTCAGAAGGTATGTCAGAAAGTATAAATGGAGAGTGAGTCAAAAAAATAATATTGTAACCCGCATCACTCCAATTCAATGAATTAATAGCTTTAATGAGTTCGCTGACATATATTCTCTGAAATTCTGGATGAAAGCATAACTCAACTTCATCTAACAAAATATTAAAATTTTTATAAGATACTCTATCATCACTATCAACTGAAGCTATTGAATTTAAATTCAATAAATGATAAATTATAGAATTTATACTATAAATCATTTGCTTCTCACCTGAACTCAAATCCTTGAAAAATCCCTTATCCTTAAATTCAAAATCTATTTCAAAAAAAGAAGGTGGTAAATAATTAGTCAAACTATGTTTTAGATGTGCATTTTTAATCCTTTCATCAAAATCAGTAATGGAAGGATTTAAGTGCCAATCATTCTCGACATAAGCAATTTCATTCTTTAAATTTGATTCTATATTCAAATTTATATAATCTGATATACCATCTTTTATGGGAGTTGTAATAAGAAATGTTTTTTGCTTTGAGTCACTAATGTTATAATAATTATAAATAAGAAAGTTCAATGCCTGTCTTAATTTAAAAGTACTATGTGAAAAATCTTCCACTAATAAGTTGAAACCATCCTCAATAATCTCATCTGTTGCGTTCTTTCTAAAAATCCTATTTCTGTATGCTTTATATTGTGAGTATTTTTTAATAATGATTTCGGTTTTTCTTAAAATGTACTCTACAGTCAGTTTTTTAATTTTATCGTGGTTAATATCCACTTCCAACCGTGAATAATCGATTTTGGGATAAAATGATTTAATCAGAAGTTTTAAATGTTTCTTTTTCCATTTTTGGGTATATTCTAAATAAATTGATTTTTCATCTATGGAAATTAAATAATCTGGAATCTGACCAGTTTTTAAGCTATCACCCTCCAAAACATTAAATTTTCTAAAATCAATATTTAAGAGAAGTTTTTGAATAAGTTTACCATTTATTAAACCTCTAAAACCCTCATCATCATATTGTCCTTCAGTTTTTTTTGTAAAAACATTACTTAATAACCTTGATTTTGATAAGTAGGTAACCCTATTAATATCTATTACACCTTCGGTTCTCATAGGATTCAAAACAATTGGTGTCTTGTATCCATCGTTTTTATGAAAAATAGATTTCAACCAAACCCCTATTTCATTTGTGTTTAAACCATATAGAGAATAGTTGGCCAAAATTGAATAGAAAAAAGTGTGATAAAGAGTTTCAATATTTATTTTGTCAATTTCTTTGTCTACATTATTAAGAGTTATTTCCTCCTTTATTTCGAATGTTATTTTATTTTGACTATTTACATCTTTTTCCGATATGCTGAATATTACTTGTTTAAAAGTATCCTTTCTTTTTATAATTGAATAAATCTTATCATTTACACAATATAACAATTCACAATCAAGGCCTTTAAAATTTTCAATTTCTAATTCAAGCCGGTTTTCATCACTGTTATTAAGTTCATGCTCTTTGATAAAATCATCAAGAATTATGAGTTTTAGTTTTACTGCTAAACAAAAGATAAAACCACTTAATAGTTCAACAATAGTACTTTTTCCACTTCCATTTTTTCCTACAATAGCTGAAACACTAATATTACTTTCAAAAAGAATTTCTGGTACTTTTTGATAATAATGAATTTGATGAATTAAATTTTCTTCACTAAGGATAAAATCATAATCTTGATAGAACTTGTAGATTACATCAAGATTCAGATTTTTCAAAAGTTTTTGACTATGGTCTTTCAGTGGTCTTATTGCAAGTAATTTAAATTTGCTCATGCTTTAGCTTCTTAATCAATGATCATTATTTAATTAATTCAGGTTCTGAATTTCTCCACTTAATCAAAATCCTATTATTTTCTTCCTCAATACTAAAATATAAGGAATCTGATTTTCCAAAAAACTCTCCCTTGCACTTATAAATTCTTCTATAATCTCTCGACTCATGGTCAATAAAAATTACAATATCATCATCGGGTAGAGGATTGTCAATTTTAATTCTATACATAGAATTTTCACTTCTAGTACTTGGTCTGATTGTTCTATTTTTTATAATTAATCCCATATTAAATTAGCTACTTATTAAAATAACATTTAAGTTCCGTTTCTGTCATTTCTATGACAGTAGAGAAAATAGAACCCAGAAAGTTTTTCATGTCCAGTGTTAATAAAGGAGTTTCCACTCCTGGCTGTGCAATAGCAAATTCAAATTTTACGTCTGAATATTTTAAAGCTTTTTTAACCACGTCCAAATCTTCCTTGTTACCCAAATAGAACCGTTTACCTTTTAATACACCGTCTCCATTTCGCCTTTCCATATGCTTTAAAAGTTCTTCCGGCTTCCACTTATACCTCAAGGAGATTATTGCTTGACCACAAACTTCATACAAGTCCGATTTTCTTGCACCAGCCTTTTCTTTGGAATATTTACAATGTATCAATTCAAATCTAACTATATCTAAATCCATGAATATAGCTATGATATCGGCCTTCTCACCCGAATTATCATCATTGAAAACAATTCTAGCACCTCGTTCAACAAGAATTTTCATCATATATTCCTGAATAGAGTTATCTCGTTTTGAACCATTTTTATACATAGATTCAACTGTGTAATCAACCTTCTCCCAAGACAAATTTTCAATACGTTCAGAAGGAATAGCAACAATAAAAGAGTCTTTATACTCTGTTAAAATACATCCAGCAATGGTGTCACCATTAAGAAGAAACATAGTTGGTGGATTTCTCTCGAAAAATTCTTTTAATGGTATTCCTTCCGCTTTAAGACCCTCTACATAATACTTACTATTATCAAGACCTATAATATTAAAACCGTTTTCACCTCCTAATGTTATTGAAAAAAGAATAACTTCACCTTCGGGCATTGTTACTGAAAAATTAGCTTTCTCTTTTTCAAGAGAACTATTATTTAATGTACATTCAGAAATCAAAAAAGAACTTACAGAACCTTTCTTTTTTATTTCAATCCTGTGTATTTTTTCGTATAGTTCCTCACTCCAATCTGTAGCTAAAATAATTGTACTATCATCATATACTTTCAATTCGGTTTTATCAGCAGAATCTACTAGTAATTGATTGGAATCTATTGTTCTATCAGTCACTAAAGCTCCAATTTTTAAACACCATTTTTTCCACTCCATCACATTTCCAATTCGAGCTGGACTCCATATTTTTCCTTTCACGGAAGCACCTATGCTTTCTGGATGTCCATTTCTAAACCCAACACCCACAAAGTCAGACTTCTTCACTTTATTCCCTTCTTTCCATCTTTTTAATTCTGTAGTAACATCAGAACCACTCAAACGAGAATATCTGTGCAAATGACTTGCAGGTTTGAAAACACCTGCATGAACAATACTTAATCTGCTAATAGAATCAAATGATCTAAATACCTCATCACCATTGATTATGTCTGGCTTTTCTTGGTCAGATATTTTAGAGACTAAAATATTATGGTCTAATCTTTTTTCAGAATATCCTATATAGAGTAAATTTGAATTTTTGTCAAAATGCATAACAATCAAATTCCAAGTTTGGTCTTTAAGCGAATCTACTTTGGCCCATTTTACCTTTTCTATTGTCTGGGTGGTAAAGTAAAAAATGCCTTCATCTTCGTTTATGTAAGGTTGAGAAAGTTTGTATTTATTTAAATTAAATGCCAATGAAAAATTTCTCCATTCGACCTTTTCGCACTTATAACATACGCAACTCAATGCAGGAAAAACCAACTTTGGATTTAATTGAACATCATGGGAGTCAAAGCCAGACAAAGGTTTACAACCCTGTAGAAAATTTAATAAAGATTCTGCTTCTTCTTTCTTTGCATCAGCTATTTCGCTAATTACCTTTTCCCAGCCTGTACCTTCCTGAAATAAATTTTCAAGCTCTACGGATATTTTTTCATCAGCATAATTAACTACGAAAGAAGCCTTGCCTAATCCCTTTTTCGGTCTTGTGAACCTACCTATGAATTGTAGAATAACAGATAGTGACTTATGTATACCATGTACAGCTGCAATTTTTAATTCTGGAAAATCAAAGCCCTCACTCAACATATCCACACAGACAATAATATTATATTGCCTGGCTTTTATCTTTTGTACTTCTTCTCTTTTATTATCAATTTTACTGTGTATTAAAACTATCTTTTCCTTTGGAAACCATTCTTTATATTTTTTAAACAATTCTTCTGATTGTATATGATTATTGGCCCTAACCATCATACAGTGTTCAACATAACCACATTCCCTATCAGTCAAAAGTCGACTCATTGCAGCACGCGCAATGGCTTCATCTTTCTTTTGTGGATGTTTCTCATCAACAGATATTAATGAAATTTCTGAAAAACAATTATCTGTTAATGCTTGAGACAATGGGTAATTATAAACAAATTTTCCATCAATAGGCCTACGGTCATTCCTATAAGGGGTAGCGGTAAATTGCACTATCTTGGAATGATTAAAAAGAGTCTTGATACTTTCCCATGAATTTGCCTTGACATGATGAGCCTCATCAAAAAATACATGAGAAAATAAAGGTTTTAATGCTTCTAAAATTTCAATAGGTGCTTTAGAAATTAATGCAGGCGTTGAAATTACAACATCAGCTTTCTCAAGGTGTTCAATTTGTTTTATTTCATTTAGGGTCTTTTTAAGTACACACACTGTAGGATTTTGAAAATATTCAGGTATCACGCCCAACTCTCTCAACATTCCCCACGACTCAAATTTTTCAGCAATTTGATTCTTTAAATCAATAGTTGGAACTATTACCAATGTCCGTTTAGCCTTTTCGGCTAAAGTTGTTACTATCATTGTTTCAGTCTTTCCCGTACCTGTTGGCAACACAATTGTAGCAGGATCAGTCGAAATTGACCAATGGGATAACAATGAATAAACGGCTCCTTTTTGAGCTGCTCTCAAAGACATATTATTTTTTCCGATGCCATCTATTTTCACACTATCAAGCTGACCCCTATAATCAGAATGAACTTGGTTTAGGATACTTTTTATCTCATAAAAATCTTTTAATTTTTTACAATTTGCTACAAATGAAAAATGCTCATTACCAATTTTAAAGGTTTCTCCATTTTGATGGGCTGCATTTATTTTCCAGCGACCTTTAGGAAAGCCCAATTGAGAAACTGCACCAATTTTATTTTTGTAATACTTAAAGTAAAGAGGTTTCAATAAATTAATATCGAGTTCGTATTGAAATTCAAAAGCAGTCTGTTTCATTAAAAAAATTAATTAGAATAATGAGTTTGGCGTATTTATTGGCAATCAAAGAGATTATTTTTGAGCTTTATAAATAGCTTAAATTAAATTCAATCTTTTCAGATACTATGCGGAAATCCTCATAACATCTACATTATTCGCTATATCTATTTAGGGAGAATTACGAAGATAAATAATAAACCCATATTACAAACAAAACGCCTGAAAATTTTCCAAAGCAAATTCCGTTGCTGATAAATAAATCATGGTCGGAGACATCCCCACCTGAACTGCTGTAAGACAGGAAGACACAAGGATTACTGCAAACTATCTATATAAACCAATTCCCCTAGGAAGAATCAACAGAAATAGCTTTTGTTATACTCTTAATACCAGCTATAGTCAAGAAAATAAAGGATAGTGACAAGGATAGCATTTTTCAAAATACATAACTTAATCAATCAACTAAAAACCATCTTATTACATTAATAAAAGATTTTGATGCAATTAAAAAAATGCTAATTATTACTTCAAAAAATTGTATACAACAATAATTACTAAAAGGATTAATGAAATTATAAATACCACAACGGCCCAAGTAGGATAAATTTTAGCTTGGTTAATTTTAGCATTAAAGCGATTCTCAAAACCTTCTATCAAGTTCTTATGTATGTATATTTGTTTTTGATGTGCTTCAATAATTGTTTTGTATTCGGAAACATCCATCTTGATTTTGGTGTCTTTTAATTGTTCATTGATTTTTTCTAGTTTCTCGATACCCTTCTTAAAGTCATCCATTTCATTGACCAGTAGGGCTGTTAGTTCTTCAAGTTTTGTCATGATTGTTATGTTTAAGTTTAATATCCGATTCCCATGCCTTTATCAATGGCTCTTTTAATAACATACTTGGTTATTTTTAGTGCCAAGCTTGGTGCCAAGTCAACCATCTTGTCTGCAAGTTTAATACTTATATTGTTTTCCTTTAAAATACTTGCGCCCTGAATCCCGGACATCTGTTTTCCGATATTTCCAATGGACATATTGCGGTGTACCTCGCTTCCCTTCAGGTTATGCCCATCAAACTCAAACCGAAAGCCCTGAAGCTTATTTTGGTTGTTTATGGTTGGAATAACTTTTACCCCATTGGTCTCCATCGCCTTGACATAATCATCAAAGGATTTGGGCTGGAACTGTTTCATGGTCAGGTCATGCCTTCGTTTGATTTCAGTACGGATTTCCATCAAATTGAAAGCTTTTTCAAATTGCACCTGTTTGACCGTGGTCAGCTGCATACGTTCAGCCACCCTTTCAGCGGCCAATTGGCTGCGCTTCCCTATAAAACTATCGTTATAGGCAACACCCCTAAAATCAATACGGTTGACATATAAATGGATATGCTTATGCTCCTTATCCTGATGTACAAAAGCGATGGCCTGACGTTCGCCCAGGTTCATGTCCTTTATAAAACGTGCCGTGATTTCATTGAGTTCCTTTGTTCCCAAGTGTTTGCCATCTTCAATGGTCGGACTGATGACAAAGGAGAGGGTATTCTTGGTACAATGGTAGTTCAGGTCCTGGACCATTTTGAACTCCTTGGTGATCTCTGCAGGCGTATCCCCATGCAGGAATTCCTTCAGTACGATCTGGGCATCCTTTTCCTGGTTCCATCCGTAGGACATGGAAGCCCGGGTATGTGATATACTTTTTCCTTTTCCTATCATGGTTGAAATTTTTTAAGATGTGCCTTGATGTCGTTCGCCAAGGCATGGACTTCTTCCATAAGCTTGGGGTTCCGTTTTTTGAACATGTTCCCAATGGACTTAAAGTTGTTATGGTACTTGATGAGCATTTTATAAAGTTCGATGTGCTCCTCGGTAAAACGTTCAGTAATTTCCTGTTCAAATAGGCTACGCCGTATGTATTCACTTAATGTCAAACCGCTTCTGGCTGCTTTGATATTCAAAAGCTTCTTTTCATAGATGGTACATCGAAACTTAACTAGGTCACTTTTCCCCTTAAACACTCTTTTTTTTTCTTTGCGACCTTCGGGAGCAAACGAGAATGTGTCCACAGACACACATCTCGAATTCCTACCGACCATGATTTCGTTTTCCATTACAATCCGTTTCATATCCAATTCTATACTATCCGATTGGCTCAGTGCTTTGGCAGGAATCTTTACAGTCCGTTCCCTATCATCATTTGGTTTGAAATTAAAATCATCCGCTTTCATGGCACAACAAATCGTTTAAATCATTATGGTTTTTATAGATATGGCTTTGATCCATGATATGCTTATGATGATCCATTAGATACTTGGCAGACTGTCTTCCAGCATTATCATTATCCAGATAAATAAGGACAGATTCATAGGCCTTTAAATATGGTTCAATGGTTTTTATGAAGGCTATGGAATTCAAAACAATGATATCTGAAGTTTTTATTTGGATGTCATCTAAAGTGGCCAGTGATAACAAATCAAACATCCCCTCCAGAATGATGAGTTGTTTGTTATTGTTTTGGAGGTAGGTATAGGATTTTGGGCTGCTACTGTTTTTAAATAGTTTGTTCCTCAGTTCCCAACCACCTTGATGGTTCTGTAAGCCAATGGCAAAAAATCGGTTTTCCTTATGCTGGTACCAAACCTCTTTGCAAAAGGTCTTGGCAGTGTTTATCGGAATGCCCCTTGAACCCAGATATTGAATGAGGGCAGGGTGCGTGATGTCCTGAACCTTAACAATGCCAAGTCCTGTGTCGTTGTCTTTAAAAATCCGTTGCTCTCTAAATGTGTTTTTTGCGACCCCATCGTTTAAAAATGCCAAGGCTTCACCTATGGAACATTTTAGAATCCGACATACAAGGTCTATCACGTTACCGCCCACACCTTCACCATGGTCGTACCATCGGTTCTTGGTTTTAGAGACTTTAAAAGAGGCTTGGGTTTCTGACCTGAAAGGACTCAGAAACCAAGCTTCTTTTTCCACTGTCCTTTTGGGAAAGTGCCCTAATTTTTCCAGTGTTTTTTCCACTGAAAAATTACGGGCTGTTTCACAATTTATTTTTTCTTTCATAAGCCAATGTGTTTTTAGGTGTATTTTTGTTTTTTTGATGATTTCCTCTGTTAAGCCTTATAAACATTACGTTTGTTCAGTCATCAATGTGTCATCATTTCATCATTCTTGGTTTTTTATGGCATTATCCTGTCATCATTATATTTTTTGATGACAAAATGATGAATACATGATGACGGCTTAAGCTCAACAAATACAGCGATTTCGTCATCCTGTCATCAAATCATCAAAATTTTCGGTTAAAAATGATTTCTCAACGGTAAAATAGCGTCCTTTGGCATCGATTAGGTTGATATCGCCATCTGTCCAAATCACAAATTTCTGATAGCTATTGGAGTTGTCCTTGTTGCTTAACCTCCAATCATTTTTGAGCAGCCTTCGTAGTTGGGTCAGATCCGTTTTTACCCGAGTCCTGTTCAGTGCCAATAATGCATCCATGGGACAAAGGTCAACAGCTTCCAAATCAAATTTCTCAATCACTCCCATCAGAATACTGGCCAGTTCTTTTTCTACCCGGTTGCGATTGTTTTGCACCAACTTTACCAGGGCATTTGTTTTGATCTGGTGTGCGGTGAACCACATACGGGTCAAATGCTTTGAATGTAATTTTCGATTTGCTAAGTAGTATAGGAAAGCTGGAATCTCTTCAACTAATTTCTCTAAATAATTTGTTTGTTCTACCTCTAAGGTTGGCACTTTAATTACCCAAAACCGTGTTTCATTGGCATCAATTTTTATAAAGCTTTCCTCATTATTGCTGCACAGGATAAACTTGCCAAAAAACTCAACCTCTCGCTTGTCCTTGCCCTTGGCTTCCAGTTTATTGATGTTGGTGGTGCTCAGGTATTTGATGCGTTCGGTCAGCTCTTCCTTATTGAAAAGGACTTCATCGATACATATCAGGAGTTTGTTTGCCCAATCGGCATTGAACTGGCTGCTGAAACTATCATTGGTCAGGTAGGTCAGGTTGTTCTCAAAGATTTCCTTGAGCCATTTTAAAAAGGTACTTTTCCCTGTGGAGCGTTCCTTGGACACCAAACATAATATTGGTAGCACTTGGATGGGTTTTAGATACAATAATTGCAGATAATCCAATCCAAGTTCGTAGTGTTTACCAAAGATGTGCTTTACAAATTTTAGGGATAAGGTAACGTCTCCCTCTTTGGGCACTTTGCCCAAAGGGGAATAGATGTTATAGAACCCAAGATATTCCTGTTTAAATTCTATATGGCTCGGAATACAGGTAAAGCCATCGTATTTAGGGATTTTACTCAAATGGTCTTTACCATGGTCCTGTTTGATGGTCTCCATGTTCCAATGCACCAGAATTTCATTGAAGTGACCGGCTATGGTCGGAGCCTTGACGAGTTTGTAATAGGACGTGCCCACACGTATATAAGGTATCTGTTTCATAAGAAGTGTTTTTGTGCCATGGGAAGTCACGGCAAATCGTTTGACTTGTTTGCTGTTGCTTTATAAAAGTTTAAGCATGCTTATTCGCCAGATTACCAGTTTGGGAGTTGTCCTTTATTTCCATTCTTGGTTCTCGCTGATGTTGGAGTAACCAATCTACAAGCTTCTTTTTATCAAAAAAGACCATTTTACCGTTGGGTTTGGAGTGTGGAATTTTTCCGGAAGCTGTGAGTTTGTATAGATAACTTCGCGAAATGCCCGTATAGTCACTGGCTTCATCAAAGGTCAATACTTCTTTGCTTCCTATAAGTAGTTTCTCTAAACGATCCAGTCGTTCCAGTATTAAAATAGTGTCCATTTTTATTGTTTTAGGTTAATAAAATGAACAAAAGCGCTTTTGCTTTCCCTTATGGGATTAAGGTAATAAAGGTATAAAACAGGGCTATTGAAAGAAGAAAAAAAATTAATTAGTTATTCACAAATAATTGATATACAATATATTAAGTTAAAATAAACTAATTTTTATGACCACAAAATAAAAACATTTTAATTGGTAAAATCTGGTATCATTTAGCATGAAATTAAATGACCAAAAAAACGCGGTTTTTGGGAAGATTATGGGTTATTAACAATAGAAAACAAAGATTTTGATCGATTTCGGGATTTAAAACGGCTAATATTATATCGCTGCTATTTTAAAACATCAAATTAGCTTATTGATTTATAGATTTTTTTTCATTGTTTTGTTCAATAGCATCCATTTTCAATCTCAAAGCATTCATATCTTCACTTACTTTTTTATCTATAATTTTAGCATAGTGCTGTGTCGTCCTCAAAGATTTATGCCCAAGCATTTTACTTACTGATTCAATAGGAACCCCGTTTGTAAGTGTTACAGTAGTAGCAAAGGTGTGACGTGCTAAATGAAATGTTAGATTTTTATTTATTTCACATAAATCTGCAATTTCTTTGAGATAAGCATTCATTTTTTGGTTGCTTAAAACAGGGAGCAAAAGTTCAGTGTCCAAAGATTCCTGATGTGCTTCGTATTTATCAATAATTGCCTGGGGAATTGAAAGAATAGGAATATTACTTCTTGTATCTGTTTTTGTTCTTTTGGTTTTAATCCAATTTTGGCCATCAATACCAATAACAATATCATTTTTGGTAAGCTTTTTTACATCAGCATAGGCCAAACCAGTAAAGCAACTAAAAATAAAGATGTCCTTAACTTGGTTCAATCGGTCAGTTGAAAAATCCTTTTCAACTATTTTTTGAATTTCATCACTTGTTAGAAATTCCCTGTCCACAATTTTAAGTTTGGCTTTCCAATGGATAAAAGGGTCTTTGCTAATCCAGTCATTGGCATAGGCAATGCGAATGATTTTTTTAAAATTCGTTATGTATTTAATTGCTGAATTGTGAGCACAGTTTCTTGTAGTTTTTAGATAATATTCAAATCCAGTAATAAACTTAAGATCTACTTCTCTAACAGGAATATCTTTAACTTGATACTCTTTTAGTATATAATCAGTAACATGCTTCATTGCCGTTTTATAGCGTTCCGCTGTTCCTGCTGAAAAATCTTTGCCAATTAATTCATTAACTTGATCATTGTGTTCTTGAAAAATCGCTAATAGCATCTTTTGATTGCTATTCTTTCCTAAATAGATGTTTTTGATTTTTTCTGCAGTAATCAAAATGTTATTTTCCGATAGCTGTTCTTGAATTTTATTAATCTTAAGTTCTATTGAGAGAAGATATTTATTCAATTCCCGAACGTCGGGAGTAGTGCCTCTTATTTTACCTGCATCAGAATTCCATCGCGTTAATTGCACTTTACGCCTTATGCTAAACTCACTTCGCTTACCATTTACAGTAATACGTGCATATATGGGCGCATAACCGTTTTTGTCAATATCGTTTCCTCGAGGGTAGAATAGGATGGAGAATGTAGTTTGCATCGGTGCGTATTTTTTATCTCCACTAAAATACAAAAAAAATATAAATTATAAAAATCAAGATACGATTGTAATACACTGTATTACTGTATTTTACAATCAATTCGGTGCGTAAATTTTATTTTAAAAAATACGCACCGAATCCCGCACTTTTTATTTGATATTTTTTAGTTTTATTTGATATTGAATAAAATTAAAAACCCTGTAAACATTTAATTTACAGGGTTTTAGTGGAATTTGATACATTCCCAGCGGAGAAAGAGGGATTCGAACCCCCGGAGGTGTGACCCTCAACAGTTTTCAAGACTGCCGCATTCGACCACTCTGCCATTTCTCCAAGTGTCTATTGCCTTTGCCTTTTCAGTGCACTAAGCCCTGATTGGAAATTTGACTTCCCATTGGCGGGTGCAAATATAACAACCTTTTTTGAATTTTATCAAAGGTTTTAAAATATTTTTCAAAAATAATTTATAGCTGAAATTTATATTTTATGAATAGCAAATAACCCACCGCTTTTAGACTTTCACTTATCGAATAAAAGCTTAAAATGACTAACTTTGACAGCAAAAAATAATTGATAAAGAAAATGACGAATAGTATTCAACAATTACAATGGCGTTATGCAGTGAAAAAGTTTGATGATGCTAAAATTCTCCCTGAAGCTAAAATTCAAATTTTAAAAGAGGCTTTTAATTTAACCGCAACTTCTTACGGTTTGCAGCCCATTAAAATGTTAGTCATCAAAGATAAAAAGCTTCAAGATCAACTAGTACCAGTTTCTTACCATCAAAAACAAGTAGGACAAGCGTCGCATCTTTTAGTTTTTTGCATTGAATCACAAATAGACGAAACCTATATAAACAATTATTTTAAAAATGTCAAGAAGCTTAGAAACACATCTGATGAAATTTTAAATCCTTTTAAAAATTTTTTAATTCAAGATTTTTCTAAAAAAACCATAGACGAAATTAAAACATGGGCTACCAATCAGGCCTATTTAGCCATGGGTAATCTATTAACAGTATGTGCCATAGAAGAAATCGATGCCTGCCCTATGGAAGGTTTTTTAGCCAAGGAATATCATGAAATTTTAAAATTAAAGGAAAAGAATTTAGAAGTTGTTTTAGTTTTACCGGTAGGGTATAGAGCAGAGGACGATGTATTTTCTAATTTCGCCAAAGTTCGAAAACCACTTAGTGACTGTGTCATTGATTTGTAATTTTAATATTTTTAACAAAGCATCAGGTACTAAAGCAAACTAGACAAGAAGACAAAATACAATAACTAAAATTTAAAAGAATGCCTGGATTTGAATTTTTTGGAGACTTAGAGCGAAAAGAAGTGAATGATGTTTTAGATTCAGGAGTTTTAATGCGTTACGGTTTTGATAAGGCTCGCAACCATTGGAAAGCCTTAGAATTAGAACAACAGGTAGCTGAGCGAATGGAAGTAAAGCACGCTCACGTGGTAAGTAGCGGAACCGCGGCCTTGACCGTGGCCTTAATGGCGACGCATATCAATTCAGGCGATGAAGTAATTTTACCCACCTTTACTTTTGTAGCTTCTTTTGAAGCCATACTTTCGGTTGGTGCTGTTCCAATTTTAGTTGATGTAGATGATACCTTAGGATTAAATGCCGAGGCTGTTGAAAAAGCGATTACCAAAAAAACAAAGGCGGTAATGGCAGTGCATATGTGTGGTTCCATGGCAGACTTAACCAGCTTACGAAAGGTATGTAAAAAGCACAAGTTAATACTAATTGAAGATGCTTGCCAAGCAATTGGTGGTACGTTTAACAACAAACCTCTAGGTTCTATTGGTAAAATAGGTTGTTTTTCTTTTGATTATGTAAAAACGATTACCTGTGGTGAAGGTGGTGCTATCATAACGAATAGTAAAGATTTATTTACAAAGGCACAGGCGTATACAGATCATGGTCATGATCACTTAGGAACGGATAGGGGAGCAGACAAGCACCCTATTTTAGGATATAATTTTAGAATATCAGAACTTAATGCTGCAGTAGGTGTGGCGCAAGTAAAACGCTTAGATGATTTTATTGCCATTCAAAAAAAGCATTACCGTATTATTGAAGAAGTTTTAAAAAATATTCCAGAAGTAACATTTAGACGAATACCCAAAGGAGGAGTTCAAAATTATTCCTTTTTTAATTTCTTTTTGCCAACAAAAGCGGCTACGAAAAGAGTCCACGAGGCATTTGGGAAACAAGGTGTAGATGCTACATTTTATTGGTTCGACAACAACTGGCATTACCACAAGAAATGGGACCACTTAAAACATTTAAAGGGCTTGAATTATTTTTCAAATGCGCAATATGATGGCCTACCCAATTATTATAAGTCTGACTTTTCTGCCTCAGATGCTATTATTTCTAAAACTATCTCTTGCCTTATAAAACTAAGCTGGACAGAAGAAGAAGTTAGGGAAAGGGCTCAAAAAATGGCTAAAATTATCAAGGAATTAGGCTAGTAAGATACATAATCTACAATTTCAAGACCATAGCCTTCAATACCCACTCTTTTTGTTTGAATTGTGTTGGTTAGCAAACGTATTTTTGAAATATTTAGATCGTGTAAAATTTGAGCGCCAACACCAAAATCTTTCGAATCCATTTCTATTTTAGGTGCTTTTATTTGGCCATTCGTTTGTAATTCTTTTAAGGCAGAAAGGCGATTTAAAAGGTTTAAGGATTGAATTTCTTGATTGATAAATACAAAAGCTCCTTTTCCAGCGGTGTTAATGGCATGAAACATGTCTTCTAGTTTTTTATCAGGATTATTCGTTAAAGTCCCTAGAATATCATTATTAATTAACGTAGAATTAATCCGAGTCAATATTTCCTCGTCTTTTTTCCATGATCCTTTGGTGAGGGCAATATGTATTTGATCATTGGTGGTTTGTTGATAGGCGCGCAACCTAAAATCTCCAAAACGTGTTGTAATGGTAAAATCTTCTTTCTTCTCAATAAGACTATCGTGTTCCATACGATAAGCGATAAGGGCCTCGATGGATACAATTTTTAAATCATGCTTTTTGGCTACTTTTAGTAGTTCAGGTAAACGTGCCATGGTACCGTCCTCATTCATGATTTCGACAATTACTCCTGCCGGTTGCAAACCAGCTAAACGCGCAAAATCTATGGCAGCTTCTGTATGACCAGTTCGTCTTAAAACACCTCCCTCTTTGGCAACTAGCGGAAAAATATGACCAGGTCTGGCCAATTCATACGATTTTGTTGTAGAATCCGTGAGTGCTAAAATTGTTCTAGCTCTATCTGAGGCTGAAATACCAGTTGTAACGCCATTTCCTTTTAAATCCACAGATACCGTAAATGCGGTTTCCATATGATCGGTGTTATTGGTAACCATCATGGGTAAGCCTAACTCTTTGCATCTACTTTCAGTCAAAGGAGTACAAATTAAACCACGGCCATGATACGCCATAAAGTTGACCATTTCTGGGGTTACTAATTCTGCCGCCGCAAGAAAGTCACCTTCATTTTCTCTATTCTCATCATCGACGACGATAATAACTTTTCCGTTTTTAATATCGTTAATCGCATCTTCAATAGTATCAAGATGAATACTTTTTTCCATGTTCATTATTTTGTACGAATTCTTTTTAAGATTAAATTTTGAAAAAAATCGATCATGCTTCCAAAATTTATAAGTCCTTTATCTGCTGTGGCTCTTTTGGTTAAGAAAATACCTAAAGGCATCATAATCAAGGTAGAAGCCCAAGCTCCTAAAATAGGGTTCATATTACCTTCTTTAGCATAGTTTTCAGCAAAAACGCCTATAAAATAATAGGTTAAAAATAAAACAATAGCAATGACCATAGGTAGGCCTAGACCACCTTTTCTAATGATGGCCCCTAAAGGAGCTCCTACAAAAAATAAAATAATACAGGATAAGGCCAACGCAAACTTTTTGTGAAGCGATACAATGTGCATATTGTAAATTTTGAATCGTTTATCTAATTCATCTTTCTTACTTTCAATAGAACCGATAATATTTGTTGTAGTATTTAAAGCCGAGGTTAAAATCTGCGCTTTTTGGTAGGGTTCAAATAAATTTACAAGCCTTAAAGTGTCAATATTTTTCTTAAACAACTCTAATGAATCAGCAGGCCTGCTCATTAATTTTGTTTGGGCAATACTGTCCGATGCTGATAAGATTAAAAAAGCACCCATTCGATTAGAAATACTTTTAGAAAAAGTACCAACAATAGCTTTATTATTGGTATTTATAGAATCGGCATCCTTAATTAAGCGCGATACATTTTTCATCTTATCGGTGGTCACCTCGCGGTCTTCTTCTAAATTAACATCGAGCCGAGAAATATCTTGGTTTAGGGTATAGGTGTCGAAGCTAGATTTTGCAAACGGTTGTTTTCTATTTTCATTTGCATCTTTAGTCTTTCGTTCCTCGTAATAATACCCATCTCTTAGAACAAGTTGCAGAATATCTGAGCCTTCACTACTTACTAATTCTCCCGTTTTAGCCTTAATTACCGTGTTGTTGACATTATTATCTAGTTTTCTATGAATAATAACATTGTCAAGATATCGCTCATTTTCTCCGTACTTTCGATCCACTTTCATATTCATATTGGTGCCTTCTAAATCACTAAAAGCACCCTCGACGATCGCAGTGGATGGTTTTACTTGGCCAATATTTTTACGAAGATTATATATTTTTTGTTCCGCAGCAGGGATCACACTATTGGCAAAATAAAACACCAAAACGCCTAGTAAAGAAACAAAAATGATTAAAACAGCCATAGATCGTTGCAAGGAAATGCCAGAAGCCTTCATTGCTGCAAATTCATAGTTTTCTGCTAGGGACCCAAAAGTAAGTATAGAAGCTAGTAGTACCGTTAAGGGCAGTACTTTCTCTGAAAGATTGGGCATAATATAAAACAAAAATTTACCAATAATGACAATATCTAAACCTTTGCCTGCCAAATCATCAATAAATAGCCAAATCGTTTGGAATATGAAGATGAGCATCAAGATAGCAAACGAGCTGAAGAAATTATATAGAAAACGCTTTAAAATATAACTGTCTAATATTCTCAAGATCTAATTTTTGATGATGTAGTATCCTTGTTTTTTGTACTTTGCTTCATCAAAAGTAAATAAGCTTTTCGATAAAAGTTGATTTGTTTTAAAAGAATTAACAGTGATGGTAGTTTTTGTACCATTTTTGCCTGTTTCTATAAGTTTATAAATATGTTTTGTTTCTGCATCTACCCCTAACAAAATGGTTTTAATTTCAGAATTCGTATCCATGGGTGTTAACTTGACAAATTGTATTTTACGCCCTTCAATGGTCTGCATAATATCCCAGGCATAGGTATGCCCAGTTTTATAGAAAGTAAGCATTTTTGACGGTGTAATTGTATTTTCATCATCAGATTTGTTTTCTATAGTAACTTCCTCGTTTTCAGGAACTATGGTGTATACTTTATTTCCATCAAAGATTTGCTGAGCCCCTAAATAATTAAACAAGTACTTATCGCCTTGCATCGTAACATCACCTCTAGTTTCTTGATTGATATTCGCTTCTTTATTTTGTAAGCTATACTTGAAATCTACATAAATATTATCATATGATTTAACTTTAGTATACACTTCATCTAATAATGTTTTTGCTTTTGCAGCATTTTGTGCCGTACCTGAGGCAGACGCTAAAAGGATAATAAATACCAGTAATTTTTTCATTTTAAATAGTTTTAAGCTCTAGACTTTTTACCAAAGCTGAAATTTGTAATAGTTAATTTTTTTTATCAATAAAGGATAAAATCACTGATGAGCGATTCTAAATAAAATGTATAGTGTAAACCCAAAGTATATATTTGTTTTCAAAGGAACACTTTCCCATGCAACTCACCTTCGTTTTTTAGGGTTTAAATCTATATTTCATTTAGCCTTTTTCATTATTTAATAGCTGATCTAAGGCCACCATATCAGAGATTAAAACTTGTCGCGCTTTGCTGCCTTCAAATTGCCCAACGATACCAGCAGCTTCTAGTTGATCTATAATTCTACCAGCCCTATTGTACCCTAATTTTAATTTTCTTTGAATTAAAGAGGCTGAACCTTGTTGTGCAATGACAATCACTTCAGCGGCATCTCGAAACAAAGCATCTCTTTCTGATATATCATAATCAATACTTGTGCCAGAATCTTCACCCACATATTCAGGTAATAAATGAGCATCCGGGAAACCTCGTTGAGAACCTATATACTCCACTATTTTGGCAACCTCTGGAGTATCCACAAAAGCACACTGAATACGAGTAACATCGTTACCTTGCGTATACAACATATCGCCTCTACCTATTAACTGATCGGCGCCTTGTGCGTCTAAAATGGTTCTTGAATCTATTTTTGAGGTTACTCTAAAAGCGATTCTCGCTGGGAAATTAGCTTTTATAATCCCAGTAATTACGTTTACCGACGGTCTTTGTGTGGCTATAATTAAATGAATTCCAATGGCTCTAGCTAATTGCGCTAAACGAGCAATGGGAGTTTCTACTTCTTTACCAGCGGTCATAATTAAATCGGCAAATTCATCAATCACTAAAACAATATACGGCAAGTACATGTGTCCGTCATTCGGATTTAACTTCCGAGCTTTGAACTTTGTATTGTATTCTTTGATATTACGAACGAGAGCTAATTTAAGTAGTTCGTACCTATTGTCCATCTCTATACAGAGTGAATTTAAAGTGTGAATTACTTTTGTATTATCGGTAATAATGGCATCATCGGTGTCAGGCAATTTGGCTAAAAAATGACGTTCAATTTTGTTGAAAAGCGTAAGTTCTACTTTTTTAGGATCTATAAGCACAAACTTTACTTCCGAAGGGTGTTTTTTGTATAAGAGCGATGTCAATACTGCATTTAAACCAACAGATTTACCTTGTCCTGTGGCACCTGCCATTAACAAATGCGGCATTTTTGCCAAATCAACTACAAAGGTTTCGTTACTAATCGTTTTACCAAAAGCAATAGGAAGTTGCATTTCTGCCTTTTGGAACTTACTAGACGTAATGACCGATCGCATCGAAACAATAGTAGCGTTTTTATTAGGAACTTCAATACCAATGGTACCTTTTCCTGGAATTGGAGCAATAATCCGAATACCTAAAGCAGCAAGCGATAGTGCTATATCATCCTCTAAGTTTTTAATTTTTGAAATACGAATACCGGCTTCTGGGACAATTTCATACAAGGTTACGGTAGGACCGATAGTAGCTTTAATTTGAGCAATACCGATTTTATAATTTTTTAAGGTTTCTACAATCTTATTTTTATTTTCCTCAAGTTCTTCCTGATTTATAGTAATTCCACCGGTAACGCCATGTTGATCTAATAACTCTATGGTTGGAAACTTATAATTACCCAATTCTAAGGTAGGATCAAACTCTCCAAAATCTTCCACTAATTTATTAGCCAGCGAATCTAAATCTTCCACTTCTTCGACAACACTTTTCACCTCCATTTTAAGATCATCGATAACCTCTTCTTCTTTTGGAATCGTAACTTCAAATCCATCAGCTAGGGTTTTAGCCTCTGGTTCTAAAGGAGGGATGTCTTTTTTATGCGTGTAGGTATCAATCAGTGCTTGTTTCTCTTCCTTGGCAATTAAATCCTCAATTTCTTCGTCAGTATAGGTTTTTGAAGTTTCCTTATTTTTAAATTCGGAAGATATTTCTTTTTTATTCTTGGTATAAAAATCACTTATGAGATCAGGAGTTACTTTGAATAGGCGCACTAAAATAAAAACCAAACCAAATAACAAGAGCAGAAATACTCCTAATTTCCCCGTATAATCCTGTAAGTAATCGTTCATTTCATAGCCAACGATACCCCCTAACAAAGGGTACGATTCCGCAAAAAAACCAAGGGCAATAGCAGTCCATATAATGAAAACCATACCCCAACTCCATTTTCTGAGTAGCCCTGTAGCTTTTAAACTCAAAAAAAGTTTTAAACCTGTTAAAAAAAATAAAAACGTAAAAATGAAAGAGGCTATACCAAAGCCTTTATAGATAAAAAAGTGGCTAATACTTGCTCCAAACTTGTTGAGTAAGTTTTTTGTTTCTTTATTTCTAGAAACAAATTCAGACAATAAGCTTTGATCTCCTTTCCAAGTAAAATAGAATGAAATAAAAGAAAAGAAGAGTGCTACACTAAAAAGCATGATTAAGCTTCCTAGGATAATTTTATTTTGTTTTGATAATGAAAAGAAACTCTTTTTGGGAGTTGCAGTTTTTTTTGGGCTTTTTGTCTTCTTTGCCATTAAGTCATTAATTCTTGGGGCTAAAATACGAATTTAGCATTTAAGCTTAGGGGATTGTAGTTTTAAAAAAATTTGGGAACATAGATGATTAAACCTATAATCGTAGCCGCTATAGAAACAATCATCACGGCTCCGGCCGCAATATCCTTTATAAAACCAATTTTAGGATCAAATTCGGGCTGAATAAAATCGGCTACTTTTTCTACAGCAGTATTCATACCTTCAATGCCTATCACTAAAGCAATAGCGAAGATTTGAAGAATCCATTCGGTGTTTGATATTTCGAAATAAAAGCCAGCAGCGGTGATTAAAAGTCCTATAAACACTTGAACTTTAATACTAGCTTCTGTTTTTATTAAAAGTAAAGCTCCGCGCAAAGCGAAGCCCACACTTTTTACTCGGTTTACAACAAACGATTCCTTTTTTTTATTCATCTAACAAGGCCTCTAACGCTGCTTTATAATTTGGTTCGTCAACAATTTCAGCAACTTGTTCCGTATAAACAACTTTTCCCTGTTCGTTTAAAACAATGACAGCTCTCGAATGTAAAGGTGCTAAAGGACCATCAGAAAATGATAATCCGTACGAACTACCAAAATTACCATCTTTGAAATCAGATAGCATTTCTACACTTTTAATCCCTTCCGCACCACAAAAACGAGCTTGTGCAAAGGGTAAATCTTTTGAAATGCACAGCACTATGGTATTCTCTAATTCAGATGCTTCTTGGTTAAATTGGCGCACAGATTGTGCACATGTTCCTGTATCTATGCTTGGAAAAATATTTAGAACTACTTTTTTACCTCTATAATCGGCTAAAGTTGCCGTAGATAAATCGTTTTTAGTGAGCTCAAAATTGGGTGCTGAAACCCCTTTTGATGGCAAATTTCCTATGGTGTAAATTTGATTTCCTTTTAGTGTTACTGTAGCCATAATCCTTGTGTTTAATTTGAGGTGAAATTATAAAATATATCCCTAAAAACTAAGTAAAATTAGTTGAAAATATAAAAGTCCATTTATTGTAGTAAACGGACTTTCTTTTCTAATTATTTAGTCGAGCCTTTGATAACATGATGCTAAAGAAAAACTATATACCTTGATACGTTTGTAAAATGAAAATCCTTAAAAACCAGCCCCTTAACTCTAAAGTTTTTAATAAGCATCTAAACTTCATTAAAAAAAATGAAAATAGTTAGGGTAGCCCGTAATTTAGATTAAAACGAATCCTACTTACTTATCGATAGCACCCATAACGCGTTGCATAAAACTATTCAAGGCTTCTTTTTGTGGAGTTCCGCTTTTGATGGCTTTTTGAACTTCAAGGGCGCCATACATATTCGAAATTAATTCCCCGATAACATCAAGTTCTTCATCTTTTAAAGAAGATACTTCCGTCAAGTCCTCTAAGGTTTCTATCGTTTCAATAATATAGTCTTCATCGTTTTTCTCGATAAAACTCGTTAAATGTTTAATTACTGGTAATTTCATGAATCAATTCTTTTAAAACCTCGTATTTGTTAGTTTGTATCTGATTTTTAAGCTTACCTCCTGTAAAAGCGGCGAAGGTAGGTAAATTGTCTACGTTCGCTAATTTTCTAGATTCAGGGAATTTCTCAGCATCTACCATAACAAAAGTAATGGTCTCGTTTTCTGTAGCTTCCTTTTTAAATTTTGGCTTCATAATACGGCAATTTCCGCACCATGTAGCCGAATATTGAACCATAACATTTTGGTTTTGGTCAATTATCTCTTTTAAATTATCTTGTTCTAATTCTAAAATCATCAGTATGTGTTTTATTTTTATTTTAAACAAAATAACCTATTGCCTTTAGTGACAATAGATTATTTCTGTATGGTTTTTTGTTCTTAGTTAGCGTGAGCAGACAAGTAACTAGCAACTCCAGATCTGTCAGCAGTCATCGCATTTTTACCTTCTTCCCAGTTTGCTGGACAAACTTCGCCTTTTTCTTGTACGTGGGTGTAAGCATCGATTAAACGTAGGTATTCATTTACGTTTCTCCCTAATGGCATATGATTAATTCCTTCGTGAAATACAGTACCCTCTTCATCGATTAAATACGTAGCTCTATAAGTAACATTATCACCTTCAACAGTTACTACGCCTGTTTCTTCATTGTATTGTTCATTGGTAATGTCTAAAATACCTAAGGTAGACGCTAAATTTCTATTGCTATCTGCTAAGATTGGGTAGGTAACACCTTCGATCCCGCCATTATCTTTGGCTGTACTTAACCAAGCAAAGTGCACTTCGGCCGTATCACAAGAGGCTCCGATAACCATGGTGTTTTTTTTCTCAAACTCTCCTAATGCCGCTTGAAAAGCATGTAATTCTGTAGGGCATACAAAAGTGAAATCTTTTGGATACCAAAAAAGTAGTACCTTTTTATTGTTTTTTTGAGCTTCTTCTAATACATTTATTTTAAAAGTATCTCCTAAATCGTTCATTGCATTTACACTTAAATTTGGAAACTTTTTACCTACAATTGCCATAGTACTTTATGTTTTTTATTGTTAAAATCTATGGCAAAATTAAGACTATTATGAAAGGTTATCGCGGCTTTGGATTGCTATATTTGATAGGTGTATAGTCTTTACAAATGGACTCGAATTAAATGCATTTTCTTTATCAAAACGAGAATTTTGAGCCGTTTATTCGGCGAGTTTGATAAAGAAAAGAATCATAAATTGACAAAAACTAAAAACTGTTTTTTTTAATTAATGAGAAGTATTTAAAAAGAAATTATCCTTTAGTTTTTTTATGATTTTTTGGCACTAACCAATTGTCTTATTTTAATATTGAGACCAGCAAAAGTGAGGGTCATAATAGGGCTTAACCAGTTGAAAATAGCATATATAAAATAGTCTCCCGTGCTTACGCCTAATACCCCCGATTGATAAGCACCACAGGTATTCCAAGGAATTAATACCGAAGTTACGGTGCCCGAGTCTTCTAAAGTTCTACTTAAATTTTCTGGGGCTAATTTTTTGTCTTGATATGCCTTTTTAAACATTTTACCCGGAATCACGATGGCTAGGTATTGGTCACTAGCAATAGTATTAAGGCCCAAACAACTAATAACGGTACTTGAAAAAAGTCCGAATGTGGAAGTAGCGATCGATAATAGTGCTTTTGTAATCCTGGCTAGGGCTCCGATACCATCCATAATACCGCCAAAGACCATGGCACAACATATTAAGTAAATCGTCCAAAGCATCCCTTCCATTCCGCCTGAGCTGAATAACTCATTTAGTTTATCATTGTCGGTTACAATGGCTGTATCGGTAAAAATAGCATTAAAAAGTGCTGTTACTTCTGATTCATGAAGTGTTTCTAATATTTGAGTTTGAAAAATCATGGCAAAAATGGCTGCCAGTCCAACGCCTACGCCTAAGGCCACCAAGGGTTTTGTTTTAAAAAGGATTAAAACAATAACCACAATAGGTACAATAAATAAATAAGGTGTTATGGCAAAGGTGGTTTCAATTGTTTTTAATAAACCGCTAATATCTGCAGTTCCTGTGGTATCAATATTTAAACTAATGATGGTAAAAACTACTAAAGTAATAAGTATGGTAGGCACTGTTGTATAGGCCATATATTTAATGTGAGTGAACAGATCTGTTCCTGCCATAGCTGGAGCTAAATTTGTAGTATCGCTTAAAGGCGACATTTTATCACCGAAATAAGCACCAGAAATAACGGCACCAGCAATCATTCCCGTAGGAATTCCAAGGGCAGTTCCTATACCTACCAATGCAATACCAACGGTAGCTGAAGTGGTCCATGAACTCCCTGTAGCAATAGAAATAATAGCTGCAATAATTACAGAGGCTGGTAAAAAAATTGTGGGGTTTAATACTTGTAATCCATAATAAACCATGGCCGGAATAATACCACTTACCAACCAGGTACCCGCCAAGGCCCCGACTAAAAATAAAATCATGATGGGAATAAAAACGCTTCGCAAATTTTCCCATATTTCTTTGGCCATTGTTTTTAAGGTAGACTTATTAAATAAACCTACGATAGCCGCAAAAACACCTCCAATAAGTAAAATAAATTGGTTAGAATATTCTCCCAGGACCTCACCGCCTGCAAAGAAAATATTATAGGCTAACATAGCCATTAAGAGTACGACAGGAATTAATGCCTCCCAAATACTTAGTTCTCTGTTCTCTACAATATGTTCATTTTCAGGACCGGAGGGGTTTAAACTTTGGTTTTGCATTAAAGTATCTCGTTAGTTATCTGGTAATAATACGATTTTGCTGGTTTTCATGCAAGAAATGTCATTCCCTAATTTTAAGATACAGGCTTTAGGTTCAATATATGTAATTGCTCCATACAGCCTTTCATGGTCTTGTAAGTTCTTTCAATATCGTTGTCTAACCCAATAGAAAATCTAATTAAGCCTTCTGATAATCCCATTGCTATTTGCTCCTCTAATGGAATTTCAGAAGATGTTGAAGTGCCCGGTGCACTAAATAGGGTTTTATAAAATCCAAGACTAACCGCTAAATACCCAAGATTTTTCTCTTGCATCAACTCCATTAAAGCGTTTGCATTCTCTAATGAACCCACATTTAGGGTTAAAAGACCCCCATACCCATATTCAGAATTCATTTGAGTTTTCATGGTTTGGTGTCCGGGATGTGATGCTAATCCAGGGTAGGAAACTTTGAGTCCGTCTTGCTCAAACTTCTCAGCTAAGTACAAAGCATTTTCACTGTGCTTTTTCATTCTTATGTGCAACGTGCGCATATTTTTTAAGATCGATGAGGCTCGCAAACTGTCTAAGGTACTGCCCAACAACATTCCAGCTCCAGAATTCACATCTTTTAAGCTCAAACAAAAATCAGTGGTTCCACAAACTACACCTGCAACGCAATCGCTAGTGCCGTTTATAAATTTCGTTAAACTATGAATCACAACATCTGCACCTAATTTTCCAGGAGCTACGGATAAAGGTGAAAATGTATTATCAACGACAAGAGGTAATTCATGCTTTTTTGCCAATGTTGAGATGGCTGCGATATTTGCTACTTCTAAAAGTGGATTGCTAACGGCTTCACAATATATCATTTTAGTACTATCGGTAATGGCATTTTCAATAGCCTCGATAGAGGTTGTATCCACAAAGGAAACTTTGATGTTAAACTTTTTCAAGAAATTTTTCATAAAAGCATAGGTTCCGCCATAAATTGTTCTGCTACTTACAATATGATCACCAGAATTACACATTTGCAAAATTACCGCCGTAATAGCTCCCATACCGCTACCATAAACGTTAGCGGTTTCTGTGCCTTCCAAAGCAGCTAAAGCTTCACCTAAATATAAGTTTGATGGTGAAGAGTGACGACTATATAAATAACAGCCTTCTGTATTTCCCTCAAAAGTATCAAACATTGTTTTTGCTGATATAAAGGTATAGGTTGAAGAATCTGAAATAGAAGGGTTGACACCTCCATACTCTCCAAAATATTGTAAATCTTGTAACTTATCTGACGCCTTGTAGTTCATGCTATTAAATTTTTAGAACTACCAAATTAAATATATTTAGTTTTAAAACCAATACAATTCGTGTAAAGCAAACTATTTAACTAATAAAAATCATATAATTAGTTTATTAATCTATTATTGTTATGTTTTGGCTATATTAGATGAAAATTTATCTAAATGATTTTTGACGAAACTGATCGAAAACTTTTGAGTTTATTACAACAAGATTGTAAACGAACCACTAAAGAGTATGCCATTAGCCTAAACTTATCGGTTACAGCGGTTTACGAGCGTATAAAGCGACTGGAAAAAACCGGTACCATTAGTAAGTATGTGGCTTTAGTCGATAAAAAACAGGTCGAAAGGCCTTTCACGGTACTTTGCCATGTAAAACTGGCACAACATACAAAAGACTATGTAACGCTGTTTGAAAGAGAAGTTGTAAAATTAAAAGAGGTGGTCGAGTGTTATCACATCAGCGGGGATTACGATTATATTTTAAAAATTCATGTGAGTGATATGGAAAAATACAGAGAATTTATGGTGTCAAAACTTACTGCGATTCATCACATAGGAAGCACACAGAGTTCTTTTGTGATCGCAGAAGTGAAGCATACTACAGCGATTGCCTTGTGAAAATTAAAAAGAAAATTGACCTAAAAAAATACAAGTTTAGGGGCTAGAACAATAGTTTAAGAGAAAATAGTGCTAATTTTGTGCTGTTTATAAAATTCAATCAAAGATATGAGTAAATACGATGTAGCCATTATTGGTTCAGGACCAGGAGGATATGTTGCAGCTATTCGCTGCGCACAATTAGGAATGAAAACAGCCATAATTGAAAAGTATAGTACCTTAGGTGGTACATGTTTAAATGTAGGTTGCATCCCTTCGAAAGCTTTATTAGACTCTTCACATCATTATGAAGATGCGATAAAACATTTTGAGGATCACGGTATTGAAATACCAGGAGAAATAAAATTGAACCTAGAAAAAATGATTTCTCGCAAACAAGGAGTAGTGGATATGACTACCAAGGGGATTCAATTTTTGATGGATAAAAACAAAATTGATGTTTTTGAAGGTATCGGTAGCTTTAAAGATGCTACTCATATAAATATCAAGAAAAACGATGGAAAAACAGAAACTATTGAAGCAAAAAACACCATAATTGCCACCGGATCTAAGCCCTCTAGTTTGCCATTTATTACATTAGATAAAGAACGTGTTATTACCTCTACAGAGGCTTTAAAGCTTAAAGAAGTGCCTAAACATATGATTGTCATTGGTGGTGGTGTTATTGGTTTAGAGTTAGGGCAAGTATACAAGCGCTTAGGTGCTGAAGTTACCGTTGTAGAGTATATGGACAGGATCATCCCAACCATGGACGGTGATTTGTCTAAGGAATTAATGAAAGTTATGAAAAAGCAAAAAGTTAAATTTGAGCTTTCGCATAAAGTAAAATCTGTAGCGCGTAAAGGTAAAGAAATCGTTGTCAAAGCAGATAATAAAAAAGGAGAAGAAGTTAGTTTTACGGCAGATTATTGTTTAGTTGCTGTGGGTCGTCATGCCTACACTGAGGGATTAAATTTAGAAGCGGCAGGTGTACAATTAGAAGAAAGAGGAAGAGTAGCCGTTAATGAACATTTAAGAACCAATGTCGCTAACATTTATGCCATAGGTGATGTTATAAAAGGGGCTATGTTAGCTCATAAAGCCGAAGAAGAAGGTACTTTAGTCGCTGAAATTATAGCGGGTCAAAAACCACATATTGATTATAACTTAATACCTGGTGTAGTCTATACGTGGCCAGAAGTAGCGTCCGTAGGCAAAACAGAAGAACAATTAAAAGAAGCTGGAATTGAGTATAAGTCAGGCTCTTTCCCGATGCGTGCTTTAGGCAGATCCAGGGCAAGTGGTGATACCGATGGATTTGTAAAAATATTAGCCGATAAAAAAACAGATGAAGTTTTAGGGGTACATATGATTGGTGCCCGTGTTGCTGATTTAATAGCTGAAGGAGTTACGGCTATGGAATTCAGAGCATCTGCTGAAGATATCGCTCGTATGAGTCATGCGCATCCAACCTATGCAGAAGCAGTAAAAGAAGCGGCACTAGCGGCAACAGCCAATAGGGCATTGCACGTATAGTTTATACAGCTTTAAAGCATTAAAAAGGGCTACTTAAATTTTTAAGTAGCCCTTTTTTCGTCGGTTGATCTTTTAATAAGCACCGTCAAATGACACTGCCTTTCGATCACTATTTATTATGTGAGCCATCACAATACGGTGGATTACTTGTTTTTTTACAAGTACATAAAAATGCCTTTTTATCTTCTTCAACGGTAAATCGCATGGGTGGCGTAGCATTTTGCGCTCTGTGTGAACCATCGCAAAAAGGTTGATTGCTACTATGGCTGCATGTACACCAACTGTAAGCCTTATCTTTTTCTAAATCAATTCCTATGGGACTGTAATTTTTTTCGCTCATGGTCTTTTTTTTGAGCGTGAAGATACTTGAAACTTTGGATTACTAGGTATGTGAAAATTAATCTTTAATTAATCTAAATAACTTCAGAGTAGTAGTTCTTAGCTTTATGACATAGCCTTTAAACAATTTTGAAGCGAATAAAAGCCAGGGATCTAAAGGTTCAAAAAGTTGTACACGCTTGGTTTTAATACTCGTCTTTATAGCTATTTTATGGTTTTCATAATATAAAGCCGTAGCAGTGCTTACCAACATAAAAAATAAAGCGCCAACTATAACTGCCATAGGAGAAAGGCTGTGATGTAAAAAATAATACAATCCTAAACCAATGAAACTGCCATATAAAATAATGTAGTGAACTACATAAATAGAAAGGGTACTTTGCCCTATTTTTAATAAAGTAGGGTGTGTTAATAAACCACGTAAAATCATAAAAATGGCAAATACAAGAAATACATCGCCTAAACGAATAAATAAATAATTATTAAAGAATACATCAGCTATGAGCTGAATGTTCGTATACTTTGCTAAGGCTAAAAACAGTTCAGAAGAACCAAAAATTAAACTTAAGCCTAGTACAATTGATACTGAAATAGCTACTGGATATAGATATTTAGCTTCTTTAAATTTTGAAAATAGGATAGATAAAAACGCCCCACAAGTGGCGTAACCAAACCAAGGAAAAATCGTAAAAACCGATCCGTTGGCTTTCGTTAAAAAGTTCGCGAGCGAAACCGGTAAATAATTGTGAGACCATTGCTTATAGGTAGGCTCGAAAATAAATAATAGAAGAGTAATCGTGATGAGTAATAAAGGGAAAAATGCCTTTCTTTTGGTGGTCAGTACATAGAGCCCTACAATTCCTAAAATAGAGAAACCTATACAATGTAAAACATCAATATAATAGAAAGAGTCATAGATGTAACCCCCAAATAAACCCCAGAAATTCAATCGCAATAAATATCCAATAAATATAAGTTGTAAACCTCTTTTTATTCCTTTGGTTACTCTAGGGTTATCAAATCCAGATTTTTCACCCTTAATAAGTAAAAAAGTAAAAATAAATCCGGAAACCGTGAAAAAAACAGGAGCTGTAACTCCCCTAAAATAAAGCCAAAGCGTATATCCAAAATTTGATGTATCTCTAAAGGCATTATCTAATAAACCATCCACAAAATGTCCTTGGAGCATCATCAAAATAGCCCAAGCACGCATGGCGTCAATAAAATAGAGTCTGTTTGGTTTAGATATCATACTTCATATTTACTGTATATACTTGTTAAACAGTGTCTTTGGATGTTTTAACGCGCAAAATTAGATAAAATTTGTTTATGTCTGCATATTTTGCGGTATTTTCGTTGAATTAAAAATAGTATTCTTCAATATGGCAGTAGTTTTAGCTTTTGCAGGTAGTAATTCATCGGTTTCAATAAATTTTAAACTTATAAATTTTACGGTTAGTTTACTTCAAAGCCATGAGGTAAAGTCGATTAATTTAGCCAATTACCCCTTTCCGATGTACAGTTATGATGAAGAAAAAAATAATGGCTATGATACCGCTTTAATAAGCCTAAAAAATGAAATTAAAAATTCAGACGGAATCCTTATAGCTGTTAATGAACACAACGGACATCCATCAGCTTATTTTAAAAACCTGATAGATTGGCTTTCTCGAATAGAACGAAAATTTTTAGCGGACAAAAAAATTTTTTTAATGGCAACCTCTGGTGGCCAACGTGGCGCGATAAGCGCCTTAGAAGTTGTTGAGAATTTGCTTCCTAGATTTGGAGCAGAAATTACAGCGACCTTTTCATTGCCCTCTTTTGGTGAAAATTTTGATGAAGAAAAGGGAATTATGCACGAAGAATTGGCTACAGCACATAAAAAGGCATTGCAATTATTTCTTTCAAAATTATAACTTCTTGTGCGTACAAAAATTTCTTTTCGAGTTGATGATATTTCTACATTTAAAGTATCGCTTTTACAATGGGCGCAGCAGTTTTATGAAATTGTTTGGTTAGATAGTAATGACAATGAACAAAAATACAGTTCGTTCGATGCTATTTTAGCTGTTGATGCGCTTACAGCCATAAAAACAGATGCTACACATGCTTTTGAAGATTTAAAAGTATATCAAAATGAAACCAAAGATTGGTTATTTGGCTACCTATCGTATGATTTAAAGAATGATGTAGAACAGCTTACATCAAAGAACTACGATGGCATAGAATTTCCTGAGCTGTACTTTTTTCAACCAAAAAGACTTATTAAAATCCAAAATAATACGGTTGAATTTGATTATTTACAGATGGTTGAGGATGAAATTGAAGCTGATTATAAGAGCATTTTGAACCTTTCTTTTGATACCACTTTAGATCATACGCAACTCGAAAAATCATTGTCTATTAAAATGCGCATTTTTAAGGACGAGTATTTTAAACAAGTCACACAAATACTTTCACATATTCACCGTGGCGATATTTACGAAGTTAATTTTTGTCAAGAGTTTTACATTGAAAACCAACAAATTGATCCTATCAAAGTATATCAAAATTTGAATGCTATTTCTAAAGCGCCTTTTGCTTCATTCTTAAAGATAAATGATAAATTTTTGTTGTGTGCTTCTCCTGAGCGCTACTTAAAAAAAGTGGGACCAAAAGTAATTTCCCAACCCATTAAAGGCACTGCAAAACGTTCTAAAAATAAAGAACAGGACCATCAATTAAAGTATAATTTAGAACACAACGAAAAAGAGCGCGCCGAGAATATCATGATTGTAGATTTAGTACGAAATGATCTCTCTAAATATGCAATTAAAGGCAGTGTTCAGGTAGAAGAGTTGTGTAAAGTGTACAGTTTTGACCAGGTACATCAAATGATTTCTACAGTCGTTGCAGAGGTTGCTGACGATTTGAATCCGGTATCGATCATAAAAAGCACGTTTCCGATGGGCAGTATGACGGGGGCTCCAAAAATATCTGCGATGCAAATTATTGAAGATTTAGAAGCCTTTAAACGCGGTTTGTATAGCGGTGCTGTGGGTTACTTTACGCCAGAAAATGATTTTGATTTTAATGTGGTCATTCGCAGTATTTTATACAATTCTAGCAAACCTTATATTTCTTTTGCAGTAGGGAGCGCTATTACTGCAAAAGCTACTCCTGAGCATGAATACCAAGAATGTTTGTTAAAAGCAAAGGCCATGCGTACAGTGTTAGAATAAGCCATGTGATTTACTGTATTCATCTGCTAAATTTAGTTATTTTTACATCGTGTTACACGAATTCAAAAAACATATTGATTTAAAGTTCCAAAATTTATTGGAGGAGCCTTTTTTATTGGCCTGTAGCGGAGGTGTTGATAGTGTGGTACTGGTGCATATGTGTTCTGAACTACAGCTAGATTTTTCTGTGGCACATTGTAATTTTAAATTAAGAGGAGCCGCTAGTGATGCCGATGAGGCCTTTGTAAAAGATTTAGCAATTTCCCTAAATAAAAGATGTTTCTCTAGAACTTTTGATACTATTGGCTATATCAATACTCAAAAAGTATCCTTACAAGTGGCTGCTCGAGAGCTTAGATATGCTTGGTTTTCAACAATTCTAAAAGAAAATAATATAGCTACTGTAGTAACCGCCCACCAAGCAGATGATAATTTAGAAACTTTTTTAATCAATGTATCACGAGGTACCGGTATTGAAGGCTTAACGAGTATTCCAGAAAAAACAGCAGCTATTTCAAGGCCTTTATTAGCCTTCTCAAGGGATGAAATTTTGAACTATGCCCAAGAACATCACTTAGTCTGGAGAGAGGATGAAAGTAATAAAGAAACCAAATACTTACGCAATAAAATTCGGCATACGATTGTGCCTCATTTAAAGGAGTTGCATCCAAATTTTCTCAATAATTTTTTAAAAACTCAAACGTTCTTGGGGCAAACGGCTTTGCTGCTAGATGTTCATATTGAAGCGCTTAGAACTACTATTTTCAAAAAAGAAAAGGATATTTTCAAAATTGAAATTGATGCTTTAGAAAAGCTAAATCCTTTAAAAACCTACATTTACCTGCTTTTTAAACCTTATGGATTTCATGATGCCTCGGCAATAATATCGCTTTTTGGTAGTTTATCAGGGAAAGAACTCTTAAGTCCAACACATCGCTTATTAAAAGATAGAAACTTTTTTTTAGTACAGGAAATAAAGGGGTCAACACCCAATTTTTACGAAATAAAAGAAGGCGAAACATCTATGCTTTACCCGATACATTTAAAAAAGGAAGTTGTTTTAAGCATGGATGAAATAGCACCAAATTGCTTATATGTTGATGCTAGAACTTTGAAATATCCTTTAATTGTAAGGAAGGCAAAAATAGGCGACTATTTTTATCCCTTTGGAATGCAAGGAAGAAAAAAGCTCAGCAAGTTTTTTAAAGACGAAAAATATAGTCAAATTGATAAAGAGAATCAATGGTTGTTATGTTCTGAAAAAAACATCATTTGGGTTATTGGGAAAAGAGTAGATAATCGCTTTAAAATAAGCCCTGAAACAAAAGAAATAATAAAATTCACTTTATATAATGAATAAGTTTTTACTCCTATTTTTCACTCTATTCCTTAATTTTTCAGGGTTTTCCCAAAACGATGCAAATCCTGTTGTCTGGTCACAAGAATTAAACAAAATCTCAGAAACTGAATACGAGTTAATTATTAAGGGCGCTATAGCTACAGATTGGTATGTTTATTCGCAATATACCGCTGAAGGAGGCTCGCAACCTAGCGAATTTGAGTTTATAAAACTTGGCGAAGATTACGAATTAATGGGCACAGCCGAAGAGAGTGAAACCATTACGACGTATAGTGATATTTTTGAGGTTGAAGAAACGTATTTTAAAGAAAACCTGAGGTTTACCCAAAAGATAAAAGTACTTAAACCTGACCTTAATCAGGTTAATGTGGTGTTGTATTATCAAGTTTGTAAAGATGTCTGCATTCCTGGGGAGATAGAATTTATTTTTGCTTTGGGCGATGGCCCTCTAAATTTAGAAGAGAAAACTGTTGACGAACGCAGTAAAATATTAAGTGATGAACTTATTTTAGATTTGAAAAATAAAGAAGCTTTGACAGATGGTGTTGTAGAAGCTGTAAATGGCAATTCGAGCTTGTGGATGATTTTTGGTCTAGGTTTTTTAGGTGGATTAATAGCCTTATTGACACCTTGTGTTTTTCCAATGATTCCGCTTACCGTTTCGTTTTTTACGAAACAATCAGGTACAAAAAGTAAAGGAATTTTGAATGCGATTTTATATGGTTTTTTTATCGTTTTAATTTATTTTTTATTCAGCCTACCCTTCCATGTATTCGATTCCGTAGATTCGCAAATTCTAAATACTATAGCCACTAATGTTTGGCTTAATGTGGCCTTTTTTCTAATATTTTTATTCTTTGCTTTTTCATTTTTTGGATATTACGAATTGACTTTACCGAGTTCATGGGCCAATAAAATGGATAATGCTTCGTCAAAAGCAGGTGGTGTCATCGGGATCTTTTTCATGGCCGTAACACTGGCAATTGTTTCTTTTTCTTGTACCGGTCCCATTTTAGGTGGACTTCTGGGAAGTACGGCTTTAGCGGAAGGTGACGTAGCGACCAATTTATCCACAGGAATGTTAGGTTTTGGTGTGGCTTTAGCTTTGCCCTTTGCCTTATTTGCACTTTTCCCAGCTTGGTTAAATTCTTTACCTAAATCTGGCGGATGGATGACGACCGTAAAAGTAGTTTTAGGCTTTTTAGAATTAGCCTTAGCCCTAAAGTTTTTATCGAATGCCGATTTAGTAGGCAATTGGGGCATTTTAAAACGAGAACTATTTTTAGGGATTTGGATTCTCTTATTTGCTTTGTTAGCACTTTATTTATTTGGAATTTTGCGTTTCCCACACGATGGTCCTAGACAAAAATTAGCAGCTACCCGTAAAATAGTTGCTTTTATTAGTGCAGGTTTTGTACTTTATTTGGTTTTAGGATTAGCCAAAGTGATACCTTTAAAATTATTGAGCGGATTTCCTCCGCCAGAGTTTTATAGTGTATTTGAGCAAGAAAGCGATTGTCCGCTTGGCGTAAATTGCTTTAAAGATTTTGACGAAGGTGTTGCTTATGCTAAAACAATAAATAAGCCTATTTTGCTTGATTTTACAGGTTGGGCATGTGTCAACTGTCGTAAAATGGAAGAAAATGTATGGACTGAACCTGATATTTATCCGATGATTAAAAACGATTATGTGTTAATCTCATTATATATTGATGATCGCAAAGAACTTCCTGAACTAGAGCAATTTGATTTTAAGTTCAACTCGGGCCGTGTCAAGCGAATCGAAACGATAGGGCAGAAGTGGGGCACTTTTCAAACCCTAAACTTCAATGCCGCATCACAACCCTATTACGTATTACTTTCACCAGATCTAAAAGTCTTAAATACCGAAATTCAATATACGGATGCTCAGACCTATAAAGCGTGGCTGATAAAGGGCTTAGAGAATTTTAGGGAGTGATTGTTTTCTAGATTTGGAATTAGTGTTATCTTTCCAAAAAACTATATCTCCTTGAAAAAACTAAAAAAAGTTGCCCTAATCCTTGTAGGTTTTTTAGCCTTAGTTGCCATCGGAATCTTTATTTTTATCCAAACACTGAAACCAAAATATAGCGGAGAAGTTGCTTTGGCGAAGCTCAATAATGAAGTTGAAGTGTATTATGATACCTACGGAATTCCGCATATTTACGGCAAGTCAGAGAAAGATGCTTTTAGAGCTTTAGGGTATGTGCATGCCCAAGATCGTTTGTGGCAAATGGAATTGTTACGTAGAATTGCCCCAGGAAAATTATCCGAAGTTTTTGGCGTCGACATGATTTCTACAGATAAGTTTTTATTGTCTTTAGGGATTGATGATGCCTCTGAAAAAACAATAGCCGAAATGGATAAAAATTCGGAAACCCTACAATTAACTCAGGCGTATTTAGATGGTGTTAATGCCTTTATAGATGAGGGTCCAACCCCCGTAGAATTTTATTTAACAGGTTTAGACAAAACTCACTTTGTCATTAAAGACGTTTATAATACCATTGGGTATATGGCCTTTAGTTTTGCCATGGCACACAAGACAGATCCTTTGTTAACGAATATTAAAGAAACCTTAGGTGCTGCTTATTTAGCAGATTTAGAAATAGGAGAGAATCCGAACCTAACTTTAATTCATAACTATCCATCCCAAAAAGATACGCTAAAAAAAACTATATCAAGCTTAGCTTTCTCAGCCTTAGAAAAGCTACCGGTTCCTTTATTTGAAGGAAGTAATAGCTGGGTCATCGCCCCAGAGAAAACAAAAAACGGAAAAGTAATTTTTGCAAACGATCCGCATATTGGTTTTTCACAACCATCGGTATGGTACGAAGCTCATGTGAGTACCCCATCCTACGAGAAATATGGCTACCATTTGGCCGGAGTTCCGTTTCCATTGTTAGGTCATGACCGTAGTTTAGCCTATGGTTTAACCATGTTTGAAAATGATGATATTGATTTTTACTACGAAGAAATACATTCAAGCGATGCCAATCAATATACATATAAAGGAGAGTGGAAAAGCTTTGAAACCGTAACAAAAACTATCAAAGTTAAAGATGCGGATGACATTATTTTTTCTTTTAAAAAATCAGTTCACGGACCTATTTTAAACGGAATAGCGGATCAAATTAGCGGCGATAAGCCCGTAGCTATGAAATGGATTTATACCGAAGTAGAGAATAAAACCTTAGATGCCTTTTATGCGATCATTCATGCCAAAGGTCTTGAAGATTTCAAAACAGCTTTAGCAGCTATTCATGCGCCTGGTTTAAACATTATGTACGGCGATGCAGAAGACAATATTGCCTGGTTTGGTACGGCAAAACTATACCAAATGCCTGATAGTGTCAATACCAAATTAATACTCAACGGCAGTACAGGCCAACAAGAACCACTGCGTTTTTTAGATTTTTCAGAAAACCCCAAAGCAATTAACCCTCCTTGGAACTACGTGTATTCTGCAAATAATCAAGCTGATTCAATTTTAGGGAAAATTTATCCAGGCTACTATTTACCAGAAAATAGAGCCAAACGTATTGTTCGTTTATTAGAGTCAAAAAATGATTGGGACATGGTATCGGCCAGTAAAATGATCAATGATGTTACCTCACCAATCAACCCAGCTATTGCCGCCAATTTAATACCGCTAGTAGTTACTTCAAAATTGTCAGACCAACAAAAAGCAGCCTTAGGAGCATTAGAAATTTGGGATGGAACAGCAAATTTAGATAGCTATAATTCCACGCTTTACCATAAATGGATTTACTTTTTCTTAAAAAGCACGTTTCAAGATGAATTAGGAGAAGAGCACTTTAATCAACTAGTATCAACACATTTTGCTAAAAGATTGATTGCCCCTATGTCTGGAAAAACAGAATCTGTTTGGTGGGATAATATAAATACAGCGACCCTAGAAACCAGAAGTGATATTGCGAACACTTCTTTTTTACAGGCCTACAAAGCTTTAGAAAAATCCTTAGGTCAAAATTATACAAAATGGACATGGGATAAGGTGCATACCATTGAACACCCGCATCCCATTGGGCAGGTCGAGGCTTTACGCTCCTATTTTAACGTAGGGCCGTTTCCCGTAAATGGAACCCGAGAGGTCATTAATAATATGTCGTTTAATTATACGGAAGATGACGTGTATAAGGTTACTTCTGGACCTTCCACTCGTAGAATAATTGATTTTTCAGATCTAGAAAATAGCATTAGTATTTTACCTACCGGCCAATCGGGTAACATTTTTAGTCCGCATTACCAAGATCAAGCAGAAATGTTTTTGAATGGAAACTTTAGAAAAATGATGATGAATAAAGAAGAGATCATAAGACTATCAAAAAATAAACTTACATTTAAACAAAAATAATTTCTTGGTGTTTGTGCATATGAAAAAGAAAATTTTAGTTTTATTTTTTCTCAATTTAAATTTTGGATTCGTTACAACTGCACAGACCTCCATGGTTGATGTTTACAATTGGTTTGATTCAATCCATGGTGATGAGAATGCTGAATTGTACAGTGGAATTTTATTTGTTGACGAATTTAAAGTAACCAATGACAAACATCGTTTTTTTAAAACAGATAGTTTTGTAGTCGGTACCGTATCATACAACGGAAATACGTATTACAATCAAGACCTAAAGTATGATTTATTGACAGATGAATTGCTTGTAAAACCAAAGACCGCCACGAGTGCCTTAGTCCTCCAAATAGTAAAAAACAAAATTGATAGTTTTAGCCTAAAGGATCAAAAATTCATTAAACTTAATCCTAATGCAAGTCTAAGTTCTGAAACAGAATTTTATGAGAAACTTTCCGAAAATAAAATTATTATTTTGTTAAAGAAACATTCGGCCATTAACTTAGGTCCAAGTAATGAAGTATTGTATTACGAGTTTAGATACAAATCAAAATTTTTTATCCAGTATAAGAATGTGGTTTTTGCAGCAAATACGAAAAATGACATAATTGCAGCATTTCCCGAACAAAAAAAAATGATTAGAAAAACCTTTAAAAAGAATAAGCTTTTAAGAAAAGCAAATCCTGATAGTTTTATGCAATATTTGAGTGATGAACTTGAAACTTTTTACTCAAACTAAAGGAAGTATGAAAGTATTTTTAAGTCTATTTGTTTTTATTACCGTCTTATGCAATCTAAATGCTCAGGATAATAAAAAACTAATAACCCTAAGCTTTACCAACGAAACCAAACAACAAGTTTTTTATAAAATTGAGAATACTACGAGTTATTCTTTTTTCTATATCGACAAATGGTTAGATACTCGTGTATTTTCCGGAGACTTTAAAGCAGTGCCCATTGAAAGTATTTTAGACTCGTTATTTACGGATTCAGAGTTAAATTTTATAATACTTGAAGACACAAAAGTTATTGTAACACAGAATAATTTGATTTATGATGAGCTTCCGGATCGATTTTTTGGAGATTCTTTACAAAAGAAAACCCAGATAATTACGCAAACAGCTATAAACCCCGTATTGGTAAATAAATCAAGAATCAACACCAATAACACTATTGAAACTTTTAAAATTGGTAGAGAGCAAAAGAATACTATTACAAATAGCTATGAATTAAAAGGTTACATAACGAACGAAGAAAGTCTAGAACCGATTGTAGGGTTATCAATTTTGGTGGAAGGGACAAATATTTTTACGATCACTGATGCCAATGGCTTTTACAAAATTCAACTACCTATAGGAGAAAATATACTTGATTTTAAATCTATGGGGATTGAAAACGTAAAAAAAAGAGTTATAATTTATAATAATGGAGTACTTAATGTTGGTTTACGTGAAGGCTTTGAGTTGCTCAACGAAGTTATCGTGCAAGCTGATGCCAATAAGAATATTGACGAAACGGCAGGAGGTACCGTTTCGATTGATGTTGAAGAGTCAAAAAATATTCCATTAGTGTTAGGAGAAAGAGATGTTTTGAAAGTAGCCACAACATTACCAGGCATTTCTACAACGGGCGAAGGATCAGAAGGATTTAATGTCAGAGGAGGAAATTCAGATCAGAATTTAATTTTATTTGATGATGCAGTTATTTACAATCCTCAACATTTTTTTGGAATCTTTTCAGCCCTAAATCCTTTTGCACTTGGGAGTGTTAATATTTATAAAGGGAGTATGCCTTCTGAGTTTGGTGGCAGACTTTCATCTGTTTTCGATATTAAAACCATTAATGGAAATAATGAAAAAATAGTTGGTGAAGGTTCCGTAGGACCTGTAACGAGCAATATACTATTAGAAGTTCCGGTAATTAAAGGAAAATCGTCTTTAATATTTGGTGGTAGAGCTGCATATTCTAATTGGCTTTTGAGATCTTTGAATGAAGAATCACTAAATAGTAGTCAAGCTTCTTTCTATGATTTTTTGGTGAGTTACAACCATAAAATAAATGATAATAACAACATTAAAGCAACAGGTTATATCAGTAGGGATGATTTTAGTATTGCTTCTGATTCTATATTCGGCTATGAAAACAAAATAGTTTCCTTAAAATGGGATCATAAATTTAGCGACAGAAGTTCAGGAAACATCGTAGTTTCGAACAGCCAATATATTTTTGATATTGGTTTTGAAAGTGATAGAAATAATGATTTTTTATTAGACTATAAATTAAATGAAACAGAAGCCAAAATAAAAGCTAATTACGCGTTTAATCCCAAGTTTAAATTAGATTTTGGCCTTTCTACGAAACTCTACACGATCAACCCTGGAAACATACGACCTAAAGGGAATTCAACAATTCAGCCACTAACAATAGCAGAAGAACGCGCTTTGGAATCTGCAGTTTTTGTTTCAAGAAATTTTGATATCAATGAAAAACTTTCTTTTGAAACGGGCTTGAGGTATTCATTTTATGCAGCTTTAGGCGAGAGCGTGCAAAGAGAGTTTGAGTCTGGCGAGCCCAGAAATGAAGATACCGTAATCAATACCATAAATTACGATAGAAATGAAGTTGTAAAAACCTACGGAGCGCCAGAAATAAGACTATCTGGGAGGTATAAGTTTTTTCAAGATTTGGCTTTAAAAATGAGCTATTCTAACACTGTTCAATATATCCATAGGTTATCAAATAATGTAACAGTTTCTCCTATTGATACATGGAAACTATCTGATTTAAATATTGAACCACAACGAGGACAACAGATGTCATTAGGCTTATTTAAAAATTTTGAAAGTAATATTTACGAAGTAAGCTTAGAAGGGTTTTACAAAAAATCTACTAATATTCTCGATTTTAAAACAGGTGCTGAATTGTTATTGAATCAAGATATAGCAACCGAAGTATTACAAGGAGAAGGAAAATCATATGGTGTAGAATTGCTTTTAGCTAAAAATGTAGGAAAATTTAATGGTTGGTTGGGGTATACGTATTCAAGATCATTTTTAAGGCTTGATAGTGCGTTTGATGAAGAACGAATAAATGATGGTAATTTTTTTCCGTCAAATTTTGATAAGCCACATGATTTTAGTTTCGTGGCAAATTATAAGTTTACAAAAAGATTCAGTTTAGCGACTAATTTTGTATATCAAACAGGTCGCCCTATTACTGTACCGGTAGGTAATTTTTCTTATAACAATAATGAATATGTTGTTTTTAGTGACCGCAATAGTTTCAGGATTCCTGATTTTATTCGCTTAGATTTGGGCTTTAATATTGAAGGTAATCATAAAAAACAAAAATTAGCACATAGTTTTTGGACCTTTTCAATATATAATGTGTTGGGTAGAAATAACCCTTTTTCTGTGTTTTTTGTTAATGAAGACGATCAAATAAAAGCGGTACAAACTTCAATCTTCGCTATTCCAGTACCCTCGATCACCTATAATTTTAAATTTTAAATGGCTATGAAAATGAATAAAATGCGCCATGCTTATAATAGCCTCATTCTTGTGTTTTTCCTTTTTGGCTGTACTGAAGTTATTGTAATTGAAACGCAAGATTTTGAAGATATAGTAGTGATTAGCGCTAACATAACAAGTGAAACGAAGCAGCAAGAAATAAATATTAGTAGAACGTATAAAGTAGGTTTCCAAGATATAAAAGAAAGTGGTGCTAGGGTCATGGTAACGGATGATTTAGGTGCTAATTTTGAATTTAGTGAAAGTACTCCGGGTACCTATATTTCTGATATTGTTTTTGCAGCGCAGTTAGATAGGAATTATAAACTAACTATAACTACTACCGATGGGAACAGCTATAGTTCTGAATCAGTTTCCCCTATTAATACCGCATTTCTGGAAGATGTAAGAGTCGAAGCTGTTACAGATAATAATGGAGAAGAAGGAATAGCTATAAAGGTAGATAGCTTTGATCCAGAAGAAAAAGCCAGGTATTTCAGGTATGAATATGAAGAAACTTACCTTATTCAATCGTTGTTTAACAACAGCAAAGATTTAATTATTGTTTCAGAAAATCCCCCGACTTTTGAAACTGTTCCTAAATCCAAAGAAGAAAATATTTGTTATAATACAGTCTTTTCAAATGAAATTTTGATTGCGAGCTCTGATCAAACCACTGATGGTCGCGTTACTAATTTTCAACTAAATTTTATACCGCGAGATGATCTAAAAATAAGAAGAAGGTACAGTATTTTGGTGCATCAATTTGTGCAGTCTAGAGAAGCAAATGCCTTTTATAAATCACTACTAGATTTTTCAAGTAATGAAAATTTATTTATACAAACCCAACCCGGTTTTATTTCGGGAAATATCAAATCAGAAAATACCAAGGCAAAGGTTTTAGGTTTTTTTGAAGTTTCTATGCTTAGTTCAAAACGTATCTTTTTTAATTTCCGTGATGTTTTTCCTGAAGGTTTGTCTTCTAGATATACTTTAGGTTGTGGCATTGAAGAATTTGATTCTTCTCGCTATGACGTTTTACTATCGCGTTTACAAGGTGGAAGGGTAAAATTTTTAAGTTTTGAACAAGATACAGGTACCTACAAAGTTGCTCGCGATCTATGTGTTGATTGCACTTTACATGGAACCAATATAAAACCTGATTTTTGGATAGATTAACCTTTTAATCATGAATATGAAGAAAAATACTGTATTCTTTTTTCTCTTTTGCGCAATTTTCGTTCTAAAAGCCCAGAATATACAGCATAATGATATAAAAACTGTTCTTAAAACATTAGATCAAGAAGCCGCTTATGTGACTTATAACACTAATGTACTATTAGTTGGTGAATCATTTTTTTATAAATTTCACGCTATAAATAAAACGAATAAACCAAGTGTGATAAGTAGAATTGGGTATATAGAACTTGTGAATGAATCTTTAGAAGTTGTTGCTCGACAAAAATTGCAGTTAATTAACGGAATGGCTTACGGTGATATTTTTATGCCAACCGCTATTCCTTCTGGAAATTACAAACTATTGGCTTACACGCAATGGATGAAAAATTGGGGGGTTGATAGTTTTTTTCAATCTGACATAAGCATTATTAATCCGTTTCAATCGAATCAGAAAGCTATTTTAAAGGATTCGGCAGCGACTATAGCGCCTATTCCTAATTTAAAAACTATAATAAATAACACTGGACTTAGCCTTCATTTAGAAAAAGATGTGTTCTCCAAAAGGGAAAAGGTTAGCGTCGATGTCAATAGTAATGCTGATGATATTATTCATGGAAATTACACGGTGCTGGTAAGAAAAAAAGAATTGCTATCGAATACACTTTCGGAGAAAGCAAAGCCTATCCCTAAAACGCCGCTCAATACTAAATTTTTTGTTCCTGAAATGCGTGGTGAACTTGTTTGCGGCAAAATTATTGCGAAAAAGAACCTTTTACTTGTTGACAATAAAAAAGTAGCTTTAAGTATTTTAAATACAGATTATCAATTGAAAATAGCCAGTACCGATAGTGACGGTAATTTTTGTATTTCGATTTCCGATAATCCCTTAGATAAAAAGGGTATCTTACAAGTTCTGGGTGATGATGAGGGTAATTATGAAATCGTTTTAAATGAAAAATCTGGCATTGATTATGAACAGCTCCAATTTAAAAAATTTGAGTTAGATGCTAGCATGAAACAAGCAATATTAAATCGAAGTATTCATAATCAAATAGAGAATGCCTTTTATAGCATAAAGCCCGACACTATAAAAATGCCAACTAAAAGGCTTCCTTTTTATGGAAAAGTTGGAACAACGTACTTATTAGATGATTATACTCGATTTCCTAGCTTTAGCGAAACAGTCATTGAAATAATTAGGAATGTAAGAATCACTAAAAAAGGTTTGAATAAAAATGATATCCTCATTACTGGCATTAAGGAAAATTATAATGACGGTGCCTATAAACCTTTAATTGTTGTGGATGGTATTGTTGTGCAAGATGTAGATGATTTAATAGGGTACAATGCCAATAAGATCAAAAGTATCACGGTTGTTAGAGAAAAATACATGTTGGGTGCTTATGTATTCGCCGGAATTTTTGATGTCATAACCTTTGAACAAGATTTTGCACAAACCTATACGAATCCAAAAATCAAGGAAGTAATTTTCAATACCAATGTAAATCATAAAATATATTTTAAACAACAATACGCCAGTTCCATGGTCGAAAAATATAGTCATATACCAGACTACAGGCATCAATTATATTGGAATCCTGAGTTTGCTGTTTCAGCGCCAGAAAATACTTTTGACTTTTATACCTCAGATGTGGCTGGTGTTTTTCAAGTAACTCTTTTGGGATTTTCTAAGTCAGGAAAATTTATACAAGTGCAAAGAAATTTTGAAGTGGAATAATTTTTTGTAATGAACAACTTACAAAAATATTTTCCTATTTTTAAGGAAAATACAATCCATGCTTACAAAAGTTTTTGGGAGTGCCGTCTTTGGTGTTGAAGCCACTACCATCACCGTTGAAGTAAATATTGATAAAGGGGTAGGGTATCATTTAGTGGGTCTGCCAGACAATGCCATCAAAGAAAGTAACTACAGAATAGCGGCTGCTTTACAAAACAACGGATTTAAAATCCCAGGTAAAAAACTGACTATAAATATGGCGCCCGCCGATTTACGTAAAGAAGGTTCGGCTTATGACTTAACCTTAGCTATAGGCATTTTAACGGCATCTGGACAAATAAAATCCGATGCTGTAGAAAAGTATATTATTATGGGTGAACTTTCGCTAGATGGAAGTTTACAACCTATAAAAGGTGCTTTACCTATTGCGATAAAAGCAAAAGAAGAAGGTTTTACAGGGTTTATTTTACCCGAAGATAATGCAAGAGAAGCAGCGATAGTTAGCGGATTAGAGGTATACGGCATTAAAAACATTAAAGAAGTAATTGATTTTTTTGACAAAGCAACACCCTTAGAACAAACCATTATTGATACCCGAGCAGAATTTTATAAAACCCTAGATTTTCCCGAGTTCGATTTTTCGGATGTCAGAGGGCAAGAAAGTATTAAACGTTGTATGGAAATTGCCGCTGCTGGCGGACATAATATTATTTTAATTGGTCCTCCTGGGGCGGGTAAAACAATGCTAGCCAAACGTTTACCTTCTATTTTACCACCAATGACCTTGCATGAGGCTTTAGAAACGACAAAAATTCATAGTGTAGTCGGTAAAATAAAAAATATGGGGTTAATGAATCAACGACCTTTTCGAAGCCCACATCATACCATATCAGACGTGGCTCTCGTAGGCGGCGGGGCCTATCCGCAACCTGGAGAAATATCCCTTTCACACAACGGCGTTTTATTTTTAGACGAATTACCAGAATTTAAACGGGGTGTTTTAGAAGTGATGCGGCAACCACTCGAAGACCGCGAAGTGACCATTTCTAGAGCCCGTTTCACGGTAACTTACCCTAGCAGTTTTATGTTGGTGGCGAGTATGAACCCAAGTCCAGGTGGTTATTTTAATGACCCTGATGCACCAGTAACTTCTTCTCCAGCAGAAATGCAACGCTATTTGAGTAAAATTTCTGGTCCCCTATTAGACCGAATCGATATTCATATTGAAGTGACTCCTGTACCCTTTGAAAAACTATCGGAGGAACGAAAAGGAGAGGGAAGCGTGGAAATTAGAAAACGAGTAACTGCCGCTCGTGAACTACAGACGAAACGTTTTGAGGAAATGGAAAATGTGCATTACAATGCGCAAATGAATACCAAAGATATTCGGAACTACTGCAAAATGGACGATGCCTCGAAAGAACTCCTAAAAAACGCTATGGAACGTCTAAACTTGTCAGCTCGTGCGTATGACCGTATTTTAAAAGTAGCTAGAACAATTGCAGATTTAGATGCAGCAGATGATGTTACGGGTGTGCATATCAGCGAAGCTATTCAATATAGGAGCTTGGATCGCGAAGGTTGGTTGGGGTAGCCATAAGCGTCTAAGAACACCAGCTTATAATTGACTTTAATTAAACTTCAATTTCTTGCCCTTGAACTGCTAATTCAATAGGAAAGTCATAATTTACCGTACTCATAAAAGTTTTAAACATTTCAGTTCGTTCGTCATCAGTATTTGTTGGATCATGATGAAATAGTATTAAGTGTTTGGCCTTTGCCCTTGAACAAAATTCTGCAGCTATTTCAAGAGAACTATGTCCCCATCCCACTTTGGTCTGGTACTCTTTTTTACTGTATTGTGAGTCGTGGATAAGAAGATCAGATTGATAGGCCAAATTAAAACCGGAAACCCAATCATCATCCGGAAAAAGGTGTGATTTTCCAATGACAGGTTCGTGATCTGGCATATAGGTTATTGATTTGGATCCACACTTTATGCGGAAACCAACCGTTGGCCCAGGATGACTTATGTATTCTGAAGATATTTCAAATTTTCCAATTTTAAAATTTGTATTTGGTAATTCTTTTATGATAAGTGTTGCAGGGATATCCCTTAATGGTATCGGAAAAAGTGGTGGTGACAAAAATCGGTTTAATCTAGATTGGAGTGATTCTGAGCTACCGCTAGGTCCCCAAATATGAACCTCCTTTTTGGGATTAAACAATGGCTTACAAAATGCCAGTCCTTGTATATGATCCATATGTAAATGAGTCAATAAAATATTGATTCTAGAAGCCTTATAATAGCGATCAAAATCGACGCCTAAAATTCCAGTACCTGCATCAATAATAATTCGTTCATCACCATGAATAACTTCTATGCAAGAAGTATTGCCCCCATAAGTTTGATTTGTTGGGGAGGAAGTTGGATATGCTCCGCGTGTACCATGTAGCTTTACTTTCATAGTTTAACTTCATTATCCCAGAAAATTGCCATGGCTCCTGAAAATACTTTAGATCTCCCTATTATGGGAATAGAGGTTACTGATATTTTAGTTGATTTGCCGTTCAAGGATTTAATCCAAAAGGTTTTGTGAGCTGGAACTTTATTTCTTATAGTTTGCACTAAAGGAAGTTCCAATGGGTTTAAATCCTTACCATCTTCATCATGCGGAAAAAATGACGTGCCCCAATCGTCTACGGGCATAGGACCTGTATCTTGAAATTTTTTACCAAGTATTCCTTCTGCCGGTTCGTTGTAAAATAGTAAGGTTCCTTCAGGATTTACAATAAAAACTGGTACGGTAAGACAATCTGCTAACTGTCTGCTTAAAATAATTTCGATTTCGTGTGCAGGCATAGGAAGGAAATTTAGCAGTGTTATATTTAAATATAAGAAAAATTGTTCAAATGGTCTATAATTATCGCGAGAATAGGTAGTTACTTCCTAAAAGATTAAAATTTCTAAAACTTAAAAGATATGCCCAATATGCTAGGGCTATATTGACATATGATGCCCGATAGTGCGGATTGGTATTCCCTGATTAAATTCGTATTTACTATTCATAATATGTAAGTTTTTGAAGAAAAGAACCAACCACCATCAACAAGCAACGAAAAACTACAGCGTTTTACTATGAACTTTTAGTACTTCAAAATTAAAATTATTAGAACTAATCAAGGTTACACCAAGTTTTTACTATATCTTATCAATATAAAAATAGGAAATGAGCAAATATTTCATGGTTTTAGTATTTTTTATGGGTTTAATACCTTCAATAGCACAAAACATTTCTGCACCTGAATTGTTAGATAAGGCCATTGCTTATCACGACCCAAATGGTATTTGGAGCAGTCTTCAAGGAAAATTATTTATAACCATGAGTTATCCAGACGGAAGGGAAAGACGTAGTGAAATTAAAATTGACTTACCAAAGCAATACTTTGAATTAACTTCAACTACCGAAGGAAATACTATAGTACAAACCTTAGATAAGGGAGATTGTATTCTAAAGTTCAACGGGAGCACCAAAATATCAGAGGAGGATTTAAAGGCACATCGGTTGAGTTGTGATCGTGCTCAGATGATGAAGAACTATTACCTCTATTTATACGGTCTTCCAATGAAATTGAAGGATGAAGGTACTTTTTTAGAGGCTAAAGTACAGCGTAAAGCATTCAAAGGAAAAGAATATTTAGTACTAAAAGTTACCTATGATGAAAATGTAGGGAAGGATATTTGGTATTTTTATTTTGACCCAGTTAGTTATGCCATGGAGGTCTATCAATTCTTTCATGATGAGTCTAAAAACGATGGAGAATATATTCTCCTAAGTGAATTGGAAACTATGGGAACTATTAAAATGCCAAAAAAACGTGAATGGTATTACAATAAAGATGATAAACACTTAGGCACTGACACACTAACCAAAGCTTTAATACTAGACTAAGAGCCTATTTAATCAAAGCTTTAGCTTGTTTCATAGTTCACAAACTTTGCTGATGTATAATGCTTCAATTAATATTTAAAAGCCTTTTTGACTAAGAATCAACCACCAAAAAAGGAACAACATGTACCGAAAACCATCAATTACAAGGTTTTAATAGTCACTTTTAAGCCTTCGACAATAGCCTCAATATTTTTTACCGTTTCTTTAGGGTAGTATTTAATGACCACATGTGGAATCCGGATGGTAGTAAATCCATTTTTAAAAGAATGCATCGCTTCTTCTAAATCTACAATGGCTTGTTCATGCGAAATGGTGTTATAATCAGTGTCAATCTCAATATTGAGTTTTACACGTGAAATAGCTAAATCAATAGATTTTTTTCCATCCCACCATTCCAGCATCGAAGTAATTCCGATGGCTTTCAGGCCGTAATATAGTTGTACGGCTTCAACAGGGGTATTTTTTAAAGAGACTAATTTGTCTATTCTCATTTTATGCTGTTTGCAGAGTTCTACTCCGTAGATGTCAAAGGCATTTTTATGATCAATATAACTTAGTTCTTTATTACATTCTAAACATTTCATAAGTAGGTTAAATAGGTATTCGGGATTATTATAACCGTAATTTTTTAAAAATAGTATAGGAAGATTTAATATTTTAGACGAATGACATTTTTTTAGATGAACAGCACTCCATCATGTCGTTCATCTATAGTTTTTAGTTCTTTTTTTTCTTGGCAAGATTCAAATGCTTTTCATTTGTTCTCTTTATATTTACCTACAAATCAATCTTTGGTATGACAAAACAAATTATAATACTCATGCTTGTGTTTTCACTATTTGGTTGTAAGCCCCGAGAAGAGAAATCAGCCTTAGCTAAAAACGCAGTCGAAGCCCCAGTTTTATCTTTTAAAGAAGCGAACAGATTAGCTCGTTTGCCTTTAGAATGTATGCAAGTAGAATACCCCAATAAGCTCAATCAATCACTTAATGATGCTACTCATATAGCTGCACCAAAGAATTTACATCCTGCATTTTATGGTTGTTATGACTGGCATTCTTCCGTACATGGGCATTGGTCTTTGGTGTCTTTATTGAAGCAATTTCCTAGTTTGCATAGCGCTGCAACAATTCGTCAAAAATTGACTGAAAATATGTCAGAAGCTCATATTTTACAAGAAGTGGCCTATTTTAAAATGGAAGGCAACGGTACTTTTGAACGTACCTATGGGTGGGCATGGGTTTTAAAATTGGCCGAGGAACTTCATGCCTGGGATGATTCTTTAGCCAGAGATGTAGAGCGTAATTTACAACCCCTTACAGACTATATCGTAAAAGCCTATAGCAGTTTCCTTCCTAAATTAAATTATCCTATTCGTGTAGGGGAACATACCAATACGGCATTTGGATTGCGATTGGCCCTAGATTATGCTGAGAGCGTAAATGATGAGGAGTTTATACAGGTCATTAAAACAAATGCATTGCGATTTTATGCTCTTGATGCAGCTTGTCCTCTAGATTGGGAGCCAAGCGGATTCGACTTTTTGTCTCCCTGTTTAGAAGAAGCTAATTTAATGCGAAGTTTATACGCTCCTGACGAGTTTAAAATTTGGTTTGATGCTTTTTTACCCGAATTAACAGATCCTGAATACAGATTACGACCAGGAGAGGTTTCTGATAGAACCGATGGTAAATTGGTGCATCTAGATGGATTAAATTTTAGTAGGGCTTGGTCTTTGTATGGCATTGCGAATGCCATACCTGAGTATACGCATTTAAAAGATATAGCCGCGGAACATATTCATTATTCACTACCAAACATTGTAGATGGCAATTATAGCGGCACGCACTGGTTAGGTAGTTTTGCATTGCATGCCTTAAACCACAGTAAATAAAATGTTTAAAAAACTAGGTCCTGGAGTTTTAGTTGCCGCTGCCTTTATTGGTCCGGGGACAGTAACCGCCTGCACCTTAGCAGGGGCTAAATTTGGCTATGCCTTACTTTGGGCGATGCTACTTTCTATACTAGCCACCGTGGTTTTGCAAGAAATGGCAGCACGACTGGGCATTATTAGTCAGCAAGGATTAGCGGATGTCATTAAATCTGAACTAAAAACACCCTGGATCAAATATGCCATTATTGCGATTATTTTAGGGGCTATTGTAATAGGTAATGCAGCCTATGAAGGCGGTAATATCGGTGGCGCCACTTTAGGACTAGAAGCTATTTTCGGAATAGAATACACTAAATTCTACCCCTTTAGTATCGGAATTATTGCATTTGCTTTATTGTACTTTGGAAATTATAAAGTACTTGAAACTGCGTTAGTTTCTTTAGTTATCCTAATGAGTGTATCCTTTTTAATAACTGCGATAATCACCAAGCCAGATATTGGAGCAATTTTTCAAGGCTTATTTGTTCCATCAGTTCCCGAACAAAGTATTTTGACAATTATGGCATTGGTGGGTACCACCGTGGTACCCTATAATTTGTTTCTGCATGCTTCTTTGGTGAGCGAAAAATGGACTACGTCAGACCTAAAACCTGCACGCTGGGATACGCTTGTGTCAATTACTTTAGGCGGTTTAGTTTCCATGGGAATTATGGTAGCAGCAACCACCATCCCAAATAAAGACATCAGTAGTGTACTAGATTTGGCTAAGGGTTTAGAACCTTTGTATGGTAGTGCTGCTAAATATTGTATTGGAATTGGACTTTTTGCTGCAGGCATTACTTCTGCAATTACGGCACCACTCGCGGCTGCTTATGTAGTTAATAGTTGTTTTGGTTGGAAAGCCACCTTGGCCGATTGGCGTTTTAAATTGGTTTGGATGTTGATTATTGGTTTAGGGGTTTTTTTCCTATCCTTTGGCATAAAACCCATAGAAATCATAAAATTTGCACAAATAGCAAACGGAATTTTATTACCCATCATAGCTATTTTTTTATTGTGGGTGGTAAATCGAAAATCGGTCTTAGGGACGTATAAAAATAATGTAATTCAAAACAGTGTAGGCATCTTAATTATTATCATAACCTTAATTTTAGCCATAAAAACTATAGGAACCGTCTTAGGATATTCAGATGTATAAGTATGCCATTGATATCAATGCAGATCTAGGCGAAGGTGTGGGGAACGAAGGGCAATTAATTCCTTTTTTATCATCCTGTAACATCGCGTGCGGAGGTCATGCTGGTGATGAAAAATCAATGCGCAGCACTATTCAGCTAGCGCATCAGCATCAAGTAAAAATTGGCGCACATCCCTCATACCCTGACACCAAAAACTTTGGAAGGCTTTCAATGCAAATGACCCCAAAAGCTTTGATTGAAAGTATAAAAAGTCAAATTTCGTATTTTAAATCAGTTTGTGATGAAGAAAAAGCAGTGCTACATCATATAAAACCACATGGTGCTTTATATAATGATGTAGCAAAAAATGCAGACTTGGCTAAGATTTTTCTAAAAGCTATCTCATCCTTTAAAAAGGAAATAAAACTTTATGTTCCTTATGCTTCTGAGATTGCAAAAGTGGCTTTAAAAGAAGAATTTACCCTTGTTTATGAAGCTTTTTTAGATCGAAATTACAATGATGATTTAAGTTTAGTTTCGCGTCAGCAGAATAATGCAATACTTGAAAATCCACCTGAAATTTTAGCACAACTTTTAAGCATTGTAGAAGACCATCAGCTCAGAACAATCACGGGTAAATTCGTAAAAATAAATGCAGAAACCTTTTGTATTCATGGCGATACTGATGCTGCTCTTGAAATTTTAGCGTATCTTCATAGTCATGTTTCAAACCATCAAATTAGTATTAAATAGTGAATAAATATCCCATTTCTATCCGACCCTTTGGTGTTCATGCTGTTTTAATTGAATGGCCTGAAAAAGTTGAAGAAGCCATTCTCAATGATATCTTATCGTTTATAGCGCATTTAAGACAAAACTGTCTAAAAGAAGGCAATTGGGAATTGGTACCAGCATACAACTCACTAACGCTAATTTTGCGATATGATACCATTAATTTTGATACTTTTAAAGCACAACTAGAAATTTGGTATGCTGAAAAAAAAGCTGGTATTCGTGTTCAAAACTATCTTTGGCGATTTCCTGTTTGTTATGACGATTCCTTCGGAATTGACCTTGAAGAAGTAGCCCAAAAGTTAAACTTAAGTGTAGCAGCACTTATTGAAAAACATACTACACATGTTTATACGGTTTATGGTATTGGTTTTTTACCAGGTTTTATGTATTTGGGAGGTATACCAAAAGATTTAGAAATTCCCCGAAGAGCATCACCACGAGCAAAAGTATTAAAAGGGGCTGTAGGCTTGGCAGGAAAACAAACAGGTATTTATCCACAAGAATCGCCTGGGGGATGGAATATTTTGGGCAATTCATCCGTACCTATTTTTGATCCTAAAAAAGATACCCCATGTTTGGTCAAAGTTGGTGATAAAGTGCAATTCTACTCCATTTCAAAAGCGGAGTATGATTTACATAAAATTGAAGCCGAAGTAGGAATTTATCAAATGGAAAAAATTAAAATCGATGCTTAAAGTTTTAAAATCGGGTTTTTATACCACAATTCAAGATATTGGCAGGTTTGGGCTGAGGGACAAGGGAGTGCCTATTTCGGGAATTATGGATATAGAAACGGTGTTTAAATTAAACGCTCTTTTAGAAAACCAAGAAGATGCTGCCGTTTTAGAAATAACCATGACCGGACCAACCTTAGAGTTTGAAGAAGACACCTTTATTACCCTTGGAGGTGCAGAATTTTCAATGACCTTAAATAATGAACCGATAGAGAATTTTAAAGTGATAAAAATTAAATCGGGTGATATTCTCTCTTACGGACGACTAAAAAAAGGATTTAGAGGATATTTAGCGATAAAAGGTGGCTTTACCTCAAAAAAGGTATTACAAAGTAGATCGTACTACCCATCGATAAATCCTAAAGGGCTTATCAAAGATAGGGCGCTAATACCCTATGAGAAAACAACTGTTTTTAAACCTAAATTATCAGAAATGAAAGTTGATGACCATTTAGACGAAAATATGTTACTCGTTGGAAAGGGGCCAGAGTTTACCATGCTTTCTGATAAGCAATTAGAGCATCTTTTTTTTAAAGAATTTAGCATCGCAAATGAAAACAACCGAATGGCTTATCAGTTGAATGAACCAATACGTGGGCATAAGGTTTCTATGTTAACCTCAGCAACATTACCAGGTACCGTTCAATTTACACCCAATGGAAAACTAATTATTTTAATGAAAGACGGACAAACGACAGGCGGTTATCCAAGAATTTTACAACTTACCGATAAAGCCATTTCTGTGCTAGCACAGAAAAAAGCTGGAGACCTTGTTTTGTTTAAATTGATTTAAAACAGATTCTTAATCATTTTTGCATATTTTAAGGGCAAGGTATATGGTGGGTAACGTAGCGGAATATCTAACCAAGTTCCTTTTTTAACAATAGCTTTCGAATGGGAAAATAAGTCGAACGAAGTTCTTCCATGATAAGCACCTATTCCACTAGGTCCAACGCCACCAAAGGGCAACTTTTTATTCGTAATCTGTATGATGGTATCATTTATAGCACCACCACCAAAACTGTATTTTTTTAGTAATTTATTTTGGAAATCTTTGTTATTGCTAAAGATATACGTAGCTAGAGGTTTACCGTAATTCGAAATATAACTATGAATGTCTTCTTCATTTTCATAACTAAGAATGGGAAGAATAGGACCAAAAATTTCACCTTTCATTAATGGGCTATCTCGTTTAGGTTCATCAACAAGTGTAGGTGCCAAATAATTATCAGCATCATTCCTTTCCCCTCCAAATAAAATGCTTTCCCCTGCTAACATGTCCACTAATCCCTGGTAATGATTTTTACTAACCGTTCTGGCATAATCTGAAGATGCTTCAATTTGTTCACCATAAAATTGAGTGATCGCTTTTTTCAAGGCTTCAATGAGTTCACTTTTTACCGATGTATGTACCAAAATATAATCGGTGGCGATACACGTTTGACCGGCATTTAAAAACTTACCCCAAACAATACGTTTTGCAGCCACATCGATGGCAGCTGTGCCATCTACAATAGTCGGATTTTTACCTCCAAGCTCTAAGGTTACTGGCGTTAAATGTTTTGCAGCACTTTCATATACAATTTGGCCCACCCGTGTGCTTCCTGTAAAGAAAATATAATCCCATTTCTGAGCTAATAATTCTTGTGAGGTTTCAACACCACCTTCAACAACGCTTACATAATCTTTTGGAAAAACCTTTGTAATAATTTCTGCCACAATTCTAGAGGTATTTGGGGTAATTTCAGAAGGCTTAATCACGGCTGTATTTCCTGCTGCAATAGCTCCAATTAAAGGGGCGATGGCTAATTGAAATGGATAATTCCAAGGTGCTATAATTAAAACGTTGCCGTAAGGTTCCTTATAGATGTAATCGGATGAGGGCCAGTTTAATAAAGTACCAGATATTCTTTTTGGTTTAGCCCAAGTATGAAGTTTACGAATAGCGCTTTTTAATTCGGCCATCACAAACTGAGTCTCTGCAGCTAATGTTTCAAATCTAGGCTTTTTAAAGTCAGCATATAAGGCGTCACAAATAGCATCTTCTTGAAGTTCTATTTCTTTTAATAGTTTTTTTAGATATGCTTTTCGGAAGGGAATTTCCTTCGTTTGCTGTGTTTCGAAAAAAGTGCTGTGCTGTTGTAATAATTGCTTCATCCTTCAAAAATAATTAAAAATGCATACATTTTTTGCCTTCATAAAGATATTCTATAGCTTCAAAAAACGACTAGAAAATTCAATTTTTATAAATACAATCGTCAGTAAGGTCTCTATACACAGATAATACAACTTTTTTTATGTTGTTTAAGTGCTTCATCGGGCTTAAACAAATGTTTAAAAGTATTGAATGTGGTACAAATGATGTATTTATATCGCTGAATTACAACTAGTTATGTCATTTTAATTAAAATTGGATTTGGACTAGTACCTTTTGTTAAAAAATTAGTGACTTATAAACAATTACCTTTGAAAGTATAGAGAATAGTGAAGAGAACACGAATATAGAAGCATATAATTGAATGGAATTAAATAAATATAGTAAAACCGTTACTCAAGACCCTACACAACCAGCAGCAAAAGCAATGTTATATGGTATTGGTTTTAAGGATGAAGATTTTGAAAAACCAATAATTGGCGTAGCTAGTACTGGCTACGAAGGGAATCCTTGTAATATGCATTTGAATGATTTAGCGAAGCTTGTAAAGCAAGGAATAAACGCTGAAGCTTCGGTAGGTTTAATTTTTAATACCATCGGGGTTAGTGATGGCATCTCTATGGGTACTCCTGGAATGCGTTATTCTTTACCCTCCAGAGATATTATTGCCGATTCCATGGAAACAGTGGTACAAGCCATGAGTTATGATGGTTTGGTAACCGTAGTGGGCTGTGATAAAAATATGCCGGGTGCCCTTATGGCTATGATACGCTTAAACAGACCTTCTATTTTAGTGTATGGTGGTACTATTGCTTCGGGTTGTCATAACGACAAAAAATTAGATGTGGTGTCTGCCTTTGAGGCTTGGGGCGAAAAAGTAGCGGGAACGATGAAAGAGGATGAGTTTCAATGCATCATTAAAAAATCAATTCCAGGTGCTGGTGCTTGTGGCGGAATGTATACCGCAAATACAATGGCATCGGCTATTGAGGCCCTCGGTATGGCTTTGCCTTATAACTCTTCGAACCCTGCCATTAGTAAAAACAAAGAGGCAGAATGTATTAAGGCAGGGAAAATGATGTTTTATTTATTAGAAAAGGATATTAAACCTTTAGATATTATCACTCGAAAATCCATAGAAAATGCGGTTCGCCTCATAACCATTATGGGTGGATCTACCAATGCGGTACTACATTTCTTGGCCATTGCTAGGGCAGCAGCTATTGATTTTAGTTTACAAGATTTTCAACACATTAGCGATACCACACCGTTCATTGCAGATTTAAAACCAAGCGGAAAATACTTAATGGAAGACGTTCACCGAATTGGTGGAATCCCAGCGGTATTAAAATATTTATTAAAAAACGGACTACTACATGGCGATTGTTTAACCGTTACAGGTAAAACCTTAGCAGAAAACTTAGCCGATGTGCCTGATTTAGAGCCAGGGCAAGAGGTAATTAGGCCTTTAGATAATCCAATAAAAGCTACAGGGCATTTGAGAATGTTGTATGGAAACCTAGCAGAAAACGGTTCTGTGGCTAAAATAACAGGTAAAGAAGGTTTAAGATTTCAAGGAACTGCAAAAGTATTTAATAGCGAGTATGATGCTAATGATGGCATTCGAGACGGACAGGTAAAAAAAGGGGATGTAGTGGTTATCCGTTACGAAGGTCCAAAAGGCGGTCCCGGAATGCCAGAAATGCTAAAGCCAACAGCTGCAATTATGGGTGCTGGTGTAGGCAAAGAAGTTGCGCTAATCACGGATGGTCGTTTTTCGGGTGGAACTCATGGTTTTGTGGTAGGACATATTTCTCCAGAAGCTCAGGAAGGTGGCACCATAGCACTTATTAATGATGGTGATATAATTACAATTGATGCCGAAACAAATTCCATTACTCTTGAAGTTTCTACAGAAGAATTGTCGCAACGAAAAGCCTTATGGATTCAGCCTGAATTAAAGTTTAAAAAAGGGGTGTTGTATAAATACGCACGTTCCGTTTCGTCTGCATCCCAAGGATGTGTTACGGATGAATTTTAAAATTATTTTTCATTTCCGTGAAGACGGACATCTTTATTCGAGATACTATGAGTACACAGATTATAAAAGAAAAAAAGACAGAAACGGCCTCAAAAACTACGATAAAAATATCGGGTGCTGAGGCCATAATTCATTGCTTATTAGCGGAAGGTGTTGACTTAATATACGGGTATCCCGGTGGTGCTATCATGCCGGTTTATGATGAATTGTATAAATTTCAAGATAAGCTTACGCATATCTTAACACGTCATGAACAAGGGGCAACGCATGCAGCACAAGGTTATGCGCGTGTTTCTGGTCGTGTAGGGGTAGCCATAGCCACTTCAGGTCCTGGCGCTACAAACTTAGTTACTGGATTGGCGGATGCCCAAATCGATTCTACACCTATGGTCTGTATTACCGGCCAGGTTGGGAGTCATTTATTGGGTTCTGATGCTTTCCAAGAAACTGATATTGTGGGCATATCCACTCCCGTGACCAAGTGGAACTATCAAATAACCAAAGCTTCCGAAATTCCAGCCATTATGGCGAAGGCCTTTTATATCGCTAAATCGGGTCGTCCTGGTCCTGTTTTAATTGATATCACCAAAGACGCTCAGTTTGATACGTTTGAATTTTCTTATGAAAAATGTAAAGGCGTTCGCAGTTATAATCCAGTTCCAAAACCAGACCTTACTAAAATTAGCCAAGCTGCTCAATGGATTAATGAAGCTAAAAAACCTTTTATCGTTTATGGTCAAGGAGTTATTTTAGGGCAAGCTGAAAATGAACTAAAAGAATTAGTTGAAAAAGCAGGAATTCCTGCCGCTTGGACTATTTTAGGCTTATCGGCCATGGATACTGATCATTCGCTAAATGTAGGTATGGTAGGGATGCATGGAAATTACGGACCCAATGTGTTAACCAATGAATGTGATTTATTGATTGCTATCGGAATGCGTTTTGATGACCGTGTTACAGGAAATTTAGCGACCTATGCAAAACAAGCAAAGGTGATTCATTTTGAAATAGACCCGGCAGAAGTCAATAAAAATGTAAAAGCAGATGTGGCGATTTTAGGGAACGCCAAAGAAACATTGCAGTTATTGCTACCTAAAATAAAAGAGAATACGCACGAGGCATGGCATAGCGAATTCAAGAAAAAATACGAGATCGAATTTAACGAAGTCATAGATAAGGAAATAAACCCTACAAAAGATGGCTTAACCATGGCAGAAGTCATTAAAGAGATTAACATCGCTTCAAATAACAATGCCATTATTGTAACCGATGTGGGGCAACACCAAATGGTGGCCTGTCGGTATGCAAAATTCAATCAAACCAAGAGTAATGTTACTTCTGGCGGATTAGGAACTATGGGTTTTGCTTTACCTGCCGCTATTGGTGCTAAAATGGGCGCCGAAGATCGTGAAGTAGTAGCGATTATCGGCGACGGTGGCTACCAAATGACCATTCAAGAATTAGGGGTCATATTTCAACATCAAGTAGCCGTAAAAATAGTAGTATTAAATAATGATCATTTGGGCATGGTGCGTCAATGGCAGGAGTTGTTTTTTGAACGCAGGTATGCGTCTACAGTAATGGTAAATCCTGACTTTGTGAAAATTGCAGAAGGCTATCATATTGAAGCAAAACGAGTAAGTGATCGCAAAGATTTAAAATCCACGGTTCAGGCCATGATGGCCTCAAATAAGCCCTATTTCTTAGAGGTAAAAGTAGAAAAAGAAGATAATGTTTTTCCGATGATTCCCACAGGGGCCTCAGTTTCTGATATTAGATTAAAATAATGCAGTACCTCATTAATGCTTAACACTTGAAGTAGATAACGCAATGGAGAAAAAGTGGTTTACGATATCAATATATTCTGAGAATAATGTTGGTTTATTAAATAGAATTTCGGGTATTTTTCTAAAAAGACATATCAATATAGAGAGCCTTAATGTTTCAAAATCTGAAATCCAAGATGTTTCTAAATTTACGGTAGTTGTTTTTATGGAAGAAGAATTAGCTCGTAAAGTGGTGGGTCAAATTGAAAAACAAATTGAAGTGATAAAAGCCTATTATCACGAAGATGATGACACTATTTATCAAGAATCTGTGTTATTCAAAATAGCGTCAAACCTTTTGTTTGATGAACGTCAGATTCAAAATATCATCAAGGATAGTAACGCAACCATTGTTACCGTTTCTAGAGATTTCTTTGTTTTAGCAAAAACAGGTAGAAAACATGAAATAGACGAAATGTACCAACAATTAGCACCCTTCGGCATCATGCAATTTGTGCGTTCTGGCCGAATAGCAGTCACCAAGGCAGAAATGCCGATATCATCAATTCTAGCAGCATTTAAAAAATAAATACAAATCAATTTTAAAATAAACGAGTTTATACCATGGCAAATTATTTCAATACTCTTTCCTTACGAGAAAAATTAACCCAATTAGGACAATGTAGGTTCATGTCTACCCATGAATTTACCGATGGTGTAGCGGCTTTAAAAGGTAAAAAAATTGTGATTGTAGGTTGTGGAGCGCAAGGCCTAAATCAAGGTTTAAATATGCGTGATTCTGGATTAGATATTGCTTACACGCTACGTGAAGCCGCCATAAAAGAACAACGACAATCTTATAAAAATGCCAAAGAAAATGGCTTTACCGTGGATAGCTACGAGGCCCTAATTCCAAGTGCAGACCTAGTGATTAATTTAACACCAGATAAGCAACACACTAGTGTTGTAAAAGCCATAATGCCTTTGATGAAAAAGGGAGCCACCTTGTCCTATTCACATGGGTTTAATATTGTGGAAGAGGGTACACAAATCCGTAAAGATTTAACCGTTATTATGGTGGCGCCAAAATGCCCAGGTTCAGAAGTTAGGGAAGAATATAAGAGAGGTTTTGGCGTACCTACCTTAATTGCAGTCCACCCTGATAATGATCCTCAAAATAAAGGATTTGAACAAGCCAAAGCCTATGCTGTCGCTACAGGTGGTGATAAAGCAGGAGTATTAGAGTCATCATTCGTTGCTGAGGTAAAGTCTGATTTAATGGGTGAACAAACCATTCTTTGTGGTTTGCTACAAACAGGCTCAATTCTTTGTTTTAATAAAATGATAGCGAAAGGTATCGATGCAGGATATGCCTCAAAATTAATACAATACGGCTGGGAAACCGTTACTGAAGGTTTAAAATATGGGGGCATAACCCATATGATGGATCGGTTGTCAAATCCTGCTAAAATAAAAGCATTTGAATTATCAGAAGAATTAAAAGACATTATGAGACCCCTTTTTCAAAAGCATATGGATGATATTATCGAAGGAGAGTTTTCAAAAACCATGATGGAAGATTGGGCGAATGAGGATAAAAACTTATTAACTTGGAGAGCAGCAACAGGGGAAACTGCTTTTGAAAAAACGCCAGCCGGGAATGATAAAATTTCTGAACAAGAATATTATGATCATGGAGTTTTAATGGTAGCCATGGTTAGGGCAGGTGTAGAATTAGCTTTTGAAGCTATGACCGAATCTGGTATTGTTGCAGAATCTGCTTATTATGAATCTTTACATGAAACTCCCTTAATTGCTAATACCATTGCCCGAAAAAAATTATTCGAAATGAATCGCGTAATTTCAGATACGGCAGAGTACGGTTGTTATTTGTTTGACCATGCCTGCAAACCATTACTAAGCGATTTTATGAAAAAAATAGATACGGATGTGATTGGTAAAAAATTCGGTGAAGGCAAAGGCAACGGAATTGATAATGCCAAATTAATACATGTCAACAAAGCATTAAGATCGCATCCTGTTGAAATTGTTGGTGCACGATTAAGAGCCTCTATGACGGCGATGAAACCAATAGTATAAGCAGGCATTAGTTATAAATCGAGCAGAAATTTTAGTGCAAAAAATACATAACTGGGCAGCAATATTTTCAAGAAAATTGATGCTAGTTGTTTTTTGTGTTTTACACACAGCATAAAGTAACTGTTGGGAAAAAAGATTTATTTGAGTACCTTGTTTAAAAAAATGAAAATGACTAAAACCACAATGAGAATTCCGGAAGAGTATCAAATTAATACGACCATAGCACAAAAAACCTATTTGGTAGATGGGGTGTTAAAATCTTGGACAGGTGCAACTACGAACGTGTATTCCACCATATCTTCCACCGAAAAATACGAACCAACCTTACTAGGAAGTATTCCAGATATGGGTGAATCGGAGGCTTTAGAGGCTTTAGATGCTGCTACGACTGCCTACGCAAGAGGGCAAGGCGTTTGGCCTACGATGCATGTTAAAGATAGAATTACCTGTATGGTCGACTTCGTCAAAAAGATGGAAACCAAACGAGAAGAGATTGTAAAATTATTGATGTGGGAAATTGGTAAATCATTACCTGATTCACAAAAGGAGTTCGACCGTACTGTGGAATACATTTATGATACTATTGAAGACTATAAAAAACTAGATCGTGATAGTGCTAAATTCCAAAAGCACGATGGCGTTTATGCCCATATAAAAAGAGGACCACTAGGCGTTGTTTTGTGTTTAGGACCTTATAATTATCCATTAAATGAAACTTTTGCATTGTTGATTCCTGCGATTATCATGGGAAATACAGCCATATTTAAACCAGCAAAGCACGGCGTTTTGTTAATAACGCCATTGTTAGAAGCTTTTCAAAGTTGTTTCCCAAAAGGGGTTATAAATATACTTTTTGGTAGAGGTAGGGCAGTAGCGGCACCGATTATGAAAACGGGTAAGGTTGATGTTTTAGCCTTGATAGGTAACAGTAAATCGGCCAATGCATTACAAAATCAACACCCAAAAAGTAACCGTCTACGTCTGGTTTTAGGCTTAGAAGCAAAGAATCCAGCTATTATTTTACCCGATGCCGATTTAGATTTAGCGGTCGATGAATGCATCGCAGGGACCTTATCCTTTAATGGTCAGCGTTGTACAGCTTTAAAGGTAGTTTATGTGCACGAGGATATTCTGCATGAGTTCAATACACGTTTTTCAAAACGTGTTGATGCATTAAAATTTGGAAACCCTTGGGATGATGGAGTAAAACTAACGCCTTTACCGGAACCCGAAAAACCAGCCTACATTCAAGGTTTAATTGACGATGCACTACAAAAGGGCGCTAAAATCATCAATAAAAAAGGCGGAGAACATTCCGACAATTTTATATGGCCTGCGGTTTTATATCCTGTGACTAAAGATATGCTAGTGTATCAAGAAGAGCAATTTGGTCCCGTAATTCCCGTATTGTCGTTCAAAGATATAGAAGAACCTTTGGATGATATGGCAGCATCGAATTACGGACAACAAGTGAGTTTGTTTGGTAAAGATGTATACGCACTTTCACCCTTAATTGATACCTTGGTAAACCTCGTATGTCGCGTAAATTTAAACAGTTCTTGTCAACGTGGTCCTGATGTATACCCGTTTACTGGACGAAAAGATTCTGCGCAAGCAACATTGAGTGTGCATGATGCTTTGCGTTCTTTTTCTATTAGAACTTTTGTAGCCTTTAAAGACAATGAATTAAATACAGAAATTATTGAGCAGTTATTGGAGGCAAAGCTTTCAAACTTTGTAAGTACCGACTATATTTTGTGATTTTTAGATCATTTTTTAAGTATAAAAAAGCGGCCATTCTCGAAAATCAAGAATGGCCGCTTTTATTATTGCCGGTAGATAGTTTTAAATATGCTTCGCTAACCAATCACCAACTTCACTGGTTTTATAGGCTTTAGCATGTTCTGCTAAATCTTCGGTAACCATACCTTCTACTAAAGATTTGTTCACTACCACACGGATGGCCTCCGCTTCCTCTGCTAAACCAAAATCCTCGAATAGCATAGCAGCTGATAAAATAGTTGCTAGCGGATTTGCAATATCTTTTCCTGCTGCTTGCGGATACGAACCGTGGATGGGCTCGTATAATCTTGCTTTTTCTCCAACAGAGGCAGATGGCATAAGTCCCATTGAGCCTGAAATTACAGACGCTTCATCGGTTAAAATATCTCCGAATAAATTCTCAGTAATCATCACGTCGTACGAATTGGGCCATTGCACCAAACGCATGGCCACAGCATCGACAAATTCATAAGAAACAGTCACTTCAGGATAATCTTTTTCCATGGCTTGAACGGTCTCTCGCCATAATCTAGACGATTCTAAAACATTCGCTTTATCAACACAGCATAATTTTTTTCCACGAGTCATGGCCAATTCAAAGCCTTTTTTTGCCAAACGTTGAATTTCCGCTCTGGTATAGGTCATGGTGTCAAAAGCGGTATTACCGTTATCCAAACGTCCTCTTTCTCCAAAGTAAATGCCACCAGTCAGTTCTCTTAAAATAATTAAATCGGTCCCTTCAATACGTTCTCTTTTTAAAGGTGATTTATCAATTAAAGAGGGAAAGGTAAAGGTTGGACGTACATTGGCAAAGAGACCCAATTTTTTTCGCATTTTTAATAATCCTTGCTCTGGCCTTACGGTGGCTGAAGGATCATTATCATATTTTGGATGACCAATGGCGCCAAAAAGCACCGCATCAGCAGCTTCACAAATGGCATGTGTGCTATCAGGATAAGGTTCTCCACAAGCATCAATAGCTGCAGCACCTGTTAATGCCGGTGTCCAGGTGATTTCATGCTTATATTTTATGGCAATGGCATTCGATACTTTAACGGCTTGATCTATGACTTCAGGACCAATTCCATCTCCTGCTAAAAGGGCAATAGTTAATTTCATAATTGTTTTTTTGCGATAAGCTTTAAGCTTTAGGCTCTAAGCTAAAAATTTATTTTTAGTTCGTAATTGAAAGGTACGAAGCACTTTGTTTTCGTAACTCTGTTTCTAAACCATGGTATTTGCTTGTTTTCAACTTTTCATTAAATTCAAACCGTTTGCTTTGTACGTTTAATTTCTTTCGTATTTTTTGAACTTGAACTCTTGCATTGAGTGAAGCCGAAGTGCGAACTTGAACTTGCTCTTCCTCTTGTCAAATGATATTCAACATTTTCTCTGTCGCTTTGATAGCGGATACCGTTTGATCAGAATCTAATCCACGGGTAATAAACTCTTTTCCGTTGCTTTCCCAAGTGATGATGGTTTCACAAAGGGCATCGGAAGTACTTCCAGGAGGTATCCGTACCGCATAATCTGTCAATTTTGGCAGGCTAATTTTCAAAGTTTTATACACCGTTTTTAATGCATTCATAAAAGCATCAAATTGACCATCTCCCTGGGCGTGCTCTTCAAATAATTTACCTTCAATTTCAACAGCAACAGCAGCAGAAGGTTGCAAGCCTTTAGCATGTGAAAGTAAATAAGACTTAATGATCGCTTTTGTTTCGATGCCTGTACTGTCTAAAACATCAGAAATAATATAGGGTAAATCTTCTTTGGTAACGCGTTCTTTTTTATCCCCTAATTCAATAATGCGCTGGGTTACTTTTTTTAATTCTTCATTATTCAATGTAAGCCCTAATTCTTGTAGGTTTTTTTGAATATTTGCTTTTCCTGATGTTTTACCAAGGGCATATTGCCTTTTACGACCAAAGCGTTCAGGCAGTAAATCATTAAAATACAGGTTGTTTTTAGAATCTCCGTCGGCATGAATACCCGCGGTTTGCGTAAAAACATTAGCACCTACAATAGGTTTGTTGGCCGGAATACCAAAACCCGTGAAGGCAGAAACAAGTTTACTGACCTTATAGAGTGATGATTCGTTAACATTGGTCTGTATATTTGGTAAAAAATCATTGATTACCGCAATAACACTGGCTAAAGGAGCATTCCCAGCTCGTTCGCCCATGCCGTTTACCGTTAAATGTAATCCCTGACAACCCGCTTTTAAGGCTTCCATGACATTGGCAACACTCAAATCATAGTCATTATGCCCATGAAAATCAAAATGTAATTTTGGATATTTTTTTACAATAGCCTCTACATACGCGAAAGTCTCTGTAGGCGTTAAAATGCCAAGTGTATCCGGTAAAAGAATTCTTTTTAATGGCTGCGTCGATAAAAAGTCTAATAATTGAAATACATATTCTTGTGAGTTGCGCATTCCATTACTCCAATCTTCCAAATACACATTGGTAGCAATGCCTTGCTCTTGTGCTAATTTTATTACTGCCGCAATTTCTGTAAAATGTTCTTTTGGGGTTTTCTTGAGTTGATGGGTTAAGTGGTTTAAAGAACCTTTGGTTAACAAGTTTTGAACTTTTGCGCCAGCTTTTACCATCCAGTCGATTGAAACTCCTTGGTCAACAAAAGTTAAAACTTCAATTCTATCTAAATACTCCTTGGTTTTAGCCCATGTGGTTATTTGTTTTACCGCAGTTAATTCACCTTCAGAAACTCTTGCAGAAGCAACTTCAATGCGATCTACTTTTAGCTCATCTAAAAGTAATTTAGCAAGGCTAAGCTTTTCAGAAACTGAAAACGAAACGCCAGAGGTTTGTTCCCCATCGCGCAGTGTCGTATCCATAATTTCGATTTTTCTATGCTGCATAAAAGTTTTACTACTATTAAATTGATTCGTTTAGCGCATTTTTACTTAAAAAGTAGTTCCATACAACTAGAGCGGGGTATTTTGGGCAAATGTTTCAATATCACTTTTGATATTCATCAAGTAATCAATATCATCAAACCCATTCAACATATTATCTTTTTTATAACCATTGATGTCAAATGATTCTTTCTCACCTGTAGCTATTAAAGTTACTTTTTGCTCTTGAAGGTTTACTTCGATTTGAGTTTTAGGGTTTTTATCGATTTCTGCAAATATTTTGTTTGAAAAATCAGCACTTACCTGTACAGGTAAAACGCCAATATTTAGACAGTTTGCTTTGAAAATATCTGCAAAAAAACTGGAGATCACACATCGGAATCCGTAATCATAAACTGCCCAAGCAGCATGCTCTCGAGAAGATCCAGAACCAAAATTGCGCCCTCCAACTAAAATTTTACCTGAATAGGTAGGGTCATTCAAGACAAAATCTTTCTTGGGAGTAGCATCGGTATTAAAACGCCAATCTCTAAATAGGTTGTCACCAAAACCTTCACGTGTCGTGGCTTTTAAAAAGCGTGCGGGTATAATTTGATCGGTATCTATATTTTCAATAGGTAACGGAACTGCTGTACTTTTTAATAAGGTAAATTTATCGTATGCCATATTTATTATGCTATGCGCTTAGCGCTGAACGCTATTCGCGAATTATATTTGGTTAATTAGGTTATTTAGACTTCGCTTAACTTTATTTACTTTATCGCTTTGAGTTTCAAAATCTTCTGGCTTGATAAAGCCTAAATCTTTCACTAACAATAAAAAATATTCTAACTCAGTTGCAGAACCTCTTGCTATGACTAAATATCTTTTAAATTCTTGATCTGAATCTCTACCACAGCCTTCTGCAATATTTGATGGAATTGAATAGGCAGCTCTGCGCATTTGACTTGTCAGAGAATAAACTTCATCTTTTGGAAATTTTGAGGTCAGTATATAAATCATTAATGCAATTTCATGACCTAATTCCCAAACATTATATTTTTTATAATCTCTCATTTATTTATGCGTTTAGCGGTTTGCGCTAAGCGTATAGCAGTTTACTAAGCGAATTCCTTCATTAAGGTTCTAGGATCAGTTACTTTTCCCGTAACAGCTGCAGCCGCAGCAACTAGAGGCGAAGCTAAGAGCGTTCTAGACCCAGGACCTTGCCTTCCTTCAAAATTTCGATTGGAGGTACTTACGGCTAATTTTCCTGCAGGCACTTTATCGTCGTTCATGGCCAAACATGCGGAACATCCCGGTTCCCTAAGTTCAAAACCAGCTTCATGAATAATGTCTAACAAGCCTTCTGCTTTTATAGCAGCTTCTACTTGATGTGAGCCTGGCACTAACCATGCGGTGACATTTTTTGCCTTTTTTCGTCCTTTAATAATAGAGGCAAAGGCTCTAAAGTCTTCAATTCGTCCATTCGTACAACTCCCGATAAAAACAAAATCGATAGGTTTTCCTATCATACTTTCACCCTCATTGAAGGCCATATAGCCTAATGATTTTTTATAGGTGCTGACACCACCTTCTACTTGGTCTGCATTTGGAATGTTTTTTAAAATTCCCATCCCCATCCCAGGATTGGTTCCGTAGGTGATCATTGGTTCTATATCAGAGGCATCAAAATAAATTTCCTTATCAAATTCAGCATCTTTGTCGGTATATAGTGATTCCCAGTATACCATTGCTTTATCCCAAGCGGCACCCGTTGGTGTAAATTCTCGTCCTTTTATGTAATTGAATGTTTTTTCGTCTGGAGCAATCATCCCACCACGTGCGCCCATTTCGATACTTAGATTGCATACAGTCATTCGGCCTTCCATCGACATATTTTCAAATACATCGCCTGCATACTCTACAAAATACCCTGTAGCACCAGACGTGGTTAATCGTGAAATAATATATAAGGCGACATCTTTTGGTGTTACCGCAAAATTTAGTTTTCCGCTAACATTAATCCGCATTTTTTTTGGCTTGGGCTGCATGATACATTGTGTAGCCAAAACCATTTCTACTTCCGACGTACCAATACCAAAAGCAATAGCACCAAAAGCACCATGTGTTGACGTATGTGAATCACCACAAACAATAGTTGCGCCGGGTTGTGTAATGCCATATTCTGGTCCAACAACATGTACAATACCATTTTTAGCATGGCCTAAGCCCCAATGGCTAATGCCGTGTTCTTTTGCATTTTCCTCTAATGCCTTTAACTGATTTGCAGAAAGAGGATCTTCAACAGGTAAATGTTGGTTCATAGTAGGTGTGTTATGATCTGCGGTTGCAAAAGTACGCTCTGGATATAAAACACGAATCCCTCTTGTTTTAAGACCTAGGAAGGCTACAGGGCTAGTTACTTCATGTACTAAATGTCGATCGATAAACAATACATCTGGTCCGTCTTCTACATGTTTTACGACATGGGAATCCCATACTTTGTCAAATAGTGTTTGCTTCATGTTGATGTGATAAAACTTTAATTTTTCGTACTCTAAAAAGAGCAATGACAAATTTATTACATATAGAATTCTTTCCTTTAAAAATAGTCTTGGAATTACGACGTTCAACTAATATATTTCCAAATATTTTTATGCTTTACAAGCTGGGCATAGGTAGTACGGATAGCGCTATTTTCTTCTTTTCTAAGGCTTGGATCATCTTTCAAAACCTGTAAGGCATAAAACCTTGCGGTCTTTAAAATATCATTATCCTTTACGATATCGGCAATCTTTAAGTTCAACATACCGCTTTGCTGTGTTCCCATTAAATCGCCAGGACCCCGAAGTTTTAGATCTACTTCGGCAATATCAAACCCATCGTTGGTGCGTACCATGGTATTTAGTCTTGTTTTTGCTTCGGTAGATAGTTTATGACTGGTCATTAAGATGCAGAAACTCTGGTCTGCCCCGCGGCCAACACGCCCTCGCAATTGATGTAATTGTGATAAACCAAAGCGTTCAGCACTCTCAATAATCATGACGGATGCATTCGGAACATTGACACCAACTTCAATAACGGTAGTAGCCACCATTATTTGTGTTTCCCCCTTTACAAAACGCTGCATTTCAAATTCTTTATCTACAGGCTTCATTTGTCCGTGTACGATTGAAATTTGATACTCTGGCATAGGAAAATCTCTTGCAATACTCTCATAACCATCCATTAAATCTTTGTAATCTAAGACTTCTGATTCTTGAATAAGAGGGTAGACCACATATATTTGGCGCCCTTTTTTAATTTCTTCTCGAATAAATTGAAATACTTTTAATCGGTTAGCATCGTAACGATGCACGGTTTTTATGGGCTTTCTACCTGGTGGAAGTTCATCGATTACAGAAATATCTAAATCTCCATATAAGCTCATGGCCAAGGTTCTTGGAATCGGTGTCGCGGTCATCACCAAAACATGAGGTGGAATATCGTTTTTATGCCACAATTTAGATCGTTGTGCCACACCAAATCTATGTTGTTCATCTACAATAGCAAGGCCTAAATTTTTATACTGTACTTTATCTTCTAAAAGTGCGTGGGTGCCTATCAAAATATGAAGCTCTCCATTTTCTAACTGCTCGTGAATGAGCTTTCTCGCTGATTTTTTAACCGAACCGGTTAATAATGCAATATGAATACCTAAGGAACCTACTAAGGCTTCAATACCCACAAAATGTTGCTGGGCTAAAATTTCGGTTGGGGCCATTAAACAGGCCTGAAAGCCATTATCAATAGCTAACAGCATCGACATTAAAGCAACAATGGTTTTTCCTGAACCTACATCACCTTGTAAAAGGCGGTTCATTTGGGCATTACTTCCTAAGTCTGCCCTAATTTCTTTTAGTACCCTTTTTTGAGCGTTCGTAAGTTCAAAAGGCAAATGCTGCGTATAGAATTCGTTAAAAAGTGTACCCACTTTGTCAAAATTGAAGCCTTTAATACGCTGTTTATGTAACATATTTTTAGCAATTAGCTGTAATTGTACATAAAATAGCTCTTCAAACTTAAGTCTAAATTGCGCCTTCGCTAATACGAGTTGACTTTGCGGAAAATGAATGGCAAACATGGCTTCACTTTTCGAAATTAGTTTTAAGTCATCGATGATTGCGGGCGATAAGGCTTCTGAAAATATACCTTTTAAATCGCTAAAGAGCTGCTGAATTAATTTGCTGATTACCCGATTGCTAATCCCTTTATTGCTTAGTTTTTCGGTGGATGGGTAAACGGGTTGCATCATCACTTTTAACCCTTGTTCATGTTCCGAAAGTAGTTCCATTTCTGGATGAGGCATGGAAAAATTCTGGTTATAAAAATTTGTTTTTCCAAAAACAACATAAGGAGTGTTCAGCTGTAAATTTTCACGAATCCATTTTTGACCTCGAAACCAAACCAATTCCATTTTACCAGTGTCATCCATAAAAGTAGCCACCAAACGTTTTCCTTTTTGTTGTTCAACAGTTTTAATATGAATGATTTTTCCAATGATCTGAACATCAGCGGAATTTCGTTGTAGTTGGTTAATTTTATAGTACTGCGTTTTATCGATATACCTGTTTGGAAAGAGCTGAATAAGGTCTTGATAGGTATGAATACCGAGTTCTGTCTTCAATGAATCTGCCCTATTGGGGCCAACACCTTTGAGATAGGCAATAGGGGTTTGAAGGTAATTCGCATTCATCCGACTAAATTACACGTTCAATTAAAAAACTACAACTATAATTTGGTTTGTTTTTTAAGACAATGCGATTTTGATGTTTGGTTGCTGTAAATACCTTATAATGCTTTAAATCAAGACCTAGTTGGGACTATTGTAGGCTTATTCTGTTTGAATAATTATATTTGTCCTATGACACGAAACTTGCTCCTTCTTTTATTTTTTATAGTTTTTCCCAAAGCCACGCTAATAGCCCAAATTCAGGGCGAGGTTGATTTTGAAAGCGCAAAAATTTCTTTAGAAATAGCTCCTGTAGAAAAAAAAATCAGCGGTACTGTGGCTTATAATTTTAAAGTTTTGAATGCTGTAGATTCCATTTTTTTAGATGCCAAACAAATGAAATTTGTAAGTGTTCATTGCAATGGTAAAAAGATTAAATATAAGAATAGTGGCGAGCAAATAATTATATATAAAAAATTTAAAAAAGGATCCGATCATTCTTTAACGATTCAGTATACGGCTATTCCTGAACAAACAGTTTATTTTGTTGGTTATGATGATGTTGTTCAAGGAAATGAGCAGATTTGGACGCAAGGACAAGGGAAATATAGCAGTCATTGGGTGCCTAGTTTTGATGATGTCAATGAAAAGGTGGAGTTCGATATCACCATCACTTTTGATGCTAGGTATCACATCATTTCAAATGGAAAATTAATAGCATCCACCCCGAATAACAACCAAACGACTACTTGGTCTTTCGATATGCAAAAACCGATGAGTAGTTATTTGTTGGCTTTTGCTATTGGAAATTACACGAAGGATACCATCCAAAGTACAAGCGGAATCCCGATCGAATTATATCATTATCCGCAAGACAGTCTAAAGGTAGAACCAACGTATCGTTTTACAAAAACAATGTTCGACTTTTTAGAAACCGAAATTGGGGTACCGTATCCATGGCAAAATTATAAGCAAATTCCGGTCAAAGATTTTTTGTATGCAGGAATGGAAAACACCACGGCTACCATTTTTTCCGATGCTTTTGTGATAGATTCCGTTGCTTTTACGGATAAAAACTATGTGAATGTGAATGCACACGAATTGGCACACCAGTGGTTCGGAGATATGATTACTGCAGTAGATGGAAACCATCATTGGCTGCAAGAGGGTTTTGCCACCTATTATGCCTTGTTAGCTGAAAAAGAGATTTTTGGAGATGATTATTTTTATTGGAAGTTATATGAAACTGCCGAGCAGCTTTATGTTCTGTCAGAGGAAGGAAAAGGCGAAGCCTTAATGAACGCTAAAGCTAGTAGTTTAACTTTTTATCAAAAAGGTGCCTGGGCTTTGGTGCTCCTAAGAAATGAAATTGGTGAAAAAGCCTTTAAAAACGGAATTAAAAACTACTTAGAAAAGTATAAATTTAAAAATGTAACAACTCAAAATTTTATATTTGAAATGGAGCAGGCGAGTGGTATGGACTTCTCTAATTTTACATCGGAATGGCTGATAAGCACTAGGTTTCCCATTAGTAAGGTTATTTCATTTTTAACTATTAATGCTAAAAGTTTAGCGTCGTATTTTGAGCTCAAAGAAACAGAGCAAAAAAAGCTAGACGAACATGAACAATTAAAACTTATAGAAGATATTTATCATGAAACAAGGTCTACAGCCTTAAAAAGGCAATTGATTTTAGACTATTTTCCATTATTTTCTGAGGATTTTGTTTTAAAAATTATAGCATCTAAAGATCTTCAAATTCGCCAAGCCTTACTTTTGTCAACTGAGCAAATTTCTGAAAATCTAAGAGGTGCTTATGAAAGCTTATTATCGGATAAGAGCTATATAACGGTAGAAGCTGCCTTATTTAAATTATGGGCTAGCTTTCCCGAACATCAAAAAAAATACTTAGATAATACGCAGGCTGTTATTGGTTTTCCTGATAAAAATGTTAGATTAATCTGGCTTACTTTGGCCATTGCTACGCCCAATTATAATGGTCTTAAAACAAAAGAATATTTTGATGAACTTAGTGCTTACACCAATTCGGAATTCTCGATAGAAACACGCCAAACGGCTTTCAGCTATTTGCATCAAACTTTGGGATTAACAGACACTAACTTAAAAGACTTAGCTAAGGCCGCCATGCATCATAGTTGGCAGTTTAGAAAATTTGCGCGAAATTTAATTGAGGAAATACTGAAAGACACCGATTATAAAAATAGATTTACAGCGCTGATAACTACGCTAAATTTAGAAGAACAACGTTATATAAAAAGTAAACTGTAAAAAATGAGAGCTTTAGTTATTTCAGGAGGTGGTAGTAAAGGTGCTTTTGCAGGTGGCGTAGCACAATATTTGATTGAAGAAGCGCATCACAATTACGATTTATTTATTGGCACGTCAACAGGTAGTCTTCTAATTTCGCACTTGGCCTTACATAAAATTGAAAAAATAAAAGAAATTTATACCTCGGTAACACAAAATGATATTTTCAGCAATTGCCCCTTTAATATTCATAAAAAACATGGAATTGAAACAATTGGTGTGCACCACTTAAACGTTTTAAAAAACTTCTATAAGGGTAGTAAAACTTTTGGCGAAAGTTATAATTTGTTGCAATTAATAAAAAACACGATCAGTTTAGAGGAATTTGAAGTTTTAAAAAATGGACCTAAAGAAATCGTTGTTACCGTTTCCAATCTTTCCCTAAATCAGGTAGAATATAAGTCTATCAACGACTTTAGTTATGATGAGTTCTGTGAATGGATTTGGATTTCTTGTAATTATACCCCTTTTATGAGTCTTGTAAAAAAGAACGGGTGTGAATATGCTGATGGTGGTTTAGGTACCATGGTGCCTATTGAAGATGCTATTCGACGCGGTGCCACCACCATCGATGCCATTATATTACAAACAGAAGTAACACATTTAAACAGAATGCCCTCAAAAAACGTATTCTCCTTATTAACCAATATGTTTGCGTTTATGCTGGACCGTATTGAGCATCAAAATATAAGAATAGGTAAGTTTGTGGCCAACCATAATGGGGTGATTATTAACTTTTATTACACGCCAACTGTTTTAACGACTAATTCTCTTATTTTTGACAAAGATAAGATGACTACATGGTGGCAAAGTGGTTTTAATTATGCCAAATTTAAGAGTACAGAGAGTAGTGAGTTAGAACCTCAAACCCAACTTAATTTATAACATTTGAAAGCATTAGTAATTAGTGGTGGAGGCAGTAAAGGTGCTTTTGCGGGTGGTGTGGCACAATATTTAATAGAAGTTAAAAAAAAGCAATACGACCTTTTTTTAGGCACTTCTACGGGTAGTCTTTTAATTCCACAATTAGCCCTAAATAACATCGGTAAATTATATGATATTTATACCAATGTAAATCAAAACTCTATTTTTAGTCTAAATCCGTTTATCGTCAAGAAAAGAGATAATAGAGAGTATGTGACTATTAATTATTTCACCACCTTATTGCAATTTATCAAACGGAAAAGAACTTTCGGTGAAAGTGGGGCATTGCGTCGTACGATTAAAAAGAATTTTTCTCCTCAAGAATTTCAAGAACTCAAAAAATCGAATAAAACGCTTGTAGTGACGGTATCAAACCTATCCAAAAATAGGGTAGAGTATAAGCAATTAACTGATTTTAATTATGATGAATTTTGTGATTGGATTTGGATTTCCTGTAATTATATTCCCTTTATGTCTTTGGTGACTAAAAACGGTTTTGAATATGGCGACGGTGGCTTGGGTTGCGTTGTGCCCATTCGTGAGGCCATTAAGCGAGGTGCTACAGAAGTTGATGCTATTATTTTAGAATCAGAAAATTTAAATCAGCATAAAGTTTTAGGTAAAAATCCGTTTTCATTGATGCTCAGTATTTATGGTTTTGTATTAGACCAAATAGAATATCATGATGTTTCCGAAGGGGTATTATCTGCAAAACTTAATAATGTAAAACTCAATTTATATTATACACCAACAAGCCTTACCGAAAACTCCTTAGTTTTTAATAAAAAATTAATGCACGATTGGTGGCTACAGGGCTTCGGTTATGCAGAAGCAAAATTCAATGGTGTTAAAGAAAATTAGGTATTCGTTCATGCTTGTTCGAAAAAAATAATATTATCGCTATTTTGTTTTGAACTTGCTCTCGAATTACGTAGACTTTAAAATTGCTGGGTATTGCCTTGACCTAAATTTTAAGGTGCTGGCAGATTTTTGGATGGTTGTTTGCCATACAATGTCACATGGTAAATCATCAGATCTTCAAATTGGTAAATCAGTGCAATGCTACATGGAAGGCATTGTATCCTTCATCATTTTTTTACCACAAACTACTAATTTCTTTTTTGACAAAAGACAAAGCTGTTCCGGACGGGGAGGCTTTATCCATCGTATCACTCAACACATCTTCTCGTAATTTATCAGCCGTCTCGGAGTCGCTCATGGCCGCTTTTCTGATCGATTGAATTGTGGCGCTTTTTGCCGCCTTGATGATATTCCAGCAGTCATCGGTAATGTATATTTGTTGAGAAAGATTGTGCTCAAATTCCGTTTCAATACTTCGAATTAAAAGCGATTCATAATCGTTCTTATTGGTAGATTTTGGAACAACACGTACCACAAGACTCGGAATTGAAATTCGTTCTAAAAACAATGCCATTCGCTCATAAGCCTGCAAACGAATGGGTAAGGTACTTTTTTGAGTATCTTTTTGCAACAGGTATCGTCTACGACCTTCTTCATTCTTAGTATGTAGTTTAAAAAAATAAAAGGCAACAACGCCTGTGACTACAGCTGGTAATAAAAAAGCAAAGGCTTGTAGAATTTGATCTCCGTTCATAATACGTTTGGTTTTATTTAGTTTACCTTTTTTAAACGACTCTTTTTTTAAAAAAGTATTTCCTATTCCTTTTTTTATAATTCCAAGAGCTGCTAGTTTGATACTTTTAGTTGATCAAACAATAATTTGATATGAAAGCCTTATTAAAAATTTAATTTTTATAAAAAATGTAGCAACTTAAGGGTGGAAACCTTACTTGTTCGCCGCTTTAAATTGTTCGCGAAGTTCAAAGTAAAAGGCATCAAATTTTGGAAATACTTTGATACTCATTCCCTCTGAAAAAGCGCCATCTTTTGCTGTAGGATGTATCCGGTTTGCATTAATACTATGTTTTTTTAAAAATAAATTCACCAACATGGTGGCTTGATTCAATGCCACATCAAATTCCCCAGTATTGGTGAGCGTTTCAACCACGATATTTGTATCTCGGTAATTTTTTAAAACCGTTGCTATTTGGCTGACCATCGATTCTGAGTTTGCTTTTTGAGCGGCATCTTTACTCACTAAACCTTCGCGGATAGCTTGGTTTAAAGAAATAATGACAGCCCCATTTGATACACTGATGTTCGCCGATTCTCCTAAGGCTTTTTTAAAATCAGTGAGCACCAATAAAGCAAGGGAGTCATGACTACTAAAACGATCTGTGATTTTTTTTAATTGAATTTCTTTATCCCGTAAACTTTCTAATGTTTTACCGATATTTTCAGATTTTTCGATAGAAGCAGAAGTAAAATTATTGATATTTTGCATTAAAGATTTATTGGTCTCTAATAATTCATCTGCTTGTACTTTATAGGAGTCAGCTTCTGTTTTGCTGACAATTTCTTTTTTTCTTGAAATAGCCAATTGGTTTTGAATCGAATCTTTAGCCATTTTTAAACTTTCGATCTCGAGAAGTAAGTCGCTCTTTTTTTGAGCTTGTATGGGGCTTATGCCTAGTAAAATGATAAATAAGAAAAAAGAATATTTAAGCATCATCAAAAGTATTAATTTGTTAAGGTGATTTATAATTCGTTTAATTTAAATTTTATAGTATTTATGGTTGTCCTTTAAAGTGATCAATTCGTTGAAAATGAGCAAAATAGTGTAGTAGTAAATTAATTGCTTAATCTATGAGGGACTAATAAACTGACACAGTAATGCTAACTTTTATTCAAAAAATCTAAACTCATGGCTGTCATTGTTTTAACGCCCAATAATAAGCCACTATCATCGATTTTAAAATCAGGAGTATGGTGTGGGAAAGCTTGAGTGTTTCCTGGTGTCATTCCTCCTAAGAAGAAATAAAAACCGGGAATGACTTTTTGAAAATAAGAAAAATCTTCAGCACCCGTTACCGCTTTTTGGGGTATTACCCTATCTTTTCCAGCTACACGTTCTAAAGTAGGAAGCATTTGCACTACTAAATCAGGATCATTATAGGTTATTTCTGTACTGTTGATAATTTCAATAGTGGCATCGCCACCATAAGCTTTTGCTAGTGCAGGTACCATTTCTTGCATTCTGCGATTAATTAGTTTCTGCATGTCGTAGTCCAGAGTCCTTATGGTTCCAATCATTTCAGCAGTTTCTGGAATAATATTAAACCGCACGCCACTGGTAATTTTACCAACGGTAATTACTGCTGCTTCGTTTGTAAGTTCTGCTTCACGGCTAATAATGGTCTGTAAGCCATCAATAATTTTAGCACTAATTAAGATAGGATCAACGCCAGACCAGGGTTGAGAACCATGACTTTGCTTTCCTTTGACTTGAATCACAAATCGCTGTGCAGCGGCCATAGTACCACCTGATTTGTAACGAATTGTCCCTACAGGCGTACTTGAATTAATATGTAATCCAAATATCGCATCAACTTTAGGATTTTCTAAAACACCTTCTTTAATCATCAAAGAAGCTCCGCCTTCTTCCCCTGGAGGTGCACCTTCTTCGGCAGGTTGAAAAATAAACTTAACTGTACCTTTAATTTTATCTTTATTTTTAGAAAGCACTTCGGCAACGCCCATTAAAATAGCAATGTGGGTATCGTGACCACAGGCATGCATGACACCTACTTTTTCTCCGGCGAACTCACCAATTTCAGATGATTTAAAGGGTAAATCATTACGTTCAGTAACGGGTAGGGCATCTATATCTGCGCGCAAACCTATTACCTTACCTGGTTTATCACCTTTTAATATACCTACCACTCCTGTTTTTGCTACACCTGTTTGTACTTCTATTCCAAGTGATTTTAAATGTTTGGCTATTTTCTCCGCTGTCTTAAATTCTCTATTTGATAATTCTGGAAATTGATGAAAATCTCTGCGCCAATCAATTACTTTAGATGCTACTTTTTCAAAATCTTTTTCTAATCCAGCGTTTTGTGCTAAAAGGATTCCTCCGCAAAAAAGGCAAAAAATAAGTATCAGTTTAGTCATAATTTAAAATTTTATCAGGTTATAATCGTTTTTTTGTAATTGGATTAGCGCTGTCATTGCTGATAATGCAACTTGTACATTGGGAAGCAACTCTTCTTTGCTAAAGCCTCTGGAATGTATGGACTGCCCACAAACAATCACTTGCCCGCCAGCAGCTTGAAGTGCAGAAATAAGTTCCGCATTCGGGTTGTTAGTTCCATATCTTTTTTGATATGCCTCGTTACTCATAAGATCTTTTGTTGCCAAATTATGCAGTATTAAAGCAACTTTAAGATTTTCCGGTGGAACCCCTGCTTGAGCATGCATATTTAAAAAACGAGCAGCAGTTTCTATAGACTTGTTGAGTTCCCCTTGGTTATCAGGAGTACTCATGATATCAAAAACAGCTTTAAATTCTAAAGAAGTATCTGTCTTAAAATCTGGATTTTCAATTTTAGATACTTTTCCAAATTCCATAATGACAGGACCAGCTGCCCTATCTTGTGCCCATCCAGAAAAAAGAAAACCACACAAGGCGATACTCCATAAAAATATTGGTTTCATTATCAAACAGTTATAAAAATTAAGATAAACTAAATTACTCTAGTCTTTCAAATATATTGAAATTCAATAGAATGAGGTGCTATTGTTCATAATTATTGAAAATAGCATTTTAGTTTGCTAGCAATAATCGTTAATTTCACGCCTCCTTAAAATAATAATCAAATACACTTGGAAAACTATATTAATCAGTTAAATGAAGCTCAGAAAGCACCCGTACTGCATAAAGATGGCCCCTTAATTGTTATTGCAGGCGCTGGTTCAGGAAAAACACGTGTTTTAACCTTTCGTATTGCTTATTTGATGAGTAAAGGCATTGATGCTTTTAATATTTTGGCGCTTACTTTTACGAACAAAGCAGCGCGAGAAATGAAAGACCGTATTGCTAGTATCGTTGGAAATTCTGAAGCTAAAAACTTGATGATGGGTACTTTTCATTCTGTTTTTGCAAAATTATTGCGTTATGATGGCGACAAATTAGGTTTTCCTAGCAATTTCACCATATATGATACCCAAGATTCTCAACGCTTAATTGCAGCCATCATTAAAGAAATGGGCTTAGATAAAGACATCTATAAATATAAGCAGGTACAAAATAGAATATCATCCTATAAAAATAGCCTAATTACGGTGCGGGCTTATTTTAATGATACGGACTTACAAGAAGCCGATGCTATGGCGAAAAGACCTAGAATGGGTGACATTTATCAGAATTATGTGGATCGATGCTTTAAAGCAGGAGCGATGGATTTTGATGATTTACTACTGCGAACGAACGAATTATTAAATCGTTTTCCTGAGGTACTCGCCAAATACCAAGATCGTTTTCGTTATATTTTGGTGGATGAGTACCAGGATACGAATCACTCACAGTATTTAATTATAAAAGCCTTGTCTGATAAGTTTCAAAATATTTGTGTAGTAGGTGATGATGCACAAAGTATTTATTCTTTTCGTGGTGCTAATATTAGCAATATTTTAAATTTTCAAAAAGATTACGATGATGTTGCGATGTATCGCTTAGAACAAAACTATCGTTCTACCCGAAATATTGTAAATGCTGCGAATTCTATAATTGCCAAGAATAAAAATCAACTAGAAAAAATTGTTTGGACCGATAATGATGATGGGGCAGCTATTATAATTCATCGCAGTCCTACAGATGCTGAAGAGGGTAGGTTTGTAGCGGGTTCTATTTTTGAAAATCGAATGCAGCACCAAATGCCTAATGGAAATTTTGCAGTGTTGTACCGAACAAATTCACAGTCGCGAGCCATAGAAGATGGCTTAAGAAAGCGGGATATTCCGTATCGTATTTATGGGGGATTGTCATTTTACCAACGAAAAGAAATAAAGGATATATTATCCTATTTGAGATTGGTCATAAACCCTAAGGACGAGGAAGCGTTAAAAAGAGTCATTAATTTCCCTGGTCGGGGTATAGGACAAACAACGATTGATAAATTGGTAGTCGCTGCAAATCATTATGGTCGTTCTATTTTTGAAGTTATTGAAAACATCGATAAAATAAATTTAAAGATTAATTCAGGGACAAAAAATAAATTGGTCGATTTTACCACCATGATTAAAAGTTTTCAAATCATGAATGAAACGAGCGATGCATTTGTTTTATCTGAGCATGTGGCTAAGAAAACAGGAATTTTATTAGAGTTTAAAAAAGACGGAACACCGGAAGGGATTGCCCGTATGGATAATATTGAGGAGCTACTGAACGGTATTAAAGATTTTGTTGAAGGGCAAAGAGAAGTTGTTGATGCTACCGGAAATATTAGTGAATTTTTAGAAGATGTAGCCCTGGCGACAGATTTAGATAACGATAAAGGAGATGATGATCGAGTGGCCTTAATGACCATACATTTAGCGAAAGGCTTAGAATTTCCGTACGTATATATTGTAGGGATGGAGGAAGATTTGTTCCCGTCTGGCATGAGTATGAATACGCGGAGTGAATTAGAAGAGGAGCGTCGTTTGTTCTATGTAGCACTTACTCGAGCAGAAAAACAAGCCTATTTAACCTATACACAAAACAGGTATCGTTGGGGCAAACTAATCGATGCAGAACCAAGTCGTTTTTTAGAAGAGATTGATGAGCAGTATGTTGAAAATTTAACGCCTATTGATAAAGCGGGTTACCGCTATAAATCCTTAATTGACACTGATATTTTTGGCGATGTTGATAAAAGCAAATTACGTCAAGATAAACCTAAAAGTGGCGTACCACCAACCAATCTACGACCTAATGAAAATCAGCTACAAAAGCTAAGGAGGTTGAAACCAGATTTAGCACAGCCAATTGGTAATACGAACGTTATTGATCCTAAGCTACAGGAAGGTAGTCTTATCAATCATACCCGATTTGGCAGAGGTAGGGTGCTTAAATTAGAAGGTGTTGGTAATGATCGAAAAGCTGAAATTCAGTTTGATGGCGCAGGCATAAAAAAATTATTACTGCGTTTTGCAAAATTAGAGGTTATAGAATGATTTGTTGGGGCTGGTATAGCTGCTTTTAATTTTTTTGAAAAAAAACACAACTGTCATTCCTGAACGGCCTTATTTACTGATGAGTTTCTATAAACGCTTTAAGTCGAACAGAAGTATCTAATAAAGGTAACAAAATCCATCCATGACCTTCATTTTCATACACTTTTAGTTCATGAGGAACTTCTAATTCTGTTAACCTAGCGGCTAAGGATTGCCATTGCGAATTTGGTATTAGAGGATCAACTCCCCCATAAAATAAGGCTGTAGGTGGCGATGTACTTTTAACTTGATACAAGGGACTAGCTGATTTCAGAAAATCAGGATCCGTTCCAAATTGCCCGATCATAGATTTTAAACCTTGATTTTCAGTATTTTGATAGCTATCATCCATTAAATTTGTGGGTCCAACAATGCTACACACCCAATTTACTTGATGAGTAGTATCAAAGGCATAAGACCAAAGTAGGGATAAATGACCACCAGCACTTACACCAATAAAACTTAATTCTTCTCCAAGGATATATTCTTGCTTTTTCAACTTTAGATGATCTACTACTGCCGTAATATCGTTGACTTGCATAGGATGAGGATTCTGGTTTCCAGTCACCAATCGATAATTTAAATTAACGACCGCCATGTTTGGAAAATTCTGTTGTATAAAATCTTTAAATCCGTTCATTTCAACTTTATCGCCTTCAAACCAGCCCCCACCATGAACTAGTATCACTACTTTTGTGTTAAAGTTTCTCTCTTTTGGAAGATAAATATCATAGACCTGTCGCGGATCATCACCATAAGAAATGTTACCCAATTGTTGGTATGTTAATTTTGAAGGCCCATTGCCTATTTCTGAATTTGTAGTTTCGCAATTACAAAAGCTTAAAAGTAAATATAGAAGCCCAAAAGAGAAAATAGTAATTTTCATGCTGTATTATTTAAATAGCAAAAGCTAAAAACTCGCCCTAAGCTTTTAATAGATGAAATTTTGATGTATTTTGTAAAACGTTTTATTTCATATAAAAGTATGGCTGAATTTATAAAAATATATCCTGAAAATCCTAATCCTAAGGAGGTTAAAAAAGTGGTTAGCATCCTACAAAAAGGGGGGTTAGTTATTTATCCTACGGATACTGTTTATGGTTTGGGTTGTGATATCACCAATTCCAAGGCTTTAGAAAAGATTGCCAGAATTAAAGGGATAAAATTAGATAAGGCTAATTGGTCTTTTATTTGTGCAGACCTCAGTAATTTATCAGACTATGTAAAGCAAATTGATACAAAAACCTTTAAGATTTTAAAGCGTGCACTGCCTGGCCCCTATACTTTTATATTACCCGGAAACAATAATTTACCCAAAGAATTTAAAAAGAAGAAAACCGTGGGGATAAGAGTTCCTGACAATAGCATTACTAAGGCTATTGTTGAAGCCTTAGGAAACCCTATTGTATCGACTTCAATTCGGGATGAGGATGAATTGTTAGAATATACGACAGACCCAGAATTAATCTACGAAAAATGGCAAAACTTAGTAGATCTCGTGATTGATGGTGGTTATGGGGATAATGTGGCATCTACAGTGATCGATTTATCCGAAGATGAACCTCTTGTTATAAGAGAGGGCAAGGGAAGTATTGATATTTTCTAAAAAAAGTGCATCTGCTTTTGGATGAAGTTGTTGTGTAGTGCGATTTAAATTTTTTGTCTTTCCCTTCCATTGTATTTAATGGTTGATCTAAAGCTACATACCCGAACGTATCACGAGCAATAGCGGCAAAATATTTTAAGAAAAAACTTCCAATTAATTTTAAATCTACTGAGCTAAACAGTACCACGCCAAAATGTTACCCCTGTATTTAAAATTTAGATAAAAAAAAGTCCGCTCAAGGCGGACTTTTTAATATGTTCTAATTTTTAAGAATTAGTTGATTTTAGGATCTTTCATTCCTTCTTCAATCATTTCGTAGAATTGGTCTATTTTTGGAAGTACAACAATACGTGTTCTTCTATTTTTAGATTTATCTGTCGCAGATACAGGAACATATTCTGATCTTGCCGCTGCAGTCATACGCTTAGGATCAACATTGTAATCGTTCTGTAAAATACGAACTACAGCCGTTGCACGTTTAGCACTTAAATCCCAGTTGTCTAACAAGGTACCATTTCCTCTGTAAGGTACATTATCTGTATGGCCTTCTACCATGAAGTCGAAATCTGGCTTATTATTTACCACTTTCGCTACTTTACCTAATACCTCTTTAGCTCTACTAGTTACGTTATAGCTACCACTACTGAATAATAATTTATCAGATATAGATACAAATACAACACCTTTTTCAACGCTAATCTCAATATCTTCATCATCAAGATTTCCTAAAACACCTTTTAAGCTTTGAACTAAGGCTAAGTTTACAGAATCTCTACGCGTAATCGCATCGTTTAATTTTCTGATCGTTAAATCCTTTTCTTGTAAACTTTCTAATGATTTTTCTAAATTTTGAGCCCCTTTAGAAGATAAGGTGGTCAAGTTACCCATGTTGTTAATCAAATCTTGATTGTTACTTTTTAGGAATGCATTTTGATCTTCTAAAGTCTTTAAACGAGAACTAGCAGATGCCTTTTCTTCCAAACAACTGTTTAATTTAACCGTTGCAGAATTTAATAAATCCTGAGTTTCTTGATTCTTCGCTTCTAATTCAGCGTATTTTTTTTGTGACACACAAGAGGATAACAATAACATAACCCCTAAACTGCCTAAAATTATTTTTTTCATAAATGTTAATTCTTAAATTAAATTGTTAATTCTACGCAAAATTATACAAATAAAAATGCTGTTAGCATTACTATTCGTTAATCTTTTACTAAAATGTTAAACTTTCTTACATGATATACGAAATGAGACCATACAATGGATGTCGTTGCATAGTAATTAGGCATATATTTTGTTTTTTCTCGTTTTTTATAGATTTTAATAAAGTTTTTATAAAAACTCAAGTGTGCTCGCAAAATGGCAAAGCAATGACTAAACTTTCCTTGAAAAATAAATCTTAAGCCAGCAACACCGTCCAACAAAAGTCGAATGCATATAATTACAAATGCCTTTTTTCGAGGCAAGTTTTTCGTGATAGAATATAAAGAATTACGAAAGTTTAAATAGGTCTTTTTAGGGTTCATATTACTTAATGTAGAGCCCCCTAAATGATACACTTTTGAGGTGCCCACATATAAAATTTTATAACCGTGATTATGTGCTCGCCAACACAGATCAACTTCTTCTTGATGAGCGAAATAATCTTCATCAAAACCGTTCAATTCTTTAAAAACGGCGCTTTTGATAAACAGACAAGCACCTGTAGCCCAAAAAATTTCTCTAATGTCGTTGTATTGACCCTTATCTTTTTCTAGAGCCTGAAATATTCTTCCACGACAAAAAGGATAGCCCAGCTGATCAATAAAACCACCGGCTGCACCAGCATACTCGAAAAAATCTCTTTTTTTGTAATCTAAAATTTTAGGTTGAATGATAGCTACCTCTGGGTTGTTTTTAAAGGTATTTATGATTGGCTCTAACCAGTTTTCTGTAACTTCAACATCAGAATTCAGCAAACAATACAGCGGTGCGTCGACCTGCTTTAAGGCATCATTATATCCTTTTGCAAATCCGCCATTCGTTGCGTTTTGAATTATTTTTATTTCAGGATACTGTTGTTTTATGAATGAAATAGACTTATCGGTAGAGGCATTATCTGCTACATAAATGTCAGCATTTTTAGAATATTCATGCACGGAGGGTAAAAATTGCTCTAATAATTTTTCTCCATTCCAGTTTAATATAACAATAGCTATTTTCGACATGTATGATGAGCCCGAGACTTTCTAGGCCAAACTTAACAGTGTGGCCATACTTAGTACACACTTGGTTTAATTTAATTTTTTAAAGGCACAAATTAACGGCTAAAATCAGGAATTTCCTTTAAAAAGCAATATTTTTCTTGATCAAAATCCATTTTACAATAAAAATGCTGCAATCCGTTAGTGACCATTAAAAATTCAGCCCGTAATTGAAAATTATAGCTTGCTATTTGATCAAATGTAATTTGTGTTACCATTACTTCAGGAGCTTTACACTCTACCAATAGCGCTATGGTTCCGTCAGCTTTAAACACGATAATATCATATCGTTTTACTAAGCCATTAAGTTTTAGTTGTTTTTCTACATTGATAAGACTTAAAGGATATTTTTTTTGATCTAAAAGGTAGTGCACAACATGTTGTCGCACCCATTCTTCCGGTTGTAAAATGACAAACTTTTTACGAACAACATCAAAAATATAGATTTTATTTTCGCTATTTTTGAATCGAAAATTATAGCTAGGGAAGTTTAAAACTTGCATGTCACAAATTTGATGATTTTTTCTGAATGGATGAAGTAAAAAAAATAGTTAACGATATAAAAGCAAGAATTATAAAACCCATTTATTTCTTTATTGGGGAAGAAGCCTATTATATTGACAGGTTATCCGAATATATAGAAAAAAGCGTTTTAACCGAAGAAGAGCGCGGCTTTAACCAAATGGTCATGTATGGGAAGGAGTCTACTATTGAAGATATCATAAGCAATGCAAAACGATATCCCATGATGGCAGAGCACCAAGTTATTATTGTAAAAGAGGCACAACATTTAGCAAAATCTATAGATAAACTTATCCCATACGTTGAAAATCCGCAAGTAACAACCGTTTTAGTTTTTTGTTTTAAATATTCAAAACTCGATAAGAGAAAGAAAATATTCAAACTCATTCAAAAACATGGGGTTTTATTTGAAAGTAAAAAATTGTATGACAATCAGATTCCGGACTGGATTCGAAAAGTTTTATTAGGGAGCGGTTATTCTATTACCCCAAAAGCTGCTATTCTATTGGCGGAATTTTTAGGGAATGATTTAGGTAAAATTCATAACGAATTAGAAAAACTAAAAATTGTTATTTCAAAATCCCAAGAAATTACACCCGAAGTTATAGAACAAAATATAGGCATCAGTAAAGACTATAATAATTTTGAGCTTAAAAAGGCTTTAGGGGAACGAAATGTTATAAAGGTGACCAGAATCCTAAACTATTTTGCACAAAACCCAAAGGATAATCCATTTGTGGTCACCATTACGTTGCTCCACAGTTTTTTTACTCAATTACTGCAATATCATGGAATGAATGATCATAATCCAAAAAGTGTTGCCAGTGTTCTAGGTATACATCCTTTTTTTGTCACCGAATACCAAATTGCAGCGAAAAATTATCCCATGAAAAAGGTGAGCAGTATTATTGCTGATTTGCGTGAACTAGACATCAAAGGAAAAGGAGTGGGCGCTAATTTAGAACCCAAAGAACTGCTTAAAGAACTTTTGATAAAAATTATGTAACTTATTTTTTGTCAAAACTATATTTACCAGGACCAACCAGCATAATCACAACAAAAAAGGTTAAATAAAGTAGTGCCATTTCTTTCTTGGCTAAGGGATCTGCGCCGTGAGCAATAAAGGCCGCAACAGCCATAGTAATTGCCGCAGGTAGTGCGGCCCATCTGGTTTTGATGCCAATTATTATTAATATAGGACAAACAAGTTCACCTATTACAGCCAAAAAAAGTGAAGGGGCAGCACCAATCCCTATGGGGTCTCCAAATTGAATATCACCGCTGATTAAGTTTTGAAATTTAGGGATTCCGTGGGTGATCATTAAGACAGAAGGCACTATTCTTAAAAGTGCTAAACCGATATCATTACTTATTTTTTTTTGCATTACGGGGAGGTTTTGGGATAAATGTACTACAATTTTTCAACTTTTGACAAAAGAATAATGAGTTGTTACAAAACCATACTAAGGCCATACCTGCGTTTTGATTTTAAGCTATTAAAAAACAACTATTTACTTTAATTTAGGGTAATCCGAAGGATTAACTTCATGCATAATCCCGTATATTTTTTCAAAAATATCTTCTGCATTAGGCTTAGAAAAATAATCGCCATCTGTAGAATAGGAGGGTCTATGACTATTCGCTGTAAGTGTTTGAGGTGCACTATCCAAAAATTTGTAAGCCCCTTGCTTTTCTAGTATTTCTTGTAAAAGATAGGCAGAACATCCTCCTGGAACATCTTCATCAACAATTAAAAGTCTATTTGTTTTTTTAACACTTTTTAAAACGTCATGATCTAAATCAAAGGGTAATAAACTTTGTGCATCAATAACTTCAATGTCGATCCCGACCTCTCTTAATTCTTCTGCTACCTGAATGACAATTCGCAAGGTAGACCCATAGGATAAAACCGTAAGATCATTACCTGTTTTAATTGTTTCAACCAATCCAATAGGCGTGCAAACGTCACTCAAGTTAGTAGGTAATTCTTCTTTTAAACGATAGCCGTTTAAACACTCTATAACGATCGCTGGTTCATCACTTTGAAGTAGCGTATTGTAAAAACCAGCAGCTTTTACCATATTTCTTGGCACTAGAATATACATGCCTCGTAACAAATGAATAATACCACCCATTTGAGATCCAGAATGCCAAATACCTTCTAAACGATGGCCTCTTGTTCTAATGATTAAGGGTGCTTTTTGTTGCCCTACCGTTCTATACAATAAAGTAGCCAAATCATCACTCAAGGTCTGTAAGCCGTAAAGTACATAGTCTAAATATTGTATTTCCGCTATGGGTCTTAGACCTCTTAAGGCCAGACCAATCCCTTGGCCCACAATAGTAGCTTCTCGAATGCCAGTATCGGCAATTCTTAATTCGCCATATTTCGCTTGTAAGCCCTCTAAACCTTGGTTAACATCACCGATGGCACCCGTATCTTCCCCAAAAATTAATGCTTCTGGATATTTTGAGAATATGGCATCAAAGTTTTCTTTTAAAACTACTCTACCATCAACCTTTTCAGAAGTCTCGTCATAACAAGGTTTTACTTCTTTGACATTGGTAGCCTTATTGGGTAAATCACTATATAAATGCGAGCTAAATTTGGGCTGCATTTCTTTATAAAACTGATCAATCCATTCGGTTAACTCCGCCTTTGCTTCATTATTTTCACCTAGTAAGTATCGCAATACTTTTCTAGCTTTAGAGGCTAAATCTTTTTTGATAGGCTCATCGATAGCTATTAAATCATTTTTTATTTTAGCTATAAACGCTTTATTAGGACTGCTTGCTGAAATTTTTTCGAACAACTCAATTAAGGTTTTTTTAGCTTCTTTATGAGGTTCTAAAAATTCGTTCCAAGCTTCTTTCTTTGCATTTCTAACCTGCTTTTTAATATCTTTCTCAACGAGCTTAAGTTCTTCGTCAGTGGCAATGCCTATTTCAAGAATCCATTCTCTAAAACGCTTGTTACAATCATTTTCTCTTTCCCATGCTAAACGGTCTTCACTTTTATAACGTTCGTGAGAGCCAGAAGTAGAATGCCCTTGGGGTTGTGTAAGCTCTACCACGTGAATTAATACAGGAACATGTTCTTCTCTAGCGATATCAGCAGCATTTTCATAGGCATGGATAAGGGCAGTATAATCCCAACCATTTACCTTTAAAATTTCATAGCCTTTATCTTTTTCAGTTCTTTGAAAACCTTTTAAAATTTCAGAAATATCTTCTTTTGTAGTTTGGTGTCTTGCGTGAACAGAAATACCATAATTATCATCCCATACACTTATCACCATAGGTACTTGTAAAACACCTGCAGCATTGATAGTTTCAAAAAAGTGACCTTCACTAGTACTTGCATTGCCAATGGTTCCCCATGCCACTTCATTTCCATTGTTAGAAAAATTAGTGGTATCAATACCCTTAACATTTCTATATATTTTTGAAGCCTGAGCTAAACCTAAAAGTCTTGGCATTTGACCTGCAGTTGGCGATATATCTGCACTACTATTTTTTTGTGCCGTTAGGTCTTTCCACGAGCCGTCTTTATGTAAACTAGACGTTGCAAAATGACCTCCCATTTGTCGACCAGCACTCATAGGTTCTTTGGCTAAATCTGTTGTTGCATATAAACCATGGAAAAACTCTTTGGGGGTTAAATGCCCCAATGCCATCATAAAGGTTTGATCGCGGTAGTATCCACTTCTAAAGTCTCCATTTTTGAAGGAACGAGCCATAGCCAATTGAGGTAGTTCTTTACCGTCACCAAAAATACCAAACTTAGCTTTTCCAGTAAGTACTTCTCGTCTTCCAAGCAAACTACATTCTCTACTAAGTGTCGCTATTTCATAATCGTTGAGGATCTGAACTTTAAAATCATCAAAGGAAATATCATTGCTAGACTGTTGTAGATTAACTTTCATTTTTAATATTTATAATTTTTACAAAAATATCAAAATAGAATGAATTTCACAATCCTAAACTTGTTATAAATCTTTATGATTCTTTAAAATATCGTTATTATAAAGAGTTACAATTACCATATTTTTAAATAATAATTTAAAAACTGAGAATATCACAATGTTTTAGAACCATTTTCTAGTAAAAAGACTGGTAAGGGTTCTAGGACTTAAGGTTACTATAAAACGTATTTTTTGGCCATAATCTGGCTGTGCAATTTCCCAACCATTATTAGAATAAAAGGGTAAATACAATTCAAAATAATCGGTTACTAAATTTAAACGAACTCCGGCATCATACACAAATCTGGTAGTTTCATTTTTATTTTTTATGAGCCCAATATCGCCATAAGCTTCAATCCATCGCCAAACGCTTAAACTTGTGTTATTGGTAAACATAAAGTTATTGGCGAACGGATTTTCCAGTCTTGATTTAAAGCCACCCTCTGCAATTATAATTTGCTGACTGTAAATCCCTGAAGATTCTGATCTTCCCAAGTAATTATAATCAAACAAATAATCTGTAGGACGATCTAAGGCAAAACTAAAATAATCTGAATCTGTTTTATTGGTAATGAATTTTCCAGCAAAAAAACGAGTGTTGAACTGCATGTTATTTTCAAATAATTTGCGATATTCTAAATTGAAGGAAAGCTTACTGAAATTACCTGCATATTGTGCGTCGGCAAACCAAGAAAAGTAATTTATGATTCCATTTTTAAAACTAGAATAACGAACATTAAGCACACTATAATCAGGTGGCGTTTCTAATTCTTCTAAACCTTCTCCGATAGATCTAAAAATATTAACATGTCTAAATCTTAAAAAATCTCTACGATCAGATCTAAAATCATCAGGTCGCCATCCGAATACTACAGATGGTGTAATAGAGGTGTATCTTGAATTTTTTTGAAAGTGAAAGGAAGAAGCGTTTACTAGGTAATTGGATAAGTAAAAACCAGTTTTATTATGATATTTTCTAAATCCAAATCCGACGGATCCTACCAAAGCTTTTTCGTTTGTCGAATAACTAGGCGAGATATCATATAAAAAGGGTCGCTCTAAAAAGGTCTTATTATAAATCCTCATGGCCGGCGTTATGCCATCATAAAGATTAAAGCGCACCGTAGGAACATAAAATATTTGATTGTAAAATGGGTCTTCAGTATCTTTAAAAAACTGAAATTTTAATTTTTTGTTACTGGCTAACAAACCTCCTAAGGATTTCCAGTTATCCCGTTGATTAAATTCTGGAATTTTCTGATCGTAGTTGAGTACTAATTTATCCTCTCCTAATCTGGGAATGGTAAAGATTTTGGTACTATCAATGCCCGTAAACCAGTATTGCGACACCACCGAATCGTTTTTAAGACCAAATAGCGATATAGGTACCATCGTACCGGTTTTATTTTTTAGCGTAACCTGTAAGGAATCTGCGGTCTTGTATACTTTTTTAATTTTAAAATCAATTCTCTCGTTGGTGCTCACGTATTCATTTAAAAACCAAGAGATATCTTTATCGACATTGGTATCTAATATTTTTTCAAAATCTTTTGAAGATACAGGCCTAAGCTTATATTGCGCAAAAAAATCCTTGATACTTTTGTCCACTTTTTCTTTACCCACATAATTCCCTAAAAACGATAAGCCAGCTCCAGCTTTATAACGGTTTCCAATTTTTTGATTAAATTTTAATAGAGAATCATTAGAAGTCGTTAAAGGCTGATCTATATTTTTTCGAGCTGCATACATGTACAATAGCGGGTACTGCTCTGTAAACTTTATCTTAGCCAAGTTGTAACTTCTAAATCCCCAAATATTGGAAAGTTTTCCTAGTAGTTTTTGATCGGGATAATTCTCTTCAACATAGGATATCATCATATAATTGACCAAGGCGTCAATCACATATTTTTCTTTTCTAGGATCAAGAAAAAGGGTTTCAACAAGAAAACTATTTAAGGCTGTTTTTAAAAATTTTAATTCAAATTGAAATTGATTTTCATAAGGCCTAATAAAAGAGGGCAGTTGGTTAATGCCATAAAGAGGGTCTTTATTGTAATCTATAGTACTAACGAGTAAGTCTGTATGTGGAAAACTGCCTAAATGTTTGTAAATGTAATTTGCTACTTTATCTATGGCAATGGTTTTTGAGATTTCATCATATTTCGTGACGTTTATGTCGGTGGTAACCGTAATATGTTCTGTCTCGTGTTTTACAAAAAAATTATAGGGGGCTATAATTAAATCACAACTTTTTCTATAATCACCTCTTAGTTTAATTTCTATGGAATCTTCTAACTCTTCCTTAGTTTCTTTTTCAAAATTTGATATCAGAAACAGATTCTTGGGATAATTAAAAACCAGGTCTGTATTGGTAATTCCTGTATATAAATCTTCTAAATCTTTATTGGAGTACAAATGCCATTTGCCGTCATATACAGCAGGTGTTAAGTACCAATCTTTTAGGTAATACTCGTTTTTTTGACTGTATCCAAATAAGGTAAACTTGCTAGGGGGAAGTTGAACCTGGTAGGTTAAATTCAGAGTAGCATACTCGTTTGGAGCAAGCTTATGATTTAATTTAATTTTTAAAATATCCTCTTCAGCACCGCGTTCCCAAGCAACCATTGAAAATTTATCATCAACGATTCCGTAAATTTTGGTAAAGCCCCTTTCATCATCTTTGGCTAAATGAAAACTTTTTTTAAACTCTTCTTCGAATCGTTTGGCTAATGGTGTTTTTTTATTGCTGTAGGCATTGGCCCAATCGTTAAAATAGAGCACTTCTAAAGTGTCTTGTGAAGAATTAAAAAACTTAAATTCTTGAATTATATTAAGTGTTTTTGTGTCTCCCTTTAGGGTAGCGTTAATTTTATTACTATGCTGCGCAACACTCCACTGACCGAAAAAAAGCAGTACAGTGAAAAAAAGAATATTTAAAAAAAAAGTAAATTTCTTAAAAAACATACACACTTAAAAATTAGGACTATGTAGATGTCCTTTATAGAAATTATCGATTATTTCCACAATTTCTTCTTTTGTATCTACCAATTGAATAAGGTCTAAATCTTTAGGACTAATGTTTCCGGCCTTAAGCATCGTATTTTTTACCCAATCAAAAAGACCTTCCCAAAATTCAGTACCCACTAAAATAATGGGAAATTTTTCTATTTTATTGGTCTGGATTAAAGTGATGGCTTCAAAAAGCTCATCTAAAGTTCCAAAACCTCCTGGCATCACCACAAATCCTTGGCTATATTTAACAAACATCACCTTTCTCACAAAAAAATAATCAAAATCTAAACTTTTATCGCGATCAATATAAGGGTTGTCATGTTGTTCAAAAGGAAGGTCAATATTTAAGCCTACCGAAATTCCGCCTGCTAAATGTGCACCACGGTTGCCGGCTTCCATAATTCCAGGACCACCTCCGGTAATAATACCGTAACCAGCTTCTGCTATACTCTTGGCAACGTCAACTCCTAATTGATAATATTTATCTCCTTCTTTTGTTCGTGCGGAACCAAAAATAGAAACACAAGGACCAATCTGACTCATCTTCTCGTAGCCGTTAACAAATTCACCCATAATCTTGAACAAGGCCCAAGAATCATTTGTTTTTATTTCGTTCCAGCCTTTATGATGTTGCTCTTTTCTCATTTTTTAAAACTTATAACTTTTTGAAGCTAAGAATCACAAACCTAATTCTTTTCTCAGAAACTTTGCCGTATAACTCTTTTTATCTTTACTTAGTTCTTCAGGAGAACCTTTTGCAACAACCATGCCGCCGGCTTTCCCGCCTTCGTAGCCTATATCTATTAAATAATCGGCCATTTTTATCACATCCATATTGTGTTCTATGACTAGAATAGTATTCCCTTTATCAACGAGTACATTTAAGACTTCCATTAATACCCGAATATCTTCAAAATGAAGTCCTGTAGTGGGCTCATCTAAAATATAAAAGGTATTTCCTGTATCTCTTTTTGATAGCTCTGTAGCTAATTTAATACGCTGAGCTTCGCCTCCCGATAAGGTGGTTGATTGTTGCCCCAAAGAAATATAGCCTAAACCAACATCTTGTATTGTTTTTACTTTTCTATAAATTTTAGGAATTAACTCAAAAAATGCAACCGCTTCATTAATGGTCATATCTAAAACATCGGCAATAGATTTTCCCTTATACCGTATTTCTAGTGTTTCTCTATTAAAACGCTTGCCATTACAGGTTTCACATTCCACATAGACATCGGGTAAAAAATTCATTTCGATAACTCTGAGGCCACCCCCTTGGCAGGTTTCACAACGACCACCTTTAACATTAAAACTAAATCGGCCTGGTTTATAACCCCTTATGGCTGCTTCGGGAGTTTTGGTAAATAAGCTTCGTATTTCGCTAAAAACCCCTGTATAGGTTGCCGGGTTGGAACGAGGAGTTCTACCAATTGGCGATTGATTAATATCAATGACCTTATCGATATGCTCTAAGCCTGTAATTTTCTTGTATGGTTTTGGAATTTTGACACCATTAAAATAATGAGCGTTCATGATCGGATAAAGGGTTTCGTTTATTAAGGTAGATTTTCCACTACCAGAAACGCCTGTGACGCCTATAAGCTGTCCTAAAGGCAAGCTGATAGAAACGTTTTTTAAATTATTGCCGGTACAGCCGGTTAAAGTGATCGTTTTTCCGTTTCCTTTTCTTCGCGTTTTGGGGACTTCAATTTTTCGTTTTCCTGTGATATAGTCCGCAGTTAATGTATTGAATTTTTTTAAATCAGATGGTTTTCCTTCCGATATAATCTCTCCGCCATATTTACCCGCTCTAGGACCAATATCAATGACATGATCCGCTCTTTCAATCATATCTTTATCATGTTCAACCACAATAACAGAATTTCCTAAATCTCTTAGGGATTCTAAAGATTTTATCAAGCGTTCATTATCGCGTTGATGCAGGCCAATACTTGGTTCATCTAAAATATAGAGTACACCGACTAATTGTGAGCCTATTTGGGTTGCTAATCGAATACGTTGGGCTTCACCACCAGAAAGCGATTTTGAGTTGCGGTTCAATGACAAATAATCTAAACCTACATCTAACAAGAATTGAATTCTAGTACTAATTTCTTTAATGATTTCTTCCGCTATCTTCAGCTGATTTCCTTCAATTTTTTTAGGGAGATTTTTAAAGAACTGTGCTAGCTCGGTAATATCTAAATTTGCTAGTTCCGCGATGTTTTTTTCATCGACCTTGAAATTTAGGGATTCTTTACGCAACCTAGAGCCTGAGCAAGTGGGACATTCAATTTTGTCCATATACTCCTTAGCCCAACGTTTTAAGGAAGTAGAAGCAGCTTCATCGAACTGACTTTTTATAAAGTTAGCAATCCCTTCGTAATCAATTTTATACGTTCGCTTAACCCCTAAAGTTTTTGAATCAATGACAAAGGATTCGTTGGCACCATTTAAGAGCACCTGCAAGGCTTCTATTGGTAGTTTATCAATAGGGTCGCTCAGCTCAAAGTTGTAACGTTGTGCAATGGTTTCAATTTGCTTAAAAGCCCAAGATTTTTTATAAGGACCAAGCGGAGCAATACCACCAGCCTTAATAGATAATTTTCTATCAGGAAAAATCTTGGCTTCATTTACTTCATAAATATGACCCAAACCGCTGCAATCTGGACACATGCCCTTGGGCGAATTAAATGAAAAAGTATTTGGCTCAGGATTTGGATAGGATATACCGGTAGTAGGACACATTAAATCACGACTAAAATAACGCGCTATTTTCTCGTCCTCCTCTAAAACCATTAAAACATTTTCACCGCTATACATAGCCGTATTTATCGATTCTGCTAAACGTTTATCAAAATCTTCGGTATCTATAACTTTTAATCGATCAATAACAATTTCAATATCGTGAACCTTATAGCGGTCTACTTTCATGCCTTTGACGATATCTTTTACTTCGCCATCGACACGTACTTTGACGAAGCCTTGTTTTGCTATTTGCTCAAACAGTTCTCGATAATGCCCTTTTCTAGATTTAATAACAGGCGCTAAAATATTTATTTTTTTAGAGAGGTATTCACTTTTAATTAATTCACGAATTTGATCGTCTGTATAACTAACCATCTTTTCGCCGGTATTATAGCTATAGGCATCACCTGCCCTGGCAAATAATAGACGTAAAAAATCGTAAATCTCGGTAATTGTACCAACGGTAGATCTCGGTGATTTTGATGTGGTTTTTTGTTCAATGGCAATGACCGGTGAAAGTCCGTCTATTTTATCCACATCAGGGCGTTCTAGTCCACCTAGAAATTGTCGTGCGTAGGCAGAAAAAGTTTCGATATAGCGGCGTTGACCTTCTGCATAAATTGTATCGAAAGCAAGCGACGACTTACCACTGCCAGAAAGACCTGTAATCACTACAAGTTTTTCTCTGGGAATGGTAATATCAATATTTTTAAGGTTGTGAACGCGAGCGCCTTTTACCTCAATATTTTCTTCGTAATTTATCATTTTCTATAGCAAAGTTGCAAAAATACAATTTTGACTACGAAAACAGTAATTCATTTGATTTAGTTTTTTGACAATTGAAAAGCTTAACATAAATTAGCATTTAGAACTAAAATTTAAAGATGCAATTATTAGGAATTGGCTCGCGAATACTACATCCTGAACTTGGAAAAGGAGTGGTAACAAATGTAACCTCCAAACATTATTGGGTTACTTTTATAGAAAAAGGCTTAGAAACGATTGAATTGGATGCAGAATTTGAGGTTATTGAGGCTTTGGAGGATGATGTTGATACCATCAGTTTCTCGGAAGTGGAGCAATCATTAATTACTATTTTAAGAAAATGGAGTGATGTGAGTGCTGTAACACCCATAGCAGACAAGTGGAAAGGTGGAACACTAGTGTTACAACCTAGTGATGCTCATTTATCAAACAAAGAAATTCCCATAGATACGTTCTTTCATAAAATTGTTATGGTTCGTGATCGCATTCGGGTGATGGAGCAAAAGATAAATGCCAGCAAAAACCTTGACGACCAAGAAAAAGTTGACTTACAACAATACCTTACGAGAATTTATGGAAGTTTAACGACGTTTAATGTGTTATTCAAAAACCAAAGTGACCATTTTGTTGGAGATAAATCTAAATAATTTAGTGTTGGTTGATCGTTTATTGTTGGTAGTAACTACATGGTAAAAAATTGACAAACGACAACTTTCAATATAGAGATTAGGGCTCTAACAGCCGAGTTTCAAGAGCTTCAAATGATGCTAATGTGTCTGTATCATTGTTTTGAAATAGTAAAAAATAGATATGAAATATGTAATCTTAAATATTTTTTTAATGACTTCTTTATTCTGTTTCTCACAAACGAAACAGAAAATTTATAATGAAGTTGCTTCTGAGTTCCAATCTAAATTTAATGGTGAGAATTATGAAGGTATTCATAATATGTTAAATGATGTGATGAAGAGTATTATTTCTAGGAGTGAAATAATTGATTTTTTAAATTCAGTTAGGTCTAATTTTGGAACCATAAAAAAGATGGACTTTTATGGAGTAAATAATTCAGCTTATGTTTATCGAAGCAATTTTGAAAATGGCATTGTCGATATTTCATTTTCCTTAAATAAAAACAGCGAAATTACTTGTTTATTTATCCCAAGAAATAATATTGAAAATTCTTCAGTCTTAAAAAGAAATACTACTAAAATGATTTTTCCATTCAAGGAAGAATCTTTTGTCTATTGGGGTGGGGAAACCATAGAACAAAATTACCACATGGCTGATTTGAGCCAGCAATATGCGCTTGATATATTAATGGTTTCGGATGGTACACCATATAAAGGGAATCCAGAAAAAAATGAAAGTTATTTTATTTTCGGTAAAGACATTATTGCACCTTGTGATGCCAAGGTTGTAAAAGTAATAGATGGGATTGAAGATAATGTTCCAGGAAAATTAAATAAGAATGAAATTACTGGAAATACCATAGTTCTAGAAACAGCTAGTAAAGAATACTTGCTGTTTGGCCACATCAAAGCTAACTCAATTTTATATAAAGAAGGAGATTTGGTTGAACAGGGTCAGGTAATCGCTCGATGTGGTAATTCTGGAAATACAACTCAAGCTCATTTACATTTTCAGCTTCAAAATACGGATGAATTATGGAATACTATTGGCGCAAAAATTTATTTTGATGAAGTAATTGTTAATGGTGAAACAAAAAAGGATTATATGCCAAAAAAAGAAGATTTTGTAAGAAACAAAAAAGACTTTTAGAGTAAAAAAATTCACAACATCGGCTATAAATAATTGATTACTTAACCTCTAAATGCAAATAAATAAAAAATCTATAGCCCTGACTGTTTGATATTAGTACCCGTATCAAATAAGGAACTTATACCGCTTGTTTCTTTTCGCTTAAGTATTTCCAATACCGGGTAGGAACATGTTGTTGGTGTAATTTTAGATTGATACGCGATTTAATGTTCGTACTTTTAAAGTAGGTATTCCAAAGCTCTTGGTAGTCATGCTCTGTAGGGGTAAAGACATTACTTTTATGTATGCTGTTGGTTTGCATTTCATTTAAATCAAGAGTTACTAGTTCAACAGATTTTAGGTCATAAAACAATCCGTATTTTCGTTTCACATCATAAATAAGCCATTGTTGATCTGCATAGCGCGAACGAAAATGTTTTGAAATTAAAGGCAATACATCAAAATCGGGCTCAATAGGAGCAAAATAAATACCATCTTTCGTAAGTTGAAAACGTACAAAGGCCTCCATTCTATGTTTTTCTCGTCCTACGGATTTTGCAATCTGGCAGGTACGCAATACAATATCATCTGAGAAATTTAGATGCATGAATTCGGTTTTAGAGAATAGCTTTTGAATATAGTGATAGAGTAGTAGTTCCCTATTTTTTGTTTCACTTAAAAACGTAAAATAAATATTTTTAATGGCTACGGTACTTTTCTTTTCTATACCGCTCCAAACGCGTTTAGCTTTATCCATTTCCGTAAATACAATTTCGGTTTCTGAAAATAACCCTCTTTGCACATCAGAATTCCTTTGCATATCAGCCACTTGAATTTTTTCTTCAAAAGCCTTAAATACACAGGTTAAAAAGCCATTAAAACTTCCATCATAAATTAAAATTTTTGCTTCTTTCATAGTATGGGTTTTTATATTTCTAATCTCTTTTCTGCTTTCTCGAGTGGTTTTCATTTCGTAATCCAAAACACCATGTAACGCCTTGTGAATAAAAAGGCTAGGTGTCAGGCTCGTGAGCTAATTAAATTTAGAATTCACTTTTTAATCCAAAAGTCTTTGATAGTTATTTCTTTTGCAATTATTTGGATTTAAAGGCCTTCGCCATAATTTTTTAAGGGCACTTTTCCATTCAACGATACTATATCCAATACTTAAAATACTGTTTTGTGTTTTTTCTATATAGAAGAAGGTCTTTTTCATTTTGGTCGTTTTTGTACTTTATTGTTTTAGTTGAATAAGGATAATTGCGTACTGTATTGATTTCTAAATTTCCCTTGTGAATTTTGTAAAATCAAGCTTTTAATTTGAGATGATTGTAAATCTTGATGCCTGTAACTAGTGTCACAAATCATAAAATACTTAGCCCTGTTTAAGGCCACACCGATTTTTTTAAGATGTTCCCAATTTAGTTTTCTAAATTTTCTAGCTTGTATAATTTTATGAACAGAATACATCCCTAAGCCAGGAATTCGAGCTAACATTCTAGGTTCGGCAGTATTTACATCGATAGGGAATTCATTTAAATTTCTAAGGGCCCAACCTAATTTAGGATCTACATCAACATCTAAATTGGGATGATTTTGATTCAAGAGCTCATGAACACTAAAACCGTAAAATCGAAGCAACCAATCGGTTTGATAAAGTCTATTTTCACGTAACATAGGTACCTGAGACCCTATAGCAGGCAAGCGTACATCGTTAGCCACGGGAACATAAGCAGAGTAGTAGACCCGCTTCATTTGATAGGTTTTATAATAATGCACTGCGGAGTACATAATATCCTTATCTGATTCCCCTGTGGCTCCAATAATCATCTGTGTGCTTTGACCTGCGGGAGCATATGTAGGTGTACTTTTTATAATTTTTCTGTCCGCTTGGTATTGAATGATTTCATTCTTAACTTTTAACATGGGCTTTGTAAAGTCTTCATGTTTTTTGTCTGGAGCCAATAATTTTAAGCCAGAAATGGTGGGAACTTCAATGTTTACCGATAAGCGATCGGCATACAAACCTGCTTCGCGCATGAGTTCGTCACTGGCGCCGGGAATCGATTTTAAATGAATATAGCCATTAAAATTCTCTTCTAATCGTAGTTTTTTTGCCACAGCCACTAAGCGTTCCATGGTATAGTCGGGAGTTTTAAAAATTCCAGAACTTAAGAAAAGACCTTCAATATAATTTCTTCGATAAAAATTAATCGTTAAATCCACCACTTCTTGAATCTTGAATGCAGCTCTTTCTACATCGTTACTTTTTCTAGTTACACAGTAGGCACAATCAAAAATGCAATGATTGGTTAAAAGAATCTTCAACAAAGAAACACAACGACCATCCTCGGTGTACGAATGGCAAATGCCTATGCCCGAACTATCGCCTAAACCATTGTTGGTATTCTTGCGTTTACTGCCACTGCTAGAACATGACACATCATATTTGGCAGCATCTGCTAAAATGTTCAACTTTTGTTTTATACGTTCAAAATTCATATGCTGTGTTTGTAACAATTCCAAAATTATGGAATATATCCTAATTATGGAAATATTCCATATAATATTTTGGATATATTCCAAAAAGTGTATATTTGAGGAGAATAGAAGGCATACACTTATGGAAAACGAAATAACATTAAAGCGATTTATTGAAGTACGACGCGACTTAGGCTATACGCAAGCGGAGTTTGCTACTCTTTTAGGGGTTTCGAATACCACAGCAGATATTGAACGTGGAAGAACAAAACTTTCAGGAAAAATTGTGGTGGAGTTATTTAAGCAATTTAAAATAAATCCGCTTTGGTTATTTGGCGATAGTGAGCATAAATATTTGGAAAGCTCAAATACTAGCGTAATTCCAAAAGTTGTAACGGTCGACATGTCTGATAATGAAAATATGGTTTTAGTAAATGCTAAAGCTGCTGCGGGATATCCTCAAAACATTCAAGATGTTAGTTGGTACCAACAATTACCTGCTTTTGATTTGCCAATTCCAGAATTTAGAAATGCGACCTACCGTGGTTTTCAAGTGGAAGGAGACAGTATGTTACCTAATTTAAAACCTGGCGAGTGGGTGCTTGCAAAAGCAATTGAACACATAGATGATGTCAGTCCCAATAAAATATACGTCGTAGTGCTACAAGATGCTGTTTTGGTAAAAAAGGTAATTAAAAAACCTAACTCCAATAACGTTACCTTAGTTTCTTTAAACGAAAGCTATCCGCCTTACGAGATTAAGCCATTTCAAATACAAGAAATCTGGCAGGTGAATAGTAAAATAACCTTTGGCGTTGATGCCACTACCGAAACTGGACTATTGCGTCAGTTGCAAGAATCAATGGAGGAGTTAAAAAGTCAGCTTAAAAAAGATTAAAAACAACATTAAATTCAGCAGAGGTTGATTTTAAAGGGGTGGAGTATTTCTAATTTTACCTGTAAACTTTATTTTTTAGTTAAAATTTAACACCCTTAGCACTAACAACATCGTAAGTATTCTTATATTTTTACTACCAAAAGAAAAAAATAAACTATGAAAATTATTAAAATAACAGCATCCTTGTTTTTTGCACTTTTAACAACCAGTTGCAATTCTAAAAACAAACAAACGGCAGAAAATACGTCAGAGAAGGCCACCACCCAGCAAGACTTGTCAAACTATGAAACTGCTTATTTCGCTAGCGGCTGTTTTTGGTGTGTAGAAGCTGTTTTTGAAAGTGTAAAAGGCGTTCAAGAAGTAATTTCAGGTTATGCCGGTGGTAAGGAAAAAAACCCAACCTACGAGCAAGTGAGTTACGGCAGAACCACACATGCCGAGGCTGTAAAAGTATATTACGATCCTAAGGTAATTTCTTTTGAAACTTTAGTAAAGGTATATTTTGGCTCGCATGACCCCACTACTGTAAACGGTCAAGGCCCCGATATGGGCAAACAGTATCGTTCAATTGCCTTTTATAAAAACGATACAGAAAAGAAAATTATTGAAAACTATATGGCTAAGCTAAAAGCAGATAAGGTTTATAGTAAGCCCTTAGCGACCGAAGTGACTCAGTATAGTATTTTTTATGACGCGGAAGGGTACCACCAAGATTATGAAAAAAACAATCCGAATAACGGGTACATTAGAAATGTTTCTGTCCCTAGACTAAAGCGTTTTCAAAGTAAATATCCTGAATTATTAAAGGAGGGTTCTCATTAATTTATCGAAAACCACCGCACTATATTTAGCATTAATATTCCTTTTTTTAGCCATTTAAAATTCTTTAAATAAAATAGCGCTAAAATTTATAATTTGCGCCATTAGTAAGGGATTAGGAACGAAGCTTTGAATTTTTACCGGGGAATAAGAAACATCAATCTTAGGTTTATCCGCTTCCATAGCTTTGGCAGATAACATGGCGTAGGGAACTGCATCAGTGCTATTTTTGGGATCAAGGTTCGTTTTATTTCCTTATATCCTTTTCTATTATGGCTCCATGCAACACATTTAATGTGTTACAAAACTTTAAAAATTTGTGGATAGTCTTTTTAATAAGGTAAGGCTAAAAAGGGGTGTTGGAAAATAGTTTAAATTCGCAACTTAAATTGTTTAAATTGAAACAAATTACCCTAAAAAATAAGCATACTGAATTAACCGTATTAGATTACGGGGCTATAATTCAAAAGTTAGTCGTCCACGACAAAAATGGTCATCCAACAAATGTAGTTCTTGGGTATGAAAATCCCGAACAATACCTTCAGAACCCGAATTATTTAGGGGCATGTATTGGGCGTTATGCCGGCAGAATAAGCAAGGGTGAATTCTCACTTGAAGGCAAAAATTACAAGTTATTTAGTAAAAATGGAATTCACCTTCACGGAGGAAAAACTGGTTTTGACCAAAAGCAATTTACCATTGAAGAAGTACATCAAGAGGAAGAACCTTTTGTAAAACTATCGTATTTGAGTACGGATATGGAAGAAGGCTATCCAGGTAATTTAAAACTCTATGTTACCTATAAACTTATAGCCAATGAAGTACATATGATTCATGAAGCCTATACAGATAAAACCACAGTTGTTAATGTAACCAATCACTCCTATTTTAAATTAGATGCTGTAGATAATGTAAACCATTACGAGCTCTATATTAATAGCATTGGATTCATTGACATGGATGCTAAATTACTACCCACAGGTAATTTATTAGCTGTTCAAAATACCAAATTCGATTTTTTGAAAGCCAAAAAAATAAACGGTGTGGCCCTAGATTCTCCTTTTGCCATAAACCCCATAAAGCCAGTAATCGCAAGTGCTTTTTCTGAAATTTCTGGAATTTTTATGGAAGTAGAAACCAATCAAAAATGTGTGGTTGTTTATACGCCATCCAGCACTGCTGCTATTTGTTTTGAAACTCAAAATTATCCTGATGCGCCCAATCATTCAAATTTTCCATCTAGTGTTTTAAAACCCAATGAAACGTATAAAAACGAATCTATTTTTAGATTTTCTGTACGTGCATCGTAGCGTGTCGAATTATCTATATTAGCTCTATTTTTATAGGCTTGCTAAAAGGATCTACTACTAACGTTTTTAAATAAAAAGCCGTCTAAAACAATTGTTGTTGACGGCTATTATAAATGAATTTAAATTCAATATTGTTACTCTTCTAATAACAAATTGAGCTTTACCGTAATGTTATCTCTGGTCGCTTTACTGTAAGGGCAAATTTCATGGGCTGCATTCACTAATTTCTCACCCATATCTTTATCTACAGTTGGTAAATAAGAGTCTAGGGTAGCTTTAATGATAAAGCCACCATCTTCATCTTTTTGAAAGGCAACCACCGCAGTTACACTGAAATCGCCTAAATCCTCTACCTTATGATCCTTGGCTACGGCTTGAACGGCACCAGCAAAACAGGTGGCATAAGCAGCGGCAAAAAGTTGTTCTGGATTGGTATATTTTTCTTCTGTAGTATCCTTACCATTAGGCATTTTAACATCAAAATCTATTAATCCGCCTTCACTAGTTACGTGACCGCTTCTGCCGCCTTTATTTGTTGCGCTTGATTTAAATATTGTCTTCATTTGTTGTACATTTAAAATTACGTCATAATATAGGCATAGATATTTAGCTTAGAAAAAATGAATTATTAAATTTGTGTGAATATTTATAAATCTTATAGAAATTAGAATAAAATAGTGATCATCACTATGCAGCTAATGACAAGGACACCGTTGAAATAAGCTGTGGCATGTACTTATTAAAATACCTGTTTTAATTAACACGAATCTTTTGAAAAAAAAACATCCTATATCGGCATTAGAGGAGAAAGATGGAGTAAAGGCTCCTGAAATTTTTAGTGCCAATTCTATCTCAAAAATTAAAAGTTCTAGAAAGGCACAACCCAGTGCAGCCGAATTAATTGAAGGAATCACAAAAGGAAATAAAACGGCTTTAAGCAGAGCAATTACTTTAATAGAAAGTAAAAATCAAACACACCACCAAAAGGCAAATACCATCATTGACGCCTGTTTACAAATCAAAAAAAACACCTTGCGTATTGGTATTACTGGTGTTCCAGGCGTAGGTAAAAGTACATTTATTGAAGTTTTTGGGATGTATTTAAGCTCATTGGGAAAAAAAGTAGCTGTTTTAGCGGTCGATCCTACGAGTACTTTAAGTAAAGGAAGTATTCTAGGAGATAAAACTAGAATGGAGGCTTTAGTCAAGAATGAAACTGCTTTTATAAGGCCCTCTCCTTCTGGTGAGTCTTTAGGCGGTGTGGCTCGTAAAACGAGAGAAAGTATCGTGTTATGTGAAGCTGCAGGATTTGATATCATCTTAATTGAAACCGTCGGCGTTGGGCAAAGTGAAACCGCAGTTCATAGCATGGTTGACTTTTTTTTATTGCTCAAATTAGCTGGTGCAGGTGATGAATTGCAGGGAATCAAAAGGGGAATTATGGAAATGGCAGACCTCATTGCCATAAACAAGGCTGATGGAGAGAATAAACAAGCTGCAAATATAGCCAAGGTAGAATTTAATAGGGCTTTACACTTATATCCCCCGAAAGACAATGGATGGACACCCCAAGTACTACAATGTTCTGCCTTAGAAAATACTGGGATTGAGGAAATTTGGCAAACAATTCAAGGCTACTTAAATGAAACTAAAGCCTTTTTCAACGAAAAACGCAAGCAACAAAATAAATACTGGCTGCTACAAACGATTGATGACCAGCTAAAAACAAATTTTTACCGCAACGAAAAAGTAACTTCGGAACTTAGTCTATTAACAGAAAAAGTAATGAATAATAAAATTTCTCCTTTTATTGCAGCGGAGCAATTATTGCGTATGCATCAAAAATGAACAAATTTTTAATAGCGAATTACTTGGATTTACCCAGGTATAATTTTCCTCAATTTGATTCGGAAACATCAAATCGAAAATCTTTCAAATTGTATTTAACTAAGTGCTAAAATATCCCAATACAATTTTTTAAATCGATCCTAAGCTGCTACTTATGAGTTTTATGGGGTACTTTCGAAGGCTTCTGGAACGAATTAAATACATAGCTAAAACCATAACATTCAGTTGTCAGCTTCCAGCACTTCGAAGTAAAAATAAAGTATGCCTTTGAAAAATAAGTAAAAGAATAGGGTTTCACTAAAATACCATAAATTTGCAATTGTAAAATTATTTATATGGAAGTTTTAACCGACCAAATGCTCTCGATTGTTGTTCCCTTATACAATGAAGAAGACAATGTGGTATTGCTCACACAAAAGATACATGAAAGCCTAGTCGGGTATAGTTATCAAATTATTTATATCGATGATTTTTCAACAGATGGCACTCGAAAAATGATAAAGAAAATGAACGATACGAAGGTTCATTTAATCGCTTTAAAGAAAAATTATGGACAGAGTTTAGCCCTTGCTGCAGGAATAGATTATGCTGAAGGAGAATATATTATCACCATGGATGGAGATTTACAGAACGATCCCAGTGATATTCCACAAATGTTAGCCTACGCCGTGAGAGGTGAATATGATTTAATTACAGGCATCCGTCAAAAAAGGAAAGACTCTTTAGTAAAGAAAATACCGTCTAAAATTGCTAACTTTTTGGTTAGGCGTGTCACTAAACTAGATATTAAGGATAATGGTTGTGCCTTAAAAGTATTTACAAAAGACATTGCTAAAGATCTTAATTTATATGGGGAAATGCACCGTTTTATTACGTTGTTGGCCTTTTTAGAGGGGGCGCAGATTAAACAAGTTCCTGTTAAACATCATGCACGTCATGCCGGCGTCTCAAAATACGGATTAGAACGTGTTTTTAAGGTAGTGGCTGATATGATGTTGTTATTATTTATTCGCAAATATATTCAACGCCCCATTCACCTATTCGGAATTTTTGGCGTACTCCTAATTATGTTAGGGATAGTCATAAATATGTATTTATTAGTAGTGAAATTAATGGGAGAGGATATTGGAAATAGACCATTATTAATATTTGGATTGATGTTTATTTTGGCAGGAATTCAGTTATTTACTATCGGAATTGTAATGGAGTTATTAATTAGAACCTATTATGAATCACAACAAAAAAGACCTTACAGAATAAAAAATATAAGTATCGGTGACCAAACCAAATAAAAAGCTAATTACGGCCCTAAAATTTATCATTAGTGGGCTTTTAATCTATTTTATTTTCACGAAAATTTCTTTAGAGGAGGTGTTACAAACCTTAAAAAAAACTCAGCCTTTATTCCTTTTTTTAGCGCTCGTTTTTTTTATAGCATCAAAAGTTGTAGCGTCCTTTAGAGTTAATTTGTATTTTGGTCAATTGCATATTTTTTTAACACAGTGGAGTAATCTAAAGCTCTATGTGTTGGGTATGTTTTACAACCTTTTTTTACCTGGAGGAATTGGTGGTGATGCTTACAAGGGCTATGTGATAAAAAAGGAATTTGATGTCCCTACAAAAAAAATAGTTTCTGCTTTGGTTTTAGACCGTTTAAGCGGACTATTACTTCTTTTCATTTATGCCTGTATTCTCGTTAGTTTTTTGAACTTGAAAATTGTATTTCCTATTGCATACCTTGCCGCTACCTTAATCATCCTAAGCATTATTTTATTTTGGGCAATACACCAAAAATTCTTTAGGTATGTGGTACCCATTTTTTGGAAAACCTTTGGGTATTCTGCTCTGGTTCAGTTATTCCAATTAGCTAGCGCCTATTTTATTTTAAAGGCCCTTCAAATTGAATTTGATACCAGCGCATATTTGTTTATTTTTTTAGTTTCCTCTATTGTTTCGGTAATTCCCTTAACAATTGGTGGTATTGGCAGTAGAGAACTTACTTTTTTTTATGGTGCCACATTGTTGCATTTAGACGAAAACACTTCGATAGGGGTAAGTATGGTTTTCTTTTTAATTACGGCTCTAGTTTCTTTTGTAGGGGTGTTCTATCACTTTAAAAAGCCTAAATTAGAGTTAAAACAATGAAGAACTGCATCTTCTGGCTTTTTTGAAGGAAAAGAAAGTACAAGTTTAGAGATTCGTTAAAAAGGGTAATGTTCGTTGGTTCTAAAGAAAAGGTCTCCTAAGCTTATCAATCTCATTTAAAAATATGTACCAAATGCTTATTCCTTAGTGTTTTTTTTCTGGTAGCGGGGTTTAAAAATTTGGCTTGTAAACGAGTTATTCTAAAATCGATAACCGTGTATTGTTTATTCCAATCGAAGCCATGATCTTTTAGGATTTGTAATTCTTCATCCGAAGCGTAGACCCAAAGCGCATCGATGTCTACCAAATCTTCTACAGCAATACGATTAACTGGTTGTTGATTATAAAAATCTAAAGCCCAGGTGTGTTCTTCTGATAATTTGTAGATTAAATCTTTAGGGATATTTTGGTCTTTGACTACTTGAGCCATTGAAGATCCAGCTTGGTAGCTTAGCAAATTCGGATAAAAATGAAAATTCAATACAAAATTTAGCAAAATTGATGTTATTGCGGCAGTAGTAATAATACGTACGCTATAAGGCCCAGGTTTTAAGATGTAGTAAATGATAATTGCTCCTGCGATAGCAAATAAAAAGTAGGATAGCATCGATTGTATTTCAAAAACATAAAAGCAGAGTAGGAGAGCGGCTATAAACACAAATCCTAATATAAAATACTGAATACTTAATAAAACTTTAATAGCCTTCTTTTTTACAAAAATATTTAAGCTATACAAATACGATGCCGTCAAAATAGAAAATAACGGCATTACAATATTCAAATAATGCGGTAATTTAAACTGTGCAAAACTGATAAGAATAAAAATTAATGTAATACCTCCAAGGGTTAAAAATTCGTACTTCGGATTGTATTTGAATCTTAAATTAAAAAACGTTTTAAAACGTGCATAATACGCAGCTATTCCAATCAAAGTCCAGGGTATAAAAGTCCATAAAAAAGTATGAAAAAAGAATACATAATCACTACTATTCTTTCCAACACCCTCGCCACTCATACGCTCAAAACTTTGTTCCCAAAGAATAAACAAAATACCACTCCGGTCTTGACGACCGCGAATAATTTTTTCTGGATGCAAATCAAACTGAAGGTAATATGCGTATAGTATTGGTGTAATGGTTACAGCAAAAACAAGTATAGCCACGAATACACGCCAGTTTAAAAAGCGCATCCATTTGCGCGTATACGCTAAATGACATAAGATGGGCAAGCCAATAACCACAAGGGCTATTTGACCTTTTGTAGAAAAAGCAATTCCTGCACCAAAAGCGCCTAAAATGATATGTTTTAAAGAGTTTTTATTACTATAGGCTGCCAAATGCCATAGCGAAAAAATAGTAAAACCTGTTAAAACTGCGTCGGTTCTTACATCAATTACTGATAAGACTATAGTTTGTGAAGTCAAAAAGATTAAAGCAGCAATTTTTCCAACGTAATTGTTATACAATAACTTTCCTAACCCGAAACAGCTATAGGCACCTATAACGGTGGCTAAAATTGCTGGTATTCTGTATGCCCAATCGTATAAACCAAATATTTTAAAAGATAAAGCTGAAAGCCAATAATGCATGTGGGGCTTATCTAAATATTCCTCTGGCCCTTTGAACAAGTTTATAAAATCATTTTCCTGTACCATTCGCATGGCCATCACAGCAAATTGGGCAGAATCGTTTTCAAATAAGGTAGAAAATAGTCCTGCACAATAAATAATAAGAACTAAAAAAAGTAAAAACCAATATCTGGCATTTGATATCATAGCCTAAATTTAAGCGTTGCAAATATAAATAACTTTGCAAATAACCAACTAAAAATCAAGCCAATAAATGCCCCTGTTATGCTATCTAAGGGAAAATGTACACCAATATAAATTCGACTATAGGCGACCAAACAAGCCCATGTTAGCAACAAAAAACCAATATACTTATATTTTTCTTTCAGCAAATAGGTGAATAAAAAAGCTACAGCAAAAGCATTTGAGGCATGTGCCGAAAAATATCCAAATTTTCCACCACAAGAACTTTTAACCAAACGCATTAGTCCGTTTACTTCTTCATCATAACAAGGCCGTAAACGCTGTACACCATATTTAAAGAAGTTAGCTAACTGGTCAGTTACCGTAATTAATAAGGCTATTGTAAGTAGTAAAAGAAGTAATTTTTTTAGTCCGTATTCTTTATAAAAAACTATGGCCAAAAGCAAATAAATAGGAACGGCACTAAATTTATGAGTAATAAATAACCAAAAACCATCCCATGATGAAGTTCCTAAATTATTCAGGAAAAGAAAAAGTTCTTTATCATATTGGATTAATTCTTCGAGCATAGTTTATTCTTCGTATCGAGATACTTCTCGGTCGTAAAAAACAGTAGCTTGTTCAATAAGATTTTCTGCTTCTGCTTCGAGTTCTTTTTCGTCTTCCTGAGAAAAATCTTCTAACCATTCTACATCATCATTCTCTAAATTAATAATAAAACGAGGATATTCTGTATGTACCACAAATATGGCTGTAGGATAATCAGTGTTATCGCCTAATAAAAATTTTGGAAAGTCCATAAACTACTATTTTTAATGATAAAAATACAATTAATTGTACTGTTAAACTGCTTTATGCTTTAGCATTCGCAATTAATTTAAGGGTTAAAGTATTGAATCTAATATACAAAAGAATGGCGGATGTGGTTAAACCCGCTAACAACCCAATCCAAATACCCGTACTTTTTAAATCGGTATACAAACACAAGTAAAAACTGGTCGGGAAGCCTACCAACCAATACGCTATAAAAGTAATGACCGTGGGTATTTTCACATCTTGAAGTCCACGAAGGGCTCCTAGAATAACTACTTGTAAGCCATCAGATATTTGAAAAACAGCAGAAACAATAAGTAATTGCGCTGCTATTAAAATTACCTCGGTATTATCAACTTGGTTTGCCACATCGTTCACATCTAAATAAATAGATGGCAACCAATGATTAAAAATTAAAAAGATGGCGGCAAAAACAATTTCTAATAAAAAAGTAAGCAAGAAAATTGAATAGGCAATACGTCGTAATTCTTTAAAATTGAGTAAGCCTTTTTGATTTCCTACTCGAATCATGGCGGCGACACCTAAGCCCATACCCACCATAAAGGTCATACTCGACAAGTTCAACGCAATTTGGTTTGCTGCCTGATGGTTTTTTCCTAAAACACCACTTAGCCACACGGCTGAAGTAAAAATAGCAACTTCAAAAAACATTTGTAATGCAGAAGGAAATCCCAAATTGAAGATTTTACTCATCACTTTTTTCTCTAAGACTCTAAAATTAAAACCTGTGACGTAGGGATGAAATTTCTTTTTATTACGCAACAATACCCATAAATAAATAACCATGACCACTCTTGAAACTAAAGTGCCAATAGCTGCACCAACGATACCCATTTCAGGAAAACCCCAATTCCCAAAAATTAATACATAGTTTAAGAAAATATTGACCACATTTGCGATAACTGTGGCATACATGGGGTATTTTGTTTGTGATAAACCTTCAGAAAATTGTTTAAATGCTTGAAATATAATTAAAGGAACTAAAGAAAATGCTACCAAATCTAAGTAGGGCATAGCTAACTCAACCACTTCAATCGGCTGTTTCATTAAGTACATTAAAGGCTTAGCTACTAAAATGAGACCGAATAAACTTAGTCCTAAAAAAGTGCATAGGACTAAACCGTGTTTAAAAGCGCTTTTACCTGTCGACACTTGACCTGCAGCATCAGCTTCGGCTACCAAAGGCGTAATAGCGGTAGAAAAACCAATACCTAAAGACATGGCTATAAACACAAAACTATTTCCTAAAGATACTGCTGCCAGTTCAGCGGTACCCAACTGACCCACCATAATATTATCAGCAAATTGAACAAAAGTATGACCCAACATTCCTAATATTACCGGGAATGATAGGCTGAGATTGTATTTAAATTCTTTTGTGTATTGTGAAAACAAAGTGGAAAATTTTGTGCAAATATAAGTTGTTCTTATGGGTAAAAAACAAGTTTTAAAAGATAGTTTTAGGCAAAGAATTATCTGCGTTTCGCTTCATTCCAAAAAACATCCATTTCAGCTAAGGTCATGTCTTTTAGTTCTTTTCCTAAGCCTTTTGCTTTTTGTTCTAAGTATTGAAATCGTCCAATAAATTTTTTATTGGTGCGCTCTAAGGCATTTTCTGGATTTATTTTTAAAAATCGCGCATAATTTACAAGAGAGAAGAGCACATCACCAAATTCAGCTTCCATAGCATCATGATCATCCTTAGCAATTTCTGTTTTAAACTCTTGTAATTCTTCCTGTACTTTCTCCCAAACCTGCTCCGGTTCTTCCCAATCAAAACCTACAGCGGTAACTTTTTCTTGTATTCTGCTAGCTTTTACGAGTGCCGGTAATCCTTTAGGAACGCCTTCTAAGACACTTTTTTTGCCTTCCTTAAGTTTCAATTGTTCCCAATTTCGCTTTACTTCGTCTTCGTCTTTTACCTTTACATCGCTATAAATGTGCGGATGTCTATGAATTAATTTTTCGCAAATTTCATTCGCCACATCAGCAATATCAAAATCATTGGTTTCACTGCCAATTTTGGCATAAAAAACGAGGTGTAATAGTAGGTCTCCCAATTCTTTTTTTACTTCCTCTAAATTATGATCTAAAATAGCATCACCTAACTCGTAGGTTTCCTCAATGGTTAAAGAACGAAGGGTTTGCATCGTTTGTTTTTTATCCCAAGGGCATTGTGTTCGTAGCTCATCCATAATAGTGAGTAAACGGTCGAATGCTTTTAATTGGTCAGCTCTTGAATTCATTATTGTTGGGTTTCTGGATTTTGGATTGAAAAATCTTAGGCCTCAAATTGTTTAAGCCACCAATATCAAAATTTTTATACTACTTATGTGTTGGTTTATAAACTCAAAACTCTAGTCTTTGCTTCTTCAAATTCTTTCATCATAGTTTTCACAATCTCACCCGCAGGTTTTATGTCGTGAATAAGCGCGGCAACCTGACCTATTTCAAGCTCACCTTCCTCTAGATCGCCTTCAAACATACCTTTTTTTGCTCTTGCTCTACCCAAGAGTGCTTTTAAAGCTTCGGCGTTTGTACCTTCCATGTATAGCTTTTGAATATCGCTATAAAACTTATTCTTTAATAGTCTTACTGGTGCTAATTCTTTAAGCGTTAAATGCGTATCGCCTTCTCCAGCTTCAACCACTTTTTGCTTAAAGGATGGGTGAGACGATGCTTCGTGGCTCGCCACAAATCTGCTCCCCACTTGAACGGCATCAGCTCCTAAAACCATAGCCGCTAACATAGCACTACCACTTGAAATTCCTCCTGCTGCGATAATCGGAATGCTAATTTTTTCTTTTACTAAGGGAATTAAAGTCAAGGTAGTAGTTTCATCACGACCATTGTGTCCGCCAGCTTCAAAACCTTCGGCGACTATGGCATCAACTCCGGCTTCTTGTGCTTTTAGTGCAAATTTTACACTACTTACCACATGGACCACTTGTATTCCTTTTTCCTTTAAAAAGGTAGTCCATGTTTTTGGATTTCCGGCAGAGGTGAATACTATTTTCACCCCTTCCGCCACAACTATATCCATAAGTTGTTCCAAATCGGGGTACAACATGGGTATATTTACTGCAAAAGGTTTTTGTGTTGCTTTTTTGCATTTTTGAATGTGTTCTTGCAGTACGTTTGGATACATGGATCCTGCGCCTATAATACCCAACCCACCTGCATTGGAAACTGCAGCGGCCAATCGCCAACCGCTAGCCCAAATCATACCTCCTTGGATAATTGGATAATCAATCTTAAAAAGTTCTGTTATCTTATTCTTCATTCTTATGAAATTACACCAGATCCTATTAATTCATCATTGCAATACCAAGCAACAAATTGGCCTTCGGTGATCGCCGATTGTTTTTGTTCAAAATCAACATAAAGTCCACCGTTGATTTTATATAAAGTCGCCTTTTGAAGTTCCTGACGGTAGCGGATCCGGGCTTGTACTTCCATTCGTTCATCTTCTTTTAATGCTAAATCTGTACGCACCCAATGCAATTCTTCATCGCTTACAAAAAGGGTATGTCGGTACAATCCAGGGTGGTTTTTACCTTGTCCCGTATAAATTATATTTTCATCAACATCGGTTTCTATAACAAACAAGGGCTCTTTAGTACCTCCCACCGCTAAACCCTTACGCTGTCCCTTGGTAAAATAATGTGCACCTTGATGTTCTCCGACAACTTTTCCATCATGAAGATGGTACTTTGGTTTTTGAGAACGGTAAGCTAATTCTTCATTTTTAGTTAAAAAATCGATCTTTTCGGTGTTGTAAATAGGAGTGTGCGATGGTATTTCTATAATGGTTCCTTTTTTAGGTTTTAATTTTTGTTGTAGAAACTCTGGCAAGCGCACTTTTCCTATAAAGCAAAGCCCCTGAGAGTCTTTTTTTTCAGCTGTAATTAAGTCGTTTGCTGCGGCTATTTTCCGTACCTCAGGTTTTAATAATTCGCCAATTGGAAAAAGAGTTTTAGAAAGTTGCTCTTGGGATAACTGACATAAAAAGTACGACTGATCTTTATTTGGGTCTTTCCCAGAAAGCAATTGATAGGTTTTAGATCCGTCATTATTCGTAATAGTGCCTTTTCTACAATAATGACCTGTAGCCACATAATCAGCCCCTAATTGCAGGGCTATTTTCATAAAAACATCAAACTTAATTTCACGATTGCAAAGCACATCAGGATTAGGTGTGCGTCCTTTTTCATATTCGTTAAACATATAATCAACAATGCGTTCTTTATAATCAACACTCAAGTCCACGGTTTGAAAAGGAATGCCTAGTTTTTCAGCTACAATCATCGCATCATTACTGTCCTCTAACCATGGACATTCATTAGAAATCGTCACCGTATCGTCATGCCAATTTTTCATAAAAAGACCAATTACATCATAACCTTGTTCTTTTAAAAGATAGGCTGCAACACTTGAATCTACACCTCCTGAAAGGCCAATTACTACTTTTTTCATGGGTCTATAAAATAAGGGAACAAAAATACAAAAAATGCTTTTAAGAGGTATAGTCGATTACTAAAATGTAATTTGACAGTTGCAACTATTAATTTTTTGTTAAATGAGCTAAAAAAAAGCAACCAAAAGTAAATAACACATCTACTTATTAGTTAACAACTAATACTAAAAAATACATTTTGATGAAACACTTCATAAACTTAAAATCGTTTATTTTACTTTTTCTTGGCGCCATCTCTTTGGTGTCTTGTGATTTAAGTAATGATGAAAATAATACTATAAATACATCTATTGTAGATGTTATAAAGGCCAATCCAAATTTAAGTAGTTTAGTGGCCGCATTAGAAGAAAACCCAGAAAGTAATTTACTTAATTCGCTATCAAGTTTCGGAAGCTATACGGTATTAGCTCCAAACAATGCCGCATTCGATGAATTCTTAAATGGTGCAGCACTGTCGGATATTCCAGCTGCGGATTTAGAGGCCTTACTTTTAAATCATATAATTCTCACGCAAGCAAATGCCGCTACCTTTGTGAGTGCCAATGAAAATGGCGTATTTTATGCAAAAACAGCAGGTTCAATTTTGATAGGCGACGAAAGGTCATATCTCAATATTTTCTTCGATGTTGTGGATGATGTACTTAGCTTTAATGGAGAAGCAAATGTTATTCAGGCAAATCTTGTGGCCGACAATGGGTATGTTCATATTGTAGATAAGGTTATTAAAATACCTTCGATTGTTGATTTTGTTGTGGCGGATTCAAGATTTTCATCTTTACTCGGTGCCTTAACTGCTCCTGGTCAGCCAGATTTTCCGACCATATTGAGTACGCCTAATGGTACAGCGCCTGCACCTTTTACGGTTTTTGCGCCTGTTAATGAGGCTTTCACTGCGCTTGAAACGGTACCGACTGGAGAAGAGTTAACTAAAGTATTACAACATCACGTCATTGCAGAAGAAAATATTTTTATCAATCAAATTAGCACAGGATTAGAATCTCCTGCCACTTTAGAAGGGGATATTCTAACCTTTAGGATTCAGAATGGTTTTGGTTTTATTGAAGACGGAAGTGGAAATACGGATGCAAAATTCATTTCAGAAAACTTGGATATACAAGCAAAAAATGGAATTATACATGCTATTGACAAAGTGCTTATTCCAAATTTGGATAATTAAATAATATTAAAAGTTTTGTTTAAGCTGCCAAAAGGCAGCTTTTTTTGTAATCAGCGGCTACTTAGTATTGTATTTCGTTAAACTTATATTAAAAAAGGTTAAACAAAAGCAACCTTTTAAGTTTTTATGCATCTTTGTAATGTTGACTGTTTTTAATTAAACATTAAACAAAAGCAAAATAATAATTTAAAATCCCTAACAATGAAAAATTTAATTTGGTTAAAAAAAACAGTATTAATTTTGGTTTTAGCGTCTTTCACGGTAGCCTGTAGTGATGACGACGAAGTATCAGCTCAAGGAACTACCATCACTGATTTAGCAATTGCTAGTCCAGCTTTATCAAATTTAGTAGCAGCACTTACGGCTGCTGATGGTGATTTACCAGCGGTACTAAAAGGTGCAGGACCATACACTGTATTAGCGCCAACCAATGCAGCTTTTGAAACTTTTTTAGATGGTAGAGCTTTAGAAGATATTCCTTCTGAAGTTTTAACCCAAGTGTTATTAAACCATGTATTAAACGGAAAGGTAGAAGCGGCAGATTTAACAGGCTTAAATGCTGATGGTATTTTTTATGCTTCTACATTAGCAACAGGAGCCAAAGCAAATACTCAAATGAGTATCTATTTCGAAACTGAAGGTGGTGTTGAATTTAATGGATATTCAAATGTAGTTGATCCTAATATACAAGCTAGTAACGGTGTTATACATGTTGTGGATGCCGTAATCGATTTACCAACGGTTGTAGACTTTGCTTTAGCCGATGATCGTTTTTCTACTTTAGTCAGCGCATTAACTGCTGACGATTCTTTTGGATATGTAGCTGCTTTACAAACTGCCAATGGAACTAACCCAGCTCCTTTTACCGTTTTTGCGCCAACTAATGATGCTTTTGCAGCACTTTTAGTTGATTTAGAAGTAACTGGCCTTATCTCCATTCCAATTCCTACCTTACAAACTGTTTTAGAATTGCACGTAGTTCCTGGAACAAACGTACTTTCCTCTGAATTAGCTGGTTTAGACGGACAAGCAGTACCAAGCCTTGGTGGTAGTAATATTACGATTCAAGCGTCTCCTGCAGGGATTATTGGTCCTGGGAACGATACTACCTTAAATCCTATTGTAATTGCAGATGTTCAAGCATCAAACGGTGTTATTCATGCATTAAGTAGAGTGATAAGATAATACTTATGTTTCGTATAGAAAGCCCTTCTGAGTTGAATTTTAGAAGGGCTTTTTTTATGCATAAAAACAAAAATTAGCTTAAAATTTTCTCATTTTGTTAAATTATTATTAAAAAAGATTAAACAAACGCAACCTTTAAGTGATTAGCGTATCTTAAAAGTGATTAACATTTAAATGAAAAAGTTAAACAGTTTAAACCTAAAAACACGCAGTATTATGAAAAAACTATTAAAATTTAAAAGTCTATTACTAAGTATTGTTTTGCTCACATTCGTCTATTCATGTGATGACGATGATAATCAGCAACCTGAAATGAAGTCTAACATCGTGCAAACTGCTCAAGCAACTGACGCCCTTAGTAGTTTAGTTGCCGCTTTACAAAAAGCCGATGAGGGAACTAATAATAATTTAGTGAGCACCTTAAGTAGTGATTCTCAATTTACTGTTTTTGCTCCAACCAATGATGCCTTTACCGCCTTATTTGCAGAATTAGACGGATTTGATTCTTTAGATGATTTTGATTTGATGGAAGAAAAGAATCTTTTAGCAGAAATTCTTAAATACCATGTAGTTGCGGGTGCAGGTGTTAAAGCTGCAGACTTAGTTGATGGGCAATCTATTAAAACCGTTCAAGAAGAAAATGTAGTTATTCGTTTAGATGGCGATAAAGTTTTTGTACAGGATGCGACCAGTGCTGATGCTGAAGTCGTGATTGCTGATGTAGAAGCTAGTAACGGTGTTGTTCATGTGGTAAATAAAGTATTGGTACCCCAGGCTGTTTTAGATGCTTTGGAAAGTATTGCTATTGCCCAAAGAAATCTTGTTGATGTTGTAGTAAATACTGAGGTTTTATCTTTTTTAGAAGCTGCGGTTATTAAAACCGACTTAGTAGCTACATTAAGTAGTGCTGGTCCATTTACGGTATTTGCACCAACCGATGATGCTATTGCTGCTTTATTTGAGACTTTAGGTGATGACTATACTAGCTTAGATGATTTCGATACAGCAGACGAAATTGCATTACTAAAAAATATTATTTTATACCACGTAATCCCCAACGCTCAAATTGCTGCAGGTGATTTAGCTGCTGGTTCTGTGGGTACTGCTTTTGCAGAAAATAACATAGAAGTACTAGCTTCTGGAGGTTCTTTTGTAATTGGTGATGCGTCTACAGTGGATGCCAATATTACAGGAACTGATATTTTTGCAAGTAATGGTGTTGCACATACGATCGATAAAGTGTTATTACCACAAGTGGCTATTGACGTAGTGAATAGAATTACAAACGGTACCTTAGTAGATATCGTTGTTGCTACACCAGCCCTTTCGCTATTGGAGCAAGCGGTGCTTAAAGCTGATTTAGTGGGTACCTTAAACGGGGCTGGACCATTTACTGTTTTTGCACCAACGGATGATGCATTTGTTGCTTTATTAGCTGTGTTAGGAGACGATTTTACTAGTCTTGATGATTTTAATACGCCTGCAGAAATAGCTTTGTTGAGAAACATTTTATTGTACCACGTGATCCCATCTGAAGTAAAAGCCGGCGATTTAGCTGCCGGAATGGTAGGGACTGCTTTTGCTGGAAATAGCGTAGAGGTTATTGCTTCAGGAAATACTTTCGTGATTGGTGATGCTTCCTCATCAAATGCAAACATCACAGGTACGGATATTTTAGCGAGCAATGGTGTGGCACATACCATTGATAAAGTTTTATTACCACAAGCTGCACTAGATTTTGTAACAAGGTTGACCAATGGAACTTTAGTGGATATCGTTGTGGCTACCACACCACTTTCTATATTAGAAGCCGCTGTTATTAAAACTGGTTTGGTTGAGACCCTAAATGGAGCTGGGCCATTCACTGTATTTGCTCCTACAAATGATGCTTTTGTTGCTTTATTAAATGCTTTAGGTGATGACTATAACAGCCTTGATGATTTTAATACTACTGCTGAAATCGATTTATTGAGAAACATCTTATTATACCATGTGATTCCAAACGCCGAGGTAGCTGCTGGAGATTTAGAAGCGGGTATGGTAGGTACTGCTTTTGCAGGTAATAGTTTAGAGGTGATTGCTTCTGGAGGTTCTTTTGTAATTGGTGATGCTTCTGCTACAAACGCTACAATAACAGGTACAGATATTTTTGCAACTAACGGTGTTGCACACACTATCAATAAGGTCTTATTACCAGCAGCTGCAGTTGAATTTGCTACAAGAATTAGCAACGGAAGCTTAGTTGATATTGTGGTAGGAACTCCTTCTCTTTCAATTTTAGAGGAAGCTGTAATTTTAACTGGCTTAGTAGATACTTTAAATGGAGCTGGTCCTTTCACCGTATTTGCACCAACAAATGATGCCTTTGAAGCATTATATAGAATATTAGGACAAGATTTCGTAAATAGAGGTATGGCTGCCTTTGATACTCCCGAAAGAATAAATGCTCTTAGAAATCTTTTACTATACCATGTGGTACCAGGACAAGTACTTGCTAATCAGTTAAGTGCTGGTAGTGTTCCAACCGCATTTACAGGGAATTCTTTTACAGTGGTTGCGTCAGGAAACAGTTTCGTAATTAGAGATACCACTTCAGCTAGTGCTGATGCTGGTATTGTTGCTACTAATATATTAGCAACTAACGGAGTTGCTCATGTAATCAATCAAGTATTGGTACCCTTATCTTCTTTCGGTCCATTACATTAATAACCTAGATTGTTCATAAATGTAAAAGCTGTTGTAAATTTTGCAACAGCTTTTTCTTTTCATAAACCTTAAGAATTAAATGGGCTCATCACACAACAATTCGGATGAATAAACAAGAAACCTCTTGGTACCTTAGTGTTAGGTACAAATTTTCTATCGTATTTTATTTTTATCAACGCAATGAATATACTCTTCAAAATAAGTTGTTCCGTGCCGAGCTAAAAACAGGTTTAGGAAAGCATAAAATTGTCTAACAACATAATTTGACACTTTAATGTACAAAACAGACCCATTGACAACTATAATTTTAAAATACTCCTGCTAAAGCGCATCTTTGACATCCCAAATCTTACCAAACAACCTCAAAAAAAAGCTCCTAAGTAGTATTATCTACAAAGGAGCTTTTTTCATTAATGTACAATTCAGTTTTTCTTATTTTTTACCTATTTTTTTTTGCTGTTCTGCTTGTTCCATCATCTCACGCATTTTCTTCTGAAACTTATTTTCTTTCTTAGGCTTCAGTTTATTTTCTTGAATCTGTGCGTGTATTTTTTCATCATCCAAAATAAAATGCTTAATCGCTAACATGATAAAAATCGTAATTAAGTTCGATACGAAGTAATACAAACTCAATCCACTGGCAAAACTATTAAAGAAAACCAACATGAACAACGGAGATAAATACATAATAAACTTCATATTAGGCATTCCTGGTTGTTGTGTCATATTCTGACCGGTAGTCATCATCATGTAAAAGAAAATTGCAATCGAAGCCAAAATTGGGAACAAACTTACGTGATCTCCGTAAATAGGAATACTAAAGGGTAATTGTGCAATAATATCATAAGATGCTAAATCATCGGCCCATAAAAATGGTTTTTGTCGCAGAGCAAAGGATGTTGGAAAGAACATAAATAAGGCATAGAAAATAGGCATCTGGATTAAAGCTGGGATACAACCACTAAGCGGACTTACGCCTGCCTTGTTATTCAGCTTCATTGTTTCTTGCTGTCTTTTCATGGCGTTGTCTTTATACTTTTCGTTAATCTCTGCAATCTCTGGTTTTAAAACCTTCATTTTAGCTTGAGATAAGTACGATTTATAGGTCACGGGCGACATCGCTAAGCGCACTAAAATAGTCATAATTATAATGGCAATTCCGGCAGGAGCAAAACCACTTAAAAAAGTAAATAAAGGTGTAAATACATACCTGTTAATTAAACCGAAAATACCCCAGCCAAAGGGAATGGAATCTTCAAGTCCCAATTCTTTATATTGTGCTAAAACTTTTACATCGGTAGGGCCGTAGTACCAATTCATGGTGTAGGCCAATTCGCCATCTTCGAGCTTTAAAGGAGCTTGGGTTTCATATTCTTTCATAAACCCTTGGGTATGGCTTTCTTCAGTGACCAAATTTGTGGACTTTAATTTAGCGGATTCAAAATGTGTATTCGTAGCTAATATAGAGCTAAAGAAGTGTTGCCTATACGATAACCACTTTATGTCCGTTTCTGTTTCTTCGTCTAAATCACTACTTTCAGATAACTTACTTATATTACCATCTTCATGATTATACGTTAATCGAGTGTATCGATTGGCATATTGAATACTTTTTGAATGACGGATAGCCTTTAATTTCCAATCTAAATTAATGGGTTGCGCATTATTAATTACCCTACTCAAACCTTGAGATCGAATCGAGAAATCGACCAAGTATTCGTTAGGCTTCATCTCGTAGGTATATTCTAAAAATTGATTTGCAGCAACTTTAGCTTTCATTGAAAGTGTAGTTACGCCATTAGCCTCTGTTAAACTAGGTTCAAAAAATAAATCTTTTGTGTTTAAAACCCTATTATCGGTAGTTGTAAAGTTAAGGGCGAACGATGCATTACCATCTTTAATTAAATAGACAGGAATAGAATCGTATGTTTTGAACTCTTTAAGTTTTACCTCAGTAATTTCACCTCCTTTATTACTGATTTTCATGTACACCAAGTCATTTTCCAAAACAGATCTTCCTTCGATGGCTTTGGTATAGCTAAAAGCTCCAATAGAACTTTTATAATTTGCGATTGCCGTTGAATCATTTAAGTTCAGGCTGGCTGGTGCAGGGATTTCTTGTACAACTGGCTCTTGCTTTTCAGAAGCTACATCTACTTGTTCTTGTTGAACTTTTTTGGCATCAATTTCTTCTTGAGAAGGTTGATTTTGCCAAAACATAAAAAGCAATATTCCAAAAATCAAAACAAAACCTATGATTGTATTGACGTCTATTTTTTTTTCTTCCATCTAAAAACTATTCTATTTTATTCTGATTTTTTTATTCAATTAACAAATATAGCTCCAATTATAACACTTGTGCCATACTGACATATACGCTTAAGGCATTATTCTGTAAAGAAATTAAATTTTGTGTAACAAAGCTGCTTTTACAAAACCAACAAATAAAGGATGAGGGGTTAAAACTGTACTTTTATACTCGGGGTGGTATTGCACGCCTATAAACCAGGGGTGTTTAGGAATTTCGATAATTTCTACCAAACCAGTCTCCTTATTAACACCAGAGGCAATCATACCTGCTTTTTCTATTTGTGCTTTATAATCGTTGTTAAATTCATAGCGATGGCGATGACGTTCTGAAATTTCGGTAGCACCATGATATACCTCTTTAACTAAAGATCCCTCTTTCAGCTCACAGTCCCAACTTCCTAAACGCATCGTACCTCCTTTATTGGTAATGTTTTTTTGCGCTTCCATTAAGTTAATAACAGGATGTTCTGTGCTAGCCAACATTTCCGTAGAAGTAGCATCCTTGTAACCGAGAACATTTCTAGAAAATTCAATAACTGCCATTTGCATTCCAAGACAAATCCCTAAAAAAGGAATATTGTTTTCTCTTGCAAATTGTACTGCCTTAATTTTGCCTTCTATGCCTCTTTCTCCAAAACCTGGAGCCACTAAAATACCATTTAAGCCTTTTAATTTTTGCTCATAATTTTTGACAGTAATATGTTCCGAATGTATAGAACGAACATTAACTTTTACTTCGTTAACGGCACCTGCATGTATAAATGATTCTAAAATGGACTTATAAGAATCCTGTAATTCTACGTATTTACCTACCAAACCAATAGTTACTTCATGTTTCGGGTTTTTATGCTTGTTTAAAAACTGATTCCATAAATCTAAATTTGGTCTTACGGTATCAGGCAAGGCCAATTTTTGAAGGGTAACAGTATCTAAGCCTTCTTCTTGCATTAAAATGGGCACATCGTAAATCGTTGATGCATCAATCGATTGTATCACAGCTTCTCGCTTAACATTACAAAAAAGGGCTAATTTTTGTTTAATTTCATCAGAAATTTCATGCTCAGTTCTGCATACTAAAATATCAGCATTTATCCCGCTTTCCATGAGTGTTTTTACAGAATGCTGTGTTGGTTTTGTTTTTAACTCTCCGGCTGCAGATAAATAGGGTATTAAAGTTAAATGAATAACAATACCATTGTGATCTCCTAATTCCCATAATAACTGGCGAACCGCTTCTATATAGGGTAATGATTCTATATCGCCAACAGTGCCACCTATTTCTGTAATGACAATATCATAATCACCACTTTTTCCAAGAATCTGTATGCGCTCTTTAATTTCATTGGTGATATGTGGAACCACCTGCACTGTTTTTCCTAAAAACTCTCCACGACGTTCTTTATCTATAACACTTTGGTAAATTCTACCCGTCGTAACATTATTAGCCTGTGACGTTTTTACATTTAAAAACCTTTCGTAGTGTCCTAAATCTAAATCAGTTTCTGCTCCATCGTCAGTAACATAACATTCTCCATGTTCATATGGATTTAAAGTCCCTGGATCTATATTGATATAGGGGTCTAATTTTTGAATGGTAGTTTTATAGCCTCTGGCCTGCAAAAGTTTTGCTAAAGAGGCGGCGATGATGCCTTTGCCAAGCGAGGATGAAACCCCACCTGTTACGAAAATATATTTTGTCTGTGACATGAAGCGCTAGGTTGATTACTTAACGCAGGCAAAAGTACAAATTGCACAAGATATACCGCCTATTGTTTAGGAAAATCTTTTTGAACCTTTTTTATTAAAGCTTCTAGGCCATTTATTTTAATTTCTGTCATGGCCCTAAGCAAGTTACCGAGTTTACCTTCAGGAAATCCTTGCTGTTGAAACCAAATTAAATAGGGTTCAGGTAAATCTACTAAATAACGCCCTTTGTATTTTCCAAATGGCATTTTGTAATGCGCTAGCTCAATTAATTCTTGGGTATTGTTTTTTATAACATGGTCTTTCACATCCAAATATATAAAAGTTGCGTATATATTTTAATCATAAAATAGAATAGTTTAAAAAACATTTCCAAATGAAAAAAATTATAAGAATTAGTTTTTGTATTCTTATTTTGAGCGCATGTTCTAATGATCGCGAAGATCTTTTAGACGCAATTACAACTGACAGTAACCCGCCCATTGACCAATCAAATCTTGATAGCGATGGTGATGGTGTTAGCGATACCGCAGAAAATGAAGATGGTACGGACCCCAATAATACTTGCTCTTTTATAGTAACTAAACAAACCATAAAAACTTCGGATGCATGGAATGAAGGTGACTGTGATGCTGACGGCCTTAAAAATGCTTTGGAAATTACAGACAAAACAAACCCTTTAAAAGCAGATTCTGATGAAGATGGAGTGCCAGATGGCGTTGAGAAAACAGACGGTACTGATCCCTTAAAAGCCGATACAGATCAGGATGGGGTCAATGATGGAACCGAGAAAGTTGATGGTACAGACCCCTTAGTGGCAGATACTGACGGGGACGGAGTTCAAGACGGAATCGAAAAAAATGATCAGACCAATCCCTTAACTATTGATACTGATGGCGATGGTGTGAACGATGGTGTCGAAAAGGCCGATGCGACAGATCCCTTAAAAGCGGATACTGACGGAGATAATTTATCTGACGGAATAGAAAAAGAGTTGGGTACTGATCCCTTAAAAGTGGATACCGACGGTGATGGCGTTTCTGACGATATAGAAAGTTTAAATAATACCAATCCATTAGATTATTGTCTTTTTCTTTTAACGAGTCAAAATCAAACCCCCAGTAATGCATGGAATATTGAGGATTGCGATTTAGATGGTACTTCAAATGCCCAAGAAATAGAAAACGGAACAAATCCTTTAGTTTTTGATGAAACCACACCTGTAACTTCCCCAATTTCAGGGACTTGGAACTTAACGAATGCCGTTATTAATGATGGGACAGGTACAACAGTATTTTTGAATGCCACCTATTCATTAACCTACACGGCTACTTCAACGAATGAAAATGTAGTCGTTGAATTTACAGAAAACCCCAATAAAGTAACGAGTACAGGTACTTATGGTATGCTCTTAAAGTTCACGTTTTTAGGCACAGCCTATGAAGATAGATTTAGCTCAGAAAGTCCTTTTGCTAATGGCGATTGGGACATCCAAGGAACTGCGTTAACGGTAAGCGCAAATGCCACCGTGAATGGCTCTTATGAGATCATCACACTCACAGAAAACACCTTACAGATCAGTACGGCGATTGATAGGGATGTACCTGCAGGCGGTGTCATCATAAAAGCGAAAGGAACGCTAATTATGACCTTTTCTAAATAATTTTTTAAAAAATGTTCTAGGAAGTAGTCTTTTGTAGCCTACAGCACCTTTTTTTTAAAAATAAAGTATATTTTTAAGAAAAATATGGGTATGAAAAGAAGAGACTTTATTGGAACATCTGCTGTAGGTTCATTAAGCATCATTTCCTGCACGGCAGCAACGGCTTCGATACCAAGTAAAGAAAAAGATTTTGTTTTAAAACATAATATTAATCACAGTGTTTGTCATTGGTGCTTTAGTAAAATTCCCTTAGAAGAATTTTTAATAACCCTAAATAAGCTTGGAGTAAAAGCAGTTGATTTAATGGGACCTAAAGAATGGCCGCTTTTAAAAAAATACAATATTGATTCTGCCATGTGCAACGGCGCAGAAATTAGCCTTACTGAAGGTTGGAATGACCCGCAATACCACGAGGTACTTGTCAAGAATTATTCTGAAATGATTCCTAAAGTTGCCCAAGCTGGGTATAAAAACTTAATTTGTTTTAGTGGAAATCGCAGAGGAATGGATGATCAAGTAGGCTTGCAACATTGTATTGACGGACTTTCTAAAATTATGCCATTGGCTGAGAAACACGGCATAGTTATCCAAATGGAATTATTTAACGCCATTAATCATCCTGATTATATGTGTGATACCTCCGCTTGGGGAATTGCATTATGTAAAGGTTTAGGATCTGAAAGTTTTAAATTGCTTTTTGATATTTACCACATGCAAATTCAAGAAGGCGATATTATTAGAAGTATTCAAGATAATCATCAGTATTTTGGACATTATCATACCGCTGGAGTTCCAGGTCGCCACGAAATTGATGAAAATCAGGAGCTATATTATCCTGCTATTATGCGCGCTATTTTGGCTACAGGCTATAAAGGCTACGTAGCTCAAGAATTTATTCCTGAACGCGAAGATAAAATTGAATCTTTAAAACAAGGCTTTTTAATTTGTGATGTTTAATACGCTTTGGGCAATGCACTTCATATATTCTATGCGAGAAATTATTTTTAATCTGAACTAAAATTAGAGATTCTATTTGCTGTTTTAATTAAATCAACCTAGGTATACATGCAGGGGACATAGTATTTTTAAACGGATGAAGCAGACCTAGGTTTAAGTATATCAATCATTTTCGCTCCCTTTTTAATTATAAGCCCGCACTTCTCCCATATCCAATGGTACAGGACCTATGGTGTGAGAAGACGGTAAGTACAGCCCATTTTCCATCACTTTCCATTCGTCCCAAGTGGCTTCTAGACCACCAATCGGAATAATTTTTACCCACATTTGAAAACTAACTGGGAAGCCATTGTTCTGTAATTTCCATAAATAAGAGTCTCCAGGCGTTGTTCCTCCTGAGGAATAGGTGACTAACAAAGCTTCGGAGCCATCTTCTAAAAGTACTACATTTCGTTTGGTTCCTTTATCAAAAACTTTAAAAGGAGCCACTAACCAGAAAGAATCATTATTAAAAAAATTAACCGCCTTAACTATGATTTCTGATTTAGAAGCATTCAAAAGTTCAGTCGAATTTTGAAAAACGTGACTCTTAGTAGGGTCGGCAAGATTTAATTGAACCTTGTAATCACCCCATTTCACTTCAACTTCTCCCTTTGCTTTATGCCATTTGTACTGATGCGCTCCGCCAGCAAAAGTCCATTCGATATGCTTAGTTTGTACATACGCTTCATGATGTATAGCTGTTAACATTTTTTGTGCTAAAATATCAGCCTTTTCAGGTTTTGAACCCTCCGGCAAAGGTTCGTTATAGATCAGATACAAGGCCACGAATGCCAGGAAGAGCAAGGTGAATAACGCAAGAATAATTTTCAGTACTTTCTTAAAAATTCTTTTCATATATTTTCGTTGAGCACCCTGCGCTTTCGGCTGTGCCCATTTTTATTTGTAATATCAATACCCTACAGCCGCATCGTCACCACGCCTATCTGCACCACCTTCTAATTGGCCATTTGGCAAAACCAAAATAGCATCGACTTTCCCAATTATAGTATTGTCTTCTTCATTAATTTGATATCCTTTAGCTTTTAAACTAGTAATTAGTTCAGGAGATAAGCCATTGGGTTCAAAAATAAGAACATCTGGTAACCATTGGTGGTGAAATCTAGGAGCATTTACCGCATCTTGCATGCTTAAACCAAATTCATACGTATTCAATATCGTTTCTGCTACAGCAGTAATGATCGTTGAACCTCCTGGGGTGCCCACAACCATCCATAATTTTCCGTCTTTTTCAACAATAGTAGGTGTCATGCTACTCAACATTCTTTTCTCTGGTTGAATACTATTTGCTTCTGCGCCAATTAAGCCAAACATATTAGGCACTCCTGCTTTAGCACTGAAATCGTCCATTTCATTATTTAAAAAGAAACCTAATTCATCAGAATACAATTTAGACCCAAAATTACCATTTAAAGTAGTTGTTACAGAAACAGCATTACCCTCGGCATCAATAATAGAGTAGTGGGTAGTTTCCATACTTTCCAAAATCTCTACCTTACCATGGGAAACAGCATCAGAGCTTGTAGCCTGTTCAAAAGAGAAATCGGACATACGTTCTGTTAAATAGGTATCATTCAAAATTTGCTCTGAAGGTATTTCAACAAAATCGGGATCTCCTAAATAGTAATTTCGATCGGCATAAGCACGTCTAAAGGATTCCGTTAATACCTGAATTGTTTTTTCTGAATTATGTCCAAGGGTAGCTAGATCATAAGGCTCAATCATTTTAAAAATCTGATTCATAGTCACACCACCGCTACTTGGAGGCGCCATAGATATTATATTTAAATCTTTATAGTTAAACAGTACAGGTTCACGCCATACAGCTTGGTATTTTGCTAAATCTTCCTCAGTTACAAATCCTCCATTTTTTTGAATAAAGGCCGCCAATTTTTGAGCAATTTCTCCTTTATAGAAGCCATCGTGCCCTTGCTCCTGAATTATTTTTAATGTTTTTGCCAATGCTGGGTATTTTATGACATCGCCTGCATTGTACACCGTAGCGAATTTAGTGCTATCACCATTCACTTTCATAAATATTTCGCGATATCCTTTGAGTATTTCAGCTTGTTTTTCAGTGACTGTAACTCCGTTCTCAGCCAGTGCAATAACAGGTTCAAAAATAGCCTTTAGGGGCAATTTTCCTAATTTTTTATGCACTGCTATAATCCCAGCAATAGCACCAGGAACACCCACCGAAGTAGCTCCAAGCGTACTCATATTAGGAATAACATTTCCTTCAGCATCTAAATACATGTCACGATAGGCAGACAATGGTGCTTTTTCTCTAAAATCTAAAGAACCAACTTCTCCATTATTTTTTCGATATACCATAAAACCACCACCGCCAATATTCCCTGCTCTAGGGTAAGCAACAGCCAAGGCTAACTGCGTTCCAATCATGGCATCAAAAGCATTGCCGCCTTTCGCCATAATATCAGCACCTATTTTAGACGCTTCTTCTCGTGCAGAAACCACCATGGCCTTATCTGTAACTAAACCAGTTGGTGTTGGTGTTGGAGCTTGATTTTTACACTGGATAAAGCTCAAAAGTACGACAAGGAAATAAATGTATTTTTTCATTGGTAATTGGGTTCGTTTAAAGTGAATGATATGTTTGTTTTGAAAAATCGATTAACTCTCTAAAAAAAGAGGTGAATTCTTTTTCGAACTCTTGATAATGTTCGTTTAAATCTAAGATAGCAAAATTCATTTTAGATTTATTTTTTGTTCGTCTATTCATTCCATTTAAAACGCGTTCAATACCTTCTAAATTGGCATAATTTACAATCCAATTCTCTTGGATCATATAGGGCATCATGTGTTTTGTTGCCTCAGGAAGAATAGCATAATTAGCTTTTAATAACGCATAAAAATTAGCTACAAAATCAGCTAAAGGAACCTCTGAATACTGGTTCCAATTCTTAGCTAAAAAATGATCGTAAAAAATATCAACAATAATTCCGCTATAATGACTGTAATTTTGATGTAATTTTTTGGTGCTTAGGCGTACTGTTGGGTGCGCATCTGTAAACGTATCTATATGACGGTGTAATTTTATTCCTTTTTGTACTCTTTCCGGCAAATGTGTATACTTATTTCCTGGAATACTATCGGCAAAAAAATTACCAAGGGAAACTTCATCATCATTAAAGGATAAAAAAATATGCGCCAAAAAATTCATACAATCACAAAAAACACTAATAGGTTCGAATTTACGAATAAGAGGAATACCATTTAATACGAACCGATTATATTTGCAAAAACTTTTATACAATTATGACACTGATCAAATCAATTTCAGGAATACGGGGTACTATTGGAGGAAAACCAGGCGATAATTTAACACCAATTGATGCCGTGAAATTTGCGGCTGCTTATGGTATATGGCTTAAAGGGTATACAAAAAGTAACAAAAAACTAAAAGTAGTAATTGGAAGAGATGCGCGTTTGTCCGGAGAAATGATTCAGAATTTAGTGGTTTCTACTTTAGTAGGTTTAGGGATTGACGTTATTGATCTAGACCTATCCACTACACCAACCGTTGAAATTGCGGTGCCTTTAGAAAAGGCAGATGGTGGCATTATATTAACTGCTAGTCATAATCCTAAACAGTGGAATGCCTTAAAACTTTTAAATGAAAAAGGGGAGTTTTTAAATGCTGAAGAAGGCGCTTTAATTCTTGAAATAGCTGAAAAAGAAGATTTTGACTTTTCAGAAGTAGACGATTTAGGAGAAATTACCAAAAACGATTCTTATATCGATATTCATATTGACGAAGTGCTCGACTTGCCTTTAGTTGATGCCGATACCATCCGAGCGGCAAAGTTTAAAGTGGTGGTAGATGGTGTTAATTCTACCGGAGGAATCGCAATTCCTAAATTATTAAAAGAATTAGGGGTTGAAGTGGTGGAATTGTATTGTGACCCAACTGGTCATTTTCCTCATAACCCAGAACCTTTAAAAGAACATTTAGGTGATATTTGTGCCTTGGTTTTAAAAGAAAAAGCAGATTTTGGAATTGTAGTAGATCCTGATGTAGATCGTTTGGCTTTTATAAGTAACGATGGTGAAATGTTTGGCGAAGAGTATACCTTGGTGGCTTGTGCGGATTATGTTTTAGGAAAAACGAAAGGAAATACCGTATCGAACTTATCATCTTCAAGAGCACTTCGAGATATTACGGAGAAACACGGCGGAACCTACGAAGCTGCGGCCGTTGGTGAAGTAAATGTCGTTACGAAAATGAAGGCAATAAATGCAATTATTGGGGGTGAAGGCAACGGAGGCATTATTTATCCAGAAAGTCATTTTGGTCGTGATTCTTTGGTTGGCACGGCTTTATTTTTAATGTTGATGGCTGAAAAAGGGGGGACTGTAGCAGAATTAAGAGCTAGTTATCCGTCTTATTTTATGAGTAAAAAGAAAATAGAATTAACGCCAGGTTTAAACGTAGATGCTATTTTAGAAACTATGGCAAAGAACTATAAAGATGAAGAAATTTCGACCATCGATGGGGTCAAGATCGATTTTGCTGAAAATTGGGTACACCTGCGTAAATCAAATACAGAACCAATTATCAGAATTTATACCGAAGCGAAATCACAACTTGAGGCCGATAGTTTAGCCGATAAGATTATTAGAGAAATTAAACAAATTGCAGGTTTGAAATAGAACCTCAAAAAGTCTAAAGTGCTTTTGGATGGGGTTTAGAATAAAAGGTAATTTTTGAAATAAAATTACCTTTTATTTATTGGGTGTCAGCTTTATTTCTGTGCTTCCACCGTCTATGAGTCCATAAATAATAAGGTGGATTTTCACGAATTTGTTGTTCTGTTAATCGCAAAAATGTATCTGTTATTTCGTGTTCAGCCGTACTTTTTCCAGCTGTGGTAATCGGGATAAACGCTGCTTCGTAATAACCTCTTTTTACTTTAGAAACTTTAAGAAATACCACTGCTAAATCCATTTTTCGAGCCATAGTTTCAGGACCACTAAAAACGGGTACTTTAATTCCCATAAACTCTGTCCAATATGGCGCTCTATGGGCTTGTGGTGACTGGTCACTAACCATACCATATATTGATGGTACTTTGTCTTTATGATTCTTAACTACAGTTCTTACTGTTTCTTCTTGGGTGATAAGCGTGGTATTAAAGCGTGCCCTTGTACTTTTTACCCAATGATCAAAGTACTTATTTTTAATCTTTTGATAAATGGCATAACCCTCTGATTTTACATAATTGTTAATGCTCACATTCCACTCCCAATTCGCATAATGAGAACAAACTATTAAAATACTTTTTGTTTTCTCAAGCTCGTGAAGTACTTCTAAATTTGTAATATGGTAGCGATTTTTAATATCCTCTTTGGATATATTCATGGTCTTAATCATTTCCAGAAACGTATCACATAAATGACCGTAAAAGATGCGTTGTATTTCTTTTAATTCTTTTGAAGATTTTTCGGGAAACACTAGGGATAAATTAGCATACACTATTTTTTTTCGATAGCCTAATACCGTATAAACGATAAAAAAAATAAAGTCTGATAGTGCATAAACTAGCTTAAAAGGAAGTATAGAAATTATCCAAATTAAGGGATACGCTAAAACAAATACAAGTAACTGCATGCCATATATTATTACGCAAATATAGCTATATTTGGGAGCAAATAGAAGCCTTAGTTTTATGTTTGATGAAATGCATTTTGCCACTTTGGGGATTATTGCCCTAAACATTTTAGTATCCCTTAAGGGTTTTAATGATATAACTTTTTTTGATCGTTATAAATTTCAAGTAAATGCCATAGCTGCAGGTCAAAAAGAACGAATGTTTACTTCTGGGTTTCTACATGTAGATTTCTCCCATTTATTTTTTAACATGTTTACGCTGTTCTTTTTTGCTCCGGTCGTCATTGAATGGCTAAATTCAATACAATTTTTACTTATTTATGTGGTTAGTTTGGCAGCTGGCAGCCTTCTGAGCATGGTTTTTCATAAAAACGAGCCCTATTATAGCGCTGTAGGTGCTAGTGGCGCTGTTACCGGTATTTTATATGCCGCCATTTTACTGGAGCCACAAATGCGTTTAGGGTTTATGTTTATTCCAATTCCTGTGCCGGCTTATGTTTTTGGTATTGGTTATTTGCTGTATTCTATATATGGTATGAAAAGTAGATTAGGTAATATTGGGCATACTGCTCACTTTGGTGGGGCTATTGGCGGATATGTTACAACCCTTATTTTCTTTCCGAGTCTACTGCAAACCGATCTTTTGATGGTCGCTTTGTTGGCCCTCCCTATCGTTGTGCTGTTCGTACTCCAAAAAGCCGGAAAATTAAATTAAAAAGTGCTCTTTAAATAGGCAGAAGTTTCAAGGCGTATGCTGACAATTTTTTTAAGACATCTCTTGAGGATTAACTTTTTAAAGCGGTCTAATGCTACTATTTATAGTTTTTTTAATCTAAAAATGCCATGGTTTATGAATACTCGTATGCTAAACCTTAGGCTAGAAGGCCTTGTGGCTCCCAAAGATTCTCGTTAGCCGCAGATGATGGCACAGAACATTTATAAAAATAAAAAAGCCTAGTTTGTGAAACAAACCAGGCTTTTTTACTACCAGAGTACACTAGGTGCCATTTTACATGGTGCTTCCCAGTAATTCAGCAATTTTATTTTCAAGTGCTTCTCCTCTTAAATCTTTAGCTATTATCACGCCGTTTTCATCTAAGATAAACATTGCAGGAATGGCATTTACATTGTATAATTTTGCAATTTCATCAAAATACTGAACATTAGAAACTTGGTTCCATTCTAAACCGTCAGCGGTAATTGCATCTGTCCATTCTTCTCTTGTTTTATCTAATGAAACTCCAAGAATTTTTAATCCACTTTCTTTATATTTATCATAAATGCGAACTAAATTAGGATTTTCTGCTCTACAAGGTTTGCACCATCCAGCCCAAAAATCAATAATTGTATACTTTCCTAAAGCATCTTTTAATGCCAATTGTTCCCCAGTGGGTGTAGGCGCTGAAAATTCTGGAGCCTTTGAGCCAATAGCCGTTGCTTTATTCTTGTCCATAAAAGCTTTAATTCTTTTTGCTGCAGCTGTATTTTTTACCTCTGGTGTAAATGCTTCATATATTTCATTGATTTCATTTTCAGGAAGCTCTTGTGTTTGTTGAAAACGCTCTAACAACATTGCAGAAATTAAAGCATTAGGATTTTCTTTGGCAAAATCTAGTTCAAATTTTTTGGCCTCTTCCCTAAATTCTAATAACTCCTCTTGAATTGCATCTTGGCCAGCTAAATCACCACTAGCACGAGCTTTTTCAAAATCTTGACCCATTGAAGTATATCGTTTTGAAAAGATTTTACTTTGATTTAAGAATTTAGCAAACATATCATTCTGGTCAGTACCTTCAATTTTAGCAAATAAAATACTGTCTTTTTGAAAGCTAATATCGATAGTTCCTTTTTCTATGATTACAGGGATATTACCATTTACATTGTCAATGAATATATACTGTAAGTCTAAAGAGTCTGCTTTTCCTGTAAAGCTAAATTTTCCATTTTCAACCGTTGTGGTATCCACATCAACAGGCTGATTTACTTCGTTTATTCTTTTTAAATATACTTTTGTTCCATTATCTAAATCACCTTGAACGGTTGCATTTATAGAAAATCCGTCTGGATTACTAGTACAAGAGAATAATAAACCAATGGCAAAAATTCCAAATATTACTTTTTTCATTATTTTAATTTTAGTGCGGCAAATGTACTTATATAATAGCAAAAAAAACAAGCCTTTACGAGCTAATTTAATTCAGAAATTTATCTTTTATGTTTTAAAATTGGTAGCGTATGCCTAAACCAATATCAAAATCAAAATTATCCGAAAACTCACTATAACCTAATAATCCTATTTCTGGTCGGATGTCTAAGGAAAGTACCAATGGAAAATCAAAGTTGTATTCAATGCCAATATTGGCAGCACCAAAAACAAATAATCCTCCGTCAATTTTTTGAAGACCATTGGGGCTATTTTCATTAGGTCGTGGTTCAAAATCAACATTTCCTAAACCACCACCAAATCCGTAATACCAATTAAAATCACCCTCTAAAGGCATCACCCATTGGTACACTCCCGATAATTTAAAAGCGTCATAAGCTCTACTATCACGCCATCCTAAATTTACTTCTAATCGATTTACTCGCGAAAACGATTTTTGATACGATATTTCAGCTCCCAATCCATCGCTATCTCCTAGCCTTAACCCTATAGTATGATCAGAAATATCCTGAGCATTCAAGAAAAGCGGCATACACAGCATTAAAAAAAGTGTGTTTTTTAACAATTTCATCTTTATTTATTTTAAAATTCACTTCAAAAATAGCATTTTGCTTGTGTTCTCTAGTTAATAAAAACTTAATTTAGCAGTCAAAATTGTTATAGTTTGAAAACGGTATCCTTAGAAAAATTAAAAGAAAGTTTGACTGGTGAGTTAAAGCTAGATACGCTGTCCAAGGCACTCTATGCCACTGATGCATCCGTATATAGAAAAACACCCCTCGCGGTTGCGTTTCCAAAAGATACAGCAGATATAAAAAAAATAATCTTGTTTGCCAAAGAACATAAAATAGGGATAATTCCAAGAACCGCAGGAACTTCTTTAGCAGGGCAATGTGTAGGCGAAGGTATTGTTGTCGATGTGTCTAAACATTTTACAAATATTATTTCTTTTGATGAAAGCAAAATGCAAATTACGCTGCAACCCGGTGTCATCCGTGATGAATTAAATCAGTATTTAGCAGCTTATGGCTTATTTTTTGGCCCGAACACATCAACAGCCAATCGTTGTATGATGGGTGGAATGGTGGGTAATAATTCTTCGGGAACTACTTCTATTCAATATGGTGTTACCCGTGATAAAGTAGTACATCTAAAAACCATTTTGGCAAATGGAGACGAAGCTGAATTTAAATCGCTCACCAGTCAAGAGTTTACATCCAAACTAACGGAGCACACTTTTGAAGCCTCTTTATATAAAAATATTCACAACGAATTATCGAATAAAGCAATTCAGGAAAACATTATATCCGAATTTCCTAAACCCGAAATACACCGAAGAAATACGGGCTATGCCATCGATGAACTTTTAAAAAGTGATCTTTTCGGAGGAAATTCAAATACTATTAATTTATGCGAATTACTAAGTGGAAGCGAAGGAACTTTAGCTTTTACCACAGAAATCACTTTACAATTAGATAAAATACCACCTACATTGTCCGCGATGGTCGTAACACACTATCACAGCTTGGAAGATTGTTTGGCAGATGTTGTTCCTGTCATGGGGCACAATTTACATACCTGCGAAATGATGGATAAGGTAATCCTTGATTGCACTAAAAATAATAGATCTCAATTGCCCAATCGTTATTTTATTGCAGGCGATCCGGCTGCAGTTTTAATGCTTGAGGTAAAGGCTGATACTCCTGAATCTTTAGCAAAACAACTAGAAAACCTTTTAAAAACTATTGAAAAATCAGGCTTAAGCTATTCGAATCCTATTTTACGGGATAGGGATATTAACAAAGCGGCAGAATTAAGAAAAGCCGGATTAGGACTTTTAGGAAATATTGTTGGCGATAAAAAAGCAGTAGCTTGTATTGAGGATACCGCTGTCGCTTTAGAAGATTTAAAAGATTTTATTGGAGAATTTTCTCAAATCATGAAGCGCTACGAGCAGAATGCGGTGTATTATGCTCATGCTGGCGCTGGAGAAATTCACTTACGACCTATATTGAATCTTAAAAAAAATGAGGATGTAAAATTGTTCAGAGCCATAACCACTGACGTGGCGAAACTGACCAAAAAATACAAAGGATCATTTAGCGGGGAACACGGTGATGGCATCGTAAGGGCCGAATTTATTCCATTAATGATTGGGGCGGAAAATTACGACTTATTAAAAAGAATTAAGTCTTACTTCGATCCCCAAAATATATTTAATCCTGGTAAAATAGTTGACGCCTATCCCATGGATGAATCCCTACGTTATGAAATTGATCGAAAAGAGCCAGAAATAAATACCTTGTTCGATTTTTCGGACAGTGAAGGGATTCTGAAAGCGGCTGAAAAGTGCAATGGAAGTGGCGATTGTAGAAAAACACACCATAGTGCTGGCGGTATGTGCCCCAGTTATCACGCCACCAAAAACGAAAAAGATACCACTAGAGGGAGGGCTAATGCCTTACGCGAATTCTTAACGAGGTCTGAATCACCCAACAAATTTGACAATAAGGAACTAAAAGAAGTATTCGATTTGTGCCTAAGCTGCAAAGCATGCGCCAGCGAATGCCCAAGTAATGTTGATGTAGCGACGCTTAAAGCGGAATTTTTATACCAATATCAAGAAGCAAATGGCTACTCGTTGCGAAATAAATTGTTTGCGTATAACACCAAATTAAATAAATTAGGTAGTGCTGTCTCAGGACTAACCAATGCGGTATATGGTAGCAGTTTTTTTGCGGGATTCCTTAAGAATGCTTCTGGAGTAGCCAAAGAAAGAAGTTTACCGAAAGTATATCGTTTTAATTTTGATAAGCATCTTCAAGAATTTAAAAATAAGCAGGTGGCTTCTAAATTGAAAGTAGCTTTATATATTGATGAATTCACCCATTACTTAGATGTTGATTTAGGGAAAGATGCCATTGAAGTTTTAACTAAATTAGGCTATGATGTAGAATTATTTTATGCTGAAAGTGGTCGTACCTATATTTCAAAAGGCTTTTTAAAACAAGCCAAGAAAATTGCGCTAAAAAATATGACTTCATTGAAAGCTTTTGCCGATAAAGGAATTCCCGTAGTAGGACTAGAGCCATCAGCAGTTTTAACCTTTAGAGACGAATACAAACGTTTTTCTGTAGATTCTGAAACTTCTAATGCCATTGGACTGAACAGCTTTATTATCGAAGAATTTTTAGCAGCCGAACTACAAAAAGGAGCCATAAGTTGCGAATTATTTACCACAGAAGTCCGTAAAATAAAAATTCACGGACATTGCCATCAAAAAGCACTTTCGAATCAAAAAGTAACTTTTGATGTTTTAAACCTTCCAAAAAATTATGAAGTCACCATTATTAGCTCTGGTTGTTGCGGAATGGCAGGTTCATTTGGATATGAGCAAGAGCATTATGAATTGAGTATGCAGATAGGAGAATTAAAGTTATTCCCAGCAGTTCGCAAATCATCCGAAGACACCATAATCGCAGCGAATGGGACCAGTTGCCGTCATCAAATTTACGACGGAACTAAGCGCATCGCAAAACATCCAATTACTATTCTAAAAGAAGCTTTAGTTTAAAAATTGATCTAAATTTTGTTACCATGATCAGTTTTTGGATTACTAACAGGATACAATTACCTTTGAAAATTAAAATTTAAACACAAATGGCAGGAAACACCTACGGTACACTATTTAAACTCTCTACATTTGGAGAATCACACGGAATCGCCATTGGAGGTGTTATCGACGGTTGTCCAGCAGGAATAACTTTAGATTTTGAGACCATTCAAAATGAACTAGATCGCAGAAAACCAGGACAATCAGCCATTGTTACCCAACGTAAAGAATCGGATAGGGTAGAATTTTATTCCGGGATTTTTGAGGGTAAAACCACAGGAACTTCCATCGGTTTTGCGATTCATAATACCAATCAAAAATCGAAAGATTACACACATATCAAGGATTCTTACCGACCGTCGCATGCCGATTACGTATATGATCAAAAATACGGGTTTAGAGATTACCGAGGGGGAGGACGCAGTTCTGCCCGAGAAACAGCCAGTAGAGTAGTAGCCGGTGCTATTGCAAAGCAAGTTTTGAGTAGTTTTAAAATTAATGCCTACGTTTCGCAAGTTGGCGATTTAAAACTTGATAAAAATTATAAAGACATTGATTTCTCTTTAATCGAAAGCAATCCTGTTCGTTGTCCTGATTTAAAAATGGCAGCTAAAATGGAAACCTACATTAAAGAAATAAAAAAACAAGGCGATACAATTGGTGGTGTGATTAGCTGTGTTATTCAGAATGTACCCGTAGGTTTAGGCGAACCTGTTTTTGACAAATTACATGCCGAATTAGGAAAAGCCATGCTTTCCATCAATGCCGTAAAAGGATTTGAATATGGTAGTGGTTTTGAGGGTGTTACCATGAAGGGCAGCGCGCACAACGATCAGTACAATAAAGACGGAACAACCAAAACTAATTATAGTGGAGGTATTCAAGGTGGAATCTCTAATGGTATGGATATTTATTTTAAGGTAGCCTTTAAACCGGTTGCTACAATAATTCAGGCCTATACCACGATCGATAAAGATGGAAACGAGGTAAAAACGCAAGGAAAAGGGCGACATGATCCCTGCGTAGTGCCAAGAGCCGTGCCCATTGTGGAAGCTATGGCAGCCATGGTTTTGTTAGATTTTACATTACGCAATAATGCGGTAACATTATAAAGTAGTGTATTCGTAGCTTTAAACATCATCTCCTTCACCCAATCCCTTCCCGAATTGGAAACCTTTAGTGTATTGTATTTGGAGATGCCCTAGCTACTTTTTTTTAATAGTTCTGCTGGGGCCAATGTGCTGAAAATTTCGTTTTTTGCTACTTTTCGTCAAAAGATCGTCAGTACCCCCAGTTCTAAATGCTTTGTTCAGAGAATTGTCGATTTCAAAAAAAAAGTTATTTGTTTTTATTTTCAAAATAGTATCTTTCAGCATCACAAAATTTTTGTTGCTTGTAAATGCAACAAAAAATCATAAATAATTGGCTTAAACCATTAGATTCACATGAAAAAATTAGCATTACATTGGCAGATACTACTAGGAATGTTACTAGGTATTGTATTTGCTTTAGTACTAGTACAAGTAAGTTCGCTTTCCCCAGAAGAACTCAAACAAATAGAACGTGCACAAACAGAAATTGTACAACTAAACGCTGACAAAAAAGAACTAAAGGCCCAATTATCTCAAATTCAAGCAGATTATGCCGCAACGACCATAACAACCTTTGAGTTTCTGCAACAAAAATCTATAATAGAAACAGAATTAGATAAACTAGATACCGTACTAGGAAGACTCAAAGAAATAACGACGCAACAAACTTGGGCACAGAGCTTTATAAGTGATTGGATAAAACCATTTGGAAATATATTTATCAACTCCCTGAAGTTAATTGCTATTCCATTAATTCTAGCAGCGCTAATAAAAGGAGTCTCAGATTTAAAAGATATCTCTAGCCTGTCTAAAATGGGATTTAAAACCATTGCTATTTATGTTTTAACTACAATCATTGCGGTTTCTATTGGTTTGGGTGTCGTAAGTTTGGTAAAGCCTGGCGGAAGTATCACCGAAGATACTCGGAATGAACTTATAGAAGCTTATGCAGGCGACGCTGAAATGAAACAAAAAGATGCGGCGGCTCAAAAAGAAGCAGGTCCATTACAAGCCTTAGAAGATTTAGTGCCAAGTAATATATTCGAAGCTGCTTCTAGTAATAGTAATATGCTACAAGTGATCTTCTTTGCTATATTTTTCGGTGTGGCATTAATATTAATTCCTGAAGATCTCGCAGAGACGGTAAAGAAATTTTTTGATGGTTTCAATGAAGTGATTCTAAAAATGGTCGATTTAATTATGCTCACGGCACCGTACGGAGTATTTGCCTTAATGGCGGCTTTAGTCATCGAGGCTCCGAGTGCCGATTTATTTAAAGCCCTAGGCATGTATGCATTTTGTGTGGTTTTAGGATTGGCCTTAATGATTGTGGTGTATATGACATTCGTAAAAGTATACGCGAAGAAATCCCCCATATTTTTCCTAAAAGGAATGATTCCTGCACAGCTTCTGGCTTTTTCTACCAGCTCTAGTGCAGCTACATTACCCGTAACCATGGAAAGGGTTACCGAACATATAGGTGTTGAAGAAGAAGTTGCCAGTTTTGTTTTACCAATAGGTGCCACTATTAATATGGACGGTACAAGCCTTTATCAAGCAGTAGCAGCAGTGTTTATCGCTCAGGCCTTTGGTATGGATTTATCTTTTGGTACCCAACTGGGAATTATCGCTACGGCAACACTAGCCTCCATTGGTTCTGCAGCGGTTCCAGGAGCAGGTATGGTTATGCTTGTTGGCGTATTGGGATATGCTGGTATCCCTGAAGCTGGTTTGGCCTTGATTTTTGCAGTTGATAGACCACTAGATATGTGTAGAACGGTTGTCAATGTTACTGGAGATGCTACAGTTGCAACCGTAATTGCTAAATCTGAGGGTAAACTACATGAACCTAGAGTAAAAAACTGGGATGATAACTTAATAAAGAAAGAAGCTTAAAATCATTTAAACCATAATATTAGTTACACGGCTATGAAGCCATTGGAAATTAAAATAGACCCTAAATTTGAAGAAGTCTTAGCGAATTATCCACCCTTTGTTCGCAGTAACATGAACTATTTACGCGAATTAGTAGAAGCTACAGCCCAAGAAACTGAGGGAGTTATGACCTTAGAAGAAACCCTTAAATGGGGAGAACCTAGCTTCATCACCAAACATGGCAGTACGTTGAGAATGGATTGGAAAGCCAAAGCTCCGGAGCAATATGCACTCTATTTTAAATGTACTAGCAGGCTGGTTGCAAGCTTTAAGCAGGTCTTTGAACAGAAATTTCAATATGAAGGTCATAGGGCACTAATTTTTCAATTAGATGAGAAAATCCCAAAGACCGAATTGAAACAATGCATTAAAGCAGCCTTGATGTATCATAAGGTAAAACATTTAGAAGATTTGGGAATGTCTTAGTTTTGTATATACTTTTTAGGAAGTCTTTTTATTTTTATTAACATTGAAAAGCGCCATGGTCTTCTTTGGGATTTATTTTTAACTTAAAATGTAAAAAGAAACGGATTTGTGTTAGCCATTTAATCTTCCAATATTACCAAAAAAAATTAAGGACCATTTTGTTTGCTAGGATACTTAAGGGATAAAAAAAATAGACCATTTCCTTTGATCAAAGTTGAAATAAATTTGTTGATATGGATATTAATCGTAATATTGCAATGAATTAATATAACAAATAAAACAGGACTAGAAATATGCTTAGTTTTTATAGTATTGAATCGTAAATAATTGAAGTAAAGAATGATTTTTTAGTTAAGTATCAAAAAAATATCGTTTTATCAATAGCTTAAGATTTCAGTTTCATGTCTTTATGAACTATTTTGATGAGATAAGGTTTTTTAAAAAATAATAATTTGATAAATTAAATTCGTAAAATGACCATAAATAGTGCAGTGTTATTTCCAGAAATCGAAAATTTAATTAAAACTTTAAACCCTCAATACATACCAGAAGAACGGAAAGTCATTTTAAATCCCTTGATAGCCGTCCTACAAGAAAAAGTTTCGAACGGACAAGAGATTAAAATTAATTTTATTTGTACGCATAATTCGAGACGAAGTCATTTGTCGCAAATATGGGCGCAAACCATGGCGAGCTATTTTAATATCAAGGGTGTATTTTCTTATTCAGGGGGCACAGAAGCCACAGCACTTTTTCCTATGGTTATTGAAACATTGAAAAATTCAGGCTTTCAAATTCATGTGCTTTCTGAAAGTAAAAACCCCATTTACAGCATTAAATATGCAAAAAATGAACATCCAATTATTGGTTTTTCTAAAAAGTTAGATGATGATTTTAACCCAAAGACTAATTTTGTGGCCATTATGACTTGTGATTCAGCGAATGAAGCCTGTCCCATGGTTTTAGGTGCTGAAAAACGCATACCCATTACTTTTGAAGATCCAAAAGTATTTGACAACACACCGCAACAAGCTCAAAAGTATGCGGAAAGAAGTCTTCAAATTGCCACTGAACTGTGTTATGTATTCTCTCAAATTAAATCTTAAAAATGACATCAAAAAAATTAAGTTTCCTAGATAAAAATTTAACACTTTGGATTTTTGCCGCCATGGCTATCGGGGTAGGTTTGGGGTACTTAATGCCTACATTTCCTGATTTCATAAATTCTTTCAATAGTGGTTCAACCAACATACCTATTGCTATTGGTTTAATTTTAATGATGTATCCACCATTGGCAAAAGTGAATTTTAAACTTTTACCGAAGGTCTTTAGAAACACAAAGATTCTTACGATCTCGTTAGTACTTAACTGGATTGTTGGTCCTATTTTAATGTTTATCTTGGCCATAACCTTTTTACGGGACTACCCAGAGTATATGGTCGGGCTTATTTTAATTGGTTTAGCGCGCTGTATTGCTATGGTGTTGGTATGGAACGACCTTGCCGAAGGCAATAGCGAATATGGAGCAGGTTTAGTAGCCTTAAATAGTATTTTTCAAGTTTTTGCTTACAGCTTTTATGCATGGATATTTATAACGGTGCTACCTCCTTATTTTGGTTTTGAAGGTGCCATCGTTGATATTTCAATCGGAACGATTGCAGAAAGTGTTGCCATTTATTTAGGAATTCCTTTTGTGATGGGAATTTTAAGCCGACTCATTTTAGTTCAAATAAAAGGAGAAGAATGGTACCAGAAAAAATTCATTCCGACTATTTCGCCCATAACCTTGATCGCTCTTTTGTTTACGATTGTAGTCATGTTTTCATTGAAAGGGGAATTAATTGTAAAAATCCCAATGGATGTACTCATTATTGCTGTGCCCCTCCTGATTTATTTTACTTTAATGTTTATCATTGGCTTTTTTGTCACTAAAGCAATGGGCGCAGAATATGACAAGACTGCGGCAGTTGCATTTACGGCAGCAGGTAATAATTTTGAATTGGCAATAGCGGTAGCCATTGCGGTCTTTGGACTTAATTCTGGTCAGGCGTTTGCAGGAGTAATTGGCCCATTAGTGGAAGTTCCTGCATTGATTTTATTAGTTCGAGTTTCATTTTGGCTAAAGAAAAAATATTATTCGTAACAAGTAAACAACAGCTGATAAAAGTCATTAATTGTTTAGAAGGGCAGCTGTACATTTGTGAATAGGACTACAAAATATAAACGAGTTTAGAACGAATAGCATACAAGGAAGGCTTAGAAGCTTTGGCCAGATTTGCTAAAGCTTTAGAACACCCCACACATATGGTTATTTTAATTATTTTTAAGATCAAAGTTGCGGTTTTATAGGTAATTGGGCGAGGTTTTTTTTTGGCGAAATCTACAGTTTCCCAACATCTAGTAGCACTAAAAATGCTGGCCTTACAGCGTTCTTTAAAAGAGGACGTACGGGCACTTTTAAACTAAATGAAACAAACACTATGAATTATCAAATCAAAGCTTCATCCACTTCAAATCAGGATGCTATTATTCACATAAAGCAATCGGATATCGATTTTGGAACCACCACAAAAACGGCCGAAATTTTACCAAATCCTGCCGAATTGTTTTTGGGTTCATTTGCGGCCTGTATGTTAAAAAATGTAGAGCGTTTTTCCGGTATGATGAAATTTACCTATACCAAAGCTGCGCTTGAGGTCCAGGCTACTCGTCTTGAAAATCCGCCGAGAATGAACAACATCATGTACAATTTGATCATATACAGTAATGAAAAGGAGATCAATACTACACTTCTTAAAAAGAACATTGAAAAGTTTGGCACCATTTACAATACTGTAAAATTATCTTGTAGTATTTCAGGAACAATTAGCACAATTGAGCAGGTTTAATTGGGCCTAGATCAATATTATTGTTTATTTTTAGACTAGCTTATTCTAAATTTTAAAACCATGAAAATTAGCACACTTTTTTTAGTATTTCTCTTTGGATGTTTAAGCATCACTGCTCAATCTATTATCGGAGCTTGGGAACACGACTATGCGAGTGAAAACGGAGACGCCTTGAAAACTACTATTATTTTTTCGGATGGACACCAAGTTTCAACAACCTATGACGCTAAAACAGGTGAATTTATAAATACAACAGGCGGCAGCTATGCGTTATCTGGTGATACCCTTAATGAACTAATAGAATTTGATACAGAAAACGCTGAACGAGTTGGTACAGAAGTCGCACATAAAGTAGCTCTAAATGATAAAATGATGACATTTACAGGTACTGGTGAGCAGTTTACAAGAATAGACGATGGTAGCCCGGGAAAATTACAAGGAGCATGGCTGATGTCAGGGAGGGTTGTTGATGGAAAAAAGCAACAGAGAGCGACCGATGGGCCAAGAAAAACGATGAAAATACTATCTGGCACCCGCTTTCAATGGATTGCTTATAATACTGAAACCAAACAGTTTATGGGAACAGGTGGTGGAACCTATACCACTATAGATGGTGTTTATGTTGAAAACATTGGGTTCTTTTCAAGAGATAACAGTAGAGTAGGAGCTTCCTTAGATTTTAAATTTGAATTAAAAGATGGAGACTGGCACCATTCTGGTTTATCGAGCAAGGGGGATCCTATTAATGAAATATGGAGTTTGAGAGCAGACTAAATAAATATGTTCAAAAATGGAAATAGCCTTATTACAGAAGAACCATGTTACCCCGGAATTTCAAAATCAAATACGGGCCTTATTCCAGCAACTAGCCCCTACTAAAAAACAACTACAGCTACTCGACATTTTTAATGATAAAAACAACATCACTCTGGTTTACGGTATCAAGGATGGTGAGATTTTAGGCATGGCCTCCATGTGTGTTTATACTGTTATTTCAGGAAAAAAAGCTTGGATCGAAGACGTAGTTGTTCATGAAAATGAACGCGGTAAAGGATTGGGAAGAAAACTGATGCAAAAACTATTAGAAGTCGCTAAGAAAAAAGGGGTTACAGAACTACTACTTTTTAGCGCGGAACATCGCGTAGCTGCTAAACAATTATACGAAGATTTAGGTTTTAAAATGAGCGCCAGTAAGCTTTATAAGCTACAAGTTTAAAGGTGAATTTTGAAGCCAATAGCTGCACGTCTACTAATTTTTAAATGGCTTAAAAAATGATCTTAAAAAAATAGGCCTCTTTTGTAATTTCAAACGATTCTTCGAATACATTAGCACCAACTTATTTTTATATTATGGCTAAAGTTGCGTTGCACTGGAAAATTCTAATAGGCATGCTATTGGGATTGATTTTTGGATACCTCATGCTTCAAATTAATGGAGGTGGAGAATTCATAAAAAATTGGATAAATCCCTTAGGTATTATCTTTATCAATCTCCTAAAATTGATTGCGATTCCTTTAATTTTAGCTTCCTTAATCAAAGGGATTTCCGATTTAAAAGATATTTCGAAATTCAGAAATATTGGGGTACGCACAATGCTTATTTTTATCGTAACGACTATTATAGCCATCACCATTGGCTTGGTAAGTGTCAATATTTTTAACCCAGGCCTTGGTATATCCCCTGAAACAATTGAAAAATTAACAAGTACCTATGCTAACGATAGTGGGGTAACCGCAAAAATAGCAGAAGCTTCCGCCCAACAAAATACAGCGCCTTTACAGTTTCTTGTAGATATGGTGCCAGATAATATTTTTACGGCTTTGAGTAACAATAAATTAATGCTTCAAGTAATTTTCTTTACAGTGTTTTTGGGTATTTCATTACTATTAATAGGTGAAGAAAAAGCAAGGCCTTTAAAAAACATCTTTGATTCTCTAAATGATGCCATTTTAAAAATGGTAGATTTAATCATGAAAAGTGCCCCCATTGCCGTTTTTGCTTTATTAGCAAATGTGGTTGTAAGTTCTGGTGATCCTGACTTATTATATGCACTTTTAAAATATGCTGGCGTTGTCGTATTCGGCCTATTTTTAATGATGATTTTTTATTGTTTGGTGCTTTATTTTAGCACAAGAATTAATCCGTTTTGGTTTCTAAAAAAAATGATTCCCGCACACGTTTTAGCATTTTCTACGAGCAGTAGTGCCGCTACTTTACCGGTGACCATGAAAATTGTAGAAGAAGACTTAGGAGTTGACCAAGAAGTTTCTAGTTTTGTACTGCCTGTTGGGGCCACAGTAAATATGGATGGCACTAGCTTGTATCAAGGCGTTGCCGCTGTTTTTATTGCACAGGCCTTAGGGTTTCCCTTAGAGTTTTCCGATCAAATAATGATTGTTTTAACAGCCTTATTGGCATCTATTGGCTCTGCGGCGGTTCCAGGCGCAGGCATGGTAATGCTTGTTATTGTCTTAGAATCTATTGGATTCCCGGCAGATAAATTAGCTATTGGTTTAGCACTTATCTTTGCAGTCGATAGGCCTTTAGATATGTGCAGAACAATCATCAATGTAACTGGTGATGCTATGGTAAGTATCGTAGTAGCAAAATCGGTTCATAAAATAGATTTTAATAAAACAAAAAGAATATAAACCCTTATGGTGGCCTCGTGATAAATGCCCTGTACCAACAGTACTAGAAGTACCGCATATGAACAAGAAAGAGAGTATGGCAATACAAGAAGAATACGCCGATTTAATTGATATTGATAACAATTTAGACCGTCTTGTTAAAAAGATAGAATTATTAAGTTATTTAAACCCCTTAAATACGGAGAAGGAAAAACAGCGCTTTTATGCTTCAAAGTTTACTGAAAACCCGATACTAAAATACCCTAAAATAAAATTTCATCCCTACAAATTGCACCGGATGTTCTTTTCACAGCGATTAGAACGGATTACCGATCAGCAAGTTCAAAAATTATATCAGGATATCATTTATTATTATTCTAATATGGTACAATGCATTCAAACTATCGGCGAACCCAAGAAATTTTATTATAATTCGCTGCGCGTTTATGGTACTCCAACGGAGAAGGATGTACAAAATGCCGAGTTTATCTTACATCATTCCGATCAAGCCTCAAGTTCAGATATGGAGAAAGTGTATAGCCCATCGGATGCAAAAGACTATTTTGATGAATTTTCAAAAAACTATAATTTTCCTTTGAATATCAAGTTATCCACGGCCATTGCCGCTGATGCCATGGTTAGTAATACAACGCAAACCTTATTTCTTAAAAAAAACACCAAGTTCAGCAAAAACCAATTGCTCACCCTGGCTCATCATGAAATTGGGGTACATTTAGTAACGACCTATAATGGTCTCGAGCAACCTTTAAAAATATTTTCTAACGGATTTCCTCGTAACGTTGAAACTCAAGAGGGTTTAGCCGTTTTTAGTGAATATATGAGCGGTGCATTGACCCTGAATCGACTTAAAACACTTGCCTACCGTGTTTTAGCTTCTGATAGTTTAATTAAAGGCTATAGTTTTTCAGATACTTTTGATATGATTCACGGCAAGTATAAATTGAATCGTGATGATGCTTTTGCCATTACCATGCGCGTACACAGAGGTGGAGGCTTTACAAAAGACAGACTCTATTTAAGCGGTTTAAAGAAGATTTATAAGCGTTACCGCCGCGATGAAGCTATGGATAATTTGTTAACTGGAAAAGTTACGATGGATTATGAAGCCGATATTGAACATTTACAAAAATTAGGACTTGCCCACCCCATTACACATCGCAATATAGCATTTGCTAAAAATGAAAATGAGAATAAAACCTTAGATTTTATTCTCAATCATTTAAAATAATATTTTTTATCGAGACGCTAGTTTATGCGTGTTCTGGACAGTTTTCACAGCTACAGGCATCGCCTTCACAGGTGCAATTACCATCTTCGTGCATCGCACAGGCTACTTTTTCTCCATTTTCAGAGGAATGGTGTTTTCCTTGTTGCTCTTTATTACAGTCACATTCACCATCTTTATGCATTTTACAAGACATAGCGGTTTCGCCACCGACAGCCTTCAAATCCATTTTGCAAACAGGGCAGGTACCAGGTTCATCATAGGTTTTACCTAACTCACAGTCCATCGGGCATTGATACACCATAGCTGTTTCTTGATTTTCTTCTTTGGTGCTTTCTGTTTTAGCCTCTTTACAAGAAGTCATAAAAAGTATTGAAAAAACGAATAATGTAATTATTTTTTTCATGAGTGTATTGTTTTATTTTAAACAAATATAAATAGTTTTGTGATCTAATTTTTAAAAACGGTTAAAAATAATAGGGTTCCTTATAGGGTGATATTTCTACCCCTCGGATATTTTATTTGAAATGAAAAGGTTTCCGAAGTTTCTTCATTTTTATCCAAACTTAATTTCCATGTGAGTAAGCCCTTTTCTTGATCATAAAGGGCATTGTTTGTACTAATATCGCTTACTTTAATTTCTTTATTTTCAGAAATGGGAATTCTATCCATAACCACCAGGTCAATAGCCATTGGTTTGTTATTTTTAATGTCTATTTGATAGGTTCGATCTAAAATTCTAGTGTTTCCAGTAAAAGACTTACTTTTAAAATTCTTGTCTTGTTTTCTCATGACTGTAATAGCCTTATCAATACCTAAAGAAACAGTCATTTCTTTTTTAACCGTATACGGATCAATAGTGGTTTTACCCGCATAGGTGCCACTAAAGTAAATGTTTGCTTCGCCGGGCAATAAGTTTAGCTTTTCCCAATCTTTAAACGATGCCGTTAAAAATACATGTTCATTGATAATTGGTGCGGCAAAAAATTCGTAAGTGGCGTCTAAGGTGTAGGTGTTAATTTCTATAGCACTAATATCACCATTGGCACTAATAGAATAGGGCTTTTTAATCTCAAATTTAGTCTGTATTGCTTCTTCAACAGTGCTACTTTTTTTAGTGCTAATCACAATAATTCCGTTAGCCGCTCGGCTCCCATAAATAGCTTCGGATGATGAATAGTTTAAAACCTCGATATGCTGAATTTCATCAGCATCTAAATCGCCTTCCATAAAATCATCGACCGGAACACCATCTATAATATATAATGGTTGTACCTCTTCTTCCATATAAATCGATGATACACCTCTAATTTGAACGCCAGTTGCTCTTCCCTGCAACGAGCGAGAAATAGCATCATCTTGAGTCCCATAACCCATAACAACAACTTCATTTAATGCCTGCGCATCTTCTTCTAACCTTACATTTATCAGAGAAGCATAAATAGGAATTTCGTTTGTTTTGAATCCTACATACGAAAAAACCAACTCTTGTCCATTAGCAACGTTTAAGCTATACTTACCATCAAAATCCGAGCTAGTCCCTTGTGTAGTCCCTTTAACCAATACACTGCAACCAGGTAAGGGCTGACCTGATGCATCGGTTACCATACCCGTAACCGTTTTTATACTAGGGTTATAGGCAAATTTTCTTTTTTCTATTTCAGAGCGATAGTTTTTTGATTGTCCGAAATTTAAATAATGACTTGCTAAACTAGGTTTTACGGCGTTATAATTAGGATTTCCTGTGGCAAGGGTTAAGGCCACATTGTCCCAGTTCTCTCCCGTTTTTTGATACACATGGGCTTTATAAGTTAAAGCTATGGCATGGTTTATTTTATTAGATTTTATATCGTAATTAGGAATCCAGCCAGCATCTTGTACATTATAGGTGATGCCTAAATAAAGTGAAGTCGCTATAGGTGCATCAAACTTTATAGTGATTTCTCCCTTTGGTTCAGAAGGGATATTTTGCAGTGTTGAAAGCTGTTTCTGTAGGTTTACAGTATCTTCATTAAGAAGGTTTATTTTAAGGTTTAGGCTGAAAATTTCGTTTTTAATCTCCGTTATCCTATTTCGATAATACTGACTAATAGCTTTAATTTTATCTAAATCTAAAGCTTGTGTTTCAGAACTTACTAAGCGATTGGTATTCAACACCTTTTCTTCTTCATTTAAACCAAAGATGTCATTTTTTAATCGGCTAATATCTAAGCCTATTGCTTCAATTTGTTTTGTAAAAACCAGCGCTTCTGGACCTAAGCTAATGTTTTCTAAATAATTTAAGGAATACGAAATGGCTTGAATAGAAACGCCATTTAAGCCCGAAATTTGAATACTACTTTCATCAATTTTAGGCGATAAAGCAGTTAGGGTAATTACCGAAGTACCTTGTGCTAGTTTTAAATGGGCCACTCTTGAAATATCAGCACTGTTCGCATAAAGCGTAACCGATTTTATTTTAGAGGGTATTTTATTTGCTGCAAAAAATAAGTTAGGTGTAAAAACAAGTAAGAATAAGAGCTTTTTCATGATTGTTGGTTTTAAAGTTATGCTAAAGCTACTTAAGCTTTAAAAAACTTAAAACCAACAATTCGTAAACGAGCCTGTTGCCTTAGGGAAGTAGTTCGTTGAACTCGTGTTCTTTATTTTTATAAAAATTTTGATTTTAATTCTGGAGTAGGAATCATACAAGCGTCTTTTTTACCATACCATGAATAGCGATTTTTCGCAATGTAATCATAAATGCTATTTCGAATTTTCTCAGGTATCCACTCAAAAACAGCTAAAACTGACCAAAAACCTCCAAAAGATCTGCCTATTTTTAAGGCAGCAGTAGATTGTGTATAGTATGCCACGCCAGGTTCAATTAAAATAATGGAATCTAACTGCGCTGTATCAATATGGCGTTCTGCAATCATTTTTTGACCTATTTCACTTTGTAAGGCTGCAAAACGATAGCGATCAGTTGTATCGCGTTTAATAATAAATTGGACAGCGTTATTGCAAAGATTGCAAACCCCATCGAATAAAATAATTTTTTTAGTTGCTGTCATATTGGGTACCCTATTAAATGCTTATTAGGCCTATTTTTTCGCCTCTACCAATTCTAACTGATGGATGCTCACATTGGTCGTAAAAACACCATAATTCACTATGGCCTTGTTTTTTTCTAACTTATCAATACTACCTACCGCTTTACCATCAAGCATTCGAACTCGGTCACCGAGTTTAAAGGTAGGTTTAGGTTTGTTTTTTTCAACAAAGGCTTTTACCTTTTTTTCTTTTTTCTTTTCCTCTCGAATTACGTCTACCTTTTGAATAACTTCTTTTTCAACGGCAACTTTTTTCTGCTTTTCTATTTTTACCTGTTGCACCGATTTTTTTTGACGTTTGCTGTTTTCAGTCTCCACAATACGCAATAATTCAGAAACTAAAGGGCGTTTCTTTTTATCTTGAAAATACTTCAACGCCACATCATTCACCTTATTCCCCAAATAAATCATTCGTTGATTGGCATCATACAATTCCTGATAATTTTCTAATTTAACTTTTGTTCTTGCATTTAATTCTTCCAAACGCTGGGCTTCACTTCTTGCTTTTGACTCTTCCTCTTTTAATTTTGAGCCGGTTTTTTCCATAGAACTCCGCTCTTTTTGTAGTTTGGCAATAGTCGCATCAAAACGCACTTTACCCTTCTCAATTTTCTTTTTAGCACGGTTAATTAAACTAAACGGAATTCCGTTCTTTTGTGCTACTTCAAATGTAAAAGAACTTCCTGCTTGACCCAAAACCAATTGGTAGGTTGGTTCTAATGTTTTGTCATCAAATAACATATTAGCATTGGTGGCGTTAGGCAATTCATTGGCTAATAATTTTAAGTTAGAGTAGTGGGTAGTGATGATCCCATAAGAACCTCTTTCGTAAAAAACTTCTAAAAAAATCTCCGCCAATGCACCTCCTAATTCAGGGTCGCTACCCGTGCCAAATTCATCGATCAAAAAAAGTGTTTTATCATCGCATTTACGCAAAAAATAATTCATGTTCTTCAAGCGATAGCTATAGGTACTTAAATGATTTTCAATAGATTGATTATCACCAATATCGGTTAAGATTCTATCAAACAAGCATACTTTACTACGTTCGTGAACAGGAATTAACAAACCACTTTGAAGCATCAACTGCAAAATACCCAATGTTTTTAAGGTAATACTTTTACCACCTGCATTAGGTCCTGAGATGACAATTATTCTATTTTCTGGATGCAAGTACAAGGTCTGTGGAAACGTTTTTTCTTTTTTTCGCTTGTTCGTCAAATACAACAGCGGATGATAGGCATCACGAAGAAATAATTCGTTCTTATCGCTAATTTCTGGCATAATGGCCTCCATTTCACCAGCGTATTTTGCCTTTGCCGCGGTAATATCTAAGTGTGCTAAAAATTCTTGATATAATGCTAATTCTGGGGTAAAAGGTTTAATATGTAAGGTTAATTCCCTTAAAATACGTTGAATTTCTTCTCGCTCATCAAACTCTAAATTATTTAATTGCCGACTGTATTGTAAAGATGCCTCTGGCTCAATATAAACAATACTACCCGTTTTTGAAGTACCCATTACAGCTCCTTTCACCTTTTTGCGGTACATGGCTTTAACTGCTAGAACACGACGGTTATCCACCACAGATTCGCGAATTTCGTCTAGAAATTCTGAGGCTTGATACAGCGATAAAGCGCGACTAAAACTTTGATTTATTTTACCTTTAACAATATTTATTTCTTGTCTTATAATTCGTAAATCGTTAGAAGCTGTATCTTTTATTTCTCCGAATCGGTCAATTACGGCATCGATATGCATTGGGATAGCCAAATTTAATTCTACCGCTTCCGAAGCTTCAAAAAGTAAAGGATAATAATCTTTAAATTTTTTTAAAAACTTTTTTTGTGTATTGACTGTGGTACAAAGACTCCCAATTTTTTTGAATCCACTTAATTCTATCGTTGCATTATCTATTTTTAATAGTTTTAATTCTTGATGAATAGCATCAAAACCATGGTTGGGCACCCGGTTGTCATTCGTATAAGAAGCCACATATTCTGAAGTTTGTCCCAAATGAATCAAAATTTGCTCCTTTGATCTTAAAGGTCTTATTTCTAGGGCTTGTTCTTTCCCCAATTCTGTAGTACATCTGGCAGAAATTTGATTTAAAACCGTGTAAAATTCTAAATCTTTTAATGTTTTTTCGTTAATCTTATTCATTCCAATTTTTATAGCCGTACAAAGATAGCTATTCATACGGAGTTTTTAGCGAAAGCTAGTATCCCTTTAATACGTCCCGTTAATTTTAATTATGTAGGCCTTTAAGTATACTTTTAAAACAATAAAAAATCTTTTTTGGGGTTTATAAGTAGGCTATAAGCCATTGTAAACCATAATATTAATAACCAAAATGAAAATAAAAATACTATTTTATCTAGGAATCACTTCGCTTTTAGTCGCCTGCGGTTCCACCAGAAAAATGACCATGGGCATCACTGAACCTGCTATAGTAAGTATATCAGATGATGTTAGAAGTATTGGTATAATAAACAGAAGTGCCCCGTCTAAAGGCAATAGTGCCTTGGATAAAATAGATCAAATTTTATCTGCAGAAGGTCTTAATTTAGATAAAAAAGGAGCTGAAGCTGCTATTGCCTCGTTCGCTTCGGAAGTTGGAATGCTCAAAAATTTTGATGAAATTAAAATTATCGAAGCAAATGAAGACATAAAAAGCGGATTGGGTGTTTTACCAGCTATTTTATCGTGGGACATCATAGCACAAATTTGTGAAGAAAATAACGTAGATCTCATTTTCTCGTTAGCCTACTTTGATACCGATACAAAAGCAACACTCGCTGTAGCTACAATGCCCTTAAAAAATAACTTGGGAGTAAAAGTAAATGTACCCGCTCAAAAACTAAGCTTGAACACCCTGATAAACTGTGGTTGGCGAATCTATGATCCGCAAACGAAATTAGTTATTGATGAACGTTTTTACACTAAAAATATGGCCTTTATGGGTCAAGGTATCAATCCTGTAAAAGCATTGGAGACTATACAAAATAGAAATGAAACCATTGAACAGTACAGCAAAAATGTAGGTATAGCGTATGCCAAAAGATTGGTCCCCAATAAGGTGCGAATTTCTAGGGATTATTTCGTGAGCGGAACCAATAATTTTAAAGTAGCACAACGAAGAGCGCTTACTGGCGATTGGAGCGGAGCAGCCGAACTGTGGGAGCTAGAGTTAATGAGTAGCAATCGTAAAATTCTTGGACGAGCAAATTACAACATGGCTATAAGTAGCGAAATTGATGGAAATTTAGATTTGGCCATCGAATATGCCTCAAAAGCCTTTACTGATTATAAAAATAGATTGGCATTGTCGTATGTGAATAAGCTAAACTATAGGGTAGCTCAAAACAATTTGCTAGAACAACAAGCTTCTAAGTAAATTGAATAGCTTTCAAAATTGTTTATTTTTGAAGCTGAAAAGCCCTAAAATATGCAGCTAGCCATTAACGACAGTTGGAAACAGCAACTAAAGGAAGAGTTTACAAAACCATATTTCGAAGCCTTAGTAGCTTTTGTAAAAAAGGAATATGCAAGCTTTGTTTGTTATCCTAAAGCCACTGATATTTTTGCGGCTTTTAACTATTGTACTTTTGAGGCCACTAAAGTAGTCATCATTGGGCAAGACCCTTATCACGGGCCAAACCAAGCAAATGGACTCTGTTTTTCCGTAAAAGATGGCATACCTCATCCACCATCCTTGCAAAATATTTTTAAAGAAATAGCGACGGATATCGGTACGGCTTATCCTAAAAGTGGAAACTTAGAGGCTTGGGCAAAACAGGGCGTTTTATTATTAAATGCCACTTTAACCGTTCGTTCAAGTGAAGCTGGAAGTCATCAAAAAAAAGGCTGGGAAGTTTTTACCGATGCTGTTATAAAGCATTTGTCTAACGAAAAGCAAGACCTTATATTTTTACTTTGGGGTGGATTTGCGAAGAATAAAATAAAATTAATTGACACCAATAAACATAAGGTTTTTGTTTCTGGGCACCCTTCTCCTCTCAGCGCTAATAGAGGCTACTGGTTTGGAAATAAGCACTTTAGTAAAACAAACGAGCAATTAAGGGAGTTAGGCAGGTCTGAAATCATGTGGGCATCCTAACTAAAACCTCCTATATTATAAATTTTCCACGAAAAATGTAGGTAGTATACTTGCCGAATTAGCTATATTTCTTATTTTAGCCAAAGACACCAAACCAAAAAATACAAATTTACAGTCGAACTAACTAAGCCTGGTTGCCCATGAGTGTTAAATCTATATTATTAGTGGATGATGATGAATCAACCAACTTTATCAACAGTATTTTTATAAAAAAATTAGATATTGATGTCCATGTTTATAAAACCTTAAATGGGGCTGAAGCGCTAGAAGTGATTAATACTTCGAATACTAAAAATGGTTTTTTTCCTTGCTTAATTATACTAGACATCAACATGCCTGTCATGAGTGGATGGTCGTTTTTAGAACACTTTAAAAACCTGCCTCAACCCATCAAAGAGCAGTGTTTTGTGGTGATGACTACAGTAAGTGAAGATGAAAAAGACATCATAAAAGCTAGTAAAAATGAAGATGTGAAAAAATTCTATCAGAAACCAATGTCTGATGAAAAGTTTAGTCAATTAATTAGCGAATATTTTTTCTAAATAAGAACAGCATCTGGAGGTAGTTTTTTAGCTATTAATTTTAAATCTACTAAAGTATTTTGAACAGCCTCTAGGGTCTCTTTGGATAGTTTAGATTGACTCCATTGGGTGATAGACATCCATTGTTTGATATCTTCTAGTTTTTGTTCGTAAGTATTGGCTAAAGTTCTATCGATACTGGGAATATTTTTAAACTCTGCCGTATACCCGTTAATAACTTCTAAAATATGCCCTAAAACCCTAGCCTGTTCGCTACTAAATTTATTAGTAGCAGCAAGCACGAAACAAGGCCATGGCGTAGGGCAGTCTGCTAAACGTCTAAAAACGCCTTTATCTACCAAGGGTTTGGTAGTAAAACGCTCCCACATAAAAAAATCGGCTTTCCTTTGAGTTAATGCGCTTACCGCACCCTCTAAGTGATCAATTATTTCGAATTGTAATTTTTCTAAATCCCATTGTTCATTTTTGCCTAAAACATAGGCCATTAAATGACTCCCGCTTCCTAATCGGCTAATGGCAGCCTTGGCGTTTTTTAAGTCACTTACTGTTTTATAATCACTAGTTGCAGCCACATGTATTCCCCAAAGTAGGGGTGAGGCGATATATTCTTGAACTATTTTTGAGGGGTTTCCTTCAACAATACTTTTTACAATACCCTCCGTTAATATAATTGCTAAATCAGTTTCTTCGTTTGCCAGCATCTGGCTCATTTTACCAGTTCCTTCTGGAATATTTGTCCATTCCAAATTAATGCCCCGCGCTTCAAAAGCACCTTCTTCAATAGCCATCTGCCATGGAAAATTAAAATGCTCAGGTACCCCTACAATACGGACTGTTTTCATACTTTGGTAAGCGCTTTTAAAGTTTTTTGTATTAATTTATCTATTAATTCAGCGGGGTTTTCTGAAAATTCGCCAGTACTTCTATTGGCAATGATAGCGTTTAATGAAATTGCTCGATGTCCCAATAATTTTGAAAGGCCATAGATACCAGAAGTCTCCATTTCAAGATTGGTAATTTTTAAACCATTAAAACTAAAGGAAGCTAATTTATCATTGAGCCCATCATCTTCTGTTTTTAACCGTAGAACTCTTCCTTGGGGACCATAAAAGCCAACATTGGTCGCTGTAAAACCCTTGTAGAACTGTAAACCTTCAAATTTTGAGGCCAATTGTTGATCATAAGAAACAATGTATGGCGTTGATTTGTACTTCGACCAATTGGTGTGTGTTATAAATTCAGCTTCCATTTCGGAATGCATGACCTGTTTTGCATCGTAAAAACGCAACAAACTGTCAAGGCCAATAGCGTATTCACTGATAATTACAGAATTAATAGGAATCTCAGGCTGAATAGAACCAGAGGTACCAATTCTTATAATTTCTAGTTGCTTTTTTTCTTTGTGGATTGTTCTATTGTTGAAATTTATATTCACAAGAGCATCTAACTCGTTAAGTACTATATCAATATTATCAGTACCTATTCCGGTAGAAATAACAGATATTCGCTTTCCATGAAGCATCCCGGTATGGGTTATAAACTCCCGTTTCCCCTTTTTAACTTCAATGGTATCAAAATAATTTGAAACAAGGGCAACACGATCAGGATCACCAACAGTAATCACGGTATCTGCAAGATCTTGGGGTAGTAAATTAAGGTGGTAAATGCTTTGGTCTGCATTTAAAATAAGCTCTGAAGGCTTTAATTGCATGCTATAATTTTAAAATTCTTTGAGATTCTGTATTAAAAAGAAAATTATATTTAAGGGCACCCCCTAAATACACATCATTTTCTTGCATACACGAATAATAACTTGTTTCGCCTTTTAAGATCGCTTTGCCAGTTTGTGTTAAGCGTACGGGATTAAAGGAAGAAAATAAAGGTTTCAATCGGTTTATGGCATTATGAAATTGATTGTCACTAAACCCTAAAACTCCTTGGTTTTTTAACAATACACTTAAAAATTGACCTTTGGAGCCTGGTTTTTTATCCATAGCTAACTGCAAAATATTAGTTTCCATCTCATTTAATCCGTTTTTAATAGAAGGAAAACGGTGCAGGTGAGCTTGAATCGTACTCTCTAAATAGTTAAAATTAAAATTTTTAAAATCTGAAAGATTTTCTAATCGAATCGGGTTGTCACTGCAATACAATTGCCAAACATAATCAGCATATTCAATATCGTCTTGAGTCAAAAGCGTTTTAGTCTCGTAGAGTTTTAGTACATGTTCGTCACTTAATTCATTAAGTCCGTACAATACATCAGTATCATCTTCTTTTCCGCTGCATACCAAATATATTTGGGCGTATTTGCGGTGTATTTTTAACCAACTGATTACCGCTAGAAGGTTCACTTGGCAAAATAAATCATACTCAAACCACAAAACTATTTGATCTTGTTGTTTATGGTTGCATAAAGAGCGGTACTCTTTTAAGGTTTTTTCAATAAAACTGGCCTTTGAGACTTTATAATTTTTGTTCAGAAATTCGAATCGCGTTTTCCAGAAAGATTCACTTCCTACATTTGTTTCTGTTTTTCCTTCACACAACATTTCTCTCCAAGTGATAATATCACCTGTAAGCTTTAGTTTTTTTAATTTTGATGTAAACGCATCACCGTTTGTTATGTGAAGTAGGGAACTCATAGTGCGTGAAAATTAAAAAATTAGACTATTAAAAATACTATTAAATAAACAACTATAAAAGTTAATTAACAGATTTTAGCCACCAACTCGTTTTACTTTAAAACCTTTTTCTTTTAAAATTGTCATTATTTTGGCTCTGTAATCGCCTTGAATAATAATCGTATCATCTTTAAAACTACCTCCAACACTCAAGGTTGTTTTTATTTCTTTCGCTAATTTTTTAAAATCCTCAGTAGCTCCAGTATATCCCTCTAAAATGGTCGTTGGTTTTCCTTTTCGTTTTTCATACTTGCAAAGTATAGGGTCATCTTGCATCCAAATTTGATTAGTTTCACTACTTTCTGAACTTTCTTCGGTAGTTTCGGATTTGTGTTCTGGAAAAAGATTTTTTAACTGGTCTTGTAAGTCCATTATGCGTAATTATTGTTTTATACTAATAGGCAATAAGCAGTAGCCGTTAACAGAAATACAAATCACTGATTACTGAATACTGTTGACTGTTTACTTTTTAATAAGTCCAAGTTCTATCAAACGCTCGTTTAAAAACTCACCAGCCGTGATATCATCGTATAATTTAGGATTCTTATCATCTACACAATTCGCTAAACAATTTAAGGGCATTTCACTTACCGGATGCATAAAAAATGGAACGGAATAGCGCGACGTTCCCCATAATTCTCGCGGCGGATTCACCACTTGATGAATCGTTGATTTTAATTTATTGTTCGTTAAACGCGAGAGCATATCACCCACATTAATCATTAACTCGTTAGGTTGAGCAATCGCATCAATCCATTCGTCATTATGATTTTTTACTTGTAAACCTTTACCGTGAGCACCCATTAATAACGTTATTAAATTAATATCGCCATGGGCAGCAGCGCGAACTGCGTTTTTAGGCTCACTCGTAATCGGTGGATAGTGAATAGGTCTTAAAATAGAATTCCCATTTTTAATGTAGTCATCAAAATACGTTTCATCTAAATTTAGATGTATGGCCAAAGCTCTCAGCACATACTTCGCTGTTTTTTCGAGCATTTTATAGGTTTCTTCTCCAATAGTATTAAAAGCAGGCAATTCATTCACTTGCACATTATCGGGATATTCTTCGGCTAATTTTTCATCGTTTTCTACATATTGTCCAAAATGCCAAAACTCCTTTAAATCGCCTTCTTTTTTGCCTTTAGCATGTTCTTTGCCAAAAGAGGTATACCCGCGTTGTCCGCCAATACCTTCAATTTCATAACTATCCTTTACGTCTTGAGGCAATTGAAAAAAGTTTTTTATTTCAGCATATAAATCATCGACCAACTGCTGGGGTAAAAAATGACCACTTAAGGCTACAAAGCCTATGTCTTCAAAAGCACTGCCAATTTCTTTTATAAATTTTTCTTTTCTTTTTGGGTCTCCAGAAACAAAATCCTGTAAATCAACACTCGGAACATAACTCATAATCACCAAATTTTGAATCAAATTTAATTAAAATATAGAAGTTAAAATAGTATTGTTAAGAATGTTTTCTTTAGGAGGTTTTTTTGTTACATTTATACCAGTATTTAGCGTTTAATTTTTCAATACCTATGGAGTACAAAAGCTTTGCTGTTACTGACAATCAAAAACTAGCGCTGTACCAACAGCTGCTAAAACCAAGAATGATTGAAGAGAAAATGTTGATACTTCTTCGGCAGGGTAGAATATCAAAATGGTTCAGTGGCATAGGGCAAGAGGCTATTTCTGTTGGCGTAACTGCAGCATTGCATAGCTCAGAATATATTTTACCCATGCACCGCAATTTAGGTGTTTTTACCAGCCGTAATATTCCCTTACACCGCTTATTTTCTCAATGGCAAGGTAAATTAGGTGGCTTTACTAAAGGTAGGGATCGTAGTTTTCATTTTGGCACTCAAGAATTTAATATTATCGGCATGATCTCGCATTTAGGCCCGCAATTAGGGGTTGCTGACGGTATAGCCTTGGCTGATAAATTACAGCAGCGAAAACAGGTAACTGCTGTGTTTACGGGTGAAGGTGCCACCAGTGAGGGTGATTTTCACGAGGCGCTAAACCTTGCTGCTGTATGGAATTTGCCTGTGCTTTTTTGTATTGAGAACAATGGGTACGGACTTTCTACACCCACCCATGAGCAGTTTAAATGTAAAAATCTAGCGGATAAAGGAATTGGTTACGGGATGGAATCGCATATTATTGATGGTAATAATATTTTAGAAGTCTACACTAAAATAAATGCTATTTGCACTGATTTGAGAGAAAATCCTAGGCCTGTGCTGTTAGAATTTAAAACCTTTAGGATGCGCGGCCATGAAGAAGCCAGTGGTACAAAATATGTGCCGCAAGAATTGTTAGATACTTGGGAGGAAAAAGATCCTATTCGTAATTACGAAGCCTACCTATTAAAAGAAAATCTTATCACTCAAAACGATATAAAAAACTTTAAGGCTGAAATTCAGACCGAAATTGATGCGAATTTACAGCTAGCCTTTTCTGAAGAAGAAGTTTCTAGTTCCACTGAAATCGAGTTGAACGATGTGTATAAGCCTTTTAACTTTGAAGAAATTTTACCTACTTCAAAGACTAAAAACATCCGGTTTGTTGATGCCATCTCGGAAGGATTAAAACAGTCGATGGAAAAACATGAAAACCTCGTGTTAATGGGACAAGACATTGCCGATTACGGCGGTGTTTTCAAGATTACAGAATCCTTTATTCTCGATTTTGGCAAGGAAAGGGTCCGAAATACGCCTATATGCGAATCTGCTATTGTTTCTGCAGCTATGGGTTTGTCTATTAATGGGATGAAAGCTATGGTTGAAATGCAATTTGCAGATTTTGTGAGTAGCGGATTTAACCCAATAGTCAATTATTTAGCAAAATCGCACTACCGATGGAATGAAAATGCCGATGTGGTGGTTCGCATGCCTTGTGGGGCAGGGGTAGGAGCAGGTCCTTTTCACTCGCAAACCAATGAAGCTTGGTTTACCAAAACACCAGGTTTAAAAGTTGTATATCCTGCATTTCCTTATGATGCCAAGGGACTTTTAATTACGGCTATTAATGATCCCAACCCTGTATTGTTTTTTGAACACAAAGCCCTTTACCGTAGTTTATATCAAGAGGTCCCAGAGGCCTACTACACCATCCCGTTTGGAAAAGCGGCCAGCCTTAGGGAAGGCGACGACATCACTATTGTATCGTATGGAGCAGGCGTTCATTGGGCTTTAGAAGTTTTAGACAAACATCCAACGATTAAAGCAGACCTGCTTGATTTAAGAACCCTACAACCTTTAGATTTGGAGGCTATCTATAGCTCCGTTAAAAAAACAAATCGATTGCTCATCCTTCAAGAAGACAGTCTTTTTGGTAGTATTGGGAGTGATATAGCCGCACTTGTCATGGAAAACTGTTTTGAGTTTTTAGATGCTCCTGTAAAACGCGTAGCCAGTTTAGAAACACCCATTCCGTTTGCTAAAAAATTGGAAAATAATTACCTGCCCAAAGGCCGCTTTGAAAAAGAACTCCTAGAGCTGTTGGCGTATTAGCAATAGGAGTAAAAATTTACCTTATCAAAGCATAAAGTCAGCTGCCTTATATTTACCTTGCGCGGTATTAACAGCGTTTTAACATTCGTTTCGTAGTCGAAAGTAAGTTTTGAACGTATATCCAATTAAATAAACAACAATCATATGAAGAAAGTATTAATTTTAAGTGTAGTCGTAGGCCTATTTTTAAGCAGTTGTGGCGCCTCTAAATTGGCGAGAGAACAAGGTAATTTGCTCAGTGGTACATGGATTTTGAATAATGTAAGTTTCGCCGATCAACCTGGCACATTCAAATCTGTTCTTTTCAATGATGCGCAAGATATCTGTTTCGAAGGCAGCAATTGGTTTTTTAGAGACAACAACAATACAGGTCGCTATACCATAGCCCCCTCTAGTTTGTGCCAAAGTGGGGATCGATTTATTCGCTGGTCTATTATCACCAATGATTATGGTACCAATGAACTTCAATTTAAAATGATTGATGAAAACAGAAAAGATATTTCTGGCGGATTTGGTTATCGGTTAACCATAAATACACTGAACGCATCAACTATGGTGTTAGCATCAAAGGTGACTGCGAATGGCGCTCCAGTGTCAGTGATTTATGAATTTTCTAAAAAGTGATGCTTTTTAAGTACAAAAGAAGTAAAAACAAAGGATAAAAATAATAAAAGCCAAAAGCGTAATGCTGGATGCCTAAAATAAATAAAATAAAGGATGAAAAATATAGGAGTAAAATTAGCAACAATCATCATGACCTTAAGTCTTGTAGTAGGATGTAACGCTGTAAAAAATGCAAATAACACCCAAAAAGGTGGAGCTATAGGCGCAGGTGGTGGTGCTGTAATTGGTGGCATTATCGGTAATAATGTAGGAAGTGGAAACAATACAGCTCTGGGCGCGATTATAGGTGCTGTAGTTGGTGGCGCTGCAGGTGGCTATATTGGCAATCGAATGGATAAACAAGCACAGCGAATAGAGGAAGAAATACCTGGAGCAGAAGTAACTAGAGTTGGTGAAGGGATCAATGTTGTTTTCAATGAAGATGCTGGGGTGTATTTTGACACCAATAAATCTGATGTAAAAGGTACTTCAGCGAATACTTTAGATCGCTTAATAGGAGTTTTAAATGAATATCCAAATACTAATATTTTAGTAGAAGGACATACAGATAGTGCAGGAGCAGATGCCTATAACATGACTTTATCCAAACAAAGAGCAGAATCAGTTACTAATTATTTGGTTAAAAACGGAGTTTCTAGCAGTAGATTAACCACAAAGTGGTACGGAGAAGCACAACCAAAATCAGACAATAGTACTGCTGAAGGCAAGGCAAAAAATCGTAGGGTAGAGATGGTCATTGTTGCCGATGAAAATTTAAAACAAGAGGCGATTCAAAAAACACAATAATAGAGTACACTCTTAAAAATAAATACACAAATCCCAACATTCATGTTGGGATTTGTTTTTATAAATAGGTATCTTCACTTTAAGAAAAATTTTTCTCAAAAAAATCTTTGACGTATTTTTTATAGGCTTATTTTGATGGAGTTATTATATGTTGAAGCTAATTAAGACTGAAGTTTATTAAAGCTTTAAAAAAATACTACTTAAAATTTAAGTCCTGAACAAGTATGTTTTTTGATAGTAGGCAAATTTAATCCCATAGTAGCAACAGCACGGGATCAAGCACAAGAAGCCTAAGTTCTTCAAGGGATAACAATGTTTTAAAATGATGTATGACACAGGTATTATTGGTGGTGGATTAGCCGGACTCACCGCTGCCATTCATTTAACGCAGAAAAATAAACGTGTTATCGTTTTTGAAAAACAGGCCTATCCACATCACAAAGTTTGTGGAGAGTATGTTTCCAACGAAATTATTCCTTATTTAAAGCGTCTAGATATCGCTATTGAAAACGCCGTTAACATCGACACCTTACACTTTTCAACCCAAAAAGGAAATGCTATCGCCACAAAACTGCCTTTAGGCGGATTTGGCATCAGTCGTTTTACTTTGGATGAAATCCTCTATAAAAAAGCAGTGGATTTAAAGGTCACTTTTGTTTTTGAAGCGGTTAGGTCTGTCGTATTTAAAGAAGATAGCTTTGAAATTGAGACCGATTCCGGCCGCTTGGTTTATGCTAAAACAGCGATCGGTGCTTACGGAAAACGATCTAATTTAGATAAAAAGCTACAACGTAATTTTATGGCAAAAAAGTCGTCATGGCTAGGCGTAAAAGCGCATTACCAGCATCCAAATTTTCAGGATAATGTGGTAGCACTTCATAATTTTAAAGGAGGTTATGGGGGTTTATCTAAAACCGAAACTGGGGCCGTTAATTTCTGTTATTTAGTTCATTATGAAACTTTTAAAGAGCTTAAGGATATTGAAAGGTTTAATCATTCGATAGTTTCAGAAAATCCATTTTTAAAAAATTTCTTGACAGAAGCTACGCCAATGTTTGAACAACCGTTGAGCATCGCTCAAATATCATTTGAAAAAAAACAAGCCGTCACCAATCATGTATTGATGTGTGGGGATACTGCAGGTTTAATTCATCCACTTTGCGGCAATGGTATGGCTATGGCCATCCATAGTGCAAAAATAGCTAGTGAATTACTGTGTTCGTATTTTGAGGATCCCACCATGGATCGTGATGCCTTAGAATTAGCCTATAAAAAACAATGGAAGAATGCCTTTGGTTATCGCTTATGGATCGGCAGAAAACTACAATGGATTTTACTCCATGATACCCTTGCCAACCTTGTCATGGGGATTGTTTCTAAATCACCCAACCTACTGCGTTTTTTAATTAAACAAACCCATGGAAAACCGATAAAATGCTAAGAGATCTTTCCAAAAGAAGTTACCAGCCAGAATTAATGGATAGTTTTGATGAGCCCATTGCTTCCTTAAAAGCCGTTTTTCAAGATATTAATCGTGTAAATCAACTTTTAGGCGGTAATGCCATTACCATTAATGCTTTAAAAAAGATACTTCAAGACCACCCACAAGAACAATACACTATTGTAGATATGGGCTGCGGCGATGGGAATATGCTTCGTGAAGTTGCTGCTTATTTTAGAAGCCAAAAGATCAAAGGAAACTTTATTGGCATCGATTTAAATACAAACGCCCTACACATTGCGCAAGAAATGTCAAAAGATTTTCCAGAAATTAGGTATTTAAATCAAGACATTTTAAAAATTGACAGCCATACTTTTCACTGTGATATTTTAATAAATACCCTCACCATGCATCATTTTACAGATGAACAAGTGCTGGTATTTTTAAAAAAGTTTACCCAACTTGCTCGGTATGCCGTCGTTATCAATGATTTACAAAGAAGTCGGCTAGCGTACTATCTTTTTCACTTCTTTAGTAGTATTTTTATCAAAACAAAAATTGCAAAAATTGATGGTTTAATTTCTATCCGTAGGGCTTTTATTAAAAAAGAACTACAGGGCTATTCCGAAAAAATACAGGGTACCACCCATACCATAGCTTGGAAATGGGCCTTTAGATACGTTTGGATTTTAAAACCGAATCTCATAAAAGAAAATGCATGAATGACGTAAAAATTGTAACCGTTGCCAAACAACTGCCTGAATACAGTCGTGAAACAGCAGCTATTTTACCCCTAGTCGAATTTTGGCTTCAGAATCAAGACGAGCGATTTCGACGAAAAGTATTAAAAATATTTGAAGGTGCTGCTGTAGATAAGCGATTTAGTATTATGAAACCCGAAGAAGTTTTTACGGCAAGCTCTTTCGAGGAAAAGAACGCCATTTATGCGCGCGAAGTTAAAAAGTTAGGCGTTCAGGTTTTAAAAAATGCCCTGAAAAAATCGAATTGGAAGGCAGACTCTATAGATTACATCATCACGGTGAGTTGTACAGGAATCATGATTCCGTCTTTAGATGCCTACATCATTAATGACTTAGATTTACGAGAGGATATTGTTAGGCTTCCTGTAACAGAGATGGGTTGTGCCGCAGGTGTATCGGGCATCATCTACGCAAAGAATTTTTTAAAAGCGAATCCCAACAAAAGGGCTGCCGTGATTGCAGTCGAGAGTCCCACTGCCACCTTCCAGTTAGAGGATTACTCCATGGCAAATATGGTAAGTGCTGCCATTTTCGGTGATGGTGCTGCCTGTGTATTATTATCTTCCGAAGAAGATGCAACGGGCCCTAAAATCATTGGTGAGGGCATGTATCATTTTAAAGACGCTACTCAAATGATGGGTTTCGATTTAACTAATGAAGGACTAAAAATGATTTTAGATCCTGCCGTACCTGCTACGATAGCGGAGCATTTTCCAAAAATTATACACCCTTTTTTAGCAAAACACCACAGCAGTATTGAAAAAGTGGAGCATTTAATTTTTCATCCAGGCGGACGCAAAATTGTACAAACCGTAGAAGAGCTGTTTGGCGCTTTAGGAAAAAACATCGATGATACCCGAGAGGTACTTCGCTTGTACGGCAATATGAGTAGTGTTACGGTGCTATATGTATTAGAGCGATTTTTAGATAGAAATCTTGAAAAAGGTGCGCAAGGGATCATGTTAAGTTTTGGACCTGGTTTTTCTGCGCAGCGGGTTTTATTAGAATGGTAGTTTTTTTAATGTTAAAATTGTTTGCCATGAATAATAGGAATAGGCAAACCTCATAAGTATTTGATTTAAAAATTTATAAATTTGGTGTTTTTGAACTTGAACTCTCGCACTGAGCAAAGTCGTAGTGTAAACTTGAACTAAATATTGGTATTCATTCTTAATACTTTGTACACAATACGTAAATAACATGTTAAAAAATAAATGGACTTTAATTCTTGGGGGTAGTAGTGGTTTAGGCTTAGCTACTGCTAAGAAATTAGCGCAACATCAATTTAATTGCATCCTTATTCATCGCGATCGGCGCAGTGAATTAGCTGAGATTGATAAAGCCTTTGAAGCCATAAAAGAAAACGGAGTTCTTTTAAAAAGTTACAATATAGATGCGACCAATGCCGTGAAAAGAGCTGAAATTATTAACGATATTAAAACATGGATGGGTACCGATAAGATTGATGTTTTAGTACATAGTATTGCCAAAGGAAACCTAAAACCAATGTTTTCAACTACTGAAAAAACATTAGCGCATCAAGATTTTCAATTGACCTTAGAAGCTATGGCGATCAGTGTGTACGATTGGACGAACAGCTTAGTGCAGCAAAATTTATTAGCAGAGGATACGCGGATTATTGCGTTTACAAGCGAAGGAAATACGAAAGCAATTCCGAATTATGCCGCTGTATCAGCTGCAAAAGTCGCCCTAGAAGCGATTATAAGAAACATGGCTTTAGAATTTGCTCCTATCGGAATAAAAGCCAATTGCATTCAAGCCGGAGTAACAGAAACGGCGTCTTTTAAAATGATTCCTGGAAGTGAGCTCATCAAGGAAAATGCCATAAAAAGAAATCCGAATAAACGATTAACGCAACCCGAAGATATTGCCAATGTAGTGTATTTGCTTACTAGAGACGAAGCCAAATGGATTACAGGAACTATTGTAAAAGTAGATGGGGGTGAAAGTTTACGCTAATATGAAGTATCTACATATCCTACAACATTTGCCCTATTCTAGTCCGTTTTTATTTGTAGACCAACTACGTCATGTAGATGAAAATAGCGTTGAAGGTTCTTATACTTTTCTTAAAGATGCCGACTATTACAAAGGCCATTTTAAAAATTACCCGGTAACACCTGGGGTTTTGTTAACAGAATGTTGTGCTCAAATTGGTTTGGTTTGCTTGGGAATACACTTACTTATTTCAAGTAATACTTTAGATAATACAAAAATTAAAATTGCCTTAACAAGCTCAGAAATGGAATTCTATTTACCTGTTTTTCCCAATGAGGAAGTCCGAGTGATTTCAGAGAAAAAATATTTCCGTTTTCAAAAATTAAAATGCTTCGTCAAGATGTATAACGCCGAGCATAAGTTAGTATGCAAAGGTACGATATCAGGTATGTTTAAAGCTACAGAAAATGAATAATCGCGTTGTGATAACCGGATTGGGTATTTGCGCTCCAAATGGGGTAGATATTGCTAGTTTTACTCATGCGTTGAAAAACGGAATCAGTGGCATTCGCTTTCATGAAAACTTGGCAGCTTTAGAATTCGGCTGTCAAATAGGAGGGGAGCCTGCAATTACCAAAGAATTATTAGCACACTATTTTACACCCTTACAATTGCGTGGACTGAAGGCTACAGGCATTATGTATGGCGTTATTGCCGGTGTTGATGCTTGGAAAGATGCGCAGTTACCTATAGAAAATAAAGCACAACCCGCATGGGAAAACGGAATTATATTTGGTACCGGAATTTTAGGGGTAGATCAGTTTCGGGAGGCTATACATTTAATTGATGCCAAAAATACACGCCGACTAGGAAGTACCTCGGTGATGCAAACCATGGCGAGCGGTATAAGCGCTTATTTGGGGGGTATCTTAGGCTGTGGAAATCAAGTGACGACAAATTCTTCGGCCTGCACTACAGGTACTGAAGGTATTTTAATGGCTTATGAGCGCATTAAACACGGAAAAGCTACCAGAATATTAACCGGTAGCTGTAGTGACAGTGGTCCGTATGTATGGGGTGGTTTTGATGCCATGCGCATTTTACCGAGGGCCTATAATGACAATCCCACGCAGGCAAGCAGGCCTATGAGTGCATCTGCTTGTGGCTTTGTACCGGGAAGTGGAGCTGGAGCTCTGGTCTTAGAATCTTTGCAAAGTGCTTTAGACAGAGGAGCTACCATTTATGCCGAAGTACTGGGCGGTGCTATAAATAGTGGAGGTCAACGTGGTGAAGGTACCATGACAGCACCTAATAGTGAAGCTGTGCAACGTTGCATTACCGAGGCCGTCGCAGATGCGCAAATTACCAAAAATGATATTGATGTGGTCAACGGACATTTAACGGCCACGAGTAAAGACGGATTAGAAATTGAGAATTGGAGTAAAGCTTTGGAACGCGAACAGCTTGATTTTCCTTATATGAATTCATTTAAAGGAACAGTCGGACATTGTTTAGCAGCAGCAGGGAGTATTGAAGCGGTAGCCAGTATTCTTCAATTTAAAGAAGGGCTTGTTTTTAAAAATACGAATTGTGACGATTTAAACCCTGAAATTGAGGCTATCGTGCATCCTACGAAAATACCGAGAGAAACTATAGCCTACCAACCCAATATCATTGCAAAAGCAAGTTTTGGTTTTGGTGATGTAAATGCTTGCGTTATTTTTAAGCGGTTTGAGTCCTAATGTCGAAAGTCGAAAGAAAAATTGATAGGTAGAGGCTCGTAAATTTGATGAAATTTACCCGGTACTCATCAGATTGCTTCGCTTTGCAAGCAATTAGTGTTAATTAAAAAATGGAATAAAAAAATGAATACAGAAGAACGTTACCAAAAATTAAAGGCTATCGTAAAAATATACCTACCAGAAGATGTTTCCGTAGATGACATAAGCATCGAAAGTCATTTTATCAATGAATTAAATATCAATTCTGCCAATCTCGTCGACATTGTTTTAGATGTTGAAGACGCTTTTGATATTATGCTTGAAAATGCCGATATGGACCAAATGCAAACGGTTAAGGATGCCTTAGAGATTATTGATACAAAATTAAAAGCTAAGCTTTAATTATTCTTCCGTGGTATTCTTAGGTTCAGTTTCTTCTTTTTCTTTAATGAGTACCGAAGCCAATACACCTCCTAATAAGGATGCTGCAATTACGGTCAAGGACAGCCATTCTGGTATTTCAATTTGATGTGAAAATAACATTTTTAAACCTACGTAGGCCAATATCACCACAAGGCTATAATTGATAAAACGGAATTTCTGTAACATTCTTGAAATCAGGAAATACATAGATCGCAGGCCTAGAATTGCAAAGATATTAGAGGTAAAAACAATAAAGGGGTCTGCGGTAATGGCTAAAATAGCGGGAATACTGTCTAAAGCGAATAAAATATCGGTCAACTCAATCACGACTAAAGCTACAAAAAGTGGTGTAGCCGCATTTAATCCCATCCGTTTTACAAAAAAATCATGTCCGTTTAATTGAGAGGTGATCGGATATATTTTTTTTATTTGTCTAAAGACAAAAGAATTTTTAGGATCAAACTCGTGATCATCACCCTTAAGCATTTTAAAAGCGGTATATAAAAGAAAAACACCGAAAACATAAATAATCCAATCAAAACGGGTAATTAATGCCACGCCAAAAAATATCATTAATGCACGGAATACAATAGCTCCCAAAATTCCCCAAAATAAAACCCGGTGTTGGTAAATAGGCGGAATTTTAAAGGTCGAAAATATAACAGCGATCACAAACACATTGTCAATGCTCAAGGATAATTCGATTAAGTATCCCGTAATATATTTTAAAACAGCACTGTCAGGAGTTAAGCCAGTTGAATTAGCTATAAGACCTTCCGTAAACAACCAATAAATAACACCACTAAAACTCAAAGCAACCGTAACCCAGACTGCCGTCCAGATGCCCGCTTCCTTCGATTTAATGATATGATCTTCTTTATTAAAAACGCCTAGGTCTAGCGCTAGAAAAAAAATAATAAGAGCCAAAAATAATATCCAAACGATCATAAGCTACTTTTTAAAGATGTAAATGTACTCATCATTTCAGAATCCATAATAATCAAATGCCATTATTTTTTTAAAACCTAATCTTCCCTCATTCCCGCCATTATTTAAATAAAATAAGTAGGCTTCAGGATAATTTTAGTACATTTAAAATCAATACATCAATACACCTTAAAACAAAAACCAGATGAAAAACAAAACATCACTCTTACTAGTGCTACTTATCTTTTTAGGGAGCCTAGGAACTACACTAAATGCACAATCGGAGATTTTAAAAAAGCTAGAAGAAATAGCTGTTGTTGATCAAAAAGTAATGATGCCGATGCGCGACGGTGTGCGATTGGCAACCGATATTTATCGTCCTAAAACAGGAGGTCCAGTACCTATTATTTTTTCGAGAACGCCGTATAATTTTAATACTTGGCAAAACGGTAAGGAAAGTACAAGAACCTTAGAAACAGCCTATAAAATGGTAGAAAAGGGCTATGCCTATGTGGTTCAAAATGAGCGTGGTCGTTATTTTTCAGAAGGGGAGTGGGATATCCTGGGAACGCCACTCACCGATGGCTATGACGCCTTTACCTGGATGAAAGAACAAAGTTGGTCTAATGGAAAAATAGGTACCTTAGGCTGCTCTTCAACCGCAGAATGGCAAATGGCAGTGGCTGCCCTTGATCACCCCTCGCATGCCGCTATGGTACCACAAGGTTTTGGTGCCGGGGTGGGCACCGTAGGTAAGTTTCAAGAACAAGGAAATTGGTACCGAGGAGGAGCAGAGCAACTCTTATTTTTCTCTTGGCTGTACGGGGTAGAACACGATAAATTTAAACCGCGAATTCCTGCTGGAGCAACCCAAGAAGATTTAATCCGAATTTCTAGATTTTATGACCTGGGTCCTGAAAATCCACCTGTAGATATGCTCGAGGCTTTATCGCATTTACCTATTCAAGATATTTTAAAAAACATCAACGGAAAAAAGGAAATTTTTGATAAAATGGTAACGCGCAAACCAAATGATCCTGCCTGGTTTGAAGGCGGACTCTATCATGATACCATGGATTTTAGCGTACCAAGTTTTTGGTTTGCTTCGTGGTATGACGTTTCTATTAGTCCTAATATCGCCTTATTCAATCATGTTCGTGAAAATGCGAAAGAAGCGATGATCCGCGATAATCAGTATTTAGTAATCGCTCCCACCTTACATTGTGCTTATACCAGAGCTACAGAAGATACGGTGGTAGGCGAGCGCAGTGTTGGTGACGCCCGTTTAAATTACGAAGAGCAAATTATGGCCTGGTTTGATTTATGGTTGAAAGATGCGTCTAACGATTTTAAGGAAAAAACACCCAGAGTACAATACTATACGATGGGGAGCAATACTTGGCAATCTTCAGAAGAATGGCCTCCAAAAAATGCTAAAATGACCAGCTATTATTTGTCTAGCGGTGGCAATGCCAATAGCTTAAACGGTGATGGAGTTTTAAGTACAAAACCACCTAAATCAGATATGCCTGACAGCTTTACCTATGATCCCATGAATCCTGTGATGTCGTACGGCGGTAATGTATGTTGCACGGGTAATGCTGTTCAAGGAGGTGCCTTTGATCAACAGCAAATGGAACAGAGAGAAGATATTTTGGTATATACCACGGCTCCCTTGAAAGAAGGAGTAGAAGTTTCAGGCTTTATAGAAACAAAGCTTTTTGTTTCATCGGATGTGAAAGACACGGATTTTACCATTAAATTAATTGATGTATACCCAGACGGTCGTGCCTATAATTTAGATGAAACCATACAACGAGTGCGCTATAGAGAAGGCTATGATAAAGAAGTGTTTATGGAAAAAGGTATGGTCTATGAGGTTAATTTAACCCCAATGTCTACTAGTAATTACTTTAAAGAAGGGCACAGCATTCGTATTGAAATATCGAGTAGTAACTTTCCAAGATTTGCAAGAAACCTCAATACGGGAGGTGATAATTACAATGAGAAAGAGGGTGTCATTGCCCATAATAAAATTCACCATAGTAAAAAGCAAGCCTCAGAAATACGCCTGCCAATTGTAAAAAAATAAAGCGAATTAAAACCAAGCGTACAACGCGCTTTCCATGTTCATCTAAAAAAAAGCCCAAACTGTGATTACAGCTTGGGCTTTTTTTTAGAGGTGAATACTAGTATTACTTAACTCTACTTAGCTTGTCTTTACGCTTTTTAAGCTGACGTTCTAAGTCATCAACAGATTGCATGATCGAGGCTTCAAAATTACCATTACTTGATTCTGCAAACAAACGAGGTCCAGGAATACTCAAGCGAATATTACAAATCATTCCCGTATCAGGGCTAGAGGTGTTTTCCGTTTTAAAAAATACATCAGCTCGGATAATGTTATCAAACTTATCAAAAAGCTTGCTCAACTTTTTACCGGTGAAAATTTCTAGACGTTCACTCGCTTTAACATCGTCGTACTCATAATTGATATTCATATATTATTATTTTAAAAAATGATACTTTGATTACTTCCTTAAAGTAGAAAATTAAATATACCACATTTTTTTGGGAATCTTGACATTAGAAAGCGTTAAATAGCATGTTAAATTACAGCGAGATTGAAGTAAAATTCGTACCTTAATGGGAGACTTTAAAACCTAATGGATATGGAACATACAGAACAAATTTCGGGACGTCAAAAACCATTACGAGAAAGCAACGCGTATCTTATTCAGTTAGAACGGTCTACGAACGATCTAATTCAGAGTACCATTCTGCTCAATAGTTATTGTTATGAACCAAAAACAAGAGAATTATTTGAGTTGAAAAGTGTACTTAAAGAAAAGTTTAAACAACTATTGCAGGGAAATAGTAGCCTTAAGCAACAGCTGCATCAAAAACAAACGGATGCTAACGAACTTAGGATGGGTATTAAAGCCCAAATTAAAAGGATAGAGCAACTGCATAAAGAGATTAAAGAATACTGCTGTTTAAGCCATAGCGATTCGTAATTTACGGTATAAATTTTGATACTTATTTAGAAAAAAAATCCATGAAAAACCTTTTTATAGCAAGCTTATTTTTACTTATCGCTTGTGGAAGCACCCAAAAGACAATAGCGCCAAGTGCTGAAAGTAGCGCTTTAGACCAATTACTAGCCATTAAAAACTTTAGCATTAGCGCTGACTGGGCGTACCCAAATGCTACAGCGAGTATGGCAGCCCTTTCGAATACAGGGATATTGGGTGTTGGAAATACGGCCAATGCTATTAATTTAATTGGAAATCCTAATTTTTTAAAAGTAGAAGGGGACAGCATCTCTGCCTTTTTGCCTTATTATGGAGAACGACAAATGGGCGGTGGGTATGGTTCAGATAATGGTATTGAGTTTAACGGAATTCCGGAAACCTATAGCCTTAAAAAAGACGAACAAAAGCAGCGCTACAGTATGGAATTTACCATCAGTGGTAATACTACCGAAGTCTTTAATGTGAATATAGATTTTTTTCCCAACACTACCGCGCAAATAAATATCTTCAGTTCACAGCGCAGAGGAATTCGATATCAAGGCAATGTAACTGCTCTTAAGAACGAAAAGTAGGGCTCATCTTTAAACATCCTCAAGAACTCAAAAAATAGTTATGAGCACTTTGTAGTAAACAGTACTCATGGTGAAAAGTTTTTTTTGACAATACTAGGATAAAAAATGCAAACTATTAAAATATGAAAGAAACAAACGAGTTTTATATGGAAAGAGCTATCGCATTGGCGGCTGAAGGTATGAATGCCGATGCAGGAAGACCTTTCGGTGCCGTGGTCGTAAAAGATGATGAAATCATTGCAGAAGCCTATAACCAAGTAACTACTATGAATGATCCCACAGCACACGCAGAAATTGTGGCGATGCGTAAAGCCTGCGAAAAGCTCAATAACTTTGAATTAAGAGATTGTATCATTTATACCTCATGTGAACCTTGCCCCATGTGTTTGGGAGCCATTTATTGGTCTCAAGCTAAAATGGTTTATTATGGGTGTAGCCGCAAAGACGCTGCTGCCTATAATTTTGACGATCAGTTTATCTATGACGAGCTAGATAGGGACATGAAAGACCGTAACATTCAATTTGTACAACTCGCTCAAAAGAAAGCGGTAAAAGTGTTTGAGGCTTGGGGACAACGAAATAGCTAAGTTACATGTTGTTGGTTGCTAGTTGTTGATTGATGTAAAAGTATAATACCAACAGGACCTTTTCAATAATTCTATTTTACATAATATAAATTATAGAACAAATGATAACAATTAGCGAATAGCGCCTTTGGGCGATATTTGATATAATATCAGATATAACAACACGTAAGTGTTTTATATCGGCAGATATTATGTCAAAGGTAATTATGGCTTCGTTAGAATAATCAGTGAATAATTATCCAACGCTTGCCAACGCCAAAATAAAAGCTAACCTTTTTGCTCTTATTATAAATCTCTTATTCGGTAAAATGCACGTAACAAAAAATTTTAGACGATTACTCACGTCTTTAATATTGTTTTAGACGAGTTCGTAAATGCGCTACATTTCTCGTGGATTGCCACAAGAGCATAAATTTTAATAAATCGACTTTTTAGGAGATTCACAAAAACATTTGAAGTTTCTGCAAATAAATAAAGATGTGAGTAAATATAAATTTCTAAGCACTTATTATATTTAGAACTTCAATTATACGTAATATTTATAAATGAAATTATGAGTTTTAACTACGGTTATCAAAAAAATCAACAATGTGAAAGGTTCAGTATTTGGCATAAAACCTATTAAAGCGACCCATAGATAATACTTAATTTATTCTAAATACTCTAAGAGAGCATAAGCGACTTCGTAAGCTACATCATTTGATAATGGGTTCTCAAATAACGTAGGAATTTGAGCTACATCTTGAATCCAGTCAAATATTTCAACCCCATCTTCTTCGAGAGCATCATCATACCATGTTCTTAAATCATTTCTCAAAACTGTTCTAACTCTGGTTAATAGATTTCTTGTATTCACTAAATGATATTCTTCTGAAGGAATACTTAAAATAAATTGAACTGGTTCAAAATTTCTAGGTCCAATTGAGTCTAACTGTCTGATTAAAAATAAGTCCTCCAAAATAGTATAATTTTGTCCATTGATAGTAATAGCCTCTTCAATATCGATAAATCTGCTTAAATCTTTAGTCAATTGTGTTAAACCATCTAGATTATGATCTACCCAGTCAGTCCAATTATAACTAGATTTAGATTCGAAAATTGATAATATAACGATTCCTGTTCTACCATCTTCCATTTGAAATGTAGAGTATAGTATTCCATCTGTGAGTTGTCTACCATTACCAGAAACTAAATGGGTAAATATAGGCTCACTAAGTTCTAATCCTGAATCTGCGATAGCAATATTCACTCTTGCCACTTTAGCAAATGCTGCTCTTCTAACTAGATCAAACCAAGGCATTTCAGTTCGTAATGCCTCTTGCACATAGCCCTTAATAGAATGTGCTCTATTATTTAAATAGGCAAGCCGCTCAACTCCATCCAACTGTCTCAATGTAGTTAAAACGTTGTCACTTACAAGCCCAAACAATTCTCGTAATTTCCCCCTTCTAGATGATGATTGGAATAAACGTGTTATAAGATCTGTGAGGTTTTGACTACCAAATAATGGACTGATTCTTCTAATTATCTCATCATACAATTCTATTTCAATCCTTCTATTTGTTAATCTAGCGATTGGAACGTCAGGTATAGCATTCTGCAAAACATTTGGATTACTTCTTGAGATGTTAGCGTTTCTTGCAAGTCTTGTTGAAATCCCGAAACCTATTACATGCCCAAATAATATAAATATAGATTGCTCTCTAAGATCAAATACTTCAGCTATTGCTAATTGCTGATCAATGACAGCAAAACTATTTAATTCATTCCTCTGATTATTTTCTATGAGTAATAAAAGATCAATTCCTAATGCAATAATGCCCTCTACCAAAATAGCTAAAATTGTAGTGGGAAATACAGTTCCAATGGTAATCCCTATACCTAAAGAAAAGGCGGTTAATCGATTTTCATTAGTCCAAAACGGCTCCCTATCTTCAATAAAATACAAACAATATTCGTACAATGGACTGTTCGAATAATTTTCTCCGAGTACAGGCTGAAGTAGATTTTTCAAAGCAGACTGTGTAACGAAGGAAATTGATTTTAAGTCCCCAATTTCTGCTATACTATTTGGACGCCATATTGAATTCAATTTTTGGCGAATTAATGCTAATGAATTTCTTAATGGTCTGAACACGTAATTTCTAAGTATAGTTTCCAATTGTCTTTCCGCTTCTTCTGGATTCGATCTTCTAAGTTCTAGAATTGTTGCAATCTGGCCAAGATTTAATTTTTTTTGTAGAACGAATATTACTGGAAACTTACCATAAACAATTAATTTCAATTCTCTAAATGATACTGAAGCAGAATCCAAAGCACGCCTTTGTGCTTCATTATTTCTGTTTTGTATCAATCGCATATTGAATCTGGTATGTGAATTATTTTGCCATGGTAGGGAGTTTGGTCTAAACTTAACAACAGGTCTATCAGGGTCTTGGGGAATATAAGGAGCTACATTAGAGAAAAATGGAAATATGTATGCTAAATTATTTAAAAGTTTCATTCTATCAGAACCTACGTAAGACGTAGATACTTGTCGATGAATAGCACGGAGCTGACCAAATACACGATGAGCTTCATCCGAAAGTGCATTGAAAACGAGTCTCTTTATAGCTTCTTTTTGGGTTCTATTTAATGAATCGTGAAACCCACCAGGTCTAACACTAAATATTAAATAAGGTCCAGCAGATTCTTGTGTATAGTTAAAACTATTTTGAAGGTGATAGTATTCATCTCTAATTTCTGAAAACCGAGTGTGCGCTAATAATAATAAATCTCGATCCAATCTTTCAGTTCTATTGTGTCTAGTATCATTTCTTACATTTTCAGCTGCAAAAGTTTCTTGAGTTTCATTAATCGGAGTAGTATTTTCATTTGGTATATTGGTTTCAGATTCTAATGATTCCCAATCTTCCGGAATGGAACGGTGCCAAATTGAGTATCCTGTAATAAATCTACTCATGTTTCTTTCTCTTAGTAGCTGTCGGTCACCGGTTGTAGTTATATGTCGTGGATCTCTAACCCAACTACTAACTATTTGATGAATATCATAAATAAAAGATGTTACTGTTAATAAACCCAATGTACGTTCTCTAACCATTTGATTAATTAGATAAGGAGAATTTGGATACCTAAATTCTAGATGGTGATGCAGCTTTGATCTAAAAAAGGATTCTATGCTTTGGGCTTCACTTAGATTCCCATTATCAGCAAGGTGAATTATAATTTCAGAATAGGTATTCCATTGGACTGTAGCTCTGGAAACAACATAAGATCGTGACCATGTTGGGTCTAAATTTATCCATTCTCTATCAATTGCTGCTAATGTGACTATCCCACCAAATGGTAACAATAAATAATTAATTCTTTTTCCTGGGAATTGATGTGAAGAAATTTCCTTATAAAGAATACCAAGTTGATTTATATAATTTATAAAACTTTGTGTAGCCATTTGAAAAGCTTAATCTGTAACATCTTTCTCCCAAACCCAACTTCCTACAGGATTCTCTTTCCACTTAGGCAAACCGTCTTCTTTTTTAAGCTTAATCAAACTAGTAGGTAATCGCACTTCCCAAGGCTTCCCAACTGGAATAGGCTCTTGTTCAGTATTGCCAGACTGCTCTCTAATTTCATCTACAATGGACAGGTAAAGCGGGTCTTCTATTGACGGAACCCCTTCTCCACCCCAAACATTGCCAGTTTCCATATAGTGTGCAACTACAGCTTCAAATCCTAATCGTACTGGTAAAACCAAACGTGCGGCACTCGCTTGCAAAAATTGCTGGTATTCATAATTGGGGTCATCTAATTTAAATTTTTTATCCCAACTTTCCTGTTTAGACCAAAAATAAGGATATAAGGCATATTGCATTTGTGACCATTCAAAAGCCTGCTCAAAAAAACGAATGAAATCACCTTGTTTCTTTGCTTTTACTCGATCTATTTTTGGAGGTTTTTCATCCGCATCATCAACAACTATTGGAAAATCTGTATTAAATCTAGTTGTGTCATTTGAAACATCATCAGGAGAAAACGACAAATTATCTGTAAAAAGCGATATAGCATGTTTTTTAAGCTCTGTTAACATTATTTGTTTTTGTTTGCTTGGTGGTACTCCATAGTTATTCTTTTCAAAACTTTCTTGTGCTTTTCTATCCGCATTATATTGTGCTAATTTATTTTCATATTCCATTAACCGATCTTGATAAGCCGCTTGAAGAATATCATAAGTTTCTTGTTGCCAATCTCTAATAATAACTTCAGAAGGCTCGCAGATTATTTCTCCCTTAATTATATGGTTATTGGTTTCCCTTGCAAAATAGCCAATTGATAATTTATTGTTTGCATTTGCTATAAAATCATCAGGAAGTTCAATATTTTTGGGTTCATTAAACTTCCCAGAAAAGGCAACATGGTCTTTATCTTCTGCTGTATAGGTATTTCGAAGGTTTTCAACTCCATTTCCAGAAATCATTTGAAAATATGAAGAGCCAACCAAGAAATCAAATTTCAAGCCCTTATGCCTATCAGTGTAGCCAATAACACTTAATTTTATTTTTTTGGGGATATAACCATCTTTAATTTCAATATCAAAACTTTTTGGAGGTGCCATATAGGTAGCACCTTCCCCGAGAATAGCATCTGGTTCAGAATTTTCTTTAGGTCTTGAATACGAAAAGGAAAAAGTCATAGCCTCTGGTGGTGATTTGACGCCTTGAGCTTCATATAAGGAAACATAATTTGAGTAATGGTTTTTATCGCCAAATAAAAATGTTTCACCCGTAGCTTGATAATAACCTTGTTTTAATTTGTATCCGATTTGATAGAAATGAATATCCAATTTTGGCGGTTGGATTAGGCTACTATTGGTAATGTTATCTCCTATATTGTTCAAATACCGCAAATATGAAGCAGGCTCTGGAATCATCAAATCAAACATTTGTCGCTGACCATAGTTGAATACTTGGGCTTGGTAAATTTTATCTACAAATTGATAGATGCCGCTAATTTGTTCTAGCTCATTAGTTGCACCTTCAATAAGCACATTAGTAAACGAGTGTAAATCTTTGGTTTCATTTTCCTTAATAATCTTGGTTATTCGCTCTGTGCGAATACGTTCATTTACCTTTTCCAAGGAACGATCCATAATGTCCTTGGCATATTCAGAAGATGATTTTGTTTCGGTAGTTTCAGAAGTATCCAAGCTATAAGCCATATTTGCAGCTATCGTTGTTGGACCATATTTTCCTGATACAGACAAATCTGTGCTAAATTTTTGGTCTTCTTGTATTGTTTTTGATGTTTCACGATTCATTTCAAACCGTTCGGTTGTCTCAGATTCTTTTTCAGTTTCAACACTTTTTTCATTTTCATAGATAAGTGTTTCTTCAAAACGGTCTAAAAAACGATGTTCCCTACTTCGCGTTTCACCTTTCATTACGTTTTCTATATGAGCAATTTCAGTTTCCTCGTAGCGTAATAGATGCTGTTTTACAACTAATAAATCAGCAACACCAACAGATTTGATAAATGGTTCAGTAGCTTTGCTTAAACCTAATAACCTAATATTATGCAAAAGGAACTTTTGAAATAGTTTGTTTACCCTAGCTCTTTCAAGAACTTGATACATCACATATAATTGCAAGTTAGTATCGGACAATTTTTCATAAGAACTGTAATTTGAAAAATAAACAAGCTCTGAGAGCATATTTAAGTCTTTTTCAAAATCTTCTTCCAGATTATTATAATTTGAAGTGAGCATTTGAAAAACAGAATTGTAAAACTGACCAACAGTAGATTTTGTATTATTACTATAGTTATTTAATGCAGCTCTGACTTCAGTACCTAAACCTAATTTTTTAATAGTAAAATTTAAATTGCTTAAGTATGTATTTGCCAATTCTATTTTTTCTTCGGTGGTTTTATTCTTAGCAGCCTGAATTGTATCGGTTACCTTTACTGGGTAAGATTTTAAGATATTACCACCTCTTAATTGTACAAATCTGAAAATATCGTTTAGTGAGCTTTGATTTTTCATATGGTTTATTTTAGAAGAAAATGAATAAATCCTATAATGACTTTTAAAAAAGTATGGTATTGAGACTTATGAGTATAAGTTATTACATTTCGTGAAACAGTCAGCCGTTAATGTACTACTAGTAAGAAATAATGTACGATTTGTAGGAAATTACAATCCACATATATTTATTCACAAGAATCTTACTGTCATTTGATGGTATTTATGCATCTCATTCGTCGATGTCAATTCCCTCCTATGGTTCGGCTCTGCTTACCACAGGCTAGTCGCATAAAAAGTGTTTACTCGCAACTCCTATTTGATAAAAAAGAGCTTGTGAACCCTATAGAGTTTATTCGCAAGGGTATTATTGTTATAGTGTATCTCATAATTTCTACCAAATTCATTAACATGGTAGAAAAAGCTTTTGGTATAATTTTTTCAAGAAGCTGAAGTAACAACTTTGCCGGCGCAGCAACCCGATCGAAAAACAAAAGGTCTACAAGACCTTTCATTTTTATGCCGTACCCAAAGCTCAAGGTACCCTTCGACTATGCTCAGGACAGGCTCCACGCAGAACATTATAGTACATTTTGCATTATTGGTTTAGCCAGTGGCTGAAGCAATAATCAAGAAGGTTGGCGCGCTGGAGAAATTCTACAGAAGTTTAACCTATGTAGCTATACTTGCATTATGTAAAATATCCCAGAAACATTGTATTTCATTACAATAATACGAACTTGGGACATTAAACTATTAAGCGGTTTGCTTCGCAGCGTTTTTAAAAAATAATTATACTATCGCAATACTACAAGAAGCTATTATAATCGGTTTATCAAAATGTTTTTATTAATTTAAGGATCAGTTTTGACCTTTACATTAATTTCGGATAGAGAATAAACAACTAAAAGCACATGTCTCAAATACTAAATTATCTATTGAAAACCGCTAACCAAGCTGATAAAATTCTTCAGACGTGGAGCTACATATAAGTGAAAAATCAAGCGAAACCTTAAAATGGGTTCATATTTCAATACCCAATGCAAAGCGAAATTTTGTGAGTGCTTCCCATAAAATCAAAAAAAATAGCCTCAATTTTTTGTAAATGAATTTGCCAACAAACGTAACCGAAGATACTTCGGAGTAAAAATATTTGGTAGACTGGGGATATGACTAATTACAAGTATACAAAAAACACTATCTTAGTTTTTAAGATTTAGTTCTTAATACTTTATAGAAATAGTATGATGTAGAATTTAACAACCTAACCAATAACTAAAATAACATGAAACAAAACTTCGTATGTATTAGCATAGTATTTACTGTTTTCTTTAGTACTATAAGTACAGCCCAAGATAAAGTACTCCAATTAGAAGATTATAGCAAATGGAAACGTATTGTATCATCAAAAATCTCACCTAATGGCGAGTGGTTTACTTATGGTCTTAGACCAAATGGAGGTGATGACACTTTATTTGTTAAAAAAACAAGTGCAAAAACATCAGATTTTACATATCGTATCCCTCATGCAAGTTCACCCTCATTTTCTAGCAATAGTAAATGGGCAGCATACCTTATTTCGCCATCAATAAAAGCCACTAAAGAGCTAAAAAAGTCAAGTAAAAAAGTATTCAGAACAGCTGAGTTAAGAAATCTCATTACTGGTGATTCTATCCATTTTAAAAGAGCAACGTCGATGACATTTTCTGAAGATGGAAAGTATTTTGCGATATCTCTAGAAAAATCAGAAAGTGATAAATCAGAACACAAAGGGCAAGATTTGATAGTCGTAGATTTAACAACGCTAGCTAGCTTAAACTTTGGAAATGTTTACGAATTTGCATTTAATAAAAACTCCAGTCACTTAGCATATACTATTGATGCAGCTGAAATGGTTGGTAACGGTTTATATGTATACGACCTTAATAAAAATAAACTACAAAATTTAGACAGTGATAGAAAAACATATAGCAGTCTTATTTGGGACGACGCTAACATACTAAAGGAAGACTGGGGTAATAAAGGCACTCAAATTGCAGTATTAAAAGGAAAAACAATAGATACGTTAGCGCAAAGAGACAATATGCTTTTAACAGTCTCTAACGTGCATCAAAACCCAATTAAAAGAACTTTAAATGTGAATGAAAAAACCAATTTCCCGAATAACTTTGTAATTAGTGAGAAGGGACGCTTGCAATTTAGTAATGATGGAAGTTTTGTTTTGTTTGGAATTAAAGAGCAAGAGGAAAAAATGAAGATGGATAAGGATACTATTGCCAATCTTGATGTTTTTCATTGGAATGATGAAACTATTAATTCTGTACAGAGAAGTAGGGAAAATGACAACCGAGACTTTACATATTGGGCATCATTCCAATTTAATAATAATGTATTTACTAGGCTTACAGATGATAGTATGCGTAATTTATTGTTCTCTAGAAACTCAGAGTATTGGGTAGGTAGCGATCCAAAACCTTACATTAATGATGTAAACTGGGGTATATCTCCTGAAGATTTGTATCGTGTTAACTTAAAAACTGGAAAAAGAGATCTTATAGTTAAATTAATCAAAAGACCTTTAGGCTACTCTCCTGAAGGAAATTACTACGCTGTACAGAAAGACACAGCTATTCATATAATAAACTTAGCAGACAATACACTAACCAATATCTCTAAATCTGCTGATGTTAATTTTATGAATTTAGAACATCCCTATCCTCATGAAAAACCACCTTATGGTGTAGCAGGATGGACAAAAGATGGTACTTCTATTATCTTAAATCATAAATATGATTTATGGTCATTAAAATTAGATGGCTCAGTTGTTAAGAATATAACACAGGGCTTTGGAGACCAAGAAGAAACAAGATTTAGATACCAAAACCTAAACCCTAATGCCCCATATATAGACACAAAAGAACCACTACTTTTAAATGCCTATGGAGAATGGACAAAAAAGGCAGGTTTTTATGAATTAAAAATAGGTGAAAAACCGAAGTCATTACTTTTTGATGACTATGCATTTACAACAATTATGAAAGCAGAAAAGTCTGATAATGTTGTGTTCACTAAAGAATCTTTTGTCGAGTTCCCAGATTATTATGTTAGCAATACATCTTTTAAAAAACCACAAAAGTTAACTGATGCTAATCCTCAGCAAAAAGAGTATAAATGGGGTTCTAAAGTATTAATAGATTATACCAACAGTAAAGGAGAAAAATTACAAGGTACACTTACGCTTCCTGCAAATTATGAAAAGGGGAAGAAGTATCCTATGGTTGTGTATTTCTACGAGAAAATGTCTGATAGACATCATCGTTATTATATGCCTACTTATGATGACCGTCCACATGGTTCTACTTATGCTAGTAATGGTTATTTATTCTTTCAACCAGATAATGTTTATGAGGTAGGAAAACCAGGCACAAGTTCTTTAGACTGTATAACATCTGCAACTCAGAAAGTAATTGATTTAGGGTATGCAGATCCCAAAAGAATAGGATTACAAGGACACAGTTGGAGTGGTTATCAATCTTCATTTATACTCACACAAACAGATATGTTTGCATGTGTCGTAACTGGTGCACCACCTACAGATCTTGAAAGTTTTTACAATAATATTTACGGAAACACAGGAACCAACCATAATGGTATTATGGAAATTGGACAAGTAAGAATGGGAAGAGGTGTTACACCATGGACACATCGTGAAATCTATCAGCGAGAAAACCCAATGTTTCATGCTAAAAACATTAAAGTACCATTTATGATATTGCATGGAACAGCTGATGGAGCCGTAGATTGGACGCAAGGACTTGAGTTTTACAACGCAGCAAGAAGACTAGGCAAAGAAGTGATTTTCTTATCTTATCCTGGAGAACCACATCATTTAAGTAGAGAAGCCAATCAAAAAGATTTTCAAATTAGAATGAAACAATATTTTGACCATTATTTAATGGATAAAGAAATTCCTAAATGGATGGCAGATGGTATACCGCACCTTAAAAAGCTTTATGATAAAGCAAAGTAGTCTTGAATAAGAACTATGAAAGCTAATAGCAGTTAAAAGCTTTTCCTAAGCAAAGTTACCTTTCGACTATGCTCAGGACAGGCTCCACACGGTACATTATAGGACATTTTACAACAATTAGCGAAATAGCGCTTTTGGGTGATATTTGACATAATTGCAGATATAATGGCTGCCAGACCTAAATCGATAGTAATTATGTAAAAGCTAATTGTGGTTTCGAAAAATAAATGCTCCTAAGCTCACATCTATTTTCACGCGCCTAAAATATGGACGCTCATTTTTCCAATCGTTTTAACCAAATCGACGAAGGAAATTCATGAATTCCTATAAAAAAATGAACCATCCAAGAACTAAAATTTTATGAGGCAACAACTTAGGTATGGCATAGATTTATACGGCTTGAACACTGTATATCTTCCTTCTAAGGAGCACGTCTTAAAATTACTTTCCAGATCAGATTATGGATCTTATCGAATATTTGTATTCGTTTTTTGTCGAATTTTTAACTATGTAACTTTCGTTACTGTAGATAATGCCGTTATAGTTTAATTTTATTCAATAATTTAAGACGATACCTGTAATTAGGTCTAATTTATAAAGAAAATTAGTAGTCAAAATAAAAATAAGCTATGATGAAAAGATGTAAAAAAGTAAAAGCGATTGGTACAATTGTAATAGTAACAAGTATGGTTTTCTTAAGCTCTTGTAGTAATAATGATACCGAACAAGTTATAAATAATACAGCGCTTAATCAAACAGATAAAGATGCTCTTTTGTTCATGTTAGAGGAAGAAAAATTAGCGCGCGACACCTATGAATATTTAGATAATTTATGGTCAATAAACCAATTTGGTAATATCAAAAACAGTGAGCAATCTCATATGAATGCTGTTGCCAATTTACTGACCCAAAGCAATGTTCCTTATGAGATATTGCCCTATGGTGAATTTATGAATACAGAAATACAAAATCTATATGACCAATTTGTAGACGATGGATCAATTAGTATGAATAATGCCCTTACCATAGGCGCTACTATTGAAGATTTGGACATTCGTGATTTACAAGATTATATTGACCTTACCTCAAATGTTGCTTTACTATCAGTTTTCGAAAACTTACAATGTGGATCGCGCAATCATCTAAGAAGTTTCATCTCTGTAATTGAAAATTTAGGAGGAAGTTATGTGCCACAATATATATCGCAAGAACAGTTTGATAATATCATAAACTCTGAAAAGGAACAATGTAATTAACCCTAACCTCGTTTAAACATATTTTAAAACCGAATAAATGAAACTAAACATCACTTTTGCTTTCCTTATAACTTTTACTCTATCAAGCTGTAATTCATCAGCACAAGAACCGTTTACAATAGAAATAGAACCATTTTCAATTAACGAAGCTCCTGGGATTCAATCCTACTCATTGGGAAAAACTAGTGATGGTAAATGGTTAATACTAGGTGGTCGTATAGATGGCTTGCATAAACGAAGACCGTTTGAAGCTTTTTTAAAAAAAGAAAATAACACCTCAGTATTTGTAATAGATCCTATTGGTAATAAAACTTGGGAAACAGATTTAAGTGTTCTACCAACTTCTATTTTTGAACAATTGCAGTCTACCAATCAGGAGTTTCATCAAAGAGCTAACTCGCTCTATGTGATAGGTGGCTATGGCTATAGTGAAACTAAAGCTAATCATATCACATATCCATATTTAACAGCTATAGATATTGATGGCCTCGTAAAAGCCATTATAAACAAATCGAATATTTCTAGTTTCTTTAGGCAGATATCAGACTCAAATATGGCAGTAACAGGTGGACAACTTGGATTATTGAATGACACTTTTTACTTGTGTGGCGGTCAATACTTTGAAGGCAGATATAATCCAATGGGACCAAATCACGGTCCTGGGTTTACTCAAGAGTATACCAATGAAATTAGAAAATTTAAAATAATAGATGATGGTGTTGATTTATCGATCAGTAACTACGCTGCGAAAAAAGACTCTCAAAATCTTCATAGAAGAGATTATAATATGGTACCACAGATTTTTCCGGATGCAACACCAGGTTTTACGATGTTTAGCGGAGTTTTTCAATATGACGCTAATGTTCCGTGGCTAAATACTGTAAATGTTACAGAATCTGGTTTTGAGGTTAATAATGATTTTAATCAATACTTAAGTCAATATCACAGTGCTAAAGTGCCAATTTATAATGCAGAAACCAACAACATGATGACTGTTTTCTTTGGTGGGTTAAGTCAGTATCAATTCAATGAAGATGGTGAATTGGTTAAAGATGATGAAGTACCTTTTGTAAAAACCATAAGCTTGGTTGTCAGGCACAAAGACGGTTCGATGGAAGAAAAGGATCTGGGTGTAAAGATGCCTGCTTTTTTAGGATCTGGAGCTGAATTTATTCCCTTGTCAGACAAAACAATCTATTTAGAAAATGATATTCTAAATTTTACTGTTTTAAAAGAAGAAAAAACCTTAATTGGTTACATATATGGAGGTATAGAAAGTTCTGAAGAAAACATTTTTTTTAAAAATAATGGTACTCAAAGCGTTGCAAGTAATCAAGCCTTTAAAGTTTTCATCTTAAAGCATTAGTCATATTTCTTCAAAAACAAGTGTATAAAAATTTGTTTGCCGCTTCAAAGAACCATAAAAGAGCGTTTAATAGACAAATAATAAGAAATTATAGTATGATTCTTTTAAGATTCTCAAAGATACAAGCTGACAATTTCTGCCAGCGATTTTTGATTGGTTGGTTTGAAAAAACATTCATTTTTTAAAGGGTCTTTTCTATACTCTTTATGCTACACACCCAATACGATAAAAGGTTTATGATATATATTCACTTCTATTCAAAACATATATTCATGCACTTTTAATAATGGTTAGCAGTTTGGAGTTAGAAAAGAGCAAAGTTGATTTCTTATCCATTCCACACACATTGACTCATAAGATTTTTATTGTTTTTAAAAGTGTTTATGAAACTCGCATAAGGGTCGGTTTACTTCACCTTGTGGAAGAAACATTTTAAAATAAATTTTTTAAAGAAACTTTAGAAACAACTTTGCCCGTGCGTCAACCTGCTCAAAAAAGAAAGATTCTCATCTCTTTTTTATGTCGTACCCAAAGCTCAATTTACCCTTCGACTATGCTCAGGACAGGCTCCACGCGAAACATTATAGTACATTTTGCATATTGGTTTAGCCAGTGGCTGAAGCAATAATCAAGAAGGATGGCGCGTTTGCGAAATTCTACAGAAGTTTAATCCAAGTAGCTTTAATGCTCAACTAAAAGAAAACGACACCAAAACCATTCTCATAATTTTAATATATAGTTATAAAGTAGTATCATAGTCCATACTTTGATTCAGTACACGAACAATCAAAATATCAATATCTGTAGCTAAATAAAAAATAGTATGAGATTTATAAGAAAACCTTTTTAATGAGAATACAAATTCTGAAGCATCGCGTCCAAGATTGATGTTATCGGATAAAACTTGAAAGATATCGTGTATTCCAAATAAATATTCTTGCGCCTGTTTCAATCCAAACCTTTCAATTCCATATTCGTACATTTTTGTAAGATCACTTTCGGCCTTTCCAGATACTTTATAAACGCCCATCTGCTCTCATACGTTCTTCAACTTCTTTCATAATATCTGGAACAGATTTATTGCGAATACCGCTTTCCATACCTTCTGTTATGGCTGCTTTTAGTGCGGAAAATTTAGCATTTTTTGCCTGATCCTGTCTTACTAAATCACGAAGATATTCACTATCATTAGTAAATTCACCAATTGTAATTCGTGATTTTATCCATTTATCTTGTTTTTCAGTAAATGTTATTGTTTTTCTAATGGTAGACATGCGTATTTTTGTTTTAATAATCATACTATTGGTGCAATTTAATGTATTCGATTGAATATTACAAAAAAATAGAGTGCTAATTTCATGTATTTAGTAACTATTCCCATTCCATACACATTCCCACTTCGCTCCTATCGTCATCTCGACTTCACTCGATACAGGCTAGCATAAAAAGTATTTATTTACAATGTTAATATTGTTTTAAAGGAGTTCATGCACCTCGCAAACTCGATGTCATTAACATGGCAGAAGAAACTTTTAGAATAAATATTTTTAAGAAACTTTTGTAACAACTTTGCCAGCGCATCAACCCGCTCAAAAAACTAAAGGTCTACCAGACCTTTCATTGTTATACCACCCAAAGCTCAAGGTACCCTTCGACTATGCTCAGGACACGCTCCACGCAGAACATTATAGCATAAATGATAACAACTAACAATCCATGAACTAAAATTTTATGAGTCCGAATTAAACATCTAGGTTCAATTTTACCTACTAAACTCGCTTTAAAAAAATTTATGAAACTGATAATTATCATTCCTACACATATTTTCATGGCCTAAATTTATAAAGTGTTTAATGCTAAATAGTTAAATCATGAAAAATTCAAAAATTTTAATTTTAACGCTTTTAATGGTATGGATGAGCGGAGTACTGTTTTCACAGGAAAAATGGTCTCTTGAAGTGCGGCCTGGAGTTAACATACCAACGTCGGATTTTGGGGATTCAAATATCAAAACAGGATTTGGTTTTGAGTCCGCCATAGGCTACCGCTTTATGGAGCATTTAGGAGCTTATGTAGGTTGGGGTTACAATAACTTTAAACTTGAGGATTCTAATTTTGATTTTGATGAAACAGGATATACTTTTGGATTTCAGTTCGTACATTCTTTAGGAACTTCTGAAAAACTATCGTATCTAGTAAGAGCTGGTGGAATTTATAATCATATTGAACTCGAAAACAACGATGGCGACATTGTTGAAGATTCTGGTCATGGTCTTGGTTGGGAACTAGGAGCTGGAATTAATTACGCGCTAGGAAGTAACTGGCATTTAAGACCACAAATAGGTTATCGTGCACTTTCCAGAGATCTTGAACTAGGAGAAATTACCTCAAATATTGATGTTAATTACTTTGTATTTGGCGTAGGCATTGCAAAAACGTTTTAAAACTGAATAATGAAATTTGCCTTTTCTTTTATCCTATTACTACATGGACTTATCCATCTGATTGGATTTGTAAAAGCATTTCAATTTGCATCAATAAATCAATTAACCCAAAGCATTTCAAAACCTATTGGAATACTTTGGTTGTTAACTTTTATTCTATTAGTAGTAGGTGCTATATCGTTTATATTGAAAAAAGATTGGTGGTTTTTTGTCGTCATTATTGCTGTGGTTCTCTCACAAATAGTAATCGTAATGTCTTGGAAGGATGCAAAATTTGGCACTATGCCTAATGTGATTATTCTTTTGGTCAGTATTTCGGCTTTTGGCAATTATCATTTCAATGTAATGATTAAAAAAGAGGTACATGCAGTTATGGCGAACAGTTCAAATAATCCGACTATAATTTCCAAAGAAGATTATAATCATTTGCCAGAAATTGTTCAAAAATGGTTGAATACATCCGGAGTTGTTGGAAAACAAAAAGTGGTTTCTGTGAGATTAAAACAAACCGGAGAAATGCGTACCAAACCAGATGCAAGTTGGATGCCTTTTAAGGCTACACAATATTATAATATTGAACACCCAAGTTTTATTTGGTGTACCGAAGTAGAGGCGTTTTCAAACATAAAAATGATTGGTCGTGATAAGTTTAATCATGGTAAAGGTTCGATGCTTATAAAATTAGCTTCTTTAATTCCAGTTGTAGATGAATCCGATAATGAACAAATTAACTCAGGTACCATGCTTCGGTTTTTAGGAGAGGTTTGTTGGTTTCCTTCTGGTGCTTCAAATGATTATATCACTTGGGAAACCATCGATTCAACATCTGCTAAGGCAACCTTTAAGATGAATCAAAAGAGTGTTTCAGGTGTTTTTAAATTTAATTTAAATGGAGATATAGTTTCTTTCGAAGCAGACCGCTATTATGGTGGAGGAAAAAATACTAAACTCGAAAAATGGGTTATTTCTGTTGAAGATTATAAAGTTTTTGAGGGAATTAAAATCCCTTATAAATGCCGTGTAACATGGAAACTTAAAGAAGGTGATTTTAACTGGCTTAACCTTGAAATTGTTGACATGGAATATAATATTCATGAAATTTATTAACTATTAAAAATTCAACCCACAATAAAATGTGCAAAGCCACACACATTTATTCATATGATTCTAATTGTCTTTTAATGTAATTTATGTATTTCCTTCGTCGATGTCACTTCCCTCCTATGGTTCGGCTCTGCTTACCACAGGCTAGTTGCAAAAAAAGTGTTTACGCACTCTACTCCTATTTGATAATAAGGAGCTCGTGAACCCTAAAGGGTTTAATTCGCAAGGGTATTATTGTTTTAGCGGAGCTCATGATTTCTACGAAATTCATTCGCATTGTAGAAGAAACTTTTTGCCTAAATTTTTTCAATAAACTGTAGTAACAACTTTGCCAGCGCATCAACCCGCTCAAAAAACTAAAGGTCTACCAGACCTTTCATTGTTATACCACCCAAAGCTCAAGGTACCCTTCGACTGCCTCAGGACAGACTCCACATAGAATATTTTAGTGCATTTTGCATTAGTAATTCAGCCAGTGGCTGAAGAACTGATCAAGAAAGCTGCTGCGCTGGCATAATTCCAACAAAGATTAATCCAAGTAGCTATAATGTAGTGTTAGGCAAAATATCCCAGAAACATTCTTTTTAGTAAAATATAGGTAAAAGCTGTTTTAATAGAATGCCTTGCATACTGGTAAACCTATATGCAAGGTATTTTTTAAGGTGATCTGTTAGCGCGCCATATACGAAGTAAGTGCAGCGTCTCCTGTTTGATAATACACCTGTCCGGTAATATCGTCAACGGCATATAAGGGCTCACGGTCCGTACCAAGATTAATTGTACCCGCTACTTTACCCGTAGTTTTACTAACTTTTAGCAATACAATGTCTTTTTCTTGTTTTGACATGATGAACATAAAGTCCCTACCTTGTTTAGTGGCTTTGAGTCGGGCATTCGCCTTTCTAAAGGCAGCACCAGCATAACTTGAAGCGGCATTTCCCAAATCCCCGTAGGCCTTGCCTATTTGAGCTACCAGTTCTCCTGCTACTTCGTCTTTTTGACGTAGGTCATTTTCGGCTGCGGCCATGGTACCTGCAACATAGTACGAGGCGGCCCCAATATAGGCAGCCCGCACCGATGAAGCATACAGCAATGCACGTTTCCAACCAGCTTCTTTCGGTGCGGCATAATATTCTTGATAGACCAGAGCCCCATCAAAATTAAATTTGGCAACATTCTGATCGGAGTGTATAAAAATACCATCCTCCAAAATTTCCAGATTCGAAGGGGATTCCTTGCCTTCAAATCGAAGTGCTACTTGTGAAAAATCACTGACCTGACCATTTGACTTATCCACAACTTTTAAAAGTCCGGAACTATAATCAAAAGCATAGATTTTATCTTGATGTGCAGCGGTAAGTCTAGGGCTGGTTTGAATACTTTTTTCCCACTTTAGCGCACCCGTATTAGGATCTAAAATGTTCATCGATTCGGTCGTAATATAGAGGATTGAATTTGCTAGTGGCACAATCCCAACGACTGTACCATCTACTCTAACAGGTTTTTCAAAGGTAATGGCCCCAAGGCTTGGGTCTAAATAATTGAGAAAATCTTTATTGGCAGTTCGTGATACCAGCAAAATACCATCACCAGAATCTAAATAATCATACACGCCACCTTTGATGGCGATACCATTGCCCTTTTTCCCCCAAAGTCCTTCACGGGTCTTATAGTCAAATAGGTTTATTTTTGTTCTATTCCCGTCATCGGGCAACACAAGCATTCCATTATCTAAAAAATTAACCTGGCTGAGCGCTCCATTTACCGTTAATTCTTCGCTCCATACCAAACTTCCGTCATTGATATTATAGGCGTTATAGTGATTGGTATAGTTCATAGTGGTAGTACCAGAGGATGTGGTCATGCCACCTTGTCGTTCTTTCTGTGACGCCAAATAGAAGACATCACTGCCTTCGGGCTGGTAATAGTTTAGTTGTATATCCATATCTTTAGATACATGCTCTGCAGCCTGCTTTAATAAGGCCCCAAATTTCCCCATTTTATCGATTTGCTCCGCTTCCCTAGAGTTCGTTTTCTTCCAAAGTACATCTCCGGTATCGGTATTAAGTTTGTAGTTGTTGAACAAGGTTACGATGAGTAGTTCTTGGTTGTCAAGTTCATTGGCAGCAACGATACGACCAAATTTCTCATTCATAGACCATGACAAACTAGCATCTGACATTCTTACGGAAACCATGAGCGGTTCTCCCTTGTAATCCGTTCCAGAAACAAGAATGGCATCTGAATTATACAATAAATGATAGCTATCCACCTTTTGAAGTCCGGCATTTTTAGAATTAAAGACTTCGTTGCCGCTAAACTGATCGATCAGATGTAAGCTTTGGTCTGTGGTTACCGAAAAAAACGGACTATTGGGAAGTTCTTCGAAAGCAGCTCTCTCCAAATTGCCAAAGGCTCTTTTTCCCCAACTAATATTACCTGTTTCGGTATCGATACCTAGCAATTCTTCTCTTGAACTAACGATAAGGTTGCCCAATGAAGTAACTTCTTGCCATAAAATTTTAGTAGGTACCTCTTTATTCCATTTCATTTCTACCTGTGAAAAAGATAGTAATGGAAACACGATCAATAATAAAAAAAGTGGTTTTATCTGGCTCATATTTTGGTTTTTAGTCTTTTTAGAACGTAGTACTTCCCTATTTAGTACAATCTATTCCGTATTATCTGAGCCAAGACTCCAATCTTATAGACCTTTATGCCCAGGCCTGCAGCACCTAGCACCCTGTCGCTGTTTAAATTTTGTCATGCTAAAAAAACGTATCTTACCCATTGTTCTGCGTGCATCCTAACCGCACCTAAATAACCTAAAGAAAAATGACCAAGTATACTCATATTTTTGAACCCTTAGATTTAGGATTTACCACCCTAAAAAACCGAATTATCATGGGTTCTATGCATACCGGATTGGAGGAAGAAAAAAATGGCTTAGAAAAAATAGCTGCCTATTATGCAGAACGCGCCAAAGGTGGCGTTGGTTTAATTGTTACTGGGGGTATTGCACCTAATGTACAGGGCTGGACAGGACCTTTTTCTGCACGGATGAGTACCAAAAAACATGCAAAACACCATAAGGTAATTACAGATGCGGTGCATGCAGCAGGTGGTAAAATATGTATGCAAATTTTACATGCCGGACGTTATGGATATCATCCGTTTGCAGTGGCACCTTCTGCCCTAAAATCACCTATTAGTCCGTTTAAACCCTTTAAACTAAAGAAAGCCGGAATTGATCGTACCATTCGTGATTTTGTAAACGCTGCTAAACTATCAAAAGTAGCAGGTTATGATGGTGTAGAGATTATGGGTTCTGAAGGGTATTTAATCAATCAATTTATTGTAGAACGAACAAACAAGCGTACCGATTCTTATGGAGGAAGCTACGAAAATAGAATGCGATTACCCATCGCATTGGTAAAGCAAACGCGTGAAGCGGTAGGAACCGATTTTATCATCATCTATCGTTTATCCATGTTAGATTTAGTGGAAAAAGGCAGCTCTTGGGAAGAAGTGGTAGCCTTAGGCAAAGCTATAGAAAAAGCGGGTGCCACCATTATAAATACCGGAATTGGGTGGCATGAAGCCCGTATACCTACCATTGCAACCTCAGTACCAAGAGCTGCCTTTACTTGGGTTACCCAAAAAATGAAAGAAGAGCTTTCGATTCCCTTAATTACTTCGAATAGAATAAATATGCCCGAAACAGCTGAAAATATTTTGGCAGAAGGTCATGCAGACCTGATTTCGATGGCACGCCCATTTTTAGCGGATCCGGAATGGGTACATAAAGCAGAAATGAACAAAGCGAACGAAATAAATACCTGTATTGGTTGTAATCAAGCGTGTTTAGACCACGTTTTTGAACGCAAAGTAGCCAGTTGTTTGGTAAACCCAAGAGCATGCCACGAAACGGAACTGAATTATCTTCCGACGAAAACAAAGAAAAAAATTGCTGTTGTTGGGGCAGGTCCTGCAGGTTTAGCTGCTGCAACCGTTGCCGCACAACGCGGACATGACGTGACCCTTTTTGATGCCGATACCGAAATAGGAGGACAATTCAACATGGCCAAGCAAATTCCAGGGAAAGAAGAATTTCACGAAACCATTAGGTATTTTAATAAGCAAATAGAGTTACATCGTGTTACTCTAAAATTAAATACGCAGGTAACTGCCGAAGATATAAAAAATGGCCATTTTGATGAGGTTATCCTGGCTACAGGAATCAAACCAAGAATCCCAAAAATTGAAGGTATTGATCATCCTAAAGTTTTAAGCTATATTGATGTTTTAAAGTTAAAAAAGCCGGTTGGTAAACGTGTTGCCGTTATTGGTGCCGGAGGCATTGGTTTTGATGTATGTGAATATTTAACACATGAAGGTAAAAGCACTTCCTTGGATATTGACGCTTGGTTAAAAGAATGGGGTATTGATAAAACAATGGAGGCTAGAAGCGGAACAGAAGGTGTAAGCGCAGAAGTGCATCCATCACCACGGGAAATTTTCATGTTTAAGCGCAGCAAGGGTAAATTTGGTGGTAAATTGGGCAAAACTACGGGCTGGATTCATCGTTCTACCTTGAAAAAGAAAAAAGTACAGTTCATCAACGAGGTGCAGTACACCAAAATTGATGATGAGGGCTTGCATTATCTTCAAAATAAAGCTCAAAAAGTGTTGGCTGTAGATACGATTGTCATTTGCTCGGGTCAAGTACCATTGGCAGAATTATTGGCGCCAATAGAAGCCATAGGTATAAAAGTACACGTCGTTGGAGGTGCAGCGGTTGCTGCTGAATTGGATGCAAAACGCGCCATAAACCAAGCCTGTAGATTAGCCGCCATACTTTAACGATCACAAAATAAATTTACTTATTCATCCGTATAAATTACCATGGCACAACTACCCTGCTCTACTTTGTTCTTTTTTTAAAAGAATGTTTCTTTACAAGATTTTTATTGTTGAAAATAGAAGATTATGAACTTCGTAACAAGGCTCTGCTTCACGTTACTTTATAGCATTTTTTGCTAAGCCATCGCATTATTTTGGCCAAAAGTAAAATAAAACGTAGTACCGACCCCCTCTTCACTTTCTAACCAAATAGACCCATGGTAAAATGTGATGATTTTTTTGACAATAGAAAGTCCAACGCCAGAAGACAGTCCTGTACTTTCTAGTTTAGTAAAAACTTTAAATATTCTTTCAAAATAATCCGATTTAATTCCTATTCCGTTGTCCTTTACAAAAAACTCAAAATGTGCTCCTTTTTTAGTAGCTCCAATTTCAATGAGTGCTTCTTCCTTGTCATTATAGTGAATGGCATTTTGAATTAAATTTTGAAATACTTGTCGAAACCTCCAAGCATTGCCATATACCGAGGGCAGTGTATTTTGGATGCTTATTTTTACGTGACTCGGCAATAAAATGGTTTGTACCACTTCGTTCACCAGTATATTAAAATCAATGAGGCGATCCTCTGATTCTAATTTATCTATGGTAGAATAATCTAAAATTCCCTTGATCAAAAAATCCATTTTTTCTACATTAAACAATACTTGATGTAAAGGTTTTAGAGCATTTTCATTCAAAGCTGCCTTATGATCCTCCATAAACCAATGTACCAAAGAATGAATATTGATAAGGGGAGCTTTTAAATCGTGAGACACCACGTGGGCATACTCATTGAGCTCTTCATTTTGGCGGAACAAATTTTTAAGCAATTCTTCTTTTTTCTGTTCTTGTGCCCTAATCTGTTCTTCATTTTCTTTTCGTTGGATCACATTCACCAGCATGTTGGCAAATACAAAAAGAATATCTTTCTCGTTTTCTTCATACCTATTTATTTTATGTACCGCGTCAAAGCCAATAAAACCGATTAATTCTTTGTTTTTAATCTTGGGTATGGTAATTAAACTTTTAATGCCTTGTGGTTCTAAAATAGCACGAAGACCTTGCTCACCATCTTCAGGTAAAAGACTCACGTCTTCTACATAAAAGGCCTGTCCCTGGCGGTGAGCATCGAGCCATGGGCTAATAACATCGGTAGGTATATTCTGTAAGTTGGCTATTTCGGGTGCAATGTCCTTAGCACACCATTCATAAGTGTTTGAGGTAGTATTGTTTTCAAAATCATAAGAAAAAATGTAACTCCGGTCAGCACCCACAAATTCTCCAATTTGTTTTAAGGATTTTCCAATCAAGGCATCAATATCGGTTAAATCTGAATTGATATAGGTAGTAGAAATACTTATCAATAAGTCTTGAAAGCGCAGCTGCCTTTCAATAATTTTATCTTTAACAAAACGTTGATCATCGGTGTTGGTATGGTGCTCTATGTTTTTTAAAGTTGTGCGGCTTTCCTCTTGCTGTTCCTTTTTCATTTTAATTTTCACGTTTTGAAATGAAAAAGTAGGCTATTTTTCATTGTCCAAAGATACTATTTACAGATTTAACTTACAAAAGTTAAAATATAATCTGTATTACTTAATTTACTCCGTAAATTTATTCCTTAATCCGGGTATTGGTATTCAAAAGACCGTCATACCATAAGTATTGCTCGTTTAAAACGGCACAAGCTGTCATTATTCCGATTTCAGCTCAAATACCATACAATGCTGCCAAGGCAAATTATCCTTATTTTCTAAAAGTGTAAAGCCTGCAGTTTTGAACTCTTTAACCGCTTGTGCCTCTGTCATTTTATGAATTATCTTGATGGGTATGTTGGGGTCTTCGCCGCGGTATTCTATCAAGAAAATTTTACCCTCTGGTTTTAGTGCTTTTTTTATTGCTAAAAGCATCTCAAGCGGATACTCAAATTCGTGATACACATCTACCATTAGTACTTTATCGATGCTATTTTCCGGTAAGTTCACGTCTTGTTCGCTTCCTTTTACCAAATAGACATTCGCAATACTGTTACGTTCCTTTTGATAGCTCATTTCGGCCAGCATTTCTTCTTGAATATCTACGGCATAAATAGCACCTTCTTGGGTCACAGGTGCCATTTTAAAAACATGATATCCTGATCCCGCCCCTATATCGGCAATAACATCGGTAGCCTGTAGGTCTAAATTTTTTAATAGGCGAGAAACACTTTCTTCCTGCTCTCGTTCAGGTCTATTGAGCCATTCCATACCTTGAAAACCCATAACATGGGCAATCTCCCTTCCTTGATACCACTTTCCTATACCATTGGGGTCATTGCGTTTGTAGGTGTATATTTCACTTGATTCGGAAGCAGGAGTCTCTTTTTGTTGACTCTTACAGCTCTGCAATGGTAACATCAGGGTACTAATCATAAGCACTAGAAAAGCCTGTTTTGTCGAAAGTTTTAGCCTATCATTTTTATCTCCTAGTTTCATTTCAATATATTTTAATTTATTTTCTTACAGCTTATTTTTGGCGTACACCCAATTAAAACAAAAATACAAAAGCTTCAAGTAGCTTTTATTTTTAGCTGCTTTTTATCTCATCAAATTTCAAAAATTACCTAAAATCGATTTATTTTTAGAGACCTTGAACAAAAAAAAGCCTCATAACTATTTATGAGGCCTTTTTTAAAACTTTAGAACTCGTTTTTTATTTTAACGATTTCATATCGATAACAAATCTATACTTTACATCATTACTCGTTACACGCTCGTATGCGGTGTTGATATCTTGCATATTGATGAGCTCAATATCACTCGTAATATTGTGTTCTCCACAAAAATCTAACATCTCTTGGGTTTCTTTGATACCGCCTATTAAAGAGCCAGCAATACGCTTGCGCCCCATAATAATGCTACCACCATGAAACGGCTTTAAAGGCTCTACGGCCCCAACTAAAACCATCGTGGCATCAATTTTAAGCAAACCTAGGTAAGGATCCATTTCATGACCTACTGGAATGGTATTTAATATAAAGTCGAAACTTCCTTGATGCTTTTTCATGTCGTCTTGGTCTTTAGAGACTAAAACTTCATGTGCGCCTAATCTTTTGGCGTCTTTTCCTTTTTCAGGTGATGTCGTAATCATGACTACATGGGCGCCTAGTGCATTGGCAAACTTAACACCCATATGCCCTAAACCTCCTAAGCCGATAACCCCTACTTTATCTCCTTTTTTTACCTTCCAATGGGTTAAGGGAGACCATGTAGTTACTCCAGCACATAATAAAGGAGCCGTTGCTGCTTCGTCTAAGTTTTCTGGAATACGTAAAACAAATTTTTCATCCACCACCACAGACGTTGAATACCCACCATATGTTTGCTTCCCATCGATATGTGGATCAGCACTATTATACGTGAACGTAGCTCCTTTTTCACAAAATTGTTCCAAATCTTGTTCACAAGAATTACAAGTCTGGCACGAGTCTACCATACACCCTACACCTACTAAATCGCCTATCTTGTAATGGCTAACATTTGCCCCTACTTCGGTGACACGGCCAATAATTTCATGCCCTGGTACTACTGGATAGGTAGATCCCTTCCAATCGTTCCTTACCGTATGAATATCACTATGGCATACCCCACAATAGGTGATGTCAATTTTTACATCGGCTGCTCCTACTGCTCTTCTTTGTATGTCTAAGGGTTTTAAATCTTCGGTTGATGCCGTGGCACCATATGCTTTTATCGTTGTCATACTTATGCGTTTTTTAAGGTTACTTTTAAAACTATTTCTGTCTGTAATACTTTAGACACAGGACATACTTCTTTCGCTTTATGCGCTATTTGCTGAAATTGTTCTGCATCTATATTTGGTACATCTCCTTCCAAATTTAAATTGATTTTTGTAATTGCCCCGTCTTCAAAACTAACGGTGGCTGCAACATCTAAGCTTGTTGCTGTAAAATCAGCTTCGTTTAGTAAGAAACTTAATTGTATGGCAAAACAACCCGCGTGTGCTGCTCCTATCAATTCTTCAGGATTCGTTCCTTTTTCTCCATCCTCAAACCGAGTATGGAACGAATAAGCGGTATTATTAAGAACTTTACTTGCTGTGCTGAGCTTTCCTTTTCCATCTTTTCCACTGCCTTTCCATTCGGCATTTGCTTTTCTAGTAAATTTCATTAGTCTTTTATTTTAATTGTTATACTTTTTGTGCTACTGCCTTCGGATAATCAGTATAGCCCTTAGCTCCTGTGGTGTAAAAGGTTTCTTCATCCCATTCGGCTAGCTCTACATTATTTTCAAAGCGCTCCACTAAATCAGGATTAGAAATATACAACTTACCATAGGCTACGAGATCCGCTAAACCTTCCTCGATGATTTTATTCCCTTTTTCTTGATCAAAAGCGGTATTGATCATTAAGGTACCTTTGTATAAAGGTCGGAAATGTTTTGCAATTTCTGTTACCGCAAATGGAACATCTGAAACATCTGAAAAAGGTTCAGATAAATGTACATAGGCCAATGCATAGTCGTTTAATTTTGATATCAGGTATTCAAAAGTGGGGATGGTATCCTTATCCATGGTCATCCCAAATAAGCCATGTAAGGATGGATTAAAACGCACACCAATTTTTTCTTGAGGAATTACTTCTTTAACGGCCTCTAAAACCTCAAAAAAGAAACGTGTTTTGTTTTCCATGTTGCCTCCATATTCATCTGTTCTTTTATTAGAAGATCCATTAAAAAACTGATGAAACAAATAGCCGTTTGAAGAGTGTATTTCTACGCCATCAAAACCTGCTTTTACGGCATTGGCTGCTGCATTCTGAAAATCTTTGACCGTGGTTTTAATTTCCTCAATGCTCATTCCTTTAGGGGTTACGGTATCTTTAAAACCTTCTGGCGTATACGATTTCGCATTTGGATTTAGAGCCGAAGCGGATAAAGGCAATTCGCCATTGTGAAAATCAGGATGCGACATCCGGCCCACGTGCCATAATTGAATAAAGATTTTTCCACCTTTATCGTGTACACGTTTTGTTACTTTTTTCCATCCTTCTACTTGGGCTTCTGAATAGATGCCAGGCGTATTGATATAGCCTACGGCTTTTTCAGATACTTGTGAACCTTCTGTGATAATTAAGCCTGCTGATGCTCGTTGTTCGTAATACAAGCCGTGTAAGTCGTCTGTGGGCACATTACCCTCGTTCGCGGCTCTACTTCTCGTCATCGGTGCCATAACGATTCTGTTCTTAAGGCTTATATTATTCGTATAGGGTGTTAGTAAATTTTGTTTGCTCATGTTTATTGTAATTTTTTGGTTAATAATTCGGCTACTTTTTCAGAGGAAGCCGGGTTTTGGCCTGTGATTAATAAGCCGTCTTCAACCGCATAAGGTTGCCAGTCGCCTATTTTAGAGTAGATACCGCCATTCGTTTTTAGCATATCTTCTAAAAGAAATGGAACCACCTCTGTTAATTGAACCGCCTCTTCTTCTTCATTGGTAAATCCGGTTACTTTTTTTCCTTTTACCAAGGGTTCCTGAGCACTATTCTTTACATTTTTTAAAACTGCCGGTGCGTGGCACACAAAGGCAACAGGTTTATGGTTGTTATAAAATTCTTCTATCAATTTAATAGAGGTTAGGTCTTCTACTAAGTCCCACAATACGCCATGCCCACCAGGATAAAAAACAGCATCATAATCTTCTTGATTGATGCTTGCTAATTGATGCGTATTGGCTAATTTGTCTTGTGTGGCCTTGTCCTTATCGAACCTTTGCGTTGCCGCTGTAGCAGCATCTTCTGAAGCACTGCTTGGATCTATGGGTGGGTGGCCACCTTTGGGTGACGCCAAAGTAACCTTGTGTCCTGCATCTGTCAGGGTGTAGTAGGGTGCCGCAAATTCTTCAATCCAGAATCCAGTTTTTTTTCCTGTGCTCCCTAAAGAGTCATTGCTTGTTAATACAAATAGTATATTTTTCATGTCGTACTTTTAATTTTTTGAATTAATTCAAAGTTATGACACCAAAACATCAATTTCATTGATCTATATCAATTAAGAAAGCTTTAACTTTTTTGTTTTTTCCTCACCCTACTTAGGTTTTCTGGTGTAACACCTAAGTAATTTGCTATATCATAGTTGGGCACTCGGTCTTCTATATGAGGATAAGCGCTACAGAATTCTAGGTACCGTTCTTGTGTGTTTTTTTCTTGGGTAGATAAAATTCGTTTCCGTTGAGAGACAAAAGCCTTGGTGACTAGTATCCTAAAATAGCGCTCAAAAATTGGGGCTTCCGTATAAATTTTTTGAAGTTCATCGTAATTAAGGGACAATAATTCCGCATCTTCAATGGCTTCGATATACAAATTTGACGCTATTTGATTGTAAAAGGCATCAAAATCACCAATCCACCAATTTTCTATGGCAAATTGAATAATATGACGACCTCCTTTAGCATCTATGTAATACGCTTTTAAGCAGCCTTTTACCACAAAATATTCATGCTTTACATGGGTGCCTGGTTTTAGTAAAAAATTTCCTTTGGATACGGAGACTTCTGTAAGCACCTCTTGAAATAATTGTAAATCCTTGGCGGAAGGATGAATATGGCTCTCAATATGTTTTATAATGGACTGATGCATAGTACAAAGATGCTATTTTGTTTGACTTTTCGCAATAGCACCTAGCCTAATTTAATGATTAGTTAAAGGCTAGCTATCGGATACGTACTCTTTAATGACAAGTTGCATAAAAAACATGCTAGAATCTCGATCCACATTATTTAATAGGAATGTTTCTCTATGAATCCTTATCTTTACCCCTTATAGTTTTGATAACAACTAGTGCAACAAATAAAAGCCTACTTAGAAAAAATAGCCACCATCTCTGCATCCGATTGGGACTTTTTTATGTCCAAATTAGAACGACGGGTAATTCCTAAAAAATCGATTTTTCTACACATCAATGAGATTGAAAATCACATTTCCTTTATAGAATCTGGCGTAGTTCGTTTGTTTATTCCCAAAGAAAATCCGGACAAAGAAATTACTTTTGGTTTTAGTTTTAAAGATCAGTTTATCAGTGCCTATGATTCATTTTTAACACGTTCCCCTTCAGCCTACCAATTGCAAGCACTTACCGAAACAACGATTTTAAGCATTACTTATTCCGATTTGCAACTCGTTTATAAAACCACCCAATTAGGAAATTTAGTGGGTCGTTTAACCGCTGAGCGACTTTTTTTAATCAAATCAAAACGGGAACAAAACTTATTGAATTTGACTGCAGAACAACGCTATGTAAATTTGTTTAAAGAGCGCCCAGAGTTATTAAAAGTAATCCCTCTAAAATATATCAGTTCTTATATTGGTGTGACTTCGCAAGCCTTAAGCAGAATTCGAAAACGGGTTTAAGAAGCTGTCGAAAGCCGAATGTCAAATATTTTAAGTGTAAAGGCTCATAAATTAGAACCAAGATACAAGACTCAGGATTCAAGACCCAGGATTCAAGATTCAAGACCCAGGATTCAAGATTCAAGAGCCAAGATACAAGAATCAAGACTTCATAGGTGAACCATTTTATGAGCTGTAAAATTTAGTCTAGCCTCCTAGTTCTTAGAGCGCAGCAGTCATGAATCTTTCCTAATTAATTGATTTAGGTTCATTGTTTCTCTCCATGCATCAAATTACCTTTGTAAAAAAAAGCTATGTTGATTATTATATTTGTTGCCGTACTCTGGTATGGCGGTTTGTTTTTCCAGTCCTTTTTTTTACACCGGTATGCGGCGCATCAGGTATTCACAATGTCTAAAACCATGGAACGCATTACCTTTGTTTTAACTTGGATTTTTCAGGGACCCAGCTACTTAAGCGCCTATGGCTACGGCATCATGCATCGCATGCATCACGCGTATACTGATACCGAAAAAGACCCACATTCTCCCTCACACGATGACAACTTATTTGCAATGATGTGGAAAACAAAAACCGTCTATCAAGATATCAATACCCAACGTGTAGTCATAGATCAACGGTTTACCAAAAACGTGCCCCAATGGAAAGGCTTTGATGTCTTTGCAAGTTCTCGCTTTTCTAGACTACTATGGATCACGGCTTATATTTTATTCTTTGTTTTTTTTGCAACGGCTTGGTGGCACTGGTTATTATTACCGGTGACCTTTTTAATGGCACCTATTCATGGCGTCATCATTAATTGGTTTGGACATATTTATGGCTATGTCAATTACACGATGAAGAATACTAGTAAAAACCTCTTTCGTTTTGATTTTTTAATGATGGGCGAAGGCTATCACAACAACCATCATAGACATGCGAACAGAGCCAATTTTGGCGTAAAATGGTATGAGATTGATGTCACCTATTTAATTATTAGAGTTTTAGATGGTTTTGGTCTAATTCAATTGAAGCCTGTTAAAGTTAAATCATAGGAATCGTTGAAGACACAGAAACCTTCTCCCCTAGGTTTTGGTTTCCTTTAGGACAGTGAAATTTCACATCTACGGCTGTAATAAACGAAAAGATAAAGGTATACGTGACTTATATTTTGTGTCTTACTAAGCTATTTTTTTAGAAATAAAAGTATTGTCTAAGCTTATATATAATCCCGATAAATTAAAACTACGGCTAAGAAAAATTAGGCAATTCATTAGCTCATTAAAAGAAAAAAGCGGGATAAGAATCCCGCTTTTTCATATATGAGACAGAATCTTATTCTTCCAGCACCAGTTCAAAGTCTTGAACCGTTTTATTAGCTGCGATTATTTGGATTTCTTCAATAGTCTGTGCCTTATATGCTTCTTTTTCAACGGCTACAGTGTAAGACCCCGCATTCAATCCCATAATCATATAACCCCCATCGACACCAGAAAAAGTTGTTGTGTTTAGTGTATCTGCAATAAAGACCGCCACTTGGGCACCTTCCAATCCAACCAGTACGTCTCCTTTCTTTTCTGTAATTATACCCATAAGTGTTCCGGCTGTTGATAAATTACTAGCCTTGATAACAGGTTTAAAATTAAAACCATTAATATTTGCTGTCCCCCCTTTTGCGACGAAGGATTTGCTTACATCAAAATCAAGTAAAAGATCTGAAGTTAATCCACCGTCAACCACAAGCTCTGGTTGTATAAATATTTTGATTCCTGATTGTGATCCACTTGGAACATTTAAATCATAGGAAGTACCATCTTTCAGTACTACATTAATTCCCTTTACATACACTCTAATCAAATCGTAAGACCCAACCGGAACATCTATATCTACCAGTGTTTTTGTAACACCATTGGTGAGCTCCAAAAGATTTACTTTTATGTCATCTTCCATTAGTACTACAAAAGGTTTATCACTATCTGTTTCAACCGTCATGCCATTGCTGTCAGTCATTTGATCATCTATTTCCACATTTCCTTTGTAGCGCGCGTCAATTTTGAAAATAGTCACATTTGCTTCTGCTACTAAATCGTGTGGGAAAGGAGCATCTGTTAATTGAACTTTAAGCCTGCCAAAGGTATTATTCGTGTCATTTTCATCTGAACAAGCAATAAATATGCTACTAAAAACAATTAGAAGAATTGAAAAAAAGTTAAATTTCATAGTCTAAAATTTTAATTAATATGTATAAGTTTATCTATATACGTTTAAAAACAAAGAGTAGACCTTAAACCCTACCCGAGATTTCAATTATTCGATGAATGACCTCTTTATTTTTTTAAAGTTTATGGATAACATAATTTATACATAGCTAAATATTTCTGAATACATATTTTCTAAATTTTATTTTATACTCCTTATTACTCCGTGTCAAAACTATTTTAGAATTATTTTTTGGGAATTTAGAAAGTACTAAAATTATATTTGATACGTATCCCAAGCAGATGTATTCGGTATATTTTTTTTTGCACTTTTTGATATTTGGCCAATATATAGTTATTGCATTTATAGAAACAGAACAAACTCGTATTAGATAAAATTACGAACCACAAGATTTTATATCATAATTTTTGATTTTAGTAGTGCTACCCCTCCCGTCTCAAAACCTCTAGGGGCGAACTGCGTAAAACCGTCTGAATATTACTTAAACCAATCGCTAACACTAAAAGCGTAATGCCCGGTAAAAACACTAAAAACGGAATCGAAGAAGGCAAAAATGGCTCTTTGAAAACAAATAATGCCAAACAAAGGCTACTCACCAAGGCCAATAAAATGCCCACCAAACTTCCTAAAAGTCCTAAAAAAACATATTCTAAGGCTGATATTTTTAATATTTGAGTGTTTTTGGCCCCCAGGGTTCGGAGGAGCACACTTTCTTTAATTCGTTGGTATTTACTGGTGCGTACCGAGCCTATCAACACAATAATCCCCGTAAGAATGCTAAAAAAGGCCATAAAATTTATAATCCAAGAAACTTTATCTAAAATATCTTCAACGATGGTAAATACTTGTCGCAAATCAAGTACGGATACATTTGGAAACTGTGCTACCAAATCGCGTTGCAAATTTGCAGATCCTACTTCATCCGGTACTGCTGTGGTAATAACCCTAAACTGTGGCGCCTGCTCTAAAACACCTTTGGGAAAAACTATCGTGAAATTAGGTTGCAATTGTGTCCAATCTACACTTCGAATGCTACCTATAGTCGTTTCTAGCAATACGCCTTGAACATTAAAAACTAATGCATCACCTACCGCTAATTTTGCGTCTCGCGCAATATTATCTGATATAGAAATTACTACAGGAGCTCCTTTTGGCAACTCGGGGGTCCACTCCCCTTCTAAAACCTCTTCAGAATCGGCTAGAGTATCCCGATAGGTGGTTCTAAATTCGTGTCTTAATATCCAACCTCCCATTTCGCGGACAGAATCTTGGCGAATATCATTTACCAATCGGTCTTTTATTTTATGTACACGCATGGTAACAATCGGAATGCTACTTAAAACAGGTAAATTGCCATCCGTGAGTCGCTTTTCGATGGCATCACGCTGGTCTGTTTGCACATCTAGGATAATCAAATTGGCATTTTCTGCCGTCTGACCTATTTCGGTTTTAGCCAATAAAATATCTTTGGTAAAATAGAGCGTGCTAATTAAAAACGTACCTAAACCAATTGCCACGACCAGCACTACCGTCTGGTTATTAGGTCGAAATAAGTTTAGCAAACTTTGACGTGTCGTGTACCCAAAACGTTTTGGAAAATAGCGTTTAATCAACTTCATAAACCCTGTTGCAATAAAGGCTAAGGTCGCAAAGGTGACCAACGTACCCCCCACAAAACTCAAGGCGTACAGCGCGTCTTTTAACAACCAGAAAGAAAACAGAAAGAGGAAGAGTAAAATTAAGCCCAATACGAAAAATCGCACTTTATTTGGGCCTTGTGATGCTTCTTCATCCACACGCAATACTTCTAATGGCGAAACATACCAAGTTCGCAATAAAGGCAACAAGGCAAATAAAACCGACATGAATAATCCTAGAAAAATCCCTATTAAAATGGGTTGTATTGAAATACTTATTTCTACGGTAAAAGGTAAAAATTCTTGTAAAATGTAAGGAAATAGCTCTTGAAGCGCCACACCTATAAGTGAACCTAGTAAGCCACCAACAATACCAATCCCTGCAATTTGTAGTAAGAAAATTAAAAAACTCTGCTTTCGAGAGGCACCCATACATTTTAAAACGGCGATAGATTGTAATTTTTCTTTGATGTAAATATGTACAGAACTCGCAATACCAATACAGCCTAATAATAACGCAATAAAAGCAGCCAAATTTAAAAATTTACCTACATTATCATAGCGTCTGCCCAAACGTTGACTTGTGCTTGTATGGGTATCTAAATCGGCATTTTCGGCATCTAAAAGGGGACCAATTTTATCTGCAAACCGACTTAAATTGAGTGAATCGGTGGCCTTATAAAAAAATTGGTATTCCTTGCGACTTCCGAATTGTAAGAGTTCTGTACCTTCAATAAGCCGATTAGGAATAATTACGGTTGGCGCTACAGAAGTAGAAATTGCGGTACTTCCTGGTATGGCTTTTAAAGCACCTGCAATTGGCAAGGTAAGTTCACCAACCTTTATAGAATCACCTGCTTTTACATTAAACTGAAGCATTAAGGTAGCATCAACCAATGCTCCACCTAAATCCTGATAAGCTACTGATGCTGAACTAGGTTCGGTATCAATAGTACCATAAAAGGGAAAGTCTCCTTGCAGCCCTCGAACCTTGACCAATTTAGTGCCCCCATTTTTAGGAAAGGCAATCATCGATACAAAATTCACTTCCTGTGCGTCAGGTTTCAAAGAGTCAATAATCGCTTGAGCTCTAAGAGTGGGTTCTTGACGACTGTCGATAATATAGTCTGCCCCCATCAAGGCTTTTGATTGTCGCTGAATGTTATCTTTTAAATTGGTACTAAACAATTGAATGGAAACGACTGCGGCTATTCCTAAAATAATAGAAGCCATAAACAATAAAAGTCGTACTCTACTCGCTTTGGCATCGCGCCAAGCCATTTTAAAAAGCCATTTGGTATGTTGATTCATGTGTGTTAGCTATGCTTACAGTACTGCTGTAGTTTGATTGGTTAAAATTTGGCCGCCTTTAAGTCGTAATATTTGCTGGGTTCTATTCGCTAAGTCTAAATCGTGTGAAATAATCACTAAGGTAGTGCCTGCTTCTTTATTTAAATCAAACAATAATTGAATGACTTTCTCGCCCGTTTCTTCGTCTAAGTTTCCAGTAGGTTCATCCGCAAACAAAATAGAAGGGCTGTTCGAAAAGGCTCTGGCTAGTGCCACACGCTGTTGCTCTCCTCCTGAAAGTTGCGAGGGGTAATGGTCAAAACGATCGGCTAAGCCCACTTTATCTAATAATGCCATACTTTTTTCTGTTGCATCTTTTGCGCCTTGTAACTCTAAAGGAACGCTTACATTTTCTAAGGCTGTAAGGGTGGGCAACAATTGAAAATTTTGAAAAATGAATCCCACTTCCTTATTTCGTAATTGCGCGCATTGGTCTTCATTTAAGCTGCTCAAGTCTTGACCACAAAGTTCAACCGTACCCGCATTAGGTGCGTCTAAACCAGCACAAAGGCCTAGTAAGGTTGTTTTTCCGCTTCCAGACGGACCAATAATGGAAAATGTTTGTCCTTTTTCTACATCAAACGTAATGTTTTGCAATACTGTTAATTCTTTTTGACCACTGGTGTAGGTCTTTTCTAAACCAGTAATCTTTAATATCTTTGGCATATAATTTTTAATTAAAAATGACACCTTATGTCAAAGGCTGAAAATAATCAATTGAGGGCAAATTTACCAACTTCACTGCACCCGATATTCTTAAAGTTTTGTTATTTTACGATGGCGCTATGCCTATTGTCTTGTGGAAATGATAAAAAAGAACAAAACTCCTCTGACGCCGCGGCCAAAGAAACAAGCGCAACAACGGAAACAGAAACAACGAGTACAAAAACAATCCTTTGTTTTGGGGACAGCATAACCGCTGGTTACGGACTTGAGGATACGGAAGATGCATTTCCCGGACTATTACAAGAAAAAATTGATTCCTTAAACCTAGAATACACCGTGATCAATTCAGGCCTAAGTGGCGAAACAACCGCTGGTGGAAGAAGCAGAATTGATTGGGTTTTGAATCAAAACATCGATATATTCTTGTTAGAATTGGGGGCGAATGATGGCTTGCGAGGCGTACCGCTTTCAGAAACTCGTGCCAATTTACAAGCCATAATTGATATGGTGCAAGCAAAGAGCCCTACAACCAAAATTATCCTTGCAGGAATGCAATTACCGCCCAATATGGGTCAAGCCTATACTACGGAATTTAAGCAACTTTTTGTCGATATCGCCAAAAATAATGATATCGCTTTTATTCCTTTTATTTTACAAAACGTCGGGGGTATTGCTGATCTTAATCAAAGTGATGGCATTCACCCTACAGAAGCAGGTCATCAAATAGTGGCTAATACTGTTTGGGAGGTTTTAAAGCCGATGTTGTAATTAGTTTTTAAATTTAAAACTGACATCACCCTTGTATTTTTATATTTTGCCAACGAGGAACATGCACGTAGCACTGAGCGTGTTGAAGCGCCTTCAACCATTTTAGAAGGTCTTCGACAGGCTCAGACGGACACTTTAGTATTCATTTGTCATAGTAGAACTCAATAATACTTTTCTAAATTTTCAACTTTTGACATTCGACATTCGACATCATGACTTACCAGTCAATAGGAAAATAGTCTTTTAAGAACTTCCCCGACCAATGTTTCCCTGTGTTAATGCCGTCAAATAAGGGGTCTAGAACACGAGCTGCGCCGTCAACAATGTCTAAAGGCGGTTGAAAATCTTGTTCTACTTGTTTCTTTTTCGCTAATGCCGCAGGGTCTTCATCAGTGACCCAACCGGTATCAACGGCATTCATAAAAATACCTTGCTTCGCTAAATCACCAGCTGCGGTATGGGTCAGCATGTTTAAAGCCGCTTTTGCCATATTGGTATGTGGATGGCGCGATTCCTTAAATGCACGGTGAAATTTGCCTTCCATAGCGGTTACATTAATCATATGCTTTTGTCCTGTATGGGTCTTTTTCATCACTTCAGCCAAACGGTTACACAACACAAAAGGTGCAACAGCATTTACGAGCTGAACTTCAATCATTTCTGTAGTTTCTATTTCTCCGAGTTTTAAGCGCCAACTATTGGTGTTACGCAAATCTACCTGCTGCAAATCGGCATCTAATTCTCCTTCTGGGAACACTTCTTTTGCTACCAAAGCCTTATCAAAACTGTAAGGAATTTGTGATAGTTTAGCAGAAGCCCGTAATCCGATACCGGGCTCGGGACCATGCCAGGTGACAGGCATATTCTGGTTGGGCGATGCTGAGGAAGTAAGCTGCGCTAATTCTTGCAAACAACTCGTATGATCTTGTAATAGTTCTTGTGCAAATTTAGGAAGTGAGGTGATAGGTCGCTCTTCATTCGCCATTAAATGATGATAAAAACCCGCTGGTCGCCGCACAGTTTGGGCTGCGTTATTAATCAAAATATCTAAATGATCATACTGCTGTGCTATAAAATTACAGAAGATTTCTACACTTGGAATATGCCGTAGGTCTAAACCATGAATTTTTAAGCGATGTCCCCATTCCATAAAATCGGGCTCTTTAGAGAAGCGTAAAGCAGAGTCCACAGGAAAACGTGTGGTCGCAATAACCGTGGCTCCTCCACGTAAAAGCATTAAGGTGATATGATAGCCAATTTTTAAGCGAGAGCCCGTTATAACGGCTATTTGTCCCTTTACATTGGCGGTTTGAAAGCGTTTGGCATAGTTAAAATCACCACATTCAGAACACATAGTATCATAAAAATGATGCAATTTGGTAAATGACGTTTTGCAAACATAACAATTACGGGCAATTTGTAATTCTTGTTGCTCCTTATGTTCCAAATCTGCCGCTTGTATTAATTTTGGAGCAGTGAAAATATGTGCTTCTCGAGCATTCCGGATCCCAGTTTCCTTACGAGCTACCCGATCTTTTTTATCTTGTTTGCGTTTACTGGCTTTCTGTGCATCTTTTTTACGTCGTGAAAATTCGTCACGAGTAGGTCTTGAAAACTGACCGGTTACTTTGAGCAATGCTGTTCTTTGTGCTAAAGGAATATCAAAAATCTGATCGGTATGCGCTACTAACTGCCCTAAGATGGCAATGCATTTATCAATCTCTTCAGAAGTAATAGGTGGTGTATCGTTGCTCAATTTTGATGTGTTTATTTATTTTTATGTGATGTATACCTTAGCCTTTAGTGGTTAGGTTCTTAAACTATGTAAGAAGAAGCAAGACTTTAAATAATTAGAAGCCTATAGGTCTCCCTGGGCTTGTCAATGTGCCTTCTATTATTTCGCATGGTCTTCGACAAGCTCAGACAGACATTTTAGTATTCATTTGTCTACAAAATTAGATGATTTTTAATTTTTTTTATCAGTACCCTTTAGAATCCTAGTTGTTTCACTGAGCCACTCGAATTACGTTCGGCTAATTGGTAAGGTCTTCGACAAGCTCAGACATACATTTTAGCATTCATTTGTTTACAAAATTAGATGATTTTTAATTTTTTTTATCAGTGCCAACTAGTAACATGGATGTCTTACTGAGCCTGTCGAAGTGCATTCGGCTAATGGATAAAGCCTTCTACAAGCTCTCAATACTTCTAATTTTATATGATTTCTATCCTTCTAAAACAGTAATCCTTACTTTTTTATTCTTCAGTTTTGTATTGCTTAATTTCTGTACGAGTTCATCCGCTAAAACCTTTGGAACTGCCACAAAAGCGCAATCTTGCTTTAATTCGATCATCCCTAATTGCTCTTTAGTTATACCACCTTGTTTCAAAAACAAACCAGCAATATCTCCTTTAGAAATTTTATCTTTTCTACCTCCAGAAATAAATAAGGTTTCCCAATATACAGGTTTTTTGGTGGGTTGTTTTGAAATATCAGCGATAGCCGTTTCTGCTATAAACTCTGGCAAAGCCTGATCTTTCCATTTTAATACGTAGGCAGTACCCTCCGCTTTTACACGTGCAGTTCGCCCGTTTCTATGGATAAATTCTTCTTTGTGAATCGGTAGTTCATAATGAATGATAAACTCCATTTCAGGTACGTCGATGCCTCTTGCGGCCAAATCAGTAGCCACCAGCAAGGGATAGGTTCCATTTCTAAATTTTAATAAGGATCGTTCACGCTCTTTTTGCTCCATGCCTCCATTAAAATTTCCATGCGGAAGGCAATGTTTCTTTAAAAAATCGCTTACCGTTTGTATACTATCTTTTAAATTGCAAAAAATAATGCCTTGTTGATTTCCTAAATGATGCAATAAAGCTAATAAAGTTGTTAGTTTATTTTTATCAGGAGAAATGAGTGTTTTTATTGTTAAGCTAGAGGCTTTGCTGTCTAAGTAATTAAGAATATTTGGGTTGGTCAACTTTACAAATTCGGGAATGCTAACGCCTTGTGTAGCAGATGTTAAAATACGTTTATGTAAAGCATTTAAATCTTTTAATATTTCACGCATTTCATCTTCAAAGCCCACTTCTAAAGATTTATCAAATTCATCTAAAATTAGGGTTTTAATATCGTCTTTAGTAAAACGTTCGTTGGCAAAATGATCATTTATACGCCCCGGAGTACCAATTAAAATAGCGGGTGCATGTTTTAATTCTATTTTATCTTTAGACATTGCCCGACCACCATACACCGCATTTACTTTATAACCAGAACCCATATTCCTTAGTACTTGTTCAATTTGTATAGCTAATTCACGGGAAGGCACTAAAATTAAAGCTTGAATGTTTTCACAATCCGGATCTAAACTTTCAATTAAAGGCAAGGCAAAAGCTAGTGTTTTGCCTGTTCCTGTCGGAGAAAGAATTATGGTATTCGAAGTTTTCGGAATACTCCTCAATGCTTCAATTTGCATTGGGTTTAAGCTTTTAATACTTAATTTTTCTAATATTTCTGCTTGTGTTTTTAGGGGTGCTGCCATACCTACTTCTTTTTCTTTGCTGCTAAGGATGCTTCTTTTGGTAGCACACTGCTGTGTTGTTCCAGATGATTTGCTAAAACCTTTTCGATCAACTCTTCTTTGGTTAAATGATGAAAAATTGTTTTAATCTTATTTTTAAAATCATCAGAAACCTCTCGATTGGGTTTCGTTTTAAATATCCTGGTGGCCCACAGCAAGGTGTTTGTTTCTTCAATACTTGCGGCAGATGCCTTTTTTATTCTATGGAAACTAATTCCTAATTCTTTTTCAAAAACCGGAATTTCGGCTTCTTCTTCTTGCTGAAGAATGGTTAATGAAAGTCCGTTTGCTCCTGCCCTTGCGGTTCTACCACTTCTATGCACATATAAATCATAGGTCTCTGGTAAATGATAATTTATGATAAATCCTATATTTTTTACATCAATACCTCGAGATGCCAAATCGGTGGCTACTAATAGCTTTAAATGACCGTCACGAAATTGTCCCATCACACGATCTCGAATGGCCTGCGTTAAACTACCATGTAGCGCTCCAGAAGAAAATTTATTGATGGCTAAATTTTTGGCTAATTTATTTACGGCTGCTTTTGTTTTGCAAAAAATAATACCTTGTTCGCCTTCTCTTGAGCTTAAAAAATGGAGTAAAACGTCTAATTTTTCTATAGGTTCCACCACAATATACTGATGATCGATGCCTTGATGACCAATAGTTTCCATATCAGCTTCTAAATGCATCACATTTTTATTCAAGTAGTTTTGTACCAATTGTTTAATAGCGCCTGGCATGGTTGCCGTAAACAAAAGAGTTCTACGAGATTCTGGTAATTCAGCTACAATTGGGTCTAAATCTTGCTTTAATGCCGTGACCATTTCATCCGCTTCATCCAATACCAAATACGCCACATTTTTAAGGTTTATGGCTTTTTTTTGAATCAAATCAACCAAGCGACCCGGTGTAGCCACGACCACATGGGTTGTACTTTTTAGTTGTTCTATTTGTGGTTTTATAGGTGTTCCTCCACAAATCGAAGCAATTTTAATGGCTGGACTATGTTTAGAAAAAGAAACTAAGTTGGCATAAATCTGTTGGCCTAATTCTCTCGTTGGTGCTAAAATTACAGTTTGTATTTGAGAGCTATCCGTAGCTATTAATTGCAATAAAGGCAATCCGAAAGCAGCAGTTTTACCTGTTCCTGTTTTAGCTAAGGCTACAATATCTTTTTTAGCGCTAAGAACTAGAGGAATTGTTTTTACTTGAATATCAGTAGGAATTGTTATGGCTAAATCCGCTAAACTTTTTTGAAACGCTTCGCTAACTCCTAACTTTGAAAACTTTTTAGACATAAAATAATTTTCGACAAAGATAGTTAGACTTTTATAGGGAATAACAGGTATTTTACTTGTTATTGCTAGAAAACAATAAGTTGCCCTACGACTTTCTGCAGTACTTGATACTTTTAAAGGTTCGCTGAATTCGTAGAAGATGAATTCTCGATCGTTTTCACCAAGGCCAAGGCAGCCGTTTCACCAGCAATCATGGCTGCATTTAAGGAACCGTTTAAGAGAAAGTCACCCGCCAAAAATATATGATCCGAGAGTTTTATGTCTTCTATAGCTAGTCTATTTTTTAAATGCTGTAGGTTAGGAAGTGCCTTAGGAATTGTGTAGTGCTTTACAAAAGTTAGTTCAGTAATTCCACAGTACGTTTCCAAATCATGCTGTACTTTTTCAATTAATGCTTCTTGGCCAAGTTGGTGCTCTTTTACTACGGTTACCGAGAGCAGCTCATCAGTAGCCCTTGTTCCTGTTTCAAGACTGGTGTGGTAAAAGATATTATTGATTAAAGCCGACTCGTCAGCAATTAAACCAATGAGCGCTTTTTCTATGATTCTTTTTTTTGCCGTAAAATATAAAACATCACAATGTTTCCAAGATACTTTTTGATCTAGGGGTTTTGGTGTTTCAAAAAGAGGTTCGGTGGCAATAATAGCATAGTCAAATTCATTTTCAGTTCCATCAGATAAATTTAGTGATACATCTGTTAGACTGGTAATTGTTGAATTATATAAAATTTTAGACTTGGTAAGTGACCCTAACAATTGTGCAGGAATAGCTGAGATTCCGTTTTTTGGAAGTGTAGCAAATCCCTCACCAAACATTTTAAATACAAATTGAAACATTCTGCTGGAGGTAGCTAAATCGGGTTCTAAAAAAATTCCACTAAAAAATGGCTTAAAAAAACAGGCAATCATATCCTCACTAAATCCTTTTTGTTCTAAAAAAGCCTTGGTGGTCATTTCATCTTCAGCAAAAATCTGATCAATTGTTTTGCTTTTTAGAGATAAACTTAGCCTAATTATTTTCCATTTATCCTTCAAATTCCCGATAGATGAACCTAAGGTGGGCAACAAAAGTGAAAAATCTCGAAGTGGATCTCCTAAGGTCATTTGCTTTCCATTTCGAAAGATGACTGCTCCAGGCAGAAACTTTTGTAAGGCTAGTTCTTCTAAGTCTAAATATTTTTGTACCATAGGGTAAGCCTCTAAAAGCACCTGAAATCCATGATCTAACTGGTAGCCAGCTATCAGATCGGTTTTTACACGACCTCCAGCGGAATCTGTTTTTTCATAGATTGTGGCAAAATAACCATTTGCTTCTAACACTTTTGCCGCCATTAAGCCACTAATTCCTGCGCCTATGATACTAATTTTTACACTTCTTTTTTCCATGGCCTAAAAATAATAAATAATCAGAACCTTGCGCTTTAATAGGAACAGGATATTTTACGCTTTTAAAATGTATTCGCATTAATTCAAGTATCTTTATCCCCGCTATGAGCTTTTATACTTTTTTAATTTTTTTCTCAGCTATATCTTTTGCTTTTTTCGGCATAGGATGCTTTGTAGCTCCCCGAATGAAAATTGAGTTTTTACGCTACGGATTATCAAAACTGCGAAATTTTGTAGGAGTATTACAACTTTTAGGAGCTATAGGTTTGGCGATTGGCTACTACTTCAGCCCAATGCTCATCTTGGTTTCCGCGAGTTGTCTTTCTTTATTGATGTTGCTTGGATTTGGAGTGCGCTTGAAAATAAAAGATTCTTTAGTGCTAGCTACTCCAGCTCTTTTCTACGCCTTGTTGAATGCTTACATTGCTTTCGAGCAATGGATTATTTTGTAAAAAGCTATACACTTTAGGTGTATTATAAATAAGAAATGATCAAACACATGCTAAAAAACAAAAAGGCTGGAAAAGATTTTTTTAAAGGATCTTTAACTTTTAAATGCATAACTATCGAACCTAACAGTAAGGCAGCCAAACCTAAGGCCGCTATTTTTTGTATTTCCGGATACCAAATTGAAGCTAAAAGGCCTATGGCTAGTGCTACCTTTAAGGCACCAACAACATAGCACATCCAAATCGGAAGTCCATAAACTTTGAACTCTTCTATTATAGTTTTGGCGTTTCCTCCACGCCAGGGTGTAGGTTTATTATATTGCAGAAGCCAAACATTAAGAATGCTAAAGGCAACGATGCACTGTAATACTATGGTGATGTACTGCATAATCAGGTATTTTTAGGTTGTTATATGGTATTAGTTTTAACTATATTTTACAAAAAAGCCATTACAAGAAAATTGTAATGGCTTTTTGATTACTTTAAAAAAGTCTATTCTGGCATTACTACAGTATCAATAGCGTGAATTACGCCATTTGAAGCCGCTACGTCAGCCATTATTACTTTAGCCATTCCGCCTTTTGCATCAGTCAACATTACACTACCATCCTTTAAAGATAATGAAATATCATTACCTTGAACAGTAGTCACTGTGAATTTTCCATTGTTACTATTGATAGCCTCAATAACTGCTGAAGCGCTAAAGTTACCTGAAACTACGTGATATGTTAATATCCCTGTTAAAGTAGCTTTATTTTCTGGCTTTAACAAAGTTTCAACCGTACCTGCTGGTAATTTTCCAAAGGCATCGTTGGTTGGAGCAAATACTGTAAAAGGACCTGCACTACTTAATGTTTCTACTAATTCGGCAGCTTTAACTGCAGCAACTAAAGTTGCAAAATTTTCATTTCCTGCAGCTACCCCAACAATATTAGGTGTTTGTTCTTCAACTACAGCCATTTCTACTTCCGCAATTTCTTCAGACACTTCTTCTTTTACTTCTTTTTTTGTTTCTCCACAAGACATGAATAATGTTCCTGCTAAGGCCAAAATACTTAATGTTTTAATTGTTTTCATAATTCGTTTTTAGATTTTAGTTTTTTAATACAGGGCTAAGATACTATTATTATTTTATTGTCTAACCTATTTAACAAAACATTAAACAAATTAAGCTGTTAACGCTAATTCTAACCGCAATAGCGTCAAAAATGATGTCATGATCAGGGGATAAGAGCTAAAATAGTATTGGATTACTTGCTATTTAATAACTTCCAAACTATCGCATTACTATTTATTTAACTCATCAACATGAAGCATATAGGTTGCAATGGCACCTAGTTCTTCATCTGAAATATTTTTTAAAAACCCTTTGATGTTTACCTGCATCATGGCTATTTGCGCAGCCGAGGCTTCGACGATAGGTTCTGCCTCTCCTTTCAAAAAGGCCACAATATTTCCATTTTCCTTTTTATATACTTTCATGATTTCTTTTACAGAAGGCCCGATAGTACTTTTCTGTGCATCATGACATGTAATGCAGGTTTTTTCAGAAAAAAGTCTATTCCCTAAAAAAATTTGAGAATCCATGCTTAACTCACCACGTACAAGCGTCGTTTCTGAGTCTTTAGTTTCAGATTTTTGATTGGTATTACAACTTTGTAACCAAAGGCAGAGCAGAAAAAGAGCTAAGATGCGCATACGACTATCATTTTAAGGGTATATCTCTTAAAGATACTTAAATTTAAGAGGCTAATTAATATGTCTGGATTAATTTTATAAATCCTTTTTTAGCGCTGGACGACACATTTTTTTACTCCAAATAAATCTTTTCTATTTCTAATACAAAATTCTCTTTGGTCTTATTCCCTATTAAAATAGCGATTTCTTCTAGTAGTTTGCCATTAAAATTTGGTCTGTTTAACCTGTTTCCTCTAAAACTGGGATAAAAGTTTTTCAAAGCAATTTTTATAGTTTGCCAATCACCTGAAGTTTCAAAAGTTGTAATGTAAGAGTAGCGATGCGATGTATCATCCTTGATTCTAAACTGATAATTTTTACCATCACCCTTAATTTTTAACACCATAAACCTGTAGGCAGAGGCATCAATGGTATCAAAAGTATAGCGTACGGATGAAAAACCACCATTATTTTCTGTCCGCACGGTTCCGTAATACTCAAGGTGACCAGCATCATTTAATTTTGTGTTACCCCTTGATAATCCTCCCATGACACCATCATCAACTACGAACCAATTGTTATTCTTGTCTTGATGTTTGGCATCATATATGAGGCTTGTGTTGTTTTGGGACATAAATAGGAGTATTAAAATTAATGTTGCGCTTTTCATACCTTAAAATTATAAAAAAGAAGGATACAAGGCCTACTGTTTAACAAAACTTCGGCTTATATAAGACTTAACTTTAGGCTAAATCTTCTGCAATTAACTGTTCCCTTGAAAGCCCTAGCGCATATAAATCAGATTGTAAGGCTTTCATCATTGGAGGTGGTCCGCATAAATACACCTTTTTAGCGGTAGCTAGATGATGCTTTTGAAGAAAATCCTTATCAATTCTTCCGTGCGCATGCTTATCGGTTTTTTCCTCGGATAGTATGTTATGAAAATCACTTCCTAGCCATGCCTCAATATGTTGCTGGTAAATAATATCTTTCTCCGTTTTATTCGCAAAAATTAATTGGTGACCCCTTAATTTATTTTTTCGGTTCAAATCTTTTAGAATTGCGATAAATGGCGTTATTCCAGCGCCTCCAGCAATAAAGGTGCCTTCTCCTTGATACTTAATAGCACCCCAAGCATCACCCATTAAAAAGGTATCTCCCACATTTAAATTAGCTAACTCATCTGTAACTCCCTCATGGGATGGATACATTTTTATGGTAAATTCTAACTCATTATCTTCTGGTAGGCTCGTAAATGTAAATGGCCTCTTTTCATCTCTCAGTCCGTCTTTATCAATGGCCAATTCCGTGGCTTGACCAGGAGTGAAGGTATAGCCTTCGGGCTTATCGGTAATTAGATGCAAAACATCATGAGTTACGTTTTCTATTTTTTTTACTTGTATTTTATAATTCATTTGTTGTTTTCTTAGCGTATTATTTTTTTTTAATGATTTCTTATACTATCCAGTGCTTTTCCGATAAGCATATCGCCGGAGAGGATTTCGAAACTTGTGTTCAATGCTGCATCATCGTGTAACATTCTGGTTAAAACCTGAGCAACGTCATCTCTACTTATAGAACCGCTTTTATTTAAAGAGGTTCCGATTTCAATTTTTTGATTGCCTGGATCGTTTGTTAAGGCCCCTGGTCTTACAATGGCATAAGGCACCTTGCTTTGTTTTAAATATTCATCAGCATGGTGCTTGGCTTTCAAATAGTCTTGAAGATCAGAAGCCTTTTCAGGTTGCTCTGCACCCATAGAACTCAGCATTATAAATTTTTTAACTGTATTTTGTTTTGATGCATCAATCATTTTTTTTGCCCCTTCTTGGTCTATTTCTATCACTTTTTTTCCTCCAGAACCAGCGGCAAAAATCACTTTATCAATATGGTTTGTTGTTAAGGATACATCACCCTCTAGATCGGCAAGTACTGTTTTTACCTGTTGCTCAGAAAAGTCTTTAACCTGACTTTCTTTTCGAACCATGGCTATAGGCTCAAAATAGGTCGAAGATTTTAAAAGTTGTACAATTTTTTTTCCAGTGGTGCCAGTTGCTCCCACAACGAGTATCTTTTCCATAAACTTGTTTTTTTGTAAGGTATGGACAAGCGTGTGGAAATATTAATTCAATATAATTTAAAAATGACTCATACAAAATGAGTCACTTTTAAATTAATCATCCATGGTTTAAATAACACTTTAATTTAAACTCCCAAATTTACCCGTATTATAATCCTCAAAAGCCTCAATTAGCTCTTGTTGTGTATTCATAACGAAAGGGCCGTGTGCGGCGATGGGTTCATTTAGCGGCTCACCGCTTAAAACTAAAATGATACAATCTGTTGTAGCTTCAATTGTAACTGTATCGCCATCAGATTTGAATAAGGCAAAATGGTCTTCAAATACTTCGGCGTTTTCATTGATCATAGAATTACCCTCAATCATTACTAAAGAGGTGGTGTAATGTGACGGAAAACTTAAGCTTGTTTTTGCGCCTTTTTTTAACTTTAAATTGAACATAGAAATCGGAGAGAATGTATGTGCTGGACCCTTTTCTCCTTGAAATTCGCCAGCAATTACTTCTACTATTCCTGCGTTATCTGGCAATAAAACTTTCTTTATGTCAGCATTAGCAATGGCTTGATATTTTGGCATGGACATTTTGTCTTTAGCAGGTAAATTTACCCACAGCTGAACCATTTGAAATTCGCCGCCTTTTTTGCTCCACGCTGTTTCGTGAAATTCTTTATGTAAAACTCCCGAAGCGGCAGTCATCCATTGCACATCACCTTCACCAATAACGCCTCCCCCTCCAGCGCTATCATTATGCTCAATACGACCTTTATAGGCAATCGTCACTGTTTCAAAACCCCTGTGCGGGTGCACACCTACTCCCTTGGGTGTGTTTGTTGGTGGAAAATTATATTTTGAATTGTAATCCATCATAATAAACGGATCCATTCTTTTCATCGTGGAAGAACCTGGAATAAAATTATGCACCCGAAAGCCATCGCCCACAAAATGCGGTGTTCCTGGTTTTATAATTTTTTCAATGCTTTTTAATTTCATATCAATAGTTATTTAAGATTATAAAAATACTTGAAATTTGGTACTCAGTGTCTTATGTATAGTAGTTTTTATTGGTCGAAACCAACGGCAAACAATTACAAATTTCAAGGGGTAATAATATTATTTTTTTGAAAGTAAATAAATTATGGTATATTTGTTAACCATTTGGTTAAACTAAATAGTTAATTTTGAAAAAAGAAAAAAATTTAAATACTGAAAATCAAATTTTAGAAGCAGCAAAAAATGTGTTTCAACAAAAGGGTTTAGATGGTGCTAGAATGCAAGAAATAGCAGATAAGGCTGGGATCAATAAAGCGATGCTTCATTATTATTACAGAAGTAAACAATTACTTTTTGAGGCCGTTTTTGATAATGCCTTTATATTATTAGCACCGCAATTAAATAAAATATTAAACGATGATTCCAGTATAGAAACTAAAATTAAAAACTTTACGGCTAATTATATTTCGTTTGTTAGCCTGCATCCGTACCTACCAAATTTTGTAATTCAAGAATTGCATAAAAATCCAGATTTTGTTGAAAAAATAAAGTCTAAAAGTGATTTTCCAAATCTGGCTAAATTCAAAAAACAAGTGAATGATGAAGTCGAACAAAACATTTTAAAACCTATTGATGCAGAACAACTATTCATTAATATTTTGTCTTTAAGCATTTTCCCTTTTATTGGAACACATTTAATAAAAGCTTTTATTGATATTGATGACAAAGGTTTTCAAAAGATAATCGAAGAACGGAAAACGGCCGTGGCTGCTTTTATCATCGCATCCATAAAAAAATAACAGCTAAAAGAACCTAATTGTCTTTTAATTAAATAATGACAAGTGAACTGATCGTAATATAATATCAGAGGTACAGTCGAATTTTATACCAATGAAAAAATTTATTTTAATACTCCAATTTCTTTTGTCATTTTCTGTCTTATCTCAACAGAAAATTACCTTACAAGAATGCTATGATTTGGTGCAACAGAATTACCCTTTAGCACAGCAAACTAAGCTACTTGAAAAACAAACCAATTTTACACTTGAAGCGATAAAGACCAAGAAACTGCCGCAATTGGATGTAGCGTCACAAGCTACCTATCAATCAGATGTCATTGAAGTTCCTATACCGAATAGCAACATTACGCCGTTAAATAAAGACCAATATAGGGCGACGCTTAATGTAAATCAATTGATTTATGATGGCGGACAAATAAATGCTGCTTTAAAAGAAAAAAAAGCCGATTTATTAACCAAGCAAAAACAGATTGAGGTTAATTTGTACAACTTAAAATCACAAGTAAATCTATTGTATTTTTCTATTTTATTAGTTCAAGAAAAAGAGTTTATCTTGAAGGCAAAAAAAGAACAATTACAAGAAAAATTAAGAGAAATAGAATCTGGAATTAAAAACGGAATTATCATTCCTTCTTCAGATAAGGTTTTACAAGCAGAGTTATTAAAACTCGAGCAAGCATTCACTGCCTTAAAATTTCAAAAAGAAAATTTATACAGTACACTTTCATCAATTATAGGAATAGCAATAAAGCCTACCACAACACTAGAAAAACCAATAATTTCAATAGTTTCGGAAGTTGACATTCAACGTCCTGAAATCGCTTTGTTTGATTTTAAAAAGTCTCAAATTGAAGCGTCGCAAGAATTACTTACTAAGCAAACGGCACCTAAACTTATGGGTTTTGCTACTGGTGGTTATGGAAATCCGGGCTTAAATATGCTTGACAATTCATTCCAGAGCTTCTACATAACAGGCGTAAAACTTAATTGGAAACTTTTTGATTGGAAAGCCACAAAAAAGAAACGTGATGCTTTAGAGGTCTCTAAAGAAATAGTTAGCAATGAGGCCGAAATATTCGATTTACAAACCCATATTGCTTTACAAAATCAGCAAAAGGAAATTGAAAAATTAGAAGCTTTTATTAGTACCGATTCCGCCATTATTGCCTTGAGAAATGAAGTTCTTGAAACTACAGCTTCTCAATTAAAAAATGGTGTTATAACTTCTTCAGTTTACATTACAGAACTTACCAATTTGTATGAAGATGAAAATGCATTAAGCACCCATAAAATTGAATTATTATTGGCAAAAGCAAATTATAATACGATTAAAGGAAATTCAATATTAAAAAAATAAAGATGAAGAATAGTATGAACAATATAGTTTTTAGCATCGCTGCCACTGCCCTACTATCCTGTGGAAACGGTAATGATAAGGCAGATGGATATGGTAATTTTGAAGCCACTGAAATTACAGTATCCGCTGAGAATACTGGAAAACTAATGCAGTTTTCTGTAGAAGAAGGGCAAATACTTGAAAAAAACGCGTTTGTTGGTTTTATTGACACGATTCCACTACACTTAAAACGTGAACAATTAGTTGTTTCGAAAGCGCTTGTTAGTTCAAAATCAAAGGGAGTATTGTCGCAAATTAATGTGTTAAATGCACAATTAAAAACAGCAAATATTACTAAAGAAAGGACAAAAAATTTAATACAGGATCATGCAGGAACACAAAAGCAATTAGATGATATTACAGGTGAAATTGAGATTATCAAACAAAGAATAAATAGTGTAGAAATTCAAAATGGACCTGTAGTGAACGAATTAAAAAATATTGATGTTCAGATGGCTCAAATAAACGATCAGATTAAGAAAAGTATACTAATGAATCCTGTTGCTGGAACGGTACTTGCAAAATATACAGAACCCAATGAAATTACCACTTTTGGAAAACCACTTTATAAAATAGCCGATTTAAGTACGATGCAGTTGAGGGTTTACATCAGTGAAACGCAATTAGCAAATTTAAAAATAGGCCAAGAAGTGAAGGTAAAAATTGATGCTGCTGATAGCATGAAATCATATACAGGAAATGTTAGCTGGATTGCCTCAGAAGCAGAATTTACGCCTAAAATAATACAGACAAAAGAAGAGCGCGTAGCACTCGTTTACGCCGCCAAAATCGATGTTAAAAATGATGGGAGTTTAAAAATAGGCATGCCAGCAGAAATGTGGATCAATGAAAAATTATGAGTATTGTCGTATCAAACATATCAAAATCATATAAAAGCGTAAAAGCCTTAGAAGACATTTCTTTTGAAGTACATGAAGGAGAAATATTTGGACTTATTGGTCCTGATGGTGCTGGAAAAACTACTTTATTTCGAATTTTAACTACGCTTTTAATTGCCGATCAAGGCAATGCAAAAGTGACAGATTTTGATGTCGTTGACGACTATAAAAAAATTCGAAATAGTGTGGGTTATATGCCTGGTAAATTCTCGTTATATCAAGATTTAACGATCACCGAAAACTTGACTTTTTTCGCTACTATTTTCGGTACTACTTTCGAAGAAAACTATGAATTAATTAAAGAAATATACGTTCAAATAGAACCTTTTAAAGATAGAAGAGCAGGAAAACTTTCAGGCGGAATGAAACAGAAACTAGCCTTGTGCTGTGCATTAATCCACAAACCTAAAGTTTTGTTTTTAGATGAACCCACTACTGGTGTTGATCCTGTTTCTAGAAAAGAGTTTTGGGAAATGCTGAAACGCTTACAAAAAAAAGGAATGACTATTTTGGTTTCTACACCTTATATGGATGAAGCCGAACTTTGTGATAGAATTGCTCTAATTCAAAATGGTAAAATTTTAGAAATAGATACCCCACAAGCTATTGTAAAGCATTACCCCATGCCTATTTTTAATGTTAGCGCTAACAATATGTATCATTTAATAAAAGCTTTAAATGATTACGAACATAAGCATAGTGTATATCCTTTTGGTGAATTTGTTCATTATACAGATACTCGTAATACGTTTAATCCGGAGGATTTAAAGGAGTATTTAGTAACTAAAAATTTATCGAACATAACACTGGAAAAAACAGTGGCTACCATAGAAGACACTTTTATGGAACTCGCAAAATAATACCCTACAAGGCATATAATAACCTGTAGATATAAGTTAAAAAAATGAACCAGGTCATACAAGTAGCGGAGTTAACAAAAACATTCGGAGATTTTACTGCGGTGAATGCCATTACTTTTGAAGTAGCGAAAGGGGAGATTTTTGGTTTTTTAGGAGCCAATGGGGCGGGAAAAACTACAGCAATGAAAATGCTAATCGGAATTTCTACACCTAGTGCTGGAAAAGCTATTGTGGCTGGTTTTGATGTTTTTAAGGACGCAGAAAGTATTAAAAAGAATATTGGCTATATGAGTCAAAAGTTTGCCTTGTATGATGATTTAACGGTAAGGGAAAACATTCGTTTTTTTGGTGGAATTTATGGCTTAACTAAAGCTAGAATTAAAGAAAAATCGAACGTACTAATTAATGAATTGGGACTTTCTAAAGTCGCAAATTCGCTTGTGGGTTCTTTGCCTTTAGGATGGAAACAAAAATTAGCGTTTTCGGTATCGCTTTTACACGACCCTAAAATTGTTTTTTTAGATGAACCCACCGGAGGCGTTGACCCTATTACGAGAAGACAGTTTTGGGAAATGATTTATAAAGCTGCTGACACGGGTACTACCGTTTTTGTGACTACGCATTATATGGATGAAGCTGAGTATTGTGATCGCGTGTCTATTATGGTCAATGGAAAAATAGAAGCTTTAGATACCCCCAAAAAACTTAAAGAATTATACAGGGTGACGAATATGAATGATGTTTTCTTAAAGCTAGCAAGAGGATGAAACGATTTATAGGATTTGTAACCAAAGAGTTTTATCATATATTTCGTGATAAGCGATCGCTTTTTATTCTCTTTGGAATGCCCATTGCTCAAATATTACTTTTCGGATTTGCGATAACCAATGAAATTAACAATGTAGATATTGCTATTCTCGACCACTCTAAAGATGCAACAACAAAGGAGATAATTCAAAAAATTAAGGCTTCAAAATATTTTAGCATTGAACAATTTATTGAGAAAGAATCAGATATAGAAGCTGTTTTTAAAAAAGGAAAAGTAAAAGCAGTCTTAAATTTTGAACAAGATTTTGAAGCTAAACTAGGGAGTACACACAAAGCAACAGTTCAAATTTTAACCGATGCGACAGATCCAAATACGGCAAATACGATTGCCAACTATGTGAACGCTATGTTGGCAAAATACCAACAGGAACGCAACGCGGGTATTGCAATTCCTTTTCAGATTGTTGCACAAACTAGAATGGTGTATAATCCTGAGATAAAAAGCGTATTTATGTTCGTTCCAGGTGTTATGACTATTATTTTAATGTTGGTTTCTGCCATGATGACTTCTATTTCTATTACTAGAGAAAAAGAATTAGGGACTATGGAAATACTTTTAGTATCGCCCTTAAAACCTTTTCAGGTAATTGTAGGTAAAGTTGTACCCTATATTTTCTTATCTGTTATTAATGCTATTGTCATTATTGTCTTGAGCATTTTTGTATTTAAAATGCCCGTAGAAGGAAGCTTCTTCTTGCTAGGTTTAGAAAGTGTTTTGTTTATTATTGTGGCTTTAGGCTTAGGTATTTTAATCTCTACCATTTCTGCCACACAACAAACCGCAATGATGATTTCGTTGATGGGTTTAATGTTGCCCGTCATACTTTTGTCCGGTTTTATTTTCCCTATTTCAAGTATGCCTTTACCCTTGCAAGTCATCAGTAATATTATCCCTGCAAAGTGGTTTATTATCATCGTAAAAGCCATTATGCTAAAAGGTGTTGGCCTACAATTTATTTGGAAAGAAACCTTGATTTTAATAGCTATGGCGCTCTTTTTTATCGGATTGAGTGTGAAGAAATATAAAATTAGATTGGAATAGCTCCCTAACCCTCAAAGCGGGAATTTAAAAAAGAATAGATGAAAAGTAGTTGGTTGATTGTAGAATTAAATAGAAAATAGAAAAAGCCTATTACCTATTGCTAATAGCCTAAAGCCTAAAAATTCAATGAAAACAATACGATACATTATTCAAAAAGAGTTTAAGCAAATCTTTAGAAATAAAGGCATGTTGCCTATAATTTTTGTTTTACCCTTACTACAACTCATTATTTTATCCAATGCTGCTACTTTTGAGGTAAAAAATGTAAAATTTGGATACATTGATAACAATCGTTCCTCTACGTCAAGGGCTTTACTAGAAAAATTTAACGCTTCAACATATTTTGATGTTTTGACGGTCTTTGAATCACAAAAGAAAGCTGATGAAGCGATGTTAAGGGGTACTATTGATGTGGTACTAGAAATTCCAAATCACTTTGAAAAAGACTTAGAGACTAGAAAGACAAGTGCAGTGGGGCTTACCATAAACGCCATTGATGGCGCCGCTGCCGGAGTAGAAAGTGTGTATGTTCATCAAATTATTCAAAGTTTTAATAAAAATATTTCTTTGAGTACTTTGCAATCATTGGACGGACAAACTAAGCCTTTGAGCATGACTAGCATTCCATCATTTTGGTACAATCAAACGTTGAATTATAAAACGTTTATGGTTCCTGGTATTTTGGTACTTTTAGTCACCATGATTACTTTATTCTTATCCGGAATGAATATTGTTCGTGAAAAGGAAATGGGTACTTTAGAACAGATTAATGTAACACCCATAAAAAAAAGTCAGTTTATCATCGGAAAATTATTTCCTTTTTGGCTTATTGGTTTGGGTTTGTTAACGGTTGGATTAATCATATCAAAACTTATTTTTGATATCCCCATAGTAGGTAGTTTAGGCCTAATGTACGCCTATACATCAATTTACATTTTAGTCGTTTTAGGCATCGGTTTATTTATCTCTAATTTTACCGATACCCAACAACAAGCTATGTTTATCGCTTGGTTTTTTATGGTTATTTTTATTTTAATGAGTGGTTTATTTACCCCTATTGAAAGTATGCCGGCATGGGCACAAACCCTTACTGAATTTAATCCTATCAAGTATTTTGTACAAGTAATGCGTATGGTCATGCTTAAAGGAGCCAGTTTTACCGATATTCTACCTCAGTTTTTAAAAACCTTACTCTACGCTTTAATTATGAATGGTTTGGCAGTTTGGAGTTATAAAAAAACCAATTAATTAGCAGCAATGAAATACATTAAGCCAAGTGTCATCAAGATTTCAGATGTTAAACCACTTAGCTAAAATAATCGAGAAACAAGACTTTTGAATCATGTCTCTATTCGCTAGTATCTAGTGGGCCTAATAGAAACTATGGTAAAGGAATATCCCCGATGTCTTAAAATTACGTTTACTTGGTACGGATATTTATTACTAATAGTAAAAATTACTTCACTTTAAGGTCTTGATACGCTAATCTATAAGGTACTGTATCGCAATAAGATAGCATTTGGAAACTATTGTTTAACAAGGACAAGCTTAATAATTCGTTAAAACATAAATAAAAAAGAATGAACATTCATTTTTATTTATACCTTTACATCCAGAATTTTTAATATGGCTAAGCTTCAAAAAAGTATCGACAAAAAAAATGCCTTGGTAAAAGCCACGATAGAATTAGTGAACAACAATGGTTTTCATGGAACTCCCATGTCTAAAATTGCTAAAATGGCTAATGTTTCTCCAGCTACAATTTATCTCTATTTTGACAGCAAACAAGATTTGGTAAATAAAACCTATCTAGAGGTTAAAACAGCCTATACCCATTTTGCTTTTGCTACTTATGATGAATCCATGCCCGTAAAAGAAGGATTTGAAATTATTTGGAAACGGATAGCCGATTTTAAATTGAAAGAGCTTGATAAATCCCTTTTTTTATCACAATGTGATAACACACCGATGATTGATGAAACGAGCCGACAAGAGGGCATAAAACACCTACAACCCCTACTCGACCTATGGAAAAGAGGAAAAAAGGAGAAAATTCTTAAACCAATTTCGGACTATCTTCTATACGCCTATACCATAAGTCCTTTATCCTTTCTCATGTTAATGCAACAGCGCGAGGCTTTTAAAATTACCCACGATACTATTGAAGAGGGGTATCAAGTTGCTTGGGATGCCATTAAAATTTAAAACTAAATATAAATTAAAATTGAAACATCATTAAATGGAATTATTAGATAAATTAAATTGGAGGTACGCAGCAAAAGCTATGAATGGCGAGAAAGTTGCTCAAGATAAGGTAGATAACATATTAGAGGCTGCTCGCTTGGCACCGACATCAAGTGGTTTACAACCTTTTGAAATATTTGTGATTACCAATCAAGAAATCAAAGAAAAAATTAAGCCCGTGGCTTGGAACCAATCGGTCATTACAGATTGTTCTCATTTACTAGTTTTCGCCGCTTGGGATACCTACACAGCAGATCGTATCAATAAGATGTTCGATTTAACCAACGAAGTTCGTGGTTTTAAAAACGAAGGTTGGGAAAATTACCGTCAAATGTTATTAGATAATTATCCTCAGAAAGATGCAGAAGAAAACTTTAATCATGCTGCGAAACAAGCCTATATTGCTTTTTCACAAGCCATTGCTGCCGCAGCCTTTGAAGGTGTAGATGCCACACCTATTGAAGGTTTTGACCCTACTAAAGTTGATGAAATTCTAGGTCTTCGTGAAAAAGGCTTACGAAGTGCTGTTTTATTACCATTAGGATATCGAGAAGTAGAAAAGGATTGGTTAGTAAACTTAGTAAAAGTTCGAAAAAGCACTGAAGATTTAGTGACTGTTATCGATTAAAAGGATTGCATAAAAAACAGCCCTATTTTTGAATTTAAACTCACCAATTTTCATTGGTGAGTTTTTTTATGGATCTTAAGGAAAAGTTTTAGCTTTATACTTTTAAAGTCAAATGAAAAAACACCTACATTTTAAACTTCATAAACCTTTTGGTGTTTTGAGTCAGTTTACATCAAATGATGCAAAAGAAGCAAGACAAAAGCAATTTTTAGGTGATTTATATGATTTTCCAGAAGGCATTATGCCTATTGGTCGATTAGATGAAAAATCAGAGGGTTTAATACTATTGACTACCGATGGCAAATTAAGTGATCAGGTGAATCAATCTGGAATAGAAAAAGAATATTACGCCCAGTTAGATGGCGAAATTACATTAGAAGCTATAGAAACCCTTCAAAAAGGCGTTCAAATAGGTTTTGCAGGTAAAAAATATAACACCAAATCTTGTCGAGCTTTCAAACTAGAAAAAACGCCTAACTTTGCCGAAGCTGATAAAAAATTAAGAATTGGCACCCACCGTCCTAATTCATGGATAAGCATCACTATAACGGAAGGTAAGTTTCGACAAATTCGTAAAATGACGGCTGCCGTTGGTTTTCCAACACTTCGTTTGGTACGCGTCAGAATTGGTACTATACTTCTGAAAGATATGACAGCGCGTGAAGTGGTTCCAATTACGATCAAAGAGGTATTAGACGAAGTGAATACTAAGAACAGACCTTAACTTAAGCAACCATCCTCATTATTTTAAGCCTTACTTCTTTTACTTCTCAATTTATCTCTAAAGCGATCATAAATCACGAGCTTCTTTTTCGTATTGATAAAATAAACGCCTGTTAAAAGAATTGCAGCGGCTATGATAGATTGAGTGGTTAATTGTTCGTCTAATATATACCAACCTAAAAATAAGGCAATCACAGGATTCACATAACTTGAAGTGGCTACTTTTTCTGGAGAAACGGTTTTTAATAAATAATTAAAAGCAGAAAAAGCCACGATACTACCAAAAAGAATAAGCATTATCATAGCGAATTGTACTCCACCACTCCAACTTAATGGGGATGTCCAAGTTTCACCTAATAGCAAACTAGCAAGAGCTAGGGTAATCCCAGCCGTAACCATTTGGTATGCTGTATTGACCAAGTAACTTTCTGGTAAATCTACTCTAGAGACAAATAAACTACCTGTAGACCACGCCAAAACACAGAAAAATATAATAGTCATGCCTAGAACAGCATCTTCACTCTGAATTACCTGTTTTTGACTCACTAATAAATAAATACCTAAAATGCCAAAAATTACGCCTACGAACGACATGGCTTGTATTTTCTTACCATCAACAATGCGCATCATGATTAATACAATTAGTGGCATAGCTGCTACCTCTAGGGCAGCAAAACCACTATCCACATATTTAAGTCCCCATACAAAAACACCATTCCCAAAAGTAAGAAATAAGAAACCGGCAATGGCGCTATTGATAAATTGTCGCGCAGTGATTTTTGTAGGGATCTTGGTAATTTTACAAATGCCAAAAATTAATAAACCAGCAGTTGTAAAGCGCAATCCTGCTAACATATACGCTGGTAATTCGGTAACGGCAATCTTATTTAAAAGATACGTCGAACCCCAAATAAAATAAATAGCAAAGAAAGCAAGGACAATTAAAACGGTATTAGTTGGTTTTGCCATGATCTTTAGCTTACTATAAAATCAGTAAAAAAATATTTAATTATGCTTCTTGAAGTGTTTTTTTAGACTTTCTGTATAAATAACTATTAAAAATACTACGCTTTGCGAATCGGTATGCTTTTGGAGAATTAATCAACTTTACATAAATATTTTTAGGAACTCCAAAGTATTCATAGGTGGTACCGTCTAAGAAGGTAACTTCTAATAGTAAACCTTTGTGTTGAAAATCTAATATTCCAGATTCGGTAGTCAGTTTTGTATATTCTTCTAAGTTGGCTGCTTTAGTTTCTGGAGCTATACTCACTAAAAAATGATACCCGTCAATAATTTGTCTGCTTTTAAGTTCAGCAACTTCTTTTTGCTCGTCACCATCTTGAAATTTATCAGGATGCCATTGCTTTACCAACCCACGGTAGGTATTTTTTAATTCTTTTAAGTCGATTTCTTTTTCAACAGAAAAAAGTTTTTTGTATTCAGCTACTCGTTTCATTTTGCTTTTTTTTATTCTGGCCGCGAAATTACATCTTAAATTTCATTTAAACAGCATTTTAGCGAAAATCATATCAGAAATGTAAAGCTGAAATACTTTAGGATATAACTTTTAGACAGCTTAGTCACTAGACTAATTTTTCTTTGAAAAAATCCATGGTTCTTTGCCAAGCTAAATCCGCAGCAGGCTTATCAAATCTGGGGGTACTGGTATTATGAAAACCGTGATTTACATCAGGATAAAAATAGGCCTTATACTCCACATTATTTTCTTTCAATATTTTTTCATACGCTGGCCAACCCTCATTAACCCTAGTATCTAAACCTGCATATTGCAGCATCAAAGGAGTTTTTATAAGCGCTGCCTCTTCGGCCGTTGGTTGCCCTCCATAAAATGGAACAGCAGCTTTTAAATTTTGAACTTTTACAGCCATCATATTAGAAATCCAACCTCCAAAACAAAATCCTACGACGCCAATGGATCCATTACAATTTTCATGATTGCTTAAATAATCGAATGCCGCGATAAAATCTTCTAACATTTCATCTCTATTGCGTTGTCTTTGCAATGCTCGACCATCATCATCATTTCCAGGATAACCTCCCAACGGAGATAATGCATCTGGGGCTATGGTGATAAAACCATCCAGAGCTGCAATACGACCAACATCTTCAATATATGGATTTAATCCTCGGTTTTCATGAACAACAATGATACCAGGCAACTTGCCTGTTGTATTTTCAGGTTTCGATAATAAGGCTTTTATAGGACCGCCACCTTTTGGTGAATCATAGGTAACGTAGTCAGAATTTAACCTCGTATCGTCCGGTTGTACTTGAAGGCTTTCCAAATATTTGGGACTCATAAAACTCAATAATGAAGCTACGGTTATGCCGCCAACAGCATAAAGTGATAACTTTTCTATAAATTGACGTCGTTCTAATTTATTATGCGCATAATCATCATAAAGGTCATACACTTCTTGTTGTATATCTTCTTTCTTTAAATTTTTCATAAGATTTTTTTAAATAAATTTCAAGGTTAATCCTTGCCTTTTGTTTTGTAATAGCCTAAAGTTATTCATTTAAATCAAAATATAATGTTTTATTTACGTTTATCTAGCTTCTAAACCTTTCAAAATGACGGTTTAATTTTAGATAGATACTTCAAAATGATTAAAGCAATCTGTATTTTAAAGGGATTATTAAGCGTTCTACCTAATAAAGTTTTATAAGGGATAGCAAATTAGGAACTTAGAAGAAGTTAAACTGAAGCCATTATGAAAAAATCTTTACTTTTATTTATTGTTCTAATTATCACGATTACGCTAGTTTCCTCATCTGGTATTTTATAATATTATTTTAAAAAATCAAATCATAAGTGTTTTGTTAAAGCCAATTGAACAAGTACTACTTTTTATCTTTTTTATTGTACTAGCCAGTTGCGCCGGAGAAGATAGCTTTTTGTCTGAAATTGAAGATAAATCAGATCTACCCTCCGAGGTGTGGGAAATAATTCCACTACCCAAGAGTAGCCAGCGATCTGGAGATGCCCAAAAAGGAAAAGAATATTTATTTTCTGGTGATTACATGAGTTCTGGAATACCCTTAGAAGCTTTTTTAACAGTTTATGGGGCAAATAACGAAAATATACTAAATAGATCTGGTGATAACGCCACCATACCTCATGACTATACGGCACTTTTAGCAGAAAACAATGTAAAAGTAGTAGCGCCAAATTGCCTTAGTTGTCATAGTGCCAAAATCAATAATGAATATATCGTTGGTTTAGGAAACCATAGTATGGATTTAACGTTTAATAGAGCAGCACTGGAACCTATTTTAACAAGAGGAATAATACAAATTTACGGGGAAAAAAGCCCTGAATTCGAAGCGTATCAACAGTTTAGAAAAAGTATTATTGCCATTGGACCAAAAACAATAACGGAAACATTAGGCGCCAATTCTGCTAATAAAATTGCAGAAGTTTTAGTGGCTCACCGAGATAAAAACACCTTAGTTTGGGAAGATACCCCTTTTATTGAAATTGAAGAGGATGTGATCCCGTCAGATGTTCCCGCTTGGTGGTTATTAAAAAAGAAAAATGCTATATTTTATACAGCACTCTCTAGAGGAGATTTTGCTAAGTCTTTTATTGAAGCAGGTATGCTTGCCTTGAAAGATGTTGAAAAAGCCAAAGAAATTGATCAAAACATGCCTGATGTTTTGGCTTATTTTGAAAGTTTAGAGGCACCAAAATATCCTTTTACAGTAGATAACACCTTGGTAAATAAAGGTAAAGCAATTTTTACGAATAGCTGCTCAAGTTGTCACGGAAATTATGGTGATCAGCCAAGTTATCCAAATTCTCTAGTAGGTTTAAAGACCATAAAAACTGATCCAGAATTATCGAATCGGAATACTAAAGTTTCTTCATACAACCGCTATTTTTATGACTGGTTTAATACTGGATATTTTGGAACGGAACCTTATAATTTGGTTTTAAAAGCTGACGGTGGCTATATAGCTCCACCCTTAGACGGAATTTGGGCAACAGCTCCTTACTTACATAACGGCTCGGTGCCAACTCTTTTAGATCTTTTACATAGTGCAAATAGACCTGAATTATGGAGTAGAACTTTTGATAATGCCGATTATGATACTCAAAAGGTAGGTTGGAACTATACCTTAGAAACTAGTAAAGATAATAACAAAACATATAATACGAATCTGAAAGGATATGGAAATGATGGTCATACCTTTGGAGACAATTTATCGGATGAAGAGCGATTAGCCGTTCTAGAGTATCTTAAAACACTGTAATAGAAATAATTATTCGTTTAAACTATTAGAAAATAAAACCACCAATTTCAGATTATTGAACTTTGCAGGGTGCCCTGCACTTACTACAAACCACATTTCACTTTTTATTTTATTGAGAAGCTAACTAGTACTTTTTTAAAACTACACCAATCTAAACCAAAAAAAGCCGACACGAATGCCGGCTTTTTTTTATGATCTATATTTTTTCCGCAAGAACTTCATAACTTAAATATATACGATTTAAAGTGAAATATAGATGAGGAAAAAATAATAATTTTTAACAAAATACTATTCAATTCCTACCACCTCTAATTCAAAAGTCAATTCTTGTCCTGCAAGTGGATGATTGGCGTCGATAATAATTGCATCTTCTCGTACATCCGCAATCCTAAGTTGACGTTCCGTTCCATCAGGATTTTTAGCCATAAGCCCCATACCTACTTCTGGTTTTATTTCTTCAGGTAGTTCGCTTAAAGGTACTTTTTGAAATAATTCTTTTTGAATTTCGCCGTAAGCTTCTTCCACAGGAATTACCACAGTTTTCTTTTCATTTAACGCCATGTTTATTAATCCGTTTTCAAAACCTGGAATTAAACTTTGCTGACCTAAAGTAACTTGTAGCGGTTCTCTTTCCAAAGAACTGTCAAATACTTGTCCGTTCGTTAATTTTCCTGTGTAATGTACTTTAACTGTGTCGTTTTCTTTTACTTTACTCATAATTTTGCTATTTGTAATATTCTACATCTAAACTTTTGCAAACTTATGGCTTGTAAAATGGTTCAAAGAAAAATTAGCTATATTTTGGATAATCTTAACGTTTTAATTCCCTAATAACGTAAAAGAGCATAAAAATTAGATTTTTATGCTCTTTTTTAATTTTAGGTATCTAATTATTTTTAATGTGGAACCTAAGTCATTAACTATCATATAGGCTATACCCTATAAAAAATACATCAAATAAAACAAGATGTACGGGCAGCATAGCACAACAACTTTTGGTACAGGTTTACTTATTCCTGTAGTAGTTCTAAGCCTTGGTTTATTCCTTTTTCGGCGGCTGGAACCCCTCTATCCATCCAAACAGGCATTGCTGTACCTTTTAAATAATAATCAAAAAACTGCGCCATTCGGATATTAAAATCTTTTCTATTTTGCAATTTTAAGGGCCAATGTGGCTCTCCGTTGTAGTTTAAAAACCAAGATGGTTTTCCTAATCGACGTAAATTCACAAAAAATTCAATACCCTGATACCAAGGTACATGACCGTCTGCATCATTATGCATGATTAACAATGGCGTATTTATTTTATCCATAGTAAAAATAGGAGAATTCTCTACATATCGTTGTGGATATTCCCATGGGGTACCTCCTATTCTACTTTGGGTATGTTCGTATTGAAACTGCCTACTTAAACCTGTCCACCATCGAATTCCGCCATAAGCACTAATCATATTAGGTACGGGAGCACCTGCTTCAGCTGCTTTAAAAATATCGGTCTTAGTGACTAAGTATGCAATTTGGTAACCACCCCAACTATGACCTTGAACACCAATATTGTCTTTATCGATAAAGCCTTTTTCTATTAAAGAAGTTACTCCCGGAATAACACAATTAAACGCACTTTCTCCTGGATAACCTTCTCTATATTGAATGTCGGGTACAAAAATAACATAGCCTCTACTCGTGTAAAAACTATAATTAATTGATGATCTTCCCGCTATAGGTGTTCTGTGGGAGTTTAAGCCATCTGAACTACGCTCATAAAAATTAACAAGCATTGGATATTTTTTATTTGGATCAAAATTTTCTGGTTTTACCAGTAAACCCGTAAGTTCAATGCCATCTAAGGAAGTCCAATGTACCAACTCGATCGTTCCCCAATTGTACTCAGATTGTTGCGGATTGGCAGTACTAATTAGGCTGGTATTTTTAAAATTAGTATTGGTTACCCGTAAATCTGGAAATTCTTTAAAGGATTCTTGTGTATACAATAATTCACTAGATAAATGTGCTTTCGTTGGATTGGAGTACCGAAAAGCGCCTGAAATTAATGGCGTTATTTTTTTAGATTTAGGATTGAAAGACACAAAACCTGCATCTTTGCTTATCTCGTCAAAAGTGCTGAACAGCCAGTCTACACTTTCATCTAAAAAACGTTCTTCTCGGTCTGTTTTCACATAGCGATATCTTGTTTTAGTAGCTCTTCCGTTGGTTAATTTAATACTTTCTGCTGTTTCTGGATTAAATTTAAAAATATCATAGCGATCATAAAGGATCAACCATTGATCATCTTTGGTAAATCCTGCGCTACCGTAAGAAGAAGGATAATCAGGTGAATCATTTAGTTCGTCAGAAAACGGTAATCCTTTCGTTAACTCCTTATACTTTTGGTTGCTCACCGAATAGCTAAACCAAAGCGTATCCATTGGATTGTAACCATATATATATTTGGCATTGGGGCTCATTGCCGCTGCCGTAAATTTGTTTAGTATTTGAGTTGTTGCACCTGTTTTGGTATCTACAATAGCAAAATCTTTAGCGCTGTTACCTGTCCATTGGCTTTCTAAATCATAGGGCTCCGAAGAAGACACCAAAGCGAATGCTGCATTGCCCTCATTTCCTAATTCGGTATTTGGAAATTTTGTTGTTCCTAACTGAACAAGCTTATTTTTATTTTTTAAATCTATTAGCGCCTTATATGACTTTATGGTGTCATTTTTGACCTCTAGCTCTTGAACGGTATAAAGTCTGGGCTCGTCATAGGTCCAAACTTCTACATTAACGATTTGATCATCGGTTAAAAGTGTGTCCTTTATAATAGGTGGTTGTGCTAAACCAAAAAATAATTTGGACTCATCTTTAGAAAATTCAATAGCACCATAGGAAGAAACAAGATAGTTTTTTGGAGCATTAGTTGCATTGATGATTTTTTCGGCCTTTGTATTCCCTTCTTTATAATAGAATAATTCATTAGGTCTAAGCTGTACTTTAGTGGTATCGGTATCTACAATAAAACCTAAATTTTCACCAGACTCACTTAAAGAAAGTTGGTGATATTTTGCTTTTTTTGCTTCATAAACTGTTTTGGTCTGGTTTTTATCAAGGTTCATAACGACAACCCGCGAAGGATCATCTGTATCTTCTCCTGTCGTTGTATACGCGAAATACTTTCCTTTTTTAGCAAAACTATGGCTCGTTACAAATTTAAGCGTATCCTCAACTTGAGTCATTACATTAAGTAATATGAGATGATATCCATTTTCTTTGTTTACTTTTTTCACTTTCTTAGGATCTATAGTTTTTGCAACTTTAATCGTATCTGTTGCATTTTTGTCCTTATCTGTTTTTATATCTTCTAAATAATAGGCTAAATACCCTGACCATTTTTCGGGCATGGTATACGATTTTACGTTTGCTATTTTTGTTAGACGTTTTGAATTTAAATCGTAAATACCTAAAGTATCTTTAGGCATTTTATCTTTTTTAGTTTTGCGCTGCTTTAAGGCTGTTATACTATCAGTCCAAGCTTTTATGGTAAAGGCTACAAATTTAGAATCGTAGCTAAAGTTTCCTTTTTCTCCCCTGGCATATTCAAAGACTGAATTTCCTTTAGAGGTTTTTAATTGTAAGGTTTGGTCCTTTTCTCCTTTTTGTAAGCCATAAACAACATATGATCCATCCGGTGAAATAGCTTCGTTTTCAATGGTATTCCAAATTTCAAGGTCAGCATGATCCAGTACTTTCTTTTGGGAATACAGACATAAACTACTCAACAGTAAGGTACTTATTAAAAGTGTTTTCATAATATTATTGGTTTAATTTTCTAAAGATACTACCTAAAGTCCACTTTTCAAATTGCTTTTTAAAATAAAAACCAGATGAGATTATTTTACTTAAAAATCTCATAATCAATTAATTAAAACTTAAAGAGTCCAATAATTTATTTTAATAACTATAAAATAGTACCTTTTATTACATAGTACTGTAACAAAATACAAACTACGTCGTCTTATATATGTAAATCAATCTAAAACAAACATCATGAAATCATTAAACAAACATCAAGTACAACAAACATTAGAAACATCAACAAGCAGAATCTGGAACCTGAAAAGAAGGTATCGATAAAACTAAGAATCTATTAAGAGTTACATCAATCTAAAACAAACATCATGAAATTAGGAAACAAACATCAAGTACATCAAACATTAGAAACATCAACAAGTAGAATCTGGAATGCCAAAAGAAGGTATAGATAAACTATAAAAAATGAAGACTTACATCAATCTAAAACAAACATCATGAAATTAGTAAACAAACATCAAATACAACAGACTTTAGAAACATCATCAAGCAGAATCTGGAACCTGAAAAGAAGGTATCGTTAAACAAAAAATCAAAAAACAACAATCATGAAAATTTTAATCCATCCACAAAAAATAATATCCAAGCGAAACCGCAGATGCATAGAAATCATTAACTCCAGAAGAATTCACTTTTTAAAGTTTACATATGACCATCAGTATCCAATCTATTAAGTACATCAAAAAAGCAGTAGCTTTATCAACTACTGCTTTTTTTTTCTTAAATTCTAAAACTTATTCCTCTGGTGGGTATCCATGAATTTCTTCAAAAACTTCGTCAAAATTTTGACGCAGATATGCGTTTAGTTTTAACTTATAATCATCCTTTAACCATTTTAAAAAATTAAAGGTACTTCTGCTGATACACTTTGCGTAGCTTGCGATACGGTTATCGATATCAACATCTAAAATTTTAGCTAAAGCTAGTGCGTCATAGACATCTTCACTATTTTCAATACAGATTTTAGCGTGCTGTTCTATAGAACGCTCTAAGACCACCTTGGAAGATTCTCCTTTAAACGTTGCCTCAGTATATACTTCTTTAATATCAAAATAAACCTCTTCTGATTTTGCAAATTGAACTCGTATTTCTTCTGGCATTTCATGCCTAAATTCACTTTCTATATCTTCATCATTTTGAAGTCTGTCGATATAAAAGTTAGGTGATTTAAAAATCATCTGCCAATCTAAATCTGCACCCCAAGGCCCAAATCGATGGTAGTTGTTTCCTAAATCAATCACTTGAAAGCTAGATTTATTATTGAGAATACGCGAGCCCCTACCGATCATTTGATAATATAAGGTCAATGATTTTGTTGCTCTGTTTAATATGATGGTATCTATGGTTGGTTCATCAAAACCTGTCGTTAAAATACTCACCGAAGTTAAAATAGCGTCCGGTGTTTCTTTAAACCACTTTAAAATTTGTTTTCGTTGTTTTTTAGTGGCTGTATTGTCTAAATGCATTACAGGAAGGCCTGCTGCTTTAAACGTATAAAATATTTGGATTGAGGTGTTGATCCCGTTATTAAAAATCAATGCTTTTTTACCCTTAGAATGTTTTAAATACGCTTGCAGCGTTTTATCTAACATTGCTGGGCTTGTATATAAATCTTCGGATGATTTTACCGTATAATCTCCGTTAGAACCTACCTCTAAAGAGGTTAAACCCATATCATACTGAAAAACTTCAGCACGGGCTAAAAATTCATTTTCAATTAATGCGCCGATCGACTCCCCAGAAATTAATTCATCATAATTATCTTTCATAGGGAGTTCCTTACTAGAACTCAAAGGCGTAGCGGTTACACCAAGAATAAAAGAATTTTCAAAAAATTTGAACAATTTTGTAAAGGAATTATAATGCGCTTCATCAATAATCACTAAACCGATATCTGAGATATCTAATTTATCATCATTTAAACGATTATTAAGCGTTTCGACCATGGCTACAAAGCAAATATACTGGTCTTGATCGTCTAAATTTGCTTTACTATTCACTACTTTATTGGGCACACCAAAACTAGTTAACATACCAGAAGTCTGATTACACAGCTCCACACGGTGTGTCATCACCAATACCTTTTTATTATGATTTTTAAGGTATTGACGAACCATCTCAGAGAAAATTACGGTTTTTCCTCCTCCTGTGGGTAATTGGTATAGTAAATGGTAATTATCCGCTTCAGTATCGAACTTCTCAAAAATCTTTTGAATAGCTCCTTGCTGGTAACTATAAAGTTCTTTATCTGTTTTTCTGTCTTGCAATCCTATTGCTGTCTCCGTCATACTGTCTTTTTCAAGGGGTACGCAAAATTAAGGCGTTTAAAAGGGGAATGCAAAAAAAGTTTATAAGTATATTTCGAAACTCAAAAACTCTAAATTTTGCACAAAATGTAATGGCTTTACTCCTTTCTTATTTTAACTACACATCTAACGAAAGATTGCGAACTAGAACAAATAACGAAACCTAGTTTTTAGCTAATTTTCTCAAGGCCACCCATTGTTTTAACATATCTCTAGAATCACAGGCAGGGTATCCTAATACTGTTTTGCCAGCAGCAACGTCGCTAACAACTCCAGAACCAGCGCCCACGGTAACTCCAGAATGCAGTGTGGTATGATCATTTATAGATGCACTACCGCCTATAATAACTCCATCGCCTAACGTAACAGACCCTGCCAACCCACTATGACCTGCCATAATACAAGAGCGTCCCATAACAGAATTATGGCCAATCTGTACTAAGTTATCTATTTTGCAGCCGTCACCGATAATGGTTGAACTGAACTTTCCGCGATCCACGCAAGAGTTCGATCCAATTTCAACTCCATTGCCAATGACGACATTGCCAATCTGTGGAATCTTAATTAAACCCTGGCCATCTGGACTAGGACGAAAACCAAAACCGTCTGCACCGATACTTACATTCGTGTGAAAAATACATTGATGACCAATCACTGTTCGCTCTCTAATCACAGTCCCTGACCAAATAATACAAGAATTGCCAATGGTCGTGTCATCCATAATAGTAACATTGGGGTATACCACCGTGCCATCCCCTAAACTTACGTTTTTCCCCACATAACAATTTGCGCCTATTTTAACGCCTTTACCTATCTTAGCTGTTTCATGAACAACAGCAGTTCTGTGCATTTCTTGTTCAAAAGTTGGGAGTCCTGGGTCAAACAACTCTAAGATTTGAGCCATAGCCAAATCGGCATTTTTAACTTTTATCAAAACTCTACCATCACCTGGTTCTAATTCTATTTTTTCATCAATGACAGCCGCAGTAGCCTTCGATGTTTCCCAAAGTTTTGCATATTTTCGATTGCCAATAAAAGTAATATTATGAACACCTGCTTTTTCTAATTGCTCGGGAGCACTTATCTTATGACTTGTGTTCCCTAAAATTTCGCCATTTAAAACAGAATTAATTTCTAATATGGTATACGATTTCATGCGTGGATTGAATTTTATTAAATAAATATGGTTAAAGATACACTTTAGAAATTATTCTGTTAGTGCCTTTTCGATCAATTTATATTCATTTTTAAATATCTTAATTTCGCTGCAAAAAGTAAAAAAACAACACAGTAATGTCCCTTTTTAGTTATTTCTGCGCCTTGCTTTTATCACTTCTTATTGCGTTTATTATAATTTTTATCCCCTCTGGTTTTGGGCTTTGAATACTTTTTAGCTATGATTCTTTGGTAAGAACCTCCCTGATTGGTTTTTTTATTTTTTTCAGATTTTTCGTGAAAACTTCCTTGTGATTCTAAGGTTGTTTGATCAGGATTATCAGCTTCAAGAACTCTTGGGCGTTCTTCTGGTCTCAATTCTTCTGAAATTTCTACATTCGCTGGTATCTTCAGTATAGGAATTTCATAATCCATCAATGCTTCTATAGCCTCTTTATCAGAGGTTTCTTTTTCCGTAAACATTAAAATTGAATTTCCTTCATGGGCCGCACGACCCGTTCTACCGATTCGGTGCATGTAATTTTCAGGATAATTAGGCGTATCAAAATTGATAACATGGGTTATTTTATCTAAATCTAATCCACGCGCCATGACATCTGTCGTTACTAAAATTCTATTTTTACCCTCATCGAATTGGCGAATAGAGCGCATTCTATAGTTTTGGGTTTTATTAGAATGAATAACACAAACTTCGTTGGAGAACATGGTTTCGATGGACTCAAAAACGACATCTGCACTTTTTTTGTTCGAAACAAATACGAGTACTTTCTGAAATGTATCTTTATCTTTTAGTAAACGAATCAACAGATTTACTTTCGTATAAAAATTAGGCACGGCATAAGCCGATTGTGCTATATTTTCTAAGGGAGTACCACTAACCGCAATAGATACTTTTTCAGGCACTGTAAAAAAATCATCAATCAAGGCATCCACATCCGTTGTCATCGTTGCTGAAAACATGATGTTTTGTCGCTTTACCGGTAAAAGTTCAAAGATATTGGTGAGCTGAAATCGAAATCCTAAATCTAGCATTACATCGACTTCATCAATCACCAATTTTTTAATTTCTTTTAGCTTAACCGCCTTACACAGCGCTAAATCGTACAAACGACCGGGCGTAGCGACCAATATATCTGTGCCTTGAGCGCAAAATTGTTTTTGGGTATTCATGTTAGTACCACCATAAACACCCAAAACTCTAACATTTATATATTTGGCATAACTTTTAATATTTTCCACTACTTGAATGACCAGTTCTCTCGTAGGTACTAAAACTAAGACCCTAGGATGTATTTGCTTAGAAAAAGCCAATTCATGCAACAATGGCAACATATACGCCATAGTTTTACCAGTTCCTGTTTGTGCGATACCCACGATATCTTTTCCAGATAAAACCACAGGAAAAGCTGCCTTTTGAATAGGGGTAGGTTCCTTAAAACCTAAATCTTCAATGGCGTAATTTAATTGCTTTTTTAAATTAAAATCTTCGAAAGAATTCATGAATAATCTCATTATTTTGTCGCAAAGGTAGCGTATTCTAACATTTCAAATAGAAAACAGTGCTTTGAGTGTTTGTAAATTGTTTAGGAAAGCACTATTCTCATAGTTTCTAGAGGTTTATTTTCTTGTAACTTTGCATTTTAAGTTCTATTCTACATGCCCAAAACAAGCTATCATACACAGTTGCTACCTACCTTAAAAAAATATTTTGGTTACGATACGTTCCGACCACAGCAGGAAGAGATCATAAGCGCTGTTTTAGAGAAAAAAGACGGATTAGTAATTATGCCCACTGGTGGTGGAAAGTCTGTTTGTTTTCAAGTGCCTTCGCTTATTTTTCCGAAAACAACCTTAGTTGTTTCTCCATTAATTGCTTTAATGAAAGATCAGGTTGATGGCTGCAATGCGAATGGAATTGCTGCCGCATACTTTAATAGCAGTCAATCTTCTGAGGAGCAACAAGAGATTATTTCTCGCGTGGTACAACAGGACTTAAAACTACTCTATGTAGCTCCAGAAAGTATGGCATCACTCTCCAACATTATTAATGAAACGTATATTAGTTGTATTGCTATTGATGAAGCGCACTGCATTTCGTCATGGGGTCATGATTTTAGACCATCCTATCAACAACTTGGTTTTTTAAAACAACAATTACCTGATACGCCTATCATTGCTTTGACCGCAACAGCTGATAAGGCTACCCGTTCAGATATTGTAGCACAATTAGGAATTCCGAATGCAAAACAATTCATTACCTCTTTTGACCGAAAAAATATAAGCTTAAGTGTTCGCCCGGCGGATGGCCGGGTAGAACAAATTTTAAATTTTATAGCAAAAAGGCCCAATAGCTCGGGGATTATTTATTGTTTAAGTAGAAAAACTACGGAACAATTAGTCGCTAAATTAAAAACTAAAAAAATTAATGCAGAGGCCTATCATGCCGGCCTAACTTTTAACGAACGCACTAAAGTTCAGGAAGATTTTATTTTTGATAAGACTAAAATTGTGTGCGCAACGATTGCTTTTGGTATGGGAATCGACAAGTCAAATGTACGTTGGGTTATTCATTACAACATGCCTAAAAATATTGAAGGCTATTACCAAGAAATAGGACGAGCTGGTCGAGACGGAGTCGCCTCTAACGCCCTACTCTTTCATAGTTATGCTGATGTTATTCAACTGCGCAGATTTGCCGAAGGAGCTTCAAACGAAGAAGTTCAAATAGCCAAATTAGAACGTATGAAACAGTTTTCGGAAGCAACTACGTGCCGACGAAAAATTTTATTAAGTTATTTTGGCGAGCTTTTAGCAGAAAACTGCGGTAATTGTGATGTCTGTAAAAGTCCACCTCAAGTTTTTGACGGTACCATTATCGCCCAAAAAATACTATCCACAGTAGCCCGTGTAAAAGAGAATGAAGCTATTGGTGTTCTTATTGATGTGCTGCGAGGGGCTAAAAACGCAAGCGTATTAGATAAAGGGTTAGACCAAATAAAAACCTACGGCATTGGACAGGATATTTCATGGAAAGATTGGCAACATTATATTATTCAATTGATAAATCTGGGCTATGCAGAAATTGCTTTTCAGCATCATAATGCCATCCATTTAACTGAATTTTCTAAAAATGTGTTATTTCATAAGGCAAAAGTGTCGCTTACAAAACCAATTGAACTCGTCGAACAAATAGGCAATCCAAAAGAAAAGACGAAAAAAGTTAAGAAAGAGAAAAGAAGTAGTGAATTATTTGAACGCTTACGACTATTAAGACATAAACTTGCCTTAGAAGAAAACATCCCTGCGTATTTGATTTTTAGTGACGCCACACTTCAAGAAATTGTTGATGAAAGACCTATTACTGATCATGACTTTATTCACATAAGTGGTGTAGGAAATAGAAAGTTAGAAGTTTACGGTGCTGATTTTATGAATGAAATTAAAGATTTTAATCAGGAAAAAAATTCTAAAAAAGCCAATACACACAAAGTAACCTACGAACTATACCAGCAAGGATTAAGCATTGATGAAATTTCGGAAAAGCGAAACTTAAAGTCTACTACAATTTTTTCACATATTGCTAAATTATATTCAGAGGGTAAGCCCATCAATATTTACGACTTTGTAAGTCCCTCTGAAGTTGAGGAGATAAAAAAAGCAAAAGTACAACTGGATAGTCCACCGGCTTTAAAACCCTATTTTGATCACTTTGAAGCGCAAATTGATTATTTTAAAATTCGCTTGGCATTGGCTGTTGTTGAAAAAGAAGAACAGACCTAGTTTATACTTCGAAACTTTAAAGATAAAAGCAGCAATTTATGCAGCTATATTGGCGTGTCTTATTTTTTAATTGTACCGAACAGAAATAGTCATGATTCATTTCTAGACGTGCAGGAAGCGCATAAAAAAACCGCACAGAAGTGCGGTTTTAAAAATTATTAGTGCGAAGAAGTTTAAATCTTTTTAACGCGAACAGCATTCATCCCTTTCTGTCCTCGTTCTAGTTCAAACTGTACCATATTATTTTCTTTAATTTCTTCTAAGCATCCATTGATATGTACGAAAAACTTTTCTTGTGTTTCGGTATCCTTAATAAATCCATACCCTTTTGAATCGTTAAAAAACTCAACTCTTCCTTTTCGTGTAGGATCTATTTCCTCATCACTTTCTTCCTTTTTCGGTATACCAAGAACGATGCTTTCCGCATCTACTTTTACTTTTTTAGTTGGATCCGGAGGCGTATCTACTAAATGTCCGTTTTCATCTACGTAGACAAACATACTATCTTGTTCACCGCTTGCTTTACGCTGCTCTTTCTTTTTTGCCTTTTCTTCACGTTTTTTTAAACGCTTTTTTTCTCGTTCTTTTTTACCAAAGGTTTCTTGTGCTCTCGCCATTCAAAATTTAAGTTATAATTAATATAAGACCGCTTGTGAAAAGCTGTCGTGAGGTTATTGAAATTCCGAATGAACACTTGGTACACTAAAGTTGCCGAATATTTTTATAAAGAAGTTGCAATAACGCGCATTGTCGCTCGCTTTTAGAGCTTTACAATACTTATGCAAATATAGGAAGCTTTTTTTGATTTAAAAAATAGAAAATAACAGGTAATAAATTAAAAATCAAGAAGTTTTAAATTTGTATTCAAAAATAATCCCATAATCGAATCCTTAACGCCTTACGCAAACATTGTCGCTGATGATAACAAAGCAATTATAAACGAAAAACAGGGTTTTTCTTCGTGTTTTCCTAAAGAATAGTGTTCGTCACAATTTTAAAATTTATGGCGTATACCATTGTAAGAAAAATTATTTAATCTTTTCCTTAAAACCACTTTTAGAGACTCCGTAAAATTTCATCAAATTATTGTAATTTAGTTAAAACTAAGACCCTTTAAAATAATAGCACTTAAACTCTAGCATAATGGGGAAAAAAAATGCGGTTATACCGCTGATGTACCAAAAGTTACTTTCCGAACCCACCCGAGAGAAAATTGAAAAAATTATTCTTAATATCGCTATTATTAGTTTTTTTATTCACTTGACCATTATTTATTTTTTAAAATTTGGCTTCATAGACTTTCCTGCGGATCATGAATTATTAAAAAGTCCTATTTCCGCCGCTTATACGCCGTTTTCTTTTATCCTAGTCTATGAGGTTTATTTGTTAATTTACTATTTGCCAAAATCATTTACCACCTATATTACCAAGCAGTATGAAATTATTACTTTAATCATCATCCGTAAGTTATTTAAAGACTTGTCAGCTTTAGAACTTTCTTCTAATTGGTTTGAAATAAAAGGAGATCTTCAATTTACGTATGACCTAATAGGCTCTCTTCTGCTATTTTATTTAATTTACCAGTTTCAAAAGCAAGGAAGGCGAAGATTTGCTCCCAAGGAAAATATGAGATCTACCATTGAAAAATTCGTGGATAAAAAGAAAATAATAGCGCTAGTATTAATGCCCTTATTTTTTATCATGGCACTTTACACGCTTATAAATTGGAGTTTGGAAGTCTACCAGGCTACTTCTCTAGTACCCTCTTTTGAAAGCATTAATGATCTTTTCTTCGACCAATTTTTTACTGTGCTAATTTTAGTAGATGTGGTTTTATTATTGGTCTCTTTTTTCTATACGAATCAATTTCATAAAATTATCAGAAACTCGGGATTTGTCATTTCAACAATACTAATTAGAATGTCATTCGGTGTCAGTGGATTAACTAGCACAGTTTTGATCGTGGTAGCCGTACTTTTTGGATTAGCTATAATTTCAATTCACAATAAATTTGAAAACAATGATTTGCTTGATGATGAACCTATATAAATCTCTGATTTTATATAGGTACAAAAACATAGGGTGCTCATTGTTTAGCAACTCTTTATTATGGAATACCTTTAGAAACGAGTGTTCATCAATTTCAAAGGACTAAAATTTTGATGGTATAAATTAGCGGTATATTCTGGAGAGTTTATGTTATCCACTCCTGAAAATTGTCCTAGGTCAGTCACTAGGCATCACTACAACCTAAACTCCTAATTCTTATTACGATCTATTTTATTAAATTCGTTGATCATAAAAAAAGCCCATAGCACAACACAAATAGTTATAAATATAGAAAACCAAAATACGATGTCGTTACCTTCCATTTGTGACTAGTTTTATGAAGATGGCAACACCTAAAAGTGTTGGGGCCCAAAGCCCTATAAAAATTGCATGTTGCTCACGCCCACTTAAGAATAAATATTCAGACACTATAATGATAAGTGCGCAAATAGCAAGAAGCAATATATTAGGAACTCCTATTTTTTTAAAAAAAGCCATTGATTTGTAAGTTATTAAGGCTTCTAAAATAAGGAATTTTTTCTTTTCATTTAGATTTATTTCAAAAAAGTAACTAGAAGCTCACTACTACAGATATGGCCACAGAGCCGCTTCACAAAATCTCTCGACTTTGATGCTCTAACGTTTAATGGTTTAGCTAATTCCTCTAGGCTTTCTGACCTTGAGCAACAAAAAAAACAACTTATCAAAGTTCAGCTTAAACAATTGATTTTATTTTATTTTAGTTTTATTTGGTAAATTTGAATTAGTACCCAATGAAAATCATTTCCAAAAATACTGTATTAAATAAAATGACATATGATTACATTATTGTAGGAAGTGGCTTTGGCGGATCCGTTAGTGCTTTACGCCTAGCTAAAAAAGGATACAAAGTTTTAGTCATTGAAAAAGGAAAATGGTTTGGAGTTAATGATTTTCCGAAAACCAACTGGAATTTTAGAAAATGGCTTTGGATTCCAAATTTGCGCTTCTTTGGTATCATGAAACTTTCTGTTTTTAAGCATATTGCCGTACTATCCGGTACAGGAGTTGGTGGTGGCTCTTTGGTTTATGCCAATACCTTACCTACACCCAAAACTGCATTTTTCAAAACTGGTAGTTGGTCCGGGTTAAACGATTGGGAAAACGAATTAAAGCCCTATTATGAAAAGGCTTTACACATGCTTGGTGCGGCAATAAACCCAGAACTATTTGATGGTGATTTAGGTTTAAAAAAAGTGGCAGAAGATTTACATATCACTAAAAAATTTGCGCCAACTCGGGTTGCTGTTTTTTTTGGAAAACCAAATCAAACACAAAAAGATCCCTATTTTGATGGCGAAGGACCAGAACGCGCTGGTTGCAATTTCTGCGGGGCATGTATGACTGGTTGTAGGCATAATGCAAAAAATACACTCGATAAAAATTACCTCTTCCTCGCTCAAAAATATGGCGCAGAAATACGTTCCGAAAATGAAGTAATTGATGTACAGCCGATCGATAATGCGGACAGCTCTAAAGGCTATAAGGTTTCATTGAAAAGCAGTACAAAATTTTTTAGAAAGCAAGAAAAAATTGAAACCAAGGGAGTCATTTTTTCTGGTGGAGTTTTGGGTACGGTAAAATTACTCTTGAAACTCAAAGAGAAATCACTTCCTAATTTATCCGATAAGCTAGGTGAATATATTCGCAGTAATAATGAAACTTTGGTTAGTGTCACAGGGCTAGATAAAAACAAAAACTATTCGAAAGGCGTTGCTATAGGAAGCATCTTAGACACAGATGAAAATAGTCATCTCGAAATTTGTAGGTATGGTCAAGGTTCGGATGCATGGAAGCTGGTACACCTACCCTATGTAACTGGAGCTACAATAGTTTCGCGCGCTTTTAAAATACTGCTAAAATTTCTTAAACATCCCGTTGCTTATTTTAAAGTTTATTTTGTTAACGGGTGGGCAAAAAATACGGTAGTATTACTTTTTATGCAAACCCTTGACAGTACCTTAAAATTTAGACGAAACGCTTTCGGACTTATGACATCAACCGTAAGCACGGGTAAAGCCCCCACGCCCTTTATCCCTGAATCTATACAACTGGTAAAGGCCTACCGTAAAGCCATAAACGGGGTAAGTACCTCTTTCGCTGTAGAAACCTTGGCAGGCATACCTTCCACGGCACATATTTTAGGAGGTGCTGTGATGGGCAAGGATAAAACCTCAGGTGTGATTGATAAGGATAATAAAGTTTTTGGCTACAAAAATGTTTATGTGATTGATGGTGCAATGATCTCAGCAAATCCAGGGGTGAATCCATCTTTGACAATAACGGCTATTGCTGAACGAGCCATGGATCAAATACCCGATAAAAAGGATTTGCCGAAACTTGATCATGTATGTCGTTGAGCTACTTAAAAAAATGAACTAAATGAAGTATGTCATTAAAACTGTAAAGGTCCTTTTACTATGTATCCTAATCAGCAGCACAGCCATTATTCTATTGTTCGGTCATCGTGATATTCCACTAAATGATTTAAAACCAAAGTATGCCAATAAGGCTTCTTCATTCATAGCTGTACATGGTATGGATGTTCATTTTCGCGATGAAGGTGATCCGTCGGACCCTATTCCATTAGTGCTAATACATGGAACAGGCTCTAGTTTACATACATTTGATGTTTGGGCAGAACGCTTAAAGAAGACCAATAGAGTGATCCGGATGGACCTTCCTGCTTACGGATTAACAGGTTCTTTTCCTGATCACAACTATTCCATGACAAATTATACTGTTTTTCTAAAAGATTTTTTGATCGCTTTAGGTATTAAAAAATGTATCCTGATAGGAAATTCTCTAGGAGGTCAGATAGCCTGGAATTTTACCCTTGAGCAACCCAATACCGTGGCTAAATTAATTTTAATTGATGCGGCAGGCTACCCTAAAAAATCAAAGAGCGAGCCAGTCGCCTTCAAGGTGGCAAAAACTCCAGTACTAAATAAATTACTTACCTATGTTACACCACGTTTTTTAGTTAGAGCTAGTGTTGAAAACGTATATTTTAACACCTTAAAAGTTACTGATTCACTGGTTGATAGGTACTTTGAACTCACGCTTAGAGCGGGTAACCGACAAGCTTTCGTCGATAGGTTTAAAATGTCGGTAGATGGCAGTTCCCTTACCAAAATCAAAGACATACAACAACCAACACTTATCCTATGGGGTGAAAAAGATTTATTAATACCTGTAGAGTACGCCTATAAATTTCAGGAAGATTTACCAAATGATACACTGGTGATATTGAACAATACAGGCCATACGCCAATGGAGGAGAGTCCGTTTGAGAGTTTAATTCCAGTAATTAATTTTATAAATAAACAGCATAGCGAGAATCACAAAGACTAGCACAAGCTAAACTACCCTCTAACCATGACGAGAATTTGTGGCAAGAAATATAAAGCTTATAAAGCTCTTTTAAAAAAAATTACATTACCTTTTACAAGGCAAAATCTAGCATGGGGTGCATCCAAAAATTAAATGCAAAATAATCTTCACCAAATTTTATGAAAACTGAAAGTAAAGATCAAGAAAAACATCAAAAAGATTTAGAGAAAACATCTAACGAAGTTGATAGTGGTACCAAGTACCGTGATATTTTGAGTCGTGTGATTCATGAGGGTGAAGAAATTTTTAAAATTAAAAATAAAGCAATTAGCTTAAGTGCTCTTATTGCAGGTCTTGAAATAGGGATCAGCTATCTCTTGATTAGTACGCTCTACTACTTGTTATCTGGAAAAATCCAAGAGGATAGTATTTTCAAATTGTTCAGTGTTGTATATCCCGTTGGTTTTATTTTAGTGGTTTTGGGGAAATCAGCACTTTTTACCGAACAAACTTCTGTATTAGCTTTACCAGTACTCAATGGTCAACGAACTATTTGGGAGTTATTACGTATCTGGGGTCTAGTGATCCTTGGAAATGTTATTGGTGGTATTGTCTTTACACTGTTTATTGGGGTTCTTGGGCCGCATTTAGGTTTATTTACACATGACACCATGGTCACTATAGGTGAGCACGTACTAAAACCAGATTCATGGGTTCTTTTTTTAAGTGCTATTGTTGCCGGCTGGTTAATGGGCTTATTGAATTGGTTATTGAACAGTACCAAAAATTCACTTACCCGTATTGTTTTAATTTTGATGATCACAGGCGTTATCGGCTTTGGAGGTTTTCATCATAGCATTGTAGGTAATATCGAGGTATTTGGAGCCTTTTTATATTCAGATGCCATCACCATTTTAGATTATCTGTTGTTTCTATTGTTAGCCTTACTGGGCAATGGCATTGGCGGTGCCATAGTAGTAGGACTTTTCAAGTATCGGGTTTTTGAATCTAATTATGCTAAATAAATTGATACCTATAGGTATTCGCTCTCAGTGTGAGCAAAAATTGAGTTTAGGCGAGCTACCGGGTTAAATCGCCTTAAAAAAAGTAGAGGACTACAATTATAATCAAGAAAAAAAGTACATCATGAAATTAACCAATGCTATACTCCTTCTTTTAGTTGTGATGATGATGAGTTGTCAAACCAAAATGGAAGAAAAAAATAAAGAAAACCAATCCAATACAGAAAAATTTACAACGAAAGATTATGCAGATTTAGTAGCCTTATTTAAGGATTGGAGAACCTTTGAAAAACCACCATTACGGGATACGGCTCCGGACTATACTGTCGAAACCTTTGACAAACGATGGCCAGGGTTTAAAGAATTACAATCGCGATTGCAAGGCATTGATACAACGAAGTGGTCTGTAGAAAATAAAGTAGATTGGATGCTCGTCTGGGCCGAAATGAATGGCTATGATTTTAATCATCGTATTTTAAAACCTTGGACTCGTGATCCTGCTTTTTATAAATCGGTATGGTCTGAAAGAAGTGATGTACCAGCTCACGAGGGTCCCACACATCATGGTACTACAGAACTATGGACATATACTTTTCCCTTGTCCGCCCAAGAAAGACAAAGATTCTTAACAGATCTAAAAACCATTGCACCCTTAAATACTCAAGCCAAAATTAACCTAACAGGCAACGCTAGAGATTTATGGATTACTGGAATAAGGGATATTCAATCGCAGCGTGATGTACTCAACGCCTTAAAAAAACAAGCTGATATAAAAGATGATGCCGAAATAATGGCAAGTATCGATGAAGCCATAAGGTCTACAAATGATTTTGTTTCTTGGCTCAAGGATGAGTCTCATTCTAAAGATGGTCCTTCAGGGATAGGGAAAGACAATTATACCTGGTATTTGCAAAATGTACACTTAGTTCCTTTAACTTGGAATGATGAGGTGATGCTTCTAAAACGTGAGCTTGCGCGCGCATGGTCTTCGTTGAAATTAGAGGAGCACAGAAATAGAAACCTACCCGAATTGGTCGATGCAGGCTCCCCGGAAGCTTATGATACAATGGCAGATGCCGCTGCCAAAAGTTTAATTAATTTTTTAGAGCAACAAGATATCATTACAGTAAAACCCTATTTTGATCCTGCCTTACGGGAGCATTTGGGTGCTTATGTGCCGAGTGAAAATCGAAACTTCTTTTTGATCGGCGAACACTTCGATCCTAGACCTTTATATTCTCATTTTTACCATTGGTTTGAATTAGCCCGTATGGACCTTGAGCCACACAAAAGTGAAATAAGAAAAGGTCCCTTACTTTATAATATTTTCGATTCTAGAAATGAAGGGACGGCCACTGCGGTGGAAGAAATGTTTATGCAAGCTGGCCTTTACGATGATAGCCCAAGAACCAAAGAGATTGTATACATCATGATAGCCCAACGGGCAGCCCGAGGTTTAGGTTCCTTATATGCCCATGCCAATGAAATGACCATGGAGCAAGCTGGGGGCATTCACAGCGAATATACCCCTCGCGGCTGGATGAAAACTGAAAAAGAATTACTCATTTTTGAGCAACATTTATATTTACGACAACCTGGGTATGGAACTAGCTACATAACAGGTAAATATTTATTAGAAAATACATTGGCTGATTATGCTAGGCTTCAAGAAGTAAAGGCTCAACCCTTTCATTTGAAAGATTTTTTTGATACACTAAATAGTATTGGGAACATTCCTATTTCCTTAGTAAATTGGGAAATGACGGGCTCAAATGAGCCATTGAAGAGGATTACAAATTGAAAAAACATATCCGATTTTAATCCAGGCTTAAAAAAGTAAAAGAGCTGTACGCTTTAGAAGTTATAGAAATAAAAGCCTAAAGTATGTTTTGATATCTGAACAGCAATAAGCCATTTTTATTTTTCCTATCTAGGTACTTCAAAAACACAGCTAGTGTAAAAAATCATACATAAATTTTACCTTAAACTTAAAAATTAAAATATGAGCATAAAAAATGCCACTATTAGCAAAGGGTTTATTATTGCCGGATGCATGAATGCCTCAGTTTTAATCTTTTCCAGATTCTTTACGAATTCAACAATTCATGAATTTGACCCTGAGGTAATGTCTAATTTTGGCTTAGTCATGATTCTGATTTGGGGATTAGCCTATATGGCTGTTGCAAAAAATTATCATCACGTAAAATGGCTTGTTGGCGTTTTTGCTTTGGAAAAATTAATTTATGGCTGCGTTTGGAGTTTTTGGCTTTATAATCATCGCATTTCAGACGTATTTGAACAAGATACCATGGCAGGATTGTTTTATGCTATGTATGGCCTCAACGATTGGCTGTTTTTTATTTTTTTTCTACTAGTTTTCGTATGGCTATTCAAATCAAAAGATGAGGGCTAAAGTCCATTTTTCTTTAAATAGGGTATTTGATGAGTGCTATGTTGTTTATAACACCTAGACCTTAAAGTTGTTTCTTAGCCTTTCATACTCCTCCCAAGTATCAATATCTACCGATTTTTCTTTGGGATCGAAACAGACTACATTTTTGGTGTTTATGAGATATTTGGCCCCTGTATCTCCAGTTAAGTTTACTAAGTCATCAAAATATTCCTTAGCAAAAATTGCAGGCACACCATTGTTATTTGGGTATTTCGTAGCGACTATTTTTGTGGTATCGGCTTCATACTCCCTTAGCATTCCCTTTAGATATTGGGCGTCTATTAAAGGCTGATCTGCTAAAATTAGAAGAACCGCGTCGTAAAAATTTAGACTACTTAAATGAGTAACTCCAAAAGCAATGGAGGAGCCTAAACCATTTTTCCAATGTTCATGTTCAAAAATTGTGATTTCCTCTCCCTTGATATGCGGTTTAATAAGGGCTGCGTTAGCGCCTAAAACGACAAAGACATGGTGTTTAGTTACTTTTTTAGCTTGGGCTATTGCCTGACCAAACAAGGTGGTGTTCTGCCAGGGTAGTAATTGCTTCACCCTATCCTTCATTCTAGAAGAAGTACCTGCTGCTAAAATTAAAATAGCCACTTTTTGCATTAGTCCAAAATTCCTTTATTCTTATCTTTTAAAGATTTTGGCACTTGATCTCTCGTGACTGCTAATATTTCTGACAAAATAGAAACTGCTATTTCCTGAGCGCTAATGGCACCTAAATTAAGCCCTGCTGGGCCATGTAGTACATCAAAAAAACTGGGGTTAACCTCCATGGCTTGCTCTAAAAGATCTGCTAGAAGCTTCTCGCGTCGCTTTGAAGAACCCAACAAACCAATATAAGCGGGTGTGGTATCTTTTAATGCCATTAAAAACAATAGATCTTTGGCGTAGCTGTGATTCATCAACACAATGGCTGTCTGATTGTCTATGTCTGTACCTTGGTACTGGTCTGGGGGTAGCACTACTAATTTCGAAATACCTGGAAAATTTTCTATTGTTTTTTCTTCCAAAGGATGCGCAATGACATGTACGTCCCAACCTAAATGGCTTGCAAAACTGCATAATTGTACCGCATCATGTTCAGTACCAAAAATTAGCAGTCTAAAACACGGTAACATGCGTTGTTCAAAAACTTTTAGCTCTGTATTTACGGCATGTTTTATACTTACAGGAAGTGTTGTTGTCTGAAACTGTACTCTAGTTCCAAAACCAATTTCACTGAGGTCTTCCTTTTTATAAAAGGAGGAAATTTTAAAATGTATTCTATCCTTAATAGTAGTGTTGAAAGTACTTATAAACAATTCACTTGGGGCAAAAGGTTCTATCAAAATGTACAGAATTCCTTCACAACCCAAACGAAAGCGACCGTCATAAGTCATAATTTTAGGAATATCAAGTTCGAAAACGCTGGCTGCCTGTCGTATGATTTCCTTTTCTACACAACCCCCGCTAACGGCACCTACCATGTTTCCATTCTCTAATAACAACATGCGAACGCCTGGTTTCCGATAGGATGAACCATCAAGGGCGACAACAGTTACTAAAAGCGATTTTAGGCCATTTTTTTTAGCTAGTTGGTGTTGTTCTACCAACTGTATAAACTCATGCGTCATGTAAAAATTCTTTCGAAATGTTCAAAATTACCCAATAATTTCCTGTGGCATTGCTTTGAGTAATTCTGGATATTTTGAAAAAGGCTGATTCAATAATCGTTTCCCTGTAGCCGCTTTAAAAGCATTAGCCACAGCCGCTCCTGCCGGCGGTAACGTTGGTTCACCTAGTCCTGTTGGTTCAAAACTATTCTCCATTAAATGAACATCAATTTCAGGAATTTCATTCATTCTAATCAAGCGATACCTATCAAAATTTTGAGCATTGGGTTTACCTTCTGTAAACGAAAAATCGCCATACATCGCATGACCAATGCCATCAATAATACCCCCTTGTATTTGGTTTTTTGCCCCTAGGGGATTTACCACAATACCACAATCAACAACACAAGTCACTTTTTTAACAACAGGCATTCCATTTTCAATTTGAACATCTGCCACTTCTGCCACGTGTGTATTATGACAATAATAGGCCGCAAAACCTTGGTAGGTATTTGCCTTATTTTTACCCCAATCTGACTCTTTTACTGCTTTTTTTATGACCGCTTGCATCCGTTCTGGAGAATACTGAATGCGCTCGTCTGTAGTGCCTTTAACTTTTTCGAGTAAATCTAAACGCAACTGAATTTTATCTACTTGCATAGATTCTGCTAATTCATCAAAAAAACTTTGCTCTGCAAAGGCCAAAAAGTTAGTGTAAGGTGCGCGCCATGCGCCCGTAGTTATATTACTTTGATAATTAGCCACATCGACCTGATAATTTTCTATGGATCCAGCCGGAAAAAAATTAGGGATTAAGCCGTACATGTTGCTGTTGATAGCCGCCTCTTTAAGCTGATAACCTGTTATTACGCCATCTTTAACAGAGGCTTTAATTCTGTATTTGATGGCAGGACGATAAATTCCATCGGTCATGTCATCTTCTCTGGAGAAAACCACTTTTACAGGTAATTTTGAAAGATTTGCAATTTGTGCTGCTTCTACCGCAAAATCGCCATACAAACGTCTTCCAAAGCCACCACCCATCCTTGTCATTTCTAAATGAACGTCTTCAAAAGGACGTTCTAACTTTGCTGCAATTCCTTTGGCTGTGCCTTCTGGAGTTTGAATGGGCCCTACTAAATGAATTTTTTCAGCAGTGACATAGGCAAAAAAGTTCATCGGTTCCATGCAATTGTGTGGTAAAAAAGGCGACTCGTAAGTGCGCTCTAAAACCATATCTGCTCCTGCAAAAGCCTTAGTGATATCACCGTCTTTCCGAAGGGTTTTAAAGGAATTTCCATCCAGTAAATTCATTAATAAGCTGTCGTGATCTTCGGTACTTTCTAAGTTTGTATCAGTTAACCATTCTGCTTTAAGTGCTTTTTTCGCCTTCATTGCGGTCCAAGTATCTTTAGCTAAAACCGCTATTTTATCTTCAAAAGAAATCACATCTAAAACTCCTGCAACTGCTTTGGCCTCTTCGGCATCGAAAGACGCTAATTTTTGACCAAAAGCGGGAGGTCTCAACACAGAAGCATAAACCATTCCCTCGGTCTTATAATCTAGACCAAAAAGAGGTTTGCCCGTAATAATTTTATCAATATCAACGTTTCTTGCATCCGTGCCAATTATTTTAAAATCGGCAACATCTTTTAAAGCCACATTATCGGGAACTTCTAATTGTGCCGCTTCTTTGACGACATCACCATAACCTAATGTTTCTCCTTTTGCATTCGTAATAACACCTTCGCTGGTAGTACATTCACTGGCATCAACACCCCATTTTGCGGCGGCGGCATTGATTAACATTTGGCGAGCGGTAGCTCCTGTTTGCCTAAAAGGCTCCCAAGCTAGGCGAATAGAATTACTCCCCCCCGCAAATTGATTTTTGTAATTATCAGTATCTAAAAGTCCTTGTTGTACAAACACGTTATCCCAAGCAACATCTAACTCTTCTGCGATAAGCATAGGCATAGAAGTTTTTACTCCTTGCCCAATTTCTGGATTGGGAGAGAATAAAGTGACCATGCCGTTGTCCGCGATTTTTATAAAGGCATTAAAATCATTGAAATTTAATTTTGAAATATCAATAGGTGGGGTAACATTATCTTTACAAGCTGTAAAAAAATTAAAACCGATTAACAATCCACCACTGGCTAAACTTGATGTTCTTATAAAAGCTCTTCTATTAAAACGTATTGAGGATGACATAGTACTTTTTTTTAAGTTGAAATATTAAACCATTTTCTTAGCAGCTACTGCTACCGCTTGATGTATTCTGGTATAAGCTGCACAACGGCAAATGTTGCCATGCATGGCATTTTTAATTTCTTGTTCTGATGGAGACGTATTGGTTTTTAAAAATGCCGCTGCTGTCATCATTTGTCCTGATTGACAATAGCCACATTGTGGAACGTCAACTTCTTTCCATGCTTCTTGAACAGGATGCGAACCATCTTCAGATAAACCTTCGATGGTAGTGACTTCTTTACCCTCTACTTGTGCCATAGTGATACTACAACTTCGAACAGCACTTCCATCTAAATGTACGGTACAAGAACCACATTGCGCAATTCCACAACCATATTTAGTGCCTACAAGATCTAAATGATCGCGTAAAACCCATAATAATGGAGCATCTTCGCTAGCTTCAACGCTGGTAGTTTTACCGTTTAAACTCAATGTGTATGTTGGCATGATTTCATTTTTTTTAGTGAGAATATATTAATTTAGCCTTAGCAAGATATTGAAAATATTTAGGAAATTATGACTTATTTCATAGAAATCGCTATGCTTTAACATTAAACGATAATTTAGAAAGATGAAAATAGCATTAGTATTAACATTGTTTAACATTTTTTATTCAAAACAATTATAATTTTGTTTTAAAATAAGCGTTAAACTCTTGAACTATTAAATAGATGAAAATGAAATTAAATATGAAATCGCTCTTATATGCTTTAAGCCTTATTTTTCTTATTTCCTGCGGAAACGCCGAGGATGATGTTTTTTTTAACGGAGGAGGAAATACAACTGGCACTGACTTAGGGCAAGGAAAACCTGTAGATAAATGTCTAGATTTAGGCACAAACCAACTTACACTATCGATACAAGATCAATTTACGACCTTACCTGGCAAGGTATCGGTGTTTTTTAGGGTATCAGACACCGATGGAAATCCTATATCTGGATTAACGGCAAGCCAATTTACGATCTATGAGCAAGGAAGAAACGATGCTTGTTTCAATAGAATTTCTACTTCTGAGTCAAAAGAAAGAATTTCACCAAATGCACAGATTTTTAATAATAATACTTTATTAGTTTTAGATTTAAGTAATAGTGTACTAAGTAGTAGTTTACAGGAATTAAAAACAGCCTCCGTAAGTTTTATCAATAACGTGATGCCAAGCACCGAAAGCCCTGCTGTTAAAATGGCTATTTATTGGTTTGATGGAGAAAATAAATTACACTTATTAAATGCACTTACCTCTTCTAAAGATCAGTTAGTCTCTGCTATTAATGGCATTACAGATACTATAAGTAAAGATCCTTCCACTGATTTATACGGGGCAGTGATTAAAGCCACGGATATTGCTGAAAAATTAATTAACGAAACCAAAAATAGAGATGTGATTGGCGCAGCATCCGTTGTTATTTTTACGGATGGTACGGATCAGGCTTCACGTTTTACCGAAAAGGCAGCCTTAGATAAAGTGAAGAACGCGAACTTAAATATATCGTTCTTTAGCATTGGTTTAGGTGGCGAAATTAATACGGATGTTTTAAAGAGTATTGGAAAAACAGCAAGTGTTTTTGCGGGGAACAAGGCCGAATTAGAAACTACCTTTAATAATATCTCTCAATTAGTGTCTCAACGTGCTAACAGTTTTTATCTTTTTGAATATTGCAGTCCAAAGCGCGATGGTAGTGGAGATAATAATCTAGTCATCGAGGTGAACGCCAATGGAAAGAAGGGTGCGGTCCAAACTAAGTTTAGTGCCAATGGCTTTACAGGTGGTTGTGAGTAAATCACTTTTTAAGACAAAATAAAAAAGGCTATTCGTGAGAATAGCCTTTTTTTTGTAGTTGAACGTCTTTTTTTATCATTTCATCGTAAATAGTTCTAGAGAATACCTAAAATTTGAATTTATTTAAAATTAAAAAAATGAAAAGATTATCAATTATTGCCGTAGTAAGCCTAGTCGTATTTAGTTCTTGTGTCTCCAAGAAAAAATACGTGGCATTAGAGTCTGACTTAAATGACACTAAAAGTAGATTAACGAAAACTCAAGTTGAAAAAGAAGACTTAGAGTCAAAAATGGCTAAAATTGAGGCACGAGTAGCGGACTACAATGAAAAAATCAACTCTTTAAAAGAAATTAATGACAATCAACTAACTTCTGTTAATGATGTTGCTGTTATGAGTAATAACACGAAAGGAAAGATGAGAAAAACATTAAGTAAGGTAGATCCGGCTCTTTTAGCCAATGCGACTACTTTAGAAGATTCTATTAATGTTGCTATATCTTACAATCTTAAAAAATCTATTGCTGATGACGAAGATGATGTCAATATCAATATTGACAAAACAGTCGTGATGATTAATATTTCGGATAAATTACTTTTCAATAGCGGAAGTTATCAGTTGAGTTCAAAGGCAAACACCATTCTTCAGAAAATTGCAGAAGTTATTAACTCTGAGCCTAGTATGGAAGTAATGGTAGAAGGTCACACAGATGCCAAAACTATTAACACACCAATGTTTCAAGATAATTGGGATTTAAGTGTCAAAAGAGCTACCTCTGTAGTGCGTTTGCTTCAAAATAAATACAATGTTGCGCCAGAAAAAATGATTGCCGCAGGGCGTAGTAGTTTTATGCCCTTAGTTGAAAACGATTCTAAAGAAAATAGGTCTAAGAATAGAAGAACTAAAATTGTTATTATTCCTAATTTAGATAAGTTTTTTGCCTTATTAGATTCTGATACCTTGTAAAAAACAACTATAAAACTATGCTAAAACAGGGCTGCAATTTTGCAGTCCTGTTTTTTTTATACCAACACGGCATTAAAAATAAATTGATCTAAGTAGGGTTTTTAGCCTTTAAATTGTTATATTACAAAGGAACCCTAAGTCTTTTTTAGGAACATAACCATCCAAAACCGCTATAGAAGAACATTTAAAATTATGAGTTATGTATGTCATGAATCAATTAATAGAACAAAGTGTGTTACAAGGAATGCCTTCCTGGTTAAAAGCCCTTGCTATCGCTATTTTGCTAAGCGTCATTAGTTTAATACTAATTACGCTAATCATGCTTTTAAAGGATGGCGCAACGACGGTAGTCAATTATGGTTACCTTTACAATAATTAATTTTTATTTTATAATTAATGCATTTTTAAAAAAGCCTTCTTTCTCCAATAAATGGATAAGAAATCCATTGACCACAGCATATTCTAATACGCCATTTTTTTCTAAGAAAAATGTTGGGTTTATACCAACATTTAATCGCAAATTTTCAGCTGCTTTAAACTTTGTTGTTACCATATGTACTGGTAATGGAGAAGCTACTAAATCTTTCGGTATTGTTTCAACGGGTACATACACAAAGCCTTTCTTTAAAAGTTGCATAGCATCAAGTTGCAAGAACTCTGAACTTGTTTTTAAAATTTTTGGATAAACTTTCCCTGCTTTTACGGTATATCCCTTTGCATTGAAAGTATCGTACCCGTAAAATGTAGATAAATCGCCTTGATCAGAAATTGTGCTTCGATACCAAAAATCAGCATTTCCTTTTTTATCTATTTCATTTCTATGAATTCCCAAATCTAGCGTATAGATTTCTCCTAATAAGGAATAACTAAGATTTTCAATTTTTAAATCGAATAATTTCCTGTCGTTCTCAGGAATTTTTTCGTAATCAACAATGTCAATATTTTTATAACTACCGTTTGAAATTGTATAAATAGCAGATAAAATAGATACATAATTTAATTTTCTGATTTCTTGCTTTTCAGCATCTCTATAATACCCTCCAGATTCAATTAATATGGCACTTGTCCCCCATTTTTGAATATTATCTCCAAAAGCTCTAGGCTCAAAATCATCATTATACCTGCCCACTTGCCCTGGAGCATATTTTTGAATAATACTATTCATAAAAACAATAATTTTCATCGCATTGCCACGCACCTCATTGATATCTTTTTCGTAATTAAAAGCGGGCGCTAAATAGGAAACCGTTGCTGGTTTATTTGTATTTTCCGCGTTGTAGTAGGTACTTTGATCGTGTAAATTAAATCCAAAATCAGCATCTAAACTATCACGAACCTTCTTTAAGGTTCTTCCTTCTGGAGATTGCAAATCAAGAGCATCACGATTAATATCAATGCCTAAGGTATTTCTTCTTGTAAATATTTCTGCTCCATCGGGGTTTAGCATGGGCAAAAAATGAAGTGTCACGTTGCTTAATATGTCTTCTTTTTCAGTCTTAAAATCATCACTTTCTAGAAAATTTAAAATATCGAAAATAGCCTGCGTAGCCGTTGGTTCATCACCATGCATTTGAGACCATAGAAAAACACTAGTAGCTCCAGACCCTACGCTGATTAGAGATAATGAACGCCCTTCTATGGAGGTACCTACGTTTTTCACTGTATATCCTTCCTTAGTTTTAAATTGTTGTATTAAGGCTTGAATATCGTCATGTTTTATTCTTCTTTTATTTAAAGATGGTTCTTTAAATTTATCGTAAGTATCATATAATGCTGAAGTGATATCACTTTTTGGATCAGAAGAAATTACTTTTTCCTGACATGATAGGCTTGTTATGATGGTCAAGCTTAAGATGAAAACTATTTTTTTCATGGTTTTTTAAGTTTTGTTTTGTTGGACTATAGTAGAACTATTGTTTTTTTATTTCTTGCAATTTTTAAAGAGACGCTGAGTTGTTTGAGCTAAGATTTGTCATCGCGTTTTGAATTTTTTGATGTAAAAATAATAAAGTACCAACCTATCCATTAAAATCTGGATTTATGGATCTGCCTAAGCGACTTTTGAATGCACTTCATAAAGGCGCCCTAAAGTTTTAATTTGTCGGCACTTGTCTAAACTCTAATTTTTTAGTGGCTTTGCGAACTTTTTTCATAAACCATTCTCCTGGATCTGTTTTGGTGGTTCTATAGTTCTCATTTTTTTCTAACCAAAGCTCGTGTCCCACAAAATTAGTGTATTCATAATGACCTATCACATACTCAATATCGTATTTCGAATTTAAATATTTTACAAGTTTAATATTCGCTTTTAATTGGGCTCTAGTTAGAGGGGTATCTTCAGTGCCTCCAACATTTTCTATGCCTATTGCCGCATGGTTTAAGCCAATTACGTGACGTGCCATAAGAGTTTCTGGCATCAATCTATAAATAGTACCATTTTGACCAATTAAAAAATGGGAAGACACGTTAAGCCCACTAACATTTTCTAAGTCAGGCCGCCAATTTGGTAGTTTTGTTTCATAAAAAGCCTCATATGATTTTTCAAGGCTAGCAATTGCTGTCCAATGTAATACAATTATTTTAGGAACAATTTCTATATGATCTTGAGTTATATCATACCTATTTAATAAATATTCTTTGGTTAATTGTTCTCTTTCTTCATTGAAAATAATGGGTTTATCCACAATTTTTTTTTCTATCCCACAGGAGGCTATTAAAAAAAATAGTACTAAAAAAACGGCTGGTTTATCCATATATCAATCTTGTCATATCGGTTCCTATGGCTAAAAAGGAATAGCTAATTTAAACAATTTTAGTTCCTAAAAAATAGCGAAGTACCTTCATAATTAAGGATTTTATTATGGAGCAAAGTGGTACCCAAATAAAACGACTATAGGCCATACCAAGAGATTATATTTGTGGCGCTAATTTTAAAATTCTATTCTATTTTTTAGGATCCTGTACACTACTAGAATCTTTTTCTGTTAAATAAAAAATAGTTAGTTTTTTTCTTCCCCATTCTCTGGCCATTTTTTTATCTTTTCCCATGTATACATCAATTTTATTTCGATGTCTATAGTGCATTTTATCTTTCACCAGAAAAGTATCGGGAAAGGTATCAATCCTAACCATGGTATTGTACGCCAAACCATTTCTCATTAAATCACGAGAAACAGCTATAACTTTCATGCCAGGTCTAAGGGTATCGCCCCAAGCGGCAATTGAAGGGTTAATGGCTGTGGTTTGTGAAGGCAATGAATTATACGCCGTCACTGTAACCTGTAAGGATTGCCAATCGTGAAGGTCTAATTTTTGTTTTTCTTGCTCCGCACAACTGATACCAAAAACAAGCCAGAGAAAAAGGCCTAAAAATTTAATGAATCCTGTAGAAAGCTTACGTATCATATCATCTAAAGTACGTTATTTTAATGTCTTATAAAAAAAGCTTTTGTAGATTTCATTTTAGCTAATTGAGTATATTTATCAAAATTAAAAATACAGATTGATGAAAATTATCAAAAGAATACTATTTATATTGGTTGTTGCAGTTGCGATTATCGCTTATTTCAATTATCCAAAGCTAAATTTAATCTCAGGCTTTGCCTCTAAAAATATGGCCTCAAGCGTATTTATTGCCGATAGGAGCCCCGAGGCTGTTCGCGATACGGATAATGATATCCCATTGGTGAAATTAGCTGAAGTAAGTGTTTCTGAAAATAGTGCTACAGGCAGTGTTTACGGACTTATGAAACGCACAAGTGTGTATCGAGAAGGCTTAGGTTGTGTGCTTGTTAACGAAGATTTTGATAGCACAAAGCCCTATTTAAAACCTAATAGAAATATTTTTAAGAACAACTTAGCTTTTCCCTACGGGGATACCATGCCTAAAGATACTGTCTACGAAAATGTAAACTATCCTAAACTAAATGCAGCTATTGCCAATAGTTTTTCGGATCCAGAAATTAAAAAAACGAGGACGGTTCTGGTGTATCATAAAAACCGAATTATAGCTGAAAAATATTTAAATGGATTTGATAAAAATACACCTATTTTAGGTTGGTCCACTACCAAAAGTATTATGGCTACACTTTATGGCATTTTAGAGTACCAAGGCCGTATAGATTTAAATAGTCCGGCGCCAGTTGTAGCATGGCAAAATGATGAACGTAAAAACATCACTTTAAATCATTTACTGCGGATGCAAAGCGGATTAGCTTGGGAGGAAGACTACACCAAAATTTCAGACGTTACGAAAATGCTTTTTTTAGCAACAGATATGACTACGGCACAAGCCGAGAAAGAGGCTATAGCAAAACCAACCGAGGTTTGGAATTATTCTTCAGGCACCTCGAACTTACTGACTGGAATTTTAAGAAAACAGTTTAAAACAACTCAGGAATATTTAGATTTTCCTTATGCCCAATTAATTGATAAAATTGGAATGCATTCTATGTTGCTTGAAGCCGATATGGCTGGTAATTATGTAGGCTCGTCTTATGCCTGGGCAAATACTCGTGATTGGGCTAAATTTGGTATCCTTTACTTAAATAAAGGTCTTTGGAATGGCGAACAGTTGTTTGATGAAAAATGGGTGAAGTACATCACCAAACCTACTGCACATTCTAAGGGTACCTATGGAGGTCATTTTTGGTTAAATGCTGAAGGCAAATATCCAGATGTACCTAGAGACATGTTTTCTGCAAATGGTTTTCAAGGTCAGCGTATTTTTATTATTCCCTCTAAAGATTTAGTCATCGTTAGAACCGGACTCTCTGAAGAACCCGAGTTCGATATGAATACTTTTTTAAGTGAAATTATCAGCGCTATTCATTAACATACGCCGAATACCTGTTCAGATCATGTTATGTAAAAACTAGCTTCACGAAATTATAAGTTTTTTGAAAAACAATGGCCAACTATTTGTAGGTATCAATTTTTTGTATCAGTAATTGTTGAATAGGATAATAACCCACCCTAGTAAATATCAGAATTCAAGGAATAAACCACATATATGAGCTACTACACAACAATAGTTTCGTAAACACGACTGACCTGTTTAAATTTACTTTGTATAAAAAAAGAAGTTAGTTTTTCATTTTCATATAGTGTTCTCGTAAAAAGAGCTTTGTCTACTTAGATAAAGCTCTTTTTTTATTTACCAACTAAAATTAGTAGTCTTTGCCTCCGAGAGGCCATCTGAAAAAAATTAAGCTAAAGTAAAAATTTCTGCATTGGCCATGAATGAATCTTGCATACGTTCCATGCGATTATCAAATTGCGTAGAAAAAACCACATACTGACATTTTTCTAAGCTCTCTGGCGTCCTCAAAAGATCAGAGAACGTACTTGCTTTTGATAAAAACTCAGCATCTTCAACCATAAAAAGCTTCAGCTTGCCTAAATTAATACTATTTAAGTAAAAAATCTTATTTAACCTTTTAGGGGTAGCGATGACCACATCTACTCCGTCATAAATATCGGCACGTTGATCTTCTATATTTTGCTCATCATAGGCACAATACACCCGAATAGACATTCTTTTAGTATATTTTTCAAATTCCGCTGCCATTGCTAAGGCCGATTTTTTGTCTTTTACAAAAATTAATGCCCTCGGTGCATCTTCAAATTCTTTGCACTCTAATTTTTGAAGTGTAGCAATTATAATGGCCGTTGTTTTTCCAGAATTTTCTGGTGCAATACCAAAAATACTTGCACCGCCTTTAATTTTTGACAATACACCTTTTTGAAAAGCCGTATAGCCTGTAATTTGATGCTCTGATAAAGCCTCTTTTAGTTCTGGTTGTAATTTTTTATAAGACATAAATAATTTAATTCAGTATGTTAAGTCATGGTCTTTACCAATAAATGGACTTTTACCACAACTTTTAGGATGTTGACAACAATTGTTATGGACTATTGTATTCCTTGAGTACCTTTACTATGTATTAAAAAAGAATAATAGTTTTTCATTTTCATATAGTGTTCTCGTAAAAGGCCTAATCTTCATTGATTAGGTCTTTTTTAATAAAGAGCCATCTGCAACATAATGGGTATTATTCTACACAAAACGGGATCCTAGCCTCGTTGAGCTTAAGGAATCCATTTGTTTTTACCAAAATCTGGTTTGCGTTTTTCTAAAAATGCATTTCTACCTTCTTTTGCTTCATCGGTCATATAGGCTAATCGTGTGGCTTCACCTGCGAAAACTTGCTGCCCTACCATACCATCATCCGTTAAATTCATAGCAAACTTTAACATTTTTATAGAGGTAGGCGATTTTTCCAAAATTTCTTGAGCCCATTCGTACGCCGTATCCTCTAATTTGTCATGTGGAATTACTGCATTTACCATGCCCATTTCAAAGGCTTCTTGTGCCGAATAATTTCGACCTAAAAAGAAAATTTCCCTTGCTTTTTTCTGCCCAACCATTTTTGCTAAATAAGCAGAACCATAACCGCCATCAAAACTCGTAACATCAGCGTCGGTTTGCTTAAAAATAGCATGTTCTTTACTAGCGAGAGTTAAATCGCATACCACATGTAAGCTATGCCCACCACCTACGGCCCAGCCTGGTACCACCGCAATTACGGCTTTAGGCATAAACCTAATTAAGCGCTGTACTTCTAATATATTTAAACGATGCATACCGTCTTCCCCAACATAACCTTGGTGTCCCCTAGCCTTTTGGTCGCCACCACTACAAAAAGAATAAATACCATCTTTTGTAGATGGCCCTTCTGCAGAAAGTAAAACAACACCAATGGAAGTATCTTCCTGTGCATCGTAAAAGGCTTGGTATAATTCGCTCGTTGTTTTAGGCCTAAAAGCGTTCCGTATATTTGGTCTATTAAAAGCGATCCGGGCTACACCATCACACTTTTTATAAGTAATATCTTCGAACTCCTTTACCGTTTGCCAGGCTATTTTTTTCATTTACGTATGTGTTTATTTCGATATTTAAAGCTGTTAACAACTTACTTATGTAAAGGTAAGCAAGTGCCAGAGCAAGAGCAAATGCCAAATTCACTTTAAAGTAAAAGAGTTTATGAATAGACAGGTTAAAATACTTTTAAATCTTTTGTAGCGATGGGTACCACAAAAAAAAATATGTATATACAAAGACTTAAATTTGGCTTAGGGTGCCAATCGGTCTATTTTCCAATCCAACTCTTCTAAGCTATACCTAATACGATCATGCAAACGATTAGGTCTTCCCTGCCAAAATTCTATAGAAACAGGCTTCACTATAAATCCGCCCCAAAAATCAGGTCGTAGTATTTCTTTAGATGCATAGGCAGCTTCTAATGCTTTTAGTTTGGATTCTAATACTTCTCTAGAGGCGATAACGCTACTTTGGTTAGATACGATAGCACCTAATTTACTGCCGTCTGGCCTCGATTCGAAATATCCGTCAGATAAGTTTTTAGAAATTTTTTCTGCTTTTCCTTTAATGATTACCTGACGCTCCATATTGGGCCAAAAAAAAGAAAGACAAACATTAGGGTTATGTGCAATGGCTTTTCCTTTTTCACTTTCGTAATTGGTATAAAAAATAAAACCTTCGTAGGTATATTTTTTGAGCAAAACCACTCTACTCTTTGGAAAACCATCAAGTCCAATCGTCGAAATGGTCATGGCATTGGGTTCATCAATCCCTTCTGACGCTTCAGTTTCATAAAACCATTTTTGAAAAAGCTCCATAGGGTTATCCCCTATGTTTGATTCTATAAGTTCGCTTTTATCATAGGTTTTTCTATAATTACCTAAATCTTTTTGCATAATTCATCCTATAAAGAACAGCTAACAAAGTTCAACAAAAGATAGCTAAACAAGAAGTATTTCATACAAATTCTCTTATTAATAATAAATTTTTAAGAAAAATCGAAAAGCTTACCGTCATCTGCTAAAAGCACCCTATCAAATATTTCCACGGCCTCTTCTTTGAAAAGCGCTATAGATGCATATCGTGTAGAATAATGTCCTAATATTAATTGACCAACATTCGCTTGTTTCGCAATTAATGCCGCCTCTTTTGCCGTAGAGTGTTTTGTTTTTGGCGCCAACTCTTTTTGAGATTCTAAAAAAGTAGCCTCATGATATAGTACATCTACCTCGGCTATTAAAGGAACTATATCTGGTTTATACGCTGTATCACTGCAAAAGGCATAACTTTTAGGTTTAGGAGGATCAAAGGTTAACGCTTCGTTTTTTATCGTTCGGCCATCTTCCAAAACAATGTCCTTTCCATTTTTTATGTTTTGAAAATAACATTTTTCAATGCCGTAAGCGTTCACGGTTTCAATATCCAAAGTTCTTGGAGCTAATTTTTCCCTAAATAGAAAACCGTTGGTATACACTCTATGGGCCAATGGAATAGTGACAACAGTCACCTTATCATCTTCATAAATTAAGGCTGATTTTTTACTGGTTAATTCGTGGAAAACAAGCTTATAATTAGTGTACGAGTTTCCTAATTTTAATAATAAAAGAATGGCTTCCTCAATACCTTTTGGACCATAAATATGCATTTCCGCCTCTCTACCTAGTAGCCGGAACGTAGAAATTAGCCCAGGTAATCCAAAAAAATGATCCCCATGTAAGTGTGAAATAAAAATATGATTGATTCTCGAAAAACGTATTTTATGCTTTCGTAATTGTACCTGAGTGCCTTCACCACAATCAATTAAAAACATATGGTTTTTAATTTCAAGTACCTGAGAAGTAGGGTTTGTTAGGGTTCGCGGTGTTGCCGCATAACAACCAAGTATGGTTAATTTCATTTTATTTGTTTCAGGTTTAGCGTTTAATGTTTCAGGTTTATCTGCCTTTTAGTCAAAATATAATAAGGTATAAAAGTGTAATAAATAAGAATATAAACAACCTTAAACTTGAAACAATATAAACTTGAAACCCTTTTTATAAACCAAGGTCTCGTTCTATTTCTTCCATTTCAATAATGTCCTTGGCTTCTTGAATGCTTGGTGCCAAACTAATTTCATCAGGCACATCATCATAAGAGACAATTTCCGTTACTAAAACCAAAGATTTATTGGCTTTTTTATGCGTATTTGAAAGTTCTAAAAATTCTAAAATATCATTCTTAGATAGTTTTGAGAAGGAGAAAAGATTAATAATCAAATGATCATGTTTAATCTTATGATAAGCATCATTCAAATTTTCTAAAAAAATTTTTAGCGTTGCTTTTTCTTGGTGAACAATCGTCGTTGTTCCATCTGAGTCAAAAATCATACGTTTCTATTTTATTTTTGAAGCTAATAAATAAATAACTGCCATACGAATTGCAACGCCGTTTTCTACTTGATTTAAGATGATAGATTGTTTGGAATCTGCAACATCACTCGTAATTTCTACACCTCTATTAATGGGTCCAGGATGCATGATAACAATTTCTTTATCAAGACTATCTAGTATTTTTTTTGTGACCCCATATTGTTGTGTATATTCTCTGGTCGTTGGAAAATAGCTAATATCTAAGCGTTCATTCTGAATGCGAAGCATATTGGCGACATCGCACCAGAGTAATGCTTTTTTAAGATTCGGTTCTACCGTGACACCTAACGATTCTATATGCTTTGGTATCAGTGTTTTGGGCCCACAAACTTTTACATTAGCCCCTTGTAATTTTAAAGCAAAAATATTAGATAAAGCCACTCTTGAATGAAGAATATCGCCTACTATGACGACATTTTTACCTGCAACATCTCCCAATTTTTCGCGAATAGAATAGGAGTCTAATAAGGCTTGTGTTGGATGTTCGTGTGCACCATCACCGGCATTCACAATAGATGCTTTTACATGCTTAGACAAGAAGATTCCTGCACCCGGGTTCGGATGCCGCATCACCACCATATCTACTTTCATAGACAGGATATTATTTACGGTATCTATTAAGGTTTCTCCTTTTTTTACAGACGATTGTGAGGCCGAAAAGTTAATAACATCTGCAGATAATCGTTTTTCTGCTAATTCAAAAGATAATTTGGTCCGGGTACTATTTTCGAAAAATATATTAGCGATGGTAATGTCACGTAGCGATGGTACTTTTTTAATAGAACGGTTGATCACCTCTTTAAAGTGATCTGCGGTTTCAAAAATGAGCTGAATATCTTGCTCTTTTAGATATTTTATGCCTAACAAGTGTTGCACACTTAACTCGCTCATAATTGAATTTTCTAGGTATTAGGTACTTCCGTTTTTGTATTCACTAAATATATGGCATCTTCCCCATCATTCTCTTTCCACATCACTTTTACTTTTTCATTATTTATAGCGTCTACTTGCCGGCCCCTATAATTGGGTTGAATCGGCAAATGCCTGCTAAATCTTCTGTCTATTAAGGTGAGAAGTTCTATTTCTAAAGGTCGCCCAAAAGATTGTATGGCCGTAAGGGCGGCTCGAATACTACGTCCGGTATACAAAACGTCGTCAATAAAGACTACGTTTTTATCCTCTATTAAAAAATTGATATTGGTTTTATTCGCCTCCAATGTTTTATCTCCCCTTCGAAAATCATCGCGATAAAAAGTAATGTCTAAAAACCCTAAGTCGATATGCTTTACGCCATAGTCTTTTTTCAATATATCGTTTAGGCGTTGCGCCAAAAAAATACCACGGGGTTGAATACCGATGAGTACTGTATTCTTAAAATCTAAATGATTCTCTAAAAGCTGACAAGCCAAGCGATGTAGGATGATATGTATCTCTTTCGAAGAAAGCAATAGTTTTTGACTCATACTTAATTTGTGTAATTACAAAAGTATCAAATTATATGTTAAAAATTGTCACTAAATTAATTTTCATTTGAAGTGTTTAGAAAACTACTTTTTAAACTTTTTTAATGTGTATTACTAAATCAATTTAAAATAGCATATCACATAATACACCTAATAATAAGATTAAAACCAAAAATATAGGTTTATAAGACCATGTATTCTAATGTGCACCTTATGCTATTCAGAAAAAATATCACAAAAAAAACCCGAACAGATGAATGTTCGGGTTTTTAAAATATGATGAAATAAAGGATTATTTCTTTCCTTCCATTTTATCTTTTAAGGCTTGTAAAGCTTCGTTAGCGTCACCTAAAGTTGGTTTTGCTTCATCAGCTTGTGCGGCCGCTTTCTTAACAGCAGCTTTTACATTACGTTGCTCTTCTTCTTTAAATAAAGCAGTATGACTTGCTACAACTCTCTTGAATTCTTTATTGAATTCAATAATTTTAAATTCAGCTGAATCACCTTTACCTAATTTAGAACCATCTTCTTTTTCTAGATGACGGGTAGGTACAAATGCTTGTATATCTTCATTAAAATCGATCGTTGCTCCTTTATCCACTACTTCTGCAATCGTTGCCGTATGCGTCGTGTCTAAAGCAAATTCTTTTTCGTACTTGTCCCAAGGATTATCAGTAGTTTGCTTGTGACCTAAAGATAATTTACGTCCTTCAACATCTAATTCTAATACTTCAACTTCTAATTTATCACCTACAGTTACAAATTCTGATGGGTGCTTAATTTTCTTAGTCCAAGATAAGTCAGAAATATAGATTAAACCGTCAATACCTTCTTCTAATTCTACGAAAACACCAAAGTTAGTAAAGTTACGTACAATACCTTCATGCTTAGAACCTAAAGGATATTTAGTAGTAATATCAGTCCAAGGATCTGGAGTCATTTGCTTAATACCTAATGACATTTTACGATCTTCACGATCCATTGTCAATACTACAGCTTCAACTTGATCACCAACTTTTACGAAATCTTGAGCAGAACGTAAATGCGTTGACCAAGACATTTCAGAAACGTGGATTAATCCTTCTACACCTTCTGCAACTTCAATAAATGCACCGTAGTCAGCAATAACCACTACTTTACCTTTTACTTTGTCACCAATCTTAATTTCATCAGATAAAGCTTCCCATGGGTGCTTTTCTAACTGCTTAAGACCTAATTGAATTCTTGATTTGTTATCATCAAAGTCAAGGATTACAACATTTAATTTTTGATCTAATTCAACAACCTCATTCGGGTGGTTAATTCTAGACCAAGAAAGATCTGTAATATGAACTAAACCATCAACACCACCTAAATCAATAAACACACCGTAAGAAGTAATGTTTTTAACAACACCTTCTAACACTTGTCCTTTTTCTAGTTGACCAATGATTTCTTTTTTCTGTTCTTCAATATCAGCCTCAATAAGAGCTTTGTGAGATACCACTACGTTTTTAAATTCATGGTTGATTTTCACTACCTTGAATTCCATAGTTTTACCTACGTACTGATCGTAATCTCTAATTGGCTTCACATCAATCTGAGAACCTGGTAAGAACGCCTCGATTCCGAAAACATCGACAATCATACCTCCTTTAGTTCTACACTTCACAAAACCATTAACGATTTCTTCCTTATCATGAGCAGCATTTACTCTATCCCAAGCCATAATAGTTCTGGCCTTTCTGTGCGATAGTACTAATTGTCCACTTTTATCCTCACGGATATCGATAAGCACCTCAACTTTATCACCAACTTTTAAATCTGGATTGTAACGAAATTCATTCAGTGAAATAACACCTTCTGATTTTGCATTAATGTCGATAATAGCTTCACGGTCTGTAATATAAACTACAGTTCCTGTTACTACTTCTTCATCCATAGTATCTACAAAATTCTCTGCAACTAATGTTTCAAACTCTTGGAGTTTTTTATCATCAACTTGCTCAATACCTTGTTCGTACTTTGTCCAGTTAAAGTTTTCTAAAAATTCTTGAGGATCTTGTACAGGTGCCTGTACTTTTGCTTGAGTAGCCTCTACAGTTACTTCAGCTTCTTTTTTGTCTTCAGCCATTGCTGATTAATAATTTGTATTTTGCAGTCTTACAAGAGTTCAACTAATACTACAAAAGAATTATACATTATTTTTTTTGACCTTTTTCTCTTGTTTCGTTTAAAAAGGAGTGCAAAATTAAACATTTTTTATGAGATTACCTACATATTGATGGTCAATAATATATAAGGACTTTTCCCTACTATTATTTATCAATAATTAGTACCTTTAAGACTATTATTAATCATTAAACATAGAAAAAATATGAGTGTTAAAGCTAAATATCAGGGCGTTTTACAGTTAGGAGAGCAACTTGGAATTAAGAACGGAGATATATCAGAAGAGTCAGGAGTATTAAAAATTAAAGGTGAAGCTGCAACTCCTCATGAAAAAAACCTTATATGGGATAAAATCGAGGAACTTGGCGGTGAAAATGCCAAAGACATAAAAGCTAATATCACCGTGACTGACGATTCTGTGTACCACAGACATATTGTGAAAGGTGGAGATTCATTAAGTAAAATTGCCAAACATTACTATGGCGATGCCATGAAATATAAACAAATTTTTGAGGCGAATACAAATATCTTAAAAAATCCAGATGTAATTCATCCAGATCAGGTTTTAGTAATTCCTAACCTATAGGACTCTTAAAGTTATGAACACATAAAAAACGTCTGAAATCCTTTTCAGACGTTTTTTTATGCATCACAAGTTTCGTTTGTATTGTACTATTTTTAAAGACTACAATGCGCTAATGCTTCAAAAGGACCATCAAAAAAAAAGACTGTCTTTTACAGACAGTCTTCAATAGTATATGCAACTTATAAAAAAGTGTTAATCTTGCTTTGCTTCAAGTTTTGCTTTTTTTGCTTCTTTTCTTTCTTTCAAAATCTCTAAAATGTTACCACCTACCCAATAAGGGATAACAAAGGTCAATAAAAAAATCATAAGCCAAAAACCTATGGTTAAAATGGTTATAAAAGCTATAAATCCTAAATATTGGTCAAATTCAAACATAATATATTATTTATGCTACAAAGATAGTTTGAAAATGATGAATTCTACAAATGAAAATCAAAAAAAATCTATAAAAATATTCCATTCGATGTAAATAAATTGTGAATACAATATCTTTGTAACACATTTAAACAAAGCATTATGAGTTATAGAATAGAAAAAGATACAATGGGCAAGGTTGAAGTTCCTTCTGATAAATACTGGGGAGCTCAAACAGAGCGTTCCCGCAATAATTTCAAAATTGGTGCCCCTGCATCTATGCCTTTAGACATTGTCTACGGTTTTGCTTATTTAAAAAAAGCTGCCGCGTACACCAACGAAGAACTGGGCGTACTGACTAAAGAAAAAAGAGATTTAATCGCTAAAGTTTGTGATGAAATTTTAACAGGCAAACACGATGATCAGTTTCCTTTGGTTATATGGCAAACAGGTTCTGGTACTCAGAGCAACATGAATGTAAATGAAGTAATTGCTAATCGTGCCCATGAACTTGCAGGCAACGTTATTGGAGAAGGTGATAAAACCATTCAACCTAATGATGATGTGAACAAATCGCAATCGTCGAATGACACCTTTCCTACTGGCATGCATATTGCCGCATATAAAAAAATAGTGGAAGTCACCATTCCTGGTATCTTACAATTAAGAGATACCTTACAAAAGAAGGTGGTTGAATTTAAAAATGTTGTAAAAATTGGTCGCACCCATCTCATGGATGCTACGCCACTTACCTTAGGGCAAGAATTTTCTGGATATGTTTCTCAGTTAGATCATGGAATAAAAGCACTTCAAAACACTTTACCGCACCTTTCTGAATTGGCGCTAGGCGGCACTGCCGTTGGAACAGGGTTAAATACGCCTGACGGTTATGATGTTTTGGTAGCCAAATATATTGCTGAATTTACAGGATTGCCATTTATTACCGCAGCAAATAAATTTGAAGCTTTGGCTGCACACGATGCGATTGTTGAAAGCCACGGTGCCTTAAAACAATTAGCAGTTGCTTTAAACAAAATTGCAAATGATATTCGAATGATGGCTTCTGGTCCTCGTTCTGGTATTGGAGAAATTATTATTCCTGCAAACGAACCCGGCAGTTCTATAATGCCCGGAAAAGTAAATCCTACGCAGTGCGAAGCTTTGACTATGGTTTGCGCTCAAGTAATGGGTAACGATGTTGCCATTAGTGTTGGTGGCACTCAAGGTCATTATGAATTAAATGTTTTTAAACCTATGATGGCGGCCAATATTTTACAATCCGCAGAACTTTTAGGGGATGCTTGTGTTAGCTTTGATGTAAATTGTGCTGTAGGTATTGAACCTAATCACGAAGTCATTAAGCAGTTATTAAACAATTCTTTAATGCTTGTGACGGCCTTAAACACTAAAATTGGGTATTATAAAGCAGCAGAAATCGCCAATACAGCCCATAAAAATGGAACTACCTTAAAAGAAGAAGCCGTAAACTTAGGCTATGTAAGTGCTGAAGATTATGACGATTGGGTAAAACCAGAGGAAATGGTTGGCAGTTTAAAATAAAACTATTTGTATAGGTATAAAAAAAGGGGGCATCACACTAGTAATGCACCCCTTTTTTAGTGAATAGATAATATTTTATTATTTTAAAGCAAACTTACTTGTTCCTAATAATTTAAGTTTATTATCATAAACATTGACCATATAGTTTCCTTTTTGGAAATCTCCAGCTGGTTTATTTATAAAATCACAAACATCTAAAGTTTTGTTTTCGTAATAGAACGCTGTTGCTTTGCTATAGGTTACAGAAGCTCCAGAATCAGCAGATTTTGAAAAACTTTCTCCTAAAACATTCCCTTGAGGATCTAAAACTTCAATATAAAATTCCTTATCTCCTGCTTGTGCAATAGCATTGTTTGTTAAGGTAAAACAAACTTTAAATTTATCTGTTGAACCAGCTCTTTGCGTAGAAACTAATTTTCCACTATTACGTTCCTTTACCGCATCTACAGATAATTTTGAAATATTTAAAGCAGAACCTCTTTCAACAGCATTTGCTAATTGTGTATTTTGAACTACTAAAGAGTCATTAAAAACAGTTTGTTTTTCTAATTCAACAAAAGTACTATCTCTCTGCATCACTAAGGCACTGTTAGAGCGTGTTAAAGAATCTACTTTTCTAATTAATTGCTGTCTTTCTTTAGTTAAAATACTTACTTGACGTCTGTACTTTCCTAAAGCCGCAATATCTAAACGCATTGTTTTTACCGAATCAATATACTTTGCAATATTGTCTCTTGCCGACACTAATTCGTCATTGGTAAGATTACTTTCTAAAATAGCTTTATCGTATTCCGAACGTAAACTTGTCAAATCTTCTACTACCAACTCTTTCTCCTTGTTGAGTTGTATGGTATTGTCTTGTTTTTCTTTATACAGGCTTACTGTATATATTACCAAACCTACCAACAATACTAGTAATAGACCTGCTACTACTTTTAAACCGCTATTACTTTTAGTTTCTGTCATAATTTAAAAAAATTAATTGTTCCTTTTTTAGTTTTCTTCTCTCGAAGTGTTTGTTTGTATTTCATCTATATACGTACTAATTTAACATTTAGATTTTTTGTTAAAAATTAGTTGGTTCGAAATCCTATTTTTTTCTAGTTCTATCAAGTGCAGCAATGCCTTTTTGCTCATTCCCTATCTTTCAAAAAAATATCATAGGACTGCTAGTGCACATATAATTCTTCAAAAAATAAAGCAATGACTTGTTTTTAAAATTAGTGCTAAGTGTTTTTTTTCCAAATACACTACCTGGAGGTCCAAATGGCAGCCATAAATGCATAGGCCAAAATTTAGATTCAGTTTGATAAAAAAGGTAAATAGAGCAAAAATATCTTGATTTCAGACTCAAAACTTGCATATGGGTTATATCTTTACAAAAAAAGTAAGCTTAAAAATGAGATATCACCCTCAGCATTCATCTATGTAAGAAAGCTGCTATTCAAATGAAACTTTTATCAAAAAAACAAAACTTATGAAAAATGTACTTTATGTTAGCTTAGCAATGCTGTTTTTAATGGCTTGCAAAGAATCAAAAAAAGAAGAGGCTACTACTGAAATGGCCGATACAACACTAACAACTTCATCGGTTTCAGATGAAATAACGATTAATCCAGTCGAGCATGCCACGGCTGTTTTAGAATGGGGAGGAACTACCATTTATATCGACCCCGTAGGTGGCGCCAAAGCTTTTGAAAATCAAAAAAAACCAGATTTAATTTTGATTACCGATATTCACGGAGATCATTTTAGTTTAGAAACGCTAGATTTTTTAGATACCTCTATGGCTAAAATAATAGTTCCACAAGCAGTGGCCGATAAAATGACCGAAAATTATACGGCTCAATTAGAAATTTTAAATAACGGGGACTCCAAAACGTATAAAGAAATAACTGTAGAAGCTATTCCAATGTATAACCTACGTGAAGAGGCACTTAATTTTCATACCAAAGGAAGAGGAAACGGTTATGTGTTAACCATGGGAGATCAGCGTATTTATTTTTCAGGAGACACCGAAGATATTCCTGAAATGCGTGCTCTTAAAAATATTGACAAGGCATTCATCTGTATGAATTTACCTTATACTATGACGGAGCAAAGTGCTGCGAGTGCGGTTTTAGAATTTAAACCAAAAGAAGTATATCCTTATCATTACAGAGGTAATCCTGATGTGAGTGATGTCTCTAAATTTAAAAATTTAGTGAATGAAGGTGATGATACAATCAAAGTTATCCAATTAGATTGGTATCCTGATGCGGAGTATTAAACAATAGGAACGACTGAACATGAAGTCGTCAGCAAAAAAATTTTGGAGTTTGCATTCCATTTAATCAGACTTTCATATAACCCTTTTACAGTAACAAAAAACGGTCAACTTTAATGCTAAAGTGGACCGTTTTTTTATTGTTAAAGAAATTAATTTTACCTATCTAATCAACTTCTTATATTTAATACGTTTTGGCATTAAATCACCACCTAAGCGTTTTTTCTTGTTTTCTTCGTACTCCGAGAATCCACCTTCAAAGAAATAAACTTCACTATTCCCCTCAAAAGCAAGGATGTGGGTGCAAATTCTGTCTAAAAACCAACGGTCGTGAGATATCACCACTGCACAGCCGGCAAAATTTTCTAAACCTTCCTCTAAGGCCCGTAAGGTATTTACATCTAAATCGTTCGTAGGTTCATCTAATAGCAAAACGTTACCTTCTTCTTTTAATGTCATAGCCAAATGCAAGCGGTTACGTTCACCACCAGATAGGGCACTTACCTTTTTATTTTGTTCACTCCCTGAGAAATTAAATCGACTTAGGTATGCACGAGAATTTACTTGTTTCCCCCCCATCATTACCAGTTCCTGTTCATTACTGAAATTTTGCCAAATTGTTTTTTCTGGGTCTATGTTCGAGTGACTCTGGTCTACGTACGCTATTTTAGCAGTATCTCCAACAATAAATTCGCCCTTATCCGCTTTTTCTTCGCCCATAATCATTCTGAAAATGGTAGTTTTACCAGCTCCGTTTGGACCAATAACACCCACAATACCAGCCTGTGGTAATTTAAAGTTCAAGTTTTCATACAACAATTTATCACCATAGGCTTTGCTTACACCAATAGCTTCAATAACATTTGTTCCTAATCGTGGACCGTTAGGAATATAAATCTCTAGCTTTTCGTCAAGTTGCTTTTGATCTTGACTCATTAACTTGTCATAGTTATTCAAACGTGCTTTTTGCTTTGTTTGTCGGCCTTTCGCTCCTTGGCGTACCCATTCTAACTCACGCTCTAATGTTTTTTGACGTTTAGAAGCTGTTTTGCTTTCTTCAGCCATACGCTTAGACTTTTGATCTAACCAGCTAGAGTAGTTTCCTTTCCAAGGAATGCCTTCTCCCCTATCTAACTCTAAAATCCAACCGGCTACATTGTCTAAAAAGTATCTATCGTGGGTCACGGCAATGACAGTTCCTTTGTATTCCGCTAAATGATGCTCTAACCAATGTACCGATTCTGCATCCAAGTGGTTGGTAGGTTCATCTAACAATAAAATTTCAGGTTCTTGTAATAATAATCTGCATAAGGCTACACGACGACGCTCTCCACCCGATAAATTCTTTATAGGTGCATCGCCATCGGGAGTTCTCAACGCATCCATGGCTATTTCCAGTTTCGTATCTAATTCCCAAGCGTTTGAAGCATCTATTTGATCTTGGAGTTCTGCTTGGCGGGCCATCAACTTATCCATCTTATCGGCATCAGAATAAACTTCTTCTAAACCAAACATGTCGTTAATCTTGTTGTATTCCTCAAGAATGGCAACTGTATCAGCAACACCTTCTTTAACGATTTCTAGTACCGTTTTACTTTCATCTAATAAAGGTTCTTGCTCTAAATAACCTACTTTATATCCTGGAGAAAAAACTACATCACCTTGGAAATTTTTGTCAACACCAGCAATGATTTTTAATAAGGTAGATTTTCCAGATCCATTTAAACCTAGAATACCAATTTTAGCACCATAGAAAAAGCTTAAGTAAATATTTTTAAGAACGGGCGTATTTGCCGTTTTATATGTTTTTGTAACTCCAGACATGGAGAAAATTACTTTTTTATCGTCAGACATTTTTAGTTATTAATTTTAAATTTTAAGTACTATTTTTTAGGCTTAGGTGTTGAATAAAAAATTTAAAGTGAGCTTTCGAGTTTAAAATAAACTAAAATTTAAGTGCTTAGCAGACAAATTTTACTATGCGTCTTACTCCTTTGTATGAAACAATTTATCCTCAACTGGTTTTATCAACATGTAGTTGATCTTTCTTTTTTTTAACTTCAGATTTAAGTTAGTTAAACTCTACCCTTTAGCGCGTTAAAAACCCATGCGACTGCTAAAAAGCCTACACCAACAGCGGCAAATCCGTATCCTGCTACCTCATAATACCTAAATGCCCCAAGGGCTATTAAAGAGAATCCTACAAAAATCATTATCCAAGTAGCCCACGCCAACACCGTATTTTTATTCATTCCCATAATTTAATAGTTATTTAATCAATTGGTAACATCAAATATCGGTAATTTAATAGAATTTAGCGCTCTCAAAAAAACAAAATTATTTCTCAAACGGAAAAATAACTCCTGTTATTCCTCTAATTTCATCCAATAAACCTATTACATCTAAACTGTTTTGATGACTCCAAAGTTTACTTTCTAGTTGGTCGTTTCTCAAACAATGGTGTACTTCTTCTATTTCATAATAATAACCTCTTCCTTTGGTTGGTAAATTAAAGCGTTCCGAAGTATCGTTCAGTTCTAAAGTATAGCCTTGCGCTTCATGCCAACTAGGGTCAAAAAAAATACTCCCTTTAGTACCTGATATTTCAGCTTTTATTTTCGATTTAGAATTTAACCCGCTATACAGCAGCGCTTGTGCCTCAGGATAATCAAACAAGATACTCGTTTGCATTTCTATTCCAGTTTTAAAAAATTTAGAAGATGCTTGTATTTGACTAGGCTTTCCCAAAATCAAATAGGATAAGAAAACAGGATAAATTCCAATATCCAACAAAGATCCACCTGCCAAATCAGGGTTTAAAAGTCGATTCGTTTCTTCTCTGTGTAAAGCCGGAAAAGCAAAATCAGCATGAAGGTATTTTATAGTTCCAATGCGACCGCTATCTAGTAGTTGTTTTACTTTCTGAATAGCCGGGTTAAACCTACTCCATAAGGCTTCCATTAAAAAAACGTTATTTTCTTTAGCCGTTTTAATCATTTTTTGGACCTCCATACGATTGATACCCATTGGTTTTTCACAAAGTACATGTTTACCATGGGTCATGGCCTCAATGGCAATTTCAGCATGAAACGAATGAGGCGTGGCAATATAAATAACATCAACTTCGGGACAATGAATTAAATCTTTATAAGACCCAAAATAGTATTTAGATTGATATTGCTCTGAGAAGACTTTTGCCTTTTCAGTATTTCTTGATGCTACTGCTATTAAATTAGCATCCGCATTTAAAAGCAAATCTTTTACAAAATGATGCGCTATACTTCCTAATCCTAAAATTCCCCATTTTACTTTATGCATCCTATTAACATTTGAATTTACACAAAGTTAATCCTTATCTTTATGCTTCCAAAAAAGAAACTAAAGCATATATGGACATTAACTTTAACAAAAACGAAGATCACAATAAATTACTTTTATCTGACTTAAAAAAAAGACTGGCTACAGTAAGTTTAGGAGGAGGAAAAAGCAGAATTGAAAAGCAACATAAGCAAGGAAAATTAACAGCAAGAGAACGTATTGATTATCTTTTGGATGATGGCGCTGATGCCATTGAAATTGGTGCTTTTGTGGGCGACGGAATGTACAGCGAACATGGCGGCTGCCCTTCTGGAGGAGTTATTGTAAAAATAGGATTTGTTCAAGGAAAACAATGTATTATTGTAGCCAATGATGCAACAGTAAAAGCTGGAGCTTGGTTTCCTATTACCGCTAAAAAAAATCTAAGAGCACAAGAAATTGCCATAGAAAACAAACTACCTATCATTTATTTGGTCGATAGTGCTGGCGTTTACCTGCCCTTACAGGATGAAATCTTTCCCGATAAAGAGCATTTTGGACGTATTTTTAGAAACAATGCTATTATGAGCAGTATGGGAATTACTCAAATTTCTGCAGTTATGGGAAGTTGTGTGGCTGGTGGCGCGTATTTACCCATCATGAGTGATGAAGCTTTAATTGTGGATAAAACAGGTAGCATTTTTTTAGCAGGAAGTTATTTGGTAAAAGCAGCCATTGGAGAAAGTATTGATAATGAAACTTTAGGCGGTGCTACAACCCATTGTGAAATAAGCGGTGTTACCGATTATAAAGCTAAAGATGATGCCGATGCCTTGAATACTATTAAAAATATCATTGATAAAATAGGAGATTTTGACAAAGCGGGTTACAACCGTGTTGAAGCTAAAAAACCAAAGGAAAATCAAGAAGATATTTACGGAATTTTACCAAAATCGAGAAGCGACCAGTATGATATGCTTGAAATCATCAAACGTTTGGTAGATAATTCTGAATTTGACCAATATAAAGAAGGTTATGGAAAGACTATTTTAACTGGTTACGCTCGAATTGATGGTTGGGCGGTGGGTATTGTCGCCAATCATAGAAAAGTAGTAAAAACCACCGCTGGTGAAATGCAATTTGGTGGCGTAATTTATTCTGATTCAGCCGATAAAGCCACTCGATTTATTGCCAATTGCAATCAAAAGAAAATTCCACTCGTATTTTTACAAGATGTAACTGGTTTTATGGTGGGTAGTAAAAGCGAACATGGTGGCATTATTAAAGATGGTGCAAAAATGGTGAATGCCGTAAGTAACTCTGTCGTTCCAAAGTTCACTATTGTCATCGGAAACAGTTATGGAGCAGGCAATTACGCTATGTGTGGCAAAGCTTATGACCCCCGTTTAATTGTCGCTTGGCCTAGTGCAGAATTGGCAGTAATGAGTGGAAACTCAGCGGCTAAAGTATTATTACAAATAGAAAAAGCTTCCCTCGAGAAAAAAGGTGAAAAAATAACTCCTGAAAAAGAAGCCGAATTATTTAATAAGATTAAAAACCGTTACGACAATCAAGTTTCACCTTATTATGCAGCGTCACGATTATGGACCGATGCCGTTATAGATCCCTTAGATACTAGAAAATGGATTTCGATGGGCATCACAGCAGCGAATCACGCACCTATTGAAAAACCGTTTAATTTAGGAGTGATTCAGGTTTAAGGCAGCATAGCTTACATGAAAAGGGTCTTAGTTTGTTTTAAATATTTAGGAGATTAGCTTTTTAAGCTTATCATAACTATAAAAATTAGTAGCAATGGAGAAGCTAATCCTTCAAAATAGCTTCAATTTTTTTATTCCAACGCAGCTGCTGCTCTCTATTTCTTGAGAAATTGGTTTCGGTATCATACAAGTTTTGAAAGTCATTTAACTCCCTATTTACTTGATGGTAAATGGCTTTCATCTCTGCTTGTGCATTGTTGGTATAATTAGCTTTGGCCAAACGCTCTCTAAGTTTTTCAGCATATACTGCTGTAATATCAAAATGCAACTGTTCGTGATTTAAAATTACATGGTCACATATGGCTGATCGATACCATGACTTTTGGGGGTAAAAAAAAGAGTTTACTTCAAAATCAATAGCCACTACTTTATTATTTTCTTTAGTCGTTGAAACCCGATAGGTTAATCCACTGGCCGTTACCGCTGCTGCCCTATTGTTTTGAGGTTTTCCTTTAAAATCTGACCAAGTGAGTCGCTTGTGCTTTTCCCATAGGATTGTTTCTTCTTGAATTTCGTTAGAAATCAAAAAAACAAATAATGTGACTAAGATGGCTTTTAGAAATTCCAAGAAAATGAATTATTTTTTGTTAACTGATTTAAAGGTATAGAGCCTTGGTATTGGGTAAGCGGCATTATCTTAAAATTTATACGTAAACCTAGAGCTTTTGCATTCCCTAAGCCAAACCGCTATTCATCCGCTTTAGCCTAAACAAAAAACTGAACTCAAACGCCTATACCCTACCAGTGTATCATCACTAAACTTGCTTTTCAAGTCGTAGAAATACTTTTGCCCCTTGAGGTCAAGTTTTCACAACCTAGCATGGTCTATGCTATTTTGCTTCTTTTATCCACATATTATCATACATCATGATATAGGCTCCTGTGTTGTAATAGCCTTGAGATTCCTTTTGTACGTAATTGTATTTTGTATTGCTATAGCGCGTTTCTCCTATATTTTTAGAAGCTTCGAACAAATTGTTTTTATAGGCTAATTTTAAAAGAACGTCCATGGTAATGTCAAAGCCTTTATGAGCATATTTATCTGGTGATTTACCATTATTCATTTTCATATAAGCGCGTTCAAAGGCGTCATTTTTATCTTCTCCCTCAATCGTTGGATAGGTGAAAGCTAAGTTTGATAAATGAGAATGATTTATTTTTTCATCGTCATAAGCTTTGTTCTTATTGGTCGTAAAAAGTCGTATTTTAATCTTATCGGTTCGTGAAGCATTTAAAACAGAAATTACACTATTTACCGTACTAAATTGATCAGTCTCTAAGAAAACCCAGTTCTCTTCTGTCGAAGATAGTAAGGCTAAAATTTTATCTTTCATGGCAAATTTCTCTACTAAATTTAATGCTTTTGCCTTTGGAAATTCTTTTAGTAAAAGCTTTTTCGTTACTTCATGTGCATCATCAGCAATAACCACAATATTTTCTGCAACTCTTTTTTCTTTAACAAAAGACAGTAACTGTTCCCTTAAATTGTCCTCTGAAGGAACCGCATAAAAAACATTTGAAAGGCTAATATCACTTTTGGTATGGATAGGAGCAATAAGTGGAACTTGAAAAGGTAATACCCGCACAGCTACTTCTTTTAAAGATTCTGGATCTAAAGGGCCAATAATAGCATGCGCATTTTTTAATTCGGACTTTAATAATAATTCTTTAGTTCTGTTCATGTTTCTTTCCGTATCAAAAACGGAGACATTCACTGAAAGTCCTAATTTTTTTATAGAATCTAAGGCTACTAAGGCCCCACTGTACAGCGCCAAGCTCCAGTTGGCATCTCTTCTGCCTTTAAGAGAGTCTTTTGCAGCTTCTGAATTATTTACATTGATCAGGTCTAAGCGAAAAGGAAGCATAATTACTAAATTTGGCTTAAACGCCGTGTTCATTTTACTTATTAGATCTATATTTTCAATAATCAAAGAATTTTTAACCACAAAATTCCCTTCATTGGCTTTTGGAATTTTTAAAATCATGCCTGCTTTTAATCCCGATTGTAGTTCCGGATTTAAAGAAAGTAACTCTCGGTAACTTAATCCCAATTTTCTTGTGAGCGAATATTCGGCTTCGCCAGGCTTTACTTCATAAAAGTTGAAGTTCTCTGTATTGACAGCCTCTTTATTTGCTGTTTTTTGAGGAATTCTAATCACCATTCCTTCCTGAAGTCCGCGTTCATTAAGTTCAGGGTTTACCATTTTTATTTCGTTCTCTGTAACGCCAAATTCACGCTCCAAAGCCAAAAAACCTTTTTTTGGGGGAACAGTGTACGACATAAATAATTGTGAGGTTTGATTTTCCGTGGTACTTCCGGCGAGGATCGGTAATCGTAGCTTTTGACCTGCCGCCAAATAGGTATTGTCTTTGGATAAATCTGGATTTAACACTAAAAGACTATCTATAGAAATTCCATACCTGCTCGCAATAGAGAATCTATTTTCTTTTGGTTGTACGGTATATTCTTCAAAAAGAGTTTCATCAACAGTAGTTTCTTTCACCTCTATTTTTCTAAACTTAGGAATTTTTAAGGTCATTCCTTTTTTGAGCTGTGTGGCATATAATTCTTTGTTATACCGTTTAATAGCATCTTGACTTACTTTAAAACGCTCCGATATTCTAAATAAATTATCTCTCCGCTTAACTTCATAAGAAACAAAACCAATAGGCTCTTCCTGCGTTATTACAGTTACCGTGTTGTTTGCAGTCTCCCTTGGTTTAGCATCATTGTCAGAAGTGACTTTTGCCTCTAAATTAATCACCAAAATAGTATTCAGTTTTAATTCGTTTGCATTTTTAACCTCTTTATTTAAGTTTAAAATACTCTCGGGACTTACCTTATATTGTTTCGCAATACTTTGAATTGTTTCCCCTTTTTTCACAGGGTGCGTCGTAAATTTTTGAGCAAAAGCTGAAAAACTAAAGAGTAGCAGTACTAGGCTTACGATATAAAACTTCACAAATACTTTTTTCATTTTAATCTATCTATATTTAATACTTTACAGTCCAAGTTTATCTAACGCAGCTAGAACCAAAAAAATTATTCCCATTCAATCGTTGCAGGAGGTTTTGAACTTATATCATACACCACTCTATTTACGCCTCGAACTTTATTGATGATATCGTTAGACGTTTTTTGTAAAAACTCATAGGGTAAATTTACCCAATCCGCGGTCATACCATCGGTACTTTCCACAGCTCGCAAAGCTACACATTTTTCATAAGTTCTTTCATCACCCATAACACCTACACTATTTACGGGTAAAAGCATTGCTCCGGCCTGCCAAACTTTATCATAAAGCCCAGCTTCTTTTAATCCATTAATAAATATAGCATCTACTTCTTGTAGGATCGCTACTTTTTCTCTGGTAATATCTCCTAGAATTCTTATCGCTAAACCTGGTCCTGGAAATGGGTGCCTACCCAATAATAAGGGGTCAATTCCCATACTTGCACCAACCCTGCGTACCTCGTCTTTAAAAAGCATGCGTAAGGGCTCAACAATACTCAATTTCATAAAATCGGGCAAACCACCAACATTATGGTGACTTTTAATCGTCGCTGAAGGTCCACCAGTTGCGGAAACCGATTCGATAACGTCAGGATAAATAGTACCTTGTGCTAGCCATTTTGCGTCTTCCACCAAATGCGATTCATCATCAAAAACTTCGATAAAAACCCGGCCAATAGTTTTACGTTTTTTTTCTGGATCGCTTTCTCCTAACAAGGCATCCAAAAAACGTGCCGAAGCGTCTACTCCTTTAACATTTAGTCCCATTCCTTCGTATTGTTTTAGAACACTAGGGTATTCATCTTTTCGCAATAAGCCATTATTGACAAAAATACAATGTAAGTTTTTCCCAATGGCTCTATGCAATAACATGGCTGCAACCGAAGAATCAACACCACCAGATAAGCCCAAAATAACTTTATCTGTTCCTATTTTTTCTTTTAATTGGGCGACCGTAGTTTCTACAAAGGAATCTGGCGTCCAAGTTTGAGCTACTCCTGCAATATTTACAAGAAAATTTTCTAGTAATTGTTTCCCATCGGTAGAATGGTATACTTCAGGATGAAATTGAATGGCATAGGTTTCTTCTCCTTGAATTTTAAAGGCTGCATTCTCTACGTCATGTGTACTTGCTAACTTTACCGCACGGGTTGGTAACACTTTAATAGTATCAGAATGACTCATCCAAACCTGACTCCCCTCACTAATTTTTTCAAAAAAGGCTTCATTAGGTTTTACAAACGATAGTTTTGCTCGACCGTATTCTCTTGTTTCGGAGGGGGCCACATTACCACCTTGAAAATGCGCTAAATATTGCGCTCCATAACAAACAGCTAACAATGGTTTTTTACCTTGAATTTCTGATAAATCAGGATGTGGAGCGTCTGCCGCCCTTACTGAAAATGGAGATCCAGAAAGAATTACAGCCTTGTATTCAGAAAGGTCCTCAGGAAGGTGATTGTACGGTTTTATTTCACAAAAAATATTAAGCTCTCGAACTCTTCTAGCGATAAGTTGTGTGTATTGAGAACCAAAATCTAAAATCAGGACGTTATTTTGCATCCGCAAAAATAGTAAATTGAAATTTTTTGAAAAGCTTCTTTTGATTATATTTATACAAATATTTCAACTACCGCTGGTTTCGCCTCATTTATTTAACCCCAAGGATGATTTATGAATATTTTTTTGAATCTTAAATACAAAATTCTATGACTGAAAAAATATTTGATACGATCAAAAACGAATTTAAAATAAGTCTCAATAGAAAAAATCATCCTTATAAGCTAGCTACTTTAGGCACGGTGGGCTTAGACCACATGGCCCGATTAAGAACTATTGTTGTACGCGATATTTCGAAAGATTTGACGGTAACTTTTTATACGGATAAGCGATCTAAAAAAGTAACGCACATTCAAGAGAACAATAAGGTGAGCTTGCTTTTTTATGACCCAGAAAAAAGCATTCAATTAAAAATAGAGGGTATAGCAAGTCTGATAAAAAATCCTGACATATTGCAAGAGCACTGGGCTAAGGTTAGCGAAAGGTCAAAAAAAGATTATATAACTTCAAAAGCTCCTGGCACAGAAATCACGGGAACTGAAACCATTGAATATATCAATGAATCTCACCATTTTTGTATGATTGCCATTGAGCCAAAAAAAATTGAATACCTAAAATTAAATACAGATAAACACCTTCGCATTCGGTATTCTTTAAGCCATCAAAACTGGAAGGGTATATTTTTAGTCCCTTAAACCATGGTGGCTAAAATATCTGAAATATCCTTTTCTGTGGTATCTGGATTGATAAAACAAAAACGAGCTACAGTCTCATAAGCATCTCCTTGTTTCCATTTTGTAGGGGTTACTAACGCAAAACCTTTTTCGTGATTATCGTAGGTCCAATTTCTATAATCATCAGGAGACCACCCTATTCGCCTAAAAAGTACACAAGACAAACTAGGCTCACGGACCAATTCAACTTGAGGTGCTTTTTCTATTAATTTACCTGCTAAATTTGCTAAAGAAATACCCTGTTCAACCGCCCACTTGTATTTATCTATTCCGTGCATGGCTAAAGAAAACCAAAGTGGCATGCCTCGAAGTCTTCTAGTTAATTGTATTTGATAATCTGCAGGGTTAAAACCTTGAGCACCTTCATCTTTAAAAATATCTAAATAAGAACCTTCTTGAGAATGCGCCGCTTTTGCTAGCTCAGGATCTCTATATAAAACAGCACCGCAATCATAAGGAGAAAATAACCATTTATGCGGATCTATGGTAATACTGTCTGCTTTTTCTATACCATTGAATAAATGACGCACAGAATCGGCCACTAAAGCAGCACCGCCATAAGCCGCGTCTACATGAAACCAAAAATTATGAGTTTTGCAAAGAGTTCCTATGCCCTCTAAATCATCAATGATACCCGCATTGGTAGTGCCCGCCGTAGCTACAATTCCAAAGATTCTATTTTTTTCATCTTGTGATAAAGCATTTAATGTTTTTTCGATATCTATGGCATGTAAGCTATCTTCAGTGGGTACTAAAAGTACTTCCGCATCCATCACTTTTGCCATAGCTTTAACCGATGAGTGTGCCCCGATAGAAGTTAAAATAATTCCTTTCTTATGTTGGTTTTCAGGTTTTAAACGCCAAAATTCACGTGCAGCAACCATCGCAGATAAGTTTGCCGCTGTTCCACCACTCGTAAAAACGCCAAAAGATTTACTGGGCATTCCTGTTAAGGATACCAGCCATCGCATGGCTTCATTTTCACAGAAAATTCCACCTGCTCCTTCCATCCAATACGCGCCGTGAATACTTGATGCTGAAGTAACCAAATCGAACATAATGGCTGCCCGAGTTGGTGAGGCCGGTACAAATGCCAAATGCCTTGGATGATCGATAGGCACTGTGGCTTTTACCAATACATCTCGGAACAACTGAAAAGCTTTTTCTCCACCAATACCTTGGGCAGTTATTGTTTCACCCACCAACGCTTTTAGCTCTTCTTCTTTTTTGGGTTTTCCTAATTCAGGAGCTGTATTCGTAATACGATTGATCGCGTATTTCATGACATCTAAGGTCATTTCTACTAGTTCTATATCAATATTGTGCATATTTTATTCAATTTAGTATGGCATAAAAGCCATTAATTCACTGCTACACCAAAACTTATTCTTTAGAAATACACTTATAGAACATCCAAAAAAACTAGCGTGATTTTAGGATCTGAACTCTGCAGTTCAAAAAATAATGTGCCTTTAAGGAAAATAACACCAAATACTTATGTACAGCTAGTCTCAAGTATCGCAATGAAAAAACAGATATAATATATTCTAAAAAACTATGATTATATAGTCCTGTGACAAAGGTTTTAAATGTGTACTTAATTCAGGAAGTAAGGCATCACCGTACTCCAAATAAAATTCAGAAAAATTAGTTTGGCGTTCCTGTAAAGATCGATTTGGAAAAAGTTCATTTTGAATTGAGGTAATTCGGATAACATGATCTTTTAACTTACGCTTTTGCGCTTTTAGCAATCGCTTTTCCAAATGATCTAGCCCTTTCATTTGCTTTACTTCTTGAGCTTTTACCGCTCCCAAGAACGACTTATCGGTTTGTTCTGCCAGGTCAAATAAGGCACTAAACTGATTTTTTAACTGTTCTTTTTGAGAGCTAAAGTCTATATCAATATTCGAAATTTCACGTATTTTTTTATTGATTAATGCATTTTGTTTCAGAAATATATGAGCGGTTGAAAGCCCTAATTTCGTTAATTTATCTTGTTGTTTTTCGGTGATTAAAAGTGCTGAGTTACGTAATAGCAACATTGGAAAAGTAACATTTACGGCCTTAAAATACCCTTTAAGCTCTAACCAATAGGCTAGCTCTCCACCGCCTCCAATATAGCACAGATTAGGTAAAATAACTTCCTGATACAATGGCCTAGTAACCACATTTGGAGAAAAACGCTCAGGATGACTATTTATTTCCGATAAAATAGCCTCTTTGGTAAAACTTATTTTTGTATCGTTTATATAGAAAACTCCACTTTTTTCAATAATTCGCTCCCGAACTCCATCAATTAAATAAAAGTAATTGATTTCTCTTGGGTTTACCTGAATTTTATAATCCTCAGAAATGTCGTTTAGATTTTTTATCGTTTTTGAGACTTCAGAAAAAGAAGTATTCTCAAAAAGGTCCGATGTAATAAAAGGAATTAATAGTTGTTTTAATGCGGCATCATCGCCATCAACAATCACTAATCCGTATTCAGAAAATAAGGTATTTGCTAAATAACGGGTAGCATCTGTTAAATTATCATTTTTTAAATAAGCCTCTGAAAATAAATTTTTTAAATAAGTTGCATTGTTACTCGTGCCCAATTCAGCAGATAAATTTTCAAAAACTTCTTCAAGACCGGTTGTAGCTAATCGACCAACACCCCCCGAGGCCGCTTTATTCCATTGTATTTTTTTGCCATGAAGATTAAAATAATTGATTTCCTCGAAATCATGATCCTCCGTTGCCATCCAATAAATGGGGACAAAATTGTAATTTGGATATGTTTTTTTTAATTCTTTAGAAAGGTTAATCGTAGAGATAATCTTGAATAAAAAATACAATGGCCCCGTAAATAAATTCAACTGATGCCCTGTCACTATAGTGAAGGTTTTTTCATCTCGAAGGGCGCGTATATTTATTTGAGTAGCATCACTTAATGCTAATTTGGCGTTTTGATTTTCTAGTGCATCTGCCAGAACAACTCTATGCTTTTGGGAGAAATTGGCACCCTTTTCTTTTATTTGTGCTTCAAAATTTTCCTTTTTGGGAAATCTATTAAAAAAAGGAGTTAGCGCTGTTTTTTCTTCTAAATAATCACAGATTATTTTAGAAAAATAACCAGTTTGTTTAAATGGGATTCCATCAAGTTTCATAGATAAATTTTATTCTTATAAAGATAAAATGCTTGAATTTTATCCGTGTGTAAAATTACATTAGGTTCTTAATTTAAATAAAAACAAAGATAGCCATATTCAATTTGATTATTTATGATTAGTTTTATGTTTTAGAAATACAAAAACGAATGAAAAAAATTTTACTTCTTGTAGGTTTCCTTTCCTACACCTTTAGCATTGCACAAAGTATTAAATCTCCTTCTGAATTTTTAGGATATGAATTAGGTTCAGCATTCTCTAGACATCACGAAGTGGTTGATTATTACAAATATTTAGCCGCCACACTTCCTGATCAAGTGCAATTGGTTGAATATGGTAAAACCAACGAAAGAAGACCTTTACTACTTGCTTACGTTTCTACAGCGGAAAACATCAAAAATCTAGAAAATATCCGAACAGAACATCTAAAAAATACCGTAGGCCAGGGTAGTCCAGATAAGGCTATAGTTTGGTTGAGCTATAATGTGCATGGTAATGAAAGTGTGAGCACTGAAGCCTCTATGCAAACTATTTATGAACTTTTAACCAATCGTAAAAGCTTATTAGAGAATACTGTGGTTATTATTGACCCATGTATAAATCCTGATGGCCGTGATAGGTATGTAAATTGGTATAATGAAAATAAAAATACACCCTACAATGTTGACCCTAATAGTAAAGAACATAACGAAGGTTGGTTAAGTGGGCGCGCTAACCATTATATGTTCGATTTAAATCGAGACTGGGCATGGCTAACGCAAGTAGAGAGTCAACAACGCTTAAAAGTCTATAACACGTGGCTTCCTCATGTACATGTAGATTTTCATGAACAAGGTGTAGATGCTCCGTATTATTTTGCCCCAGCGGCAGAACCTTATCATGAAGTTATTACAAACTTTCAGCGCGATTTTCAAGTAACCATTGGTAAAAACCACGCCAAATATTTTGATAAAAATGGGTGGTTTTATTTTACTAAAGAAGTTTTTGACCTTTTTTACCCCAGTTATGGCGACACCTATCCTTTGTACAATGGTGCCATTGGAATGACCTACGAGCAAGGTGGTAGTGGACGAGCAGGCCTAGGGGTTTTAACCCGTATAGGTGATACCTTGACCTTAAAAGATAGAATTGCACACCACTTTACTACTGGGGTTTCTACGGTTGAAGTAGCCGCCGGAAATGCCCAAAAGCTAAATGACGAGTTCAAGAAATTCTATACCGATAAAAATCACAAATACAAAAGCTTTATTTTAAATGGGCATCCTAATAAATTAAATGCTTTAACTAAACTTCTAGATTTACATCAAATCGAGTATGGTTATGCCACCAACGCAAGCATAAAAGGATTTGAATACAGCTCGGGTAAAATAAAAAATTTGAAAACAAATGAACAATCATTAGTTATTTCAACAGACCAAACCAAAGGTACTTTAGCGCATGTTTTATTTGAACCCAATGCCAAATTAAGCGATTCATTAACCTATGACATTACGGCCTGGTCTTTACCTTATGCCTACGGATTAGAAGCTATAGCCTCTGAAACAAAAGTAAATTCTACTATTAATAATAGAACTAATGTAAATCCAAAAAGCAGTATTTCAGAAGACACTTATGCGTATTTGTCGGATTGGAATAGCATGCAGGATGCTCGTTTTTTAGCAGATTTATTAAAGGAAGGTATCAAAGTTCGTTTTACCCAAAAGCCCTTTTCTTTAGATGGAAAAAAATACGGAAGAGGAAGTTTAATAATTACTAAATCTGACAATAGAAATAAAAAAGATTTTACTAGCACTCTAGAACGTATTGCACTAAAAAACCAAACAGCCTTAACCCCCACCTCAACTGGATTTGTGGATAAAGGCAATGATTTTGGATCTAGTAGTGTAAGCATGATAAAGAAGCCTAAAGTAGCTGTACTGTCTGGAGCACCAACAAGTACATTACAATTTGGCGAAATTTGGCACTTTTTTGAGCAACAATTGCAGTATCCTGTAACGGTTCTGCACGACTCAAAATTATATGCCACAGACTTAGAAGGGTATGATGTTTTAGTACTACCTGACGGTTGGTATGGTAGTTTCTTAAATAGCGATAAGCAAAAGGAACTAAAAAAATGGGTAAAAGATGGCGGTAAATTAATTGCCATGGGCGGCGCTATCAATGGCTTAGAAGGGAAAGATGGTTTTGCGGTGAAAACCAAAGAAGTTAAAAAAGATACCACCAAGACAGTAGCCCTACAAACCTATGATGAGTCTGAACGTGAGGGCATTAAAAACTTGATTACAGGGGCTATTTTTAAAACAAAAGTTGACCCTACTAACCCATTAGCATATGGCTATAGCGACAGCTATTTTACCTTAAAACTAGGAAGTGACAGCTTTGATTATTTAAAAGATGGAACTGTTGCTTATCTTGAGAAAAATACAACTCCAGTAGCTGGTTTTGCGGGTAGTGAAGCCAAAAAACAAATAGCAGAAACCATGGTTTTTGGTGTTGAAAATTATGGTCGTGGCCAAGTAGTGTACATGGTGGATAATCCTTTATTTAGAGGTTTCTGGGAAAATGGTAAATTGTTCTTTGTCAACGCCTTGTTTATGGTGAATTAAGAGCGCTATAAAATTGACCTGATTTGAGCAACGCCTTGTGATTTTATACCCAGATGTCATTAAAAACTGAACAATCTAGAATTGTTTTGCTTTGACCAAAATTTTCACGGTGAAAAACCTTTGTAGCATTGTGCTATACTTCTTTTAACCATCACATATCGTATGCTATTGACAAAGCTGATAAGGACCTATAATGGTAACTATCAGCTTTGTCAATAATAAAAATAGATCCTCTGAAATAAAAATTTACTAATTTAAAATATCGCTTAATTTCCAAGTTGACTTTTTACTCTTGGAATCAACAGTAATTCTGTTTGGCGGCCGTTGACAAACCTAAAACCGTTTTCACCGTAAAAACCTGCTTCTTCAAGCATGATTCGTATATCTCTATTCCATTCAGGAACGGTGATAGTGGTATTTAGTTCAATGGCATATACGGTATTTTGACGTAAGGGATAGTTTTCGCCATCGTCTTTCATAACCCCATCCTGAGAATCCCACATGCCAATCGTAGTGCCTGCAGAATGACCATAAGAACCAAGGGGATGCGTATAAATAGAAGGTCTCAATCCCGCCGTTCTTGCCTCCTTAAGTGCTTTGGCAAGAATTTCATTTCCCGTTTTACCAGTAATCATATTTTGGGTTAGAAAATCTTGAACTTTATTACCTGCTTTTAAGCCTTCTACTAAAAACTTTGGCGCTTCTTTTTCATTGGGCTTTAAAACATAAGCCAACTCTTGGCAATCGGTGTTTAAGCGTAAATAGCTTATTCCGAAATCGCAATGCACTAAATCTCCAGGTAAAATTACCATATCATCAGGTCGGCCGGAAAAAGAATATAAATGACTTACCAGTGCTTCACTACTTCGTTGTACATCCACGGTGGGGTGAAACCAGGTTTCTAGACCTAAATCTGTTACTTTTTGGCGCATCCACCACTCTACTTCAGTGGTTGTGGTTATTCCAGGGGTAATCACTTTTTCCGAAAAAGCCTCGGCAATGATCTCATGGGTAATAGTTACCAGTTGATTGTAAATAACCATTTCTCTTGGTGTTCGCGTTTCAATCCATCGTACTGCCAACTGTTCTGCAGAGACTACTTTAGCATGATGTTTTTTTGGAAGATAATCTAAAAATTCATCGTAATCGGTCTTGTCTAACCCGTCGGCAATATTGTGGTCTTTGGAATAGTTGAGTCCAATTTTAATAGGATTTCGCTCTTCTATCAATGCTATTAAGCGCTTCCATTGGTCAGGTTGTTTTTCTTTATCCCACGCAGAAACAATATTCTCACCTACATTATACCTTGCCACCGCTAATTTTTCAATAGTATTTTTGCCTTTATCGCGATAAAATAGCAGTATAGTTCTACGCCGTGCATTCAACCATGTGGCTGGAAGCATGGTTCTCAATACGGGATCTTCGTTGTATTCTCTTGAGATGACGATCCACATGTCAATACCGGTTTCATCCATTAAATTCGGTAATAGCTGGTTAAATCGTTCAGAAAGTAGTTCATCAACAAGGGTGGCACGTTGTTCTTCTGGTAAAATATGCTGGCCTAAGGCCCCTAAAGTGCACAAAAAGCTAATGGTAAAAAGTATTTTTTTCATTGAAGTTGTATTTCGAACTTGAAAATACAAAATAACTTCTAACAAAAAAGTACTGACTGCATATTTTAATCTAAGGCAAAAAAACTCAATTGTTACTAAAAAGTAAATAATTACTTGCTGCGACATCGGTGCCTACTTTGATGCTTTCAATATCATTAAGGTTTATGGCATTTAAAATGCTGGCATCGTAGTACCTAATTCCGTCTATGACATAAATGGTATGCCTATCGCCACGCATCGTAATTGTTGGTGTTTTATTTAAACCTGAATCAGTATTCCTTATTTGTACGCCTGGAACGTGACTAATGATACGATTATAAAAATCTTGAGGAAGATTTAAATTAGCGGTTGGTACATCGTAAATTTTAAATGGAAGGTTTCTAGACGTAATTATTTTCCCCTGAAAGCAACACGAAATTATTTCAATAGGCGCATTACAAGAACCAGTTAACGACCCTAAATCTTTAGGTTTAAGGTCTTCGTTGATGTCTATTAAAGCAGGGACTATTTCTACTTTTTTTTTAATTACTTTTTGAGCTGTACAGGAGAAAGCGGTTACAATCAATAATGCCAAAAATAAATGTTTCATGTTTTTAGTTTTATGTTCGATGTAAAACTAAAAGACAAACAGGTATTTCAAAATAAGGAATTAGGGAACCAACCGTTCTGCTGAGTAAAGTTTACTTTAGCGCCAAGCTTAAGGTTTTAGTACGCTGTAATTTACCGTTTTCAGTTCGTATAAATTTTTCTAAGCAGAAGATTTCTTTTGGTATTTCGAACTTAGTGAGACTTTTTAATTGCGCTACTGTTGTTTGTATGGCTAGCACATCAACGCTACCTTCAAGAATTAAAACTAATTTTTCACCTAGTACCGGATCAGGAATCCCCGCAACAAAAAACGATTGTTTTAAAACTTCATTGAGTTTCGCTTCTATGGTTTCAGGATTTAGTTTTACGCCGCCAGAATTAATTATACTATCAAACCTTCCCAACCATTCGAATTGGGAAGCAGAAATTAAATTCACTACGTCATTGGTGATGACTTCTTTCTCTGCAATTTCTGGAGCATGAATTACCAAGCAGTTTCGGTCATCAATTTTTAATTTTATATTCGGTAAAGCTTCAAAATAAGTAGTTTTTTTTATCGCATGGTTTACCTTTTTTACTGCAATATGGCTGATCGTTTCCGTCATACCATAGGTTTCATAGACCATTGTTTTTTTGGTTTGAATTTGTGATATCAACCTATTTGAAAGCGGTGAACCACCTATGATCAGGGTTCTAAAATGCTTCATTTTTGACAAAGAATTCTCTAATTGTAAGGGAATCATTGCTCCAAAATCATATACTGCCTTTATTTTTTGAACCGGATTTGAATTAGGCTGTACACACTCTAAATGCAAGCCTAAAACCATCGCCCTAACCAGCATCATTTTACCTGCTATATAGGTTGCTGGCAAGCATAATAAAGCCGTGTTTGTTGGTTTTAAACCAAAATATTCTCCTGTAGCCATGGCAGAATTGACCATATGCTGTTTTTTTAATTTTATTTTTTGTGGAACACCTGTTGATCCAGATGTCGATACTTCAATAACATCAGAGTCATCTATCCAATCTATTAAAAAATTACCGATGGCTACTTCAAAATCTTCACCTTCCTTTATTAAACTGTAGGCAACTTCTTTTAAATCATCAAAAGAAAATGAAATTCCGTTGAGTTTAAAGGCCAGATGGATATTTTTTGATGTGATCATAGTTTGGTTTAAAGGTTTAAAAATTCTTCTTTATTCAATATTTTACCTGTAAGTTTTTCCTTCCAATTAGTCCATTTGTAAATTTTAGCAAAAATTAATAACAAAATAGGATACACGACTAAAACAGGAATTAGAACATCCCAACCCAATGTAGGTTGTGAAATATCTTTATAAAGGGAATCGGTTTGAAAAGCCGTCCAATCTGCTGTTAACAGTAAAGCACCAATTAAATTATTCCCGGCATGAAAACCTAAGGCTAATTCTAAGCCTTCATCCATTAAGGTAATAATTCCAAGGAAAAAACCGGTACCGATATAATATACCATAATACCATATCCTAATTTGGTGACTTCTGGATTTGCAATGTGCATCACACCGAATAATACCGAAGTTATGACAAGCGGCACCCATTTATTTTTAGCCATTAAACCTATGCCCTGCATCATATGCCCTCGAAATAAATACTCTTCAAAACTTGTTTGTAGGGGTATCAATAATGCACCTACTACGAGCAAGATAAAAAAAGGCATTGGTTTAAAGTTAAAAACAAAATCCTCAGGTTGTAGGTAAATATCTATGCCTGTTAATACAATGGTAACTAGCCCCCATAATCCAAAAGCGAAAAAAATTCGTTTCCAATCAATTTTTTTTCTAGAAGTCGTAAGAGACCTAATGGACTGTTCGTGTACTAATTTGGTCCACCCTAAAACCACAAACAGCCCCAAAATTAAGGGAAATAAAACCATCACAAATACCGTAGTGGTCCCTAATTGCGCTATAAGTTGTTGCATACTATCTTCAACGCTTATAGGAGATGCTATGGTTGCTAAATAGTTCATGACAATAAAAAGTATAAACCCCACTGGTAAAATCCAATACTTCCACAATCCAGCACTACTCTTATATCCTTGTTCTATATACATACCTCAGTTATTAAATTCATTGGCCAATTTTTATCTTTTTTATATAAAATGGTTCCTTTCTCTACGGTCAAGGGACTATCAAAATTATTGCTAAACAAGCTACCTGTTCCTAAGCCTTGAGGTAATTTTGAGTCTAAAGTATAGGTCCATTGCGCGATGGCATTTAAACCAACATTACTTTCTAAGGCGCTGGTAATCCACCAACCAATATTATTTTTTTCCGCAAGCGCTATCCATTCTTGACTTCCTTTAAAACCTCCCACAAAACTTGGTTTTAAAATAATGTATTGGGGTTGTATCGTTTGTAATAAGGCTAACTTTTTAGTATAGTCAAAAACCCCAATTAATTCTTCGTCCAGTGCAATAGGTAATGGTGTGCTTTCGCATAATAATTTCATCGCTGCAAAATTACCTGGTTTTATGGGTTGTTCAATAGAATGCAAATCGTACTCCGACAACTGCTTTAGTTTTGTTAATGCATTTTCAGGGCTAAAGGCCCCATTGGCATCAACTCTCAGTTCAATTTGGTCTTTAGAGTATTGTTTTCTTATGGAAGCTAACAGTTTCAGTTCTGATTTAAAATCAATCGCTCCAATTTTCATTTTAATACACGAAAAACCATCTGCTAGTTTGTGTTCAATTTGCTCCAGCATAAAACCTTCATCACCCATCCAAATCAGTCCGTTTATAAGAATCGGTGCTTGGTTTCTTGTAAATTTTGATGGAAATAAATCAAAAGGATGTTCGGCTTCTAGGGATAAAAATGCTTGTTCTACACCAAATTGAATACTCGGGAATTCGATTAACTTTTGCCAAAGCACCTCTTTTCCTAAATGTATATTAGCACAAGTCCATTGCAATTTTGCTTCATAATTTGGAACATCATCTACGCTCAATCCACGTAAAATGCCACATTCACCTATTCCAAATTTAGAATTATTTTCTAGTATAATAAACCAGGTTTCTTTTTGTTTTAAAATGCCACGGGAAGTACCACTAGCTCTTTTAAAGTCAAGAATATATTTTTTATAAGATGCTTTCATAATTTGTAGCCCAAATTTAGCTATATTTTAGCTCTTAAAAAGCATCAAAACGCATGAAGTCAAAAAAAGTAATTTGGATTACTGGAGCATCCTCTGGAATTGGAGAAGCCTTAGCTTATTTATTTAATAAAAATGAAGATACTATTATTATATCTGCAAGGAATATAGCCGCTTTAGAAAAGGTGAAAAATACTTGCAAATTTCCTGAAAACTGTCATATTTTGCCTTTAGATGTAAGTGATTTTAAAGCATTACCTGAAAAAGCCTCTCAAGCTTTTAAAGCTTTCGGAACTATTGATATCTTAATTAATAATGCCGGTGTCAGCCAACGTTCTTTAATTGTCGCTACTGAATTTGAAGTGTATCAAAAACTAATGGAAGTTAATTATTTAGGTACTGTAGCCTTGACAAAATTAGTGCTACCCTATTTTATACAACAGCAAAAAGGACAATTTGTTACGGTGACAAGTTTAATGGGGAAATTTGCTTCTCCTTACCGTTCTGGGTATTGTGGTGCTAAACATGCATTGCACGGTTTTTTTGATGCCCTGCGCATGGAGCACGAGAAAGACGGATTAAAAGTAACTTTAATTTGTCCTGGATTTGTACAGACCAATGTTGCAAAAAATGCCTTAACAGCGGATGGTAGTGCGCAAAAAAGTGAAGATAAGGCTACCGAAAATGGTTTACCTGTAGCTGTTTTTGCTCAAAAAATGAAAAAGGCGATTGAAAATCAAAAGTTTGAAGTGTATATTGGTCAAAAAGAAGTTTTTGGAGTTTACCTCAAACGTTTTTTTCCAAAGCTTCTACATCGAATGGTTTTAAGAAGTACGGTAAGATAGTAAGCTACAAAATAATCGACTTTCCAACATCCAATAGATAAAGCTTTTTATCCGCTTCTTCAAATTTTTGTTTGGCCTGTGTATGATCTATTTTTATATATCCGAAAGTATCAAAATGATAGCCTAAAACAACATCACAGCCTACAAAATCAGACGCGATTATGGCATCGTCTACACCCATGGTAAAATTATCGCCAATCGGCAAAATAGCTAAGTCTAAGGTAAAGGTCATTGGGATCAGTTGCATATCGTAAGTCAAGGCAGTATCCCCAGCGATATATACATTTTTATCATCAGCAGATAAAATAAATCCTCCTGGTTGCCCGCCATAAGTGCCATCAGCGAAAGACGAGGTATGAATCGCATTGACATATTTAAGACTTCCAAAGTTAAAGTTCCAATTTCCTCCATGGTTCATGGGGTGCACTTTAAATCCCTTCTTTTCGTAGTAGGTAGTAATTTCATAATTACTTACAATGGTAGCATTTGATTGTTGAGCAATAGCTTCAACATCTAAAACATGGTCTTGATGGGCATGTGTAAGCAAAATAAAATCGGGTTTAATATCAGCAATATTTATCTTATTTTTTGCTAGGTCGTTGCCTGAAATAAATGGATCAACCAGTATTAAAGCTTTGGTGGTTTTTATGAATAAGGTAGCATGCCCTAAAAAGGTAATTTTCATGATAATATATTTTACTATTCAGTTTTTAATTCAAAAACATAATTTTTACTTGAAATTGAACCAAAAACGCACACCCTCCGATACTTTATCAATATTCATGGTAGATTGCAATTGGTTGACCAAGCGATTCATTAATCGAATACCCATAGATGCATCGGTTCGGTCTTCCATATTTTCAGGGAGGCCAATACCATTATCAGTGTACTCAAAAAAGCCTTGTTGATCACTATTTTTGCGCAGGTGAATATAAATTTTTCCATCTTCATCGTCATCTGGAAAACCGTATTTAAAAGAATTTGAAACAAGTTCGTTCAAAATTAATCCAAAAGGGATTGCTCTATCAATATCTAATTCTACATTTTCAGCATCAATAGTTATGTTAATTTTATGACCGCCTTTTTTGTAGACAGATTGAATGCTGTTCACCAGACTTTCTATATAACCCTGCATTTCGATCACTGATAAATCATCATTTTGATATAATTTTTGATGAATCAATGCCATGGCTTTTACCCTGCTTTTTCCTTCTTCTAAGGCTTCAATGGCTGCCTTACTTCGGGTATTTTTAGTCTGTAAACTTAATAAACTAGACACCATTTGTAAATTATTCTTAACCCGGTGGTGAATTTCTTTCAATAAAGAATCTTTTTCTACCAAGGCAGCTTCAATAATATACTTTTGTTTTACAATGATTCGTTGTGCTTTAATACTACGCAAATACGCATATACTAAACCTGCAAAACCTAGAAGCGTAAATATTAATGAAATAAAGATGGCTGTGATTTTTATATCTAAAGCCTCCATTTCACTACTCTTTTTAGCTAAATCTTCTCTAGATTCCTCTAGTTCAGCTTTAGAGCTTTCTAATTCTGATTGAACTAAAGTTTCTAATTGCTGACCTGTTATTACTTTTTCCTTTGTAGCTATAGAGTCTCTGACACGGATATTTTTTTTATAGTAGAATGACGCCGCCTCAAAGTCTTGTTTTTTATCATAATAGGCTGCAAATAATCTATTTCGTTTTAAAATATGACTGGCTTCAAAATACCTAAAGTCTTTTTCAAGTAATAGCAGCGCTTCTTCTAAATTATTCGTTTGTAATTCAGAATCGGCCAAGTAGAGTGCGTTTTCAATTAATTCTGGCGAATAGGCGCCCATACGGTATTCGTTGAGCATCTCAATACTCGATTTTAAATTTGGAATAGCCTTGTCAAAATCTTTTAAATCTGCATAGCATCTTCCTAAATTACCTAAAATTTGGCCTTTTAATAAATAAGCTTTCACAAGATCATTTTCAGTTTTTACATTTAACACGTCATTAATGTATAAATTGATAAAGGATTGTGCATCTTTAAATTTCAAGATTGCTGGTGGTTGTTTATTATCTAACCATAAATAAGTACCTATATTATTGTTATATTCCGCATTCTGGAAGTAGTCTTTAGGGTCGATAGTTTTACTCACATCTTGAATATACTCATCCATTGCCTTTTTAGGAATGCCTAAGTTAGAATATATATCATAAAATGTAATATTTTCAACAAGCCCTAATTCTTTTTTTTCTTTTCGAATTTCTGTTTGTTTGATGTATAATTTTAATTTAGAATAATTTTTGTCTAAAAGTTCTAAAATTATTTTTTTGCGTTCTAAAGGTATTTTACTGCTTGATTTGTACAAATCATTTAACCAATCAACACTTTTAGAAAATTCACCAAGATCATAAAAAACTTGACTTTGCATTATTTTGTAATCAAAAATAGAAGCAGAATCTTTACTCTTAGCAGCAATTGCTGCATATTCCTCTAAAGTTTTTTTCCAATCAAAGGCTGAATTTTGATTATACCTGTTGGGCGTATTGAAAAAAAGCTCAAACCTGTCTTTAGAAGTTGTCTCACTCTTAAAACTGGTGTATGGATTATTTTCTTCCTCTATTGAATCTTGACCATAGGCCAAAGAAACTATTAGAAAGCTTATAAAGAAGACGTAATACCCTTTTATTTTGAACAATTTATTCAATTTATTTTTGGTTTATTTTTTTCCTTTTCAATTCGTTAAGCAAAAATAGCTTTTTAAAAGAAAAACTTGTAACTAAGGTATCAAACATAAGCCATAACAGGCGTTAAATTAAAATATTGTTGTAAATATAATTATTTGTGTGGTGTACTTATTAAAACCTAAATAAACCTGGTTACTTTTCTTTTGTGAAATCAAAAAAAAGCACCCTAACCAAAATTGGTAGGGTGCTTTCTTAAACACTATCGTAAAAGTTCCGACCTGCGTCGGGATATGCGATTCACACACTTTCGTTTACAACGAAAAAGGTTATCTGCTTACTTTACTTCTTCGAAATCTACATCTTCTACATTATCTCCCTCTGCTGCATTTGCGCCTGCATCAGCAGTATCAGATCCCGGAGCTGCACCACCTTGTGTATCGGCTTGTGCTTTGTACATTTCTTCAGAAGCTACTTTCCAAGCTTCATTTATTTTATCTAATGCTGGTGTAATTAGCGCCAAATCTTTAGCCTCGTACGCTTTTTTCAATTCTTCCAAAGCGTCTTCAATTGGTTTTTTCTTATCATCCGATAATTTCTCACCAAATTCAGTTAATTGCTTTTCTGTTTGGAAAATCATGCCATCAGCTTCATTTAACTTATCAGCAGTTTCTTTTGCTTTTTTATCAGATTCCGCATTTGCTTCAGCATCCGCTTTCATTTTCTTGATTTCTTCTTCGGTCAAGCCTGAAGAAGCTTCAATTCTAATATCCTGGGTTTTATTGGTCGCTTTATCTGTTGCCGATACTTTGATGATACCGTTGGCATCAATATCAAAAGTAACTTCAATTTGTGGTACTCCACGTTGTGCTGGTGGAATTCCATCTAAATGAAAACGTCCAATGTTTTTGTTATCTGCTGCCATTGGTCTTTCTCCTTGCAACACATGAATTTCAACCGATGGTTGATTATCTGCTGCTGTAGAAAATACTTGTGACTTTTTAGTAGGTATCGTTGTATTGGCTTCAATTAGTTTTGTCATGACACCACCCATTGTTTCAATCCCTAAAGATAAAGGCGTAACGTCAAGTAATAATACATCTTTTACATCTCCTGTTAATACCCCTCCTTGAATGGCAGCACCTACCGCTACAACTTCATCTGGGTTTACTCCTTTTGAAGGTTTTTTACCAAAAAATTTCTCAACAGCTTCTTGTACTGCTGGAATTCTTGTTGAACCACCTACCAAAATAATCTCGTCAATATCACTCTTAGATAATCCTGCTGCTTTTAAGGCTGTAGCACAAGGCTCAATAGTTCTTTTTACTAAATCATCAATTAACTGGTTGAATTTTGCTAAAGTTAAGGTACGCACTAAGTGCTTTGGTCCACTTGAAGTAGCCGTTACATAGGGTAAGTTAATTTCAGTTTGGGCAGAAGAAGATAATTCTATTTTAGCTTTCTCTGCAGCCTCACGTAAACGTTGTAATGCCATGGCATCATCTCGTAAATCGATGCTTTCATCTTTCTTAAATTCGTCAGCTAACCAATCTATAATTTTCTGATCCACATCGTCACCACCTAAATGCGTGTCACCGTCTGTTGAAAGTACTTCAAAAACACCATCCCCTAATTCTAGAATGGAAACATCATGTGTACCACCTCCAAAATCAAAAACAACTATTTTTTGATCTGTGCTTTTCTTATCCATACCATAAGCCAAAGATGCAGCTGTTGGTTCATTGATAATACGCTCAACGGTTAAACCTGCAATTTCACCAGCCTCTTTAGTGGCCTGTCTTTGTGCATCGTTAAAATAGGCTGGAACAGTAATTACTGCTCTTGTCACTGTCTGACCCAAATAATCTTCTGCAGTCTTCTTCATTTTTTGAAGAATCATTGCTGATAATTCTTGTGGTGTATATAAACGACCATCAATATCCACTCTTGGTGTATCGTTGTCTCCTTTAACTACTTTATAAGGTACTCTCTTTGCCTCTGCACTAGACTCAGAAAATTTATTACCCATAAAACGTTTAATAGAATAAATCGTTTTTGTTGGGTTGGTAACAGCTTGTCTTTTGGCAGGATCTCCTACTTTGATCTCTCCACCTTCAACAAATGCAATTACCGATGGCGTTGTTCTTTTTCCTTCTGCATTTGGGATAACTACTGCTTCATTACCTTCCATTACAGAAACGCAAGAGTTTGTAGTTCCTAAATCTATTCCTATAATTTTACTCATGTTCTATTTTTATTTAATTATTAGTTTTTTATTTTACAATTCTCTAATAGTCAAACAATATGCCAAGCAAAAAAAACTGACAGGTTGTCATTTTTAATTTTAAAATAAAATAAATATCAGCACTATCTTGCCATGATTGGCATTATTAAAAAGTAAAATTCAGCGAGACAGTATGTAAAAAACTATTCAAATCCTAGACGATAGGTATTCAAGTCAAGGTAATTTTTAAACCTTAGAACTCATTCTTTTAATGGAGTAGCTATTTCTGATGAAGAGAGCTATAAACTTACAGCTTGAATTCTTAAAACCTGATGAGGTTCAAAAAAAAAATTAAGCTTTTTTTATTTTAGCTTTCTCCTCGATCCATTTTGACATGTACTTGGTACTTTGCAAGCTTTGATGTCGTAATAAGGAACCTATAAAATTAAATTCCCTATGTTTTTTTAAGTTCTTTAGAATTTTGCTAATTGTTGTTTCTAGTTCTTTTGACAAACGTACTGTATCAAAATTATTGGCTACTATTTGATAGCCGTTTTGTTGGGCCTTTAAGAATTGGTCTTTATCCGAATATAAGGAGACCGCTGCATTTGCAAATGCCGCCGTATCATTAGCGATTATTCCATTAAATGCTAAGCCATTGGTCATGCCTTCAACTCCTATGAACGTGGTAATACTAGGAGTGCCAAAGCACATGGCATCTAAAAGTTTTGCTTTTTGTCCCGCTCCAAAGCGCAAAGGTGCAAGGTTTATTCTGGCCTTCGTAAATGTACCTTCTAAATCTGTCGCAAAACCAGCTATATAAAAACCTTCTTTTGGTTGGTGCATTTCTTTAATTTGTTGCGATAAATAGGCTCCGTAAATAACTAATTTACTTTTTGGAAGCTGTTGATGAATCAAGGGCCAAATCTGAGTTTTTAACCATTTAACCGCATCTATATTAGGCGCATGTTTTCCATTCCCGATACACATAAAATCTCGACGTTCTTCAAAACTTGGATATGCATCTAGTACTTTTTTTGATGTTCTTTGCACCATAAAAGGCAAATGAAACACTATACTATCGTCAATTTTCAAAACATCCTTGAGTAAGCTTAATTCATAACTTGAAATGATTAAGGACATATCACATCTGTAAATACTTGCTACTTCTCTTTTGGTTGTATCGTTTTCAAGCCACGCTTGAATAGTAAATGGTATTTTATTTTTAAAAGCCTCTGAACGTGCAATTCTTAAACTATGCAAATCTTCGGTATCTAAAATTCGCAATGCCTTTGGTAGTTGTTCTGATACCCGCCAACCAAATTGCTCTTCAGTCAAAAAACGATCAAAAACAACAATAATAGGTGCCAAGTCACTAATAAAAACATCAAAACTTGAGCTATTTAACTCAATATGTTCCCTTTTAACGTTTAATTCTTCTAAAGCATAGGAGAGTTCGGTTTCTGCTGCTGAACTTGCAAAAACAACCTGATAACCAGTTGTTGAAAAGAAATTAATTAATTGCAGCATTCGAGTTCCAGCTCCTGTAGATGGCTCTGGCCAATGAACTCCGATAAACAGTACGGTACCCCTGTTTTGTTGCATTCTTATAATTTACTAGAAAACTTTTGAGAAATTTTTAAGCGTAATTTGCGCTCATAATCTTCGGCGAGCCATTCTTTATAATTTTTAGTATTATTCATGATACAATACGAATACAGTCGCACTCGGTACTCAATATCATCTTTTAATTTTTTCGCTAAAATTCGAGCGTCAAATACATCTTCACTATTTTCAATGCAGATTTTAGCATGTTGTTCAATACTTCGTTCTAAAACTAATTTAGACTTTAATCCTGCTGCGAAAACTTCTTTGTATTCTTTTTTAATATCGAAATTTAACTCTGTAGATTTTGAAAACTTAGCCTTTAACTCTTCCGGCATTTCATAAACAAATTCACGCTCAATATCCTCATCATTCTTAATATTTTCTAAATAAAAATCAGGAAACAGAAAAATTTCTTTCCAATTTATTGGCGCATTCCACATGCCGAAACGAGCCACATTATTTCCCATATCTATAACTTTAAAAGTATTTTTATTGGGTAATATACGTGACCCTCTACCAATCATCTGAAAATATAAGGTAAGCGATTTTGTAGCTCTGTTCAAAAGAATAGTTTCTACTGTTGGTTCATCAAAACCTGTGGTCAAAATGCTCACCGATGTTAAAATAGCATCTGGTGTTTTTGAAAACCAACTTAATATTTCCTTGCGCTCCGTTGCATTGTTTTTGTTGTCTAAATGACGAATATTATAACCTGCCTTTTTAAAGGTTTCATATACATAAAGCGAGGTATTTATACCATTATTAAAAATTAAAGTTTTAGTGCCTTTAGCGATATCTTCATAGGCAGAGACAAGCTTACTCAGCATATTGAAGTTCCCGTACAATTCGTCCGATGATTTTACCGTATAATCACCCCCAACACCCAATTTTAGGGTTTTAAGACTTACATCACGATGGTAGACCTCTGCTTCAGCCAAAAACTTTTTATCAATCAAAGACTGAATAGATTCCCCGACAATTAATTTTTTATAATGATCTTTCATCGGAAGCTTAATATTGGAACTCAAGGGTGTTGCAGTTACTCCTAAAATAATTGCGTTTTTAAAATATTTAAATAATTTTCGAAATGAATTGTAGTGTGCTTCATCTATAATAACAAGACCAATATTATTAATCTCAACTTTATCTTCTTGCAACCTATTGTTAAGGGTTTCGACCATAGCCACAAAGCACATATAATCGTCTTGGTCTACGAGCTCTTTAACACTACTGTTGATAATTTTATTCTTTACGCCAAAACCTTTCAACATTTTTGAAGTTTGTACCCCCAATTCTATTCTATGGGTTAGTACGACTACTTTTTTATTTCTTTCCGTAATAAAACGTCTTGCTATTTCAGAAAAAACAACAGTTTTACCACCTCCCGTAGGAAGTTGATACAATACATTAACATCTTCAGGAGATTCATTAAAATACTCAAAAATGGCATTCAAATCTTCTTTTTGATAGTGGTAAAGTTCTTTTTCTGAAGTATCTTTTTCTAGTTTCAAAGGCAATAACAAGCGTTAAAAAGTTAGTTGATGTTTTAAGGGTTTAAAACCAAAAACCTCAATCTTGCAAAACTAGCAGAAATTTAGGGTATAACCGAATTTGCAGCTCATAAAATAAAAAATTAATAGCCTTTATTTTTTGAAACAAGATTTAAAAGAGGCAACCCAGCTTGCATGCGTTGGTAGTTTTCTACAATTTGTGGCACTACAGAATTGGTGTCAGAAACACTTGCGTGGTGCGGTGTCATCAGTATTTCATCGAAGTTCCAAAAAAAATGATCTTTTGGCAGAGGTTCTTCATGATACACATCTAAAGAGGCTCCAGAAATATGCTGGTTATTTATAAAATCTCGTAAATCTTGATCCACTAAATGACCTCCTCTGGCTACATTAATGAGATAGGCATTTTTTGGAAGTTGTGAGAACAATTGTTTATTTAAGATTCCGGTGGTAGCCTCAGTTAAGGGAAGTAAACATACTAAAATATCAGACTTATTTAAAAAAGGGTTTAATTCATTTTTTCCTGCATAACTTTTAATGTTTTGCAATTCTTTGTGAGTATTCGCCCAGCCTTGAACTGTAAAACCAACTTTAGCTAAGTCCTGCGCTACTTGAGTTCCCAAAACTCCCAAACCCAATATACCCACACGCACATCTGCAATTCGCTTATAGGGTGTAGGTTTCCAAATTTTTTTTGTTTGATTTACTTTATACGTGTCTAAGCCCTTCAGATAATTTAAAATTAGCGCTAATACATGCTCAGACATATCAATGGCTAATTGACGGTCAACCACACGTGTAATTGGGATTGCAAGCGGAGCCGTGTTGTCTTCAAAAATAAAATCAACTCCTGCACCCATCGATGCTAAATAGGCTAAGTTTGGGTATTCTTTTAAGCTACCTCTTGGATGTTTCCAAACCAATGCGACTTCTACTTTTTCCTTGTCATGAGGTTCCAAATAACTGTACACCTCTAGCGTAGCATCATAGCTTTGAATTGCTTTTTTCCAAGATTCTATTTTATCGTCTTGCCTAATTATTACAATACTCATGCTTCTTTAATTTCGGCTAAAGCTACAGAAAAATCTTCTAAATAAGACCAGTTTTGGGCTGTTGCTGTGGTGTAAATTTTTTCTATACGTACGCTATAATCCGCCATAAATTGATGGTAGACAACATATTGAATGACTTGTTGATAGGATCTCAACATACTTCTATAAAATACATCATTTACATTTTTTTCTTCTGAAAATGATTGGCAAATTTCAATGGCATATAACATCAAATCTGCAATTAAAAAAGGATTTACACCCAAAACTATAAAATGCTTAATGTACTTCTGAGCCAGGGAACGTCTGGCTCTAGGTTTTTTTCGCCGAATAGGAAAAAACTCATTACTAATTTTAACTTTTGCTTCCTGAATCCGCTTTTCTTCTTTTGGATTGAATATAAAATCGTAATATTCTTTTACAGCAGGAAAACGGTTGTAAAGATCTAACAACTGAATTTCAAGTTCTTTTTTTGGCAAACTGGAAAGGTAGTTTTTTAAGGCTTTTTTACTCATATAGTCAAAGATACACTTAGTTCCACACTAAGAAAAAAAATTACAATTAGAGTTAAAATTCATCTGAATAGTTTTTTTGGAGCCCAACCACGTGTCCAAATTAAATCAACAAGAACACAAAAACCATAAACTTTTCACAAAATACCATCTATTTTCTGTTTTCGCTTTGAAAAGTCATTTATAAAACGTATTATGGAGAGGATAAATACACAGCAATATATGAGGCAACTAAAGATTATTAAGCAAGTTACGAATAGAGAATCAAAGTCATTAGACAAATACTTGCAAGATATCAGTAAAATAGATTTAATTACTGCAAATGAAGAGGTTGATTTAGCACAAAAAATACGTGAAGGGGATCAATTGGCACTAGAAAAATTAACTACTGCTAATTTACGTTTCGTGGTGTCTGTAGCCAAACAATATCAAAATCAAGGATTAACCTTACCAGATTTAATTAATGAAGGGAACGTCGGGTTGGTAAAAGCTGCAAAGCGTTTTGATGAAACTAGAGGTTTTAAATTTATTTCTTACGCTGTTTGGTGGATTCGTCAGTCTATATTGCAAGCACTTGCTGAACAATCTAGAATTGTGAGATTACCTTTAAACAAGATTGGGTCCATCAATAAAATTAAGAAAGCCTTTTCTTATTTAGAACAAGCTCATGAAAGACCACCATCTGCTGATGAAATAGCTAAAGAGTTAGAAATGACGGTTAGTGAAGTTCAGCAGTCTCTGAAGAATTCAGGAAGGCACGTATCTATGGATGCCCCTTTAAAAGAAGGAGAAGATTCTAACTTATATAATGTTATTGGTTCTGAAGAATCACCCAATCCAGATCGAAAATTACTTCAACAATCGCTTAATATCGAAATTAATAGGGCTTTAGAAACCTTATCGCAGCGCGAGGCTGATGTTGTTAAATTATATTATGGCATTGGAGACCAGCACTCGATGACACTTGAAGAAATAGGTCAGACTTTTGACTTAACGCGAGAAAGAGTACGTCAAATACGAGAGAAAGCTATTCGTAAATTAAAACATAATTCACGTAGTAAAATTTTAAAAACCTACTTAGGTTAAATTAAAAAAACTTAAAAAAATAAAAAAGGCTCGCAAATGCGAGCCTTTTTTATTTTCTTTTTCTATGAATGACTAAGTTCATTAATATTATAATTTCCTAAAATTTCATTTAAATTATTAATGAAATTCACATAAGACGTGTTATCTGGATTCTTGTTTGCCATAGTATTATATTTTATTATTTGGGACTTTATTAAGGATTAAAAAAAATCTAATTCTACTAATTCGTTTAAACTTAAAATTTCATTTAGGTCATTTAAGAAGGAAAGGTATTCCTCGCCGTAGGTATCGTATAACATATATAAAATTTGATTTGGTTAATTTAGTTTTACAGGATAAACTTATTCTAATAGTGCGAACGAAACAATATAATGTGGTGAATGATTAACTTTTTGTTGTGAAATCAATTATTTATCGAGCTTACTATTAAAACTGGTCGCTTGAAGTGGAATTTCTATTCCTCACAATAAGCTTTAAACCAGAACTATACCTTTTCAAGGTATACTATTCTCAAAAAAATAGGTGATTTCAATCTGTTTCTTTAGCCCTACTCTTTCCTTTTGAAAACAACTACTACTTATATCGTTATCGACTACCTATAAATACTGTTTACACTGAGGGTCTATTGGCAAAAGAAAGTTTTATAGTGCTGTGCTTTCCTCAAAAGCAAGATCAAACTCAATTTCAAAAACATCACAGGCTAAAGCTTTAGCTGGCTGAATTTCTAGTTCTTTCAAAAGAAAACAGAATTCTAATGGCAATACATCCGCATGATTAGAGATCAATTCTTTTTTTCTTGGTCTAAGGGCCAGAGTACCTTCTTTCTTTGTTCTAGGTGCTGATTCTTCAAAGATTAGACTACTTTCATTTTTGCTTATAATCGGTTTAGGCCTAGTAGCTTGTTTTTTAGAATTTTCATCATCATTTAATCTTTGTTGAAGTTTTGCCTTGGCTAAAATTGCAGTCTCCCGAATTTGAAAATTAAAATGATCAGATAAACGCTCTAAAAATCTGAGCTCTTTCCGGTCGCCAATCGCTTGAATTTCTTCCAAAAGTAAAAGCTTACAAGCCTCATCGCTACTCTCAAAAAGCGATTGAAAAATACTTTGATGATTCGTTTTTAAGGGTTGATTTAAAGAAATTGCTGTGTTTTCTTTAGGCACTACATTAGCTGGTATTTTTTTATTTTTTGATGTTAAAGCTTGCCGTTCTTTCGTTGGGTGTTGTTCCGTAGGACGCTCTAGAGTTGGCAAAGCGGTATTTTTTTTACCAACAAGTATTGATCTAGTTTCTTTCGGTACAAATTCAACCTCAGAAAATAAAAAAGCATCTATGATTTCTACTTTTAAATCCTTGTTTTTATGGGCAAATTCAACCTTTGTTGCACCATCCGAAGGCATCGACGATTTTTTACAGTCCTCAACCTTTGCTTTACCTTTCCTCATTTTAAAAGCTCGAGAAAGGCTGTCCTTGTTTTTCTCAACGCTCCTAAAATTAGTTTGAAGCTCTTTTTTAAAAAATAGTTCTGGTCGCATCCAGAAATTAGTATACCCCTTGCGATAACCTATTCTTTGTATGCGATCAATGACATGATAGGATAACAAGGCTCGATGGATTAGGTTTTTTAAAACAGCTAGAAGACCTACTTTTTGAATCATAATCCTATTCTCTTTTCCTTGTATCCCCTGAAGTTCTTGATCCACCAAAGGCTCCTTCCCCAGAAGTACAGATTGTTTGGTAAGGATCTTATGTTTAGTTCTTTTTTTTAGGTATAGATATCTAAAAGAAAATATGAATAGCGAATACACGGCTATTAGAATCGTAAATAACATACTTAAATCCCAAAGAATATTCGTGTGAATATTTAGAACATTGATTAAAAAATAGGTGCTTAAGCCTTTAAGTATCATTATAACGCTACAGTGTTTGGTGCATTTGTTCTAGTCGAAGTAGGTTTTTATTGATTATTCTTGAATTCAACCAAACTTTCTTCAATAGCATTTTCTACGCTAGGATATTCTTTTGTAAAACAATCGTACAAGAAATTTAAATATTTAAAGTCAGGTTCTTCCTTGCATATTATATGCATCTGTTCCACAATCCGATAAAGACTATGAGCCCGCATCATTTTTAAACTTGCCTTAAGTTTGTGCGTACTAAAGCAAATACCTTCTATATTTGAATTTTTCAGGTCTATTTTAGTTTTTCCGACAAATTCTACTACGTTATTTTTAAATAGCTGTATTAGCTCTTCCAATAAGCTAGGGTCTTGCAAACACTCATGAAATAAAGGTTGCAAATTAACGTCAGGGGCAACAGTATCATTTATTTTAGAAATCAATGCGTTTGTATTATTTGACATGCTCGTTGTTACTTTAGTACTGTTATTTTTAATTTTATGTAATAATTCTATGGCATCAAACGGTTTTAATACATAATCATTAATCCCGTTTTCTTGACATAATTTTTTGTCTATTATTGAAAAATCGGCCGTTAAGGCTATGATGGGTATGGAACTTATTTTAAGCTTTTTATTTTCTCTAATCATTTTTGAGATCACAAAACCACTGGTCTCTGGCATTTGTAAATCCATAAGAATCAAGTCAATTTTCTTAGTTTCTAAAAGAAACAAGCCGTCTTTAACGTCATCAGTAACAAAAGATTTGCACCCCCAACGCTGTAATCTATTCTGAATTAATTTCTGGTTCATGGTATTATCTTCAAAAACCAAAATAGTGAACCCTTTTAATGGCTCTTCAATAAGCAAATCTTGCTCTGTACTAACAATAGTTGTAGCTTCTGCCTTTGTATTTATGGCATACGGAATTGAAAAATTAAAAGTAGTACCCACATTTACTTTACTTGAAACCTTAATATCACCACCTAAAGAATCTAAAAGGTGTTTTACAATACCCAAACCCAAACCAGTACCGCCATATTTTTTTGAAATATTGGCATCGGCCTGCTGGTAATAGTCGAAAATTGTACCTAAACAATTTTCAGCGATACCAATTCCTGTGTCCTTTAGGGTAAAATTTAACATCAGGCTATCATTTTTTATTTTACTAGCTTCTACATGTAATGCTATGGTGCCTTTATCGACAAATTTGATGGCGTTCCCTAATAAATTGAGTAGTATTTGTGATAGTTTTGAAGGATCACCAAGTAATCCTGTTGGAATATTGTCTGCTATAGTATAACTAAAACGTACCTCTTCATTTACAATCAAGGTTTTACATAAATAGCATACATCTTTAACTAAATGATGCAAGTTAAAATCTACAGCCTCTAAATTTACAATACCAGATTTTGTTTTTGAATAGTCTAGTAATTCGTTAATAATGGTTAAGAGTGTTTTTGAAGCAGATTTAATGGCCATTACATTTGAATGTTGGGCCTCTGACAAAGAATCTTCTAATAGTAATTCTGTAAAACCAATAATTCCGTTTAATGGAGTTCTAATTTCATGGCTTACCCTTGCAATAACCAGTGCCTCAGACTCTTTTGTTGGTTCTTTTTTGATCTCAGAATCATTTAAAGCTTTCTTTTTGTCAACATCAGAAGAAGTTTTTAGCTCTAAATTATTCTTAAACTTTTGAAAATGCTTTTTAATGCGAGTAGCCTCATCAGCCGTTAGTTCTTCAAAAGAAAAACTATTAAGTTTTATTTCTAAATCAGAAATTTGAGAAAGTAGTTCGTTCGATTTCAAGGTTGGTATTTAAGTTTTGAGTAGTATAGGTGGTTCTTACTAGTAAAACATCCCTATACCTATTAATATATTAGGATAAAGATGGGATACACCTTAGACGCTAACAACAAAATGTTATCTGAACGGCTATTTATGTTGTGAAAGACAACAAAAATGAAGTAAAAGAAATTGAATTGACTTTTTTCCTTAAAATGTATTTTAAATCGTTAAAACAACTTTTTACTCGCTAAAGTATCCTATACACCACTATTAAATAGGCATAAATTAAAAAATAAGACGACAATAGATTTTAATAGTAAACTCTGAAAGATTAGAACTACTGTGTTCTTTAAAAATAATTTTGGCTTTTGTGCTTATCTACATGCGATTTATAATTTTCAACGACATAAAAAGAATAAGACAACAAAAAAAACGTGCTGAATAAAAAATAGCCATTCTAGAGGTACATTATGTTCATAAAACCGTTAAAAACTAAACCATAAACATCCCTAATGATGGTGAATAATAAGTACTTTTAAAAAAAAGATGTCATGAATGATAGAGAAATAAAAATTATAAGTCTACGACCCTTAATTTCGTCCGCTCAAGTAAATGCCGATACTACTTCAGAGGAAAGCTTCCAAAACACCACATTGCGACCTATTCTAAAATTGCAAAATCCAATTTTTATAGCCCTTTTTAGTCATTATATAAAAAAGCATAAAAATAAATTTTATTCCCTTAGTTTAGAAAAGCGATTTGAATACATAGAAAATGCCATCCAAAAAGATATAAAATTTAGAAACTCACTCAAAGGCGTAATTATAGGATTATTTACCTTAGAAGAATATGAATTATACCTTCTTAATTCTTCTTCCTTCAACAAGCGTATGATGAAAATGCTTGTGGAACGTTTAAAAGACCAAATCCAAATCTTTGAAGACAAAGCTTTAGTGTAATAAGGACTCCCCGTTTAAATCAGTAGTTAATATATCACTCATCAAGTCAAAATACGGTCGAATGGCCACAAAAGAGTTTAAAATTTTATCCGCAAAATCAGCAGAAATAACCTCTTGATCCGAAAATTTACGGGTAAAAATAAACTGCTTTTTTCGAATTAAATCAATGTCTTTGTGTTCTTTATCAAACCCTTTTGGAGCCGTTTTTAATTCTTCACCCTCTAAATTTCCCCATATTTTTTGGAAATTGGGCTCCGAAATAAGGTTTCGAAACTCTTCGGCATCTAGTTCTAATTCTTTTCTAATTCTGAATAAATCTTCTTTGTTAGGGTCCCAAAATCCTACGGCAATAAAACTATTACCTGGTTTAAGGTGCATATAATACCCTCCACGCAATTTAGCGCCATTTCTAATAAAAGAACCAGCTATATGCGATTTGTAAGGTGTTTTGTCATTAGAAAAACGCACATCACGATAAATTCGAAACATTTTTAATCTTTCTAAATCGTCATAAACTTTTAATTTTTCAAAAATAGTACTAAAAACTTTTTTGACTAAAGCTTCCTGTTTTTTAAATTCAACTTTATGTGTGTCAAACCATTCTCTGTTATTATTCTTCTCTAAAGTTGATAAAAAGTGTAGTACTTCTGGTTTTATTGTAGCCTCTGCCATAAAATATTTTTTGTAATCTAATTCATCCGAAAGTTAATTATTTTCATTGAATTTATGTACTGTTTTCCCTTAGAACCCTAACCCAATTAAATCTAAAGAAAACTTCTAAGCACTAGGATTTCTGGGGCATTTTAAAAAAACATTAAACGAGTTTAAAAAGAAAAATACATCAGTAGATTAAAAAGTTTAAAGGAGTTCCGTAAGTAAGCTTTAAATTATTGACTAATTTTATAACCTATTATCACAATTTATGGATTCAAAATCGATTATTAAAAAAATAAACGCCCACAAAAATCAGCCAAATCTCAGGTTTAGGCTCAAAAAAAAGGTAGAAGAATTTACAGATAAGCTTTTTTACACACTATTTGATATTGAAACGCCTGTTGAAGAAAATCTTGTGCTCCTAGAAAAGCAATTCGATGAATTGGTAGAATTAGGCTGTTGGGAAATTGACAAGCCTTGTAAACAAATTTGGGAAAATTATGTGGTACAACTTCCAGAAATTTTAGAAAACCTAAATTTAGATGCTGAAGCTTTTGTGAACTGTGACCCTGCCTCCTCTTCAATTGAGGAAGTATATTTAGCCTATCCCGGATTTTATGCTATTGCCATCTATAGGCTAGCCCATGAATTATATGTGAAAGGTTTTCCTTTAGTACCTCGATTAATGACAGAATATGCACATCGCCAAACTGGGGTAGACATTAATCCTGGCGCACAAATTGGGAAATCGTTCTTCATAGATCATGGCACAGGTGTTGTAATTGGTGAAGCGGCGATTATTATGGATCATGTACGAATTTACCAAGGGGTTACTTTAGGAGGCCTATATGTGGCTAAAAACCTGCGACAAACCAAAAGACACCCCACCATTGAAAGAAATGTAACTATTTATGCCAATGCCACCATTCTCGGGGGCAAAACAGTTATAGGAGAAAATAGTATTATCGGCGGTAATGCCTTTATAACATCATCCGTACCTGCAAATTCTACCGTGTATCACACTCCCGAAATTAAAATAAAAACAAGTCCGAATGTCTCATAATATTTTAGACTTAATAGGAAATACCCCCTTGGTCTTATCGCGTGTTTTAAATACAAATCCAAACGTAAAATTGCTGTTTAAACTCGAAGGCCATAATCCGGGGGGAAGCGTAAAGGATCGAGCCGCCTTACATATGATTAAAAGTGCGCTTGAAAGGGGTGACATTACAAAAAACACCCCACTGATAGAAGCAACGAGTGGTAATACAGGAATTGCATTAGCCATGATTGCTGGCATTTATGGCTTAGTCATCGAATTGGTAATGCCAGAGAATTCAACCATAGAACGCGTACAAACCATGCGAGCTTATGGTGCCAAAGTAACCTTAACGTCAGCCGATGTGGGGATTGAAGGTGCGAGAGATTATGCCGAAGCAAAAGTGAAAAATGAGGGTTTTTATATGCTAAACCAGTTTGGTAATCCGGATAATTGGAAAGCCCATTACAAGAGCACAGGTCCTGAAATTTGGAACGATACTCAGGGAGAAATAACCCATTTTGTTTCCTCCATGGGTACCACAGGTACCATCATGGGAACCTCCACCTATTTAAAAGAAAAAAATAAAAATATTCAAATTGTCGGCGTACAACCTACAGATGGTTCTAGTATTCCAGGGATTAGAAAATGGCCAAAAGAGTATTTACCTAAAATATTTGATGCTTCAAAAGTAGATCAAGTGTTAGAGGTTAGCCAAGAAGAGTCTGCCCAAATGGCTTTAAGATTAGCCAAAGAAGAAGGTATTTTTTCAGGTATGAGCAGTGGTGGTGCGGCAACAGCCGCCTTAAAATTAGCCAGCACCTTAGAAAGTGGAGTTATTGTTAGTATTGTATGTGATCGGGGTGATCGGTATTTATCATCCGGCTTATTTGATTCTTAAATTACAACCATTTTTTAGATTTAAAATAGAACAGCATCCCGATAAACATTAAGACCATAACAGCCCAAACTATAGGGTAGCCATAGGTCGATTGTAATTCGGGCATATTTTCAAAATTCATACCATAAACACCTACAATAAAAGTCAACGGAATAAAAATAGAAGCCATGATGGTCAATACTTTCATAACCTCGTTCATTTTATTACTCATATTGCTCATGTACATTTCCATTAGACTCATAGACATTTCTCTATAAATTTGAAGGCTTTCATTAATTTCTACACAGTGATCTAGCACGTCTCGTAAAAATAGCTTGGTATCCGTTGAAATTAATGTACTTTGGGTTTCTACTAAGCGACTTACGATTTCCTTAACAGGTGCAATTTTTCGACGGATTTTCAGGACTTCTTTTTTTAAATCCTGAATTTTATGGGCTACGTCAGGCGTTGGATTATCATACACCGCATCCTCCAAGGTTTCAATGGTATTATTGATATGTTCTAGAATTGAAAAATAATTATCCACCACCGCATCTAAGAGCGCAAAGAACAGGTAATCTGCACCCCTTGTTCTTATGCGTCCAGATTTATTCTTAATACGATCTCGAACACTATTAAAAACATCATCTTTTAATTCTTGAAAAACAACTACCGATTTTTCAGTGAGCACCATGGCCAAGTGTTCACTTACAATCTCTTGATTTTCATCTAAATAAAGCATGTTAAAAACACCAAAAATATAGGTATCATACTCATCAATTTTTGGACGTTGTTGAATGTTTACGGCATCTTCTAAAACCAAAGGATTTAAACCTAGTAATTTTCCAAGATCATCAATATACGCTTCATCACTAATTCCAGCAACGTCTATCCAAGAGGTAAGGTTTGAGTTTTGTGCCTCTTTAATAGCCTCGAAAGTCTCAGGAAACATAAAATTTATGGAATTTTCATCATAATTAATAATAGTAACCGTGGTTACAGAACCTTCCCTATTTCCTGTGTAGGTAACGGTGCCTGGAGCCTTATTCATCGTCTGATGCAATTTTGAAGGCCGTTTTAGTCTTTGTTTAAATTTTGGTTTGTACGCTGCCATAAATACTAATAAAATAAAAATTTTGGTTTTTTAAAAGTACTTAAAATATTATACATCAAGTTTTCTATTTAAAAGTTACGCCATTTAATAGTAAGCCCGAACCCGGAGCCACAAATGGCAATTTTACCTCGCTTTCAAGACTCAGCGAATGGGCTACCTCCTCTAGCGTAAGTTCACCTTTACCCACCTGCACTAAAACACCCATAATCATCCGAATCTGATAGCGCATAAAACCTGCTCCATTAACATGTAAGGCGTAGCTCTTTTTAGGGAAAAAGTTAGCACTTATTAATTCGTTTGGTTTAAGAACACATGAAGTTATGGTTCTTATAAAATTTGTATTTTCTTGAGGTCTAGCGGTGTATGATTTAAAATTATGTGTTCCTTGAAATAAACTAGCAGCTTGTACCATCAAGTCGATAGTTAAATCATCTAAAAAAGTTACTAGGTATGGAGCACAAAAAGGATGGCTTTTTTCTCCATAAGAAAACAAATAAATATACTCTTTTTCTTTGGTGTTTTGAATGATATTAAAATGTTCATCCACTTTTGAAATAGTTAATGCTCTGATGTCTGGAGGTAAGTTTATGTTGAATTCATGTAAAAAATTTGAAAGGTTTTTTAAGGGTTCTCCATCTAAAAACAATTCAAAAACTGCTTCTAATGCAGATACTTTCGCATCTGTTCTTCCTGCACCTAAAACCTTAAATTTTCGTTTAGACAGTACGTATTTAAGCGTCTTGATCAGCATGGACTCAATTGTTTTTTGACCGGGTTGCTTTTGCCACCCACTATATCGAAAACCTAAAAACTGAATGGTAATAATGTAGTAATTACGCTGTCGCTGCATTGAAAAACTTCTTAATAGACAAAAGTACTATTTCTTTAAAAATTAGGACAGTAATTTGTTATTCAAAAAAATTGATATTTTGTTAAACCAAATAAATTATTTAATCCAATTAGTTTTTTGTTTTTAGCTATGTAGACTTTTAGTATATTAGATTCTAGTTATTATCTAAAATCAATAAACGCTGAGCTATGAAAAATACAGTATTCTTAGGCATTTCAATGTTACTTTTAGGTCATTTTTTAAATGCTCAAGATTTTTCTTATCCAAAAGGCGTATATATGTCTTTTGAAGAAATTTTACAAAAAAAACCCTCTAATTTAGCGAGCCTAGAAATTATTAAAAGAAGTAATACTGATATAAAAATGAGTGGCGGAAATGATTACAAACTAAGGTCAAACGATAAATTGATTACCAATAAAGATATCAGAAAAGATTTTTGGGGATATTCCAAAGGCGACACCTTATTCATTAATTGTTTTCAATATGAAATACAACAAGGGTATACACCCCTGCTAAGTGATGGTAAATATTTGGTAGTAACGGCGGGCTTATCCTCCAATCCTGATATGCAAGAATACCAACTCCAGAATAAAAAACTATTAGGTGCTTCTTTTGGCCCTGTAGTAGGTGGAATTCAGGGCGCAAAACTTGCTATGCTTCGCTTTATATACCTGATTGACAAAGAAACAAAATCAGTTAAAACTGTTTCTCCCGATTATTTAAAAGCTCTCTTGGTTAGAGAACAAGACCTCTTAGCCGCTTACCAAAAAGAAGAAGAGCCTGAAAACCCAGGTATCATCATGAAATACTTGTTACTTAATAATAAAAATTAATTACTTCCTATTCAATAAAAATAGAGTTAAAATTACTAGAAACAACCTTACTTATTTTCCAGTAGACCTTAATTCACTTCTAATTTAATCTTCGAACCTTGGATTTTCCATTGTCAATTTACCATGGACAATTTTTAGGTATCTACTTTCAATTTCTAATTTTCCATTTAATGCTTATTTAAAACCCATCATCCGTAATCTCCACTTGCTTTACGTCTCCGTATTTTTTAGCCAACTCCCCTATCTCAGAAGCTTTACCTACGAGTACAAACTGAAAATTATCTTTTGGAAAATAGGTTGCAATCAGTTCTTTAGATTTTGCTAAACTTAATTCGTCTACCTGCTTGGTAAAGGTGTTGATGTAATTTTCATCAAAATTATACACAAACATATCGGTCAATAAGCTGGCTAAAGCACTATTCGTTTCATAATCTGGTGGAAACTGACCCTTTACATAGTTCTTTGCAGAACTCAATATGGCTTCATCTAAACCTTTGGTATGAAGTCGACTATAAGTTTCTAAAGCTAAATCTATAGCTTGTTCTGTAGTTTCATTAGCGGTAAACGTACTTATCACAAAACTGCCACCCACTTTATAAGGATTAAAGCTACTTCGTGCGCCATAAGTTAATCCAGAATTTACACGTAATTCGTCATTTAACCACGAGGTAAAGCGACCACCAAGTATGGTATTGATTACTCGAATACCCACAAAATCTGGATTATTTCTAGCAATCCCTGTACCTCCAATGTAAAATGTAGTTTCCGATGCGTCATTTTTATTCACCAATAAAACTCTGGGTTTTTCTACCGAGGGAAATGCATCTAAATTTACTTTAGGAACTTCATTTCCTTTCCAAGCACCAAAAAGGCCTTCTAGTTGTGCCTTCATAGTTTTAGTGTTAAAATCGCCTACCACTGCAATGGCTGAAGCCGAGGGAACAAAGTGATTTTTATGAAAATCTACAATGGCCTTCTCCGATATTTTTTGAATAGCATTTTTAGTTCCCACTTCTGCATTTCCATAAGGGTGGTCGCCAAAAACAAATTGATTGTAATAGCTGCCAATGACAGAACGTGGACTTTCTTTCATTTGATCCATTTCTACTAATCTACGACTTAGCATTTTATCAATTTCATCTTTTGGAAAAGTAGGATTTAATACCACATCTTTTATAATAGCTAAAATTTGTTGTTGGTCTTTCTTTAAAAAGGAAGATGCTATAAAAGCGTTCTCTTTCCCTGCACCAGCACGTATAGAAGCACCTACAAATTCAGTGTTTTCTTCGATGGCACTTTTTGTGTAATTTTTACTTCCCAATAACATGGCATCAGCCGTAATGCTAGCCAAACCACCTTGATCTTTACTATCGTAAATAGCACCTGCAGGAAACACAGCTCGAAACTGTATTAAAGGAACTTCGTGCTGCTCCATTAAGTAAATGGTAAGTCCGTTTTTTAACTGAAACTTCGTGTAGTCTGGTAATTTAAAAGCATCTTGTGCGAAAATAGGAGCCACCAAGAGTACTGTAATCCCTATAAATATTAGCTTTTTTATAAATTGATTCATGGTATATCTGATTATATGATTATTTTGAGTCGGTTGAAATTTCGAGTTCGTTATTTTGTAACACACCAACGGTTCTATTGTTTTTGGTAAAATAGATTTTAGCAACACGTTTAATATCTTCAACCGTTACTTTTTCATAGGCATCTGGAGCTGTATACATTTTTTTATAATCTCCGAAATACAACTCATAGGTACCTAGGGTATTGCTTTTGCCATCAATAGTTTCCAGCGTTTGATAAAATTCCATCAATTTTTGATTTTTTACTTTTTGAAGTTCTTTCGCTGTAATGCCGTTTTCCATAACATCGTCTAAAACACTTAGCATACCAGCCTCTAGTTGACTCGCATTTACATCTTGACTGGCAACGCCATAGATATAAAATAAATTAGGATCAAAACTTTCAGGCATATAACTGAATACAGAGGTTGCTAATTGATTTTCATCCACAAGGTAACTATACAGCTTACTACTTTTTCCATTGCTTAAAATAGAATTTAATACATCTAAAGCATAATAATCTGGGTGTTTGGTCTCTGGAACATGGTAGGCTAGTAATACATTAGGTGTACTCACTGGCTTATGTACCATGACTCTTTTTTCACCCCGTTGCTCAGGTTCTACGGTATGTACTTTTCTAGGGGTTGCTTTTGAGCTTATCGGCTCAAAGTACTGCTTCGCCAGTTTTTTAACACCTTCGAGTGTCACATCACCTGAAATGACGACCACCGCATTATTTGGCGCATAATAGGTATCAAAATAGGTTTGTAAATCTTCAATAGTCCAATTTTTAATGTCAGATTCATACCCAATAACCGACCAGCGATAAGGGTGTGCAAAAAAGGCAGTAGCTTTTACTTCCTCACTTAAATTTCTAAAATTTGAGTTCTCTAATCCAGTACTGCGCTCGCTGAGTACTACGCCTCTTTCACTTTCAACCATTTTTGGATCTAGGGCTAAATTTCCAATACGGTCAGCTTCTAAATCAAAAATAGTTTCTAGTGATGAAGATGGAAACCAATCCGTGTACACCGTGACATTTTCCGTAGTATAGGCATTATTACTACCTCCAGAAGCTTCCATTGTTCTATCGAACAATTTAGGTCCATATTTTTTAGATCCATTAAACATCATGTGTTCAAAAAAGTGAGAAAGTCCCGTAATTCCAGGGTATTCGTTTCTAGAACCTACTTTCCAAAATAGGTACATATTGGCGTTAGGAATGCTGTGGTCTTCTAAAACCATGACCTTCATTCCGTTTGCCAGTGTAAAACTTTTCACATCTTCTGCTTTACTTTGTGCATTTAATAACACTATACATTGAATGGCAAGTATTGTAAATACTAATTTTTTCATTTTTAAATCTATTTAGTTTAAAATAAAGGTAAGAATATGATGTAAAACAAGAACTAAAATCTACAAAAAATGATGAAAAAATAATGATAGTGTAGTTCATAGGTTTTTTCACCACAACTTTAGGACACTTCTCAACATTGCGTGTATTTTAACGATTTGTTTCAAATAAATAAAATCATGTGTCGTTTTTAATTTCGAATGGTCCCCCATGGCCTTGAAACCTACTTTATGCATTTATTATTACGCCTTTTTCCCCTAAAGATGCTACTTTTAATATCAGCAGTATTACTGCTGGTATTAAATGTATTTAGTTTTTACAGCTTATTTGTAAACACCTTTTCTTTTTCCAAATTTCAGAATTATATTTTTCCGTTCTTAACTAGTGTACATTTTATGTATTTGTATCTGCTTTGGAAAAAAAATAGAAATTCAGAAACTTCTGATGTCTCCTTAAGAAACATAGAGTATGTACTCTATTTTATGTATATGATTTACATTTTTAAATTTGCAGAGTATGTGTATCGCTTTTTAAAATTTACTGATTATACCGACGAAATTATGCCTGAAAATTTTATTTGGATGGGTACTTTTTTAATTATCATGCATTGTCTTTTATTGATTGTAACACCTTTAACCTTTATTTCTAGAAAAAAAATTATCGGAAAATATAATTTTGATGAATTACATGATCATTTGGATTCATGGAAATAAAAAAATCCCAATGAATACAAATCATTAGGATTTTTTAAACTTATTTTAGAAGCCTATCATAAATCACTTAAGAAACTACTATACAAGTCTTTAAATTGAAAACCTTCTTCAAAACGATGTTTATTAAGTTTTTTGTGGGCAACTAAACCCCATAATAACAACTCCTTTAAAAAGTAAATATCCTCTTTAGGGTAATCAGGTTGATGGTCTTTTATCAATTGATTTAAAGCGGGAATTTCTTCTAAAGCACGTTTGTATTCTTCATCCGTATAATCGTCTAATAGTTCAAAACCTTCTCCTTGAAAAAACCAATGCAGTAATTCGTCATAAATAGTATCTTCTCCTTTTTTCTCTAACTTATTAATTTTAGGAAAGAAGTTTTCGAATACTGTTTTTACGGCGTCATCAATCAATATTTCTGCTACACCATCAGCACCTTCTTGCTCACCCTCATAGACCAATTCTATTTTGCCGGTAATGGAAGGAATAATTCCTAGAAAATCACTCAAACGCAGGGTTGTTTTTTCGGCTCCATTTAATAAGGCCCTACGCTCTGCGGTGCTCAATAAATTTTCGAAAGCGGTAATACTAGTTCTAGCACTTACCCCACTTTTAGCATCCACATATTCACTTTCGCGAGCTTCAAAACTAATTTGTTCCAGTAAATCTTTAGCTACATCTGGCACGTATACCGCATCGGTCTGTCTTAAGTCTAACTTTGACTCTTGCTCCGTTATTTTACGAGCAGTAGCAATATCGTCAGGATAATGTGTTAAAATCTGAGAACCAATCCTATCTTTTAGGGGTGTTACAATACTTCCTCTGTTGGTATAATCTTCTGGGTTGGCCGTAAATACAAACTGAATATCTAAAGGCAAACGCAGTTTAAAACCACGAATTTGAATATCGCCTTCTTGTAAAATATTGAATAAGGAAACCTGAATTCTAGCCTGTAAATCGGGTAACTCATTTATAACAAAAATACAACGGTTTGCTCTTGGTATCATTCCAAAATGTATAACACGATCATCGGCATAGGATAGTTTTAGGTTTGCTGCTTTAATTGGGTCTACGTCACCTATTAAATCTGCAACGGTAACATCTGGCGTTGCTAGTTTTTCTGAAAAACGCTCATCACGATGTAACCAGGTAATTGGCGTGGCATCACCCTTTTCTTTGATGAGTTCTATGGCATAGCGAGACATTGGTGCTAAAGGATCATCATTAATCTCTGATGCCGCAACAACTGGAATGTATTCATCTAACAAATTAACCATGAGTCGAGCTAATCTTGTTTTCGCTTGCCCTCTTAAACCTAATAAATTAATATTATGACGCGACAAAATAGCCCTTTCTAACTCTGGAATTACGGAATTTTCATACCCCCAAACGCCTTTAAAAGTTTCTTCGCCATTGATAATTTTTTCTCTCAGATTATCTCTAAGCTCATCTTTTATATTTTTACTTTGATACCCTGCTTTTTTTAATTCTCCTAGTGTACTAATTTCTTTAAAATTCAATTTCATTTTTTTTGTTTGTTGTTTGTTATCTGTTGTCGGCTTTTTGATTCCTATCCATTAAAAACAAAGCCCTGACAACAACTTTTTATTTTAGTTTCTTCTTCCTATTTGCTTCGTAATCCTCAAAAATCATTTCTCCCAATCCTTTTAAACCCGTAAAAAAAGCTTTGCCCTTATTGGCTTCGGTAAAATGTCGTATAAACTGTATTAAATAAGGGTCTTGGGCAATCATAAAGGTAGTAATGGGAATATGAAGCTTTCTTGCTTGACGCGCCATGTTGTAGCACTTTTCAACAATATAATCATCCAATCCAACACTATTTTTATAATAGGTACCGTCTGGCATTCGAAGGCAACTAGGTTTACCATCCGTAATCATGAAAATTTGCTTGTTGGTATTTCTTTTACGCCTAAGCATATCCATCGCTAATTGCAAACCGGCAACGGTGTTGGTATGATAAGGCCCAACTTTCAGATAAGGTAAATCCTTTATAGGAATGGGCCAGGCGTCATTTCCAAAGACCAGAATATCTAAAGTATCTTTGGGATATCTTGTTGTGATTAACTCAGCAAGAGCCATGGCTACTTTTTTTGCAGGTGTTATCCTATCTTCACCATATAAAATCATACTATGACTAATATCAATCATTAGAATAGTACTCATTTGGGCTTTATAGTGCGTGTCTTCTACAACCAAGTCGTTCTCAGAAAGTGAAAAATCGCCAATGCCATTATTAATTTGAGCATTTTTGAGACTTTCAGTCATAGAAATATGGTCTAAACCATCCCCGTATCGATATTCACGCAGTTCTCCTGTATGCTCATCGCCTTGTCCAGATTTCCCTGTTTTATGATTCCCAGCTCCGTTGCGTTTTAATTTACCGAAAATCTGTTCTAGAGCACGTTGGCGTATCAAGCGTTCCATTTTTGCTGTTATGGATAGGTTGCCTGAACCATCACCGTTCTCCGCTCCTTCTTTTCCAGTATTAGGATCATCTTTAAATTCTTCACGCAGGTAACCCCTTGCTTTTAAATCTTCGATAAAATCATCAATTGTATAATTTTCATCCGTCAGTTCATACTCCTTATCTAACTCCCGTAACCAGTCAAGCGCTTCATCTACGTCACCAGAGGTGTGCGTAATAAGTTCTTGAAAAATATCAAAAAGTTTTTCAAAGGGGGTTAGATCCGGAGCTTCATAGGTTTGAAACCGGAATCCTTTTCTTATATTCATAGCCATAGTATAAAAATACGATAATTAGAAAAAGAAAGCATCCTGATTTACGAAATCTTAACGCTTTATTATAACTTTAGTGGTATGGAAGTACAACAGATAAAAGGCTTTTTGGATACCCCACCACTTTGGGAGGGAGAATTATTAGGTATTCAACAGTTTAATCTTCCCAACATCGACCTCACTGGTTTTGTCCCCCAGCCTATTCCTCAAAATATTCGATTGGGACATCAAGTTGAACATTTATATTATCAAGTATTAAACCATCATAAAGGCTATAAGGTATTGCTTTTCAATCAACCTATAAAAGATGCATCAAGAACTATAGGTGAAATAGATTTTATAGTTCAAGATACGGAAACCAAAAAAAATATACATATCGAATTGACGTATAAATTTTATATTATTGATCTGGCGATACCCGAAAAAATTAATCAGCTCATAGGTCCCAATAAAAGAGACTCTTTCGCTCAAAAAATTGAAAAAATCAAGTACCAGCAGTTTACATTATTACAATCACAAGAAGCTATAAAAACTTTAGAAAACCTTCACATAGACACTAACAGCTTGAGCTCAAGAACTTGTTTTAAAGCACAGCTATTTTATCCTTATACCTCTAAAAAAGTACAGATAACACCTTTCAATAAAAATTGTATTTATGGCTACTGGATTGGTTTTCATGATTTTGACGCCACTGACTTTCATCATTACTTGTACTATTTACCTTCAAAAAAAGAATGGATTATTAGGCCTCATGAAAATGTAAGCTGGCGAACTCATCAAGAAATTAGCCCAGAAATTAAAAAAAGACATGCACAACTAAACTCGCCTATGGTTTGGATGAAAAGATCCAATCAACAATTCGAAAAATTCTTTATAATCTTTTGGTAGAAAACAATATAAACTTATTCTAATCGTTGTTTTAAAGTTCATCTTTAACAAAAACAACCCATGTCTAAATTTGCTATTTTTTTTACTTTGTTTGCTTGTATTATTTTATCAGATACTAAAACCGAATGGGATACTATTTATACGCAAGCAACCTACGCTTTGAATCACTCAAAAAAAGCACTTTCATCAAATAATTTTGATCATCAAAAAATGTATTCAGAAAAAGCCTTAGAGGCCTACGAAAAGATTGCGGTACTTCTTCAGGGGTATGAAGACGAGGAGTTTCAATTAAAAATAGCGGAAACCATTAGCGATTTAGAACATGCAGCAGATGCGCCAGATTGGGATAGGGGTCGTTTTTATACCAAACGTGTGTACCAAAAAACACAAGATTTAATTACCCTTCTAGATCAAAAATCGGCTGAAGTTGCCAAAATTGACCAAAAAGAGATGCCTATCCCTAACAACTAGGGCATTTTATCCTCATACCCTAGTACTCTTTTAATGCCTTTTCTTTAAAACTTCTTCAATATCCGCCAAGGTAAACCCTTTGGCTTGTAGTAGAATTAAATAATGAAAAAGCAAATCGGCACTTTCGTCTAAAAATAGATCGTCATTGTCATCTTTTGCCTCAATCACAACTTCTACGGCTTCTTCGCCAACTTTTTGAGCTACTTTATTGATGCCTTTTCTAAAAAGTGATGCTACATAACTGTCTTTATTTTCAGGATTATTTTTTCTGTCTTTTATAATCGACTCTAATTTGGTTAAAAAACCAAATGAACTTAGGTTCTCTTCTTGCCAGCATGTAGCACTGCCTGTATGGCATGTAGGTCCCATAGGATTAACTGTTACCAACAAAGTATCGTTATCACAGTCGTTTTTAATACCCACCAGATTCAAAAAATTACCACTCTCTTCACCCTTTGTCCATAAGCGGTTTTTAGTGCGACTATAAAATGTAACCTTATTGGTTTCTATGGTTTTATCAAAAGCTTCTTGATTCATATAGCCGAGCATCAAGACATTTTTTGTTTGGGCATCTTGAATGATGGCTGGCACTAAGCCGTCTGAATTTTTCGTAAAATCTATCTTCATAATATCATTGTTAATTGCTATTTTCGCTGTTTGTATGAGGTTTAAACAGTTTTTTTTCTTCTTTAATTTTATTTTTAACTTCTTTCTAGATTCTTAGTGATACCCTAAAAACTACATTATTTTGCTATCTGATTTTCTGTTATACATTTGAAAAATTACATTCTAACGGCAATCCCATGTTGTTTCAGTTCTTGTTTCAAGTTCATAATATCTATTTCTTTAAAATGAAAAACACTTGCCGCCAAGGCCGCATCAGCTTTACCATGTATAAAAGTATCGCTAAAATGTTGCATCGTTCCTGCGCCTCCTGAAGCAATAATGGGGATGTTTAGTTCCGTAGATAACCTTGCTAGTGCTTCATTGGCAAAGCCATCTTTGGTTCCATCATGATCCATAGATGTGAAAAGAATTTCTCCAGCACCGCGCCGCTCCACTTCCCTAGCCCAATCAAATAAACGAATTTCAGTGGGTTGCTTACCTCCCACTAAATGCACAATCCATTCTCCATTAATTTGTTTTGCATCAATAGCCACAACAATACATTGTGAGCCAAATTTCGCAGATAAGTCGTTGATCAACTGCGGGTTTTTAACCGCCGATGAATTTATAGATACTTTGTCCGCACCATTTTGAAGCAAAATATCAACATCTTCAACAGACGAAATACCACCGCCCACTGTAAACGGAATATTTACTTTCTCAGCTACACGGTATACTAAATCTGCTAAAGTTTTACGACGCTCTTCGGTAGCAGAAATATCTAAAAAAACCAATTCGTCTGCCCCAGCTTTTGCATAGATTTCTGCTAATTCTACGGGATCACCAGCATCTCGTAAATCAACAAAATTTACGCCTTTTACCGTTCTACCGTTTTTAATATCTAAGCAAGGAATTATTCTTTTTGTTATCATGATTGATTGTTGTTCGTTGTTGCTAAAAAATGTTTCAGGAATCTAGTAATATCATTGACTTTAAAACTTAATAGTAGCCTTAACAATTTTTAGCTGCTTCATGTCTGGTTCGCAACTAAATAGCTCGATTTTTAGCCGTTCAAAATAAACTCCTCGAGCTGCTTTAAACTGATTCTGTTTTCATAGATGGCTTTTCCAATGATCGTTCCTTCACAGCCTAACTCGGCCAATTTGGGTAATTCGTCAAAGGCAGATATTCCTCCTGATGCGATCAAATGAATCTTATTTCCTTCTACCGGAATTGAAGTTTGCTTCAATATTTTTTTATACAAGCTGAACGAAGGTCCCGCTAACATTCCGTCTTTGCTAATGTCTGTACAAATAACAAATACAATACCTTTTTCTTGATAGTCTTTTATAAACGGAATCAATTCTTGTTTTGAATGCTCTTGCCAACCCGAAACGGCAATTTTTTCATTTAGTGCATCTGCCCCTAAAATAATTTTCTCCGCACCATAGGTTTCAATCCAGCTTAAAAACAGCTCTCTGTTTTTTACGGCAATACTCCCACCAGTGACTTGATCCGCTCCGCTATTAAAAGCAATTTGTAAATCCTTATCTGTTTTTAAACCTCCCCCAAAATCGATTTTCAGTGTGGTCTGAGAAGCTATTTGCTCCAATACTTTGTGGTTTACAATATGTTGATTTTTAGCACCATCTAAGTCCACCAAATGCAAGTATTCAATGCCATGAGCCTCGAACTCTTTAGCAACTTCTAAAGGACTCTCATTATATATTTTTTTAGTGGTATAGTCACCTTTTGAAAGTCGTACACATTTACCGTCAATAATATCTATAGCTGGGATTATTCTCATTGTATTAAAAGTATTACTTATTAACTAAAAGATTTTAAATCTTTAAACTTCTTGCTGGTCATCAGTTCATTTTTATAAACCTTACTAATTATTCATTTTTACTTGAATTCATTTCCCAAAGGGTACCAATATCTTACTTTTTTTGGTTTTACGCTGTATTTGTTAAGGTTAAGAAATTCAAAAGGATTTGCTCCCCCATAGCACTACTCTTCTCTGGGTGAAACTGGGTGCCATAAAAATTATCTTTATGCAAGGCAGCACTGTACTCAATTCCGTAATCAGATGTGGCAATAGTATGTGCGCATAATGGTGCATAAAAACTATGCACCATATACATATATTCGTTTTCTGAGATACCCTCAAATAAATCAGATTTTAAATTTTTAATTTGATTCCAACCAATTTGTGGAACTTTTTCTTGATTCGAAAACTTTAAGATATCGAGATCAAAAATGCCTAATCCTTTGGTATTCCCTTCTTCGGAAGAAGTACACATTAACTGCATTCCTAAACAAATGCCTAAAACAGGTTGTTTAAGTTGGGGAATCAAGCCATCTAACCCACTTGACCTAAGTTTCTGCATTGCGCTACTCGCTTCACCAACCCCAGGGAAAATAACTTTATCAGCCGCTAAAATTTGAGCTGCATCACTACTTAAAACGGCTTTAAAACCTAGACGTTGTATCGCGAACATGATACTTTGGATGTTACCTGCTCCGTAATCAATGATGACCAAGCCCCCCCCGCTCCCCAAGGGGGAGCTTTTACTTTCTTTATGTTTATCTTTATTCATTATATTTTCGTCATTAATAGGCTTCGATTTCCGTGGGTTAGGCTTAGTAAATGTAACTCAACTACGATGCCAACATAGAGAGGACTTTGTCTCAGCTATTTTTTACTATTCACTATAAAAAAGAGTTTTTGTTTTTAATTCCCCTTTCGGGGGTTAGGGTCTTTGTTTTACAACATTCCCTTGGTTGACGGCAATATCATCTTGTCAACATCGCGTTTTACAGCAACTTTTATGGCTTTGGCAAAGGCTTTAAAAATAGCTTCAATTTTATGATGCTCATTGGTACCTTCGGCTTTTATATTCAGATTGGCTTTTGCGCCATCGGTAAAGGATTTAAAGAAGTGATAAAACATTTCAGTAGGCATCTCTCCTATTTTTTCGCGCTTAAATTCAGCCTCCCAAACCAACCAATTTCTTCCTCCAAAGTCTATCGCTACTTGCGCCAAGCAGTCATCCATTGGTAAACAAAACCCATAGCGTTCTATCCCTAATTTGTTTGATAATGCCTTATGAAATACTTCTCCTAATGCAATGGCTGTGTCTTCGATAGTGTGATGCTCATCAACCTCTAAATCGCCCTGAACTTGGATGTCTAAATCCATCTGCCCATGACGCGCTAATTGATCTAACATATGATCAAAAAAAGCCAATCCTGTTGCAATGGTACTTTTCCCTGAACCGTCTAAGTTAATTTTTATCTGAATGTCTGTTTCATTGGTTTTCCGACTTATTTCTGCAACTCTATCGCGTAGTTTTAAAAACTCATGTATTTTCTTCCAATCATTGGTTTCTAGTGCAATTAGCCTTTCTAACTCATTTCTTTTGACGCTAATTTCATCCATCCCTAATTCCGTAAAATCATTGATAAAAATACCTTTTGAACCTAAATTTTTTGCCAATTCAATATCTGTTAAACGATCACCAATAACATAAGAGTTTGCCAAATCATAGTTTTCAGAAAAATACTCTGTTAATAAACCTGTTTTTGGCTTACGTGTTTCGGCATTTTCATGCGGAAAAGTTTTATCAATCACAATGTTATCAAATACAACCCCTTCATTTTCGAAAGATTGAACAATAAAATTCTGAACAGGCCAGAAGGTATCTTCAGGAAAAGCCGCTGTTCCCAAGCCATCTTGATTGGTAATCATAACGAGTTCATAGTCTAATTCTCTGGCTATTTTACCTAAATAGGTGAAGACATTTGGATAAAAGATTAGTTTTTCAAAAGCATCAACCTGCTCGTCTCCCGGTTCTTTAATAATCGTTCCGTCTCGATCTATAAAAAGTACTTTTTTCATATGTATTAGGCTTGTTTCTAGTGCTATATTTAAAATTCTTCTTTTGTATTAGAATTGGGAAATTAATTTCAATGCTGAAATCAATCTCACATTCTCTTGTTTAGTTCCTACTGTTAATCTCAGGGTATTTTCACATAAAGGCTGACTTGTTCTGTTACGAACTACTATACCCAATTTCAACAATTGTTGATACCGGATTGTGGCATCGTCCACTTTTACTAAAATAAAATTCGCATCTGATGCAAATACGCTATGCACGTAATTTAATTCATGTAAGGCTTTAGATAAAAGTGTTCTTTCAGACAAAATTACAGCTACTTCCGATTGTATAGCCTCTAGGTCTAAAACTCTTTCTAAAGCCCTTTGCTGTGACAATTCATTCACATTATAGGGCGGTTTAATTTTATTTAGAATGGCGATTATTTCTTCGGAGGCAAAACAAATTCCCAAACGTATTCCTGCCATACCATAGGCTTTCGATAAGGTTTGAGTAATAATTAAGTTATTATAATTCTTTAATTCCTGCAACCAGCTTTCTTCTTTCGAAAAATCAATATAGGCCTCATCGATGACTACTACACCTTTAAATTCTTGTAGTAAGGTAAGCACTTTATCTTTTGCAAAGCTGTTGGCTGTGGGGTTATTAGGAGAACATAGAAATACTATTTTAGAATGAGCGTCTGCTTTCTTAAGAATTGCAGCTACATCAGGCTCAAAGTCTAATGTTAATTGAATTTCTTTATTCTCAACATTATTAATCCCTGCCAATACATTATACATACCGTATGTTGGGGGTAACGTAATAATATTATCTTCCTTGGGCTCACAAAAAGCTCTAAAAATTAAATCTAATACTTCGTCACTTCCATTTCCAAAAAGTATATTTTCAGGCTTTACCCCTTTCTGCTTCGCTAAAACAGCCTTTAAGTTACGTTGTTGTGGGTCAGGATACCGATTAACCCCGTTTTCAAAAGGATTTTCGTTAGCATCTAAAAAAATCATCTCAGAACCGTCAGAGACATATTCATCCCGTGCTGAAGAGTAAGGCTTTAAACCCCTAACATTTTCTCGTACAAGGTTTTGTATGTTGAACTTATTCATTCTTTAGGCTATTTAAACGTAGTGTAACCGCATTTTTGTGTGCTTGCAAGCCCTCTGCATCTGCCATTATTTCAATAGCTTCGCCAATGGTCTTAATCCCTACTTTAGATATTTTTTGAAAAGTCATAATTTTCATAAAACTATCTAAGTTAACACCGCTATACTGTTTCGTATAGCCATTTGTGGGTAAGGTATGATTGGTACCTGAAGCATAATCTCCTGCACTTTCGGGGGTGTAATTACCAATAAAAATAGAACCTGCATTTGCTATATTTTCTAAATAAGAAGCCTCATTTTTTACGCAAATAATATAATGTTCAGGACCATACTCATTAATTAATTCCTGCGCAATCGCATCACTTTCCACATAAATCAACTTACTATTATCAATGGCTTTTTGAGCAATTTCTTTACGTGGCAAGTCGTTTATTTGTTGTTCAATTTCTTTTTCTACATCTTCAAGTAAAACTTTAGATGTACTTACCAATATAACCTGACTATCAACGCCGTGCTCCGCCTGACTTAATAAGTCTGACGCCACAAATTCGGCCTTAGCACTATCGTCGGCCATCACGAGCAGTTCACTGGGCCCTGCAGGCATATCGATGGCAACGCCATATTTTGTGGCCAGTTGTTTTGCGACAGTGACGTATTGATTTCCTGGTCCAAAAATTTTATATACCTGTGGAATTGTTTCGGTTCCAAAAGTCATAGCTGAAATTGCTTGGATACCCCCAATTTTAAAAATTTTAGTCACGCCACATAAATGTGCCGTGTACAAAATAGCCGGATGAATCCTGCCTTCCTTATTTGGCGGCGAACAGAGTACAATTTCGGTACAACCCGCAATGCTTGCAGGCACTGCCAACATCAAAATAGTGGAAAACAAAGGTGCTGTTCCTCCAGGAATGTATAAGCCTACTTTTTGAATAGGCCTTTTCTCTTGCCAACATTGAACTCCAATAGCGGTCTCCACTTCAACCTTACCTGTTTGCTGGGCTTTATGAAATATTTCGATATTCTGCTTAGCTAAGCCAATTGCGTCTTTTAGAGGCTTTGAAACAAGACTTAAGGCTTCATTAATTTCAGATTCGGAAACCAGAAATTTATCTACTAAAATTCCATCAAATTTTTGAGTGTATTTTATAAGGGCCGTATCACCTTCTTTCTGCACTTCTTCAAAAACTTGATTCACTGTCGTTTCAATATCAGCTAAGGACTTTGTAGGTCGCTTTAAAAGCTGAGGCCAATCTTCTTTCTTCGGATTATATATTTTATTCATACTGAAATTTGAATTAGAGAACCATTTTTTCAATCGGGCAAACCAAAATACCCTCTGCACCTACTTGCTTCAATTCATCAATAACTTCCCAAAACTTATCTTTGTTAATGACCGTGTGCACTGAACTCCATCCTTCCTCTGCCAATGGCAAAACTGTAGGGCTACGCATTCCTGGCAACAACTTTAAAACTTCGGGCAACCTGTTGTTCGGAGCATTCAATAGTACATATTTAGATTGTCTGGCTCTTAAAACAGATTGAATTCGGAATTGTAATTTTTGTAATATTTCTTTTCTTTCTTCTGTAATTTTTGGAGAAACTGCCAACACAGCTTCGCTGGTCAACATAATTTCTACTTCCTTTAAATTATTTTTAAAAAGTGTACTGCCACTAGAAACAATATCACAAATGGCATCTGCTAAACCTATATTGGGTGCAATTTCTACAGAGCCACTAATAATATGTAAATCTGCTTTTACGCCTTTTGTTGCTAAATAATTTTTAACGGTATTGGGATAGGAAGTGGCAATACGTTTTCCCTCAAAATCTTCCACAGAAGTATATTTCATTGCTTTAGGTACTGCTAAAGAAACTTTGCACTTCGAAAAACCAAGTTTCTCTGCAACAATTATATCTTCCCCTTTTTCTATCAAAACATTTTCTCCAATAATGGCTACGTCTACTACCCCATCTCTTAAGTATTGAGGAATATCTCCATTTCTGAGGTAAAAAACTTCCATAGGAAAATTTCGAGAAGATGCCTTTAATTGATCTCTACCGTTATCTATGGAGATCCCGCAGTCTTTAAGAATATCAATTGATTCTTCGTTTAAACGCCCTGCTTTTTGAATTGCAATTCTAAGTTTTGTCATTTGTATTAATTTTGTGTTTGGCAAGCAAAAGACTTTAAAAACAAAACCCGTTTGATTGCTCAAACGGGTTTAAAATTATGTTGTAACACAGTACAATACACTTTTACCTCGCTTGATAGCCAGTATAAAAATGATGATGGTGTGCTGTTCTATTTTTCATCCTGATGCAAAAGTAAAAATATTTTTAATGATAAGAAACTAAAATTCTATTTTTTAACAACATTTATTGATTTTGTAAAAATTACAGAATAATAATTAGTTGTTTCCTAATATGATCGGCATTCCTCCATCGCCACCTCCTATAATTACAACTTTAGAATTTGGAGATTCTGATAGCTTTAAAGTAGCATCAATACCCTTATCTTTTAAAATTTGATCATTTAAAGAGGCACTTAGAATTCGGTTAGCATCAGCTTTACCTTGGGCCTCAATAGTTACTTTTTCAGCTTCTTTTTTAGCGGTTACCAAACGGAATTCATATTCTAATGATTCCTGTTCTTGTTTTAGTTTACGTTCAATAGCGTCTTTAATAGTTGGCGGTAGCGTTACGTCACGCACTAATATTTCATTCAATTGAATATATTCATCTTTTACAATTTTCTGAGTCTCATCAAAAATTTCTTGCTGAATAGCATCTCTTTTACTTGAGTACAATTGTTCTGGTGTATAACGACCTACAACGGAACGTGCCGCAGATCTAATGGTTGGCAACAATACGCGTTGAATATATTCTTCTCCTTTTTCTTGATGAAGAAGTCCTAATTTACTTCGAACAGGCTCAAACCAAGCAGAGGCTTCTAATTTGATATCCAATCCGTTACTAGATAAAACATTCATTTTTTCTAATACTTCTTGTTGTCTTACTTCATAGATATATACCTTATTCCATGGTGCTACCACATGAAAGCCTTCTCCTAAAGGTGGCTGATCTGTAACTACACCGCCTCCGAAAGTTTTATACAACACTCCAGCCTTACCTGAATCAATTGTGACTGCTGATTTTGAAATTAAAATTACTAAGGCGATAAAAACAACTACTGCGGGTAGTGCAATTTTGGGCAATTTGTCCATTCTATTTTTTTTAAGTTAATCCGTTAAATTTTCTGATAAACCATTCTGCAGAAAGCGCAAGAATAATAAGCATCAATACGATTCGAAAATCAATCAAAGATACAACATTTTCGTTGCTTTTCTGTACTGGCAGAAAGCTTAAATTGCTATTTAATTCTGCTAGTAGGGCACTTCGTTGTGTAGGGTAAAACAATTTGCCATCAGTAACTTTTGCTAAGCGCTCAAGTTTGTTATAATTTGTGGCATTAAACTGTTGTTCTATATCAAAATCTATTATTTTAAAACTTCCTGATTTTGACAAATTGGTATTTGAGACCTTCACTACAAAAGAATAATCACCAGGAGTAAGACCACTTAAATCAGCCTCGTAATTACTTCCCTTGACAAGCATGGGTATTTCTTTGCTATTATTTAAGGTTAAAACTAAAGCTGCATTGGCATCAAAAACAAAGGTTTCGTCAAAATAGGATGCCGTTACTTTAGCAGCTGAAGAACCTTCATATATCGGTTCAAAGCTTACCGTTAATCGGGTTTTATTTTTATTGTCAGATAAGTAAAGTACCAATTGCCCAATGAATTGATCAAAATTTTCAAAACTACCCTCATTCCTATACGATTGTAAACGCCATTTCCAAATTCCTTCACCTAAAAACAGTGCTGTTTTTGAACCTTCACCATCGGAAACAGCAAGTAATGGGTTCTCCAAGTCTACGCCCCTGATTTGCATTTGTAAAAGCGTTTGGTTCACTCCCAAAAAGCTTATGGATCCAGATTTAGTTAACAAGGGAGGAAAATTATCTACTTTGAAATCACTGGTATCATAAAAGCTAAACGACTCATTTTTGGTTGGAAATACTTCTTGGATAGGATACCCTGTTTCGATTTGAAATGACTTTTGAACAGTATTTAGAAAGTTAAGATCGGTTTTAGGGCCTTCGATGACCAGAGCGCTTGCGTTTTTGTTTTGAATAAATGTAAACACTTCTTTAAAAGAAATATCAGGTTGATAAAGTATAAAAATATCAATCTTATCTAGATCTAATATACCATCCTTAGGTTTTAGGATACTTACCGCGCGTTGTTCATTGCATTCTATTGCTTTTTTTAAAGCTCCAATATCTGGATGTGAGATATTTGAAATTATGGCAATATTAGTTTTTTCATCGATCACCTCCACAGCCACTGTTTTTGAATTGTTAGCGGTATTTTTTTCATTCGCTAAAATTCCTGCGCTAAGTCGTATTGTTTTGACACCTACGGAATTTGCCTCTAAAAAGGTAGAAATCTTTTGTGATTTTTGAGCGGCACTCACTTGTACTTGTTTGGTAAATACTTCTTTTCCATCCATGCTTATCCCTACAGGGATCGTTTTGTTTTCAAGACCTTGATAGCTGACAAAAAACTCAATAGGAAATTTATTTTTTAAAAAAGCATATTTATTGCTATTTACTTGATGTATAAACACATCTTCATACTTCGTTGTATCGCCAATAGCCATGGGATATACGGGATATTTTAACCTACTGCCATAAAATTCATAATCATCTCCAATGGTTTGGTTTCCATCGGAAAGTAGCAAAACAACGGTATTCGTCGTGTTATAAATATCAGAAATAGCACTTAAAGCTTTAGAAATATCAGTGTTTTTTTCTTGAAAATTTAGACTATCTAAAGCCTGTAAATCTTCGCCAAAGCTATATTCTTGAATCGCAAATTTTTCTTGAATCCCTGAATTTGATGTAATTTCTTCTATACTAGTTTCTAGTAGATTTTTTGACTCACGAACAGATGATGAGTTATCTACCAATACAACTAAGTTGGTCTTTTCAACCGTAATACTTTTTTTGGTGAGTTTAGGATTTATAAGTAGAACAAACAATCCGAACAAGGCAATAAAACGAAAAAAAGAGAGGTAAACGATAGTTTTCCCTCCCTTTTCCTTTTTGTAAAAATATTGAAAACCAACTATTGCCAAGGCTACTAAGGCAGCCAAAATTAGGAATAGTATGGATTGTAATTGCATAATTTAGTGTGGTACAAAAATAAATTCTACTTAGGTCAGCATGCCCCCATCAACATTTAAAACTTGACCTGTCACATAGGCTGATAGATCAGAAGCAAAGAATAAACAAGCATTTGCTATATCCTCTGGAGATCCACCTCTTTTTAAAGGAATACCGTCTCTCCATCCTTGCACTACTTTCGCATCTAACTTATCGGTCATTTCTGTTTCAATAAAACCAGGAGCAATGGCATTGCACCGGATATTACGAGAGCCTAATTCTAAAGCGACAGACTTGGTAAACCCAATCATACCCGCCTTTGAAGCTGCATAGTTGGTCTGCCCTGCATTTCCTTTGACACCCACCACACTACTCATGTTAATGATGGAGCCTTTACGCTGCTTTAACATGGTACGTTGCACAGCCTTGGTCATATTAAAAACTGATTTTAGATTGATATCTATAACTGAATCAAAATCTTCCTCAGACATACGCATTAGTAAATTGTCTTTAGTAATTCCTGCGTTGTTAATTAAAACATCAATAACACCACCAAAATCTTCTAAAACGCTAGCGACTAAAGCTTCTGAATCGCTAAAGCTTGCCGCATTGCTTTTATACGCTTTGGCTTTAACTCCTTTAGCTGTTAATTCTTTTTCTAAAGCTATAGCAGGTGCTTCACTAGAACTATAAGTAAATGCAACATTTGCACCATGATCTGCAAATACTTGTGCTATTCCTGTACCTATACCTCTACTTGCTCCTGTTATAATGACGTTTTTACCTTCTAATAGTTTCATCTGTTTACTTTTATTATTTTTTATACGACGATCTAAATACGCTTTCTCTGGTACACTAAAATGTTACCAATGACGATTTCAATTTTCAAAGCTGTTCGAGCTTCAAATTCAAATATACCTTTTGTTTTATATACTAACGAAAAAAATTCCGTCTAAACTGAAACATTTTCAGTATAAACGGAATTATATGTAGTAGAGTTCAACCTAAGTTTACCCCATCACTTCTTTTACTTTCAATCCTATTTCAGCAGGAGAATCTACGACGTGAATACCACATTCTCTCATGATTTTCTTTTTAGCTTGTGCCGTGTCATCACTACCACCAACAATAGCACCAGCATGCCCCATTGTTCTACCAGCAGGAGCTGTTTCACCAGCTATAAACCCTATAATAGGTTTTTTACTTCCACTTTCTTTGTACCATTTTGCAGCATCAGCTTCTAATTGACCGCCAATTTCACCAATCATCACCACACATTCAGTTTCAGGGTCATTGATTAATAATTCAACCGCTTCTTTTGTTGTTGTTCCAATAATTGGATCACCACCAATACCAATAGCTGTTGTTATCCCTAAACCTTGACGCACTACTTGGTCTGCAGCTTCATAGGTTAAGGTTCCTGATTTTGAAACAATACCTACAGTTCCTTTTTTGAAAACAAAACCTGGCATGATACCTACTTTGGCTTCTCCCGGAGTTATAACACCTGGACAATTAGGCCCAATTAAGCGACAATCCATACCTTTAATATAGTTGGCCGCTTTTACCATATCTGCAACAGGAATACCTTCTGTGATTGTGATAATAACTTTAATACCTGCATTTGCAGCCTCCATAATCGCATCTGCAGCAAATGCTGGCGGTACAAATATAATCGTGGTGTCAGCGCCTGCCTTTTCAACAGCTTCTAAAACTGTATTGAAAACTGGTCTTCCTAAATGTTCTTGTCCGCCTTTACCTGGGGTTACACCTCCTACGATGTTGGTGCCGTACTCGATCATTTGTTCTGCATGAAAAGTACCTTCACTTCCTGTAAAACCTTGTACAATTATTTTGGAATTTTTATTAACTAAAACACTCATGTTATATCTGTATTAATTATTGCTTTGCAAAAATATAGCATTGAAAACAATTACTAAAGTATTTCTTAAGCTTATTTACTTTTCAATTTTTTTTAAAATTTCTGGTATTCTTTTTACGTGGGCTAATTGTTTTAGTTTTTCCCTTGCTTCCTCAGCCGGACTGCCGAAATACGTTTTTCCCCCTTCTAAAGATTTTGATATGCCAGATTGGGCTAATACCACTGCTTTTTTTCCGATGGTTATGGCACTCGTAACGCCTACTTGCCCCCATAGGGTAACCTCATCTTCTACAATAACACAACCAGCTATCCCCGCTTGTGAGGCAATTAAACATTTTTTGCCGATAACGGTATCGTGTCCAATTTGTACTTGATTGTCTATTTTTGCTCCTTGTTGTATGGTGGTATCCCCTGTAACCCCTTTGTCTATGGTACACAGGGCACCAATATCAACATGGTCTTCAATCACTACCCTACCTCCTGAAATTAATTTATCAAAACCTTCCAAACGATTTTTATAGTAAAAGGCATCAGCGCCTATAACCGTTCCCGCATGTATGGTTACGTGATTTCCGATGATACAATTGTCATAAATAGACACGTTCGCATGTATCAGGCAATTATCCCCAATCACTACATTATTTCCAATAAAACAACCAGGTTGGATAATGGTATTTTTACCAATTTTAGCTGAAGCTGCTATGGGTAAAAGAGACTTCTCAAAGGGTTTAAAGAAATTCGTCAGCTTATTAAAATCGCGAAAGGGATCATCAGAAATCAACAAAGCCTTTCCTACTGGACAGGCTACTTTTTTATTGATTAAAATAGTTGTGGCCTTCGAGCTTAGCGCTTTATCATAGTATTTTGGATGATCTACAAATACAATATCACCCGCTTCCACCACATGAATTTCATTCATGCCCAAAACTTTAAAATCTTCATGGCCGATAAATTCCGATTGAATGATGCTCGCAATTTGGCCTAGGGAATATGGAATTGGAAATTTCATTGTTTTAGGTTCTAGTTGTTAGGTGAAGATTAAAACTCTATATTTTTCAATAAGCAATTTGTTCCCATTAGACATTAAAATATTACATACCCCCTTTGGGGGTTAGGGGGCTTACTCTTTCACTCTTTCCATGTAAGAACAAGTTGCTGTATCTATTTTAATTTTATCACCCTCATTAATAAACAAAGGTACGTTTACCTCTGCACCGGTTTCTACTTTTGCAGGTTTTGTAGCATTTGTGGCCGTATTCCCTTTTACACCTGGTTCTGTATAGGTTACTTCTAACACAATACTTGCCGGCATATCCACAGATAAGGGCATAGCATCTTCCGTATTAAAGAGTACCGTTACGATAGTACCTTCTTTTAATAAATTTGGTGCGTCTAAGGCACTTTCCTGTAATGTAATTTGATTATAATCGTCCGTATTCATAAAATGATACGTGTCACCCTCAGGATAAAGGTATTGGTATGAACGTGTTTCTACCCTAACATCTTCAATTTTACTACCTCCAGAAAAGGTGTTGTCTAAGACTTTACCTGTAGTTACACTCTTTAATTTTGTTCTTACAAAAGCAGGGCCTTTTCCTGGCTTAACGTGCAGAAATTCAATAATTTTAAAAATATCGTTATTGTAACGTATACATAATCCTTTTCTAATATCTGATGTTGATGCCATATTTTGTTGGTTTCTTGTTCCTTGTTTAAGGTTTGAAGTTTAAAATTGTTAATGATTGTTGCTTGTTTTTAAAAAACTAAGGAATAAATAAATTCCTACCTTTTTTATAAATATCGTTCTTAGTACTTCTAGGTTCGTATTTTTTTTAACTTGATACTAAAACTTGTGCTTGAACTCTTGCACTGAGCGGAGTCGAAGCGTTATTTCAATTGGTACTAAAATAGCCTTTCATAATACCGCGTTGTGAATCTCTGATAAACTGAAGAATTTCATCACGTTCCGGTGTAGCCTCCATTTCAGCCTCAATAATTTGCACTGCTTGCGAATTGTTGTAGTTTTTCTGGTATAGAATTCTGTAAATATTTTGAACTTCTCTTATTTTTTCTGAAGTAAAACCGCGTCTTCTTAAGCCAACGGAGTTTATCCCTACATAGGACAGTGGTTCTCTCGCTGCTTTTACATAAGGTGGCACGTCTTTACGCACTAAAGAACCTCCCGTAACAAAAGCATGCTGCCCAATAGATACAAATTGATGCACAGCGACCAAGCCTGCTAAAATAACATTGTCTCCAATAGTCACATGACCTGCCAAGGTAGAATTGTTAGAAAAAATACAATTATCTCCTACTAAACAATCATGAGCCACATGGCAATACGCCATAATTAAGCAGTTTTTGCCAATCACGGTTTTCATGCGGTCTGAAGTTCCTTTATGTATGGTAGCACACTCTCTGATCGTTGTGCCATCGCCAATAATTACAGTCGTTTCTTCACCCTCGTACTTTAAATCTTGAGGAGGTGCAGAAATTACGGCACCTGGAAAAATGTTGCAATTTTTACCAATTCTAGCGCCTTCCATGATGGTCACGTTAGAACCAATCCAAGTTCCGTCGCCTATGATTACGTTATTATGGATCGTCGTAAAAGGTTCCACAACAACGTTTTTAGCAATTTTGGCTCCTGGGTGAATATATGCAAGTGGTTGATTCATGCTATTTTGATTTTACTATTTGCGCCATTAATTCTGCTTCACAAACTAATTTATTGTTTGCATATGCATAGGCTTGCATATGACAGATTCCTCTACGGATAGGTGTAATTAAACTACAATGAAATATCAAGGTATCACCCGGAAGTACTTTTTGTTTGAATTTTACATTATCCATTTTCATGAAAAAAGTAAGGTAATTCTCTGGGTCTGGCACGGTACTTAACACTAAGATACCTCCTGTTTGCGCCATAGCCTCAACCTGCAAGACACCTGGCATTACCGGTGCGCCTGGAAAATGACCAATGAAAAAATCTTCATTCATGGTCACATTTTTCATCCCCACAACATGGGTGTCAGAAAGTTCTATAATACGATCTATCAATAAAAATGGAGGCCTATGAGGTAGTACTTCCATAATTTTATGAATATCCATCAACGGAGGTTGATTTAAATCGTATTGCGGAACATTATTCCTTTTTTCAAATTTTATAATTTTAGATAATTTTTTAGCAAATTGCGTGTTGACAAAATGTCCTGGCTTATTCGCAATTACCTTTCCTTGTATTCTTGAACCAATTAAGGCCAAATCTCCAATAACGTCAAGTAATTTATGACGTGCCGCTTCATTGGGGTGATGCAAGGTTAAATTATCAAGAATGCCGTTTGGCTTAATGGATAATTTTTTCTTATTAAAAGCTTTTTCTAGCTTTTTCATGGTGGCATCAGAAATTTCTTTATCGACATAAACGATGGCATTGTTTAAATCACCCCCTTTTATCAATCCATTTTCAAGAAGCATTTCGAGCTCGTGTAAAAAACTAAAAGTTCTCGCTGAAGAAATCTCTGTTTTAAAATCAGACAAACGTTCTAAAGTGGCATTCTGAGTACCTAAAATTTTTGTGCCAAAATCGACCATAGTGGTCACCTGGTAGTCATCCGAAGGAATAATGGTAATTTCACTGCCCGTTGCCTCATCTTTAAACGAAATAACTTCTTTTACCACATATACATCACGGTCCGCTACCTGCTCTACCACTCCGGCTTTTTCTAAAGCTTCAACAAAAAACTTAGAAGAACCATCCATAATGGGGGGCTCAGGGCTATCTAGCTCAATTAAAACATTATCAATTTCAAGACCTACTAAAGCTGCAAGTACATGCTCTGAGGTTTGAATTTTAACGCCTCTTTTTTCTAAGTTTGTACCCCTTTGGGTATTGACCACATAGTTAGCATCTGCCTCAATTATGGGCTCGCCTTCAAGATCTACACGCTTAAACGCATAGCCATGGTTTTCAGGAGCTGGTATAAATTTCATGGTTACGTTTTCTCCAGTATGCAATCCTACACCTGAAAGGGTAACCTCTTTCGCAATTGTTCGTTGTTTTTTGTTACTCACGGCCAATCTTTTTTTCTAATTCATTAATTCTATTAACTATCTTCGGTAAATTCTTAAAATGTACGTACGACTTGTTAAAGTCTCCGTAGTTTATAGCGGGGGAACCTTGAATGATCTCACCGTCTTTTATATTTCTACCAATACCCGACTGTGCCTGTATTCTAACACCATTACCAATGGTAATGTGCCCTACAATACCTACTTGTCCACCAATCATACAATGACTTCCAATTTTCGCTGAACCCGCAATTCCTGTCTGAGCTGCAATTACAGTATGGGCTCCAATTTCAACATTGTGTGCAATTTGGATTTGATTATCTAACTTCACCCCTTTGCGCAAAATCGTTGAACCTAAGGTAGCCCTATCGATAGTGGTTCCTGCACCTACATCTACATTATCTTCTAAGATCACGTTGCCTGTCTGTGGTATCTTTGTAAATTCACCATTTGCCTTGGGCGCAAAACCAAAGCCATCTGAACCTACAATAGCACCACTATGTATCACACAATTATTACCAATTACAGATTCTGAATAAATTTTAGCCCCTGCAAAAACTATCACATTATTTCCCAAAATAACATTATCACCTACATAGGCATTAGGGTAAATCTTTACTTGATTGCCAATTTTTGTGTTTTCACCAATATAAGCAAAAGCACCCACATAGCAATCACTACCGTATGTTGATGACGCAGCGATATACGATGGACTCTCAATGCCTACCTTATTGTTTTTTACTTGATTGTAATACGCTAAGATTTTTGAAAATGATTCATAAGCGTCATCTACCTTAATTAACGTTGTTGTTAATTGATGCTCCGCTACAAAATCTTTATTGACGATAGTCACGGAAGACTTCGTCGTATATATATGTGGTGTGTACTTAGGATTAGCTAAAAAAGTTAGCGAACCTTGTTCACCTTCTTCAATTTTTGCTAATTTATCAACAGCAATATTTGGATTACCTTCAAGTTCTCCTTCTAAAATTCCTGCAATTTGACCAGCTGTAAATTTCATAAAGGCAAAAGTAACAAAAATAGTTAAACAGAAAGTTTAGGATAACACATATAATACTTTCTTATTTTTTTTGAAAGCATCTTTAGGTTGAGTTGATCCGATGCTTGTACCACATCGGTGATTTTACCATTACTTTTAAGAATATGAATAGGCTGATTTTCTTGGCTATAGGCCTGATTTTCTAGGGCTCCAGAGAACACGAAGTAGTTGGCTTCATGCGCCGTAAGATTCAAAGTATCCATTAGTGTAGTACGCTGTTTGTGCAGCCTCTGCTCATCAATGGGTTTATTTTTTATTTTTATATGCAACAATTTTCTATTAATAATCATCGTACACAACATCGATAAAACGACATCTTTAGAGTTTTGCCACGCTTTAATCGCTGCTAAAACATCAACATCGTCTAATTGTGCAAAGAGGATTAAATCGTCATCACTAAAATTAGCCTTAGTTACTTTATGGCTCATAAAAAATAATAGCGCACTACTGCACTGTAATATTTCACCTTTTGCGAGTAGTTCTTTAGCTCTTTTTAAAACACTTATTAACAATTGTTCCGCAACGATACCCGTTTTATGAAGATATACTTGCCAATACATAAAGCGACGGGCCATTAAAAACTTTTCTACAGAGTAAATCCCCTTTTCTTCAAGCACTAAATGGTTATCGACGACATTCAACATCGTTAATAATCGTTCTGAATTTATATTGCCCTCCGCTACGCCTGTGTAAAAACTATCGCGCTTTAAATAATCTAATCGGTCTACATCTAGCTGACTAGATACTAATTGATTTAAGAATTTTTTAGGATGTTCTCTTTTGAAAATAGCGATAGCGGTTGTTAAACTTCCGTTAAACTTTTTATTGAGCATTTCCATGTACAAGAGTGAAATATGCTCATGACTCACCCCAGCTACTATACTATGCTCCATAGCGTGGGAGAAAGGTCCGTGACCAATATCGTGCAATAAAATAGCACATAAGAGTCCTGTTTCTTCTTCTGGACTAATGTCAACCTCCTTAATTTTAAGGACTTGTATCGCTTGCTGCATTAAATGCATACAGCCTATAGCATGATGAAAACGGGTGTGATGTGCGCCTGGATATACTAAATACGAGAGTCCCATTTGAGAAATTCTTCGCAATCGTTGAAAACTAGGCTCAGCAATGAGGTTAAAAATTAAATCGTTGGGGATATTTATAAATCCGTAGATTGGATCATTGAAAATCTCAAGCTTTTTTGACTTTTGCACTATTTGTATTTTTGTATTTGGTGACTAAGTTTGTCAAAGTTATAGAATTGATTTTAAGAACGGTGTTTTAAATGTATTTTTGAAAATAATTTTATTTGACACCAAGATTAATTTAAAAGGACTAATTTTTTAAATTAAATTATTTTGCCTCACCCAGAACTGCCAAAAAACATTTCTGACCTCTCCAAAGGAGAAGAAATAAAATTTAATGAGATGGTTTATTCTGATAATAGCAAGTTTAAAAGACATAGAAAAGTGCCTCAATTTAATAAACTAAATACGAACCACTAACTACTAATTACTAACTACTAATCACTAGAAAAAAATATACATGAATACTATAACCATATTGTGGGTTGATGATGAGATCGATTTATTGAAGTCGCATATTATATTCCTTGAGAGTAAAAACTATACCGTAACCACTTGTAAAAGTGGACAAGAAGCATTAGAAGAAGTTGCTAAAACTAGGTTCGATATTGTATTCCTTGATGAAAACATGCCTGGAATTTCCGGATTGGAGACCTTGACAGAATTAAAAGCAATGGATGCCACCCTACCCGTTGTGATGATTACCAAAAGTGAAGAGGAATACATCATGGATGAAGCTATTGGTTCTAAAATAGCAGATTACTTAATAAAGCCTGTTAACCCAAATCAAATATTACTTTCCTTAAAAAAGAGTTTAGACAATTCGCGCTTAGTTTCTGAAAAAACAACATCGAATTACCAACAAGAATTCAGAAAAATTGCGATGGACTTGTCCATGGTAAACTCGCACAACGAATGGGCTGAGTTGTATAAAAAATTAGTTTCTTGGGAATTGCGCTTAGAAGAAATTGAAGATTCTAGCATGTTCGAAATATTAGAATCTCAAAAAGTAGAAGCCAACAATCAATTCGGGAAATTTATAGATAAAAATTATGAAGATTGGTTTACCGATCCTGATGGACCCATACTTTCGCACACGGTATTTAAAGAACTTGTAAAACCAGAGTTAAAAGAACAGCCCACCTTATTGGTGGTTATTGATAATCTGCGTTATGATCAGTGGCTTGCTTTTGAAGATACGGTAACGCCATTTTTTAAAAAGAAAAAAGAAACTAATTATTACAGTATTTTACCCACGGCCACTCAATATGCCAGAAATGCAATTTTTTCTGGCTTGACCCCTTTGGATATGGAAAAAAAATATCCCGATTGGTGGAAGAATGATACTGAAGATGGAGGTAAAAATTTATTTGAAGCCGAATTTTTAGGGGCTCAATTAAAACGACTAGGCTTAGACCTTACTTGGGAATACCATAAAATCAGTAGTCTAAAACAAGGTAAAACATTATCACAGAACTATAAAACGCAGAAAAAGAACGATTTAACCGTTATCGTTTACAATTTTGTAGATATGTTAAGCCATTCTAAAACCGAAATGGAAGTAATTAAAGAATTGGCTTCTAATGATAAAGCCTATCGCTCTTTAACTCAGAGTTGGTTCAAAAATTCGCCCTTATTAGAAATTATCCAGCAAGCGCAAACAATGGGTCAAAAACTAATCATTACCACAGATCACGGTACCATCAACGTTAAGCAGCCTTCGAAAGTAGTAGGCGACAAAGAGACCAGTTTAAATTTACGCTACAAAACAGGTCGAAGCTTATCCTACGAGAAAAAAGACGTGTATGAAGCTAAAAAACCATCAGAGGTGTATTTACCTAGTATTAATATGAGCAGTTCTTTTATTTTTGCGAAGAACGATTTGTTTTTTGCCTACCCAAACAATTACAATCATTATGTGAGTTACTACCGAAACACCTATCAACACGGTGGAGTATCTTTAGAAGAAATGATTATTCCGTTTGTGGTGATGGAGCCGCGGTAAAATTAGCAGTACATGAAAAAACAATATACCCAAAGCCAACTACCGGAAATAGCACAATACATTGTGAACACGGCTATCCATAAAAAGCTTTGTTTTCACGGCACTATGGGCGCAGGAAAAACAACCCTTATTAAAGCTATTGTCAAAGAACTTGGCAGCCAGGAAGAAGTGAGTAGCCCTACCTTTGGCCTTGTTAACGAATACCACAAGGCAAATGGTACTGTTTTGGCCTATCATTTTGATTTTTATCGCTTAAACGACGAAAGTGAAGCTTTAGATTTTGGTATTGAAGACTATTTATATGGCGATACCTGGGTATTTATGGAGTGGCCAGAAAAAATAACCTCCTTATTACCTGATGAGGTGACCCATATCTATATGGAAATTATAGATGAAAAAATGAGGATGCTTGAAATGGTATAGCTAGTCGCCCTAAGCTTGAAGTTGTTCTTTGACACAATTTTAAAAATTTCAGTTGTATTTTAAAGGTAAAAGGCAGCGCTAAAACAAACCTAATGCTAAACTAGGGTACTGAATTCACAGTTAGTTTTTAATCCAACCAATCACCGATATTTTTATTGTATATTTTTCGATGAACTGCATTTTTTTCGACAAAATGTTTGTTTTTTAGGTTAAAAGGCATATTTTTATCGTTCAAATGCAAGGAATTAGTAATTTTTTTCCTACATTTGACCTGAGAATGAAATTAATTTAAAAAAACCAAATTAAAATGAACACTAAAAAGACCTTTTTTGCATTAGCAGCAGTAGCTTGCTTTGCCTTAACATCTTGCACTTCTACGAGCGCATCTGATGATGCTGCATACGAGAATGATGCTATTGAAAAAACAAGAATTAAAGTGCCAGCAAACGGAATAGAGAAAACAAGAATCAAAGTTCCAGCAAACGGATAATTAAAAAATTACCATTTAAAAAAAGAGTTTCTATATACTAGAAACTCTTTTTTTTTGTTATGTATACGTGATAATTTGTTGATCAAAAATTAAGAATGAATCAAAAGAGTAATAAATTAAGTACGAAAAAAAAATCAAAAAGCATTCTTATTGGGAGCGTTGTTGCGCTTTTAATAGCCATCACCCCTTATTTATTTTATATTTATGAGTATTTTCCTGACGAACCCATTTATAATACATGGCTTTTCGATTACGAGAGTAAATTTAATTTAAGCATATATGTTACCATGTGGTTGATTATGGGTAAACTCATACCACTTATGCTTTTAATACTTTGGTTTTTTACCTGTAAACATTGGTGGTATCACATCATTCTAATCCCTATAGCCATGTACTCATTTCAAATTTTTAGTGCATTTGCTCAAGATACGAACATAATAGATGAAGTTGAAATATTCTGGTTGATACCTATCATGATGGTAGTAACTCCTTTTGTTTACTTTATTCGGGTAAAATTATTTGATAAACATGTTTTAGGTATTGACCTTGACGCCATGGATGCGGAATTAAAGGTTTACAAAGAAAAAGAGCGATTACAAAAAGAAAAAGAGGCTCAAACGACTTCAAATCAACCTTAGACTCAACAATACCTGTTGTACCCATAGTAATTCATAAGCGCTATTTTTAAAATAGGGTTTCACTAATAAAAAGTTGTAAATTTGTTGCTACTACTTTGTTATATGAAAAGTAGTAAGCTATAAATAGAGTTATAATTTACAACTTGTGTATCCTAACTATGAATCAGCCTAGTTCACCATTCAGCAAACAACAGCTACTTCCACAAGAAGAAACTTTAGAAATTTTACGCCAAAAAGGAGAACTTTTTATAGGAATCCCTAAAGAAAACCAATACCAAGAAAAACGTATTTGTTTAACACCAGACGCCGTAAATGCCATAACTGCCAACGGACATCGAATTTTGATGGAAGCTGGTGCTGGAGAAGGGGCAAATTTCTCAGACATAGACTACACAAATGCCGGGGCCGAAATTACCCGTGATACCAAAAAAGTATTTGGCTGTTCAATTCTGTTAAAAGTAGAACCGCCAACTTTAGCTGAAATAGAGTTAATGAATCCGCAAACGACATTAATCTCGGCGCTTCAAATTAAAACCCAATCTAAAAAGTATTTTGAAACCTTAGCTCAAAAACGAATTTCTGCTATTGCTTTTGAATATATCATGGATGACGATGGAAAATACCCCGCCGTACGTTCACTCAGTGAAATTGCCGGAATATCATCGGTACTTATTGCCTCTGAAATTATGGCGAATACCAACAAAGGAAACGGACTTATGTTTGGAAACATCAGTGGTGTTCCTCCTGTTGAGGTGGTGATTATTGGTGCTGGTACGGTTGGAGAGTTTGCAGCAAGATCTGCCATTGGCTTAGGTGCCAACGTTAAAATTTTCGATAATTCGATTACCAAACTTAGAAATATTCAGGCACACTTACGCCAAACGGTCTATACCTCTACCATTCAACCTAAAAATTTGCTAAAAGCTTTAAAACGTTGCGATGTCGCCATAGGCGCTGTACGAGGCAAAGATAGATCTCCAGTTATAGTCACCAAGACTATGGTTGAATCGATGAAAAAAGGGGCTGTAATTATAGATGTGAGCATCGATATGGGGGGCTGTTTTGAAACGAGTGAAATCACTAGTCACGATGCACCAACAAAAGAAAAATATGGAGTGCTCCACTATGCAGTTCCAAACATTCCGTCGCGCTACCCTAAAACGGCTTCAATATCTATCAGTAATATTTTTACCCCTTACCTTTTAAAAATAGGTGAAGATGGCGGTATAGAAAATGCCTTGCGTTTTGATAAAGGCTTGCGAAACGGACTCTATTTTTACCGTGGTATTTTAACGAATAAATCTGTGGGCGAATGGTTCGATCTTTCCTACAACGATATTAATTTTCTTATTTTTTAAATTTTATACATGTCATTCTTAAAACGATTAAGCTTCTTCATTTTTGGTCTCTCTATTGGAATTGTATTTGTAGTGTTCTTTTTTCAGAATAAAGCAAAAGAAACCGGTACCGAGTTTTGTTATTTTCCTAACTGTAGGGTATTAAAAGACATGCGATCTAAAGCATACGGGTATTCTGATGAAGTAACTCAGATGATGGCATCAGGGGTGACAGACTCCTTGAGCATAAAAGCTTTTTTTACCGATGGTGATGTCGATTTTAAAAATAGTGATACAAAATCTGAGCCCTGTAGAACGTATAAAATAGTGCACGAAACCAAAGAAAAAGGGGTTCAAACGCTAACCGTTATCAATTGTCCTAAAAAAATTCTAATCGAAAAGATTGAATAATGTTAGTTGTTAGTTGTTAGTTGTTAGTTGTTAGTTGTTAGTTGAAGATGTAAAATTAAACTATCCAATACAAGAAATTTTCAAGTATGTAAAGCTAAAAAAAACAAACCTGAAACTTTTCACCCAAAACTATTCTAAGAAATATTTAAATAGTTATGCGTATAAAAAGTTACACCTAGCACTTCGTATTTTTATTTTTGTGTTTTTTCTTAATACACAGTCTTTTATACGTTCTACTTTTTTTGAACTTGAACTCTTGCACTGAGCGAAGTCGAAGTGTGAACTTGAACTTTTTTTTAAAAACCAACCACTACCCTCTTTACTAAATTTTCCTTCTTTTACGCTCTTGTTTGATTAAGGTAAGTTCTCGGCTTGTTTGCCCGGCTACCGATGTGTTTTCTTCTGCTCTTCTAATTAAATACGGCATTACATCGCGAACAGGTCCAAAGGGCAGGTATTTAGACACATTATAGCCTCGTTCTGCCAAATTAAAAGAAATGTGATCACTCATACCATATAATTGTCCAAACCAAATATTTTCATGATTAGGCGCTATGGTATTTTGCGTCATAAGTTCCATCAACTTAAGGCAACTTAACTCATTATGAGTTCCCATATAAATAGCCATAGACGCTAAATGATTCATCATATAGGCCACCACGGTGTCAAAATTTTCATCAGTGGCTTGTTTAGAGCCACAAATTGGAGTGGGATATCCCTTTTCAATAGCCCTTTCATTTTCTTTTTCCATATAAGCACCACGAACCAGTTTCATTCCGATCTTAAAACCTTCTTTACTTGCTTTTTGTTCTAGTTTTTTTAAATAATCTAATCGATCCCATCGGTAAAGCTGTAGGGTATTGAAAACAACGATCTTCTTTTTGTTGTATTTCATCATCATTTCTTCTGCCAAAGCATCAGCTGCATCTTGAATCCAGCTTTCTTCCCCATCAATTAATAGGGCTACATCTAAATCAAAAGCTTTTTTGCAGGTTTTATCATAACGCGCAACTACTCTACCCCATTCTGCAGTTTCATCTTCGGTTAACTTTTTGCCTGCATTTACCTTTTTAAAAAGTGAAGTTCTTCCATAACCCGTAGGTTTAAATACGGCAAAGGGAATGGCTTCTTTTTCTTTGACAAAATCTAACACTTTCAGCACCATTTCAAGCGCATCGTCTAAAGGATCTTCAGAATCTTTACCTTCGACAGAATAATCTAAAACAGAAGAAACGCCTTTAGAATACAATTTATCAACTACTGGCATACAATCCTTTTCATTTACTCCTCCACAAAAATGGTCAAAAACGGTAGCTCTAATTAAACCTTCTACAGGCAAATGCGCTTTTATCGCGAAATTCGTCATTGCTGTTCCTATTTTAACCAATGGTTCAATAGAGATCATTTTAAACAAAAAATAGGCCCGTTCTAGTTCTGCATCAGTTTTTAAAGCAAATGCAGTTGCAGTATTCTCAAAAATAGAATTCATTTTTAGTAATAATTTAAAGAACCAAAGATAAGTACTGAAAGTGTATTCTTATAACTAAAAATAGTCTTTATTTTGTACCCAATTTATGGGTTTAGTAACCACCATTTTAATAGCATCCATGACAATATTTTTGTTACTTTGCTTGTGAAAAGCTATCAAAAAGCACAATTTTGGCATATGAAATCAATTATTTCTTCTTCTTGCACCGTACATTTTAACGCCTTGGCGTATCAAGCACTAAATAGGCACCTAGCAGAGAAAAACTATTCTAAGATATTTATTTTAGTAGATGAAAATACACACGACGCCTGTTTAGCGCCTTTTATGGCTGAAATTGTAGGTGATTATCTGTATGAGATTATTGAAATTGAATCTGGTGAAATCAATAAAAATATAGCAACCTGTACGCAAATCTGGGAAATATTATCAGAATTAGACGCGGACCGCAAAAGCCTGATGATTAATATTGGTGGTGGGGTTATTACTGATTTAGGTGGTTTTGTAGCTTCCACATTTAAAAGGGGTATTGATTTTATTAACGTGCCCACCTCTCTTTTAGCCATGGTCGATGCCTCTGTAGGTGGAAAAACAGGAGTTGATTTAGGAAGCCTTAAAAATCAAGTAGGGGTTATCAACCAACCTGCAATGGTGGTAGTGGTTTCGAGCTTTTTAAAAACTTTAGATGACCGCCAAATGCTAAGTGGTTTCGCTGAAATGCTGAAACATGGACTCATTAAGGATGCTAGGTATTGGGAAAAATTGAAAACTTTAGAGAATTTCGAGGCGATTGATGCACTTATCTATCATTCTGTTGCTATAAAAAATGAAGTGGTACTTCAAGACCCTACGGAGCAAAATATCCGTAAAATGCTGAATTATGGTCATACCTTAGGCCATGCCATCGAATCTTACTTTTTAGAAAGTGAAGACCATAAGCTTTTACTACATGGCGAAGCTATTGCCATTGGAATGATTCTAGAAGGTTTTCTGTCCTTTAAACTCACTGGCCTACCGAAGTCTGATTTAGAAGACATCAAAACTACTTTTTTAAGTCACTACCCTAAAGTTGCGTTTAGTCCAAGAGATATTCAAGAAATACTAAAGCTATTAAAGTTCGATAAAAAAAACGCTCACGGAAACATTAATTTTGTACTCTTAAAAAGTATTGGTGAAACGGTCATTGATATTAAAGTAGCTCAAGATTTGCTAGAAGAATCATTTGCTTACTACAAAGTTTAAGAGGTTCGTACACTAAAAAGTGCGGTTTTACAACTCTGAGTTATCGGTCTTAAAAAAATAATCTAGTTTAGGTATAACTAAAAAACCAAACTATGTTACGTAAAATTGTAGATTACAAAAAGTTAAGCCACGAAGTTGCCTTACAATTAATTGAGTCCTATCCGGACGGCTATGGAGATTCTGATATCATTCAATTTAAAAACATGCACGGTGAGCTTATTGAAGCCGTAGAAGTAAAAACCGATGACATTCTTTATCTTGTAAAAATAAGCAAGAGTCTCTCTAATTTTATCGCTAATTTTGATGACATTATAGAGAAAGAATTAGAAAACAAGATGATTCCTGAAGTAGATAGTGATAGTCCCAAGGCCATAGATTTAGTATTGGAGAATGAATATGAGGCTAACGAAGATTACGATTAATTACATGTAACGCTCCTTTAAAATTTTTAAATGATGACGTACATGCCCTGTAATAATGAATCCTGCGGCGGCAACGCTCAACGGAGAATTACTAGCTTCCCCCCTTTTTAACAGTACTTCTTCATTAAAAGAATCGAATAATGTAATGGTCGCATTTCGAACCGCAGTAAATTCCTCTAAAATATCTGCTATACTTCTAGCATTAGAGTCGGCATGGGCCACATATTCATCTTGATCAAAACCCGGAAACGATGTTTTATCATTCCTTGCGATACAAAGTGCTCTATATTGAAAAATGCGTTCCGTATCTATAACATGAAGTAATACCTCGGCAACCGACCATTTACCCTTTTCGTAGGCATAGGTAAGTTTATCCGCATCCATGCCAGACATAAAGTTTCTAAAAAAAACCAAATCATCTTTTAAGGCTTTTTTTAGGTCTTCCTCTTTTAAATAGGCAATATAGGTTCCGTAATAGGGATTATAATCTTCCTTTTTTAAATCTGAAATTTTCATAATAATTCATTTTTTAAATAAAAAATCCCAAACATGTTGCGTTCAGGATTTTAAAGAATGTTATACACTACGACTATTACATTTCATTAAAAATAGTATGCATCAAACGTTTTTTGTCGTTGATACTTTCTTCTAATGAAATCATAGTTTCTGTTCTGCTAATACCATCAATATCGTCAATTTTAAAAATGATATTTTTTGCATGATTGGTATCTTTGGCTCTTATTTTACAGAAAATATTAAATTTTCCTGTGGTAATATGCGCCACAGTTACATTTGGAATTTGATTTAAGCGCTCTAAAACAAATTTAGTTTGATGTGTTTTTTCCAAGAAAATACCAACATAAGCAATAAAAGAATAACCCAATTTTACATAATCTAAGGTTAAAGAAGAGCCCTTTATGATACCTGCTTCTTCCATTTTCTTAACACGTACATGAACTGTACCTGCCGAAATTAAAAGTTTTTTGGCGATATCCGTAAACGGTGTTCTGGTATTGTCTATTAACATATCCAGAATTTGGTGATCTATTTCATCTAATTTTACTTTTCCCATTTTGAGCGTATTATTTTGTGCAAAAGTAACGAATTAAGAAATTAAACTCAATAAAAGTTTAATTATTTTAACAAATACGTAAAGATTTAATAGTATTCAAAAAAATTATTCAATAGACAAGAGTAAATTAAAGACCTCGATGTTCGTTTTTAGGCTATTTAATTCATCATCTATCATGCAATTAAAGGTTTGGTGCCCATAATACCCATCTAGATTACCACGATACGCTATTTCGGGGATAAACTTTAGCGTTCCATCGACTAGGGTTTCCTGAAACAAGACACCTATATCGGTGCCCGCAGAAAATTTGGAATTAATGAGGTTCGCATTCTTTATCAAGAGATCATAAAATTGTTTTCCGTTTTCCGGAATTTGAAAATATTCGTTTTGAGCATACGCATCGATGTTGTCAGCTCCAATAACTTCTACAGCTTTTAACAAGGCACAAAAAATATAAATTCTGGTTTCTTCCCGTACATAATCATTTGCAAAATGGCCTGACTCAAATAAAATTGTAGGTGTATTTAACATTTGAAACGTATCACCAACGCAATTAGCGTTAAAGCCATCATCATACCTACCAATTTGATTTGGAATATACTGTTGTAGTTCTTGATTCATGGCAACTATAAGTTGCATACTAACTGCTCTTGATGCTGATATACTCCGCAGGTCGTCGTGTGATGGCGCAAGAAAAGATACTGTAGCGGGTTTTTGGCTATCCCCTACATTAAAAATAGTACGTTGGTCATGAAGATTAAAACAATAATTTGGTTTAAATATGTCATAGGTATTTCGAAGTATAATGCTTTCTGGTTGCGTTCTCGTTTGTGCATCTCTATTTAAATCTACCTGGTTGGCGTTTACTCTTGTATATACTTGTGCTCCATCAGGATTTAAAATAGGAATGACCTTAAAAGTACATTGTTGCAATAAGCTAAGCGCTACATCTGATGATGCTTGCATAAAATTAATAAAGTCAAGAACGGCTTTGGTGCTTGTCGACTCATTGCCATGCATTTGAGACCACATCAATATTTTAGTAGCTCCAGATCCAAAAGTGACCGATTTTATCGTTTTGCCTAAAACAGACAGCCCAATAGTTTCTATCAAAAACAAGTCTGATAGCTCGTCTAAAAAAGGAAAAACATGGTCATTCGTAATGTAACGTCCTTGAATGGTTTTTACCTTAATAGTCTCTTGAGTAGTTTTATAATTCGTCATGAATTCCTTAAAATTTAAGAACAAAAGTAAGCTCAATTTTATTTACAATTGTAAACTATATAATATACAATTGTAAACATAAAAAGGGGTAAATTGCGGCATTTATTATACATTTGTAAACAGTAATTTAACAGGCTATGCTTAAAATTTATACTAGTTTTTTATGTTATTTACTTTCAACTATTTAAATACGTTTATCTATTTTTTAAGTTTAAACTATTATTGCTGATGAAATGAATTAAAGGGCCTAACTAGGTGCTAATACCCCAGAAAAAAATGACAATGGTAAATTCCGAAGAGTTTATAAAAAGAATCGAAAAAATAGTAGACTTTTATAGTTTAACCGCATCTTCTTTTGCGGATAAGATTGATGTGCAGCGATCTAGTATTTCGCATTTATTATCGGGCAGAAACAAGCCAAGCTTAGAATTTGTTTTGAAAATAGTAGACAGCTTTGCTGAGGTAAATTTATACTGGCTATTATATGGGAAAGGGTCATTTCCGCATAAAGAGGAAAAACCAAGTACACCTACTCCCATGAAAGCGAGTGCAAAAATTTCAGAAGAAAAATCTCTTACAAAAACAAATTCCAAAAAGAATGTTGAAAAGGTGATTCTTTTTTATGATAACGGAAGCTTTGAAAGTTACCATCCATAAATACATTCAAAACAAACTATAGATTCGATGCTTGTTGTAGGTGCAAGCCAGAAAAATTCTTTATTTTTGCCGTATGGCAAATCGATTATTTATCAGTGTTTTTTCAGTGTTTTTTTTAACGGCATGCTTTCAACCAGAACGCAATTGCGAAAGCTTTAAAACAGGTGAGTTTACTTTTGAATACGAAGTGGATGGTGTTTTAAAAAAGAGCCATTTTAAAAGAACTGAGCAATACAGCATTGAAAGCTATGAAAATGTGATCGACACAGCCACTGTGCGCTGGTTAAACAATTGTGAGTTCGTTTTACAACCCAGCGATAAGGGATCTCCTATTCATTACAAAATACTCGCTACAAGCTCAGATTCTTATACTTTTGAATATGGCTTGGTAGGCAAAACCAACAAAGGAAAAGGAGTAGCTATTAAGGTTGCTGAATAGCTTTTAAGTTCTTTATTGCCGTATAGTTTTGTTTTACCCTTATAAATTGTCCTTTTTTTAAGTTAGTTTTATAGAAAACATTTTTAAATGAAATCAATTTATCTCTTTATAAGTATAACCCTACTTTTTGCATGTAAAGAGGTTCCAAAAAAGGATACTTTCGCAACGCTCAGTAAAAACAGTCCCAGTATTATTGGAAAATCTCAATATTTAAATTCACCGTTTGTAACTGCTGGCAATAGAGTTTATATGGTTGGGCATCAAAACGGAACGTTTCCTGAGCTTGGATGGCATATTGCGGGGGAAATGGGCGGTATCTGGAACCACCCCATTAAATTAATGGATGGTTTTGAAGTTGATTTAAATATAGAGAACCAGTTAATCCCACTAAAAGAAGCAGACTCATTTACGAATTATCCTTTTGGGAACCGTCATTTTTACAATTTAGAAAATAATAAGTTAGCTATCGAGCGTTGGCAGTTTGTTCCCGACGATCAAGAAGGGCTTGTGATTCAATTTATCATTAAAAACCTAGATCATAAAGTACAAAATTTTACATTTCATTTTACAGGATCTAGCGATTTGCGGCCTACATGGCTGGGCGAACGGACTGATATGATAGATACTGCTGATGAAAGCGAGTTTCATTCTGAAAATCATAGTTGGGTGATGAAAGATTCTTTACAGCCGTGGTATGTAACTTTTGGTTCATCTAGTAAACTTTCAAGTCAGCATATTTCGCCTTATCCCTATTCCGGTAAAGGAACATCGGCTACACTTAGTTATGACCTAAATGTATCAGGTAATGAAGAACAGACCATAGAATTTATCATAGCTGGTTCATACACGTCTAAGGATAAAGCATTAGCTACCTATAAAAATCTTAAAGAAAATAGTCTCGTCTATTTTAAAGAAAAACAAGCTCGATACCAGAAAATTGCTTCTCGAAGCAAATTAACTATTCCCGATAAACAATTACAAGAAACCTTTGAATGGCTAAAATATAATTCAGACTGGTTGGTAAGAACCGTCCCTGAAATAGGAAGTGGTATTAGTGCAGGAATCCCAGATTATCCTTGGTGGTTCGGGGTTGATAGTGAATATGCCTTGAAAGGATATATGGCCGTTGGTCAAACGGAAGCAGTATACAATACTATAAAACTTTTAGATAGCCTATCAGAAGTTACGAATGGCAATGGACGAATTATACACGAAGTATCTACTAATGGAGCTGTATTCAATAAAGGTAATATAAATGAAACTCCGCAATTTGCTTCTTTGATTTGGGAAATTTACCAATGGAATGGAGATATTGAATTTCTAAAAAAGTATTTTCCGACGATTGAAAAGGGGCTAACTTGGTTGTTAAAAGAAAATGATGCCACTGGTAATTTATTTCCAGATGGTTTTGGCATGATGGAAATTCACGGGTTGGATAGTGAAATGATTGACGTTGCTACCTATTCTCAAAAAGCATTTGATGATGCTTCAAAAATGGCCGAAATTCTCGGAAAAAAAGAATTAAATCAGAGATACAAAAAAATAGCAACTATTTTAAAAGAGAAAATTAATTCCGAATTTTGGTCCGAAGAGTTTAACTCTTTTGCCGATTTTATAGGAACAGACCAGCAAGCTTTGCATTTAATTGAAGACGCTATCGTAAGAGCAGATACCTTGAAAAAACCTTGGTCAGTGGCAGAACTATTACAAACTAGAGCATCACTTTTAGCCAGTCCTTCCAAGAAACCCAGACCTTTTGTTTTACATCATAATTGGGTGGTAAATACGCCTATGGAAATGCAAATTGCGGATCAAGAAAAGGCCATTAGAGCTTTAAATACCGCTAATCAATTTGTGAACCCTTTTGGAGTCTTCGTAACCGGAATAGACAGAGACGAATCTGCAGGATCTGACAAGGATTCTTTTAAAGGAAGCAAAATCTTTTCGTATACCGGAGCTGTTATGACTTTACCCACAGGCGTGCAAGCTGTTGCTGAGAATAATTACGGCCGACCTAACCAAGCGTTAAATTATTTAAAACGCATGTCAAGAACCTTTAGTTATGCACTACCCGGTAGTATGTATGAAGTTTCTCCTGATTACGGAATGATCACCCAGGCTTGGAACATCTATAGCTTTGCCACCCCGATTGTCAAACAATTTTTTGGCATTCAACCGCAGGCTGCTCAGAAAAAAATAATAATTAAACCACAAATGCCGGATGATTGGCAAGAAGCTTCTTTGGAAAACGTCATTGTGTCCGACAATTCAATTGCTGTTTTTTACACTAAAAAAAACAATCAATTGCACTTAAAGGTCACCCAAGAAAATCCTGATTGGGATTTAATTGTAATTTTGCCAGAAAAAACGGGACAAAAAAAGTATCAAATCCTTAAAAGCACCATAAAACCTACCGTTTCAAATGGCCAATTTGTTTTTGAAACCAATGAAAAAAGCGTAGACATTGTTTTAAGCTATTAATTTAAATACCTATGAATTGGTTTTTACTCATTATTGCAGGACTGTTTGAAGTTGGTTTTGCCTCATGCCTAGGCAAAGCAAAAGAATCAACAGGGGCTACTGCAAGCTATTGGTATTTTGGCTTTCTTGTATGTTTAGTTATAAGTATGTTGCTCCTTGTGAAAGTCTCCCGAGACCTACCCATAGGAACCGCTTATGCTGTTTGGACAGGTATTGGTGCGGTTGGCACTGTTTTAATGGGCATATTTGTTTTTAAAGAACCCGCAGATTTCTGGCGATTATTTTTTTTAACCACTTTAATAGCATCTATTGTAGGACTTAAATTGAGCGCTAATTAGGCCTGCTATACGCCATTTCAGGATTCATTGATTTTTGCTCTTTAAACATTCTTTGCTGTTGCTTTACAGTCATAGTACTGCCGTCATGACTCCAGCCAGGAGGACCAAATATGTACATTAATTTATGTGACAGTTTGGGTGATTTTTTTAAGTCATTCCAAATATCCTTAAACTCGTGGGTTAAAATAACAATAGGGTTATTAGAGTTAGGCGCATGGATCACCCCGTACTTTACATCAATACCATCATCGAGTGGCAACCAGGTTCCAAACATTCTATCGAAAATATTTAAAAATCCACCGTGATTTTTATCTAAATATTCTACATTCTGCGCATGATGCACCTGATGCATGGTATGGGTATTCATAAATTTCTCAAAAATACCCAATTTTGGAAGTAAAACCGTATGTAATTGAAATTGCCATAGAGCCTCAATACCTAAACAAAATACCACCATTTCTGGCGGAAAACCAATCGCGGGCAGCCACATGTAGAATAAAGGCTTATACAAAAGTGTAAACCAACCATTGCGAACAGCTGTTCCTAAATTAAAATTATCAGAAGAATGGTGTACAATATGCGCCGCCCATAAAATTCTAATTTCATGGTTAGCCCTATGGAACCAATAATAGGTGAAGTCGTCTGCTAATTGACAGAGAACCCAAATATACCAAGCATACCCAAAAGAGGCATAGCCTAAAATATTCATTCGAACTCCAGCAACTTCAGGGTTAAAAAGCTCATATACAAGGGTAAAAATAAAAATGGCCGAAACCACTTTTAACAAAGCAGCAAGTATGGCTGAGCCAACACCCATAAAACCACTTGCAAATAAATCTTTCCAGTCGTATAAATCATGATGCTCCTCGTGTGTTTTACTGTACGTTAATTCTAATAAAATAAAAATAATAAAACAAGGCGCACCGTAAACAAGGGGGTTTGTTAAATCCATAGAAATTCAATTTTTTTTCTAAAAATACTACTATTCACTTTAAAATAACAGTTTGTTTAATCTTTTAAATTATTTTCTAGTTTCTCTTAGTAATTTATTTTGCTCTTCCAGAAGTTTTTCCATGTTCGATAACAGCTGAATATCTTTAGGTGTTTCAACCGTAGTGTTTTTAGGATCTTCAGATTTTGATTTAAACCTATTGAAAAATTTAACAACTACAAAAATGGTTAGAGCAACTATAAAAAAATCAATAACAACCTCTATCATTTCTCCATAACCAATAGCTACTTCTTCACTAGCCTCTGTAGCCGCTCGTAATACATACTTTTTGGCCTGAAGATTTACATCGTCTGTAAATAAAGACAAGGGTGGCATAATAATTTTTTTTACCAAAACATTGACCACACTGTTAAATGCGGTTCCAATGATGATACCAATAGCCATATCCATTAAATTTCCCTTTATGGCAAAACTTTTAAACTCTCTAAAAAAACTTTTCACATTAAGCTATTTTTAAAATAAGGTAGGTTGACTGTCATCATCATTTGGTTTTTTCTTTTTCGGAGCCTCCACATCATCAGCCGGTGCATTTTTGTCTGTACTTTTTTCTTCAGAAATAGCCTCCTCATCCACAACCTCAATATCGTTAGTTTCTACCACTTCTTCTTCAACATAGGCCAAAGGCGCTAAAGCATTCAAGTTCTTGATCTTATCTGTAGTCAATTGATTTCCTAAAGCTTTAATTCCTTTAATCGCTATAAAGTCTTCAATATCAATAGTCTGATTTGGTTTTACATCTTTTCCTTTTTGCTTCACAAACTCTAATTCTATAACAGGTCTCCAATCCGTAGAAACCAACTCTAAAACCGATTTGGGGTGTTCAGAAATAAACAAATCCTCCCTATTTTCCGATTCAATTAAAAAGCGTTTTACATAATACCGCTCTTTTTCTCCATCGTAATAAATGGCCGATATAGGCTTATTGGGATTCCATTTTTCTAAGACAATCATATCTTCATCAAAATGGGCCGTTAGTTCTGGTAAAATTGTTTTTGCAATTCCTTTTTGCGTTACAATCAGCAATAAATCTTCGCCTTTAAATTCACCCAACAATTCTCCTCTGCCGTCCACATTTAATCTGCGTACTACTTCATCGAACCAAATTTTTCTAGGTTTTAAGGTAGAAACACCCTTTTCTTTTAGCTCTATGCGCTTCACCGCATATTTTGTAACAATATTACCCTTTGATGCCCTCCCTTTGATTAAGACATCTGAAAAATCAAGATCCCATTTCAACTTCTTGATACTTCCAGCTTGGCGCAAAAGTACCGTAACAACTTCTGCTTCTCCATTTGGATTTTCAGAAAAATAAAGCACATCCGAATTCGGATTTCCGTTGGTCAAATCGTAGATTTTATCCCTAGTAATGCTTGTTACGTTAAACCGTTTAATATAACTGGGGCCGTTTTTGCCATCTTTATACACCATGTTGTAGATGGTTCTTTTGTCTTTTTTCTTAAAGACAGCCACATGAATAATGTTTTTCCCGACAAACGTTTTAGCATCTACTTTAGTGACCATCATTTCACCACTTTTAGTCATGATAATAATATCATCGATATCACTACAATCATCTACATATTCATCACGCTTTAATGAAGTTCCCACAAAACCTTCCTCCCTATTCACATAAAGTTTCGTGTTACGAATCACTACTTTCGTAGCTTCAATATCATCAAATACGCGAATCTCAGATTTACGCTCGCGACCTTTACCGTATTTTGTTTTTAAATCTTTAAAATAGGCAATTGCAAAGTCTACTAAATTCGCTAAGTCGTGCTTTACTTGGGCTATTCTTTCTTCAAGACTATCAATAAGTTGCTGCGCTTTGTCAATATCAAATTTCGAAATGCGTTTAATCCTAATTTCGGTTAATCGAACAATATCATCTTCGGTAACCACACGCTTTAGATGCTTGGTGAAGGGAGTCAAGCCTTTGTCAATGGCCTGAATAACACCTTCCCATGTTTCTTCTTCTTCAATATCACGATAGATACGTTTTTCAATAAAAATGCGCTCTAAGGAAGAAAAGTGCCATTGTTCTTCCAATTCACTTAATTGCACTTCTAGCTCTCGCTTTAGCAACTCTACAGTGTAATCTGTAGAACGCTGTAACATTTCGGTTACACCAATAAAAAGTGGTTTGTTATCTTCTATAATACATCCTAGAGGTGAAATTGAAGATTCACAAGCTGTAAAAGCATACAAGGCATCTATGGTTTTATCAGGCGACAATCCGGAAGGTAAATGAATTAAAATTTCTACATCTGCGGCGGTATTATCTTCTATTTTTTTAACCTTTATTTTTCCCTTATCATTCGCTTTTAGGATAGAATCTATTAAAGTAGAGGTATTAGTGCCATAAGGTATTTCATTAATAACCAGTGTATTCTTGTCTAATTGAGATATTTTGGCACGAACTCTTATTTTCCCTCCTCTAAGTCCATCATTATATCCAGAAATATCTATAATTCCCGCCGTTGGAAAATCGGGGTAAATGGTGAATTTCTGTCCTTTTAAATATTTAACAGACGAATCTATAAGCTCTATAAAGTTATGTGGAAGTACTTTGGTAGAAAGCCCCACGGCAATTCCTTCTGCACCTTGGGCTAATAATAATGGAAATTTAACGGGTAAATTTACTGGTTCTTTTTTACGACCATCATAAGAAGATTGCCATTCGGTTATTTTAGGGCTAAAAACAACCTCTAAACCAAATTTAGACAATCGAGCCTCAATATAACGGGATGCTGCTGCGCCATCACCTGTTAAAATGTTACCCCAGTTCCCCTGAGTGTCGATTAATAAATCTTTTTGACCTATCTGTACCATGGCATCGGCAATACTAGCATCACCGTGGGGGTGATACTGCATGGTATGGCCTACGACATTGGCTACTTTGTTGTACCGACCATCATCAAGTTCCTTGAGCGAGTGCATAATTCTGCGCTGCACCGGCTTAAAGCCATCTTCAATAGCAGGTACAGCACGCTCTAAGATGACGTAAGAGGCGTAATCTAAAAACCAATCTTTGTACATACCCGTTACTTTCGTAAGGGAATCTTGTGTTGTATCTTGAGATTCTAAAGGTTCTTGTTCGTTTGTATTTTCTTCGTTCAGCGCTTCGTTCTCTTCCATCTAGAAAGATTCGTATTACAATGGTTTATAATTAGTTAGATTCTATAATATCTAGCTCTACTTTAAGGTTTTCGATAATAAATTTCTGACGATCAGGGGTATTTTTACCCATATAAAACTCTAATAAATTTTCGATAGACATATTTTTATCCAACATTACGGGTTCCAAACGAATGTCTTCGCCAATAAAATGCTGGAACTCATCTGGAGAAATCTCCCCTAACCCTTTAAAACGAGTTATTTCTGGCTTTCCAGACAAGGCTTCCATCGCTGCTTGTTTCTCTTCTGGGCTATAACAATAAAAAGTCTGTTTTTTATTCCGGACCCTGAATAATGGGGTTTGTAAAATATACAAATGATTCTCTTTAATTAATTCGGGAAAAAATTGTAAGAAAAACGTAATCAATAACAAGCGAATATGCATACCATCGACATCGGCATCGGTAGCAATTACAATTTTGTTATAGCGTAAATCTTCCATAGAATCTTCTATGTTTAGAGCGGCTTGCAACAAGTTAAACTCTTCGTTCTCGTAGACAATTTTTTTACTCATGCCATAAGAGTTTAAAGGCTTACCTCTAAGGCTAAAAACAGCCTGTGTATTTACATCACGTGATTTGGTAATAGATCCCGAGGCTGAATCTCCCTCGGTTATAAATAGGGTACTTTCCAAATACCTAGGATTTTTTATATCCGCCAAATGTACACGACAATCTCTAAGTTTTTTATTGTGTAAGTTCGATTTTTTAGCTCTGTCTCTTGCCAATTTCCGAATCCCAGAGAGTTCTTTACGCTCTTTTTCCGCCTGCATAATTTTTTGTTGCAATTTTTCTGCAGTATCGGGGTTCTTGTGTAAGTAATTGTCAAGTTTGGTGCCAATAAAATCATTGATATACGTACGAACCGTTGGGAAATTTCCGCCCATATCGGTTGATCCTAATTTTGTTTTCGTCTGGCTTTCAAAAACAGGTTCGGTTACTTTAATGGCTATCGCCGATATAATAGACTTCCGAATGTCGGAAGAGTCATAATTTTTACCGTAGAAATCACGAATAGTTTTAGCAATAGCTTCTCGAAAAGCCGCTTGGTGCGTTCCTCCTTGGGTTGTATTTTGTCCATTAACAAAAGAGTGGTATTCTTCGCTGTATTGTGTTTTACTATGAGTAATAGCTACTTCGATATCTTCCCCTTTTAAGTGAATGACTGGGTATAACATATCGTCTATGTTATTATTATCCTCAAGAAGATCTTTAAGTCCGTTTTCTGAAGTAAATTTTTCACCGTTAAAAACTATGGTTAATCCAATGTTTAGATATACATAATTTTTAAGCATCCGCTCTATATATTCATTGCGGTACTTATATTTTTTAAAAATTATTTCATCCGGAATAAAAGACACCTTGGTACCTTTTCGTTTGGTCGATTCTTCGGGTCCTATTTCCTCCACTAAATTTCCCTGATGAAATTCAGCGGTCTTTAATTTATTCTCTCTTGCCGATTCTACCTTAAAAAAAGTAGACAAGGCGTTTACAGCTTTGGTTCCTACGCCATTTAATCCGACCGACTTTTTAAAGGCTTTTGAATCGTACTTACCACCTGTATTCATTTTAGAAACCACATCAACCACTTTCCCTAACGGAATTCCACGACCATAATCGCGAACGGTGACCAAATTATCTTTAATACTGATGTCTATCGTTTTCCCCGAACCCATCACAAATTCGTCGATACAGTTATCAATTACCTCTTTTAAGAGAATATAAATACCGTCATCTGCCGACGAACCGTCGCCAAGCTTACCAATGTACATTCCGGGACGCAGACGAATGTGCTCTTTCCAATCTAATGAGCGGATATTATCTTCGTTGTATTGCGTATTTTCTGACATATGTGGAGTTTCTTCGAAAGAGTCGCTAATATAGCAAGTGTAGCCGAAAGATAAAACTACAGCCACCGAAAGTAATCAACAATAAATAAAAGCCTTTTGTTGATAGTTCATCATCGTAAAAAAAAAGAATAAATTTTTTTTCTAAAAAATATATGATTTTAAGCATTTTTTAGCCGTATTAAAAATCTTAACTTAGGGGTTCATTTAAATAAACTTTATATGGAGTTTGTAGATTACTATCAAATTTTAGGGCTAGACAAAAAGGCAAAAGCTGCTGAAATCAAAAATGCCTATCGAAAAATGGCTCGTAAATACCACCCAGATTTAAACCCCAATGACGAAAAAGCCAAAGAAAGGTTTCAGCAAATTAATGAAGCTAATGAAGTATTGAGCGATCCTGAAAAACGTAAAAAATACGATAAGTTCGGAAAAGACTGGCAACATGCCGATGTCTTTGAAAATGCTGAGAGGCAGCAACGATCACGTCAAAACCAACCCAACTATGGGTCTCAGGGATCAAATGAACGTGATTTTTCTGATTTTTTTGAATCTATGTTTGGCGGGCAACAATCTAGAACTGGTGGTCAACGAACTACTCAGTTTAAAGGGCAAGACTTTAATGCCACTTTGAGTTTAAATTTTAAGGATATTTTAAAAACCCAAAAGCAAGTCATTGATCTTGGCTCAAAAAAAATTAGGATTACGATCCCTGCTGGGGTTGAAAACGGTCAAACCATAAAAATTAAAGGGCAAGGAGGCGAAGGACTTCAAGGAGGTCCCAAGGGTGATTTATACCTTACTTTTAAGGTAAGTGAAGACCCCATTTATAAACGCTTAGGGAGCGATTTGTATAAAACGGAGGAAATTAGCTTATACGATGCTATTTTAGGGAAAGAAGTGGTGTTTGAAACCATCAATGGAAAAATAAAAGTGACTATTAGCCCAGAAACTCAAAGCGATAAGAAGATAAAAATTAAAGGAAAGGGACTTCCCGTTTATAAAAAAGAGGGCGTTTTTGGTGATTTATACATCACTCTAAAAATTAAAAATCCAGAAAATTTATCGGAAGAAGAGAAAAAACTATTTGTTGAACTTTCTAAATTGAGAAACTAATGACTACTGAAAATTATATTTTAGTGCAGTTATATTGCACTCAAACAAAAATAGAACATAGTTTTATTGCCAATCTAAACGAGTATGGCTTTATCAGCTTAACAACGATTGATAATGAAAGCTATATTTTAGAGGAAGAAATCACCGAAGTAGAACGAATTCGCCGCTTACATTACGATTTAGGTATTAATTTAGAAGGCATTGATGCCCTGAACAATTTAATGCAGAAAATTGCTGATTTAGAAAAGGAGAATAGGGTTTTGAAACAAAAGTTATTGTTGTTTGAAGGTGATTAGTGTGACAATTTGAAAATATGTTCCTTTAAAAATAAGGTTTGCTGAGCCAATAGGAAGTCATAATGCACTAATTTGAAGGAGAAAATCTAAATATCTCAACTTAATTCAAAGTCTTTTTCCCTTTTAAAGAAACTAAGGTAACCCCTAATATCACGATACACATGCCCAGAACTTGAAGTGAGGTAATCCGTTCATCTAAAAAGATAAATGCCAAGATAATAGTGGCCACAGGTCCTAAACTTCCAAAAATAGAAAAAGTAGATGCTCCTAGTCGTTCTATGGCGGCTGATACTAAAAATGAAGGAATCAAGGTGCAAAATATAGCCATCGATAGCCCTAAGAGATAAACTTCTTAAGGGTACTGAAACAAATCATAATTTCCTTGCCATAGAAAGTGAATAGATACTGCGATTGTAGAAACGATCATGGCATAGGAAGTGAATTGTATCATTCCAAATTTGGGGATTAACCAGCCGCTTCCGACAAGATACGATGCATAGGTAACTGCGCTAAAAAAAATTAAAACACCCCCTAATAATACCTCTTCACCCTGCAGGCCAATTTCATCCCAAAAAGCAATAAAAACACCGATGTAAGTGACAAATATAGCTATGGATTGATTCTTAGTCAATTTCTTTTTAAAGAACACCCAAGAAAGTAAGACTACAATCGTCGGGTAAATAAATAAAATAATGCGCTCCAAGCCTGCTTTTAGGTATTGCAAACCCATAAAATCGAACAAACTAGCCATATAATAGCCAATACACCCGAAGAAAATCAACCACAGCCAATCCTTTTTGGTAATGGCCTTGGGTACAGATGGTTTTGTCCAGAAGACAATGGCTACATAAAACGGAAAAGAGAAAACCATTCTAAATAACAACAAGGTTAAATAGTCTACCTGATATTGGTACGCTAGTTTTACAATGACAGCTTTTGCGGAGAAAAGAATCACACCAAAAATAGCACAAATAACCCCAAAACTTGCTGCGGATGATTTTCTGAACAAATTATTTATTTAATTGTTATGCGTTAGTCGTTAGTAAATAGTTTTTGAAGTAGTATTTAATTTGAAAATATGTTGATTTGAAATGATATATCAATAAAAAAATCCAATCATCTAAATTTCTGACTATCCATAAAGCATTAAAGTTCCCCGCTTGTACTGAGCGTAGTCGAAGTATTGGGAGTTAGGGGGCTTCGATTCTATACATTAAATCTAAAGTGCATTACATCGCCGTCTTTTACAATGTACTCCTTACCTTCCACGCGCATTTTACCTGCTTCTTTGACTTTGGTTTCACTTCCAAATGAAACATAATCGTTATAAGCGATTACTTCAGCACGAATAAAACCTTTTTCAAAATCGGTATGGATGACACCCGCAGCTTGCGGCGCTGTTGCTCCTACTGGGATGGTCCATGCACGTACTTCTTTTACACCTGCCGTAAAATACGTTTCTAGGTTTAGTAATTTATACGCACCGCGAATTAGTTTTCCAGAACCTGGCTCTGTCAACCCCAGATCTTCAAGAAACATTTTGCGTTCTTCATAGGTCTCCAATTCTGTAATATCAGCCTCAGTTCCTACCGCTAAAAAGATAACCTCAGCATTTTCGTTGGCCACATTTGCTTTTACCTTATCCACATAAGCGTTACCATTTACAGCTGATTCTTCATCAACATTACATACGTACATGACAGGCTTATCAGTAATAAATTGTAAAGGATGCACAAACTCCTTGCGGTCTTCTTTTGTTATTTCGATGGCTCTAATGGATATCCCAGCCTCTAAGCCTTTTTTTATAGCCAATAGTACCGCTTCTTCTTTTTGCGCTTCTTTGTTGCCTGTTTTAGCTGCTCTTTTTACTTTTTCAAGCTTTTTATCTACAGTTTCTAAATCTTTCAACTGCAATTCCATATCAATAGTTTCCTTATCGCGAATAGGATCTACAGAACCATCTACATGAATAATATTGTCATTATCAAAACAGCGCAACACATGCAAAATAGCATCGGTTTCACGAATATTACCTAAAAACTGATTTCCTAAACCCTCGCCTTTACTAGCACCTTTTACCAAACCAGCAATATCAACAATCTCAACAGTAGCGGGTAATACGCGCTCAGGGTTTACCAATTCTTCTAGTTTTTGCAATCTAGCATCTGGAACGTTTACCACACCTATATTAGGTTCTATAGTACAAAAAGGAAAATTTGCGCTTTGTGCTTTTGCATTTGATAAACAATTAAATAAAGTGGATTTTCCCACGTTTGGTAAGCCTACGATTCCTGCTTTCATTACTAGCTGTTTTTTTCAGTTCCCTTATCTAAGGAAATCTTTTTTATTTGCGAGTGCAAATATAGTTTTACTCTTACTAATATAAGTGGCTTTTAAACAAATATAATCCTGAGCCTAAGCTCAGGATTATATTTTTACAGCGAATAAAAATTATTATCCGTTTGGATGCATAAATTTTTGCTTTCCTGAAAGTGTTTCTTCCGATTCTACATGACTATCATCAGGCACACAACAATCTACCGGACAAACAGCTGCACATTGAGGTTCTTCGTGAAAACCTATACATTCTGTACATTTATCTGGCGAAATATAATAAATCTCGTCACTAATGGGTTCTTGCACGACATCAGCATCAACTTCTTTACCATTAGGTAATACAATTTTTCCTTTCAAAGAGGTGCCATCGCTATAGCGCCATTCGTCTGCGCCTTCGTATATTGCTGTATTCGGGCACTCTGGTTCACAGGCACCGCAATTAATACATTCGTCTGTTATTATAATTGCCATAATTTTCTTTTTCTTTTGTGCTGAATTTAATTCAGTATCAATACTTTTGTGCAAAGGTAAAACCTAATACAATCCTATACAAATATAATGACAGACCTTACAACAAGAATAGAAGCTTTTGTTAAATTGGGTAGTTTTTTTAAAGATTTTTGCAATTCGGCAGATAAAATTGAGAATACCCTAGTCCATAAAAGAGCTATTTTTAATGAGTTTGAAGAAAAAATAAGTTTAGCAAAACATAAAAATGGATGGTTTAACCGGGAAAACATTTTATTTAGCTTGGCCTCTTGGGCCAAAGTTTTGAATCAAGAACAGCTTCAAAATTGGATCGCTCCTTATTATTTTATGCCAAAAGGTGAGGCTAAAAGCATTGCTTTAATCATGGCGGGTAATATCCCCTTGGTTGGATTTCATGATTTTCTTTCGGTATTAATAACAGGACATAAGGCCGTAGTGAAACTATCTTCAAACGATACCGTATTATTACCTTTTGTGGCTGACATGTTAATAAAATTTGAACCAAGTTTTAATGATGCCATTTTTTTTAAGGAAGGTAAATTACCCGGTTTTGATATGGTAATTGCCACTGGCAGCAACAATACGGCGCGTTATTTTGAACATTATTTTAAAGGCAAACCACACATTATTCGAAAAAATAGAAATTCGGTTGCTGTTTTAACAGGAACGGAATCTCCAGAACAATTAAAGGCTTTAGGTGAAGACATTTTCCGGTATTACGGCTTAGGATGTCGAAGTGTGTCTAAACTCATGGTCCCCAAGAATTATGACTTCGACGCTTTTTTTAAGGCTATCTATGAGTATCATCCGATCGTAGAGCAAGTAAAATATGCTAATAATTACGATTATAATAAAGCTGTGTACTTAATGAGTGAATTTAAATTATTAGATAATGGCTTCCTTATATTGAAAGAAGACAAAAGCTATGCCTCACCCATCGCATCCCTTTGTTATGAGAAATATGAAGACCTAGATGCTGCGCTAATTCACTTACAGTCTGATGAAGAAAAAATACAATGTATTGTGGCTAGCGGTGTGGTAAAAAATGAAATACCCTTTGGAAAAACACAAGTACCTAATTTAAATGATTATGCAGATGGTGTTGATACGATTGACTTCTTATTGAAAAACTCTTAGAATTTTAGTCAGATTGCCCTTAAAATCCCCTAAAAATTAAGACCTTTGCAACTTTAAAAAAGTAAATCAAATGAAAAAACATAATTTTAGTGCTGGCCCATGTATTTTGCCCCAAGAAGTTTTATTAAAAGCTTCAGAAGCGGTTCAAGATTTTAATGGTATGGGATTATCACTAATCGAAATATCGCACAGAAGTAAAGAATTTGTAAGCGTCTTAGAAAAAGCAAGAGCTCTGGCCTTAGAGCTTTTAGATCTTGAAAACAAAGGCTACCAGGCTTTATACCTCTCTGGAGGGGCTAGTATGGAGTTTGTTCGTGTGGCTTACAATCTTCTTGAAAATAAAGGAGGCTATTTAAATACAGGTACTTGGAGTAATAACGCCATAAAGGAAGCCAAAATTTTCGGTGAAGTGGTTGAAGTGGCCTCTTCTAAAGCAGAGAATTTTAATCATATTCCAAAAATGTATGGCATCCCGAACGATTTAGATTACCTACACGTGACCTCGAATAACACTATTTTTGGAACACAAATGAAAAGTTTTCCAAATACAAAAGTGCCACTGGTTTGTGATATGAGTTCTGATATTTTCTCGAGAGTCATTGACTTTTCTCAGTTTGATTTAATTTATGCAGGGGCACAAAAAAATATGGGTCCTGCAGGAACTACCCTTGTCATTGTCAAAGAAGCGCTTTTAGGGAAGGTAAGCCGTCAAATACCGAAAATATTAGATTACAGCGCTTATATTAATGCAAAAGACACCATGTACAATACGCCTTGCGTTTTTGCTATCTACGTTTCTATGTTAAACTTAGAGTGGTTAAAGAAATTGGGGGGGATTAAAGCCATAGAGGAAATCAATGAGAAAAAGGCACAATTGATCTATTCTGAAATAGATTTAAATCCTGTTTTTCAAGGTTTTGCTAAAAAAGAAGATAGATCAATCATGAACGCTACCTTTACCCTTACCGATGAAAAATTAAAAGATTCTTTTGACGCCTTATGGAAGGAGGCTGGAATTAGTGGAATTAACGGACACCGTTCTGTCGGTGGTTATAGAGCCTCTATGTATAATGCACTGCCAATAGATAGTGTTGGCGTTTTAGTGGATGTTATGAGTGAGATGGAACGAAAAGGGTAACTAAATGTTAAGTTTTAAGTGCTAATGGATAGATGTGATTTATGAAGAAATCATCCTATCCCGAGTAACAAATCAAGAACACCTAAAATATCTTACGTACGCGACGTAAATAACTAAAAAAATGTTGATTGTTATTCGTTGTTAGGGTTTGGAAATAGGCTTACTTTTTTAACCTAACCACCAACACTCATCAACCAAAAACCAACAAAGAAAAAATATGAGAATATTAGCAAACGATGGCATTTCACAAGTCGGCATTGAAAAATTAAAACAAAACGGATTTGAAGTTTTATCGGTACATGTGGCCCAAGAACAATTAGCAAATTACATCAATCAACACAACATTGAAGTTCTTTTGGTTCGCAGTGCAACCGAAGTAAGAAAAGAGATTATAGACGCTTGTCCTGGCTTAAAACTAATTGGTCGCGGTGGTGTTGGTTTGGATAATATTGATGTTCAATATGCAGAACAAAAAGGAATTCCTGTCATTAACACGCCTGAAGCATCCTCAGACTCAGTCGCTGAGTTGGTTTTTGCGCATTTATATGGAGGTGTACGTTTTTTATACGATGCCAACCGAAACATGCCATTAGATGGGGATAGTAAGTTTAAAGAATTAAAAAAAGGATACGCCAAAGGAACAGAATTAAGGGGAAAAACCTTGGGTATCGTCGGGTTTGGAAAAATAGGACAAGCCACGGCAAAAATTGCTCTTGGTATAGGCATGAAGGTGTTATACCACGATGTTGAAGTAGCTAGTAAAACCTTGACTTTATCTTTTTTTGACGAACAATCCTTATCCTTTACATTGCAAAACAGCCCAAAGCAAGAGGTTTTAAAAAATTCAGATTTTATATCCTTGCATGTACCCCAACAAAAGCAGTATATCTTAGGTAAAAGTGATATGGACTTAATGAAAGATGGGGTTGGAATTATCAATGCAGCCCGTGGTGGAGTTTTAGATGAGGTGGCCTTAGTCAACGCCCTTGAATCAGGTAAAGTAGCTTTTGCAGGCCTCGATGTATATGAATCAGAGCCAAACCCTGAAATCAGGATTTTAATGCATCCAAACATATCGTTAACACCGCATATTGGCGCTGCCACACTAGAGGCTCAGGAAAGAATAGGTTTAGAGTTAGCGACAACAATTATTCAACTGTTAAAATAAGGTTTCTAAATTCAAAGTAATTTTACTTCTTTTTTGTACCTTGAAATACTATTATAAACCAAAACTATATAAATGTCAGGATTATTAGATTTATTGAACAGCCCAACGGGTAAACAATTAATTAGCGGCGTTGCTGGTCAAACAGGTCAGTCCGAAGGTAAAACAAGTGAAGTATTAAGCATGGCAATGCCTTTAATTTTAGGGGCGATGAAAAAAAATGTAGCTTCCCCACAAGGAGCGCAAGGTTTGATGAGTGCTTTACAGGGAAATAAGCACGATGGAAGTATTTTAGATAATTTAGGCGGCTTATTTGGAGGTGGTGTTGATGATAGCGTCATGAAAGACGGTGCCGGAATTCTTGGACATGTTTTTGGCAATAAACAAGCGAATGTAGAGAATGCATTAAGTCAAAAATCTGGGATTGATACAGGAGCTATTGCCGATATTTTAAAAATTGCAGCTCCTATTGTCATGGGCTTTTTAAGCAAGCAAACTGCTCAAAGTAATGTCAACGACGCGGGTGGTATGAATACACTCTTAGGAAGCATGTTAGGTGGGCAACCACAACAAAACCAAAGTCTTATTACCACTTTATTAGATGCTGATGGCGACGGTAGTATTTTAGATGATGTAGCTGGCATGGTCATGGGCACCACTAAGAAGAAAGGTGGTTTAGGTGGTTTACTTGGAGGCCTATTTGGCAAATAAGCTTTTTTGAAATTAAAACAGAAGTCGAACATATGTTCGGCTTTTTTTGTACCTTATAATTTCATAACAGTTCTTCAAAATATGGAGCTTAAATTTTTTATAATGAAAAAAAACTTGGTTTATTCAGCAGTTGTTTGGCTATGCTTAGTAATGGTAAATTACAGTTGCTCTAGTTCAAAAAATAAAATACAGCCCACCGATGACGAAAAAATTGCTTTTAATGAAACCAAAGGCGACACGATAAGGATTGCTAATGAAGAAACAACCTATGAAATAATCATTATTGAACCCGGTTTTAACTTTTGGCTCCAAAGTGTTGCACGACCCGAAGGCTTTTATTCCCAAAGTTATTTAGAAAGTAGAAATAATATTTGGGTTATAGAATGGAATCAACGTGTGTTACAACCACAACGCTATGACCCAAATTTATATGAGCTTAGCATCAATTATGAGTATAATACAGATTATGGCTACGAAGTAAATTATAAATTATATAATTACTTTATTTACTTTCAAAGAAAGTACAATCAGCGACTTGGTACTTTTTATCCTCGTATATAAACCCTGTTTATTTTTACTTTTCTATATATTCTAAGCTTTGGGGATTCGTTTCATACAAAGCCCTGCCAGCTACAAGAAGAAAAAAGGCAAAAATCAAGTAGAAAATAATAGGAATTTAGCCCCTCGAATAGGTTTTATTGACTTCAAGAATTATATCTTTGCAAACCATTAAAAGCTGGTATGGAGAAATTAAAAGAGCGTTGGGGTATTGAATCTAATTTTAGCATTCTAGTGATTTTACTAGTTTTTGCCATTACTGGTAGCTCATCGTTAAAGATTGCCAGACCATTATTAGAATATATAGGCTTTACGAGAGACCTATTTGGTCAAGAATGGTATTTTTCGGTATTTTATTGGACCATTCGTATTCTTGTGATTTTCCCCATTTACCAAGTGTTACTGGTATTTTTTGGTTGGCTTTTCGGTCAGTTTAGATTTTTCTGGAATATGGAAAAACAAATGTTATCTAGAATAGGCCTGGGTTTTTTGTTTAAATAAGTTAACCCAAGCTATTTGGCCTTCCTCAAAAAGAACCATGTAGTGAACCTAAGTTCTGGACCCTATTCACCTTTTTTAGTTTTATTTACTTAACCCGAATGATTTTATCTTTTCCTGATGTCTTTAAAACATAGGTATATACCCACATTAAGGTAAATGAAGGTATAACATCTAGGCCCGGAACTAACTCTTCTATAAAAGTAACAATCCCAGCAACCTGACCTATTTTTCCTTTATAAAGGCGTGTCATCAACCAGCCAGAAATTGGTGCCCAAATGAGGTCTGAAAATTCTCCAATGCCTGGTATAGCAAAGGATAACATGCCTAGTGCATCGAATAATAATCCTAAAAACAGGTTTCTTAATTTATGATCTTTGTTTTTTGTGCTTGTCATGCTGTACAATGAAGTAATTTAGAATTTTTATGGGCAGGTGAAAATTAGACATTTTTTTGCTTATTTAAAAACTTCTAGTAGCTGTATAGCTTTGCTGCGACAATAAAAATTATACGAATAAGGTCAATTTAAAGCGTGTATCGTACATCTTAAATGAGCTCAAAACCAAATTCTGGAGCGTAATTACAGAGTTAAGTCCAAAAAAAAATCTCAAGCAAAAGTGTTGAGATTTTTTTATCATTAGGAAACTCCAAGACTAAGAAAGCCTAGAACTTACTAATTTTAAAAATTCATTTCGAGTTTCTTGCTTTTCAAACTGCCCTCTGAATCCTGAGGTTGTCGTTACAGAGTTTTGTTTTTGAACTCCACGCATCATCATACACATATGCGAAGCTTCTATCACCACTGCTACCCCTTTAGGCTTCAAGGTTGTATTGATGCACTCCAAAATATCATGTGTTAAACGCTCTTGAACTTGTAATCTTCTTGCAAAAACATCAACCACACGCGGAATTTTACTTAGCCCTACAATATGTCCGTTTGGGATATAGGCAATATGTGCTTTGCCGAAAAAAGGCAACATGTGATGTTCGCACAACGAATACAGTTCAATATCCTTTATGATCACCATATCATCGTAATCTTCTTTAAACATGGCTCCTTTGAGTATTTCTACTGGATCTTGTTGGTACCCTTGTGTTAAAAACATCATGGCTTTTGAAGCTCTTTCCGGGGTTTTTAACAAGCCTTCTCTTGTAACATCCTCTCCTATCTCGCTAATTATACTAGAATAATTACCTTTTACTTCATCCCTAATTTCAATATTGTATTCTTCAAATTTTCTATATGGCGCCATGTATTTTTCTTTTTATTTAAATTCTGTACCTATCTAAGTATCTTAAAATTGTTTTGTTTATTCTTTATTAATTATTGTTGAACAAAAATACAGAAGATTTTCGCAAATTAAATTAAAAATTCTATAAAAGTTTAAAAAATAAAATTTAAACCTAGCCTACAATGCTGCTTGGCTTAGTAGTAAGTAAAAATTAAAACTTACAAGAACGCCGCTAAATTTACATTTTGCTATGTCTTTGGTAATATGTAATTTCAGCATTTTAATTGAAAAAATGATTGAGGCTAAAAATATTGAAAAATTTTACGGGGATTTAAAGGTCTTGAAAGGGGTTGATCTTCATATCAAACAAGGGGAAGTAGTTTCGATTGTAGGGCCATCTGGGGCCGGAAAAACTACGCTTTTACAAATATTAGGTACTCTTGATCAACAATCGAATAAAAAAGAAAGTCAATTATTCATTAAGGATACTGATGTTACTTTATTATCAGATAAAGACATAGCGAAATTTAGAAATGAACATATTGGTTTTATTTTTCAATTTCACCAATTACTCCCTGAGTTCTCCGCATTAGAAAATGTTTGCATTCCAGCCTTTATTAAGAAAACATCCAAAACTGAAGCTGAAAAAAGAGCTAAAGAATTACTCGACTTTTTAGGCTTATCGCATCGCTATCATCATAAACCTAGTGAACTTTCTGGTGGGGAACAACAACGCGTTGCAGTTGCAAGGGCTTTGGTGAATAACCCAGCTGTTATTTTTGCGGATGAACCGAGTGGAAATCTAGATACCGAAAGTGCTGATAATTTACATCAACTTTTTTTTAAACTTCGGGATGAATTTGGGCAGACCTTTGTTATCGTTACACATAATGAAGAATTAGCAGATATGGCTGATCGCAAACTGACTATGGTTGATGGTCGTATGATCGATGCCCTATGATCAACGAAATTTGGAGTTACTTTAAAAACCCTACCTATACTCGCTATACAGGCCTAAAGCTGCAGGAAAAAGCAATTATTTTCTATAAAATTTTAATTTTAGCCGTAAGTTCCAGTTTTATTCTAGGACTAGCTATGGGTGGCGTTACTTCTTTATTAAAGATTGATTTAGGTGCGCATAGTGTTGACGAAATGCTGGCTAAGTATTCTATTTTTTTAGTCTTTTTACTGGGGGTTATTATAGCTCCTGTAGTCGAAGAATTGCTGTTTAGAGCGCCTTTAGCCTTATTTAAGAAAAGCACTTATTTTAAATTTGCTTTTTATGCTTCTGTCCTTATATTTGGTGCTGTACATTTGTCTAATTTTGAACTTTTCACAGAATACCTTTGGCTCGCTCCCCTACTCGTTGCTCCGCAAATTTCTGCTGGTATATTTTTAGGCTTTATTAGAGTTAAATTAGGACTTCGATGGTCGTTTTTATTGCATGCCGGTCATAATGCCATTTTATTTTTACCACTACTCCTAGTTACCTTATTTGGAGAAACCGCTACTTCATGAAAAAAGCAGAATTAAAATTATTTTTAGATGAAAAAGTGGTGCAATACAACCACCCTAGTTTTTTAGAAAGTGACCCCATACAAATACCGCATAGGTTTACTAAAAAAGAAGATATAGAAATCAGTGCTTTTTTAACTGCAACCATTGCCTGGGGTAATAGAAAAAGTATAATAGCGAACGCTCAAAAAATGATGTCGCTCTTAGAAGAGTCGCCCTATGATTTTATCATGAATCATCAGGTGGGTGATTTAGCACGTTTCGATACCTTTGTCCATAGAACCTTTAACGGTGAAGATGCTTCATTTTTTATTAAAAGTTTAAAAAATATCTACACAAACCACAAAGGCTTAGAAACTGCTTTCAAGGCTCATATTCAGAACAACAGCACCCAACCTGCTATCTCTGGATTTAAAGAAACTTTTTTTAAAATTCCCCATCCTAAAAGAACAACAAAACACGTTTCGGACCCTTTAAAAGGCTCGGCGGCCAAACGTATAAACATGTTTTTACGATGGATGGTACGTGACGACAGTACCGGTGTTGACTTTGGCATATGGAGAAGCATTTCTCCTGCTGCTTTATCTTGCCCACTAGATGTACATTCTGGAAATGTCGCTAGAAAATTAAAATTATTGAAACGGAAACAAAATGATGCTAAAGCACTAGCGGAACTTGATACTACCCTGCGTGCCTTAGATCCGTTAGATCCTGTAAAGTACGACTTCGCTTTGTTTGGTTTAGGAGTTTTTGAGAAGTTCTAGACTTTTAATTAGCAACTGATGTAACGCGTATAACGACTTTGAGACTAATAATGTAAACTTTTACCATGAGTGGCGCTGGACACATGCTTTATGCTATTAAAACTTTGAAAGCAAATCGGGAGCTTTTAAAGAAAAGAACGCTGCGTAATAAAAAAGATTATAAAAGGAAAGTTGAACGTAAAAAACTAATTTTTAAAACGGCAACTCCCGAACAAATGATCGCTACAAAAAGAAAAATAAAAACCTACAAACAAGAAGAATTCAGAATCACTATGATCGCTTTAATTGTGACTATTTTAATATTATTTCTGCTATTTTGGACTATGAAACCTTAATATTGTAGTATTTTGGTCTAAAATAATAATTTTTCTATGGGCTTAAAAACTTTAACTCTAATACACGCTGCCCTTGTTTTTGGTTTGGTGGCTTTTGGTGCCGTCAGCTACTTTTATGGCGTAGGTTTTGTAGGCCAGTTTGAGGTCACTGGTGATCTGTTTATCTACCTTATTCCGATTCTAGCGATGCTCGGGTATTTCGGCAGTAAAATAATTTTCAAAAACCGATTAGCAGCTATCGAAGCATCTGATACCCTTAGCTCCAAACTTAGTCACTACCAATCAGCTTCAATCGTTAAATATGCCTTCATCGAAGGACCGGCTATCTTGGCTTTTTTTATTTTTATGGGTAATGGGTATACGCTCTATTTTAGTATCGCCGTTTGTTTAGTTTTTTATCTAGCGGTACAAAGACCAACGAAAGATAAGCTGATACAAGATTTGAACTTGAGCACCAAAGAACAACGCGAACTTTAGCCCAATGAAAAAACTATTTTTAAAAATTTCAAGTCTCTTTTTAATGATGACAGCAACAGTCCAAAGTCAAGATTGGCCCAATTTTGAGCGTTTTAGCGCTGACAATAAAAAAATAGGCTTGCCGACCGAGAATGAAAAAAGAGTAGTTTTTATGGGAAATTCTATTACCCAGGGTTGGATAGCATATGGAAACCCAAAGCTTTTTAAAGAAAATCCATACATCAATAGAGGTATCAGTGGGCAAACAACCCCACAAATGTTAGTTCGTTTTAGAGCTGATGTTATTGCCTTAAAACCAAAAGCAGTAGTTATTTTAGCAGGAATTAATGATATCGCAGGCAATACCGGCCCATCAAGCCTAGAAATGATTCAAGATAATTTAATTTCGATGGTTCAATTAGCACAAGCAAACAATATTAAGGTAATTTTATCCTCTATTCTACCAGCGAATAAATTTAATTGGCGACCCGAAGTATATCCTGCCGAACAGGTCATTAAAATGAATGCCTTTATAAAAAAATATGCTGAAGAAAATAACTGCATTTATATAGACTATTACACCCCTATGGTTGATGATAAAAAGGGTTTAAAAGTTGCATATTCAGAAGACGGTGTGCATCCAAACAAAAAAGGGTATGCCATTATGACGCCCCTAGTACAAGAAGCTATTGATAAAGCACTTAAAGGCAATTAAATAAAGTTATAGTTTAGGTATGCAAAACCCTTTAGTCAGTATAATAATACCATTTAAAAATACCGAAGACTATATTCTATCCTGCTTTACATCGATCTTAGAACAAAGCTATTTTAATTTTGAAGTTGTAGCAGTTAACGATCATTCGACAGATACTAGTGCAGAGATTGTTCATAGCATCACCACTCAAGATACGCGATGTAAACTGTTTGATGCTAAAAAATCAGGAATCATTAGTGCATTGCAACTAGGCTATTCAAAGGCTTCGGGAACTTTGATTACCAGAATGGATTCTGATGATATCATGACACCTCACAAATTACAAGTGATGGTTGATGCGCTTATACAGCACGGAACTGGACATATCGCTATTGGTCAGGTACAGTATTTTGCCAAAAACGGAATTAATGAGGGCTATGCGAACTACGAAAAATGGCTTAACAGCTTAACAGAAAAAGGAACAAATTATAGCGATATTTATGTGGAATGCGTGATCCCTTCGCCATGCTGGATGGTCTATAAAACAGATTTTGACCGCTGTGATGGCTTTAATCTTACTACCTATCCAGAAGACTATGATTTGGCCTTTAGATTTTACGAACACGGTTTAAAATGTATACCTTGTTCTGAAGTTTTGCACTTATGGCGCGATTATAGCAACAGAACTTCAAGAACAAGTGAACACTATGCTGAAAATTACTTTTTAAATTTAAAATTGTTCTATTTTCTTAAATTAGACCATCAAAGTGATAAAAAATTAGTGATTTGGGGCGCTGGAAAAAAAGGAAAAAAAATAGCCCAATTACTTATTGAAAAAAAAGTAAAATTCGATTGGGTCTGCGACAATAATAAGAAAATAGGAAAGCATATTTACAACGTAGAAATGCAATCATACGAAACAATACATAGTACCAAGCTATCGCAAATCATAGTGACCGTAGCCAATAAAAAAGAGCAAAAAAACATTAAAACCTACTTACAAAAAGAGCAAAAAATTGCCAACACAGACTATTTTTTTTTCTGTTGAACTGTTGCTCACACAAAACAAAACAATTATACGTATATCATGTCTAAAAAGCAATACCGGGTTTATGTTATAGAATTATCGAAACGTGTTTTTACACAAAACACCAAATTTCGCTTGGCAAATCCTCAATTTAATGGTGTTTTAGAGTGTTTGTATGTCGGTATGACCTCGAAAACACCTAAAGAACGCTTTGAACAGCACAAAACTGGTTACATCAATAAAAAGGGACATAAACTTTCTTCAGCCATTGTTAATACCTATGGCAGCTATTTACGACCAAGTTTATATAACCATATACCGGCCATGAACACCAGAGAAGAAGCCTTAGCTATGGAGCAGCAGCTAGCTTTAGAATTGCGCAGGAAAAGATATGCCGTTTGGTTCAATTAAATTTTAGATCTATTCGTTTTCTATCTTATATTTTATGATCCAAAAAGCCAACGGAGCAAAACACCAGAGGGGTCTGCTTAAGGTATCTCTTTAAAAAACCTTTTTTGGTCCCTGATACCATGTCGTACAGCATACAATTTTTAAGTATATTTGCGAAACAAAACAGCGGAATGCAATTTAAACATCCAGAAATTCTTTGGGCTTTACTACTACTATTAATTCCTGTTATTGTTCATCTTTTTCAATTAAGACGCTTTAAAAAAACACCGTTTACCAATGTAAAAATGTTGCAAAAAGTGGTCGCAGAATCACAAAAAAGCAAATCTTTAAAAAAGTGGCTTTTACTAGTCACAAGACTTTTTTTATTTAGCGCTTTAATCCTAGCGTTTGCACAACCTTTTTTTGCAAATAAATCCGCGCTACAAGAAAAAGAAACTGTTATTTACCTGGACAATTCTTTTAGCATGCAGGCCAAGAAAGGAAATACCTCTTTGCTGGAGAATGCAATTCAAGAAGTGCTGAAAAATGTACCATCAGACCAAAAAATAAGTCTTTTTACAAACAATCATACGTTTAAAAAAACGACGTTTAAGGCTATTCAAAATGATTTTTTATCCTTAAGCTATTCAGCTGATCAGCTTTCATCTAGTGAAATTGAATTGAAAGCAAAAACCCTATTTAGTAAAAACCAAAACACCCAAAAAGACTTAATTGTTATTTCTGATTTTCAAAAACAGGAGGATACTGGTGTTTTTCCGGAGAGTTCAAATCTTCAAGTACACCTTGTAAAGCAAATGGCTGACGAACTTTTAAACGTAGCTATTGATAGTGTTTACATCCAAAAAGAAAAGGGTGATAGCGTAGAAATTAACGTCCTCCTATCTACCAATGAAGGTTTAGAAAATACGCCAATAGCAATTTATGATGCTGATAAGCTTATGGCAAAAACTGCTGCGGTATTTGATAAGAATAAAAAGGCCTTGGTTAGTTTCTCATTACCTGCCAATGAAACTATTTTAGGACGTATAACGCTTTCTGATGTTGGGCTTGATTATGACAATCAATTTTATTTTACATTGAATAAAAAAGATAAGATTAAAGTTTTTGTTATCGGTGAAGAAGCTACATTTTTAGAAAAAATTTACACTGATGATGAATTTGAGTTTGAAAGTACTGCATTAAAAAATTTAAATTACAGTAGCATTGAAAACCAAAATTTAATTGTCCTAAACGGTTTAGAGGCTATTCCAGAGCCCTTAATACAGGCTTTAGTTTCTTTCTCGAGAAATAAAGGAACTATTACTGTTATTCCGAATGTAACAAGTAACATCGATTCGTATAATTCTTTTTTGAAAAACTTTAATACCACACTAGGTCAATTTATTAATTTTAATCAGGAAATCACTAGTATAAATTTTAACCATCCTTTATATGCCAACGTCTTTGATAACAAGGTGACTAATTTTCAATACCCGAGCACCACACATTATTGGCTCATAAAGACTAAGACCTCTTCGATACTATCGTTTGCCAACGGAAGCCCTTTCTTAGCGGGCGAAAAAGGATTTTATATGTTCTCCGCTTCATTAGATCGTGAAAAGAGTACCTTTAAAAATTCGCCCTTAATTGTCCCCACTTTTTATAAAATGGGTTTTGAGAGCTTAGAACAGCAGCAGCTATATACTCGAATTGGAACAAATATGTCTTTAGATATTCCAGTGCAATTAGCGAAAGATGCTATTTTAAAAGTTGCTAAAAATGACTTTGAGTTTATCCCACAGCAACAGCCTTACGCCAATAAAGTAGTGTTGAATTTCAGCGAAAATCCTAAAGAAGATGGTAATTATCAAATAAAAAATAAAGAAAATATCGTTAAACATATCAGTTTTAATTATCCAAGAACGGAAAGTGATCTAATTTTTATAGCTGATAACACCCTGAATGGCCAAACAAATCAAACATCAATATCAACTTTATTTGAAAACTTAGAAAAAGACAATACGATACGTGAGCTATGGAAATGGTTTATTATTTTAGCAGTGCTATTCGCTTTCATTGAAATTGGTATTCAAAAATATTTTAAATGAACATACTTTTAAAAGCGGCCAAAATAATCGATGCCTCTAACCCTGAACTTCATCTTAAAAAAAGAGATGTTTTTATTAAAAATGGTGTCATTGAAGCTATTGCTGTTCACCTAGAGCCAGAAAATCAGACAAAAATAATTCAGTTAGATCATCTACATATCTCTATTGGATGGTTTGATAGTAGCGTATCGTTTGGTGAACCTGGTCACGAAGAAAGAGAAACTATTGAAAACGGACTTTTAACGGCAGGAAAAAGTGGTTTTACAGATTTAATTCTGAATCCCAATACGAATCCACTACCCGACTCTAGCGCTGATATTGTTTTTCTAAAAAGGACTTCGGAAGGGAAAGCGACCAAACTACACCCCTTAGGGGCTTTAACCGTAAAATCTAACGGAGAAGCATTAGCAGAACTTTTTGACATGCAAAATGCTGGAGCGGTTGGCTTTAGTGATTTTAAACGGCCCATAAATAATAGTAATCTACTAAAAATTGCCCTGCAATATGCACAAGGGTTCGCTGCTTTAGTGTATTCATTTCCTATGGACACTCAAATTGCGGGAAAAGGCATTGTGAACGAGGAAAAAACCACTACTTCATTAGGCTTAAAAGGGATTCCTGCCTTAGCTGAAGAGTTACAAATTGCAAGAGATTTGTTTATTTTAGCCTATACCGGCGGAAAATTACACATCCCTACAATTTCTACAGCTAATGCCGTGAAACAAATTGCTAGCGCTAAGAAAAAAGGATTAGATGTTAGCTGTAGTGTGGCCATTCATAACCTATATTTTACAGATAATCGCTTAGAAGATTTTGATACAAATTTTAAGCTTATGCCTCCACTTCGCACTACAAGCGACACGAAAGCCTTACTTAAAGGTTTAAAAGAGGGCATCATAGATTTTGTAACGAGCGACCATTTGCCGCTAGATACGGAAGAAAAAATTATAGAATTTGACAATGCAGGTTACGGAACCATTGGTTTAGAAACTGCCTTCGGAATCTTAAATCAGCTTTTTGATTTAGAAACTACGATTATGCTGTTAACCAAAGGAAGAGAGCGCTATGGATTAACAAGGCCAAAATTAGCTAAAGGAGAAAAGGCCTGCCTAACCTTATTTAATCCTGAACCGGACCATGTATTTAGGAAAGAAAATATATTATCAACGAGTAAGAATAGTGCCTTTATAGGAGAAAAGTTAAAAGGAAAAGTTTATGGTATCATTTCTAATAATGAACTGTTATTTTAACTACTTTTAGCTTATATTTTTATAAAATAATAACCTTAAACCTTTATACCATGGAGCAATCGACTAGAGAAGCAGGAAAAACAATGGCTATCATTAGCTATATTTGGTTCATTGGCTTACTCATAGCTTATTTCTCCAATCAGGGAGCCAGTAAAAATGAATTTGTAAGTTTTCATGTGGGCCAATCCTTAAGAGTTTGGATACTTTATATCATCCTTGTCGTTGGCGGATCGTTGTTAGTCATGATCACAGGTATTGGGGTTTTTGATTATTTACCTTATCTAGGCTGGGTTTTGGCCATATTGGGTATCGTTAATGCGATGAATCTTAAAGAAGAAAAACTTCCTATTATTGGCACCGTAGGAGAAAAATAATTGGGATGACCATGCAAAAAAGGCTTCAAAATATTTGAAGCCTTTTTTTTGTGCATTTGCTGTAGTAATCCTAAATTTGAAGTATGGATAAACAAGACAAAAAAATAGCTATTATTTCCTATTTTACGATTATTGGTGCCGTTATTGCCATCAGTATGAATAACGAACCCAAGCATGATTTTGCCAGGTTTCATACACGTCAAGCCTTTGGTCTTCATATACTTTTTCACGCTTTTGCCTTGTTTTTAAGTCAATGGTTTAACCAATATGCCTGGTATGGACTTTATGTATTTTATTTGATTCTTTGGGGTTACGGTTTCACTGGTGCCCTCAATTATAAAAAACAAGAAATGCCTATTGTAGGCCCACTTTTTCAAAAATGGTTTACGTTTATTCAATAGTTTGGCTTTATCCCTATTATTGCTTTATTAAATCACTACTTCACCTATTTACTATTTCAAAAAAATGCAAACAAAAAATTTATCACTATATCATATCATAAAACCTTCAGCTTTAAAAAATAAGCCAATTCCCGTACTTTTTATGCTTCACGGCTATGGCAGTGATGAAAATGATTTGTTTTCGTTTGCGAGTGAATTACCTGAAAATCTTTGTGTCATCTCAATCAGAGCACCTTACGCCATGCAACCATTTGGAAATGCGTGGTATGCTATAAATTTTGATGCTGAAAAAGGAAAATGGAGTGATGATGAACAAGCAAAAATTTCAAGAGATAAAATAGCTTCGTTTATTACCGAGGCTTGTGAAGCTTATGGCTTAGACCCTACTAATGTAACTTTATTGGGTTTTAGTCAGGGTACTATATTGAGCTATGCAGTGGCTTTATCCTATCCTGAAAAAGTGAATGCCGTCATTGCACTTAGCGGTTATATCAATGAACATATTTTAGTAGAAGGGTATACCTCGAATGACTTTAGAAATTTAAACTTTTATTGCTCTCATGGTTCCGTAGACCAAGTAATCCCCTCAGCCTGGGCAGCAAAAGCACCTGATTTTCTAAACAAATTAGGTATAAAAAATACCTATGAAGAGTTCCCAGTTGGGCATGGAGTTGCCCCACAAAACTTTTTAGCCCTTAAAAAATGGCTTTTACATCATGTAAAAATGTAAGTTTAGCGCAAGTTCGTGATACATTGAAATAAAATATACCTATTTCAAGGATTGGAAAACTTGCTTATAAAGCCCTAAACGCTTACTCTTTTGTATGCTCTAGGTCATTTAGTAGGTGAATAGCGCCTAATTACTTCTGGTATACAACAAATGGTCATGTAACGAAAAATCAACGCTTAAATCATCCTTAAGTTCGTACTTTATCAATAGTTCACCCCAGTATTGTCCGTCTGAAAAATCGGTTAAAATCCATTTGTGGTTTAATATTTTAATTTTATTAATTTTAAAATCTCCATCCGTGCCTTCGTAGGGCACTAATGGATTATCGCCTTTACTTTCATTGGTTTCTAATAATTTATCTGCAATGTACCTCGAAACATTTTGAATATTTAGATGCTCATAATACGCCAAGGCATCGTCATTATTCTCTAAAGAAAAATATTCAATCTCTAACATTTTTAAATGCAATTTCTGAATAGAGTCTTTAAGTGCCACTTTTTCGACTTCTAAAGCTTGAATTTTACTAGACGTATCTTTTACCATCGTATCTGCGCTTACAAATTGATACAAAGCGATTAGGGCTGCAAAAACAAAGAGGTATAAAAATATTTTACTTTTCATAGGTACTTATTTTGTTCGGTTACTAATTAAACGGTAATTGTTAAATTATCATATGCCAAATACACATTTTTAGGCAACTTTTTTTGAACCTCGTCATGAAAGCCCAAATAATGACTTATATGCGTAAAATAGGCCTTCTCCGGATTAATTAGTTTTACGAAAGCTAAAGCCTCCTCCAAATTAAAATGCGAATGGTGGGGTTCTTCTCTAAGAGCGTTAACGACCAAGACCTTAACTCCCTTGAGCTTACTGATCTCTTGAGGAGCCACTGTTTTTACATCGGTCAAGTAGGCAAAATTTTTGAATCTATAACCAAATACCTGTAACCTATTGTGGTTAACCTCAATCGGAACCACTAGGGTATCTCCTAATTTTATAGAGTTATTATTTTTTACTTCATGAATTTGAACAGAAGGAGCGCCAGGGTACCTGTTTTCATCAGCGAAAATATAATCGAACCTTACTTTTAAGGCGTCAATTACTCGTTTGTGAGCGTAGATAGGAATATCACCTTGTCTAAAAAAATAAGGCCGTATATCATCAATACCAGCGGTATGGTCTGAGTGTTCGTGTGTAAAAAGAATCCCGTCTAATTTGGTAATGGGATTTTTTAGCATTTGTTGCCTAAAATCAGGACCACAATCAATTACAAAATTATAGTTTTCCCACGAAATCAAAACAGATACTCGAAGTCTTTTATCCTTGCTATTCTCACTTAAACAAACAGGATGTTTACTTCCAATTACTGGAATTCCTTGTGATGTTCCTGTTCCTAAAAAAGTAATTTTCACTAGTTCTCCTTTTTACTTCAAATTTATAACATTATTTATTTATTAGCTTGTGCATTCTTACTAACTTTGCTGCAAAGAATTAACAATGGCTTCTGTTTTAAAGAAAGATACCGTATTTGAGAATATCCCCTCGATAAAATCAAAGACACTTAGAATAAATTTAAACCCAGACATCTATGGTACCTTTTCTGAAATAGGTGCCGGCCAAGAGACTTCGGGTCATTTTTTCAGGTCTGGAGGGGCTTCTGGTACCATAGCGAAGGCTATGAGTGCCTATGATAAAGATTTTAGTGATGCTATTTACGGCATAGAAGAAGATGGGAGATACGTAACCCAAGCTCGACTAAAGAAAATGTTGAGTCATGAGATGACAAACATGGAAGATCGTATCAGCCGAAAAAAACATCCCGAACGTTTATTTTTTTCCTATGCAAATACTGTAGCTACCATTGACTTTTCAAAAAGGTACAAGGGCCACGGTTGGTTAGGAATTCGATATCAATTAGATCCTACCCAAAAAGAGTATGACGAAATAATTCTGCACGTGCGGTTTAAACAAAACGAGGCACGCCTGCAACAAGAAACTCTAGGTATTCTAGGGGTGAATCTGATTTATGGCGCTTTTTACAAGCATGATCAGCCTAGAAAAATTCTTAAATATCTTTACGACCATTTAGATAGAGATACTTTAGAATTGGATATGATTAATTTTTCAGGACCTAATTTCAAAAATGTCGATAACAGGTTAATGAGTTTGCAACTTATTAAAAATGATATGACTGATGCCGTTATGTTCGGTCCTGACGGAAATAACCTGCTACCTGCTGCCATTCTTTATAAAAAAAGTATTTTGGCCTTAAGAGGAAGTTTTCGTCCTGTTACTAAGGTAAATATGGACATGCTCAAAAAATCATACGATATTTTTGTGCGTGAACAGAGTGTAGAAGAAGAAAATACCATCGTTGTATTTGAAATTACCTTATCAAATTTAAAAGCTTCAGGTGAAATAGATGAACAAGATTTTATGGACAGGGCCGAACTCCTCTGTTCTCTTGGACACACCGTAATGATTTCGAAATTTCAGGAATATTATAAATTAGTAGAATACTTTAGTAATTATACCAAAGCCAAGATTGGTTTAACCATGGGCGTTAATAATTTAATTGATATTTTTGACGAAAAATATTACCGTCACTTAAGCGGAGGTATTCTAGAAGCCTTTGGTAAATTATTCTTTAAAGATTTAAAGGTATACCTCTACCCCATGAAAAATGAAGAGACAGGTCAGATCATGACAAGTAATAATGTAAAAGTACACCCACGTATGAAAGAATTGTATAAATTCTTTAAATACAACGGAAAAGTGATGGACATTATTGATTATGATCCTGAAATATTGCATGTATTTTCACGAGATGTTTTAAAGAAGATTATAAATCATGAAGAAGGCTGGGAAAAAGTATTACCTGAAGGAATTGCCGAAATAATTAAAGAAAAAGAACTTTTCGTACGAAAAGAAATATAATAAAAAGAGTACCTGTACGCCTAAACTTATACTTAAAAATGGCTATCTAAAGCTATAGATAGCCATTTTTAGTTGTTTGAAATAAAAGTTTAAATAACTATATTTAAGTTACTTAAAAACAACGTAATACATTTAAATAATATATTGAAACTTATAGCAATTGGGCTGCGTGATCTTTTGTTTTAACTTTATCGATAACCTTCGTAATTATACCGTCTTCATCAATAACAAAAGTTGTTCTGTGGATGCCGTCATATTCTTTTCCCATAAACTTTTTGGGACCCCAAACACCAAAAGCATTGATAACACTAAGATCCTCATCGGCTAAAAGAGGAAATGGGAAAAAATATTTCTCACTAAAATTAGCTTGCTTTTTCTCAGAATCAGCACTAACGCCTAACAATTCGTATCCTTGAGCTTGAAATTCTTCATAATTGTCTCTTAAATTACAGGCTTCCGCAGTGCAACCTGGTGTATTGGCTTTTGGGTAAAAGAAAACGATTAACTTTTTTCCCAAATAATCATCACTGTTAATAATGGTTCCATTTTGATCTTTTGACATAAAACTGGGCATCTTATCCCCTTCTTTTAATGTTTGCATAGCTATTTTTAATTAAATTCGTTCTTTGTAAAAATACAAATTCACTTTTTATATTGCTAAAATATAGGAATACCTTTTTATACATTCGTTGATACATTATTCAAATGACTAAAGCCGAAAAAGTTGCTTTTACCATAGCAAAACTCAAAGAACTATATCCCACAATTCCTGTTCCTTTAGATCACAAAGATCCCTATACTTTGTTAATTGCTGTTTTGCTTTCTGCACAAAGTACCGATGTTCGTGTAAATAAAATAACTCCTTTGTTATTCGAAAAAGCAGATAACCCGTTTGATATGATAAAATTATCGGTGGATGAAATTCGCGATATTATTCGACCAGTTGGTCTATCGCCTATGAAATCTAAAGGTATCTACGGATTATCAAAGATTTTAGTAGAAAAATACGATGGCATTGTACCAAAAAAAATAGAGCTATTAGAAGAATTCCCAGCCGTTGGCCATAAAACAGCAAGTGTTGTAGTCTCTCAAGCATTTGGAATCCCAGCTTTTCCTGTCGATACGCATATTCATAGACTCTTATACCGTTGGGGTTTTACCAATGGAAAAAATGTGGTTCAGACCGAAAAAGATGCCAAACGATTGTTTCCCAAAGAAATTTGGAATGATTTGCATTTACAGATTATTTGGTACGGTCGCGAATATTCACCAGCCAGAGCTTGGGATTTAGACAAAGACATCATTACTAAAACAATAGGAAGAAAAAAGGTGCTTGAAGACTATTATAAAACTAAAAAGAGCCGCTAATAGCGGCTCTTTTTAGTTTTTAGTTTAAGTTATTCTCAAACTGCATGTCGCCATAATTGACAATATTCAGGGATTTAGAATAATTCATCAGGAACGTTATAGTTTCTGGACATGCTTTAGCCAATTTGCAGGCATTTTGATTCTCAGAGTAAATTTTTTCCATATTAATTAGTATTGTTATGTTAAGATAACGACACTATTATTCAATTATTGTACAGTTCGACCTACGACCGATTAATTCGTTAAAACGATATTATTTTTCTCAATGACCTTTCTAAGGTTAATTAAAGCATATCGCATTCTACCTAAAGCAGTATTAATGCTAACTCCTGTGTTTTCTGAAATCTCTTTGAAGCTCATATCGCGGTAAATACGCATCATTAAAACTTCTTTTTGATCATCAGGTAATTCTTCAATCAGTAAATTTAAATCACAATCGATCTGATCTTTTATAATTTGTTTTTCAACGTTTAGTTGATCATCGCCGATCACAGAGAAGATATTAAAATCATCATTCCCTTCGAACATAGGCATCCTTTTGTTTTTTCTAAAGTGATCTATCACTAGGTTATGCGCAATTCGCATGACCCAAGGTAGAAATTTACCTTCTTCACTGTACGATCCTTTTCTGAGTGTTTTAATCACTTTAATAAAGGTATCTTGAAAAATATCTTCTGTGATATCCCGATCTAAAACTTTAGAATAAATAAAGCTAGAGATCCGCTGGTTGTGTCGGTTGATTAGAATTTCAAGCGCTTTTTCTTCGCCGTTGATATAATTTTTTACTAAAACTGAGTCATCAATCTGTAGTTCCATACAAATTACTTTTTTGGGTTAAAATTAGGGGGTCCTCTCCTTTGACGGTTTTGGACTTTTACTAAACTAAATTTTTAAAAAAGTAATTTTGCTGTATAGGCTTCTGTGTTTTTATTATATGTCAAATATACCCAAATAAGACACTTATAAAAAAAAGTTTGTTGTGATATGCAATATTTTTGATGTTAAAACGTGTATTCTAGTGAATGAAGTCTTCAAATCGTATCTTTGTGCTCCTTAATTACGAGTATGACTGCTATTTTAGATGTAAATCCAAAAGAAAATATAATAATAAAAGGAGCAAAACTCCACAACCTGAAAAACATAGATGTAATTATCCCAAGAAATAAGCTTGTTGTTATTACTGGTTTGTCAGGTTCGGGTAAATCTAGCCTTGCTTTTGATACCTTGTATGCAGAAGGGCAGCGTAGGTATGTTGAAAGTTTATCATCTTATGCAAGGCAGTTTTTAGGCAAATTAGACAAGCCCAAAGTTGACTATATAAAAGGTATAGCACCAGCGATTGCGATTGAGCAAAAAGTAAATTCTACAAATCCAAGATCTACCGTTGGTACGAGTACTGAAATTTATGATTACTTAAAACTGCTCTTTGCACGTATTGGCAAAACAATATCTCCCATATCAGGTAACGAAGTTAAAAAACATACCGTAAGCGATGTGGTAAGCTATATAAAATCATTTCCCGAGGGTACAAAAATGCTCTTACTAGCTCCTATTGTTATTCGTGAAGATCGAGATGCACTTAAATCTCTTCAAATATTTTCACAACAAGGGTACGCACGTATCAAATACAAGGGAGAGGTGATTAGGATTGATGATAGCATTACAGAAATTGACAAAGAGTTTAGTTTAGTCGTAGATCGTATTATTACAAAGGATGATGAAGACTTTTACAATCGATTGGCCAACGCTATAGATACAGCCTTTTTTGAAGGTAAAGGCGATTGTAGTATTGAAATTTTAGAAACAGGGGTACAGACACCATTTAGTAATAAGTTTGAAATGGATGGCATGAAGTTCTTAGAACCAAACGTACATCTTTTTAGTTTTAACAACCCCTATGGCGCTTGTCCTAATTGTGAAGGCTATGGGGATGTAATTGGCATTGACGAAGAATTAGTGGTGCCAAATACCGCATTATCGATCTACGAAAATGCAGTTTTTGCTTGGCGTGGTGAAAGTATGAGCTATTATCGTGACCAATTGGTCAATTCAGCGCACCAATCTAACTTTCCTATACATAAACCATGGTATCAGCTTTCTGAAGAGCAAAAACAGTTGGTGTGGGATGGAAATAGCCATTTTACTGGATTAAATGATTTCTTCTCCATGCTTGAAGAAAAAAGTTATAAAATTCAGAATAGAGTCATGTTATCTCGCTATCGAGGTAAAACGAAATGCAGTGTTTGCAAAGGGAAGCGTCTACGTAAAGAAACGAATTATGTAAAAATAAGTGGTCAATCTATTTCTGATTTAGTGGAGCAACCCATTGATGAATTGATACATTTTTTTGACTCGATCAATTTAAATGAAACCGATACTAAAATTGCATCGCGTTTACTCCTTGAAATAAAAAGCAGATTAGGTTTTTTGCATAAAGTAGGACTTAGTTATTTAACCTTAAATAGAAAATCTAATACCTTATCAGGGGGCGAAAGCCAACGTATAAATTTGGCAACCTCTTTGGGCAGTAGCCTTGTAGGTTCCATGTATATTTTAGATGAGCCCAGTATTGGCTTGCACCCAAAAGATACCGAAAATTTGATTACGGTATTAGAATCACTACGTGATTTGGGGAATACGGTTATTGTAGTAGAACATGATGAAGATATTATGAAAGCTGCAGATGAAATTATCGATATTGGTCCAGAAGCGGGAACACTTGGTGGTCATGTGGTAGCCACAGGAACTATGGCAAATATTTTGGCATCTTCTTCACTAACCGCCCAATATTTGAACGGAACCCTAGAAATTAAAGTACCGCAGAAACGACGCGCTTATAAAAATTATATTGAAATTATCGGGGCACGAGAAAATAATCTCAAAAATATAAACGTAACCTTTCCTTTAAATGTACTTACCGTAGTGACAGGTGTTTCTGGCAGTGGAAAAAGTACCTTGGTAAAAAAACTATTGTATCCTATTATTTTAAAAGAAGTAGGCGGATATGGTGAAAAAGTAGGTCAGTTTACCGAGGTGAAAGGAAAGTATAGCGATATAAAACATGTAGAGTTTGTAGATCAAAACCCTATAGGCCGATCTTCTCGTTCTAATCCTGTTACCTATATTAAGGCCTATGACGATATTAGAACTTTGTACGCTTCTCAAAAATTAAGCAAAATACGCAATTACCAAACCAAACATTTTTCTTTTAATTTAGATGGCGGCCGTTGTGAAAAATGTAAAGGTGAAGGCGAAATTACCGTAGAAATGCAATTTATGGCCGATGTACATTTAGAATGTGATACCTGTAAAGGCAAGCGTTTTAAAAAAGAAGTGCTTGAAGTAAAATTTGAAGATGCCAACATCGATGACCTGCTCAATATGACCATTGACGATGCCTTAAGCTTTTTTGAAAAACACCAACAGACCAAAATTTACAGAAAATTAAAACCGCTTCAAGATGTTGGCTTGGGCTATGTTACTTTAGGGCAATCCTCCTCTACGTTGTCTGGGGGCGAGGCGCAGCGAATAAAACTAGCATCATTTTTAGTCAAAGGAACCACCAAGGAAAAAGCGCTATTCATTTTTGATGAACCCACAACCGGACTTCATTTTCATGATATAAAAAAACTTTTAAAATCTTTCAATGCCTTGATAGAAAAAGGGCACTCCATAACCGTTATCGAGCATAATATTGATCTTATTAAATGCGCCGATTACATTATCGATTTAGGCTTAAGGGGTGGGCAAAAAGGTGGTGAACTTATTGTACAAGGAACCCCAGAAGAGGTCATTAAAAATACAGTTTCTTATACAGCGAAGTATTTAAGAGAGAAGTTAATGTAACAAGGTTAATTTGAAGGTTTCTTGATTTAAAGGTACTTCCTATTTTAATAAGGTAAGTCGTTGCGTGCAATTTAGTAATGCCTCAATTTTAATTGGTGTTAACTTGCAAAATTAGTGTCAAAAAAATACAGGAATATACATCCTTTCAACAATGAACCGACAAACAATTCCTATTATTTTTCCTAAACTTAAAACCAACACTTAGCATTCAGAACCCAATACCTAAAAAATAAATATCTAATAATCAGTAACTTAGAAGTTAATTAAATTTTTGGCACGTTGTTTGTAATATACTTACCGAATGTAAATAGTTGCATTCGAAAATTATAAAACCTTATATCATGAGAAATTTAATACTCCTTTTTTCAGCTCTATTTTTGAGCACCTCTGGTGCCATGGCTGTTAGTTTAGATGATAAGGTTGCACCACGCAATGCTTATAACAACAACAACTCCTTCATTTTTATTGAAGACGGAATCACATTTTCGGTGTATCCGGATGGTGAGTTTGATTTTTATATCGAAAACAATGCAGGTGTAAATGCGAACGTAAATTTTGGACGTACAAGTATCACCTTTAATTCTGGTTTTGATTATAATCCTTATGTTCAATATGATGATTTTGGAGCGGTTGTACAAGTAGAAAATGTTCCTGTGTTTTACGATTTTTATGGTCGTGTAACTCAAATTGGAGCTATAGATATTCGTTACAATAGAAATAGAGTATCTCGTTTAGGCGGAATGTATGTTTATTATGATAACAGAGGATTCTATAACAATCACCGTGGGTTTATCAACATTTATAATAGATCTTATGTATACCGTCCATTTCACAGGTATTTTGCAAGACCTTCTATTGGTTTTTGTTTGGTGAATATAAATCCTTACAGAAGATTTTATCAGCCTGTACGCTACACCTACTACCGCCCATACCGTTACAATACACGTAATACGTATGCAACAATAGGTAGAGAACATAGATATAATAATGTACGTGCTTCAAGAGCAAACGTTTACAGAAATGACAATAGAGTGGCCGTAAGAAGCACAAGCTCAAGAAATAAGGTTTCAAGAAATGACGGATACCGAATTTCTAATAATGATACTAGTAGAAAATCAGTAGGCAGAAGTTCATCTAATGCTAATAGAAATGAAGTCTCTAGAAACGGTAATTACAGAACAGCTGATGCTTCTAATCGTAGCGCTAGTAGATCAATAGAAAGTTCTAATAGCAGTTCTAGAGCGACAGCTAATCGGACAACTGCCGCTAGAGAAAGCGCTAAAACTGTTAGCCCTAGAAATTCAAGTGTAACTAGAGCATCTAGTACTCCTTCTAGTAGAAGTGTCACTAAAAGAGAAGTAACGACTGCGCCAAGAAGTACTACTGTAACAAGAAGCAGTACTACTACGTATAGAAAACCTGCTAGTAGCACTTCGAGAAGTGCAAATACCGTTGCTAAAAGAAGTTCAACTTCGAGAAGTCCGGAAGCTTCGCAAAGAAGTTCTTCTTCAAGAAGCAAAACAGTAAGCACAAGAAGTACTACGGCTAAAGTAAAAAGTAGTACTCCTACAAGAACAACAAGAACAGCGACTGCTTCGAGAAGCCGAAGCTCTAGAGGAAATTAAAAATAGTTTTTAGGTTGGTTAGTTGTAAAACCCCGTAGCGAATAATGTATTCCTACGGGGTTTTTTGCTGAAGTAATTCGGCATTTATAATATTTATATCGTTTACAATAAAGGGCGTTTCAATGCTATTTATTGCGTGTAGTGTGCTTTTTTAACCCAATAGTTTTGATTTTAGTACTCGAGCATTCATTTCAGCGATATTAATTATCGAAATACCTTCGGGGCATTCTACTTCGCATGCACCGGTGAAGGTACAACTACCAAAACCTTCAAGCTCCATTTGATAGGTCATCTCTGCTACACGCTTATGTTCTTCAGCTTTACCCTGAGGTAAATTGTTTAAATGATTAATTTTTGCTGAAGTAAATAGCGCCGCAGAAGAGTTTTTACAGGTAGCCACACAAGCACCACAACCAATACATGCAGCAGCATCCATAGCTCGATCTGAAATATCTTTAGGTACAAGAATGGCATTTGCTTCTGGCGCACTACCCGTTTTTGTACTTATATAGGCTCCTTGTTCTATAATTCTATCAAAAGCAGAACGGTCAACAACTAAGTCTTTAATAACAGGAAATGAGGCTGCTCGCCAAGGTTCAACTACAATAGTATCGCCATCTTTAAAACTACGCATATGCAATTGGCATGTGGTCATATGATCATGTGGACCATGAGCGCGACCATTGATAAATACACCGCATTGTCCACAAATACCTTCTCTGCAATCGTACTCAAAAGCAATTACTTTCTCGTCTTTTAGAACTAATAATTCATTTAAATGATCTAGCGCTTCCAAAAAGGACATGTCTTCCGTTAAACCATCTACTTCATAATCTCTTATAGCTCCTTTATCTTTTGGTCCTTGCTGTCGCCAGATTTTGAATGTTACTTTCATAGTGTATTACTTATAGCTTCTTACCGAAGGTTTTACAAATTCGAACGCTAATACTTCTTTGTGTAGTTTAAATTCACCCTTTTTGTATTCCCAAGCAGATACATAACTGAAGTCTTTATCTACACGAATGGCTTCACCTTCTTCAGTTTGAAACTCTTCTCTAAAATGTGCACCACACGATTCTTCGCGCTCTAGCGCGTCTGTACACATCAAAATTCCCAATTCAATAAAATCGGCCAAACGCAATGCTTTTTCGAGTTCAGTATTCATCTCTTTGTCATTCCCGGTGACTTTTACTTCACTCCAAAATTCTTGCCTAATGCTTTTAATTTCAATTATAGCTTTTTCTAAACCGGATTTATTTCTACTCATGGCACATTCCTTCCACATAACCTTTCCAAGCTCTCTATGAAAATGATCAACTGTTTTTGTTCCGTTTACAGCAAGTACTTTTTTGATGTAAGCCCTGGTTTCATTCTCCGCTTTGTCAAACTCTGGATGGTTTGTTGTTGGCTGATCTGTTTTTATTTCAGAAGCCAAATAATTATTAATGGTATTCGGCAAAATAAAATAGCCATCAACACTTGCTTGGAGTAATGAATTAGCACCTAACCTATTAGCTCCATGATCCGAAAAATTACATTCTCCTATAGCGTATAGACCAGGAATAGTTGTCATTAATTCATAATCTACCCAAAGTCCACCCATTGAGAAATGAGCTGCCGGTGAGATTTGCATGGGCTCCTTATACGAATCTATACCTGTGATTTTTTTGTACATGTTGAATAGGTTTCCATAGCGATCCTTTATGGTGTCTAATCCGTATTTTTCGATCGCATGTTTAAAATCTAGGTACACTGCATTCTTTAACCTACCAACTCCAAAACCGGCGTCAATACGTTCTTTAGCTGCGCGGGATGCAATATCTCGCGGTGCTAAATTCCCAAAACTAGGATAGCGTCTTTCTAGATAATAATCGCGCTCTTTTTCAGGAATATCATTTGCCTTTCTCGTATCTGCCTTTGTTTTTGGCACCCAAATACGACCATCATTTCGGAGTGATTCAGACATCAATGTAAGTTTAGATTGTGCCTCACTGGATTGGGGCAATGCTGTAGGGTGAATTTGAGTAAAACTTGGAGCTCCAAATAGTGCTCCCTTTTTATGAGCTTTCCACAATGCGCTCCCATTGCAGCCAATGGCCAAAGTTGATAATCTAAATACACGGGAATAACCTCCGGTTGCCAATACCACCGCATCAGCAGCATATCGCTTTAATTCTCCAGAAACCAAGTCTCTAACAATTATGCCCTTTGCTTTTCCATCAATCACGACTAAGTCGAGCATTTCGCTACGTGGAAACATTTCTACTTTTTTGGCGCGAACCATTTTGTACAACTGAGAATAAGCCGCTAAAAGTAATTGTTGTCCCGTTTGTCCACGGGCATAAAATGTACGTTGAACTTGTACACCACCAAAACTTCGGTTCACTAAAGTACCGCCATATTCTCGTGCGAAAGGCACACCCTGTTGCACAAAATGATCTATAAGTGGAGCAGAGAGCTCTGCTAACCTGAAAGTGTTGGCTTCCCGAGATCTAAAATCACCGCCTTTCAACGTATCATAAAACATACGAAAAATACTATCCCCGTCATGCTGATAGTTCTTAGCCGCATTTATACCTCCTTGAGCAGCAACAGAATGCGCACGCCTTGCGGAATCTTGGTAGCAGAAGCACTTTATATCATAACCCAACTCTGCTAACGTAGCGGCTGCACCTGCACCGGATAGCCCAGACCCAACAATAATGATGTTGAGTTTTTTCTTGTTTGCTGGGTTTATCAACTGTGACTTAACTTGGTAGTTACGCCATTTATCTTCTAGTTTTCCTTCTGGTATTTTTGCATCTAATTTCATGTGTTTCTATTTATTTTTAAAGAGGTCACATAGAACACTCAAATAGACATTTCTTTGTTTGTTTAGCATTCATTGTAAATACGTCATCTCCGACTTATTTGAAATAAACAATAAATGGAATAATCCCGAAACCAAAACCAATAATAACGGCATAGACTAAGGCTATATTGGCTATAATTTTTAGGGCTTTTTTATGGTAAAACCCTAAAGTTTTAAAGGCGCTTTTTAATCCGTGATGCAAGTGAAATGCCAATGGAATTGATATTAAGGTATAAAAAAGCACATAGTATATATTTTGAAATAAGCTATAGGTCACTTCATACACATCTTTATTTCCATATGCGTCAAGCATTACTTCATTTCCTAACCCTAATTTTATACGTGCCCAAAAATTTGTAAGGTGAATAATGATAAAAATCAAAATAAGTATTCCAAGTACCCCCATATTTTTTGAAGCCCAGGTGCTGTTTTCTTTGGAATTATTTAAAATATATTTCTGAGGTTTAGCTTTGCGATTATGAAGCGTTATTAGCAAGGCGTAAACCGCGTGAAGAATAATAGAGAGATATAAAAGATAGGCTATGATTTTAATGAATAGGCTTTCTCGTAATGTAGTTGAATAAGTGTTATATAAATCTTTTGCAATTGCCTCTGGTAATAGTAAAATACAATTGGCAGAGAGGTGTACCACTAAGAATAGACAAAGAAAAAGACCAGTTAGTGCAATTATCGATTTTCTAAAAAAGAGTAGATTCATTGAGACTGATTTTTATATTTCATTTTATTGCAAACAATCTAAAAAGACCATAAGGTATTTATTCAGGTTTACTAGGCTTTAGTTGTTTTCTCATGCCGATATAAAATGGCTCAGAACAAAACAGTTTAATGTACTTTTCAGATCCCTATTTTCACCATTTTTTTTATATTCTATCACTCCTAGGACAAACCCCAAATTAGCTTCGTCATGATATACATCCTTGATGGTTAGTTTTCAACAAAAAGTTGAGCTCACTTTTTAATGTATTTTGATAAAATGTTGTACATATCTACAGACCATCTAAATTTATACAAAAACCAGGTATAAATAAGTACAACCAAACTACTTTTAATACCAATATTCACCAAGGGATGAAATGGAAATGAAATAAAATAAAATACAACCCCTATAAAACAAAGTAAAAGTAGCACTTTAGCTAAAGCTGGGGTAAACGGAAGGATACCAAAACGCATTTTTACAAAAACTAACTTTATGGTGTTGTAAAAGAGTAAGGCTGCAAACGATGCGTAAGCGGCACCAAGCAAGCCATAAATGGGGATCAACCATAGGTTTAAAAGTATGGCAAGTATAGCCACGACAACACCCATCATCAAAAGGGTCTTATAATAATCTGAATTATACAAAATGGAGTTATTGTTTCCTAAAGCCGCATCAAACACCTTTGTTAATCCTATTAAAAAAACAACTAAAAAACCCTGACTATAGGCCGGATCTAATAATTGATACAAATCCTCTAGATTCATCATGATCAGCACAAAGAGTAAGCCCGAAATAATAAAGAGCGTTAAAGAACTTTTATGATAAAGTTTTTTTAATCCTTCAGCATCATTATTATTTAAAATTTCGGCTGTTAGTGGATAGGTTATTTGATGCATAGCCCTTGAAGGTACGGCAATTGCTGTTGCCATAAAAATAGCTACACTATAATAAGCTACATTGTCTATTTTGATAAATTGATTAATCATTACTTTATCTGCCTCAAATAAAACCACTGCCACTGAACCGCCTATGATAATTAAAACACTATATTCTACAATAGTTTTAGCGTTTTTAGGAAAATTAAAATCTATTTTAGGGAAGCGTAATTTAAAGGCGTATAGCTTCATGAGTACTGTTCGTAGGATATAAAGCACAACTAATGCTTTTAAAAAAGTAGCCACACTTATCCAATCAAAATAAACGCCCAACAATAATATAGCTACTCCGATCCGCACAAAAACCTCTTTCATAAAATTGCCGAATACTGATTTCATATGAACGCGTGACCATGCATAGAAAACCTCAAAATAGGCCATCGCCATACCGATCAAAAAAATATACCAGACATAATCTTTTACAATAGGATTTTCTTTAGACATAAAATTGCCAATTGTGGCATTAGCAAAATAAGCAATGGCCATAAGAGGCAATATCACAAGCAGAGGCATAAATAACATCATGGTTAAAAAACCATCACTATGTTCTGATTTTTTAAACGAAGAAAAATATTTTACTAAGGTATTTGGCACACCAAAAGCCAATAAAGGCATTAGTAAAGCCGAAGCTGATAAAATTACCCCCACTAAACCATAATATTCTGCAGATAGAAACTTAGTGTATAAAAACATGGTATTTATCGCACCAAAGCCAAAACCGATATAGGTAATGATGGTATTATTTAGCGATTGTTTAAATACAATGCCCATTATAGTTCTGTTGCTAGTTTTTTAGTGAGCGAATATCTGCTATACATTTCAATATTTTTTGACTGTACAGTCAGCTGCTTGTTTTTAAAAGCTTGAAACCAATGTACCACTAATTTTTTCAATTCCCCTTCTTCACTGTAGTTAAATGTTTTACCTGAATTAGTAGCTTTAATGATAGATGCTACCTCCCAGTTATCTGGCCCAATTGCTAAAATGGGACGTTTAGCTGCCATATATTCAAATAATTTACCGGGAATGATCCCTATTGTTTCTGGAGAATCAATTTCAGCAAGGAGTAAAACCTGAGATTTGCGCTGAAGTTCTAAAGCTTCGTCATGCGACACATAGGGCTTTAAGACTACATAAGGTTCAAGTCCATAAGTGTAGATGGTGTGCAACACATCATCACTTACTACCCCTATTAAATTTAAACGAACAGCTTCTTTAAAAGCTTTATTTTCCTGAATCAGTGCCGCCAAAACTTTCCACAAATTTTGTGGATTTCTTCCCGTTAATAGGGAGCCAATATGGGAAATCGTAAATTGAAGATCTAAGATTGCCGTACCCTCATAATCACTATCATAACCATTGGTTATTACCGTAATAGGTTGTTGAGTGATCGCTTGAAACTCTTTTTTAGTCGTTTCACTAGTGACCAAAATTTTATCTGCCGAGTTTAAAACTAAGGCTTCAAGTTTTTTATGCTTCTGCTTAGAAGACTTGGTCAGTTTTAATTTTTTATGGTAGCCAATAGATGTCCAGGGGTCTCTAAAATCGCTGATCCATGAAATGGCCAAGTCTTGTTTTAAATGAAGCCCAATTAAATGTACGCTATGCGGGGGACCTGTCGTAATTATAGTACCAATTTTTTCATTTTCAATAACTTTCGCTAAATAGGTTACTGAGGGTTTTACCCAATATTTACGAGCATCAGGAATAAATAAGTTTCCACGAACCCATAAAAGTAGTTTTTCTAAAAAAGATTGGTTTTTAGTTTGAATAATCCCTGAACTGATGCGCTTCGTTTTTTTTGACGATAGAAAACTGGCTAGACCATAAGGCTCAAAAATAGGTTGCTTGTATATTTTTATGCCTTCGGGCATACCTTTTAACAAGGCCTGGTCTACAATAGGATAGTTTGGATTTTCAGGAACATACAAAATAGGCTCGATATCAAAATCTCGCAAATAGGTCACAAATTTTAACCATCGTTGTACTCCAGGCCCTCCGGCAGGTGGCCAGTAATACGTAATGATTAATACTTTTTTCATTATTCAATACCTTTTTTACCAGAGCGCCAAAATGAAAATCCAATAGCTGCTAAAATTAAAAGTCCTAAAAGTCCTGTACTGGCTAAAACAATGGTAGAACCTTGTTGAATCACTTGGGGTTCAAACTTAAATTCTATTGTATGTTTTCCTAGTGGAATTTCTAAAGCCCTTAAGGCGTAATTAACTCTAAAATGTGGTTTTAAAACACCATCTATATAAGCGTTCCAGCCTTTTTCATAATACATTTCAGAAAAAACGGCCAAGCCCTTATTGGAATTGGTAGCTTCGTAAATTAAATGATTAGGTCTGTATGTTGTTAGTGTTATTTTGGCTAAAGAATCTTTTTGATAGTCAAAACTTTGAATGGTGTTAAATTTAGCCGTATTTACTAGCGCCGTATTTTTCGTATCTAAGTCTTTTAAAGCTAAAATTTCTTCATTTGCAGTAGTCACTTCCTGGAGTTCTGTAACAAACCAAGCATTCCCATTTGCGTCAGGGTTCATGGCAGGGTAGGTATTCCCATCCTCATCCTGCTGCATCACATATTTTACATTCAACATGTTCAATACATTAATATTGCCCCTATAAATATGAAAATCAAACAGGTCTTGCATTTTTGCAGGTTTTGCGGCATGGTAGCCTCCTATAGATTGATGGAAATAAGAGGTACTTGCACCATTAAGCCCTTCGGCTGGATTATACACCCTAAATATACTTTTATCTTGTTTTAGCTCCTGATCTACAGGTGTTTCTGGAAATGGTATTGCCATGAGCTTAGCACGAACAAAATCGTCGTCATTTACATAACGTTTGGCAACGCCCACTAAATCAAAGAGAACTAGTAGTCCGACTAGAACAACCAATACATTTTTATTGAATTTTTCTTTGATAAAAAACCACAGCACTAGTGCGGTTAAGAGTACATAGATTAAAGAGCGAATTGTATCGCTTGTATAAACCGCTTCACGATCTAGACGAATCATCGTCATTAACTCATTGCCGTAATTTTGCTCTAGAAAAGAATCACTAGCGCCTTCAAAATGAAATAATCCTTTGCTTATAAAAATCAATATCCCCAATCCAAAAGTAATGCTAAAGCTTGTTTTCAAGGCCTTCAGCTTCTTGGCTTTTTCAATGCTTGTATCAAATAAAGCGGCCAAAGCCAATATGGCCAATATGGGCACGCATAGTTCTAAAATAACCTGTATAGAAGATACCGCTCTAAATTTATCATACAAGGGAAAATAGTCTATCATAAAATCGGTTAAAAGACTAAAATTCTTTCCCCACGATAAGATTAAAGACATGATCACCCCCCCTAAAAGCCACCATTTTGCTTTTTTTTGCACTAAAAACAAACCTAAAAAGAAAAGGAAAAATAATACTGCACCTACATAGGCCGGAGCTGAAGTTCCTGGTTGATCACCCCAATATAAGGGCATACCACTTGTAAAATCTAATGCTTTTGATTTTGAAATTCCTTTTTCAACCAAAAACTCGAATGTTTTAGAATCTTCCCCTAAATCTTCGCTATTAGATCCTCCAAACAACCTAGGGACAAAAAGATTTAAAGATTCTGTAATACCATAACTGTATTGGGTAATATATTCTTTACTTAAACCACCTGTATTTACTTTCTCGGTTCCATCGGGTGTTATGGTTAATTCGCTTTTACCTCGGGTACTCCAGTCTGCATATTCTTTAGTGGCCAATAAGCTTGTGGCATTCGTCGCAATTCCTAAAATAACGGCTATCAACAAAAGGGCTAACGATGCCATAAAATGTTTGACTTGTTTTTTACGCACTGCATCAACCAAATAAACCACGCCTAAGATCAATACTAAAAGCATAAAATAATAAGTCATTTGGTAGTGATTGGCATTTATTTCTAGGGCCATGGCCAAGGCGGTCAAAATAAAGCCCCAGACATATTTTTTTCGAAATACTAAAACAATGCCTCCAAGTAGCATGGGAAGATAGGCTATCGCATGCGCTTTGGCATTATGCCCAACGCCTAGAATTATAATTAAATAGGTAGAAAAACCAAAGGCTAGCGCCCCCAAAACAGCAAGTCGGTAATCTACTTTTAAACAAGATAATAAGATATAAAAGCCCAATAAGTATAAAAAAAGATAATCTGCTGGTCGAGGCAAAAAACGTAAGCTTAAATCTAACTGTTTAATATAATTATGCGGATAATGTGCACCTAACTGAAAGGTAGGCATGCCTCCAAAAGCACTATTGGTCCAATAAGGTTCTTCTCCTGTGCGCTTTTTAAATTCAATTTGCTCTTGCGCCATTCCTGTATACTGGGCAATATCGGACTGGAAAATAACTTTTCCTTGTAAAACAGGCGTAAAAAATGCCAAAGCTGCAACAATAAATAGGGCTATGGCAAAAAAATGTATTAAAAAAGCTCTAAGATTACGCTTCATCAGGTTGGTTGGTGTTTATTTGAATTAAAGGCTTATTAAAAAGTGAAATTAGTCAATTTCTTCAAAATCTATATATTCTCCAACTTTTTTTGAAGACTTTGGATTTTTAGAGGTTTTTGATTTAATAATTACATCGCCTTCATCTGTGGTTTTTGTTTGCCGTTGCGGATCAAAACCTTCAAATTTTTCTCTAAAATGCTTCTCAGCCTTTTTACCGGCATAATTCAATATTTTAGGTGCAAAGATTTTTAGCAATATTTTAATTGCATAATATACTAATAGTATGATTAAAATCGTTGTAATAAAACCCATGGTACTTTAATAATTAATACCAAAAATACGATTCTAACCGTTCATTTTAACCTAGCAAGTCTTAAAAAAATAATAAAACCGCTAAAGTAGCTATGTAAGTATTTAAAATTTATATCCCTAGTCAGAAGGAACACAAGCCATCATCATAACCATCATTTACGCTTAAGACCTAACTAATAGTTAAGATTTCTCTAAAAACGAATCATGAAAAACTTTTTATTTTTAATTATTTTACTTTTTACCTTCACTATTCAAGCACAATATACAGATGTAATTAATTCTAACCGGCCAGGACAATCTGTTAGTGCTTACGCGGTTGGTCGAAATGTTATTCAGGTAGAATTTGGCCTTGGGTATGAGCAACAAGAACATACCGTATTATTAACAGATGCCTCTATTTGGAACACCGAAATTGCCTTACGTTACGGTTTATTATTCGAAAAACTAGAAATCACTTATGAAGGTACTTTTCAAAAAGAAGACATTAACTATCAAACGTCACAAACCGATGCCTCCTTTACTGATTTTACCAGAAATCGATTAGGCCTTAAATATTTAATTTATGATCCTTTTAAAAATGAAGAACGCAACAAGCCCAATTTATTGAGCTGGCGTGCGAATCATAAATTCAAATGGCGTAATTTATTACCAGCCGTTTCTTTGTATGCAGGGGCTACATTTGTATTAGGAGAAAACCCCTATTACTCGGGAGATCCTATTGCTTCTCCAAGAGTTATGCTGGCGACACAAAGCAAAATTTCTCCGAGAGTAGTGTTTATATCAAATATCGCTTACGATCGTATTGGTACTGAGTTTCCTGAAATGAGTTATATTGTTTCGTTAACACACGCTTTTCGCAATCCCAAATGGAGTATCTTTTTAGAGCAGCAAGGAATAAAAAGTGATCGTTACGCTGATGCGTTATATAGAACAGGTGTAGCCCATTTACTTTCTAAAAACTTACAAGCTGATGTTAGTTTTGGCGGAAGTTTTAAAGATACTCCAACACGTATGTTTGGAACTATTGGAATGTCTTACCGATTAGATAAACACGTGGATGATGTTAAACCTATTGACGAGCAAAAAGGAGGGCAAAATGGTCAAATTGGAAAACAATCTATGAGTAAAAAGGCCCGAAAAGCAAAAAAAGGCAGTGGCGCTGAAGATGTTGATTTAGGACCCACTAAAAAGCAACTCAAAAAGCTAAAAAAAACCGAGAAAGCGAAAAGTAAAAATGATGAGATTGATTTTTAATTGTGGATACTAGACATAAAACTGTTAGATTAAAGCCTTATTAGTCCATTTTGGAGCATTAATAGCTTAAAATTAAACCGTTACCAAACCAATTGATTTTAAGGTATTGATGGATTTCGAAAACCAAAACAATTCAAAATCTTCGAATTTTACTTCAAAGTCAATTTTTACATCCTTAATAAATACGGGTTTTTCTTTATTTAGCCTCCATAAGGCTAAATTTTCAACTAGCCACTCCCCTTTTTCTTTATCTAAAGTGATTTGAGTACTGTTTCTATGGTGATGAAATGTTAGTTTTAATACTTCCCAAGTCTGTCCCTTTTTAGATTTTGTGTACATTTCTTGTCGGGGCAAACTTCCCAACCAAATTACCTTTGCCGTTGGTTTTATCTTATAGTCCATCTCTACATTTAAACATGCCGCAATAAAGTTTGACTTTATTTGGGTTTTCGGAATCTTAAAATCGAACCAATTTTGTAAGGGTGTTTCAAACCCAATACCATGCATGTAATTGAAGAGCGATTTTTTTAATCCGAAACTGAATTTGGAATGATCTATACCTGTAGTATCCTTAAAATCAATGTCGTTATTCGCGAAGGTAATTTCTTTTAAATCGGGTACTATACCGTATTCAGACGGATTAATACCAATTGGGCTATGTGCCGTTAGCGCAAATTGATGCCAGAAACCAGATTGCAACACGCCCACCTCAAAAAGCTGACGCACCATTTCTAAACTATCTACCGTTTCCTGTACTGTCTGTGTGGGGTAGCCGTACATTAAATACGAATGTACCATGATGTGTGCATCCGTAAAATTACGGGTTACCTGAGCCACTTGAGAGACCGTAACACCTTTATCTATTAATTTAAGCAAACGATCCGAAGCAACTTCTAAACCGCCAGATACCGCAATACAACCAGAAGCCTTTAATAAATAACACAAATCTGCTGTAAAGTTTTTCTCAAAACGAATATTCGTCCACCATGTAACCACTACCTTTCTTTTGATAATTTCAATGGCTAAAGCTTTCATAAGTGATGGTGGCGCGGCTTCATCCACAAAATGGAATCCGTTTTCGCCAGTTTGTGCGATGAGTTCTTCCATCCGATCCACTAAAATAGTTGCCGCAATAGGCTCATATATTTTAATATAGTCTAAAGAGATATCACAAAACGTGCATTTTCCCCAATAACAACCATGGGCCATGGTTAATTTATTCCACCGACCATCGCTCCATAAACTATGCATGGGGTTGGCAATTTCGATAACAGAGATATAGGCATCTAAAAGCAAATCAGAATAATCCGGAGTACCCACTTCACTTTGTTTATAATCGGGTTGTGTAGCATTATTTTTAAAAACAATGTTGCCGTTTTCTAATACATAGGTGCGTTTAAATTGCGGCTCAGACAGGTTCTCATTTTGAAGCGAGTTTACTAAAAGTTCCACAGGTAATTCGCCATCATCTAAGCTGATATAATCAAAAAACTCAAAAACGCGTTGATCTGTTAAAGAGCGTAATTCGGTATTTGGAAACCCCCCACCCATCATTATTTTTATCGCTGGGTGCTGTTCTTTAAGGTATTGAGCACATCGAAATGCACTGTACAAATTACCGGGAAAGGGCACAGAAAAACCAATTAGTTTGGGTTGTACTTGCTGAATGGTATTTTCGAGTAAGCGCAGTGTTATCTGATCAATGTACGTAACATCATCTTGCAAAAAAGCATACAACTCATCAAAGGAATTAGCACTTCTGCCTAGACGTTCCGCATAGCGACTAAACCCGAAATTGGCGTCTACGCATTCTACTATAAAATCAGATAAATCTTCTAAATACAAAGTAGCCAAGTGTTTGGCTTTATCTTGCAAACCCATTTCTCCAAAAGCCCAATCTAAATCATCTAATTGCTGAAAACGCGATGCTTCAGGTAAAAAACCTTGGGTGCAAATCTGTCGTGCAAAAGTTGGATTATTTCCTTGCAAAAAAGCAATTACAAGCGAAATAGTGCTTATATAAGACTCTTTTAGGGCAAATATACGTTCACAATTTTTGGAAATAATAGTTTTATTATCCAATGCAAAAGTGAATATATGTTCTAATTCTTGCTTTGAAAACAGCTCTAAAATAACCTCAATTCCTAAATCGGACTGAAAACAAGAAATATGTTTAGTATTCAGAAAACCTTTCAAATAGGCCGTTGCTGGGTAAGGCGTATTTAATTGTGTAAAAGGTGGCGTGATGAGTAAAACGTCTTTCAAAATTAATTTTAAAGTTGGTCTGTAAAGGTAAATGAATAGTTTAGGCCAAGGATACTTCTTTTTTTAGAATTTCGGCAACAGCACTGCGGTAAGCTGCGGGATTATTTGCCTTTTTTATGGCTTTATAGGCCTTTTGAGGGTCCGAGAATGATTGTGCAAAGAATTCCCAAAAGCCTAACATTTTCATTTTTATAGGTGTTGGTCCTGATAAAAATTCATCGTACTGCTGGTAAATGGTATCGTGAAATTCTTTAAAAATTTCAATTCTGTCAGCAGGGTATGCTGTGGTACCTGCCTTAATCATACTGGGTAAAAAAGGGTCGGCAATTAAGCCACGCCCAATCATAAAATGATCGATACTCGGGAAGCGTTCTTGCATTTTTTTAAATTGTGCCACACTTGTAATGTCACCATTATAGTATAATTTATGAGTGGTACTTTCAATACAGCGCTGAAAGGCATCTAAATCTACCCCCCCTTTATACAATTGCTTTCCAATACGGGCATGGATAGCAATATTTTTAATCGGATATTTTTCTAAGACTGGAAATGTGTCTAAAATTTCACTGCTATTTTCATACCCCATTCGCATTTTCATCGATACGACAATATCGGTTTCGCTATGCACTCGATCTAAAATATGATTTATTTTATCTGCTTCTTTTATTAATCCCGAACCCATTCCGCGTTTGGTGACCATGGGGTACGGGCACCCTAAATTCCAGTTCAGCTCTTTATACCCTAAGTCTTGAACATACTTTACGACGAACAAAAACTCGTCTGCATCGTTGGTCATTACCTGTGGAATGACATTTAAAGTTGTATTGTTTTCTAGTTGTAAATCGCGCTGATAAGACGATTTTATGACCAATTTACCATCTAAGCGAATGTAGGGAGCATAAAAAGTATCGATTCCGCCAAAAAATTGCTGAAAAGCATTTCGGAAGCGAAAATCAGTGAATCCCTGAAGTGGTGATGATAAAAGCGTAAAACTCATAGATGTAGTATAAAAAGCAAAGATAATGCTATAAGTGATAAAGAAAATAGAAAAAAGACTTGAGACAAGAGGCAAGATACTATCAAACAAAAAAGTATAGACTAGTAAAGCCTTATACAATGAAACATTTCTTAACCGCAAATCGAAGTACTGAACTTTAAATAGTATTTTTGATAGCACAAAACTGCAGCAATGATTTTTATACAAGAGGTAACCAACAAAACCGACCTAAAAAAATTCGTAAAATTTCCATTTTCTTTATACAAAGACTCTCCATATTGGGTTCCTCCCATCATTGCTGACGAAATGGAGACCTTTGATAAAGATAAAAATCCTGCATTTAAAGATGCTGAGGTTACTTTATTTTTAGCCTATAAAGATAACGTACTCGTTGGTCGCGTTGCCGCCATTGCCAATTGGATTGAAATTAAGCAACAAAAAGTATCCAAAATGCGATTTGGTTGGTTCGATTTTATTGATGATTTTGAAGTCACAAAAGCCTTATTAGACAAAGTAGTAGCCATAGGAAAAAAGCACCAGTTAGCCTATATGGAAGGGCCTGTTGGTTTTTCAAACCTTGATAAAGTTGGGGTGCTCACTTATGGTTTTGACCAGATTGGCACCATGATTACCTGGTACAACCACCCCTATTATGTAAATCATTATGAAAAACTAAACTTCATAAAAGAGAAAGGCTATATAGAAAGTAAATTTCCATTTGCCAATGCAGATCCAAAATTTTATGCTAAGGCCAATGAATTAATTAAAAAAAGATACAAGCTCAAACCCTTAAATTTTACAAAAACCAAAGATGTGATGCCATGGGCAGATAAAATGTTTGATTTGTTTAATGAAAGCTACGCATCACTTTCTTCTTTTGTACCGATCAATGAAATTCAAAAAGAATATTTTAAAAAAAAATACATCAGTTTTATTAATCCTGAATACATAAAATTTGTTTTAGATGAACATGATCATTTGGTGGCGTTTAGCATTGTAATGCCTTCCTTCTCAAAAGCACTGCAAAAAGCCAATGGTAAATTATTCCCGACAGGCATTTTTCATTTGTTAAAAGCAAAAAAGAAAAGTAAAGAAGTTATTTTTTATTTGATTGGTGTACTCCCTGAATATCAAAATAAAGGCGTAACCGCTATCATTTTTAATGAATGCTATGAAACTTTCACCAAAAAAGGTATTTTAGATTGTGTGAGAACTCCAGAATTAGAAGACAATTTGGCCATACAACAACTTTGGAAAAACTTTGATCCCGTTGTTTATAAACGCAGAAGTACGTACAGAAAAGAGCTGGAGTAAACTACTACCTAAAAAAAAGTTGTAGGATTAGAACATCAAGACCGCTGCATTTCCACTCTGCTCAATGAGCTCGTTATACGAATCTAGACTTCAATTTTATTCCGCTAAAAATTGCAAAAGTGCAGTGGCTTTTTCAACATCAGCTTCATGTACTTTTAATTGAATAGGATTAAACCCTCCAGCTGTAACCCCCCATGACCTTATGGTACCCATTAGTTCATTTTCAACGAATACTTCAATATCATGGTCTAATAATATGTTTTTTGCGTTCATTACTTGATAATGTTCGCCTCTGAAAATGGTTGTCATGGTTTTTATTTTAATGCTAATAAATGTAAAATAAAAAAATATAACTAACTAATTAATCCTCTTCTGTGGTTGAAATTCTCAAGTTTTTAAAACCCCATAATATCAAGCCAAAACTCAAAATATAAAGACTAAAGTAAAGGATAAAGCTTTGGTCCGAAAAGTTGATGTATTCTATTTTAGTAATCTGTGTTAGAAAATTCCAGACCATGTGTATTGCAATATTCAGCCATAAAGATTTTGTTATATAATAAACATACCCAAAGAAAATACCAATGAAAAAATAAGCGATCAAGCCATTCAAATTTAGGTGCATTATGGCAAATAAAAACGAGGATAATACAAGACTAATAATTAAGTTATACCTTTCTAGTAGTGCAGTAAAAATAATATAGCGGTACATGATTTCCTCTAAAATTGGCCCAGCAATAATCATTAAAAATAAAATCCAAATATCCTTAGAATCAAAATCTAAATTAAAAGAGATGATTTTCAATTTAGAATCGAATAAAGATTTTATAAAATCATAATCTATAGTGTTTTGCGCTAAAAATATAGCAAAAAATAATGATGCTACAACAGCTAAAGTTTTATATGAAATGGTTTCAAATTTAAAAGTCCATTTTAATTTAAGCCATTTAAAACAAAATAAAATTCCTAAAAAAAATAAAAGATGAAAGCTATAAACTAAGATTATTGTTTGTGTTTCATAAGTTATATTTTTAAGTAAGTATGTGCCATAAAGAACTAATCCATGAAGTATTTGTATTAGGAGTAATAGTAGCAGAAATGAATAAAATAGTTTGTGTTTTTTAACCAAAGGATTTTTTTTGATTTAGTGTTTTTAGTTTTCTAAATTTATACAAAAAATCCCAAACACTAAACCATAGCATTTGGGATTTTCAAATTTATCAATAAGCTCATCTATTCGCCCATAGCGGCTGCTACGGCTGCAGATAATCTTTTATAAGTTCCGTTCTCTAAACGCTCGCGAATAGCTGAAAAGGCTTCTAAAGTAACTCTAACATCCTCTAAAGTGTGTGTAGCCGTCGGAATCATACGCAATAGTATTAAGCCCTTTGGAATTACTGGATACACTACAATAGAACAGAAAATCCCGTGATTTTCACGCAAATCTTTTACCAAGGCCATCGCTTCTGGGATACTACCGTTTAAATACACAGGAGTAACACAACTCGTCGTAGTACCAATATCAAAACCACGTTCCTTAAGTCCGTTTTGCAAAGCATTTACGTTCTCCCACAACTTATTTTTAAGCTCTGGCATGGTGCGCAGCATGTCTAAACGCTTTAATGCTCCTTTTACATAAATCATCGGCAATGATTTAGCGAACATTTGTGAACGTAAATTATATTTTAAATAATCGATTATTTCTTGATCTGCCGCTAAGAAAGCTCCTATACCGGCCATAGATTTTGCAAAAGTGGCAAAATAAACGTCTATACCATCTTGAATGCCTTGCTCCTCACCTGCACCTGCACCTGTTTTTCCTAAAGTACCAAAACCGTGAGCATCATCCACTAAAAATCTAAAGTTGTACTTTTCTTTAAGCGCAACAATTTCTTTTAGTTTTCCTTGCTCTCCACGCATCCCAAAAACACCTTCAGAGATCACTAAAATACCTCCTCCAGTTTGTTCTGCCATTTTGGTAGCACGTTCTAGGTTCTTTTCTAAACTTTCAATATCGTTATGCTTAAACGTAAAACGTTTACCCATATGCAAACGAACACCATCGATAATACACGCATGTGCATCTACATCATAAACAATAATATCGTCTTTTGATACTAAAGCATCAATGCACGACATAATTCCTTGGTATCCGAAGTTGAGTAAGTAAGCAGCTTGTTTGTTAACGAAAGCCGCCAATTCTTGTTCTAACTGTTCATGAAAATCAGTATGACCACTCATCATACGAGCACCCATAGGATATGCTGCTCCATATTCGGCCGCTGCATCTCCATCCACTTTTTTAATCTCAGGTAAATTCGCAAGTCCTAAATAATCATTTATACTCCACGTAAGTACTTCCTTCCCTTGAAATTTCATTCTATTGGAAATCGGACCTTCCAGTTTTGGAAACACAAAATAGCCTTCGGCCTGTGACGCCCATTTTCCTAATGGTCCTTTATTCTCGATTATTCTTTCAAACAAATCCCTCATGTATACGATAATTTAGGGCAAAAGTAAAGATTTTTACGATGTATTCATAAAAATATGAACACAAAAAAAGCAGGAGACCAAATAGTTTCCTGCTTTTGTTTCATTTTTATATTTAAAACTTATTTTACAAACTGAATTTCTTGTGTTTGCTCCACTGTTTTGTCCTCTAAGAAACCTTGATTTTTCATCCAATCATCGCTATAAATTTTACTCATATACCGAGACCCATGATCTGAGAAAATAAGCACAATATTACTATTTTCATCAAATTCACCTTGAGCATCTAATTGTTTTACAGCCTGAAGGGCAGCTCCACTGGTATAACCTACAAACATACCTTCAGTTCTTGAAATCTCACGTGCAGAATGTGCACTTTCTTCGTCAGTTACTTTTATAAATTTATCAATGACATCAAAATTAGTAGCGGTAGGTATTAAATTTTTACCTAATCCTTCAATACGATACGGATAAATCTCTTTTTTATCAATCTCCCTTGTCTCGTGGTATTTTTTAAGCACCGAACCGTAAGCATCAACACCAATGATTTTAATGGCAGGATTTTGCTCTTTTAAATATTTAGCAGTTCCTGAAATAGTTCCTCCTGTGCCACTTGCTGCCACTAAATGGGTGATGTGACCATTGGTTTGTTTCCAAATTTCAGGACCCGTAGTTCTGTAATGCGCTTCGGTATTTAAGGAATTAAAATATTGATTGATGTATATGCTATCAGGAGTTTCTTCATGTATACGTTTCGCCACTTCGTAATACGATCTTGGATCTTCTGGTGCTACATGAGCAGGGCAAACAAATACGTTTGCACCCATAGAACGCAACATATCAATTTTATCTGGAGAAGATTTTGAACTTACTGCCAAAATACATTTGTACCCTTTTATAATACTTACCATTGCGATGCTAAATCCTGTATTACCTGATGTAGTTTCAATGATAGTACTTCCTGGTTTTAGCAATCCCTTGCGTTCTGCCTCTTCGATTATAAAATGTGCGATTCTGTCTTTTGCGGAATGCCCTGGGTTAAACCCTTCTACTTTAGCGTAAAAGTTACCGGTGAAATTTTGAGCTACTTTATTTAATTTTACTAATGGTGTGTTTCCAATTAGTTCTAAGATGTTGTTGTGAGCGTTGATCTTATTTTCCATAGTTGGTGATAAGTTGTAATATATTGGTTTTGCTATTTTTTCAATAAAACCCAATATTTAAAGTGCAAATTTATATTTTTTTTTCGATTAATCGATTTTCTTTTCCAAATCTAGTATAAAAGCGTATTCTTTAGCCACCTCTTTTAAAGATTCAAATCGCCCAGATGCACCACCATGACCGGCATCCATGTTAATATCTAAAAGCAATACATTCGCATCTGTTTTTTTATCTCTAAGCTTTGCTACCCACTTGGCAGGTTCCCAATATTGTACCTGAGAGTCATGTAAACCTGTAATCACTAACATATGGGGATACGCTTGCTCCACAACATTATCATAAGGGGAATACGATTTCATATACTCATAATAGGCTGCCTGGTTTGGATTGCCCCATTCATCGTATTCTCCTGTGGTAAGTGGAATCGTATCATCAAGCATCGTAGTTACGACATCAACAAAAGGAACAGCCGCTATCACGCCATGATACAGTTCTGGTTGCATATTGACAATGGCGCCCATCAATAAACCTCCAGCCGAACCTCCCGAAGCATATAGGTGTTTGGGACTCGTATATTTATTTTCAATTAAATAGGTAGAGCAATCCATAAAGTCGGTAAAGGTGTTTTTCTTACGTAATAACTTCCCATCTTCATACCAATTTCTGCCTAAGTATTCACTACCTCGAATATGAGCAATGACGTAGATAAAACCTCTATCTAACAAACTTAAACGCACCGTTGAAAAAGAAGGATCTAAGGTATAGCCATACGAACCATACCCATATTGTAGTAAGGGGCTAGAACCATCTAGCTTGGTGTCTTTGTGATACACTACAGACATTGGAATTTTGACACCATCTCTAGCTGTAGCCCATATGCGTTCTGATTTGTAATTGTTTTTATCGAATTTACCGCCCAAAACTTCTTGCTCTTTTTTAATATCCTTTTTTTGAGTTCTCATATTAAAATCAATCACTGAACTAGGGGTTGTTAAGGAGTTATAGCCATACCGTAAAATTTCTGTATCAAAATCAGGATTGGTACTCGTGTAGGCGGTATAGGTTTCATCATGAAAAGGTAAAAAATAACTTTCTCCGGTATCCCACCGCACTATTTTTATCTTGTTTAATCCGTTTTCACGTTCTGAAAGCACATAATAATCTTTAAATATTTCTATGTCTTCTAATAAAACATCTTCTCTATGAGGAATGAATTCTTGCCAAAGGTCAGACGTAGTTTTGTCTTCAGCAACCTTCATTAGTTTAAAATTGGTCGCATTATCTTTGTTAGTCAGTACATAAAAATTACTCTTATAATGAGCTAAAGAATACTCTAAGCCACGTTCACGAGGTGAAAACACCGAAAAATTAGCCTCTGGTGTATTAGCTTTAATAAATTGGTATTCAGACGTTAAGGTACTTGATGAACCTATAACAATGTACTTTTTTGACTTCGTCTTGTAGACAAAGGTGTTAAATGTTTCATCTTCTTCATGAAAAACAACCACATCATCAGCAACAGGAGTTCCTAAAACATGCTTGTACACCTTATCTGAACGCAGCGTAATTGGATCTTTCTTCGTATAAAAAAAAGTTTTGTTATCATTGGCCCAAACTGCTCCTCCAGTAGTTTTTTCTATAACATCTGGGTATAGTTCTCCGGTACTTAAATTTTTGACTTTTAAGGTATATTCCCTTCTTGATACAGTATCCACACCAAAAGCAGCTAAAGTATTATCGGTACTCACCGCAATACCGCCAAGACTAAAATAATCAAAACCTGCTGCCATTTCGTTGCAATTGAACAACTCTTCAGCAGCTGTACCAGGCAAATCTTTTGTTCTAGAATAAATAGGATACTCCTTCCCTACTTCGTATCGAGTGCTGTACCAGTAGCCATTTAGATGGTAAGGCACAGAAGAATCATCCTCCTTTATTCTCGATTTCATTTCTTCAAAAAGGGTCTTTTGAAAAGCCTGAGTGTGCGAAGTCATTTTTTCATAAAACGCCTTTTCCTCATTTAAATAAGAAATAACACTGGTATTTTCTCTGTCATTTAACCAATAATAATTGTCAATCCGAGTATCCTTGTGGATTTCTAGTTTTTTTGGTATCTTTTTTGCAATTGGCATGGAAATCTTATTCATTTTTCTTGTATCACTTTTTAAAAGAAGTTGCAAAACTAATGCTTAATGAAAAAAGAATTACTTTTTTGAAGCTCGATATCATAAAAAACATTTTTATGAACCCAATTTAGTACTTTTGAAACGTAAACAAATTTTAAATTACTAAGTTATGTTTGGAGATATGATGGGTATGATGGGAAAATTAAAAGAAGCCCAAGAAAAAGTAAAAGCGACTAAAGAGCGTTTAAACACTGTTTTGATTGACGAAAAATCGAATGACGATAAAGTGAAGGTTACCCTTACCGCTAATCGTGTATTAAAAAACATTAGTATCGACGACAGCCTGTTAGAGGATAAAGAACAACTTGAAGATTACCTTATTTTGGTTTTAAATAAAGCTATTGAAAAAGCGAGCAAAGTACATGAAGTTGAACTTGCTGCAGCAGCAAAAGAAGGCATGCCCAATATTCCAGGAATGGACTCGTTATTTAAATAGCCATTTCGCTAGTTAAAACTAAATTCATGAAAAAAATAGTTCTTTTACTTCTATTTCCCTTATTATTAGGCGCTCAGGAAGACCTAAAAGAAAACCTTGATAATAAATGGATAACAAGCTACGACCTAGCGCTGACAAGGGCTGCACAGGAAAAAAAGAACGTTATTGTCTATTTTACAGGAAGTGATTGGTGTATGCCATGTATTGCACTCAAGAGAGATTTTTTTGATACTCCTGCTTTTGATCCGTACGCAGAGGCTTACATTTTACTTTACATAGATATTCCCAGAAATAGCGATTTAATAACTCCAGATTTATTGAAACAAAATAAAGAATTAGCTTCAAAACTAAATAGAAAAGGGGCCGTTCCTCTACTAAAAATCATCAATGAAGATGGAAATGAAATAGATGCTATAACAGGCTACAGCATGAATGCCGACATAAAATACCATACTAAATTCTTGGATAAATATATGAAGTGAACCTAAAAAATGTAGTGTAGCATTGCCCAAGGCTTAAAAATAGCAAGTTTGGGCTTTAAAATTATTTTAGGCTGATGAATTATTTCACTACTTTACACTTAAAATTACCGCTATGTTAAAAATTGAAACGCATAACCAAGGGAATAGTTATTTTGAATTAAAAAACAAGAAAGGAGAGGTTTTATTTACCAGTATTCATTTTGAAAATGAAACTGATATGAAAAATACACTTTCAAACATTCATACTACGTCAAACAAAATAAAGCTATTTGAACGAAAAACGACCCATGAAGGCTTATTTCAATTTACATTAAAAAATAACCAAGGTCAAATCATTGGAAATTCAGAAAATTACAGTTCTGAAGCAGGCATGGAAAACGGCATCAAAAATCTAATGAATAATTTATAATTTTTTCAAAATCTTCATAAATTCTTCATGCATCGCATCTGAATAATCTAAATGCGTTACAATTCGCAATTTACCTTGCCCCATGCCTATAATATGCACGTTATTCGCTAATAATTTCTTTAAAAAAGCATCCGCACTCAGTACTTCTTCATGAATTTCAAAAATGATAATATTGGTTTCAATAGGCTCTACTTTTTTTATAAAATCTAAGCGCTGCAATAGGGCTCCAATTTCTTTCGCTTTTAAATGGTCTTGCGCTAAACGATCTAAATGATGATCTAAGGCATAATTGGCGGCCGCAGCTAAAAAACCAGCCTGACGCATACCTCCGCCCAGTACTTTTCGTACCCGCAAGGCCTTTTGCATTATTTCTTTATCACCTACCAAAACCGAACCCACCGGGCAACCCAAGCCTTTACTAAAACAAATACTAATGGTATCGAATAAATCTCCGTATTGTTGCGTGGTTTCGTTTTTAGCTATTAAGGCGTTCCATAATCGGGCACCATCTAAATGATAGCCAAGATGATGCTCATCACAAACCGTTTTAATTCGTTTTAACTCTTCGAAATCCCAGCAAGCACCACCTCCTTTATTGGTCGTGTTTTCTATAGACACTAAGCTCGTTAGGGGACTATGGTAAAAATCTGGTGGGTTTATGGCTGCTCTTACTTGCGCTGCCGTCATCATGCCTCGTTCGCCATCGACTAACTTGCAGGAAACACCACTATTAAAACTTACCCCACCACCTTCATAATTGTAAATATGCGCATACTTGTCACAAATTAACTGCTCTGCAGGTTGGGTATGTAACTTAATAGCCGTTTGATTTGCCATCGTACCACTCGGAAAAAAAAGTGCAGCATCTTTATTAAAAAGCTTGGCAACACGCTCTTCTAGGGCATTCATTGAGGGATCTTCCTTAAAAACATCGTCGCCAACTTCTGCCTTCATCATTGCCTCTAGCATGCCAGGGGTTGGTTTTGTAACTGTATCGCTGATCAAGTTTATCTTCATGGGGTAAATACTATATTTTTTTTAAAATTATTTAGAAAGTTGGTAGTTTCAAGATGGTAAAGGGCTGCAAAAAAATATGTAGAAATTGGTTCCTTTAGGTTCTATATACTATCCTCTATTAATGAAAACAACCCATACCTATTGGTGAACCATCAGGGATCGTTGCCACTTTACTAATTGTAAATTTTTCTGGATGCTCTTGAAATTGTTGAATGCGTTTCACGGCTTCATAAGAAAATAAGTCCTTTTTAGACTGCAAGTTTTTCATTAATTCATTCAACTTATAATTTGCAATCGCATTTACTTGTGAAAGTACTTTTTCTTGAGCTGCGAGATTCATTAGATGATGTAAGGCTCTATAATTTATCGCTTTTTGTACTTCATCTATATAGCTGTCTTTATTTTCTTGACGAAATATGGTATTCGATAAGACTTTATCAATAAGCTGTTCTAAACCTAAATTTTTGTCATCCAGACTTTTTTGAAGTACGAGTCGTGAGGCTCTTTCGGGATTGAACATAAATTCAAGCGTCATATCTGCACTCGTTTCAGCCGCAGAAATAGGATCAAACCCAACGCCCATTCTTCCCGTCATAGATTCTCTACTTCTCGCAAACCCAAAAGCTCTAGGTGGAAATAATGCTAATTTATCTTTTGGAATTGCAATAACATCAGCGTCAAGTGTCTTCAGCAAACTATTTAAAGCTTGAATTTGCGTTTTAGCATCTAAAACCTTTACCACCTCTTGTTGGTCTCCTTTAATGGCATAATTATACTCGAGCCCTGCTATTTGTTTAGCGACTGCCTCTGTCTGATACCGATGAAAATAAAATAAGGGCACAAATACATCCTCTAATACCGTATACGGTTCTCCTGTCTTAATATTATCGATCGAAAAATTAGCCATAGCTAATTTTCTTATGTTTAAAACCTCATCTAATTCTTCCGCTATATTGGTACCATTGTCCCAGAGATGGGCCAAGGCATGTGCACTGCCTGCTGGTCGGGCATCTTGATCCGTAATATAGCGCAGTCCCCTCTCCGACGCTTTTTCTAAAATAGCGTTTAGTTCTTTTTCCTCAGTTGCCTGATCTTTAAAATCAGTATAGGAATAAGCCACAGTCACCTTGTCCCAATCACCAATAGTTGCGGTATAGGCATTTGAAAAACTAATTTTACCGTTTTTAATTTCAAATTGAGGATGTGGATAATCCATCACCGAAGCTTTATTGTTGGTACTTGCTGCGTAATTATGTGCAAAGCCTAGGGTATGCCCTATTTCGTGGGCTGATAACTGTCGGATCCTTGCAATGGCCATAGCTAACATTGGCTCATAATTATCGTCTCGCTCTTTAAATGGGGTATCCATTAAAGCTTGAGCAATTAAAAAATCTTGTCGAATTCTCAAACTTCCTAGGCTCACATGACCTTTTATAATTTCACCAGTTCTTGGGTCGGTAATACTGCTCCCATAGCTCCATCCTCTTGTGGATCGGTGTACCCACTGAATTACGTTGTAGCGAACATCAAGCGGATCCGCGTCGTCGGGCAACATTTTTAATTGAAAAGCGTCTTTATAGCCTATTGCCTCAAAAGCCTGGTTCCACCAGCGGCCGCCTTCTAATAATGCAGAACGTACTGGTTCGGGAGTACCATTATCTAAGTAATAGATAATGGGCTCTACCGCCTCACTTATTTTTTCTGTAGGATTTTTTTTCTCTAAACGATGCCTCGTGATAAACTGCTTTAAGATAGGGTCCTGAACAGGCGTTGAATAATCATAATAGGAAAAAGGATAGGAGCCACTTCGAGGGTCAAAGACTCTTTTTTTATACCCATTATCCGGCAAGGCTATAAAAGAATGATGTTGCGCAACAGTAACTAATCCCGAATTTGGGCTTACTGAGCGTATTTCACGCCCTTTAGCCTCACCTTTAAAGGTAAGTATGACATCAAACTCCGTATTTTTAGGGAAGTTTTTTGTACGTTCTAAATCGAACGCACTTTTAGACTTATCTAAGCTATAATTCCCTTGCCCTCCACTTTGCAAACGCGAAGCTACTCCGTGGGTGTCCTGCATTAAAAAATCGGTAAGATCTATAATGTATTTTCCATTTTTTTCATCTTCAATAGGGAATCCAAAAAGAATAGATGTAGCAAAAGCCTGCTCTACCGATTTTTTTTCCAAGGCATTGTCGGTTAGTGCTCTGAATTTGAGATTGGGTTGCACTAAAAGTAATTTATTTCCTGCCTTTTTAAAATAAACCACTTGTTCATTCCCTAATTGCCCGCGATCTAAACCTATATCATTACTACCGATACCGCTACTTAAAGAATACACATAAAGAAATTGGGTATTCAAATCGCTTACTTCTAAATAAATTTTATCTGTTTTTACATCGTACAAATAATTAAGAAACCCATCAACCTTTTGAAAGGTTTTACTTTTTTCGATAAACTGACCTGAAGCTATAGCACTGAAAAGAATACTGACTATTAAAGAAATTGGTACGCGCATTTTTAACAAATTTTAGATTTTTAAATGTAATTAAAAAGATTGAAAAGTAAACTATGTAATCATTTTTAAGCTGAATACAGCAAATTAATAAAATTGGTTATTGTTTTTTATTTCAATCGTAAAACTAACTTTCAATTTTTATGAATTAAATACTAAGAAATCCAATGAAAATGAATAACTTATGTCACATAATAATTAGGATATGACAAATATCGAGAATAAAATATTTTCTTCTTACCAAAGAGACAAGGACTTATATGACGAAATTTTCGATAAAAAAGGAAAAATAAAAAAAGTGTATCAAAAACTTTTTAACCTTTATGGTGAACATTCTATTGATGACTATGTTAAATTAAATTCAAAAGCAAAATCATCTTTTTTTAATCAAGGAATTACATTTCAAGTTTATGGCGAAAAGATCACCAAAGAAAAAATATTTCCATTTGATCTTTTTCCTAGAATCATTGACTCTAAAGAATGGGATATTATCGAGCGTGGGTCTTTACAAAGAAGCAAAGCCTTAAACCTTTTTCTTTGGGATATTTATCATGACAAGAATATTATAAAAGATGGGATTGTTCCGATGGATTTAATTAGTTCTTCAGAAAATTACTTGCATCAAATGATTGGTGTTGACCCTCCAGGAGGCATCTATAATCATATTTCAGGAATAGATGTCATAAAGCATAAAGACGGTAAATATTACGTTTTAGAGGATAACATTCGCTGCCCGTCGGGTGTTAGCTATGTTATTTGCAATAGAACGGCTTTAAAAAGAGCCCTTTTTGGTGTGTTTAATCACTACCAAACCTATGCCGTTACCAACTATGCCGAAAATTTACTAGACCTTTTAGAAACGGTAAAACCACAAGGGGTAGATATTCCAACAACGGTAGTGTTAACCCCAGGCATGTACAATTCTGCATTTTATGAGCATTCCTATTTGGCAAAAACAATGGGTGTTGAATTGGTAGAAGGACGAGATCTTTTTGTGGAAAACGATTTTGTATATATGAAAACTATAAAAGGACCTGAAAAAGTGGATATAATTTATCGCAGAATCGACGATCAATTTTTAGATCCCTTAGAATTTAAACCCGACTCTTCCATTGGTTTACCTGGTTTATTTGCTGCCTATAAAAAGGGGAATGTCACCTTGGCAAATGCACCTGGTACTGGAGTTGCTGATGATAAAGCGGTATATACCTATATGCCAGAAATAATAAAGTATTATTTAAAAGAAGAGCCCATTTTAAATAATGTACATACTTACCATTGCTCTCGACCAGAAGAATTAAACTATGTTTTGGATCATATTCATGAACTTGTCATAAAACCAGTTGATGAAGCTGGTGGCTATGGCATCTCTATTGGAAATTGTTTAAGTGCTCTTGAGATAGCCGCTGTAAAAAAGCAAATTCTAGAAAATCCAAGAAAATATGTAGCCCAACCCATCATGTCGCTTTCTGTGCATCCTACCTATATCGATGAAACAGAAGAGTTTGAACAACGACATGTTGATTTGAGAACTTTTAGCATTTTAGGAGTTGATAAGGAATTTGTATTAAAAGGAGGGCTAACCAGAGTGGCGCTAAAAAAGGGAAATTTAATTGTAAACTCATCTCAAGGCGGCGGATCAAAAGACACCTGGGTTTTAAAAAACGACTAATATATGCTTGCAAGAGTAGCGAATAATTTATTTTGGATGGGACGTTATATTGAGCGCTCTGAACACATTGCCCGGTATTTAAACGTGAATTATTTTTCTTCATTAGATGCACCCAACCAATTATCACAATCAAGACAATTTGTTTTAAAATCCATGTTATTCATGGTTGGTGATCCTCAAAATGACGATATTGTTTTATCGGAAGAAGAAGTTTTGTTTAAAATCGCCTTAGATCAAAACACGCATTTTTCTATTATTAATAATATAAAATTAGCCCGAGAAAATGCCAATAGTGCCCGAGATCTTATATCCACAGAATTGTATGAAGCCATCAATAAATTTTATCACTTTATCCTGAATTATGATTCTGAAAAATTTGTAAAAAGTGGTCTACATGATTTTACCGTTCATGTAACAGAAATGACAGATATTTTGAGAGGTAAAATTCGAGGCACCTTGCTGCACGACTCGGTCTATGCGATTATCATGCTAGGTATCAATGTAGAACGCGCAACACAAATTATAAGAATTATCAATACCAAATACAACGATGCTTTAAAATCGCAAGGCAGCTATGGTGACAAATTTAGTAAAAGTTTTGAATGGACAACCTTGTTAAAATGTGCCGAATCGTATGATATGATGCGGAGGTTCTACAAAAAAGCTCCGAACAGTTTTAGCACTTTAGAGTTTTTAATTTTAAATCCTAATTGCCCTCGTTCTATTATGAATTGTCTCAATCAAATTTACAATAACATAAAAGTTTTAGATACCACAACTAACTATAATAAAAATTCTACAGCCTTTTTAGTGGGAAAGGTAAGGTCCGAATTTGAATATAAAAATATTGAAGAAATCGAAGGTGATATTCAATTCTTTATCGAGAAAATACTAGATAGCTTACTGCAAATAAGTATTAAAATGGAAAAGGAATTTTTTAATTATTAAACCCAATCTATTGGCTTACCTTTGTACTTAGTTATACTTAACACGATGCCATTAGAATACAACATAACTTACAGTACAACAAATAATTACGAAAATATAGTAGAGGGTGCATACTGGCAATTCTTAATTATTCCCGAAACGAACGAAACCCAAGAATTGGTCACTATAAATTTTGAAAATTCTCTTAAAGCCACCAATCAATTCTCTATTAACGGTTATGGGTTTCAAAGCATTCGAGTACATCCCAGAACCTCGTTTAAAAGTATCACTTTTGAAGCTTCTATTTTTTTAGTAAAAAAAGAAGTGAATCCCTTTGACTTTGATCTTCCTTTTGCAATTGATGAAGATTACCTTAGCATCAATAGCCTACATTTTAAAGTAGATTTTGAACCCTTTTTAAGAAAAACACATTTTACAAGTATTCCAGAAAACTACAAAACTATTTTTCAATTCGATGTTACTAAATCTATCTTTGAGAATTTGCAAAACTTAAATCTTTGGACTTATAATCATATTTATTTTAAGGCCGACGTCACTGATGTCAACACAACATTAGATCAAATTATTATGCACCGGCAGGGCGTTTGTCAAGATTTTACGCATCTTTTTTGTGCTTTAGCAAGGCAAAATAATATTCCAGCACGCTATGTGTCTGGTTACCTTCATCAAGGAAACGGCTATTTTGGAGACTCACAAATGCATGCTTGGGCAGAAGCCTACCTCCCAAATATTGGTTGGGTAGGTTTTGATCCCACCAATAATTTGTTAGTAAATAGCAATCATATTAAAGTTTGCCACGGAAAAGATTATAACGACTGTTCTCCTTTAAAAGGCGGTGTCTATACTACTGGCAAAAATGAGACAGTGTATAGCGTACAAGTAATTAGTCAACAGCAGTAAAAAAATTAATCTTTTCTATAGTTTAAAAAAGTACCTTATTTTTGCCTAAATTTTTTATAAATGACAATTACGACAGACTTATATAAAGGTCTTTTAGATCGCCTTGGTGCGTTAAGGAGGTATCTTTGACGTTGATGCCAAATTAATAGAAATTGAAAACGAGCAAGAAAAAACACTAGCTCCAGACTTTTGGGATCATCCACAAGAGGCTCAAGCGCACATGAAGTTCATTCAGTCTAAAAAACAATGGGTGGATGATTATCATAAGGCAGAAAATCTTGTTACCGATTTAGAAGTACTCATAGAATTTCAAAAGGAAGAAGCTATTTCTGAAAAAGAAGTAGAAGCTCACTATGAAAAAACCTTAGAGACTCTTGAGAATTTAGAATTTAAAAACATGCTTTCTGAAGAAGGCGATGAACTACCTGCCATACTACAAATTACCGCAGGTGCAGGTGGCACTGAAAGTTGTGATTGGGCCGCAATGCTCATGAGAATGTACATGATGTGGAGTGAAAAAAATGGCTATAAAGTTAAAGAGCTTAATTATCAAGAAGGCGATGTTGCAGGAATCAAAACGGTAACCTTAGAAATTGAGGGAGAATTTTCTTTTGGCTGGTTAAAAGGCGAAAATGGGGTTCATCGCTTGGTTCGGATTTCTCCTTTTGATAGTAATGCCAAGAGGCATACCTCGTTCGCATCGGTCTATGTGTATCCTCTAGTAGATGATAGTATTGAGATTGATATAAACCCAGCAGATGTGGAAATCACAACCGCTAGATCTAGTGGTGCGGGCGGTCAGAATGTAAATAAGGTTGAAACTAAAGTACAGTTGACTCACAAGCCCTCAGGCATACAAATTTCTTGTTCTGACTCTAGATCTCAACACGATAATAGAGCTACAGCATTAAAAATGCTAAAATCACAATTGTATGAAATTGAGCTTCGAAAGAAATTGGAAGCACGCCAAGAAATTGAATCTTCAAAAATGAAAATTGAATGGGGCTCACAAATTCGGAATTATGTAATGCACCCTTACAAACTTGTTAAAGATGTAAGAACCGCAGAGGAAACGGGTAATGTTGATGCTGTCATGGATGGCAATATTGATCGATTCTTGAAAGCCTTTTTAATGATGATGGGGCAGAAAGAAGAGGATTAAAGCTGTAATCCACTAAGGCGTACCTATTATCATAGCTAAATTTGAAACTATGTTGGTTAGAAAATGTACCCTATTATAAATGGTTCGATTCAGAATTTACATGTATCAAAACATAAATCGAATATAAGATCTCACTAAGCATGTACTAAACTATTTCAATTTTTAAAAATCTATTCATCAAATAATCAAAAAGAAAATGATAAAAATATACCACAACCCAAGATGCGGCAAATCCCGTGAAGGTTTAGCGATTCTTGAAGCATCTGGAAAAGAATTTGAAGTGATCAAGTATTTAGATCAACCACTTTCAAAAAAAGAACTTCAGGAAATTTTAAAACTTCTAAAAATTCCTGCCTTATCCCTAATTCGCAAAAATGAAGCCATTTGGAAACAGCATTATAAAGGGCAAACACTAACAGAAGACGAGCTTATACAGGCTTTTATAACCCACCCAAAGTTAATAGAACGGCCTATTGTGATAAACAACAATAAGGCAATTATAGGTCGACCACCTGAAGCCATTAAAAATATTATTTAATTCTCAAGTGTAGTCAGTTTAGCTGATCAAAATTATTTTAACAAACTTTTAACCAAGTACAATTAAACCTTAGGACGCGTTTAAAATCAAATAACATTATTATGAAAACATATAAAAAAATTTTATTGCTATCATTAATTTTAGTTTCTTTTTTTGCAGAAGCACAAGGCCAGTTTGGTAGAGGCGGAATGGGAAGACAAAGAAATACCATGCCGCAAACCAATACGCAAGAAGCTCCAAAACCATTGACAGCAGATGAGATGGTAGATCAACAAATGCCAACAATTTCAGAAGCCTTAGGTTTAAATCCGTTTGAAGAAGCTGTTTTAAGAACTACGCTTACCAAGTATGTTCAGAAAAGTATTGAACTACAAATATTAAAGCTCCCTGCTGAAAAAACTCAGGAGGCTATGCAAAAAATTATACAAGAGCAAGACGAGGAGCTGAAAGCGAACTTAACTGAAGAACAATACGAAGCCTTTACAGAGCTTCAAAAAAATCGTTTTAAACCAAAGAAAAAAAAGAAGAAAAAAAACAAAACCAAAGATTAATTACAACTACGTATGAGAAAACTATTTCCTGTTATTTTATTTTTAATAACCTCCATCACTTTCGCACAACAAAATAATACCATTAAAATATCAGGAACTATTCTAGACCAAGAAACTGGTCAACCGCTAGAATATGCAACACTTGTTTTACAAAACGCCGACGATCCTTCAAAAATAAACGGAGGAATTACCGATGCCATGGGAAAATATGAAGTTGAATCTTTGCCCGGCACCTACAATATCAGTCTGGAATATATTGGTTTTAAGACCTACAAACTAGCCAACCAAAATCTCACGAAATCGACAAACCTAGGTATTATTAAATTAGCTCCAGATGTTTCACAGCTAGAAGGTATAGAATTAATTGGAGAAAAAACAACGGTTGAAATTCGTTTAGACAAAAAAGTATATAATATTGGTAAAGATTTAACCAATAGCGGGGCTAATGTAAGCGACGCTTTAAATAATGTACCGTCTGTTACTGTTGATGTTGATGGCGCTATTAGTTTAAGGGGTAACGAGAATGTAAGAATACTTATCAATGGAAAACCTTCTGCTTTAGCCGGGTTTGGCTCCACAGACGCCTTAAGGCAATTACCTGCAGATGCCATCGAAAGCGTAGAGGTTATTACGAGCCCCTCTGCTCGATACGATGCAGAAGGAACCGCTGGTATTTTAAATATCATCCTTAAAAAGGAAAAAACCTTAGGTTTTAATGGACAAGTGAACACTACCATTGGATACCCAACAGCCAGCCAAATAAATAGCAATTTAAATTTAAGAACCGATAAGTTTAATATTTTTAATACACTTGGGTATTCGTACCGAGAATCGCCAGGGAATGGCTATTTTGACAATACCTACACTAGAGGTGATTTTAGTAGAATAATAGAAGATCGAGACATTGAACGCGAAGATCAGGGATTTAACGGCAATTTAGGTCTAGAATACTTTATTACTGAGAAATCATCTATAACGGCCAGTGTTTTTGGGCGCTACTCTGATGGGTCTGATGTCACAGGAAATGACAGTAAACGATTTACATACCTAACTATTGCGAATCAAACTTTTAGATCTGAAAATCAAGGAGGAGAAGATAAAAGTTTTCAGTTATCCTTAAATTATACGAATAACTTAAATGACGAAGGGCAAAAACTGACCAGCGATTTTCAATACTCAACTAGTAGTGGAAATACCCTCACGACCATCAATGAAAGTAATGTGGTTCCCAACAACGACTTATTAGCTAGGGAGAATATTTTTGAAGACGACAAACAAAAGGAGTATTTGTTTCAACTAGACTACGTTCTTCCTATGGGAGAGGCACAATTTGAAGCAGGCTATAGAGGCGACTTTGAGCAAAGCATTAATGATTATCAATTAGATACTTTAAATCAAGTTTCAGGTAATTTTGAAACCAATTTAGATTTGACAAATAAATTTACCTATGACGAAAATGTAAATGCATTTTACTCACAATACGGTAATAAATTTGGTAAGTTTTCATTTTTATTAGGCTTGCGTTTAGAAAATACTCAGCTAAAGGGTAAAGTAGAATCTGACAATGACTTGGCAGCTCTTCAAGAACTTTTAGGCGATGAAATTGACCTAAATTTTAATAAAAATTATTTAGGCTTGTTTCCAACGATGAATATGACCTTAGAATTGAACGAAATGGAAAGTTTAACCTTAGGATACAACAGACGTATCAACAGACCAAGAGGACGTTTTATTAATCCTTTCCCTTCTAGATCAAGTAGGACCAATGTTTTTCAAGGCAATCCAGATTTAGATCCGGCCTATGCAAATGCCTTTGATTTAGGGTATTTAAAAAGATGGGAAAAATTAACCTTAACCTCATCAGTTTACTATCAAAAAGAAACGAACTCTTTTGAGCGAATTCAAGAGGAAACGGGAGAAGTAACATCGGATGGTATCAGAATTATTCGCTCTATTCCTATTAACCTCTCAAACAATCAGCGTATTGGAGCCGAAGCGGGTGTTTTATACAATCCTACAAAATGGCTGCGTTTAAATGGAAGTTTTAACTTTTTTCAATTTGAAACAGAGGGTACTTTTAATGCTATTGATTATGGTGCAAAAAACACCAGTTGGTTTTCGCGTTTTAGTTCAAAGGTTACGCTTCCTTCTAAAATAGATTGGCAAACAAATATATTTTATAGAGGACCTTCTGAAAATGCCCAGACAAGAACTGAAGCCTTAACTTTTGTGAGCCTCGCCTTCAGTAAGGATGTTTTGTCAGATAATGGAACTATTACCTTCAATGTTAACGATGTCTTTAATTCTGCCATAAGAAGATCATTTACCGAAACCGATTTTTTTACTTCGGACAGTGAATTCCAATGGAGAGTACGTCAAATTACTTTAGGATTTGTATATCGATTCAACCAACCAAAGGGTAAAAAACCAAGAAATCAGCCTAGTAATAATATGGATGAAGGAGATGGTGAGTTTTAATACGCTCTGAAAATTAGGATTAAAAAAATCGCCTAAATATATATTTAGGCGATTTTTTTTATTTTTAATCCTATAGAAATAAGCGAAGTGTCCCAAGCTATTGATTAAAAGTAGGATTCAAATTTTAAATAAAAAGAGACTAGCTTTATTTACTAATCTCTTTTTAAATAATCACGATAAAATAGTCCCTAAAGCTCTATGTTGAGCATAATTTCATGGGTACCGTTTTCTTTGTATCGAATTGAATTTTGCAAGGTAGACTCGTACGCATAACCAATCTTTACATTCTTTGAAATATTAAAAATAGCTAGACCACTAATGCTTTCATCTACTCTCTGTAGGCCGCTCCAAAATCAAAACTCTTGTTCAACTCTATTAGTCCTGTTAAATCAACAGATAATGGAGAAGCATCCACATAGCGTAATAAAACGCTGGGTTTTAAAATGGTGTATTCACTTAATGGAATATGGTACCCCCCTGCCAAATAGATATGTTGTCGATCTGAGCCTGTTCGTGCAATACCATCATCTTGCGCTAAGCGATTAAAGATTCAGTACTCTTTTTTTACTTTTATTGCAAGTTTATTAACTATCAAATGAAAAATAAGCAAACCTGTATTTTTTGATACAAGACATTTATTATTTTATTTTTAAGATTAATTTTTCTTTAAGAGGCTCAAGAAGAAACCATGGATAGTAAACTATTAGTTTTCCAGAAGGTTCAACATTTTTTTAGGCGAAATATATTCAAAGTACCTCTTTGTAATCTGAAAGTTTTTATCAAAAAGAAGAATGGCAGGAAGCGAAAATGGAATTCCTTCTCTTGAAGCTAACAAAAGCGGAATTTCGTGCACTGGGTTTCTTTTTTTACCGTACGCTGTATTTCTATAGGCTTGCCCATCAAAAATAATAGTATCTCTTGATTCGGCATTCATTTTTACGGCGTAATACTCGGTAGTTAAGATTTTAATGACCTCGACATTCTTATACGCTGCTTCATCCATTTTTTTGCAATACACACACCAATCGGCGTAAAAGTCGACGAATACTTTTTTAGGTTTAAGGGCTAAGGAATCCTCCAATTGCTCAAAAGTCAACCATTTTATTTCGGTCGGTTGCGCAAAAAGTGTTGGACTTAAAAAAAAGACGATAAAAATGGTTAAAAAAACCTTCATTTTCTGCATTTAATGGCTGTTGACTATTGATGCAACTTTCCAAACTTAATACCAAAGAAAAATGTTCTTGGGGCTAAGGGACCATAGACATAATCAGAATCTCTAGTCGCACCTGCATCAAAATCATCTTGGTAGTTATTAAAAATATTTTTAACCCCTGCGGAAAAGGTCATCATAAAGTTTTCATTAAAATCGATGTGCGATTCTAACTTCAAATTCAAATCAAAAAAAGGTTGTACTTCATTTAACTGTAAAAAACCAGTCTCACTTATGACTCTAGGCACTAGCATTTGGCCAGTATAGGTTCCTGTAATATCCACATTAAAAAGTTCACTAGGAATCCATGCTGTATTTATATAGCCGTAAAGCTTAGGTGTTCTCACAAATTCATCCACAACAATAGCTGATTCACCAAAAGTACCGTCACTCTCAAATAAAATTTGGGACTCATTATACTTCGCTTTTTGTAATGTACCTCCCAATTGAAACTGCCACTTAGGATTGGGCGATACCCCAAATTCAAAATTAGCACCGTATACCATTGCTCCTTCCCCATTACGAACTTCTTCTAAAATAGAACCATTTTCTAAAACCGCTCCAGTACTGACTAAGGTAAATGGATTTTGTAAGCTGGTAAAAAATCCTTCTACTAAAAAATCGAGCTGTAGAAGTCCAACAGATTTAGCGTAATTTAAAGATCCTGTATAGGCATTAGAATATTCGGTATTTAAATCATTAGACAAAATTACGAATTGCGGTTCTCCTCCAACACTCGAAATATGCAAATCTTCATTAAATGCTTGGGGGGCCCTAAACCCCCTGGCGAAGCCACCTCTAAACTTTAAATCTTCTAAAAATTTATAGGATATGGTTAATCGCGGAGAAAAAGCTGTTTGCTGAATATCAACCCCTCTTTCAATGCCAACTATGGTATACGCTCCTAAAACCGAAACATGATCTAGCCTGCCGCCAACTAAAGCCGTAAACTTTTCTGTTGGTCTCCATTCGTATTGAGCAAAAGTACCTAAGGAATTTACCTTTTGATCAATTAACCTATTATATCCTTCAATTTTATCTTCGGTATTGGCATGGTTAAATTCTGACCCTACGGTAAGTACATCTTCATTTTTAAAGGATTTGGTGTATTGAAGTCCATTTACCCAAGCTAAATCTTTAGTATTTCCGAAAGCATTATTTGCGCTAATGCTATCTTGTCTCGTTCTGCCACCACCTAAACCGCCATAATAACTATCGCGATTGGTGTGTGATGCCGAAGTGTAGAACTGAAAATTCCCAGCGTTATCTTTAGTTCTAATGTCATAGTCTGCACCGGCTATAAAAGTATCGTGATCTAACTCTTCTGTGATATCTGTAAATTGTGGGGCTAAGTCGAGTTGATTCCCACCACGACGGTATTCTTTTATAGCATTTAAGTTGATAGACAATCGGCTGCGGTCATTTGGTTTTACAAACATCTTGGCGCCTATGGTATTGTTGCGAAGTTCAACCAACTCTGTAAAGCCATCTCCGTTGGCATCAAAAGCATCCCGATTGCGATAGGTACCAAATACGGAAATACCGCTCGAAAGATCATCAGCAACTAACGAAGTATTAAAATTTAGATTACGATCCGCAGTGCGACCATCAATTAAAGCCAAATTAGTTGCAATTTCCCAAGTATTTAATACCGGATCTTTAGTAATAATATTTACGGTACCGGCTATGGCGTTGGAGCCAAATAATGCTGAACCACCGCTGCGCACTATTTCCACACGCTCAATAATATTCATAGGTATTTGTTCTAAACCATACACCCCAAGTAGTGAGGTAAATACAGGCCGGCTATTGAGTAGTACTTGCGTATATCCACCATCCAAACCATTTAACCTAACTTGGGTAAATCCACAGTTTTGACAGTTAGTTTCTACCCGAACACCAGGGGCATAATTTAGTCCGTCTGCAAGACTTAATGATTGCGTTGCGTTTAGTAACCTTGGTTTTAGCGTCGATACCACTACAGGTGTATTTTTACGCTCTACCCTATTCCGCGTGGCGCTAATGACTACTTCATCTAAACCCAATGCGTCTTCTATGAGTTCAAAATTTAAGGTAAGAGGTTCACCTTTAACTATTGTTATTTCTTTTGTGATACTTCTAAAACCCTGGGAACTTGCCTGTATGTTGTATTTCCCTGGCGAAAGTTCTAAGTGATAATTTCCCTTAGCATCGCTAGACGTTCCTTGTAAGCCATTCTTTACGACGATAAAAGCAAAAGGTACGGCTTCCTTAGAAGATGTAATGCTGCCTTTTAAAACAGTTATTTGCTCTTGCGAATAGCTAGAGAGTATGGAACAAAAGAAAAAAAACAAGAGGATGTTTTTTGCCATTTTTATGGTAAATTTTTTAAGTATTAAAAATAATAATTAGGCAAACCTAATAATTTATTATTGAAAATAAAAATGTATCTTTATACTTTATTAAAATTATGTTTACACAATCCGAAGAAAATTATTTAAAGGCTATATTTCATTTGCAGCAAGAAACAGAAGGCGGAATATCAACCAGCAGCCTCTCTGAGAAGTTAGCCACCAAAGCGGCTTCTGTTACCGAAATGATTAAACGATTAGCGGATAAAAATTTGGTTGATTATCAAAAATACTATGGTGTTCAATTAACGGATACTGGAAGAAACCACGCCTTGCTTATTGTTCGAAAGCATCGCTTATGGGAATATTTTCTGGTAAAACGTTTAAATTTTAACTGGGATGAGGTTCATGATGTGGCGGAGCAGTTAGAGCATATTAAATCCTCAAAATTAGTGGAAGAACTCGATTTATTTTTAGGTAGACCCGAGTATGATCCTCACGGAGATCCGATACCTGATGCCCATGGAAATCTGCCTAAAATTCCTAAAAAACGACTTTCTGAGCTGCAACAAGGAGACCATGCCATATGTAAAGGCTTTAATGATGACTCTTCTTCATTTCTTAAATTTTTAGCCAAACAAGAAATTGGATTAGATACTAAAATTGAAGTAGTTCATATTGAGACATTCGATGAAAGCATGACTGTTCTTGCCAACAAAAAAAGCATTCTATTATCTAAAACTGCCACGGACAATATATATGTTAGGCTCTAGATTTATTATTCTAGGGTTTAATTTACGAGTAAATTTTACAATGATCCTTCTTTAAAAAAAACATGAAACAAAAAATACTAGTTTTTATTTGCCTTATTTTCGCATTTGCTTGCAAAAATTCACATGAACCTCTCGATAATAAACTTAAGGTCGTAACAACGACAACCATGATTACTGATATGGTTTATAATATTGGTGGTGATTCTATTCACATCGAAGGGCTAATGGGTAGTGGCGTTGATCCACATTTATACAAAGCCAGTGAAGGCGACGTTTCAAAATTAACCAGCGCTGATGTTGTTTTTTATAGTGGATTGCACTTAGAAGGTAAACTAGTGGATGTTTTTGAAAAAATGAACCGGTCAAAATCGACCATTGCCTTGGCCGACGTCTTAGATAAAAACAAACTCATCAGTTCCGAATATTTTGCATCAAATTACGACCCACATATTTGGTTTAATTTGAGGTATTGGAAACAAATTGCCAACTATTTAACCGAAGAATTAGGGACCTTAGATCCTAAAAATGCTGACTTTTTTGAAAAAAATAAGATCGAATATTTAAAAAGACTAGAAGTACTAGAAACCAACATAAAAAACACGATTGCTTCCTTACCTGAAGAAAAAAGAATATTAATTACCGCGCATGATGCGTTTAATTATTTTGGCGAAGAATACGGTTTTGAAGTTGTTGGCTTACAAGGACTAAGTACAGCTACAGAAGCTGGAGTACAAGATGTTCAAAATCTCGCAAAATTAATTATTGACAAAAAAGTAAAAGCCATTTTTGTGGAAAGTAGTGTTCCCAGGCGTACCATCGAAGCCTTACAACAGGCTGTTTTGGCACAAGGTTTTCAAGTAGAAATTGGTGGAACATTATATTCCGACGCTTTAGGAAACGCGGGTACTAAAGAAGGCACCTATATGGGTATGTTCGAATATAACGTGAATACCATCGTGAATGCCCTAAAATAAAAGTGTTTTAAGTTTCTGGCTTAATGGTTTAAAGTTTAACAACGAAGAAACCTAAAGCTTGAAACTCGAGACTTGAAACAAAAAATCGACAATTAATGATAAAAGACAACAAACTTCCCGCAGTGCAGATTGATGATCTTACGGTTGCTTATAACTACAAACCTGTTTTATGGGATATTGATTTGGTCATTCCCGAAGGCGTTTTAATGGCCATTGTGGGCCCAAATGGCGCTGGAAAATCAACTTTAATTAAGTCTATTTTAGGAATTATAAAACCCTTGGCGGGTACTGTTCAAATATTCGGGAAACCTTACAAAAAACAGGTGGATAAAGTGGCTTATGTACCGCAAAAAGGAAGTGTGGATTGGGATTTTCCCACCACGGCCTTAGATGTGGTCATGATGGGTACGTACGGCAGTTTGGGTTGGATTAAAAGACCAGGACAAAAAGAAAAAAAATTATCCCTAGAAGCTTTAGAAAAAGTAGGTATGTTATCTTTTAAAAATAGACAGATTAGCCAACTGAGTGGTGGGCAGCAGCAGCGTATTTTTTTGGCACGAGCTTTAGTGCAGAATGCCTCTATTTATTTAATGGATGAACCTTTCCAAGGTGTAGACGCTACCACTGAAAAAGCCATCATCAACATTCTAAAAGAATTACGAAAAGAAGGAAAAACACTAATTGTCGTGCACCACGATTTACAAACTGTACCGGAATATTTTGATTGGGTGACTTTTTTGAACGTGAAAGGCATTGCCTCGGGGCCAGTAAAAGATATTTTCAATGATGATAATCTTACGAAAACATACGGAATTAATTATAAAGTGGCTGTTAATCAGTAAATTGAGTTTAAAAAATGTTTCGGGGTTTAAGTTTCAGGTTAAAAAGTATTAGGTTTTAAACCTAAAAACAAAGATTATGGAAATTTAAAAAAATGTCAATTAAATGTACAACTGGACAAACTTGAAACTAGAAACTAGAAACTAGAAACCTTAAACTAGAAACAACCAATGGAACTAACTGATTTCTTTACGGACTACACCCTACGAACCATTACTTTAGGTACAGCTGTCTTAGGGGCTATTTGTGGCATGTTAGGTAGTTTTGCTGTATTGCGTAAACAAAGTTTATTAGGTGACGCCATTTCACATGCAGCGCTCCCAGGAATTGCATTGGCTTTTATAATTACGGGCATTAAAGAGGTTAATGTTTTATTATTAGGCGCTTTAATTAGTGGCCTCCTAGGTACGTTCTGGATCAAGGGCATCGTAAAACGAACCCGATTAAAAAGTGACACGGCATTAGGTTTAATTCTCTCTTTGTTTTTTGGTTTTGGGATGTTGCTACTCACCTTCATTCAAAAAATGCCGAATGCAAATCAAGCAGGTCTTGACAAATACCTGTTCGGTCAAGCGGCAACACTCATGGAAAAAGATGTTTGGATGATGGCCTTAATTACAGGCATTAGCTTACTCGTGTTGCTCTTATTTTGGAAAGAATTAAAATTGTTACTCTTTGATGCTGATTATACCAAAACATTGGGTTTTAATGTACGGTTTTTAGATATTTTAATTACCACTTTTATTGTATTAGCCATTGTTTTAGGCCTCCAAACTGTTGGTGTAGTGCTTATGAGCGCTATGCTTTTAGCGCCAGCCGCTGCTGCCCGACAATGGACCAATAGCCTAGGCACTATGATCATATTAGCGTCAATTTTCGGCGCTTTTTCTGGCGTATTTGGCACGGCTATTAGTGCGAGTCAAAACAACCTATCTACGGGTCCAGTAATTGTATTAGTGGCTTCTACTTTTGTCATTATTTCCTTCATTTTTTCTCCCAAACGTGGGTTATTATTCCGAGAGTTGCGCTTTCGTAAAAATCGAAGAGAATTGCATTTAAAAAAAACCTTGACGTTTATGTATCATATCGCTGCAAATCACGAAAATGTTTCACATCCGCACGCCATACGAATTTTGAATAATTTTCAAGGATTTACCAGAAAAACCTTAACAAAACTTGAAGAACAAGAGTTCATTCATATTGAAGGAAACTTATGGGCCATGACCGAAAAAGGATTTAATGAAGCTGCAACCATGTACAACCAATTAGGACAAGAAAATGACTAACACGCAAATAGAAATACAAGCCATTGCGGCTTTAGTGGCTGTGGCGTGTGCCATTCCTGGTGCTTTTTTAGTACTACGAAAAATGGCCATGATTAGTGATGCCATCAGTCATGCAATACTACCTGGTATTGTTTTAGGCTTTTTTATTACCCAAGATCTCAACTCGCCCTTACTTATTTTATTGGCTGCGCTTACTGGTGTTATAACCGTTATTTTAGTCGAATATATTCAGAAAACTGGCTTGGTAAAAGAAGATACGGCTATCGGTCTAGTATTTCCTGCACTCTTTAGTATTGGTGTTATCCTGATTGCTAAAAACGCCAATGATGTGCATTTAGACATTGATGCAGTACTTTTAGGGGAATTGGCCTTTGCTCCTTTTGATCGGTTCATCTTGGGTGAAACAGACATGGGTCCTAAATCGCTTTGGGTTATTGGAACCATACTTTTGAGTACACTACTACTACTCTTCTTATTTTTCAAGGAACTTAAACTAAGTACTTTTGATAAAGGCTTAGCTACCACTTTGGGCTTCTCTCCTGTGTTATTGCATTATGGTCTTATGACGGTTTCTTCTATCACTGTTGTCGGCGCTTTTGATGCGGTAGGCGCTGTGCTTGTGGTGGCTTTAATTATAGCACCAGCGGCCACTGCCTATTTGCTCACGGATGATTTAAAAAAAATGATCCTATTAAGTTGTGGTTTTGGTGTTTTTGCTGCTATTGGAGGTTATTGGATGGCAAATATATTAAATGCTTCTATTGCAGGATCTATGACCACCGTATTGGGCTTTTTATTTCTACTCGTTTATTTATTTGCTCCTAAACAAGGTGTTTTATCAGGCTATTTTCAGGAAAAGCAACAGCGCGTAGAAGTTTCTTTACTTGTTTTTTTATTGCACTTACAAAATCATGCTGAGCCTAGGGAACGCCATGTTAATCATTTACGGGAACATATCAACTGGCAAAAAGTACGTGCAAAAACAGTTTTAGATTTGGCTATAAAAAACAATTTAATACAAGTTTCGGAGGGTATTGTTTCACTCACCGAGAAAGGACAAGAATTTACGGATGAAGCTTTAAACTATATTACGACGAATAAAGCAACCGCTATTGAAGAGCTAAAAAGTCGTTTTTTCTTATTTAGAGGTTAAACTAGAGTTTTCCTTTTAATTTTTTTTAGACACAAAAAAAGGCAGTTAAAAAAACTGCCTTTTGAATACTGTGATAGGTATATTATTCTGCGTTCTCCGTCTTAACCACTAATCTAAAACCTTCTCCGTGAATGTTTAAAATTTCAACGGTATCATCAACTTTTAAATACTTTCTGAGTTTTGCGATATATACATCCATACTTCGAGATGTAAAATAGTTATCGTCTCTCCAAATTTTGGTTAAGGCCAATTCTCTCGGCATTAAATCGTTCTCATGCAAAGCCAATAAGCGTAAAAGCTCATTTTCTTTGGGAGATAGTTTTATGGATTCGTGATCTTTAAACTTTAAAAACCGCAGTTTAGAGTTTAACTGAAACTGACCGATAGTAAATTCGAACTTACGACTATCTGCCAAGGTACTTGATGCCTTTCGTTGCAAAATAGCTTTCAATTTCATTAACAACACTTCTGAATCAAAAGGTTTGTTCAAGTAATCATCGGCACCAGCCTTATATCCTTTTAACACATCTTCTTTCATGGTTTTGGCGGTCAAGAAAACAATAGGAACATGTTCGTTCTTCTCTCGTATTTCTTTTGCTAAGGTAAAACCATCTTTATACGGCATCATGACATCTAAAATACAGATATCATAGGTGTCTTTCTTGAATTTTTCAAAACCTTCCATTCCGTTTTTTGCCAAAACCACATCAAAGTCGTTCATTGACAAGTAGTCTTTAAGTACTATTCCAAAATTTGGATCATCCTCTACCAAAAGGATTTTTTTATTTACTGTTTCCATAATTACTTTTTATATTAAGGGCAGTTTTACGTAAAAAGTACTTCCTTTACCTTTCTCGCTTTCAACATAGACCTCTCCCTGGTGATCTTCAACTATTTTTTTTACGTAAGCCAAGCCTAAACCGTGACCTTTTACGTTATGTATGTTTCCGGTATGCTCTCTGTAAAACTTTTCAAAAACTTTTTTCAAAACCGCTTTACTCATTCCGGAACCTTGATCTTTTATTTTTATAATAATACTCGTATTAGCCAACTCTGTGTATACATCAATTTTTGGTGCTTCTGGCGAATATTTTATAGCGTTATCTAGGATATTGACCACGACGTTTGTAAAATGCATATCACTTGCCAAAACTTCACTGCGTTCTGATTCTAAGTGCAGGTTGATATAACCACCCCTATCGGCTACAATTAATTCTACATGAGCAACAGCATCGTGTATTATGTCGTGAACGTCTACCCTATCCTTACTAATATCTAACTGATTTTTTTCTAATTTTGATATTCTCAAGACATTCTCAACCTGAGCGTGCATTCGTTTATTTTCATCTTTTATCATATTAAGATACCGGTAAACCTTTTCTTTATCATCAATTATTTTCGGATTTCGAATGGCTTCTACCGCTAAATTAATGGTGGCAATGGGCGTTTTAAACTCATGTGTCATGTTATTGATAAAGTCTGATTTGATTTCAGAAATTTGTTTTTGTCGTATCAATTGGTAAATGGCACTGGTGTATGCTAATAGAATTACTAAGGTAAAAAGCAAGGATAAAATTGCCATGGGCAAAATAGTCTTAATCAAAAACTTTTTCTTCGATGGAAAAGTTAGTAACAAGGTAAAGCTACTTTCTCCTTCTGAATCTTTAAAAATGGGATAAGCATACAGTTTCGATTTTGCAAATTTGAATTTTCTTGATTTCACTTTCGTGGGCAAGCCTTTACTATAAATCCCGTATTCGTATTCTGTATCAATATTTCTATTTTTAAGCTCTTGGCCAACGAGAAGCTCTATTTCTTGCTTACTAATTCTTGTGTGTATGGCCTGATTCTTAGCTTTTTCTTTGAACACATCCTCAAAAGCTGCTTTCTCAATTGCACTTAAGCCTCCTATTTTTTCTAATTTTTGAACAGGAGACAAGGATAAAGATTTGCCGTCAAGTCCAAATTCTTCTTTAAAAATAGTTTTATTTCGAATACTCGTAAAATTCTTAATCAATGATGAATCATTAATTAAACCAATATTGGAGTTGTCAAAGATCGTATTTGGTATCGAGTAACTCTCTTCTAAGATACCATGTGAATAATAAGTTATTTCATTAGAATTTAAATCTCTTTCTACAAAAAATAAATTCTTCAATAAATCTGGAGCCTTTACTTGATTTCCAAAACTATCTTTAATTTTAAATAGCTCATTGGTATAATCCGCAAGTTCTCTTTTTTCAATTTTCGCCGTGACCGTGTTTAAAATTTCGGTGACCGTGGTAGAAAATTGCTCTTCCTTATCTTCCACTGATTGTTTTATCCAGTATCCTTGAACAAATATGATCCCTATTAAAGATATACTCATCAAGACTACTAGAAGAATAAATAAACGCTTGTTCATTTTGAGGTAAAATTATAAATTTAACAGTTAGTAGTGGATGCGTTTAACCTAACCTTAACACAAATGTTAAAATTAGTTAGGTTATTTACATAATTTAAGAAGTTGATTGTGAATTTCATGTACTTTTTTAGTTGTTTCCGTTAAATCGATGTTATTTATGATAAAATCTGACTTTTTTGATTTTTCTTCATCGCCCCATTGATTCGCTATTCTTGCTTTTACCTCCTCAACAGTAACTTTATCTCTATTTGTAACCCTATTGATTCTGACTTTTTCTGGAGCGGTAACTAAAATAATCTTATCGAACCTCCCCTCTAAACCATTTTCGAAAAGAATAGCAGTTTCCTGAATCACATAGGGATAGTTTTGTTTGTTCTTCCAAGCTAAAAAATGGTTTTTTACCGCCGGATGCACTATACTATTTAATTCCCCTAATAAACTGGCGTTATTAAAAACTTTAGCTGCAATAAATTGTCTGTTCAATTCACCTTCGAGGTATGCCTTTTCTCCTAAAAGAGAACTAATTTGTTTTCGAATTTTTTTTCTAGTCATTAATTTTTTTGCTTCCTTATCAGAGCTATAAACAGGAACGCCCAAAGCTTCAAAAAGCTCAGCTACCGTACTTTTACCACTACCAATTCCTCCTGTTAGACCAACAACCATTACTTTCTTTTTAAAATAAAACGCACTTCCTTAGTGAGTAGCTTAGGTTCATTTAATACCTGAGGATAGGTTTTTAACGCTAATAACAAAGTTTGTTGTTCTTTATCAGCTCGTGCCTCATAATCTGCAATAACCGTAAAATCTGATGCTTTCAATTGTTTTAAATCGTCAATCTTTGCTTTACATAAAACAGAAACGATATTCGGAATAATATTTATGTCGTAATCCTTAGGCAAGTTCACCACTATTATGGGAACTTCAATGATTTTTTCTGAAAAGCGTGCTACTTTTCCGTAGACTTCCACCTCTTTTGTAAAATACCTAAGGTTGTCTGTTTTTGGTGGAATAACTAAAGCCAATTTTTCTGAAAAATCATCAGCAATATCCGCTATTTCCTTAGCTGTGGTATTGATGCTTTTAATTTTATCAAGCTCTTTTCTAGGCCCTCTAACAAGAATACTATCAGGAGTAATTTTTAGCGTTGTATCTAACATATAGTTTTGATTTAAACTCAGCTCTAATTTTGAAATAACAGGTATCTTTTTCGTAAATAATGGATATAATTCCAAAATGATAGTATCATCGTTGTAGATACTAACCAATTCCATAGATTGCGGTAATTGCTGTTCTATTTGAAATTGGTACACACGCTTAGGAACTATATAATTTCCGCTTTTTAGTTGCGCTTTTGAAACATCAATAGTGATTTTTTTATTTCCAAAATTAAATCTCAAGAATGAAAACCCACTGGCCCTTAATTTTACATCTATTTTATCTTGAGAAGCACCTACAAAAAGTAAACTGTCAGGACTATTGGTATACACAATATCAAAAACAGCACTGCCGGTATAATTACCCGACAACTCGCTAATAAACCAAGCCAAACTAGACACTAAAAGAAAAATCAAGAAGATTTTTATCTTTCTTTTTTTAAGTGCGATTTTAATTCGCTTCATAGGATCATTCTATTTTTTAAAGAATAGCTTAGGAAAAATATCTTCAGGGTTCTTGTTGGTAAAGTTAAGTAAAATGGTTGATTTTAAGAATCCATAACCGTATCCTACAAACTGAATACAAACGGCTGATAAGGCTAACAAGGCAATAGCGAGGCTTTTAGTTTTAAGGAAAGCATCAATAAACAAAAGCAAAAAGTAAACCACATAAAAATACAATAAAAAACTTACTCCAAAAGCTAAGAACAGGAGTCCAAATAAAAATCCTAAACAGAAAAGTGTTGGAAACCAATAGGTAATTTTTTTTGTTTCAGGATGCCAGTGGTTTAAGATGGGTCGTACCATACCAAATTTATTGACCTGAGTGTAAAATTTATTCCAATCTATTCTTCTTTTGTGGTATACAAAAGCCTTTCGAATTAATTTTGTTTTAAAACCTTCTTTCCAAATTCGTATGGTTAAATCTGGGTCTTCACCCGGATGAATACGACCATACCCCCCTGTAGTTTCAAAAGCATGCTTAGAAATCCCCATATTAAAACTTCTAGGTTGAAATTTATCAATAGAAGTTTTTCCACCTCGAATACCACCTGTTGTTAAAAAGGAAGTCATCGCATAATTAATGGCCTTTTGAACTAGGATAAATGATTCGTGCGCCGCATCAGGACCTCCATAACAGTCCACAAAATCTATTTCTAAGGCATTATGAACTTCTGAAAGGTATTGTGGTGGCAAAATACAGTCCGAATCTAGCACTATAAAATAATTACCCTTTGCCCTTTTCATTCCATAATTACGAGAATCTCCAGGACCACTATTGGCCTTTTTAAAGTAGGTGATCGCTAAAGAATCAGTATAGTCTAAGAGTATATTCTCTGAACTTAGGGTAGAACCATCTTCAATAATTACCACTTCGAAAGGCTGCTTATAGGTTTGTAATAACAAACTATCTAAAAGTTCTTTAATTTCGTTAGGCCGGTTGTAAACGGGAATAATAAAGGAAAAAAATAAATTCATTTGCTATAGCTATAAACATAAAAGCCACTCGAAGGTTCGAATGGCTTTTGGTTTGTATGTATACTTTTTAGTTTGTAAAATAATCTATAACCTCTTGACTTACCCCAGTGTTTGAAAAACCACCATCATGAAATAAATTCTGCATGGTTACTTTTTTCGTAAGGTCTGAAAACAAACTTACGGTGTAATCAGCACAATCTTGTGCAGACGCATTACCTAAAGGTGACATTTTTTCAGCATAACTGATAAAACCATCAAAACCTTTAACACCCTGGCCTGCCGTAGTTGGTGTGGGCGATTGAGAAATAGTATTTACGCGTACGTTTTTCTCTTTTCCGAAAAAGTACCCAAAACTACGTGCTACAGACTCTAAATAAGCTTTGTTATCTGCCATGTCATTGTAATCTGGAAAGGTACGTTGCGCCGCCATATAGGTTAAAGCCACAATACTACCCCACTCATTCATAGCATCAGCTTTGTACAAGGTCTGCATTACTTTATGAAATGAAAGTGCAGAAACATCCCAGCCTTTAGCCGTAAAATCATAATTTTCATCGGTATAATGTTTTCCTTTACGAACATTTACCGACATACCTATGGAGTGTAAAACAAAATCTAATTTACCTCCTAAAATTTCAGTGGCTTTTTCGACTAGGTTTTGTAGATCTTCTTGACTTGTAGCATCTGCAGGAATAATTTGAGAGCCTGTTTTTTTCGCAAGTTCATCTATTTGACCCATTCGCATCGCTATTGGTGCATTCGTTAACACAAAAGTGCCTCCCTCTGCGTGAACGCGTTCTGCTGTTTTCCAAGCGATAGAATTTTGATCTAAGGCGCCAAAGATGATCCCTTTTTTTCCTTTTAATAGGTTATATGCCATTTTTTATGTTTTTGTATTCTATTTTAATGCTGTAAAGATATTAAAATTTCAATACTATTTATTCTTCTGTGTATTTCTGATTGTATCTTGTATTTATTAGCCTAATAATTGTTTCGCGTGGGCTACTGCAGAATCTGAGATATTTTTACCTCCTAACATTTCTGCCAATTCTATAATACGCTCATCGCTACTCAGCTTTTTCATTTTGGTATTGGTTATCATCCCTTCCTCCTCTTTAAAAACTTTAAAGTGACTTGCCCCTTTTGCCGCCACCTGCGGTAAATGGGTAATTGAAAAAACTTGCATTGTAGTGCTCATGGCTTGCATAATGTCTCCCATTTTGTTGGAAATTTCTCCAGAAACTCCAGTATCAATTTCATCAAACATCATCGTAGGTAATTGCTCATACCGTGCTAATATGGCTTTAATCGTTAACATTATTCTTGATAATTCGCCACCTGAGGCTACTTTCTTTAAATCGCCATAACTTGAGCCTTTATTGGCCGCAAAAAGAAAAAGCAAGGCGTCTTTACCCTTGTTCGTAAATATTTCAGAAGGATGAATTTCTATTTTAAAGCTAGCGCTTGGCATTCCTAGTTGAGAAAGACTTTCCGTTAACTGTTTTTGTAATACTGGAATTATTTTTATGCGATTTTCTCTTATTTTTAAAGCAATAGCCTCCAAATCCTTTTCTTTAGTGACTAGCTCTTGTGTTGCTTTTTTAATATCTAAAGCTACATTTTCTGTTGCGCTCACTTTTTCTGACAAACTTTCTCGTATGGCAATGAGCTCCGCAATATCCGTGGCTCCATGCTTTTTTTGAAGATTATATAAAAGTTGGAGCTTGCTGTTTATTTCCTCTAAAAGCAAAGGATTAGCTTCTGTTTTTTCTTGTAAAACATCCAACTCCGAAGAAATATCATCCAATTCTAAAAATGCAGATAAAATTCGTTCATTTAAGGTTTCGAATTGGCTTCCAAAAGTGGCCAATTTGTTCGATGCTAGTTTCAATTCGGTCATCGCGGTTAGAACACCCACCTGTTCATCATTTAACAACTGGTGCCCTTTGGAGAGTTGCTCAACAATAGTTTCCACATTACTTAATTGCTCGTATTGTTCCTCTAATTCTTCAATAACCCCTTGCTTTAAAGGTGCCGTTTCTAATTCTTTTAAGAGGTGACTATTGTATTCATATTCTTTTGTGGCATTTTCTTGAAAAGCCAACAGCTTTTTTAAAGATTTTTCGGACTTCTGGTACGATACCAATTGATCGCCATAAACAAGTAACAATGCGCTATTATCTGCTAAAGCATCAATAACTTTTAGTTGAAAATCATTATCGGCTAATTGTAAGGTTTGATGTTGAGAATGTATGTCGATTAAACTGTCCCCTAATTGCGATAAAACATCAAGTGTAACAGGAGAATCATTGATAAAGGCTCTTGATTTACCACTTGGTAATATTTCTCTTCGAATAATAGTTTTAGGCTCGTAATCTAAATCGTTTTCCTCAAAAAAGGTTTTTAAGTCATATTTTTCAACGTCAAAATTTGCTTCAATGATACACTTTGTAGTTGCGTCACGCAAAGCGCCCAAATCAGCCCTATTTCCCAAAACCAAGCCAAGACCGCCCAATAAAATAGATTTTCCTGCGCCAGTTTCACCAGTAATAATAGTAAAACCGTTTGTAAAAGACACCTTGAGGTGGTCTATCAAAGCATAATTCTGTATGGAGAGTGAGTTCAGCAATTCTAAAAAGTATTTTGTAGCGCAAAGATAAATTATATTCGCTTAGTTGAAAATATTTAAAAGGTTTGCCTGAAAAAAATGTTGTTTGTACTACGCTAAATTTTAATTATATGTAATGAATACGTTTCCTAAAATATAAAAGCCTAAAAATCAAATTTGATTTTTAGGCTTTTTTTAGTCGGGGTGGCAGGAAGCCTACCCACCTCTTCAAAATGTTATATATCAATCATTTATAAATTTCAAAAACTAGCTGTTAGCCGATTTGTTGACGTAACTATAAATGAACTTAAAATAAATTACTTTACTAACTGGTCTTATAAAGATAAATATTACTTGGTTTTAAAGCAAAACAAATAACTATCTATTTTATGAAAGCACTTGAATACTTCATGATTTTTAGCTCAGTTCTTCTTAAGTTTCTTGAATGAATATAGAAATCTTATGAAAATTCTATATATAAAAGTATAATTTCTCCATTATTTCTCATATTTAAAATTTAAAACCATTTAAGTTAAGTTTTTCATTAGCTAACTTACAATACAATGTTTGAAAAATATTAGCTACCTATAGTGCGTCTTAGTCTTGGTAATAAATTTAGACTTAAATTTCCAAACCGATGTTTCAAAAGTAATAGTGTCATTAGTGACTACTCGTATAATACATCAATTCCATTTATAATAGCTATTGTCCTAGACAGGATTATAAATTTTAGATATTTACTTCATAAATATTACTATGGAAATTATATAGTTGTTAATTTTAATTTATTTCTATTTAATCTTGAATTAATGTAATGAAGCACAAGCTTTTCAATTTTGTCATGAATATGAATTCCTGTTTTTTTACACCTGCTTTTAATTACAATTCTGTATTCAAAATCCATTTTATAAAAAATTGTTTTTTGAACAGTAAAAAAACCGTTAGGGAAATATACTTTAAAAATTTCCTCATCCAGTTGAAGATTTAATTCAAATTCTCCACTGATCCAATTCAATAAATGCTCAAAACTGGACACCTCCTTAAGCTTTCCGACTTGTTCCCAAGAATAATATTTAAGATGACTGCTATGATTGGGCATTTTTTTATAAAAAATTAGACTGATCCTATTTTTTTAGAATTTGCTTCTTTTGAACACTAATTCTGTGATTTTAATACTTCAGGTAATTACGTAGGATTAAATTTTTATATATGTTTTATTTTTATGCATATACCATAGTATTAGATAAAGGATTGCAAATCCTCCAAGTGTGGTAAAAGCGTCGTAGTATTTTCCCAAAAACTGTTCAAAGCCAAAAAGTAATTGTTTGGCTATTGAAGGAAAGTCAATAATGTGAGAAGCCACATAGGCCGTTATAGCATTAATACCGATAATTTTTAAAGGCAAACTCCATTTAACATAACCTTTAATATCTATAATCCAATAAAATAAGGCTAACAATAGATAACATAATCCGGAGGAGAATAATACGAAAGTACTTGTCCATATTTTTTTTACAATGGGGTGCCAAATATTCAATATTGAGCTGAGACAAATTGCAGTAACTCCAATGAATACTAGATATAATACTATTTTTTCTTTTTTCCAATGTAATCGCAATAATTCCCCAGCAAATAGCCCCGATAATGTAGTTGCGATAAAACCTAGTCCTGTTAAAAGCCATGTATACTGATAACCATCATCGAAACGTCCAAAAACTAAGTGATCAATATATAAAGCAATATTTTTGTCAGGCAGTAATTCGCTCTTTCCAATTCCTGGAATAGCTATAAATTCCAACAAACAACTGTAAACAATAAGGCATACAAAAAATAAAAGATATCTAACTTTTTTACTAAAATTTATATAAAAAAAGCAAGAGAATAGATAACCTACTGCTATGGCTTGCAAGGTATTGCTATAAATTTTAAATTGATTAATGTCAAAAGAAAGAAGATTTCCTTGGACAATCCATCCTAAAATAAAGAGAATTACAAAACGTTTAAGTAGATGCGGATATAAAAGCTTTTTAGAACGAATTTGGGCGTTTCTTTTTTCTAAGGAAAAAGGTATGACAACACCTACTAAAAATAGAAACAAAGGCATTATAATATCATAAAAATGAAAACCAAACCATTCAGGGTGTTCAAATTGTTTAGCAAGTTCTGCTGTAAAAGAATTTTCTGCACCTTTATTTAACGTATAAAAAAATCGATCTGCAAAAATAATCATAAGCATATCAAAACCCCTTAAAGCATCAATAGATTGTATTCTATTTGCGTTTGAAGTACTTTTCATAATTTACTCTATTTGAGATTCCTAGCTCTTAAAAAATACATGATCTTACATTCTAGTATTTTGACCATGGATAAACTACTTGAAAAGAGTGTTTTATCGGATTTTAATTTCTTGCTTGGAAAAGCGACCATTACTTTATGCTAAGATCTTTAACTTGTGAATGCCTATTTAATTTTTTTTGATCACCTTAGCGAATACGCTATCGCGTATGCTTCGCTAAGGAATCAAAAAACAAACTCACTCAACTTTATTTTTTACTTCAATTTTATTGAATTTCTATCACAATTGGGGCACCTGAAGGATCTGGATAAATCTCCGCACCGTAACTAACAAAAACTCCAAAATCAACAGTCTCGCCAACGGTGCCGAAAAAACTTTTCGGTACACTAAATTCTACAGCATTGGTGGATGCATCTATACTTACAACACCCGATCCTCTAAATTCAGGAGAAGGTATAGGGTTCCAAGAAAATCCATTTCCAGGACCTACATGCTCGTAAAATGATCCCCATCCTGGAATAACAGCTGGACCTTCATAAAGAAATTCCGCTCCAATATTCCAATTTTCATTATAACCTGTTGCTGAATTCATGTCTGTATTAAACATCATATCTATCACGGGTAATTCCATAGTAGTTCCACCTTGAAAATAAATGTAAATTTTTGGGCCTTTTGTGTAAAATTTCATCAATTTAATAGAGCGGTTCGTTTCTGGAAACTCAGCTGCCACAGGAACCACATCCCAATCTTCAAAATCTCCATCAATCGTAATGTCAGCATTAATAATAATTGGAGCCTCTATGGTTTTAGCAATATAAGCTTCTTGTCCATCTGCATTAAAAACGGTAAGAGAAACGGTTAATTCGCCTCCTTTAATATTATAGGTGTATACGGGATCTTTATCATAAGAATAGAAGTTAAGATCTCCAAAATCCCAACGATAGGCTTCTGCATTTGTAGAAAGATTTGTAAACGTAAATGTACTACCATCACTTGTGAATGAAAAGTCAGCAACGGGCATATTTTCATTTTCTGTTGTATTATCGTCATTTGAACAGCCTATTCCTAAGGTAAGAAAAAGTAGGTAAAATATTTTTTTTAAATTTTTCATAATGAGTATTTTTTAGAATGTTTAGTTTTCGTATTTAATTTATAATTAGTGTATGACCTAATTTATTAAAACCAGTTTCTGCCTCCCAAACGTTTGTATTTGCTAATCGAATTTTATATTCATTTCTTTCGGCTAATTCTGAAGAAGCGTCATTAATTTCCATTAATAATTCATAAGTGTCCGCAGGAATATTACTTAAGGAAACAGTTTCGCTTAAATTGTAGCTTATTTTAGGTATTACTTTGCGCACGTCAAAAGTTAATTTTTTCTTGTAAATAGCGCCAGTGGTCTTTGAACGAAATACAAGGTTTGTATTCTTTGTATTGTATACTGGTGCAAAACCAATATTATTTATGGTGACATTAATTTGAAAACTGGAACTGGCCATATTGGAAAACTCAGCACTTTGAAAAGCCAATCTATAACCTAGTTTTCGCTGAAAATCGTTAAAGCAATTGGCATCTTTCCAACCTTGTAAAACTGGTCCATAATAGTCTAGGTTTAAATAGGTCCATTTTAGCAGTTCCATCTCACTAGTAGCTGTTAGACATGTGGCTAGAGGAATTCCTGAAGGAGGACAGGTTTCGCCACCAGTTGGAACATACAAAGCTTCTTGACTAATAAATTGTTTTTCAATGATTACATTTTCATAGGTACCATAATCATTTGAACTAGCTAAAAAGCAATCATTATGAAAACCTACTCTTGCTATATCCGAAAGACTATAGCCCACATCGGCATTCATTGCTGAGGAATAATTAAATATTTGTTGCTTATAGAGTGGTGTTCGCAATTGGATTTTAATTTCCGGCGGAAAAGCATCCAATAGTTTCGTCATCACTGCTTTTTTATTTTCAATCGATGTTAATCCGTTTGTAGTGTAATACCATTCTCCCCAAGAACCTATAAATCCAGCTTGTACAAAAGCAATAACATCTGCATTTACTGCGAATATTGGTTTCAACTGATCTAAATGTGTTTCAATAACGTTTAGAGCAGCATCTGTACTCTCCTGATTTTCGTTATAGGCAAAACGAAGTACACATTTAATTCCAGCATTTCGCAAACGTTCGAAATCTGTTTTAATGAGATTTAGTTGAGTTTCACTTAAAGCTGTTTCCTTGAATTTTTCAAGATTATATAATCTTAAAATGAGGGTTACATTTTCACCTTTAAGATTCGCTAAGTATACTTCGTTTAAAGGCGTACCTTCAGAAGCAACTGACAACGAATGCATAAAGCCTCTTTCGGGATTTGAAAAAACATCATTCGAAACAGTGTATGATATTTTATTTATTCCTATTTCTTCTGTTTCCTCATTTGGACTGTCTCCATTGCTTTGACAACTAGAGTTGACCATTAAAAAAAGTAATCCAACGGTTAAAAATTTCATCCTTTATTTTTTTATTAATAATTATTTTTCATCCAGTTGTATGGCGTTCTTTTCACCCAAGTGCCTCTGGTAAAGTCTGGAAAATTTTGAGGTTCTCCATTATTCTCAATAGACATTTCTGAAAGAGGTGTAATAGCGCTCCAGGCGGCAGCATCGTAAGCATCCATTGGAGGGGCAACATTTAATTTAGCAGCTTCCACAAATGCATTAATCACAAAGAAATCCATACCTCCATGTCCAGAATCATTAGCCAATTCTCCATATTTTTGCCATAATGGATGGTCGTATTTCTCCAACCATTTATCTGCAACATCCCATTGATGAGCTTCTGTTGTACCATCAATGTGAATTCTATTTCCATCATCTTCCCATAGTCCATTTGCCCCTTGGACTCTGAATCCCAACGAATAGGGTCTAGGAAGATTGGTGTCATGAGTAATTAGTATAGTTTCTCCATTGGTGGTTTCAACGGTTGATGTAATGACATCGCCAAGCTTAAATTTTAGTTTGGCATTTGGATGATTTTCACCACCAACTTTAACTATATAATTATGTAATCCAATACCTTTTGTCGCATGGGACGTAATTGAAGAAAACCTATTTCCTCTATTAATATTACACATTGCCGCTATTGGCCCAATACCATGAGTTGGATAAACATCGGCGTTTCTTAATAGTGAATGTTGGGTTCTCCATTTTGCTTCGGAAATTCCTTTATCGCCAAATTCAGCACCAACGTGTTCAGGATTAATTCCATCATTAAATTTTATATGACGTAAATCATGTTGATATCCACATCTAAAATGAATTAATTCTCCAAATACATCTTGCTTTACCATATTCAATACAGCCATGATGTCTCTTCTATAATTCACATTCTCAAGGATCATTAAATGGGTTCCTGTTTCTTCATGTGTATTGACTAAGTCCCAGCATTCTTCCATTGTATTTGCAGCAGAAACTTCTAAACCAGTATATTTACCAGCTCTCATAGTATCTTTTGCCATTCGAGTGTGCCATAACCAAGGCGTAGCAATAATAACTGCATCTACATTATCCAATGCTAAAAGATTCCTGTAATCATAATCATCTTTACCAAAGACTATTGGTTTTTTAAATTTTTTACTTGTAATTAACTCCGTTGCGCGGGTGATTCTTGTAGGATCAACATCGCAAATGGCAGTGATGTCTACGTCATTTCTTAAAAGTAAATTATTTAGATGGTTAGTTCCGCGGAGTCCAACACCTATTAATCCTACCTTTAATTTTTCTTTATTTGAATCCATACCAAAAGTAAAACCTGGTAATAAGGTAATACCCGTTCCAACGATTGCAGATTTCTTTATAAAATTTCTTCTAGAGTCCATATTTTTCTCTTTCTTGTCCATAAGATTTTAAAAAGACTGTTTTTTTGCCAAAACAGTTAAACAGTCTTTTGGTCATCTTAAATTAGTTGTATCCAGGATTTTGTAAAAAATTACCTTTTCCTTCACTTATACGGGCTAAAGAAAATGGGAATAATGCTTTGTATGGAGCACTTTGACTAGCAACTCCATTAAGAGCATTAGCATATTCAGTGTATTTCCCATGTCTAATTAAATCAGATCGATACTGCCCATTTTCACACCAATATTCATGAGATCTTTCAAGAAGTATCATTGTATTAAACGAGTCAATATCCGCAAAATCCGCCAAGATAATATCATCTAAACCTGCTCTATTTCTAACCTCATTCACTAAATCTATGGCCTCTTGAGAAGGTGTTCCTGTTTTATTAGCCAAAGCTTCTGCTTTGGATAACAATACATCTGCATACCGGTAAATAATCATATCGATGGTTGTTAAACCTGGCAACTGTGGATCTAAACCAATTTTTAATGGTATAGGACCTAATTGCATTACGTTGGCCGGATTGGATCTATTATAAAGAACTCCATCAGTTCCAGTATATTCCGCAATCAAATTTGTTTTTCTTACATCATTTGTCTCAAAAGAATCATAAAATTGCCAAGAACTTTGTACCGTTCCAAAACCTTGAACTCCAGGAAAGTTATTGGGTGCCGCCATAAGTTGCCATTGATTTTCACTTGTGCCAGCATAATCAGCAGGTACAGCCCATATTACTTCTTTACTTTCAATTGGGGCATTAACTTGCCATAAACCAACATAATCAGGATCTAATTCATAATGATTCATTTGCATGATTAAGTTGGCTTGTGTTTCTACATCGGCCCATCTTTTTTGATGTAAATACAATCTAATTAATAGCATTCTAGCCATACCTTGACTAAAGCGACCATAAACAGCCTCATCTGGAGTTGGTAAATCTTCAGCGGCATCTAAAAGATCATTTTCTATAAAATCTACGGTTTGCTGTTCACTTAATCTCGCTAATGGATTTTCAATTAATGGATTTTGTAATACCTCAAGAGGAGCAATAACCAAACCTCCATACATATCAAAAAGTTCATAGGCAAGAAGGCCTCGAGCACATTTAATCTCTGCAATTCCAGCTTTTTTTACATTTTCATTGATATCTGAATTTTCAATACGATCAATGTTTAAGGTCATTGAACTAATTTGATTATAAAAGACATCATAATACCGCGTAAATGCAGTTAAGGTTGGATTATAACTATGCAATGTGGCTTGCTGTTGTTGTCCGTAAGGTCCTTGTAATATTTCGGTTGTTGCATCTAATGTAAACATAAGACCTGTTTCCGCTGTCGCATGTATCCCATTGGCATAACCACCTCTTAAAGGGAAATAAGCTGCGACAACTAATGCTTGTACATCCGCTTCAGATGAAGGAAAAATACTAGGATTAATTTCGTCAAAATTAACAGATTTTAATTCTGGATCACATCCAGAAAGTATTATTAGTAATGAACTAAGAATATATATTTTGAAATTTTTCATATCTACACTATTTTATTAAAATTTTAAATCAATTCCTAAAGTGAAGGTTCTAACATTTGGATATGCGGCGGTATATGCATCTGTTTCAGGATCAATACCATTGTAAGGAGTAATTACAAAAAGATTTTGTCCATCCAATCTGATATTGCCACCAGAAATATATTTTCCAAACCATTTTTGGGGTAAGGCATAACCTAATGAAACATTTTGAAGCCTAATAAACCAGGCATCCTGTAAAAAGAAATCACCCGAATCGTATTGAGAAAAACCGTAATGCGATGCAGGTCTAGTTGTTGAAGGGTTTTCAGGAGTCCAACGGTCTAAAACACTTCTTAAAGCATTTCGTCCATTCGCTGCAACACCCACTGCTGTTACTCCATAAGCAAAGTCAGTCTGGTCAACAATTTTACGCCCAAACATTCCATTAAAATTGAAATTTAATGAAAAATTCTTATAGCGGATAGTATTGCTAAAACCTGCAATAAAATCGGGATCTGAAGAACCTAAAAGTACAATATCGGCTTGATCAATTATACCATCTGCTTCTCCAGTTCGTAAGAATACTCCGTTTTCATCCACAACTGGATTTCCAAAACTATCTCTTTGAAACCCGTTTATATCTTTCAGTTTAATTTGTCCTGGAAATAAATCAGGTTGGGCAACTACAGTTTCACCGGCCTGCATAATCCCATCTGACAAATAGGTGAACTGCGCTCTAATTGGATCATCTTCACTTTCAAAAACCGAAGGCTTAAAATCAGGAGCGCGCTCTTTCCAACGATCATCATATTTAGAAAATATAAAAGTACTATTCCAAGAAAAGTCTTTAGAAGCTACGTTTACTGTATTCAGTGTAAGTTCTACCCCTTTACTCTGAGTTGTACCAACATTAGCCCAAACCGTATTTATTTCATTATAGGAGTTGATAGGTTTTAGTTGTAACAAATCTGAAATTTGTTTATTATATACTTCAATTGATCCGGAAAATCTTTGATTAAAAAAACCAAAATCTAATCCTAGGTTCAACTCGGTGGTTGTTTCCCACTTTAAATCTGGATTGGCCAAACGAGAAGCAAAAACACCTACTAATAATGATTCGTCAGGATTTAAATAGGCAGGATTTGCGAAATAAGCAGCAAAAGCATTTCCTCCTATATCTGCGTTACCCGTTTCACCATATCCAACTCTTAATTTTAATTGAGATATTTTATTTGTATTATCTTTTATAAAAGATTCTTCGGCTAAATTCCAACCAATAGCAACCGATGGAAATATTCCATATTTATTATTGTCAGCAAAAACGCTTGCTCCATCTTTTCTAACGGTTGAGGTAAAAATATAGCGATCCTTATAAACATAATTAATACGACCAAAATAGGAAACAAAGTTATTTTCTAATTTAGTTGAGCTTAATGTTTTTACCCCCGCACCTGCATTCAGGTTATTCCATAAAAAAGCGTCGGTAATGAAATCTGTGTTTCCCGCTGAAGAAGCTTCTGAATTGAATGATTGTTGTGAATAACCTAGTAGAAAGTTTAAGCTATGATCTTCTAAAATCGTTTTGGTATAATTAAGTGTAATATCTAATAATTTATCATTCTTTCTATTATTACTTATCGACGCTCTACCATTTACTTGTTCCCCTCTCAATGTAGTTCTAGGTAAGTACGTATTTCTACTTCCACCTCCTTGATCTATACCCGCTTGAACACGCGCAGTTAAACCAGTTATAGGCTTAAGTTCTAAGTAAAAGTTTGTTAATGTTCTATCAATAACACCTTTATCCGTTATCGTAAGCAGCGAAAAAGGATTTGGTTCCACTGCATTATCGGGATTTGTCGGATAATTACCAAAGGCATCAATTGCTTCGATGATAGGACTTTGTTGAATTGCAGACCGAATAATTCCTGAATTTTCAAATGGTTGATCACCTAATTGTGTGTTGTCATTATTTATGCGGCTCAAGGTCATATTTACACCCAAATTCACATAATCATTTATTTTTTGGTCAATATTTAAACGCAATGATGATCTTTCGAAAGCAGAATTTTTAGGAACCCCTTTTTGCTCAAATAAGTTTCCCGAGAGATAATATTTTGTAGATTCTGAACCTCCTTGTACGGCAATGTTATGTTGTTGAATACTTCCGTTTCTTGTAACCAAACCTAGCCAATCTGTACCTGTACCAGCATTTCTAATTTGTTCATCAGAATAGAAACGGGTAAAAGCGACACCATTCACTGGACTTGAGATTGCTTCTTCTAAAGTTCTATTGCTATAGGGAGCAATTCTATTTTGAAAAGCCCAATTTTCGAAAGCTGCTTCGTTTCGCAATTGCATCCATTCTTTTAAATCCAAAACATCATAATCATCATTATAGGCTTGGTATGAAAAAGAGGATGAATAATCTACTTGCACTTTCCCTGTTTTACCTTTCTTTGTTGTGATCAGAATAACTCCATTTGCAGCTCTTGCACCATAAATTGCAGTAGAACTTGCATCTTTTAAAACTTCAATAGATGCAATATCATTTGGGTTGAATGAATTTAATATATTCTGTGTTCCACCATCATAAATATTACCACTTCCTGGTTGTTGAAAATCAGTTATAGGAAATCCATCGACAACAATTAATGGTTGATTACTTGCATTAATTGAACCTGCGCCTCTTATTTGAATATCCAAACCGCCTCCAGGTTGGGCACTATTTTGAGTAATCTGCAAACCAGAAACACGCCCCTGCAAGGCTTGTCCAATAGATGGCGTTGATGATAAAACCAACTCTTCACTTTTCACCGAAGAGATTGCTCCTACCAAATCCTTTTTTCTTTGGGTACCGTAACCAACAACAACAACTTCTTCTAAACTGGTGGTATCAGGAGACATTTTAATGTTGATCTCGGTTTGATTGGAAATCAGTATTTCCTGAGCTAAATAACCCACATAAGTCACTACTAAAGTTGTACTTCCTTCTGGTACTGCTATTGCATATTCACCGTCAAAATTAGTAGTCACCCCATTAACAGTGCCTTTTAGAACTACAGAGGCTCCAGGTAATGGCTGATTATTTTCATCAACCACTTTTCCAGTAATCTCTATTTGCTGTAAACTAGCATTATTTAGTCTGAATACGCTTCCTGTTTCATCGTTCTCTAATTTGAAAGAACTATTCGTATTTGGTACGTATGTTGCTGCATTAATTTTTATAAAAAATAGTAATAATAAAATGAGCATAAGCTTCATTTTGGGATCAAATTTTAGAGTTCCTTGACCCCGTAATTTCTTGAGTTGTTCCATATTTTGGTATGATTTAGTTAATTAGTAATTCTTTCAGTTCAATTTTTCTAATGTAGTTGAAACGCGTGTTGTATTTTAATTTAGCCTCTATTTTGTAATCTGAATATTTCATCTATTGTTTTAATTCAATGCTTATTTTGGTTTTATGTGTTCGAGCACATTTTTATAAAAAAAAATAGTTGTTCTTAATTTATGTGCTATCCTAACCTAGCATATTGCTAATATATATGAATTTATTTAATTGACAATGCAAATTAGAATAAATATGTGCTCGAACACATATATTTTTAAAATTTGCTTAATTTTAATCATTCCTTCCTAAAAAAATGGGGTAACCTGCGCATTAAGATCTATTTAATTGCATCATAATCCCTATTATAAACTATGAAACAATTTTTATTCAAAAACCAACAGTCCAATCAAATTCATTTTTCTAGACAGAAGGACGCGATTAGCATATTACAAAATATTTTTTTAAAAAACTTATTTATTAAGATATACCTATTTTACTTGCTTGTTCGCCATCAGAAATGCCATCTTACAAAAGCTTCCATAGCTGCATAATGTGATAAACCTAGTTCATCATACAAATCAGCTGTTTCTTTATTTCTATCTTCAGCGCGTTGCCAAAACTCTCGACTATCGGCTCCTTGAAACACGACACCATCTTTTTGTGATTGGTGCTTAAAAATACCTTTACGTTTTTCCAATACTTGATCCGGTCCTAAGGGTATGGCCATCTCTATCTCATCTATTGCCCACTCCTGCCATGCTCCTCTATACAGCCAAACCCAGCAATCTTTCATATATTTTTTTGACTTTAATTCCTGTACAGCTGCGAAAATAGCATCTAAACAAACTTTATGAGTCCCATGGGGATCTGCCAAATCTCCAGCAGCATAAATCTGATGTGGTTTTATTTTGTCAATTAAGTCTAAAGTTATTTTGACATCTGCAATACCAATTGGATTTTTCTTTATAGCTCCCGTTTCATAAAAAGGAAGATTCATAAAATGAATTTGTTCATCTGGAATACCTACAAAATGACAGGTAGCTCTGGCCTCACCTTTTCTAATTAAACCCTTTATAAATCTTACCTCTTCCGTGTCTATCTCACTAGATTTTTTGTTCTTAAGAAATGCTGCTGCTTTTTTATAGATTTCTTTGGATTCAAGACTTTCTATTCCGAACTTATCATTATAATCACAAACAAAACTTGCAAAACGAAGTGTTTCATCATCTGCAACAGCAATATTACCTGACGTTTGATAGCCAACGTGCACTTCATGCCCTTGCTCATGTAATCGTTTAAAAGTTCCGCCCATACTAATAATATCATCATCTGGATGTGGACTAAAAATAAGCACACGCTTTTTTTCAGGTTCTGCACGTTCAGGACGATTGCTGTCATCTGCATTTGGCTTCCCTCCTGGCCAACCTGTAATCGTATGTTGTAATTTATTGAATATTTTAATGTTAATATTATATGCAGGCCCTGAATCTGCCAATAAATCACTCATGCCATTTTCAATATAATCAGCATCTGTTAGCATCAAAATTGGCTTTTTTAAATGAATTGCTAAACTTAATACTGCTTTTCTAATTAGTTTATCTGTCCAAATAATTTTTTCAACGAGCCAAGGGGTATTAATTCTTGTTAATTTTGAAGACGCCGCTTTATCTAAAACAAAAGTTGCGTTATGATGTTCTTGTAAATAAGAAGCAGGGATATTACTGGTTACTTCACTTTCTACTGAAGCCTTAATAATATTGGATTTTCCTTCTCCCCAAGCCATAAGCATAACTCTTTTCGCTTCCATGATTTTTTTAACACCTAAGGTAATAGCAGTTCTTGGTGTATTTTCTAAACCGCCAAAGTCACCGCTAGCTGCCACTCTAGTAATATGATCTAGAGCTACTAAGCGAGTTTTTGAATTTTGAAGAGAACCAGATTCATTAAACCCAATATGACCATTTCCTCCAATTCCTAAAATCTGTAAGTCTATACCGCCCAAGGCTTCAATTTTTGCTTCATACTGGTCGCAATAATCAGCAATCTCTTCCTTAGATAATAAACCATTTGGGACGTAGCAGTTTTCAGGTAATATGTCAATATGATTAAATAATTGCTCTTTCATAAAACGAACATAACTATTAACAGCATCAGGTTCCATTGGATAATATTCATCTAAATTGAAGGATACGACATTCTTAAAACTTAAACCTTCTTCCTTATGTAGCCGCACCAATTCAGCATACAGGCCTTTTGGAGAAGACCCCGTAGCCAATCCCAATATACAAGGTTGTTTTTGAGATTGTTTAACCTTGATAAGGTTTGCAATTTCTTGTGCTACTGCCTTTGATGCTATAGTAGAATTTTCATAAACTATGGTACCTATATTTTCAAATCTTTTTTCAAAGCCTGTTGCTTTATCAATACTACTTATAGTCATAGCGTATATTTATTTTTTTTGCGTTAAAATTTATATTATTTGGTTCTCCAACTTTTAAGTTTATGCCCCGAAATGGCAAAAAAGAGAATTAGGATGTAACAAGGAATTAAAATCCAATAACTACTCGTAGCTGCTTCAGCAATGGCCGTATTTTCTGCTACTCCATTTGTGATTAAATTAAGTTTATTGGCATCAACTATTCGTCCATATAATGGTGGAATAATAGCTCCTCCAGATATGGCCATGATTAATAAGGCTGACGCCGTTTTTGTAAATTTACCCAGACCCATTAAAGTTAAAGGCCAAATAGCTGGCCATACCAAAGCATTGGCAATACCTAATGCTGCTACAAACAGTACCGAGGTAAATCCTGTGGTATTTAAAATGCAAATACTAAAAACAATCCCTAAAAAAGCACTTGCAATTAAAGCCGTTCGCTGCTTTAAATATTTCGGAATTAAAAACACCCCAATTGCATAAGTAGCTACCATAGCCAAAAGTGTATAAGTCGTAAAGAATTTTGCTTCTTCTCCTGTAAATCCTAAAGATATTCCGTAGGCAATAATAGTATCTCCTGCAATAACTTCTGCTCCTACATATACAAATAAGGCTAATACTCCCAACCATAAATGTGGAAATTGAAAGATGCTCGTTTTTACCTGGGTTCCGTCTTTTACTTCTGTAGTTTCGTTGGCTTCAACATTCGGTAATGGCGCTTTTCGAATTAAAATTCCTAATACAACTAGAACAATAGCCATTACAATGTAAGGTACAAAAACACTATCCGCCATTGTATCCAAAAGCACCCCTTTTTCTTGTATCGTAGCTGAGGATAATTTTGCTTTGACTTCATCTATGCCTGATAATAATATGGCTCCAAAAATTAAAGATCCTAATGCGCCTGCTGTTTTATTGGCTATGCCCATAATGGCTATACGCTTAGCACCACTTTCTATAGGTCCTAAAATTGTAATGTAAGGATTGGCAGCCGTTTGTAACAAAGTCATTCCTAAACCCTGAATAAAAATTCCAGTTAAAAACACCCAATAGGTCCTTGCTTCTGCTGCAGGGATAAAAATTAATGCCCCAATAGCCATAATAAAAAGTCCTAAAGACATCCCTTTTCGATATCCTATTTTTTTTAAAATATAGGAAGCTGGGAGCGCCATAACTACAAATGAAATGTAAGAAGCCGTTGCTACGAGATAAGATTGCGCATCGGTTAATTCATTGATTGTTTTCATAAACGGAATTAAAGCGCCATTTATCCAGGTTACAAAACCAAAAATAAAAAATAAGCCTGCTATTATTGCTATAGGTATTACCGTGCTTTTTTGATTGTTATTCGTCATCATGTTAGTTTTAGTAGTTTATTTTAGCGCTTAATTGTGCATCGTAAAATTTTATAGTTTCTTTTAAAGAGGCTTCTATTGAATAATCAGGTTTAAAACCCAATGCATTAAATTTAGACGGATCGGCTTTTGAGTGTTTTATATCTCCTGAACGTTCTTCTAAAAATTGTATCTCAGATCTTGAATTTGTTAATTCAATAATTTTTTGTGCCAATTCTAAAATTGAAGTGCTGTGACCAAGTGCTACATTAAAAGTTCCTTTTCCTACTTTTGAAGCCAGTATGTTTGCTTTAACCACGTCTTTTACATAAATGAAATCTCTGGTTTGCAATCCATCCCCATAAATTGTGATTGTTTTATTTTGTAAAGCATTATTTATAAAAATTGGAACTGCAGCGGCATAAGCGGATTTTGGATTTTGACGTGGTCCAAATACATTAAAATATCGGAGGGATATCGTCGGTACTTTGTATTGATCCGAGAACATGTTAAGATAATACTCACCATCTAATTTTGTTATTGCATATGGTGTCTTCGGATCTGGAGTCATCGTTTCAACTTTAGGAGAAACTAAATTATCACCATAATTTGCTGCCGAGGTCGAAAGCACTACTTTACAATTTAAATTATTCTTAGCAGCATCTAGAATATTTAAAGTTCCTATAGTATTGATGTCTATACATTCTTTAATTTTCAATAAAGACTCTGGTACACTAACCAATGCTGCTAGATGAAAAACACCATTTGTGTTTGTAATAATTCTCTCGAGTTGTTTCTTGTTTCGAATATCTTCTTCAAAAAACCGAACATTTAATCCTTCTAGGTTTTTTTCAAATCCCGTTCTTAAACTATCAATTACGGTAACTTGATGTCCCATTTGCACCAAATATTCTACAATATGACTTCCTATAAAGCCTGCTCCACCCGTTACAATATAATTTTTCATTTTATTTGAGTGCTAATTATTTCCATTTCTTTAAACTGATCTGCTAAACTTTCAATCAATTTAAATTGATTTTTAGAACGGTCTAAATTATGTTCTGGATAGGCTGTTTTATAGTAAATGTCATGATTTAAATAGTCTGTTAAAAAACGTAAAGCCATGATGAAAATCATTGTTTTAGCTCCTAAAGGAAGGTATTTGATAGCACTGGGTGTAAGCTCTGATTTAAGTTGTTCTAAAAATCCTTTAACATACGCTTTGTAGTATTCTATATTGAATGCTACTTTTTCTAGATCCTTTTCATCTTCCGTGGCAGTATTACAAATAGTTCTTATGGCATCACCAAAATCATAATGAACTATACCTGGCATTATAGTATCCGTATCTATAACACAAAGTCCTTTATTATTCTTATCAAAAAGTATGTTTGATATTTTTGTGTCGTTGTGTGTTACTCTTAATTTTATTTTTCCTGATTCTTTTAATTTTTGAATAATATGCATTTCATCTTTTAAGCACCATACCAATTCAATATACTTTTGAGCTTTTTTCAACCTTACGTCAGAGGCCACCTTTAGCGCTTCTTCAAACTGAGTAAATCGAAAAGACATATCATGAAATTTCGGAATAACTTCAATTAATTGACTAGCATCAAAATCACTAGTTAAATTCAGAAAATCACCAATTAGCTTTCCGCCCTCATATGCAACATTCGCAGAGTTAACTGTTTCAAATGTGACACTATCATTAATATAAATCATCAAATTCCAATAATTACCATCGATGTCAAGACAATAATTATTACCTTCAATTGTTTCAACAAATGAGAGTACGCGACGTTTTAATTCATTAGGATTTAGATATCCTAATTTTTTTCGTAAATGCCTACTAACAAGAACCTTGTTATTTATTAATCCTGGAATATCCTTAAAAACTCCTCGATTAATCTGTTGTAGTATGTAAAAATTATTTGTTGTCGTTTCAATTAAAAATGTGTCATTAATATGACCAGAAGCTAACTGCTTATATGAAATAAGCTGATCTGTATTGCTAAATTCCGCGTAAATAGATTTTAATTTCTCTAATATCATATTACCATAGTTTCGAAGGATAAACAGTATTCTTTATTAATTTTTCAATTTCATCTTGAACAATTTCTTTATCTTCTTTATAGGTAACACCAAACCATTGCGCATCAGATTTTAAAACTTTTACAGTAGCTATTCCTGATTTTAATATCTCGTTGACAACGGAGGGAATGAAAAATTCAGCTTTTAAATTATTTTTGTTCTCTTCAAGAAATTTTTCAAAAAGTACCCAACCAAATTCGAAGCATTTTGGTGTAAATCCCCAAAAATTCATAGAAACAATAGTGTCACCATGAATGGGAATAAAATGACCCTTATCATCCTTTCTTATGAGCTCATTATTGCGCTTTTCGATATGTGTTCGTTCAGTTACATCAGTTAAGTAATCCGTCTCATTAATTTGACACTCCCCTCTTGATACATACCCATTTTCAGAAACAGTATTTTTCAAATAATAGGCCATTGTGCTAAAATGATACGAATTTTCGTCTGTATTTCTTAAATAGTCTGCCATCATTTGAAAGGCTTCTTTGCCGTAAAAATCATCAGCATTTATTATCGCAAAATTTTCTTTAACAACATCTTTAACCATTAAAAGCGCATGACCAGTTCCCCATGGTTTTGTTCGTTCCGGATTTTGATATTTTTTTGGCACACTTTCTATTTCTTGAAAAACGTAAGCGACCTTAGCTTTTCCTGCCAATTTTTTGTCAAATATTTCTTTAAATTCCTTCTCAAAGCTTTTTCTGATTATAAACACAAATTTTCCAAATCCAGCTTGTAATGCATCGTAAATTGAAAAATCCATAATCGTAGCACCGTCTAAAGTGACCGTATCAAGTTGCTTTAATCCACCGTAACGACTCCCCATTCCTGCCGCCAAAATCACTAAAGTTGGTTTCATTGTGCTCATATTTAATTAATTATTATTCTTTAAAACACATACTAATCAGTTTCTAACACGCTCAGCACTGCGCTAAAGTATAAATGAATTATGAAATAAAAAAGGAAAACGAGTAAAAATGTGCTCGAGCACATTAAATAATGTTTTCGAGCACACTATTCTAATTTCTGAAAAAGTTTTTTATCTTTGAACTATGAAGAATTATACAATAAAGGATATTGCCAAATTAGCAGATGTTTCGAAAGGAACTGTTGATAGAGTTTTGCATAACCGGGGTAAAGTATCTCAAAATGCGCTGGACAAGGTAAATGTAGTTCTTAGTGAAATAGATTACAAACCAAATTTAATTGCCAGAAATTTAAAAAATAATAAAATTTATCAAATTTGTATTTTGCTTCCTGATCCTGATTTAGATGCATACTGGCTGCCCTGTATTGAAGGTATTAATGATGCTAAGACCGAATTTAGTTCTTTTAATGTTGTCATAGAATCTTATTTTTTCGATCCCACGAGTACATCTTCTTTTATAACAATCAATCAAAAGCTATTAGAAACGCATCCAGATGCTGTATTGCTTGTGCCGCTATTTTACAAAGAAGCACTCGATGCCATTGATAATTATAATTCATTGGGTATTATTTCTGGTACATTTAATAATCAGCTAAAATCTAGAATAATTAATAGTTTTGTTGGTCAAGATTTATTTCAAAGTGGCAGAGTTGCCGCAAGTCTTTTAGATTTGCTCGTTGATAAAGGGTTAATTGCGATCATACATATTGATGAAGAATATGAAAATGCGCAGCACATGCAAGAAAAAGAAAAAGGATTTAGGAACTACTTTGCAGATAGTTTAAATCAAAAACTTGAAATTATCACCTTAAATATAAAATCTTATGATGCCCAAAATAATTTGACCGATTTCTTAAATAAGCATCTTCATTTAAAAGGTATTTTTGTTACGACTTCAAAATCATTTCAAATAGCAGAAGTTCTGTCAAAAAGAGAAGGTAAAAAGATAGCCTTTGTTGGGTACGATTTACTACAAGCTAATCTGGAATATTTACAAAAGAATGTTATTAATTTTTTAATTCATCAAAACCCAAAAAAACAAGCCTATAAAGGCTTATCATTATTGGTGGAGCATTTAATTTTTGAGAAAAAAATATCCAAAGAAGTGCTTTTACCTTTATATATTATAAATAACGAAAATGCAAAAGAGTATCTAAAATAATTTATAGCTGCACTAAATTTAATATACCAAATGATGTTGGAGTATGAAAATCTGGTAGTTTGGTATTAGGGTTCACCCAAGAAATCCAAGTAGGCTCATAACTTGAATTTTTTGTTTTATTGTACTTAGCCCTAAAGATTCCTGTTTCAATTTTATTATTTGTAATCACTTCTAGTTTTTCCAACGAAGCTATACTTATTGCACCTTCTACAGTAAAAAAATCATTTTGAATATTCGATTTAACAACTAAATCTTCTTTAGGCCAGTTCCAATCAAATTCGAACTGTCTTTTTGGATTAGCTTTAAAGTCTAAAATTCTAGAAGTAGGATCTATCTCGAGACAATAATGCGTGTGTGGTTCATTATTCTTTTTAAAAAAAAGTTCTACCCTATCTGAATTTCCAATACTTTTTTTACTGTTATCTCTTTTATCAATATTAATTTCATTATCAAAAACCTTAAAACAAAAAAATAAATTCTTCGAATCCCAAAGCGACCTAAATTCAATTCTACTAGGTATACGATCATCCCATGCAGATAAAAAATCGGATAGAACTTCAGCATTATTCCATTGCAAGTCATCTCCTTTTCCATTTATAAGCAAGGTGTCTATTTTAATATAATTTACATTATAATTTTTCATTAATCTCAATTTAAAATGCTCCGTGAATAATTGACAAGAGAAGTAAAATTTTTTGCTAACTTATTCATTTTATATATGAAATAAAAGTAAATTTATAAAAATTGTGTTCGAGCACAATATTTTATTTAAATCCTGTTAAAAGCACTATCTAATTTTTGTTATTCAAAAAATAAGCGTTGTTACTTAGTCCGTATCAGTGCGTGATTGATTGCAGCTAATGCCATCATCTTTAACAATTGATTAAAGTATTTTCCAATAAAACGAAAAAGGAATAGCAAGAGGGTAACACGCTGCGCGATGTTACAATTTTTTAATTAACTGATTTACAGTTTTTTATATGTTTTCAACGTCATCTATTCCCCTTCATTTGCGACAAATCCCCTTAAAACCTCAGTAAAATGGTACTTATTTGCGACAAATCACAGAAATACACCCTCACTTTGAATCTTTTCAAATCGGTTAAACTATAGTGTCCTCACCCTATTTCCTTTCATTCTATTTCAGGAAAAAAGGTTCGTCTAAAAGTCTTGAACACAAGACAAAAAGTAATTTGAGTTTGTATGTTTTTTTTTGAAAATTTCTTTTTGACTCACGTTCGCTTGGTCAACTTTTTAGTAACCTTTATCCATTCTGCATTTCAATAACTTGTCGCTTAGTCTTCTTTGAGTACCTTCCCTTTTTGATAGTAAAAGAACAGCATTCAAAATTAGCGGGCGCATAAAACAGATGGCGCTGCCCTCCTATTTATAGCCCTTTCCTAATTTTAAATCCTTTATAGATAATTTATATCAAAAAGGGAATGCGATTGGCTCTGAAAGAAGTAAATGAAATACAGCTCAAATCCTATTTCATTTGATCTTATTTTGAGTTCTTTTGAGGCTTTAAAAAAGGAAAATGCTCTTGGTTAAAAAAAGTAAAACCCAAATCTTACCATTAAGTACATCATCATGAATCCAGTTAGGTTTCTTTAATGTCTGGGTTGTCAAACATTAAGAAGATACTCAACTGGACTTGATGGCTTTTTTATTTTAAGCGCTTTATATTTTCAGACTTATAATTTTTGACACGTTTTCGCTGTATTATTTTTTGCATTTAAAAACTGCTCTCTCAATTTTTTCATATCATTACTAACCTTGCGTTCTATGACCTTAGCGTAAATTTGTGTGGTTGATATTCTGGAATGTCCTAACAATTTTGAAACGGTTTCTATGGGAATACCATTACTTAAAGTTACTGTAGTGGCAAAAGTGTGTCTTGCAATGTGGAAAGTGAGATTCTTTTTTATAGCACACACGTCAGCTACTTCTTTTAAATAGGCATTTAGTTTTTGATTGGATATGTTTGGAAATAGATTTTCATCCGTTTTTGATTTAATCCGATTTTTATACTTGTTGATGATTTCTAATGCCTTTGGCAATAATGGAATTCTAATAATCTTGGTTGTTTTCTCTCGTTTGTAATGAATCCACAATTCTCCATCTATGCCAATACATATATTGTCCTGCGTTAATTTAATCACATCAATGTAACTTAAGCTTGTATAACAACTGAACACAAATAAGTCTTTAACGAGTTCCAAACGTACTATAGTGAAGTGCTTCTCCTCTACTCTTTTTAATTCCGCTGAGCTTAAAAACCCTCTTTCCGTTTTAATGAATTGTGCTTTGAAGTTCATAAAAGGGTCCCGATCTATCCATCCTAATTTAAAGGCTAGGTTAATCAATTTTCGTAAGCGTTCTATATGTTTCATTACGGTATTATTCCCCATAGATTTCTGATGATCTTCAGGGATATATGCTCTTAAGTATTTTTCAAACTTAATAATGAAATTATAATCCAGTTCTCGTAAATAGATATCGGTAGTCTTATAGGATATCAAAAGAAATTTGGAGATATACTTTTGAGTAGTGTAGTAGTTCTTTTGTGTACCCCACTTTAATTTACCTTCCATATCTTCTGTATGGTAGCGAATTATATCATTTATGGAATAATTCTGCTGATCTTCTCCCAAATATCTTGACTTGATAGCTTGAGAGGTTATAAGTTTACGCTCGTTCTTTAAATCCTGATAGCTCTTAAAGAGGCTGCTATTGACCTCTTCTAAATAATTATTAAGGATTCTTGAATGTTGGTTTGTGCCTCGGACTCTACCCTTGTGGGCATCCCAATCAAATATAAGCACTTTACGTTTTAAACTTAGTGTTGCCCGTTTTCCATTGACCGTAATTCTTGCATAAATGGCGGCTTGTTTGTTTTTTGCTCTTGCACTATCTGCCCAGAACAAAATACTGAATGTTGCTGTTGTTTTCATGATTTCGTCTTTTTGTTACTAATTATATATTACCAGACGAAAGTCAAATCACTTTAAAGATACATTTATTCTGTCTACTATGACCTCAATTTTAACAATTCGGTCAACACTTTTTAAAAACTTATGTTGTTATCCGATTTGTTGCCTTTTTTAATAGGATTATATGTTTTAATTTAATACCCTTAAAAACACAAAAACCTGTTAATCATACGATTAACAGGTTTCTGATATTGATTGATACTATAATTTGTCGGGGTGGCAGGATTCGAACCTGCGACCTCCGCGTCCCAAACGCGGCGCGATAACCGGGCTACGCTACACCCCGAGCGTATGGTATTATTTTTGTGAAAACTTTAGCGGAGAGACAGGGATTCGAACCCTGGGTACCCTTTTGGGGTACGACGATTTAGCAAACCGTTCCTTTCGGCCACTCAGGCACCTCTCCAATGATGTTATAAGAACAAGTATAAAATTTCGGTTGCAAATGTACTTTTTAGAATAGGATATCACAACTATTTTTGATGTTTTTTTTTATAAAAAAACTACTACTCTGGATACTCGACTCTTAGATGATAAATATTAATTAATTTTTGTTTCAAAACCTTCTTAATTTGCTCTATTTCTTTAAAGGTGATGTTCGCATTTAAAAATTGATTGGCTCGCATTTGCCCCCCAATAATTTTGTTTACAAATTCATCAATAACCAAAAAGTTAGGATTTTTTAAGCTTTTAGATGCTGCCTCAATAGCATCTGACATCATTAAAATAGCCGTTTCTTTTGAAAAAGGAATCGGTCCTGGATACCTAAAATCTTGTTCATCGACAGCAGGACTTAATTCCTGCTGCTTTTTGTAAAAATAATACACTAATGTGGTGCCATGGTGTACGCGAATAAAATCAATAACCCTATCCGGTAGGTTGTTTTTACGAGCAATTTCAATTCCATCGATAACATGATTAATAATAATTTTAGCGCTATCTAAGGGGCTTAATTCATCATGTGGATTTACATTGGTAATTTGGTTTTCAGTAAAATAGGTAGGATTGTTCATTTTACCAATATCATGATATAAGGCCCCTACCCTGACTAGCATAGCATTTGCACCGATTTCATTGGCTGCTGCTTCGGCAAGATTTGCTACTTGCAAAGAATGATGAAAAGTACCAGGAGCTTTATTAGATAACTCTTTTAAAAGCCTTGAGTTCGTATCGGAAAGCTCTAGCAGCGAAACATCGGATACGAGACCAAATACCTTTTCATAAATATAAATTAAAGGTTGAACAAATAGGGTAATCATACCGTTTAACAAAAACAAACCAAAAACCAACCATTCTAAATTGTCCAGATTGCCTTCATGTATCATATGAAATGCAAAATACCCAACGAAATAGATCAAGGTGATTTGGCCTACTGAAATAAAAAGATTAGCTCTCTTATATAATTCGGATACCGTTAAAATAGTAACAATTCCAGTAATAATTTGAAGAAAAATATACTCAAAACTATTGGGAACCACAAAACCTAAAATAAGCACTGCCAAAACATGAACAAACAAGCCTAACCTAGCATCAAAAAAAGTTTTTAATATCAATGGCAAAATGCACAAGGGAACAACAAATACAAAAGCTTCATTATATTTTACCACAAGAGTGGTAATAAATACCATGAACAGAATATTAAAAAAAATAAAAGTTACTTTGGTGTTATTCTCATAAATTTCCTGCCTGTATTTTTTCAGGAAGAATAATAACATGAGTAATACTAAAGCAACCAATACCGCATAGCCGATGATAATAAAATAATAATTGTTGTTATTGTATACTTCAGATTCGTATTCCCCTTTAATAGAATTCAGTATTTTAAAATCATTTGCCTCAACAATTTCACCTTTGGCTATAATTAATTTACCTTGATCAATAGTACCTCGAGTATAAGAAATTTTTGAAATTTCATCCTCAATTATTTTATTCGTTAATTCTGAATCTAAAAAAACATTGGGTCTTAGAACTTCAAAAAATAATTGCTCATATTGCTTTACCAGAGGAGATAAATTTCTGTTCTCTAGCACCTGTTTGGTCACTAGGCCAATATCATTTTTACTAAATAACTTGGTCGTGTTTATTTTCTTTACCTCATTATTCTGAATCAAATTAATAGTTTTTTCTGTGGTAACCACAGACAAATCCTCAACAATGCCATTTACATAAAACGCTTGCAATACGTCTTGTCCTGTTTTTATTAAATAATTTTTTCGGGCATCGGTGATATCTTTCTCACCATCAATTAAGCTATTAATCTGTTGTTCATAAGAAGTATAAACCTCATCTACAACTTGACTATCGTAATTAAAATAAGGAGTTTGATTATCTTTAATTGCCTGCTTCTCCTTATCAATCTCCTGAGCTGTTTTTTTTATGGAAAAATCAAAAGGAGCATAATAATTTTCGTATTGCCAAGGTTTCTCCTTTTGAAACTCATATTTAAATTTACCGCCCTTTGGAAAAAAGAAAACAATGAGTACAATTGACAAAAGGTAAATAAAGTATTTATAAATTACCGATTGGTTTTTAAAAATTTTATCTAAAAAAGTGCTCATATCATCCTGTGTATTACTTCAAAAGTAGCTAATAATATTAAATAATGTACTGCAAGTATTATTTGCCATTAAAAAAATAAAATAAAAAAAGAAATGCTAAACTTTTAAGAATAAATTAAAGCCACCAAGTTCATTCTGCATAAATTTATTAATTTCGCAAAACTAAATTATTAGACAACATGAAAAAAGTAGTCATTGTTTCTGCGGTAAGAACACCGATAGGCAGTTTTATGGGAAGTTTATCAAGCATATCGGCACCTATACTCGGTTCTATTGCTATTAAAGGGGCCCTAAATAAAATTAATCTAGACCCCAAACTTGTAGATGAAGTACTTATGGGTAACGTAGTACAAGCAGGAACTGGGCAAGCCCCCGCAAGACAAGCAGCTATCCATGCTGGGATTCCAAATACGGTTCCTTGTACCACCATCAATAAAGTTTGTGCCTCAGGAATGAAAGCTGTGATGCAAGGAGCACAGGCAATAGCACTTGGTGATGCGGATATTGTGGTTGCTGGCGGTATGGAAAACATGAGTTTAATTCCTCATTATGTTTACATGAGAAATGGACAAAAATTTGGTCCATCAACATTAACGGACGGCATGCAAAAAGACGGACTTGTAGATGCCTACGATAATAATGCCATGGGAGTTTGTGCTGATGCATGTGCTGATAAATACGAGTTTAGTAGAGAAGATCAAGATAATTTTGCCATCCAATCCTATAAAAGATCTGAGGCAGCTTGGCAGAAAGGATATTTTAATGATGAAGTTGTACCCGTAGAAGTTCCTCAAAGACGTGGAGAGCCTATTCTGGTCACCAAAGACGAAGAATATACCAATGTTAAGATAGATAAAATTCCTTCATTAAGACCCGCTTTTACAAAAGATGGTACCGTAACAGCAGCCAATGCTTCAACCATTAATGATGGTGCAGCTGCTCTTATTTTAATGAGCGAAGAAAAAGCAAAAGAACTAAATTTAAAACCTTTAGCAACTATTGTTAGTTTTGCAGATGCTGCACAAGAACCAGAATGGTTTACAACAGCTCCAGCAAAAGCACTTCCTAAAGCTTTAAGTAAAGCCAATATTTCCATAGATAAAGTAGATTTTTTTGAATTTAACGAGGCTTTTTCTGTTGTAGGTTTAGCCAACATGAAATTATTAGGACTTACAGATAAAAATGTAAATATTAATGGAGGAGCCGTTTCTTTGGGTCATCCATTAGGCTGTTCTGGAGCTAGAATATTGGTCTCTTTAATTCATATATTAGAACAACAAAAAGCTAAAATAGGAGCTGCCGCTATATGTAATGGTGGTGGTGGTGCCTCTGCCATGGTGATTGAAAGAAATTAAGACAGACATACTATACATTTATGCAATTTGGTCTTTGTCCTCTTAGTATTGTTCCGGTTAGGTCCTTACCTGAAGAATCCAGTGAATTAATTTCACAGTTGCTTTATGGAGACCATTTCAAAATCATAGAAACACGTAAATTTTATAGCAAAATAAGGGTGGCAAATGATGCCTGCGAAGGATGGATTAGTAATTTACAATGGCAATCGATTTCTGAGGAAACCTATCGTAGTATAGCGAATGAAACTAGCTATAGTATTTCATCAGATCTGGTGTCTTTTGTGAGTAGCCAGTTTAATGAATTAATACCCGTTTTGTTAGGTTCAACAGTATCTCATGCCGATCTGGTTCAACACCAATTCGAAGGTAATTGCTTAACTGAAAAAATACCAAAAAGTAAGCTTATGACTATGGCTTCTTTATATTTAAATTCCCCTTTTTTGTCAGGAGGCAAAACACCTTTTGGTATTGATAGTGCTGGCTTTACGCAAATGGTTTATAAAGCCTCTGGGCATCATCTATTAAGAACGGCGTCCAAACAAGCCACTCAGGGAGAACCGCTAAGTTTTATAGAAGAGTGCGAGCCTGGAGATTTAGCTTTTTTCGATAATGCAGATGGTACCATTGATCATGTTGGGATTGTTATGGAAAATAATTACGTGATACATGCGCACGGCAAAGTGAAAATAGACCGTATCGATCACACCGGCATCTTTAATACCGAAACAAAACTATACACCCATAAATTAAGAGTTCTTAAAAAGATATTTTAAAAAAAAAGCCTTTACAAAATTGTAAAGGCTTTTTTTTTAAAATGATAGATGATTACTCTCCTATCAACTTCTTTAATCTCATGAAGTTTTCATTATCACCTAAGGCACCATAAATATTTTTTAATTGCTCAAGAATGCCCTGATTGTCTGGGTTTAACTTTAAAGCATCTTCTAAAACTTGAGCACCTCTTCTAAACAAATCGTCTTTTTGCTCTTTTAAAACGTCGTATTTAGCAATATCAGCTTTTGAATTGCCTAGAGCGTTCATCGAATCAATTAATCCATTTCCTTCATTTACATAGGTTGTAGAAAGGTTTAATTGAGCATTTACATAACCAGGATTGATTTCAAGGGCTCTGTAGTATGCTTTTCTAGCGTCTTCAATATTACCTTGTTCCATATTGACAACCCCTATATTATAAAATAAATCTGCATTATCAGGTTGTAGTGCTGTAGCTTCAGCCATTAAAGATTTAAACTTGTCTTTATCGCCTAACTTAAAATATAAATTAGCTTCATTCAATATTAAATTTACATCACTAGGATCATCGGCTCTAGCGTCTTTATACGCCTCTAAAGCTTTATCATCTTGACCTAACTGCGTATAAATTAAAGCGATATTCTTTACGATTTCAGAACTTTTTGAAGCAGACTTCTCTTCTTTAGGATCTTTATAGGTTTTAGATTTAACCATTAAATCTCTTTGTTGTTTACTCATTTCCTCTGTTTCTCCAGTTTCAATGTTAACAGCAGTGTATTTAATTTCAGTACCATCGTACCCTAAGGATTTAAGTTCGTTATAGTACCCCAGTGCTTGCTCGTATTCCGTACCATTTACAGCACTACTTGCTGCGTAATACAAATACACAGTATCCTGAGGACTCAAAGTATAACCTAAATATAGTTTTTCAGCGGCTTCCTTAAATTTTTTGTTATTATTGTCTTCAACCGCAGCATTTACCAAATCAACTGTCATCCCTGAAAGCTTTTGTCTTGCTTCAACGGTATAGCTCATTTTACCTGATTTTTCCTCAATAGCAATCGCTTCATTAAAGGCAGTTATTGCCGTATCAAAAGCTCTTGCATCCCCTTTTTTGGCCAAAATGGCATAGGTTTCTCCCTTTAAAAAATAAAATTGTGCTTTCATTTTTTCATCAGCACTACCAATTAAGGAAGCTGCACTTTCCAAAGAAGTTTTGGCCTCAGCAAGATTTCCTGACTTTAAGGCTTTCTCAACTGCTTTTATCTCACTCTTTTGTGAAAAACCAACCATGGTGTATGACATTGCTGCCAATATTAAAATTTTAGTTTTCATCTTTACGTTTTTATTTAAATTTAATGTTTATTCTTCTGTTTCGGTTTCAGTATTATCAAGAGCCGTGCCATTTTCTGGATTCACGTCTAATTCATTTATATCGGTATCATCTACAGCATCTTCGTCTTTCATCACTTTAGCCACAGCCGCGATAGAATCGTTTCCTTTGATGTTGATTAAACGAACACCTTGTGTTGCTCTACCCATCACCCTTAAGTCTTCGACACTCATCCGAATAGCAATTCCTGATTTATTGATAATCATTAAATCATCCGCATCCGAAACATTTTTGATGGCCACTAATCCTCCCGTTTTATCGGTAATGGAAATGGTTTTTACTCCTTTTCCACCTCTATTAGTTACGCGATAATCATCTATGCTAGATCTTTTTCCGTACCCATTTTCAGAAACCACTAGAATTTCTTCTTCAAAATTATGAACAGAAACCATACCGATAACTTCATCATTCTCGCTTTGCAGCGTTATGCCACGAACTCCAGATGCATTTCTTCCCATAGGTCGCGTTTTACTTTCTTCAAAACGGATGGCTTTACCAGATTTTAATCCTAAGAATATTTCACTAGTACCTGTGGTTAATTTAGCTTCTAATAATTCATCATCTTCTCTAATGCTTATGGCATTTATGCCATTTTGGCGTGGTCTTGAATATTGCTCTAATAAAGTTTTCTTGACAATACCTTTTTTAGTGGCCATAATCACGTAATGGCTGTTTACATACTCTTCGTCTTTAAGGTCTTGTGTACAGATAAAAGCCTTTACGCTATCTCCATTTTCAATACTAATCAAGTTTTGAATAGCCCTACCTTTTGATGATTTACTACCTTCTGGAATTTCATAAACACGCATCCAGAAACACTTTCCTTTCTGTGTGAAAAATAACATATATTGGTGGTTGGTACCTACAAATAAATGCTCTAAGAAGTCTTCATTTCTAGTAGAAGATGCCTTTTGACCCACACCACCTCTATTTTGGGTTTTGTATTCTGATAAAGGCGTACGTTTAATATATCCTGCATGCGAAATAGTAATAACCACTTGCTCATCAGGAATCATATCTTCCATGCTTAAATCACCGCCAGCAAAGTTAATTTCTGACCTGCGTTCATCACCATACTTCTCCTTTACTTCTTGTAGCTCGTCTTTAATAATTTGCATTCTTCGCTCTTTACGGGCAAGAATATCTTTTAAATCTTCTATCGTCTTTAAAATTTCTTCATATTCAGAACGTAATTTGTCTTGTTCTAAACCAGTTAACTGACGGAGACGCATTTCAACAATTGCCTTTGCCTGAATTTCAGACAGTTTAAAGCGTTCCATTAAATTGTCTCTTGCTTCATCACCGTTTGAAGAAGCCCTAATTATTTTTATAACCTCGTCTATATTGTCAGAGGCAATAATTAACCCTTCTAAAATATGCGCTCTATCTTCCGCTTTTTTAAGTTCAAACGTGGTTCTACGCACCACTACTTCATGTCTATGCTCCACGAAATAGTGAATCATTTCTTTCACATTTAGCATTTGAGGTCTACCATTTACAAGTGCAATATTGTTTACACTAAAAGAAGACTGCAAGGAAGTGTACTTGTATAAAGTATTTAATACAATATTAGGAATAGCATCTCTCTTTAGAATATACACGATACGCATACCATTCCGATCCGATTCATCTCTGATCGTGGAAATTCCTTCTATTTTTTTATCGTTAACAAGATCGGCTGTTTTTTTAATCATATCAGCCTTATTGATCTGATATGGAATTTCAGTAACAATAATGCATTCTCTACCTTGAACCTCCTCAAAACTAGCTTTTGCACGCATAACCACTCTTCCACGACCTGTATGAAAGGCTTCTTTCACACCATCATATCCGTAAATAATACCCCCAGTCGGAAAGTCTGGTGCTTTTATATGCGTGATGAGTTCGTCAATAGTAATTTCATTATTTTCAATATAGGCGATAGTACCATCTACAACCTCGGTCAGGTTATGAGGTGGCATATTCGTTGCCATACCTACGGCAATACCCGAAGCACCATTCACCAATAAGTTAGGAATTCTTGTAGGTAATACTTTGGGCTCCTTTAAAGTATCATCAAAATTTAACTGATGGTCTACCGTGTCCTTGTCTATATCTGCCAACATATCATCAGCAATTTTACGCATACGAGCTTCTGTATAACGCATAGCTGCAGGGCTATCACCATCAATAGATCCAAAGTTACCCTGCCCATCAACGAGCATGTAGCGCAAACTCCATTCCTGCGCCATACGCACCATAGAATCATATACTGAAGTATCCCCATGAGGGTGATACTTACCCAAAACTTCACCCACAATACGAGCAGACTTTTTATGAGCACTCGTTGATCTTACGCCCAACTCGTACATTCCAAATAAAACTCTTCTATGTACTGGTTTTAAACCATCCCTAACATCTGGTAATGCACGTGACACAATGACCGACATTGAATAATCAATGTAAGCGGATTTCATTTCATCATCGATGTTGATAGGAATTAATTTTTCTCCTTCTGCCATTTTAAAATCTTATATTATTTACTAGGTTAAAAAACATGCCAATATACAGAAAATCGGGGCTACCAATACAATTATCGCGTAGTTTATTTAATAATTTATCAACATTAAAAACATAAAGTGTTAGTAATAAAATTTCCTATTCCTTGTCGTTAATGCTTAGTTTTTCCGTTATTTAAGGCATCTTTAACGAATATAGGTACAGTATTTGTTATAATGTAAGATAGATTTACTATTTTTAATGTCGAAAGTAAGATATATGGATGATAATTTTTCACCAAGAGTAAAAGATGTAATTGCTTATAGTAAGGAAGAAGCATTAAGACTTGGTCATGATTTTATAGGTACGGAACATTTAATGCTAGGCCTTTTACGTGATGGAAACGGAAAAGCAATAAGCATTTTAGATGCCTTGGATGTAGACTTAAACCACCTTCGAAGAAAGGTTGAGATTTTGAGCCCTGCCAATCCAAATGCAACGCCTATGCAAAAAGATAAAAAAAACTTGCACCTAACAAGACAAGCAGAGCGTGCACTTAAAACAACTTTTCTAGAAGCTAAACTTTTTCAAAGCTCTTCAATTAATACGGCTCACTTATTACTGTGCATTCTTAGAAACGAAAATGATCCTACAACTAAGTTGTTACATAAACTTAAAGTAGATTACGATGGTGTAAAAGAGCAGTTCAAATCAATGATCACCAGTGATGATGATTATATTGATACGCCTACTTCAGAGTCCTTTTCAAATGATGCAGATGATGCCCCAGAAGGAAAAGATGCCTCTTTTGGTGGCACTGGGAGTCAAAAGGGAAATAAAAAATCTAAAACACCTGTATTAGATAATTTTGGTCGTGACTTAACGCAGATGGCTGAAGAAAATAAGTTAGACCCTGTAGTTGGTAGAGAAAAAGAAATTGAAAGGGTTTCTCAAATTTTAAGCAGACGAAAAAAGAACAATCCATTACTTATAGGAGAACCAGGTGTTGGTAAAAGTGCCATTGCTGAAGGTTTAGCCTTGCGCATTATCAATAAAAAAGTATCCCGTATACTTTACGGTAAAAGAGTGGTTACACTAGATTTAGCCTCTTTAGTTGCTGGAACAAAATACAGAGGTCAGTTTGAAGAGCGCATGAAAGCGGTTATGAACGAGCTTGAAAAAAATGATGATATTATTCTTTTTATAGATGAAATTCATACCATCGTTGGTGCGGGTGGAGCTACAGGAAGTTTAGATGCATCAAACATGTTTAAGCCTGCTCTAGCAAGAGGGGAAATTCAATGTATAGGCGCCACTACTTTAGACGAATACCGACAGTATATTGAAAAAGACGGAGCTTTAGAACGTCGTTTTCAAAAAGTAATTGTAGAACCTACAACCGTTGATGAAACGATCGAAATTTTACAAAATATTAAAGGTAAATATGAAGATCACCATAATGTTACGTATACGGATGAGTCGATCATTGCTTGCGTAAAATTAACCAATAGGTATATGACAGACCGTTTTCTTCCTGACAAAGCGATTGATGCTTTAGATGAAGCCGGTTCTAGAGTACATATTGTTAATATGGATGTTCCAAAACAAATTTTAGAATTAGAAAAACAATTAGATGAAGTTCGTGAGCTTAAAAATACCGTTGTTAAAAAACAACGGTATGAGGAAGCTGCAAAACTTCGTGATGATGAGAAGAAAATAGAAAAAGATCTTGCTATCGCTCAAGAAAAATGGGAAGAAGATAGTAAACTACATAGGGAAACAGTAACTGAAGATAATGTAGCTGATGTAGTTTCCATGATGAGTGGTATTCCTGTCAACAGAATAGCACAGACTGAAATTACCAAACTATCTGAATTGCCCAACCTCATTAAAGGTAGTGTAATTGGTCAAGATGAAGCTGTTGGTAAGGTGGCGAAAGCTATTCAACGTAATAGAGCTGGACTAAAAGATCCCAATAAACCCATTGGTTCTTTTATATTTTTAGGACAAACTGGGGTTGGTAAAACGCAATTAGCAAAAGTATTAGCGAAAGAATTATTCGACTCTGAAGATGCGCTTATTCGTATTGATATGAGTGAGTATATGGAGAAATTTGCGATCTCGCGTTTAGTAGGAGCACCTCCGGGATACGTAGGTTATGAAGAAGGTGGCCAATTAACAGAAAAAGTGCGTCGTAAACCGTATGCTGTTGTTCTGTTGGACGAAGTAGAAAAAGCACACCCTGATGTGTTTAACATGATGCTTCAAGTGCTAGATGACGGGTTTTTAACCGATAGTTTAGGTCGTAAAATCGATTTCAGAAACACCATTATCATTATGACCTCTAATATTGGCGCACGCCAGTTAAAAGACTTTGGTCAAGGTGTAGGTTTTGGCACCTCTGCTATGAAATCTCAGACAGATTCGCACCAAAAAAGTGTTATTGAGAATGCCTTAAAAAAGGCTTTTGCACCAGAGTTTTTAAATAGAATTGATGATGTCGTAGTGTTTAATCCTTTAGAAAAAGAAGATATTAATAAAATTATTGATATCGAGTTACGTAAATTATTACTTCGCATTAGAGATATTGGCTATGTTTTAGAACTATCTGATAAAGCGAAAGATTACATTGCAGATAAAGGATTCGATAAGCAATATGGCGCTAGACCTTTAAAAAGGGCAATTCAAAAGTATATTGAAGATGCACTGGCTGAAGAAATTGTCAGCTCTAAATTAGAAGAGGGAGATACCATTTTTATGGACTTAGACGAAGAAAAACAAGAGTTAATTATAAAAATTGAAAAGGCTGAAAAGAAATCTAAAGCTTAGTCAATTTTATTTTAAAACAATAGTAAAAGACCGCCTAGATGGCGGTCTTTTTTTTGCAAGCAAATCAAACCAAAAAAAATAGTATAAGTTTTACAGCGGCTACAGTTTAAACAAAGCAAATAAGATATCATTTAGAGAATAGTAATCATTTACTTTCAATATATTTTAATCCTTTTACTTTGAAGGCCACTTGAACGATATTTAAGCCTTTTATCTAGTATTTTTTTAGGCAAACAAGCTTAAGACTACTTTCGTATCGAGACACATTATATATTGTAAGGGAATGAGAATTGAACAATCGAAAAACAAAATTGTAGTTCGGGAATACCATCTTGAAACTGGAATAGTTCAGGTATTTGATGACTATATGGTTGCAATTTTTGAAGAAGGGGCTACACTCACTTTAGAAAGGGCGTATCAAATTATAGGAATCGCTGAAATTCACTTTAGAGAGAAGAATTTTGGATACATTAGCCTTAGAAAAAATTCGTATGCCATAGACCCTACCGTGTATACCTATATTAGAGAGATCGAAAATCTAAAAGCTTTCGCTGTAGTTTCTATCAAAGAAATAGATATGCATAACTTTAAGATTGAAAAACTTTTCTACAAAAATCAAATGAAATTCTTTATTGAATATGACAATGCTTTGGCTTGGGTAAAAAAACGTATCAAGGCAAAATAGGTACACTATTGTTCAATCTCAAAATTTTAACTTTCTTTACTTTCCTCTTGTTGTGTTTCTGGTCTTTTGAACAATTCCAGAAAAGCACTTCCTAGGGTATCAATTAACACAGAAGCGGTCAATGCTTGATATCCATGGTTTTCAACCGCTAAATCTCCTGCACTACCGTGTAAATAAACACCAAAAACAGCCGCATTTAACGGGTCATAGCCTTGAGCTATAAGTCCTGTGATTATACCTGTTAAAACATCCCCACTGCCAGCCGTGGCCATCCCTGGATTTCCCGTGGTATTGACAAAGCCCTTGTTTTGATAAATAGTAATTGTATTTGCGCCTTTAAGCACTAAAATACAATCATATTTTTTGGAGAATTTTTTAGCTTTTATAAGTTTATCAAAATCATCTTTCCAACTCCCTATCAAACGCTCTAATTCTTTTGGATGTGGCGTTAATACCGTTTTAGCAGGCATTTTATGGAGCAGATTTTTATCTAAAGAAAGTATATTCAGCCCATCTGCGTCGATGACTAAAGGAATTTTATTCGTATTTAAAAAGCTTGAAAACGCAGCCTGCACTTCTTTTGAAGTACCTAAGCCTATTCCGATTCCGATAACCGTTGGTGTAAAATCAAATTCAATTTCAGAAAGGAATCTATCATTTTCCGTCGTCAACACCATTATTTCGGGCAAAGCTGTTTGCATGGGGATGTAACCACACTTTGGTATTAAAGCTGTAACTAAACCACTACCTGCGGTTAAGCAGGCCTTAGCACTTAATTGCACTGCTCCTATTTTTCCGTAACTCCCTCCTATAAGTAGGGAATGTCCGTAAGTACCTTTATGGGAAAACTTTGCTCTAGGAATATACAGGGGTAAAATTTCATGCACACCAATTAATTCAAAGTCTGTATCCGTTTCCTTTAAATATTCAGTATCAATCCCTATGTCTAACACCTCCCATTGATGAACAAATATTCCTGTTTCAGGCAGGAAAAACACTAATTTAGGCGTTTGAAAGCTTAAGACATAACTAGCATTCACAACGGCCTCTTTGTTATTAATTCCTTGATCCGTAAAAAGCCCTGAAGGTAGGTCAACCGATAAAATAAAGGCTTTTGAAGTATTTAAATGCTTTATTAATGATACCACCCAAGGGTCAGGATCTCTATTTAATCCAATGCCAAAAATTGCGTCAATAACTATATCTTGATCGCTTATTACAGGAAAATCTTTGCTGTCATTGATATAATTAGGCCAAATTTTCCGCTCTTTTAAGCGAGCTAAGTTTTTTAGAAAGTCATCAGATCTTTTATTGCTGTAATTCACTACATGAACTTCAATAGCGTATCCGTGATCTTTTAAATGGCGTGCAACAGCTATACCATCCCCCCCATTGTTCCCAATACCACAGCATATATGAATTTTAACAGGCGCACCTTGTAAGCGTACATGCAACCAATTAAAAATTTGGACTGCAGCTCGTTCCATAAGTTCATCACTGGAGATGTGCTGTTTTTTAATCGTATGGGTATCAGCATCATAAATTTGTTGGGCGCTAAAAATCTTCATTCCATAAAATAATTTGACAAAAATTGATGATTTCGTAAAAATTTGAGAAATCATTTGATAAGGAAATCAAAAATACTACATTTGAGGCTATCTTTGATAGAAAGCAAGATTCAAAATGAACCATACCAACAAGTTTTCTTTCTCTTTTATGACTTGTGATATTACCATCACGAGCATCATTGTAACCCCATTGGGGTAATCTGCTATAGTAACACGTCCCATTTTTTTTGCATGTTTAGAATGCATTTATTCTCTAGTCAATTTAATATTTTTTCATCATGAAAATTCTAAAATTTGGTGGTACATCTGTTGCCAACGCTCAAAATATACGCTTAGTTAAACATATTGTTTCAAAATCTAAAGCCGACAAAACCATTGTGGTTGTTTCGGCTTTGGGTGGCATGACAGATTTATTGTTAAAAACAGCAAATTTAGCTTCGAATCAAGAGGTTAGCTATAAAACTGTGCTGAAAGAAATTGAAGATAGGCACTTTTCTACTATAAAAGAATTGATCCCAATTGCCACTCAAAGTAAAGTACTGAGTAAGGTTAAAAGTGAATTAAACACTTTAGAAACCTTATTAGAAGGCGCTTATTTAATTGGTGAAATAACCCCAAAACTATCAGATAAAATTGTTAGTTATGGGGAATTGTTATCATCGTATATTATTAGTGAGTTTTTTAGTGTAGAAAAATTAAGCTGCGCCTATAAAGACAGTCGAGAATTGATTAAAACAAACGATGCGTTTGGAAAAGCAGTTGTGAATTTTGCTGTCACCAATGAAAACTGCAGTACTTTTTTTGAGACTATTTCAGATAAAATAATCGTCATGGCTGGGTTTATTGCATCTTCTATGCAAGGAAATGCCACAACCTTGGGTCGAGGCGGATCGGATTATACCGCAGCCATTGTTGCCAGTGCAATTAATGCCGAAGTTCTTGAAATTTGGACCGATGTGAGCGGCATGTACACGGCTAATCCAAAATTGGTAAAGCAGGCCATGGCCATTCCACATATTTCTTACGAAGAAGCGATGGAGCTATCGCATTTTGGAGCAAAAGTTTTGTACCCTCCAACCATTCAACCCGTTCTATCGAAAGGAATTTCAATTGTGATTAAAAATACCTTTGACGATGAAAATGAAGGCACACTCATTACCAAAACTAAAAATGCAAAAGGGAGAACCGTAAGAGGTATCAGTCATGTTGAAAGTATTGCTTTACTTTCTTTGGAAGGCTCCGGAATGGTCGGTATTCCTGGGATATCCAAACGCTTTTTTGAAGTTCTATCACAAGCAGAGATAAGTGTGGTCTTAATTACACAGGCATCCTCTGAACATTCTATATGTATCGGAATTGCTGAGTTTGATGCCGATAAAGCCGTTGAAGTCATCAACGAAGCTTTTGAATATGAAATAAGCCTGGGTAGAATAAAACCAACACTTGCAGAAAAAAACTTGGCTATTATCGCCCTTGTAGGTGATAATATGAAAAGCCACCAAGGGCTAAGTGGTAAAATGTTTAGTACGCTAGGTAAAAATAATGTAAACATCAGGGCCATTGCTCAAGGGGCTTCCGAACGAAACATTTCTGCAGTAATTGTTAAGGATGATGTAAAAAAGGCTTTAAACACCCTGCATGAAGAATTTTTTGAAGACAACACCAAGCAATTGAATTTATTTGTCATGGGTGTCGGAAATGTGGGTGCTAAGTTTTTAAATCAATTACAACAACAAAAAAAATATTTAAAAGAAAACCTAAAACTAAACATTCGCGTTATTGGTATTTCTAATTCAAGAACTATGGTTTTTGATGAAGACGGAATTTCCCTTAAAAAATGGGAAGCTGTTTTACAAGAAGGTGAACAAGCCCATAAAGAAACCTTTTTTGAGCGGGTTAAAAAACTAAATTATAGGAATAGTATTTTTGTCGATAATACCGCGAGTGATATCGTCTCACAAACCTACGCTTCGTATTTAAAAAATAGTATTTCGGTAGTTACCTGTAATAAAATAGCCTGTTCCTCAGACTACGATAATTATAAAAATTTAAAAGATTTAGCACGACAATACAACGCTCCGTTTTTATTTGAAACCAATGTGGGTGCAGGTTTACCCATCATTGATACCCTAAAGAATTTAATAGCTTCAGGGGATAAAATTATTAAAATTCAAGCGGTATTATCTGGAAGTTTAAACTTTGTTTTTAATAATTTTAAAAACACAACAAACTTTCACGCTATCGTAAAAGAAGCAAAAGCAGAGGGCTATACCGAACCAGACCCGAAAATAGATCTAAGTGGCATAGACGTCATGCGAAAAATATTAATATTAGCTCGTGAAAGTGGCCATAAAATTGATATTAACGAAATTGAAAACAACTCATTTTTACCTGAAGAAAGCCTAAAAACAACAAATAATGATTCGTTCTTTGAATCCTTAATCAAGCATGAAAATCATTTTCAACAATTATATTCAGACGCCGCAAAAAAGGATTGCAAACTTAAATATGTAGCGCAGTTTGCACATGGAAAAGCGAGCGTTGGTTTACAGCAAATCCCGAAAGGACACGATTTTTATACCTTAGAAGGGAGTGATAATATTGTATTATTTTTTACAGAAAGATACCCCAACCAACCCATGATAATAAAAGGGGCTGGTGCAGGAGCTGAAGTAACAGCATCTGGTATTTTTGCCGATATCATCAGAATCGGAAACTTTTAAAATTACCCTATGAAAGCAAATGAAATACGTGTTTTTTGCCCTGCAACTATAGCCAATGTATCTTGTGGCTTTGATGTACTTGGCTTGGCTTTAGATGCCGTTGGTGATGAAATGGTAGTTCGAAAAACAAGCGAAAAAGGAATTAAAATAACCAAACTCACGGGACAGGATTTACCAACCGATACCTTACAAAATGTGGCCGGCGTTGCCGGATTGGCATTACTAGCGGAAAGCGGGTACCAGGGTGGTTTCGAAATAGAAATCTATAAAAAAATTAAAGCTGGTAGCGGTATTGGCAGTAGTGCAGCAAGTGCGGCAGGTGCAGTTTGGGCCATGAATGAATTAATTGGAAAACCCTTTTCTCCCTTACAACTTGTGAAGTTTGCTATGGAAGGGGAACGTTTAGCTAGTGGTGTTGCCCATGCCGATAATGTGGCTCCTGCCCTATTTGGTGGTTTTACTTTGGTTCGCAGTTATCATCCCTTAGATATTGTAAAAATTAACACTCCTAGCGAATTGTTTGCCACTGTTATTCACCCCCAAATTGAAATAAAAACATCGGACTCAAGGCGTATTTTAAAAACAACGATTTCTTTAGAAGATGGTATTAAGCAGTGGGGCAATGTCGGCGGCTTAATCGCAGGACTTTTTACGGAAGATTTTGACTTAATTGGTCGCTCCTTAGAGGATCACATTATAGAACCCATACGATCTATCTTGATTCCTGGCTTTGATGCCGTTAAGCAAAAGGCGCTAGAGACAGGTGCTTTAGGTAGTGGTATTTCGGGCTCAGGTCCTTCCATTTTTGCGCTGAGTAAAGGAGAAGCAATGGCTCAAAAAGTAGGGCAAGCTATGACAGAGGTATATGAAAAGATAGGTATTGATTATGATGTTCATGTTTCTAAAATAAATACGGATGGCATAAAGCAAATATCATGAGGTATAAAAAATAGCTCCTATAGCGACTCTTAGTACTGAGAAAAGTAGCTAAGCACTTGAATAAATAGATTTTAAACTTTTTAATAGCATGAATTTTTACAGTTTAAACCAAAAAGCTCCAAAAGTATCTTTTAAAGAAGCCGTAATTAACGGAATTGCTCCTGATCGCGGGTTGTACTTTCCGGAACAAATAAGGCCTTTACCAGCTGTTTTTTTTGATACTATTGAAAATTTATCAAAATTTGATATTGCATTTACGGCCATTCGCCAATTTGTTCATGAAGATATTGATGATAAAACCTTAAAAGAAATCGTAAAGGACGTTCTAGATTTTGATTTCCCTTTGGTTTCGATCACCGAAAATAGTGCCAGTTTAGAACTTTTTCATGGTCCAACACTCGCATTTAAAGATGTTGGCGCCCGATTTATGGCACAGTGTTTAGGTCATTTTTCACAAGAGAATACCCAAGAAATTACGGTACTTGTAGCCACTTCTGGCGATACGGGCGGCGCTGTTGCCAATGGTTTTTTAGGGGTCGATGGGGTTAAAGTGGTGATTCTATATCCAAGTGGCAAAGTAAGTGATATCCAAGAAAAACAGTTAACCACCTTAGGAAAAAATATTACCGCTCTAGAAGTCGATGGTACTTTTGACGATTGCCAAACCATGGTGAAAACGGCATTTTTAGATGCAGAAATTACAAGTACAAAACAATTAACCTCTGCAAATTCTATTAACGTGGCACGCTGGTTACCACAGTTGTTTTACTTTTTATTTGCCTATAAAGACACTAAATCAAAGAAAAAGGACTTGGTTTTTTCTATTCCAAGTGGAAATTTTGGTAATATTTGTGCTGGAATGATAGCGCAACAGTTAGGAATGCCTGTAAAACATTTTATAGCAGCCACGAATGTAAATGATGTGGTACCCAGATTTATGCAAACCGGTAGGTACGAACCAAAGCCGTCGAAGGCAACAATTTCTAATGCCATGGATGTTGGTGATCCAAGCAATTTTGTTCGTATTCGTCATATCTATGATAACGACACTACAAAACTTTCAGCAAACCTATCATCCTACACCTTTTCCGATGCACAAACAAGAGAGGCCATGCTAGAGTTGTACACCCAATATGGCTATGTTGCGGACCCACATGGAGCCGTTGGATATTTAGGTTTAAAAAAATACCAAGAACAGCATCCGGATACCTTCGGAATTTTTTTGGAAACAGCACATCCGGTTAAATTTTTAGAAACCGTTGAAGCTACCATTAATGAAAAAATAGCCATTCCTGAAAAAATCTTAAAACAAATGAACAGGAAGAAAAAATCTATTAAAATAGCAACCTACAATGAGATGAAACAATTTCTACTACAATAAGCTTGTTCTATACTATTCACAAAGAATTACACCTAAGATTTTAGAAACACCAGCTCCTAGAAGTTTAAAATTAAATGCTAATCTAATTTAGGCAATTTAAAAGCATCTAACGGACTAGATTTCAGCATCATGGCCTCTATAGAGGCTATCGTTCTAGGGGCCATAGCCGACAAATTAACTGGACCTTCATCAGTAATGAGAATATCGTCCTCTATTCTCACGGCAATTCCCCACCATTTTTTATCACAATCACTACCTTCAGGGATATAAATACCTGGCTCGACAGTGATGATCGTATTGGGTTTGAAAGGACCGAAAGTTCCCTTGTCATGTACATCTAAACCCAAATAATGCGAAGTACCATGCGGAAAATACGTTCTTGCCTGTGAAATTTCAGAAATAATTCCTAGTTTGATAAGGCCTGCCGCCACCACTTCTGAAGCGGCTCTACCCGGCGCTTGAAACGGAGCTCCAACCCTACTCGCCTCTATCCCTGCTTCTTGTGCCTCATAAACAATGTTGTAAATGGCTTTTTGCTCTGGTGTAAAAGTGCCATTGGCAGGAATAGTTCTTGTGACATCAGCCGTATACCCATGATACTCAGCACCTAAATCCATTAAAACCAAATCATTCCCTACCGTCGTTTTAGTATTCTCAATATAATGAAGAATACATCCATTATTTCCGCCACCAACGATAGAAGGATACCCCTCATATTCAGCACCATACTTTTTATACACATATTCATGAACGCCTTGAATCTCTGATTCTGACATGTTTGGATGCATAGCTTTCATCATTTCTATTTGCCCAACCGCTGAAATTTCGATGGCTTTTTTTAATAATCTTAATTCATCTTTAGTTTTGGTTTCTCTCAAAGAGCTCATAATTTCACCCAACATAAAAGAATTTAGATTGCTAGTTTGTAATTCAAGAGAAATTTTATCTTTAAACTCTTTTCTTAAGTTATCATCCTTAGCGTTCATATATCCAGACAAAAGTGGGTCCTTTTGTAAATCTTCATATCGGTTTAAATAACGCCCTAAGGTTTGCGCAACATTAGCGCTATTTTCTACTTCAGTAGCTTTAATGGTCGTGTACAGCTGTTGTTTTCGTTCATCATAATTTTCAGGATAATAGGCTTTTTTCTTAAATGCCTTTATTAAGTCATATAAATCAGCATTTTCTGAACCATCTCGGTAATCATTTTCAAAATTGTAAAAAAGCAGAGTATCAAACGATTTGAAGTCTATTGGAGCGCTTACAAATTCCTCAGCATTAAAAGCCATTTTAAACCCAAGTTTATCTTTTACGCCTTCAACACCTAGTCTTTTACCATTCCATTGCTCTGATCTAGCATCTCTTTTTTGAACGAAAATTTGTTCATTGTAGGTATTTCCATTTTCGTCGATCTGATCATCACTATACAGAACCAAAACAGAATTTGGCTCTTTATAGCCTGTAAGATAGTAAAAGTCGGGATCTTGATGATAGATATAATCTACATCATTGGCACGATTTCGTTCTGCATTTGCAAAGAGAACAGTGACACTATTTTCTGGCATTAAAGCTCGGACTTTTTCGCGCCTATCTTTGTGAAAATCTGAAGGCAAATAATCTGTTGGAAGATCTTGAGCATAACCCATTAAGCCGATTAAAATAGCTAAAAAGATAACAATGTTTAGTTTCATAACTAATTGATTAAATGTTGATTAAAGACCTTTTGCGAAAAATTAACCATAAAATTGGTTTCAAGATATTGCTTTTTCCTCAAATTTACGGCAATAATTTTATGGAAGAAAAAAGAAAAACAATAAAAATCAAGGATGCAGCATCGGTTTATTTTCAATAAATTTGCATTCTAAATAAAAACACTATAGCATAGAATAAGCCAAAGCATTGAAGTTGATTCTAGCTAAAATGTGTCAAGGCGAATTACATAGGACTTAAAAAAACCAATAAATAACAACAGATGAAAAATACGGCATTAACAAAAGTACATGAAAAATTAGGGGCCAAATTAGTGCCATTTGCTGGGTTTAATATGCCAGTTTCATACGAAGGAGTGAACATTGAGCATGAAACAGTACGCAATGCTGTTGGTGTTTTTGATGTTTCACACATGGGTGAATTTTTAATTAGTGGGCCCAAAGCTTTAGATTTAATTCAAAAAGTAAGTTCTAACGATGCCTCAAAGTTAGAAATTGGCAAAGCACAGTACAGTTGTTTACCTAATGAAATTGGCGGTATTGTTGATGATTTAATTATTTATAAGATTAAAGAAGAACAGTATTTATTGGTCGTTAATGCCTCGAATATTGAAAAAGATTGGAATCATATTTCACACTATAATGACAGTATCAAGGCAGAGATGCGCAATCTTTCCGAAGACTATGCGCTTTTAGCCATACAAGGGCCAAAAGCTATTGAAGCCATGCAATCTTTAACTTCAGTGGATTTGTCAGCGATTAAATTTTATACGTTTAAAATTGCTGATTTTGCAGGAATTGATCACGTGATAATTTCTGCAACTGGCTACACTGGTTCTGGCGGATTTGAAATTTATTGTAAAAATGATCAAGTAGCACACATCTGGGCTAAGGTTTTTGAAGCTGGTGCAGCATTCGGAATCAAACCTATTGGCCTGGCAGCTAGAGATACTTTACGTTTAGAAATGGGCTATTGCTTGTATGGCAATGATATTAACGACAGCACCTCACCGCTTGAAGCTGGATTGGGATGGGTTACAAAATTTAATAAAGATTTCGTGAATAGCGAAAATCTTGAAAAAGAAAAAGAAGCAGGTTCTAAAAGAAAATTAATTGCTTTTGAATTAGATGAAAGAGGAATTCCACGACATGATTATGAAATTGTAGATGAACATGGAAGCTCCATTGGTATCGTTACTTCAGGAACGATGTCGCCATCATTAGGGAAAGGTATTGGTTTGGGCTACGTAACTACCGATAAATCTTCATTGGGGAGTAAAATTTACATTCAAATTAGAAAAAATGCGATTCCAGCAACCATAGTTAAACCTCCTTTTTATAAAAAATAAGTCCACTAAATAAACCAACCTAAGACCGAGAAAAAAGTAATTTTAATAAGGTACACCTTTAGTAGTGGAGAAAAAAAAGATACTTATTTTAGGGGCTAGTGGTTTTATTGGTAATGCCATCTATAAAGAGTTGTGCAACTACTTTAATACCTATGGCACCTATTGTAATGCGCGCAGAACCTTTGAAAGTAATCAGCAATTTTATTACTATAATTTAGAGGAAGATGATATTTTTGAATTATTAAATAAAGTAAAACCAGACGTAATAATTTCAGCCCTTAGAGGCAATTTTGCAGCACAAATCATCGCCCATGAACATCTTGTGGCCTATGTTTTGCAAAACGTCTGTAAGCTCTATTTTATTTCTTCTGCCAATGTCTTTGATGCTTATAGCAAATACCCATCGTATGAAACGGACAAAACCTTGTCTGAAAGTATTTATGGTCGCTTAAAAATAAAGATTGAGAATATGCTTTTGCGAATGCCCAAAGAAAAAATGGCGATTTTGAGAGTTCCCATGGTTTTTGGAAACGGTTCGCCACGCGTAAAAGAAATGAAAGCTACCATTGCCAACAATGAACCTGTTGAAGTGTTTCCTAATTTAGTAATGAACGTAACACACGATAGTAAACTTACCCAACAGATTCATTTTTTAGTAAGTAAAAATAAAACGGGTATTTTTCATTTAGGTAGTAATGACCTTGTGCATCACGAAGAATTTATTCAAGAAATTCTAAAGCGTGTAGGTAATTTTAATGCCTTATTTAAAAGGGTGTACACGACCAATGAGGAACGTTATTTAGCCGTTTTACCTAAAGAAAATTTACTGCCCAAAAACTATCAGACCACCTATGAAGAAATTATTAATGATCATGTAATTGGGTAAGTAAGGATAAATGTTTATATTAAAAAAAAGATATAAAAATTAAAAGAATGCAAAAATTAAATCTAGTAGAAATTGAGAAAAAATTAGAACAACTTGAGGGTTGGGAATTTATTGATGGTGCCTTAGAAACCTCTTTTGAATTTGAAAATTTCAAGGAGGCCTTTTCTGTGATGACGCGCATTGCTTTTGAATGTGAAGCACAAGGACATCATCCAGATTGGTCTAACGTGTACAATTCTTTACACATTCGCCTAAACACGCACGATGCTGAAGGGGTTACCGAAAAAGATTTTAAGCTGGCCAAGACTATAGAAAGTATTATTGATAGTGAACAATAACACTTGCCTAAAAACTAAAAAATAGTAAATTTGTTGCACGAATAACATAATCGAATTTTAAAATGGGAAGAGCTTTTGAGTTTAGAAAGGCGCGTAAAATGAAACGTTGGTCAGCCATGTCAAAGGCCTTTACACGTATCGGGAAAGATATTGTAATGGCCGTAAAAGATGGCGGTCCAGACCCAGATACTAATTCTAGACTACGAGCAGTCATCCAAAATGCTAAGGCAGTAAACATGCCTAAAGACAATGTGGAGCGTGCTATTAAACGTGCTAGCGATAAAAGCTTAGGTGATTTTAAAGAAGTACTTTTTGAGGGCTATGCCCCACACGGAATTGCCGTGCTGGTAGAAACGGCTACTGATAATAACACAAGAACGGTGGCAAATGTGCGTAGTTATTTTAACAAATGTAACGGTAGTTTAGGCACTTCGGGTTCGGTAGAATTTATGTTCGACCATACCTGTAATTTTAGAGTTCCGGCCGAAGGTTTAGATCCTGAGGAGTTAGAATTAGAAATGATTGATTTTGGAGCCGAGGAGGTTTTTGCAGATGATGATGGAATTTTAATATACGGAGCGTTCGAAAGTTTTGGTGCTATTCAGAAAGAGTTAGAGTCAAGAGATTTAGAAATTTTATCATCTGGATTTGAGCGTATCCCGCAAGTTACCAAAGCGCTTACCGAAGAAGAAGCTGCTGATGTTGAGAAATTATTAGAAAAATTAGAAGAAGATGATGATGTACAAAACGTATATCATTCGATGCAGGAGTAACTAAAAAAGCCCCCTAACCCCCAAAGGGGGAATAAAAATTTTTTTTATTTACAGCGCTACTACTATTTCAATCCATCACAAAACTCTTTGCCGGAATTCGGCCTATTACTCCCTTAAAGAAAGTTTTGTAAATTTTAAAATCTGCTTCTTTATCGTTAGTAGTTACATAAGGTTTTGATATTTTCACTTGCTTATGTCCAAAATCAAACGCCACCATAACCACGGGAACTTGAGCAGTTTTTGCTATATAATAGAACCCCGTTTTCCATTCCGTTACTTTTTTTCGGGTTCCTTCGGGAGATAAGGCCAATCTGAACACTTTTTTTGTTTTGAAAATATCTGCTATTGCGGCGACAGTATCGCTTTTCTTATCCCGAATGATGGGGGCACCTCCTACCCATTTTAAATACCAACCTATTGGTGGTTTAAATAAGCTAGCTTTTCCAATAAAATTAATTTCCTTATTCCATACTTTTCGCACCAATAAACCCAGAAAAAAGTCGGCGTAACTCGTATGGGGTACAACAATAATAACGCATTTAGCAATATCTGGAAAATCGCCAACGAGCTTCCATTTCATGATTCTAAAATATATGAATTTAGCAATAGCTTGGATCATAGGATAAAAGGTTTCAGGTTTGAATTGTTTAAGGTTTAAAGTTTAAAATCGTTGTTCTTTAATGACGGTTAGGTTTTTAAAATTGAATAGATAAGCGAACTACGTTCAGCACTAAATTAAAATTGAACTTGAATTTTTTTAAATCTTCTTAAACAAGGCCAACAATCGTTCTCTTGTCATGATTGTTTTCCAATCTTTGCCCAAAGCATTTTCCCATAAGGGCACAAGACCAAAAGAAACGTTGAGCATACTATTAAATTGCTCTTCGCTAAGGTGGGCACAAACTCCTTTTGGTAAAGTAATTTGGTGTTTTTCTTGCATCTTTTTGAATAGTTTAACACCTTCTGGATAAAATTCCTCTAAATGTTGAAATACCAAACAGTTGCCAATGCCGTGTTTTATGCCTAAAACATAAGACAAACCGTAACTCATGGCGTGGGCAACTCCTACTTGTGAATAGGCAATACTCATACCCCCATGCCAAGAGGCCATCATTAATTTATCTCTTGAATCCTCCGCCTTTATGTCTTCTAGATACACCTCTTTACATAAGTCTAAAGCTTTTTCCCCGTAACTCTGACTAAAGGCATTTAAATACGTACCGGTAAGCGATTCTATACAGTGAATATAGCAGTCCATTCCCGTATAAAACCATTGGTCTTTTGGAACGCCCTGCGTTAAATTAGGGTCTAAAACCACTTGATCAAAAGGGGTATAGTCCGAATTGATGCCTAATTTTTTCTCAGGCCCCATCAACACGGTAGTCCTTGAAACCTCTGCCCCAGTGCCACTAATAGTCGGGATACCCACATGGTAAATAGCAGGTTTTTTTACTAAATCCCAACCCTGGTATGCTTCAGCACTGCCTTCGTTGGTGAGCATAATAGCCACTGCCTTTGCCACATCTAACAAAGTACCGCCACCAATACCAATAATTCCTGAAGGTAATTCAGAGTAACTATCCTTTATTTTTTTTACTAATACATCAATCTGATTCGTTTTAGGCTCTTCCTCAGATGAAATAAAAATAATTTGATCATTAAATAACAAGGGAATTTGCTGACTCAAAGTTTGCCCTTCGAATACGGCATCCACAAAAAATATAAAAGGAGCATCAGAGTTTTTGCGTTTCGGCATGAGTATTTCACCCAATTGGTGAAAACTACCATTACCAAAAACCACTCTGGGCACCATTGGAAAATTCCTATACTGCATGCTTACAAAAATTTTAAAAGTTCTTTTAATCCATTTATAGTTTGATACGTTTTTCCATTGGTATCATTTTCATGTACCTCTTCGTGCTGCCATGTAGTATGAAAAGGCACATGAATGGCTTTTGCCCCGATATTTACTAAGGGCAAAACGTCTGATTTTAGGGAGTTCCCAACCATTAAAAATTCATCGAAAGGCACTTCTAAATGTGCCAATAAATTTTGATAATTAAGTTCTTTTTTATCACTCAACACTTCTACGTGATGAAAATAGTGCAACAAATTAGAACGTTCTAATTTGCGTTCTTGATCTAATAAATCTCCTTTGGTAAGGACTATTAATCGGTACTTTTTAGAGAGGGCTTCTAATACCTGTTGCACATCAGGTAGTAATTCTACGGGATGTGAAATCATCTCTTTACCGATTTCTAGAATTTTTGCTATTGTTTTTTGAGGTACTTTATTGTTCGACAAATCTAAAGCCGATTCGATCATCGAAAGCATAAAGCCTTTAATGCCGTATCCGTAAAGTTTTAAGTTTTCAATTTCTACTTTAAAAAGTTCTTGATCTATCTTATTTTTGGTTTCATAGCCCTCTAGTAAGCTTGCAAATTTTTCTTCGGCTTCTCTAAAATAGGTTTCATTCACCCAAAGGGTATCATCAGCATCAAAACCAATAACTTTTATACGCTTGTAATCTATTTCCATGCCTTTATCGCTCTTTCTAAGTCCTCAGGGGTGTCTATTTCAATTCCCGAAACTGTAGTTTCGACCATTTTTAATTTTTTACCATACTCTAAATAACGAATGGCTTCAATTTTTTCTGTTGCTTCTAATGGCAACATGGGCCAACGCTTAAAATCCATCAAAGCTCTTTTTCTGAAGGCGTAAATACCCTTATGCTTGTAGTAAGTGCTATGTACATCTTTAGCTCTTGGGTAAGGAATAAGTGATCTTGAAAAATAGAGGGCTACATTATTTTTGTCTACAATGACTTTTACCGTATTCGGATTATTGATCTCATCCCAATCGGTTATTTTCACCATTAAGGAGGCCAAATCTATTTCTTGATTTGGGTCTTCATCAAACACTTGCAAAACACTGGCTAAACTTTCCTTTTCGGTAAAGGGTTCATCTCCTTGAACATTCACAATAATATCAACATCCATGTGCTCCACTGCCTCTGCAATTCGGTCGCTACCACATTCGTGCGTTTCTTTACTCATGATAGCCTTACCACCAGCTTCAACAATTAAATCATAAATTTGAGCACTATCGGTGACAACGAATACCTCGTCAAATAAATTGGTTTGTACTGTCGCCTCGTAGGTTCTTAGAATTACGGGTTTTCCTGCCAAGTCTTGCATAAGTTTGGCGGGGAAACGCGAAGCCGCTAATCGCGCGGGGATCATTGCTATTTTCTTCATTTGAATACATGATATTTTTTATAGTTTCGTTTTTCTTGGGCGCAATTTTCTATAGATCCAGAAAATTACAGTTAAAATTATAATCACCAAAATGATGGCGAAAACGGGTGCAAATAAAGACGCTGTAGTGACCACAATGGCCGTACCTGTTTCTACTGTTGCCACTATTGGGTTGGCTAGACCTCCTGTTGTAGCCGTCGAAGCTAATCTACTTGTCGCAGATGCCCCTTTAATAGCAGTAGCTGTACCGCCACCAGCAATAATGGCCAAAGACCAGGTTACCAAAGGATCTAAATTTGCCACGGTTGATACCATAACTGCTGTTCCTGCAATTGCCGCTAATGGCACCGAAACGCCATCGAGTAGGTTATCAAACCAAGGAATAAAGTAGGCGAAAATTTCTAGTAGGGTCGCTACCCCAAAAGTGATTACTGCTGCCAAACTACCGATCCATTGCCAACTATGGTTTAGCTCCCATAGGTTAAAATACGACGCCAAACTAAGGGCAAATAAGGGTAAAAAAACGCGAAAACCCACTGAAGCTGCTAATCCAATACCTAAAAAAATGCTTAAAATAGTCTCCGTGGTCATGCTCAACTTTAATTTTGATAGTACTTAATGCTTACTTACTCCAGAAAAAAATCTTTCTTAAAACCAATCAAATATAACTTATTTTTAGCTCTTGTTACCGCTGTATACAACCAGCGCATATTTTCTTTATCCAATCCGTTAGGCATGTAGGGTTGTTCTACAAAAACGGTATCCCACTGACCCCCTTGTGATTTATGACAGGTAATGGCATAAGAGAACTTCACTTGTAGGGCATTGAAAAAAGGATTGTTTTTTACAGCCATAAATTTTTTATATTTTGAGGTTTCATTCTCGTAATCTTTCATGACCTCTTGATATAATCTGTTGCCGTCTTCATAAGGTAACGAAGGCGCTTCTGCAGTAATGGTATCTAAAAGCAGCACTGTTTCGAAAGCCTCTTGCTTTGGATAGTCGACCATTTTTACTTTGACTTCGGCGAATTTAAACGTATATATTTCTTTGATACTAAAAATTTCAAGCACTTCAATAATATCGCCATTGGCAATAAAACCAGCTTCGGAGTTTGGTTTCAGCCAGAAATAATTATTTTTAACCACCATCATATAATCCCCTACCGAAATATCATTTTCTAAGTTTAGGATCCGTTTTCGAATATTTTCATTGTACAGGTTCGCTCTTTTATTGGAGCGCACAATAAAAGCGGTTTCTTCTTTCCCGTTAACGGAATACGATTCTTCTATAGCTTCTAAAATTTCATTCCCTTCGATCAAGCGAACGATGTCTTTAAAAGGTGCCACGTCGAATTTAAAATCATCATAAAATTCTCCTTGCAGTTGCTCCCTTAAATTAGTGGCATTGTATAAAATTCCTGAGTCTTGGGCTTGCCGCACTACTTCATCTAATTCTAACAATTTTACCTCTTTATTATAATTCAAACTCAATCTTCCTTCATCTAAAGCGGGGCTCAACTCTAACTTAACGGGTGGTAACTGCGCTGTATCGCCTATTAATATGAGTTTACACCCATGACCCGCGTATACAAACTGAATTAAATCATCAAGAAGGGATCCGTTTTCAAATAGTTTAGAATCAGCTGGTGTATCTGGAATCATAGAGGCTTCATCTACAATAAATAAGGTGTTTCTATGTTTGTTTGGCGCCAAAACAAAGTGTACGCCGCCTCCACTCTGCTTTTTAGGAAAATAAATTTTCCTGTGTATGGTAAAAGCTTGTGTATTTGCGTAATTCGACATCACTTTTGCTGCCCTACCTGTGGGTGCCATCAATACAGTTTTCATCGTGGTATGCCATAAATTGGCAACGATAGTACCAATTATGGTTGTTTTCCCTGTACCTGCAAAGCCCTTCAATAAAAAAATAGTATCCTTTTCTTTGGTTAAAATATAGTTCGATAATTCCTCCAAAGCCCTGTTTTGTCGGTGGGTGGGTTCATGAGGAAATTTCTCTTTTAATAGGACATTAAATGTTTCTGGAGTTAAAGCTTTCATATACCCTCAAAGATAATGATGATTTTTAAGCACAAATACTTTTGTGATTAAAAAAAAATTGTAGATTTGTGTCAACCACATTAATTAAATAACACGAAAAAAAAATGAAGATCGTTTTACAAATTATACTTTGGATAGCATGTTTTGGTTTCGCATACCTAATTTACAATTCCGTAAATGCACCCCTTGAATTTGCCAATGTGAAACAAGAACGTTTCCAGAAAGTTATCAATAGCTTAAAGGACATTAGAAATTCGCAAGAGGCGTATAAATTATCGAAAGGAAGTTATGCCAAAGATTTTAATTCTTTGATTAATTTTGTAGAAACTGGTAAATATGTAATTACACAGCAAAGAGATACTTCGTATACTGAGTTTGATAAAAACTTTGGTATCGATATGCTTGTTGAGAAAAAAATAATTGACACCTTAGACTTCGTATCTGTAAAAGACTCTTTATTTAAAAACGACGATCGTTACAAAAACATGATGAATGTTCCTTTTGCTCAAAACAATGAAACATTTACTATGGATGCAGGTTTTATTGAAAAAAGTGGGTTTAAAGCTGCTGTTTTCGTAGCTAAGGTACCAAAAGAAGTAGTCTTATACGACCAACCCAAAGACTTAGTGTCTCGTGAAAAAACCTATGTAAATGTTGAAGAGGTAAATGGTGCTGATATACGAGTTGGTTCTATGGAAGAAGTGAGCACCAACGGAAATTGGCCAATGATATATGACAAAAAGAAACGAAACTAATATTCAAAACAACTCTGATTTGAGTTATACAAAATTGTCCATTCAGATTAGTTTGAATGGACTTTCTTTTTGTGTCCTAGACGCAATTAGCAATACCATTATAAAGCAAGAGAGTTATAGCTTTTCAGAGGAATTAATTCCTTTTCAGGTTTTAAAAAACTTAAAAGAACTCCTAGAAAAAAACGAAGTAACGAAAATGTCATTTTCTGACATTACCATCATACATCGCAATACCTTGTTTAGTTTAGTTCCCAAAGCCTTATTTAACGAAAAAGAATTAGCCAACTATCTTAAATTCAATACTAAAATATTGGCGAACGACCATATTTCTTTTGACGAGATTGCTAATTACGATATTGTCAATGTGTATGTACCCTTTGTAAATATTAACAACTACATCTATGAACTTTTTGGTGAGTTTGAATACCAACACAATGGCACGGTCCTAATTCAAAGTTTACTGACTAATTTTGATGGTGGAAAGGAGCCAGTTTGTTATGTTCATATCCTTGAAAACCAAATAGATATCACAGTTATAGAAAACAAAAAATTAGTGCTGTACAATAGCTTTACATACACTACCAAAGAAGATTTTATTTATTATATCCTTTTCGTTATTGAACAATTAAAATTAGATTCAGAGAGCCTAAGTTTAAAACTTTTTGGAGCCATTGAAGAGGGCGATAGCCTTTATAATTTATGCCATACCTATGTTCGCAATGTGGCTGTTTTTATCCCATCAAATCTTTCTTCTATGACTGGAATACATGACCACAAGAGCATAGATTTTACAACATTAAGTGCACTCTAATGAGAATTATATCTGGAATACATAAAGGAAGAAGAATTACAGCTCCAAAAAAATTACCTGTACGGCCCACTACCGATATGGCGAAAGAAGGCCTATTCAATATCTTAAACAATAGCTATTATTTTGCAGATATAAAAGTTTTAGACTTGTTTTCAGGCACCGGTAACGTGGCTTATGAATTTGGTTCTAGAGGTTGTACTAGCATAACTTGTGTAGACGAGGATCAAGGCTGTATTAACTTTATTATGAAAACCACGGAAACTTTAGCATTACCTATCACAGCCATAAAGAGTGATGTTTTTAGCTTTCTTCAAAAAACAAAGCAAGCGTCTGATATTGTATTCGCAGACCCACCCTATGATTTGACCGTAGAGGATTTTAGTCAAATACCTGTACTCGTATTTGAACATAGTTTGCTCTTAGAGAACGGTCTTTTGATTATAGAGCATTCGAAACATACCGATTTATCTATGTTACCCCATTTTACAAAGCAAAGAAAATACGGTGGGAGTGTTTTTAGTTTTTTTGAAGCTACCTAAGGCCAAAAAACTATAGTAACTTTTGGCGATATGCTTATCAAGCAAAACAAACCTAATTATGAATAATCTGAGCTTTCCTATTAAATTTGTATTCCATATTTCAACATTTTCAAATGATTTTACCGCGACTGATGCTACTGGAAAAACAATAGCATTTGTAAAACAAAAGTTGTTTAAGCTGAAAGAAGATGTTTCTGTTTTTCAAGATGAAAGTAAAAGCAAGTTGCTTTTTAAAATTAATGCAGATAAATGGATTGACTTCTCAACGGCTTACGAGTTTACCAACTCAGATGGTATAGTTCTTGGAAAAATAGCACGAAAAGGTTGGGCGTCGATTTGGAAAGCGAAGTATGAGTTAATAGATCAACATCAAAAACTGCAGTACCATATTCGAGAAGAAAATGCCTGGGTAAAGGTAATGGATGGTGTTTTAGGTCAGATTCCCGTTTTAAATTTTTTCACAGGCTATGTCTTCAATCCCTCGTACCTAATTACCAATTTGGATCATAAAAAGGTAGCCCGCTTAAAGAAGGAAGCCTCTTTTTTTGGTCGAAAATTTGAAGTCACAAAATTAAACGACATGGACCAGGATGATGAACAGCGCATTATCTTAGGCTTTATGATGATGATTTTGTTAGAAAGAAGAAGAGGGTAAAAAAACAGTCAACAGTGAACCATTGAAAAAAATGAAGGAAGCCTCATTCTGGAATACCTCAATGAATTATTTGCTTCATCATAAATTCAATCCCCTATTTTAAGCACGTACTGCGTACTTTTTAAAATCTTGTTGTATAAAAAAGCAGGTCATAAGCCGGATTCTGTTCGTTTTGAATAAACTCCAAAACTACCTTATCATTTATCTCGACTTTTAATTACTTAAAAGCTCTAACCGCCTACCCTTCAACACGAGCGTGCAGCCCTTAAAGCTGATTTACATGACGTTTCACCGTATAGAGTTTACCTGGTTTCACTACAGCATTACCTGTACTTTCTTTCTGTTGCACTTGTCCTACTCTAAAACTAGCTTAGAGCGACGGGCATTACCCGCTATACTGCACTATGGTGTCCGGACTTTCCTCCTTGTCCCGAACTTAATTCGGGGGCTGTTCCTGTATTCGAAAATACCAAATAGCTGCTGAAACGAGTCCAGCACACGGCGATAAGGTGACCTGCTTTTGCAAAGGTAAATAAAAAAATTTGTGAATGAACAAGAACGAAAAAACTAGTTTACACGGATACAAAGGAGAGCCATCCTTCAAAACGTTCTTATCGCCAATTGTTGATAAATAAATACCTTATCTACATTATCTACACCATATAATACTTAGCTATTTTTATCTTTGTAACAAGTTTTACTCAGTCTCAATTTAATTAAGTAAAAAGCAGCAATCATTGGAACCTTTTGTAGTATCTGCACGTAAATACAGACCTCAGACATTTAAAGATGTTGTTGGGCAAGAAGCCATAACAAACACGCTATTAAATGCTATTGAGAACAATCATTTAGCGCAAGCTTTATTGTTTTGTGGTCCTAGGGGTGTTGGTAAAACCACCTGTGCACGAATATTAGCAAAAAAAATTAACGAGGACGGCAGCCATCAGCAAAAAGATGAAGATTTTGCTTTTAATATTTTTGAGCTAGATGCCGCTTCTAACAATTCTGTTGATGATATTCGAAACTTAACCGATCAAGTTAGGATTCCTCCTCAAGTAGGCAAATACAAGGTATATATTATTGATGAGGTTCATATGCTATCTCAATCTGCTTTTAATGCCTTTTTAAAAACCCTAGAAGAGCCTCCTAAACACGCTATTTTTATTTTGGCGACTACAGAAAAGCACAAAATTATCCCTACTATTTTATCACGTTGTCAAATCTTTGATTTTAAACGTATTACCGTAAAAGATGCTGCTCAATATTTAAAATATATCGCGGACAACCAAGAAATTGAGGCCGATGATGATGCCTTACATATTATTGCTCAAAAAGCGGATGGAGCCATGCGCGATGCGCTTTCTATTTTTGACAGAGTTGTTAGTTTTTCAGGGAAAAAATTAACGCGAAAAGCAGTGACTGAAAATTTAAACGTATTAGATTATGACACGTATTTTTCAGCAACTGATTTTATTCTAGAACACGACATTCCATCCTTGTTAGTTTTATTTAACGATGCACTTGCAAAAGGTTTTGACGGTCACCATTTTATTGCAGGATTAGCTGCTCATTTTAGAGATTTAATGGTTTGTCAACATCCAACGACTATTGCCCTTTTAGAAGTTGGTGAAGAAGCTAAAAAGCAATACCTAGAACAATCAAAAAAGACTTCGAGTTCTTTTTTATTACAAGCTATAGACCTTGCCAATGACTGTGATATAAAATTTAAAACCAGTAAAAATCAGCGGCTTTTAGTTGAACTTACGCTCATGAAATTATCCTCTATCAATTTTGATGGAGAAAAAAAAAATCTGAATTCCTAAATAAGGTATCGCATTATATCATACCGGCTGCGACTTTTAAAAATAGACTGGTATCAAAAAACAGTGCTTCTAATGCTGAACAAGTACTAAGCAGTAAAGAGCTCCCTAACCTAGTCGAAGAAAAATTAGATGCCATTTTATCTCCGGAAGTTAAGACAGATCCTGACACAATAATTTCTACTACAGCAACAGCGCAAAAAATCATCCCTGTACTAAAAAACGACGCTGAAGTAACTGACCCCATAGCAAAGCCTGAAGACAAACCTTCTAAATTAAATATTAATAGCCCTCAAAATCGGGTCTCTGGGTTGTCCTTATCTAGTTTAAAGTTAAAAAAAGAGCATCAACTCAATAAAAAAGAAGCTATTGTTGATGAAAGTAAACTACCAAGATCAAAATTTGCAGAAGAGGATATGCAAAAACATTGGGCCGATTTTGTAAAAATAATTGATGCTGATGGTAGAAAAATATTGGCGTCAAACTTAAACACCGATATTCCAAAATTAAGAGATCAAACTACTATTTGGATAGAACTGCCGAATAGTACCATGAAGAAAGAAATTGAACGAGAACAGTTCGATTTAATGGAATATTTAAGAGCAAAATTAGACAATCACTTTATAAAAATAAAAATTACAGTAAACGAAACTACCGCTAAAAAGTTCGCTTTTACCCCCGAAGAAAAATATGAAAAGCTTAGAGAAAAAAATCCTGCTTTAGATATTTTGAGACGAGAGTTTGATTTAGATCTTTAATTTAATTGAAAATTATACGTTGAAAATGGAAAACGGTCAAGGCTAATCAGAGAAGTTCAATCCCTATTTCAAGTATTTCGTACTTTTAATTTCGAATTTTTTAATCCTTTATGATTTATTGAACTTGCGCTTGAACTTTATATTTAATACTTATTACTTAATACTTTAAAAATGTTAGGCTTAAAATTACCAACAGACCCAAGATGGGTAAATATTGTAGAAAAAAATATTGATGAAATACTAATTGACCATGCCTATTGTGAGCAAAAAGCAGCTTCCACAGCTGTTTCTTTAATTGTTTCTTTTCCTGAATATACTGATTTGGTGCAAGAAATGATAGCACTAGTTCGTGAAGAAATGGGTCATTTTAAAATGGTTCATGACCGCATTCTTGACCGTGGACAAGTCTTGGGCAGAGACCGCAAAGATTTGTATGTTATTGAGTTATTAAAATTCTTTCCAAAAGGAGGAAGTAGAACTACACAGCTGGTTCATCGGCTTTTATACGCAGCCCTCATTGAGGCTAGAAGCTGTGAACGCTTTAGGCTACTTTCGGAAGAATTACAAGATAAAGAACTAGCCGAATTTTACCATAAATTAATGATTAGCGAAGCTGGCCACTACACTATGTTTTTGAAATTTGCCAGACAATATGGTGATCGCCAAGAAGTAGATCAAAAATGGAATGACTTACTGCAATACGAAGCTACGATCATGAAAAATTTAGGTACAACAGGAAGTATTCATGGATAAATAGTTTTATTTGCCGGCATAATACAAGGTTTTAATAATCCCATCTGATAGTCCAATTTTTGGTACGTGAATTATTTTTGAACCACTCCATTTTGCTGCTTGTAAAAATATCTTTGTCGCTGGAATGATAACGTCTGCGCGATCAGGATTTAAACCTAACTCTGAAATTCGCTCCTCATAGGTTAAGCTTTCTAAAAAAGCGTATTGCGCTTTTAACCATAAATAAGAAAGTGACTCGCCTTCTTTACGGCCTGAAATTTTATGCAATTTATTGATATTACCCCCTGAGCCTATGATAGCAATATTGGGGACGTTTTTGACGTGTTCCTTAATCCAATCTTCTAATTTTTGCCAAGTACCCTCGCCGACCATGTTATTTAGCAAACGAACAGTTCCCAGTTTAAAGGATTTTGATATTTTAATTTTTCCTTCCGTAAAAAGTGTAAATTCTGTGCTACCTCCTCCTACATCAATATATAAGTACGATTTGTCTTTTTGCATCAGTTGCTTTAAATCGGTTGACGCAATGATAGCAGCCTCTTTTTTACCATCAATTAAATCTATTTGGATGCCGGCTTCATCTTGAACTCGTTGAATAATTTCTAGTCCGTTATTCGCCTCACGCATAGCTGATGTGGCACAGGCCATATAATTTTCAACACCTGCAACATCCATTAAAAGTTTAAAGGCTTTCATGGTGTCCACAATTCTATTCGCGTTTCTTTCGGATATTTCACCAACCGTAAAAGAATCTTCTCCTAAACGAACGGGCACCCTTACCAAAGCACTTTTTCTAAATTGCGTTACTTTGTTTTTTTCTTCAATAATATTATGGGTCAGTAATCGAATGGCATTAGAACCAATATCAATAGCCGCAAATTTTCTTACTTTCAAATTCTAAAATTTAAGATTCTAATTTAGCTTTGTAATATTCGTATAATGCAAATTGTGACCTTACTTCTGGCCCTTTGATTTTACGGTAGGCATTATCTTGATTTTCACAAAAAAGTCTAGCTTTTAAATTATCACTCCATGAAATCTCAAAAGTATCTATCAATTCTTGCTTTATATCTTCATCGTAAATAGGACAACCTACTTCTACGCGATAGTCGATGTTCCGCGTCATCCAATCGGCAGAAGAAATATAAATCTTTGGCTTTCCATTGTTAGCGAAAATAAATTGACGTGGATGTTCTAAAAATTTATCTACAACACTAATCGCTTCAATATTTTCACTCATTCCTTTCACGCCTGGAATTAAACAACAGATACCTCTAATGATCAATTGTATTTTTACTCCAGCCCTACTTGCAGCATATAGCTTATCTACCATTTTATAAGAAGTAAAGCTATTCATCTTAATTTTTATATAAGCTTCCTTACCTGCTTTTGCATTCGCTATTTCTGTGTCGATCAATTTTTTAAATACATTTTTTGTATAATGCGGTGATACAATTAAATGTTTGTATTTGTTGATTTTATAAGTTGTTTCAAAAAAGTCGAATACCTTATTTAACTCCTTTAAAATATTTTCATTTGCCGTAAACAGGGTAAAATCGGTATAGATTCGTGCCGTAGACTCGTTAAAGTTTCCAGTACTAATAAAACCGTATCGCTTAATATCCGCTCCCTCTTCACGCTCAATTAAACAAATTTTACTATGTACTTTTAAGCCTGGTACTCCAAATTTAAGTTTAACTCCCTCGGCTTGTAATTGTTCGGCATACTCAATATTCGCTTGTTCGTCAAAACGCGCTTGAAGTTCTATCTGAACCGTTACCTGCTTCCCATTTTTTACAGCATTAATTAAGGAAGCTGCAACCTGAGAGTTATTTGCCAAACGGTATACGGTAATTTTTATAGCACGTACTTTAGGATCTAATGCAGCTTCTCTTAGAAATTTAATGATATACGAAAATGTATGATAGGGTGTATATTGTAAGTAATCTTTCTTGGTGATACTTTCAAAAATACTACTCTCTAAACTCAAGCCTTTAACAGGTAAGGGTTTAATTTTGTCGTACAATAAATCTTGTCGGCCTAAGCTAGGAAAATTCATGTAATCACGCCTATTATGATACCTACCTCCAGGAATAACACTATCCGTATCTTCGATTAGCATTTTTTCTTTCAGAAAATTAAGCGTGTCTTTAGAGATACTTTTATCATACACAAAACGAACGGGATCACTTATTTTTCGATGTTCTACACTAGAAGATAACTTTTCGATAAAACTTTTACTTAAATCGTTGTCCATATCAAGCTCTGCATCACGCGTAATTTTAATCATGTGAGCCGAAATAGACGTGTACTCAAACATATTAAATATGTTTGCAAGGCAATAACGAATTAAGTCATCTAAAAGAATAATGTAGCTATTTTCTCCTTCTTTTGGCAATTCTACAAAACGATCAATTCCCTTTGGAATTTCAATTAAGGCATATTTGTTCTCTCCCCTAGTTTGATTATTTTCACCTTTTAAAACCATTTTTATAGCTAAATAAGCCGCAGTGTCCTTTAAATTGGGAAACTCTCTCAAATCGTTTAAAATAATCGTCATTAAAACAGGACTCACTTGATTAATGAAGTAATTCTTTACAAATTGCGCTTGAGACGTATTTAGTTCATCTTCCTTAATGATATGAATATTTTTAGTTTCAAGTTCGTTTTCAATTTCTTTCAAAATCTTTAAACTTTCCGTTTGTTGTTTTATTACGGTGTTGGTTATTTCTTCCAATAGATCTTTAGCAATCTCACCGCCTAAAACACTTTTACCCGTTTTACCAGCATCCACAATTCGCTTTACAGTAGCGTAACGTACTTTGAAAAATTCATCTAAATTGTTAGAAAAAATACCTAAAAAACGAAGTCTCTCAATTAATGGAACCTTTTTATCCGCACTTTCTTGAAGCACTCTCTTATTAAACTGTAACCAGCTAATTTCTCTATTTATGTATTTATTTTTAGTATTAATCATTATCTAAGTTGTTTTGGAACTATCACTGTTTTGGTTTTCCCGTTAGCAATTGTCCCCCAATTATCATGTTCAAAATTTAATACCACTAAACCTGCTGTAGGCAGATTATCGATGGTTTTATGACCCCATTTATTCACAATTTCAGTAAAAGCGTGATTGTGACCAAATATAAGCACGGTATTTAATTTATCATCTAATTTTTTTACAAATTCCACCACTGAATTTCCTGAAAAATCGTAGAGCTCCTTTGTAACATAAAATTTATGAAGTGGCAAGTTTAATACTTTGCTAGTAATCATTGCAGTATGTAATGCGCGATTTGCAGGGCTAGAATAACAGGCATCAATAGGCAGTTGAAGTTGATTAAACTTATGTGCCACTAAATAGGCGTCGGTAATTCCCCTTTCTTGCAAGGGTCTGTCGGCGTCATCCACAGCATAATCCCAAGAAGATTTTCCATGTCGCATTAAAATTAGTGTTTTCATTTCTTTTGTTTTTATACCTTATGAATTAATTCGCTATACGCTATAGTATTACCAAGCCAAACGATTTCAATATCACAACTACTTATTTTAATCTAAAATTCGCCAAGTTTAGTGTTGCCCTCATTTCAAAATCAAGATGAATAATCCGTTTGGAGCTCTTGTGATGCTCAATCATTAAGGGGTACATCCTATTCTTTTGAATAGCGTAGAAAACCATAATGATGAAGGTCATTTCTTAGGATAAACCTTTTAGCAAATTTAAACCGAATACTGGGCATAGCCATATAATATACGTACTTTTTAAGTAAATTTCATCATAAAAAGCACACAACGAGTACTTGAAATTATTTTTGACGCTAGCCTAAGAATCATTTGAACTCCTTTATAAAAAATAGACTATTCAGCACAAGAAACCAGGTGAAAATAATGAGCGTGGTATTTTTCAAAATAGAGTTTCACTAATAAATTTTATAATTGTGAAATTAGTAAGTACTTTTAGTCCGTAAAGTTGCATTTTTAACATTATACCTTTTTTATGGAGTCGATAAGTACTTTTGATATGCTTAAAATTGGTGTGGGACCTTCGAGTTCGCACACCTTAGGACCATGGCGAGCAGCAGAAAAATGGATCAAGGAACTGGAAGCAGCACAATTATTTGATGATGTTACACGTATAAAAATTTATATTTATGGCTCCTTGTCGTTAACAGGAAAAGGTCACGCAACAGATTATGCCATCATGTTAGGTTTGTCTGGTCAAGATCCTGAATACATCCCTATTGAAAATATTGGTCTCATAGTTTCGAGAATAAAGGAGGAAAAACAACTTGAGTTTAATGGTAAAAAAACCATTCCCTTTAATCCAGAAGAAGACATTGTTTTTAAAAGAGAATTTTTGCCCTTTCATGCGAACGGAATGATGTTTGAAGCGACCTTAAATTCTGGGAAAAAGAAGAAAGCGACCTTTTACTCAATCGGTGGTGGTTTTGTGGTCAAAGAGGAACGAAAAAGAGCTAAGAAAAATATTGAATTGTTTAAAACATTTCCGTATCCGGCAACTTCAGGGCTAGAATTACTAGCCCTGTGTGAACTTGAAAACAAGTCTATCGCTGACATTGTCCTTGAAAATGAACGTTCCTTGAGAACAGACCAAGAAATAGATCGCGAATTACATCGCATATGGGATACTATGTTAGAGTGTATGTACACAGGTTGCCATACGGAGGGAACTTTGCCCGGTGGACTTCATGTACGCAGGCGCGCTTTTGATATGCATCAAAAATTAAAAGAAAATAATCCGTATGAAAACCCAGAACAATGGTTAGCTTCCATACGAAAAACAGAAGTTAAATTTAGGCAAATTTTACAATGGGTAAGTTGTTTTGCATTAGCTGTTAATGAAGTTAATGCTTCTTTGGGGCGTGTGGTTACGGCACCTACGAATGGTAGTGCTGGTGTTATCCCCGCGGTATTAATGTATTATTTGGTTATTGAAAACCATGATGCAAATTTTGAGCACATTAAAAAATTCTTGTTGACGTCTGGAGAAATTGGCAGTCTCTTCAAAAAGGGAGCTACCATTTCCGCAGCGATGGGTGGTTGCCAAGCAGAGATCGGTGTTTCTTCCGCTATGGCAGCGGGTGCACTTACAGAATTATTAGGCGGCTCTCCTGAACAAGTGCTTATGGCGGCTGAAATTGCCATGGAACACCACCTAGGTTTAACCTGTGATCCTATTGGCGGACTCGTTCAAATTCCTTGTATTGAACGCAATTCTATGGGTGCCATAAAGGCCATTAATGCGGCAGAACTAGCTTTAGGCTCTGACCCGAAAGATGCTAAAGTACCTTTTGATAAGGTGGTAAAAACCATGTGGGAAACCGCAAAAGATATGAGCTCCAAATACAAAGAAACATCAGAAGGCGGGTTGGCTGTAGGGGTGTTTTTAAGTGACTGCTAATTAATTTAATATAAATTAAGGTCCTTGGCATCGAATTAACTGAACAAAAATGATAGGATCTTAAATTAGTTCATGGACAGGTTTAAAAAATTAACTATCTTGTTTCCTACTTATAAAAAGTATAAAAGTAAAAACTAAATATGCGTATAAAAAAGAGTCTTTCCATACCATTTAAAATTATCAGTACAAGCTTTATAGCCTTACTATCCATTGCTGGTGTAGCGCAATCCGATAAAATTCAACCTATTTTTGAAAACGGCGAAGCACAAGTTGTTGCGGCTTTCGATACGCCCGACACTTGGGTGCGTCATGACCTTTGGGTGGAAACAAGTTTTGATACCGACGGCGATGGCAAACTAGATCGAATGCACGTAGATGTTACACGTCCTGTACAAACAGATTCTGAAGGTTTAAAACTCCCTGTAATTTATGCTACTAGCCCTTATTATGCCGGTACAGCAGGAAATGTAGAGGGCCTTTTTTGGAACGTAAAGCATGAGCTAGGAGAGAAAGCCGAGCCACGTACCCAAGTTGAAGTAGTTCGCAGAGGAGAACGCCCAATTATTTCGAACTCTGAAGTCAAAAATTGGGTGCCTAGAGGCTATATTGTAGTACATTCGTCTTCTCCCGGAACGGGACTTTCACAAGGTGCACCAACCGTTGGTGGCGAAAATGAATCTCTTGCACCTAAAGCCGTAATTGATTGGCTTTGTGGTCGCGGTAAAGGCTATACCACTCCAGACGGTGATGAAGAAGTGACTGCGTATTGGTCTACAGGAAAAGTGGGCATGACAGGAACATCTTATAACGGTACGCTTCCCTTGGCTGCTGCTACTACCGGAGTTGAAGGTTTAGAAGCTATTATCCCAATTGCACCGAATACCTCCTATTACCATTATTATCGTTCCAACGGATTGGTGCGTAGTCCTGGTGGCTATTTAGGTGAAGATATCGATGTATTATATGATTTTATTCACAGTGGAGACGAAAGTAAACGCGCTTACAATAATAAAACCGTTCGGGATACCGAAATGGCTAATGGCATGGACCGAGAGTCCGGTGATTATAATGAATTTTGGGCCGGCCGTGATTATTTGAATCAAATGGGGCCCATGAAAGCAGCCCTCTTAATGTCGCACGGGTTCAACGATTGGAATGTGATGCCAGAGCATAGCTATAGCATTTATAAAGCTGCTAAAGAACAAAAAATTCCGTCACAAATCTATTACCACCAAAATGGTCATGGAGGACCGCCACCAATGAGCATGATGAATCGTTGGTTTACCCGCTATTTACATGGGGTAGATAATGGCGTAGAAAATGATAAAAGAGCTTGGATCGTACGTGAAAATGACGAACAAAGCAACCCAACGGCCTACGATGAATATCCGAACCCAGACGCTGCCCCTGTTACTTTATATGTAAAAAATGGAGCTCCAAATTTTGGAAAACTGACGACCACTGTCAATAAAAATAATAATCCAGAAACTATTTTTGACGATTATACTGTTCCTGCAAACACCATGGCCCAAACAGGAAGTTCAAAAAACAGACTTTTGTTTTTAACGCCAATACTCAAAAATTCTTTGCATATTTCTGGTGTTGCTCAACTAAGTGTAAAGTTGGCGCTTAGCAAGCCCGCTGCTAACTTTTCTGTGTATCTCGTTTCATTGCCCTGGAATACTGATAAGGATGCTAAAATAACTGATAATATCATCACACGTGGTTGGGCGGATCCTCAAAATTACACCTCTATTTCCGAAAGTGAACCTTTAGAACCTGGTAATTTTTATGATCTTTCTTTTGAATTACAACCTGATGATCAGATTATTGCACCGGGTCAACAGATTGGGCTCTTAATTTTTTCTAGCGATAGTGAGTTTACGCTATTACCAGAACCAGGTACAGCACTGACCATCGATACCAACAATACGCAATTAACGCTTCCTATTGTAGGAGGTTTAAAAGCTTTTGAAAACGCTACGAAAGATTAAATTATAATTTTCATATGTATATTTACTTTAAAAAAACAACATACTAATTCTAAACATAACAAAAATGGCAAAAAGTCAAGACGCTAAAAAGAATGTCAAAAAAGAGCCACTTAAAACGGCTAAAGAGAAAAAAGAAGAAAAAAGAGCAAAAAAAAAGAAGTAAGTTTTAAATTTTGTTACAAATCCCTAGCGCCATCGCCTAGGGATTTTTTTTGTTATTTACCTGGGGCCTGAAATTTAAAAATTATTTACTGCAGTTTTCTTTTCTCCGCGTATCGACAATATAAATTATTTTCCAGGTTTCTTGATCCTTAAATAATTGGAAGGAGTTTACCCCACAATGACTAAAAGTATCATTCCGCCAAAATTCATAAGGTGTCCAAGCATTCGCCATATTCCCGTCAATTTGAATATTATACGACATTATTTTCTCTTGAAATGTTGTTGTTTTAGGAATGCTGACGATCGATTTTAAAAATGCACCTATCTTTTGAGGTACTACAATAGCCTTACCCACCGCATCTTCTCCTATTCTTTGCATGACCGTTTCTAGGGCTAAAACACTTTTTATCATCATTGAATCTTGCGCATGAAAACCTTCAAAAAAAAGTTCTATACTAGCCTTAACAGCATCCTTTTCTTTTTGTTGTGCTATGGTAAAACAGCTAAATAAAATACATAAAACCCAAACATATCGCATCTTTTCTACTTTAAGAGTTATCAATAAACAAACTTAAATTCTAATATACCTAAAAAAAATAACAAGAGAAGAAAAAGAGAGTTCTTTAAAACAAATCAATTTCCTTACTTTTAGCATTCGAAATATACACTTCATGTCTGTAGCAAAAAAAGAATACAAAAGAGTAACTGTGAAATCTCTCATTGAGATGAAAAAAAACGGTGAAAAAATATCAATGTTAACCGCTTACGATTATTCGATGGCAAAGATTGTCGATGCGGCCAATGTGGATGTCATTTTAGTGGGGGATTCTGCCAGTAATGTTATGGCTGGCCATGAAACGACACTGCCTATAACCTTAGATCAAATGATTTATCATGCCTCTTCTGTCATAAGAGCTGTTGATAGGGCTCTCGTTGTGGTTGATATTCCTTTTGGTAGTTATCAAAGTGACCCTAAAGAAGCCCTGCGTTCAGCCATTAGAATCATGAAAGAAAGCGGCGGACATGCCGTTAAAGTTGAAGGTGGTATAGAAATTAAAGAATCTGTAAAACGTATTTTAAATGCAGGAATTCCTGTGATGGGGCATTTAGGTTTAACACCACAATCGATTTATAAGTTTGGCACCTACACCGTTAGAGCAAAAGAAGAAGAGGAAGCTAAAAAATTAAAAGCAGATGCATTATTGCTAGAAAAAGCAGGTTGTTTTGCTTTAGTTTTAGAAAAAATACCTGCAAAATTAGCCAAAGAAGTTGCTGAAATGTTAACGATTCCTGTTATTGGTATCGGTGCTGGAAATGGCGTTGACGGTCAGGTACTTGTAGTCCACGATTTAGTGGGCTTAACTCAAGAGTTTAATCCTAGATTTTTACGTAGGTATATGAACTTGTTTGAAGAAATGGAAAAAGCCATATCTGATTACGTTGCCGATGTTAAATCTAAAGATTTTCCGAGTGATGAAGAACAGTATTAATGGGGCAATGAATTCATATCATAATGTATCCATTGGTTTTTTCAAAATATCTACAAAGGATATGATGAAGGATTGTGTTTGCTACTAGTCACGAATCAAAAACCAGAAACCCATCAACGAACAAGCATTTTAATTTGGACGACAAAATAATTTCTACACCCAAAAATCTTCAAGTTATATATGAAGACAATCATTTAATTGCCATCAATAAAAGACCTGGAGATTTAGTTCAAGGGGATAAAACAGGCGATGCGCCATTAAGCGAGGTCGTTAAAGAATATATCAAAATAAAATACAATAAGCCTGGGAATGTGTATTTAGGAGTAACCCATAGGTTAGACAGACCCACTTCGGGCATTGTAATTTTCGCAAAAACCTCCAAAGCTTTACCACGTCTCAATAAATTATTTGCTGATAAAGAAGCAAAAAAAACCTATTGGGCTGTTGTTAAGAATCAACCACCAAAGGAGAAAGAGCTCTTAACCCATTGGCTAAAGCGAAATACGAGTCAAAATAAATCTTACGCTCATAAAAAAGAAGTTTCAGAAAGCAAAAAAGCCGTCTTAGCCTATACGCTTCTTAAAAAATTAGATAACTATTTTTTATTAGAAATAGATCTTCAAACAGGTCGTCATCACCAAATTCGAGCACAATTAGCTGCCATCGGATGCACTATTAAGGGCGATTTAAAATATGGTGCAGACCGCAGTAACAAGGATGGAAGTATTCATCTACATGCCCGAACGCTATCCTTTGAGCACCCTGTTAAAAAAGAACTTATTCAATTACTAGCAGCACCGCCAAACGAGGCTATTTGGAACGCTTGTTTGTGAATTTTATACGTTTAACATCCAGAATATACCAAGATCTCCTATTTTTTGAACAGAACATACCGCTGTAAACGTTTAGAAGATACCATAGCATCCATCTTTGAAAAACTATAGGATAGCTTGGAGGCTACCACCTAAAGAATTATATGGTATATCGTATTTAGCTTATACCTTAAAATTAAGATTGCAACCTCGAAGTTCTAATACTTTCAAAAATAACGGAGCCTAAAATCAAAACGCCACCAATTATTGTATTTTGGCTAGGGATTTCGCTTAAAAAAATAGCACCAATGCTAATCCCAAAAATAGGTTGAATACTACTTAATATACTTACTGTGGTAATCGAGAAGTGTTTAAAACTATTTAAAAACATCGTATGACCCACAGCGGTGGTCAGGAAGGCTAATGCCACTACTGCTTCCCATTGTGACGTAATTTCAACGATATCTGCGGTAAAAATGAACGGGAACAAGAAAACTACAACGACACCCATTTGATAACTCATCAACATGGAACCGTTATAATCAGAAACCTTAGTTTTTAAAACAATATTTCGTAAAGCATATGCTAAAGCCGAAAAAATACCAACTACTACCGCTAGGGTACCGTTATTTTTTAAATCAAAATTGGGTACTAAAAAGTAAATTCCTATTAAGACCATGAGGCCCAATACCAAATGAACCTTCTGCAATTTAGTTTTTAACAGCCAGGGCTCTAAAAAAGCGGTAAGTATTGGGTACGTAAATAACGATATCATGCCAATGGCTACATTAGAAAGCTTCAAGGCATAGAAATAACTAAGCCAATGCACGCCCATTAATAAACCACTAGTTACAACTGGTAGTATATGTCTTTTCTCTACGCGCAGTGATATTCCCTTTAACTTACAATACAAGAGTAAAAAAATCAAGGCTAATAATGCTCGCAAAGCTATTGTTACAGGTATCGGTAAATCTATGTACCTTCCTAAAGCTCCAGATGTGCTCACAAAAAGCATGGCAATATTTATCTCTAAAAGATGCCGTAAGTGATTCGAATTCTTCAAAAAAAATTATCGCATTAGTAATTTTGCTTTTTCCTTGATAATTTGTCCCACTGGTTTTCCCTCTAAATGGCTTTCAAGCCAAGACAAAATATCTAAATATAAAAAAGCCCTTTTTTCATAGGGATGATCTTCATACTTTTTTAATTGGTTATACAATTTCTGAAATTCATTTTTTAAGTCGCTTGGGTAAATATCTCCCAATCCTCTTAAAAATTTAATCATTTCTTTTTGAACCGCATGCAAATCGTTCATTTTTAATAAAAACTTATAGGTACTCTTTAATTGCACTTCTAAATGATAATCCATTCCTGCCTCGTAATGTGCTACTAGGCTTAAAACACGTGCAAAGCACATTAAGTCTTCACGCATTTTCAGGTTTTTGTTATTGATGATTTTTTTTAAATATTGAATACAGGTTTTATTATCTCCTATGCCAAAGTACAAACAAGCAATTTTGTAATAGAACAACATAATATGGTGCTCATCAAAACGATCTTTATGTTTATTGATACCGTATTCAATAATTTTTACCAAATACAAGCCTTTTTCAAACGTACCCTCCAGAAAGTGAAGATTTAACTTATTGCTATTGATGTATAAAAATGCTAGGGAAGTAACATTATCGTTTTGAGGAAAATTAGCATCGTGTATGGTTTCCTCTAACTTCTCAAGCGTTTCTTTAAATTGGGAACTATACCTGACATAAAATAGTGACTCTAATAAATAATTGTTTCCTTTTAAATAAAATACAGGATTTAAGAAAATCATTTCTCTATTATCATAGAATAAATCAGTCCATTTACTGGCATATTTATAGCAGGATAAAAAATCTTGTGTTAAAAAGCTGTACCATAAATAAGATTTATACAACCACAACTTTTCACGAAAACCAAGCTTTTCAATCTTGTATTTTGGCAAATGACTTTCAAAGTATTTTTTAACAAATTGGTAATCCTTATCGCTGCGTACATAGCCCATTTTAAGCATCTGCCCATATAATTGTAGCGATAAATTAGATAGTTTACTGGTCATAACATTCTGAGCCGAAAGCTCTTTTGCTTGAATGGCCAATTCGTCAGCTCTATCAGGGATACTTCTTGTGATGTATTGTGTTTCTATGACCTTCTCTAGTTCAACAATTTCATAAGCAATATTTTTTTCTTCATTTTCTATGGCGATAGACTTTGCCTTATCTAAAATTTTCAAGCTTTGCTTATACAATCCTTTTTGATATAAAATGGTAGCAAAGTCTAACTGTTCCCGAATCTGAACGCGTATATTTTGGTTTACAGGATTTAAACGTAAACTAACTAAAATTTGCTTGTATAAATGGGCTTTTAGATTCGAAAGTTGTGCCTTTTTTACAATTGCTGTGTCTAAAATTATTTTTTCATCATACTCTTTAACCTTGTCTAAAAGGTTAAAAAGCGCTAAAAATTTAGCATCCGTATTTACACCTAAGCGACCGACGTATAATTTAAATTGTCTCTTTTCAGACTTTGAAAGAGACTTAATCAGAACAAATAAGGAATCTTTATTAGTATTTGTCATCGTAAAAATTATTATTTAAATCCTTGTTTTTCAAATACTTAAACATCTTAAAAAGTAACTAAACGTTGTAATGATTTTTTAATGTCAATATTGAAATACTAAGCTAAGTCTATATTCGTAACAACGAGTAAAACTACGCAAATATAATGAGCAAAGATATAGTACAAATTTTTGATACCACCTTAAGAGACGGAGAACAAGTGCCTGGCTGTAAATTAGACACGAAACAAAAATTAGTCATTGCAGAAAGACTTGAATTATTGGGTGTTAATGTCATTGAGGCTGGTTTTCCTATTTCTAGTCCTGGAGATTTTAATTCTGTACAGGAAATTTCAAAAATAGTTAAAAATGCGACGGTCTGCGGTCTTACACGAGCCGTAAAAAAAGATATTGAAGTTGCCGCCGAGGCGCTAAAATTTGCAAAACATCCTAGAATTCATACCGGTATCGGCACCTCTGAATCGCATATAAAATTTAAATTCAATTCAAATAAAGAGGCCATTATTGAACGAGCCATTGAGGCTGTTAGGTATGCAAAGACTTTTGTAGAAGATGTAGAGTTTTATGCGGAAGATGCTGGTAGAACTGAAAATGAATTTTTAGCTCGCATTTGTGAAGCAGTGATTAAAGCTGGAGCTACCGTTCTTAATATCCCAGATACTACAGGCTATTGTTTGCCTGAAGAATATGGTGCGAAAATTAAATATTTGCGTGAAAATGTAAAAGGAATTGAAAAAGCTATCCTATCTTGCCATTGTCATAATGATTTAGGCTTGGCAACAGCAAATTCTATCGCGGGTGTTATTAACGGTGCGCGCCAAATAGAATGTACTATAAATGGCATTGGGGAGCGTGCTGGCAATACGGCTTTGGAAGAAGTTGTCATGATTTTAAGGCAACACCCAACATTAAACTTAGACACGACTATTAATAGTAGGTTGTTAAATGAAACAAGTCGAATGGTTTCTCAAAAAATGGGCATGCTTGTACAGCCAAATAAAGCTATAGTCGGGGCAAATGCATTTGCACATAGTTCTGGTATTCACCAAGACGGCGTGATAAAAAATAGAGAAACCTATGAAATTATAGATCCTGCGGATGTAGGTGTGAACGAGTCATCAATAGTACTAACAGCGCGCAGCGGAAGAGCTGCACTAGCCTATAGAGCTAAAATTGTAGGCTACGAACTTACAAAAGTTCAGTTAGATGCCGTTTATGATGAGTTTTTGATTTATGCCGATGTTAAGAAAGAAATTATTGACGAGGATATTCATAAAATAATTGAAACGAGTAAAATTAAAATACAAAAAGTCGCTTAATGAATATACACATAGCACTCTTACCTGGTGACGGAATTGGCCCAGAAGTTGTGGCTCAAGCTGTAAAATGCTTGCAGGCAGTAGAAGAAACTTTTCATCATCAATTTACCTATTCCACCGGACTTATAGGAGCTGCTTCTATATACAAAACTGGCGAGGCTTTAAGTCAAGAAACCATAGCATTATGCCACAAATCAGATGCGGTATTGTTTGGTTCCATCGGAGCGCTAGAATTCGACAATAACCCTGATGCGAAAGTGAGACCTGAAAATGGATTGTTTGAATTGCGAAAAGAATTAGGTGTTTTTGCAAATATTAGACCTGTTGCTGTTTTTCCGACCCTTTTAAAAAAATCTCCACTTAAAGAAGCGGTATTAAAAGGAACAGATTTTGTGATCTACAGAGAGCTTACTGGTGGCATTTATTGCGGAGATCATCAATTAAGCGATGATGGCACCACGGCTACTGATATCGCCACCTATACCGAAAGCGACATTAGTCGCGTGGCACATTTGGCATTTAAAGCATCAAGAAAACGCAAGAAAAAATTAACCCTGATTGATAAATCAAATGTTTTAGAAACCTCTAGGTTATGGCGTAGAGTCGTTAAAAAAATTAGTGAAAGTTACCCTGATGTAGCGCTGGAGTGTATTTTTTTACATAACGCCATTATGCAAATGATTTTAAACCCTAGTAAATTTGACGTGATTTTAGCACCAAACTTATTTGGTGATATTATTTCTGATCAAGCGAGTGTCATTGGCGGATCTGTTGGTTTATTACCTTCAGCATCTATTGGTGATGGTATTGCTATGTTTGAGCCGATTCACGGTTCGTATCCACAGGCAGCAGGCAAAGATATCGCTAATCCTATAGCCACTATTCTCTCCACTGCTATGCTCTTGCAACATTTTGGACTGGAAGAAGAATCAAGAGCTGTTGTATCGGCAGTAAACAAATCTTTACATAAAAATATAGTAACCCCTGACATCAATCCAAAAAGCAAACATGGAACTTCGGCGGTAGGAGATTTTATAGCCTCTAATATTGTAGATACTGATGAAAGCTTAAGTATGAATTACGAAAACATAGGTTTAGGGAAATCTACAATCATATAAAAAAATAAATAACTTATAATTGCCTAATGCCTTTTTTAAAAGGCATTTTTTATTCGCTGGCTAACATCCTTACAAATGCATCAAATTCACTTTTAAAACTCAAATATTTATCACCCGTAGCCGGACCATTAAACCCTGTTTTAATTTTTCGAACTTTACCTTGCTTATCGATGAATATAGTGGTTGGGTACGATAAAACATGGTTTAACATGGGTAGTTTTTCTTGTGCCTTTTGTTTATCAACGGACCCGTACTGGGCCAACAAAATTGGATATTCAACACCTACTCTATCTTTTAATTTTTTAATACTGGCAAATGCCTTTTCTTCTGTTTTTGCATGCTCAAAAGCCAGCCCTACTATAGCTATATCTAAAGCAGCATTCTGTTTATAAAACTCCACCAAAAATTTTGTTTCGTCGAGGCAATTTGGACACCAAGAACCCATGATTTGAACCACCAATGGCCTACCCTTAAATTGCTGATCAGAAAAAGAAATTAAGGTACCTTTTTCGTTTGGAAACGAAAAATCAAAGCCTTCGGAACCTGGTTTAAGATAGGTTAATTCATCTTCATCGGGTAATTCAAAAACTTCATTTCGTTTCGCTATAAAGGGCTTCTTAAAATCCTTACTACTATAAAAAAAACCTTCTAAAATAGTATCTTTTATTTTTGCTAAAAATAAATAAGCATGTGAACCATCAAAGGCCGATAACTTTAAAGAATCTCCGGTCACAATACCTTCTAAAAAACGATAATCACCTGTTGTAGTTCGGAATGTTCCAGTAACCTTATCCTCATTTTGAACAAATATTCCTTTACCCACATATTCCTCTGGGGAATTTAGACCAAAACGAGTTTCCCAAACCCCTGAAATTAATTGATTAGACTGTTTATTAGTAGAAAATCTATCTGTTTTACCAAAAGTAGCTTTAAAATTTAATGTCCTGTCTAGAGATTCATTATAGAAAACTCCATCTATAGTGTTAGGCGTAAAAACCCCTTTTAAATAGGCCTCAAAAACGGGTAAAAATAAGGTTATAGAATCGTTCGAAATAGCAATATCAGAAACACGAATAACTTCGCTTGCATTATAAATTTCAGCCCTGTAGTCCCCATTTTCCTTTGTTAACTTAAAATTAAAAGGTAAGCTTTCGTCATCCATAACTTGTAATTCTGCCAACCAAATACCTTCAGATATAGCGGCAGGCTCTTCACTACAGGATAGCACTGAAAAAGTTATAAAAATCGCAAAAAACCAATACCTTATCATGATTATAATTTTAATAGGGCAAATTTACAATTTTAAAAATAAAATTTATTTGAATAAAATACCTGTTGAATGTGTAAACACATTGTTTTATATTTGTCGACTGCTAAAACAATATTTTTATTGCGTTTAGCGCGGAGTACACATAGGCGCAAAACAACTATGAGCCTTTTAAGAACGCATTAGTTCACAGCAAATGCTTGGTAATGCACTGAAATAAAAAAATGCCAACAAAGGCTTTATAAAATCGAATTAATGAAAATCTCTTACAATTGGTTAAAACAATTTCTACAAATCAACTGGGAAGCTGAAAAAACTGCTGAACTATTAACGGATCTAGGCTTAGAGGTTGAGGGCGTTTTTCCTTTTGAAAGCATTAAAGGGGGCTTAAAAGGAGTTGTTGTTGGTCATGTCTTATCTTGTGAAAAACACAGTAATGCAGACAAGCTAAACCTAACCATGGTCGATATTGGTTTGGAGCAACCAGTGCAAATAGTTTGCGGCGCAACGAACATTGCTAAAGGACAAAAAGTACCCGTGGCTACTGTCGGAGCAAAGCTGTATTCATCCGAAGGTGAAGAGTGGACCATTAAAAAAAGTAAAATTCGAGGTGAAGAAAGTTTTGGAATGATTTGCGCTGAAGACGAGATTGGTTTAGGCACTAGTCATGATGGAATATTAGTTTTAAGTAGTGACCTAAAAGCGGGCACTCCTCTTGATACTGTATTTGAAGTAGAGAATGATTTAGTATTTGAAATAGGCCTAACACCTAACAGAGCAGATGCTATGAGTCATTTGGGAGTAGCACGAGATTTAAAAGCCGGTTTAAAACAAAAAGAGGTTCAGATAGAATTAATAACTCCTTCCGTTAGTAATTTTTCAGTCTCTAACAGGTCCTTAAAAATAGACGTGGCTGTAGTAGATAATAAACTTGCGCCAAGATATTGTGGATTAACTATTAGCAATTTAACAGTACAAGAATCTCCAAATTGGTTAAAAAATCGCTTAAAAGCTTTGGGTCTTAAACCCATTAATAATATAGTTGACACCACAAATTATGTCTTACATGAATTAGGACAACCCTTGCATGCTTTTGACGCCAACAAAATTAAGGATCAAAAAATTAGTGTAAAAACGCTCCCAACCGGAACTAATTTTACAACATTAGACGGCTCGGAAATTGAATTGCACGAAGATGACTTAATGATTTGTGATGCTGAAAAGCCCTTGTGTATTGCCGGTGTTTATGGTGGCTTAAATTCTGGCGTTACCCAGCAAACTACTGCCATATTTTTAGAAAGTGCTTATTTTGACCCCGTTACTATTCGCAAAACATCAAAAAGACACGGTTTTTCTACAGATGCTTCGTTTAGATTTGAAAGAGGTATCGACATAAATAATGTTGAATACGCCCTTAAAAGAGCAGCCATCCTTATCCAACAAATTGCCGGAGGCGATATTACTTCGGATATCGTTGATTTATATCCCAACAAAAAAGACGATCATCAGGTATTTTTAACCTATAAAAAAATAAATAGTCTTGTTGGACAAAAAATACCTCAAGACACTATTAAATCTATTCTTGCCTCTTTAGAAATTAAATTAAACAATGTAACTGAGTCTGGCCTTGGTTTAACTATCCCATTTTATAGGGTGGATGTTCGTCGTGAGGTTGATGTCATTGAAGAATTACTTAGAGTATACGGTTACAATAACATAACTTTTAGCACGAAATTAAATGCTTCAATTGCCAATACAAAACCTTTTGAAGATTATAAAGTGCAACGCATTATTGGCAATTTTTTAGCCGCAAAGGGTTTCTTTGAAATTATGACCAATAGTCTTTCAGCACATTCGAAACAAACACTAAGTCAAGATGTTAAAGAAGAACAACCAATCACTATACTAAATCCTTTAAGTAACGATTTAGCAGTGATGAGAACATCCTTGCTTTTTTCTGGTTTAGAAACGATAGTGTATAACAGCAACAGAAAAAAGCAAAACTTAAAATTATTTGAATTCGGAAAAACCTACCATAAGTACCATGATAAAACTATCGAAAACAAGCATTTAGGTCTTTTTATTACAGGAAATAAAAACGAAGATAATTGGACTAATACAACACAAAAAACAAGTTTTTTTACCCTAAAGGCTACTGTTGAAAGCATTTTACAAAGGTTAGGCATCCATACTGTTACCACATCACCTACAAAAGAGACTATTTTCTCAGAAGGATTGTCTCTAAAAGCCGAAACGCTTGAACTCGTAAATTTAGGTCTAGTTCATAAAAAAATATTGAAAGAATATGATTTAAAGCATGAGGTACTTTACGCTGATTTTAATTGGGATGCTATTTTGATATTGCTACAAAACAATAAAATAATATATCAAGAAATATCAAAGTTCCCGGAAGTAAAAAGAGATTTTGCACTTTTAATTGATCATGAAGTAAGTTTTAAAGCCCTTTATGATATTGCTTTTGAGACGGAGAAAAAGTATTTGAAAGAGGTAAATTTATTCGATGTATACACCGGAGATAAGCTACCTAATGGTAAAAAATCATATGCGGTTAGTTTTGCTTTAAAATCAGATGCTGCCACCTTAACAGAAGAACAAATTGAAAAGATAATGCGGAAGTTTCAAGAAAACTTTGAAAGTAAATTAGGAGCAGAATTAAGATAATACCACTATGCCTTTATGGGTTTACGAATACTATCTATGATGTGGATCACGCCATTACGCTGGTTAGCGTCTGCTTTGGTAATCACCGACTGATTTCCTTCCTTATCGGTTAAAATGATATCTAAGCCTTTTATGGTTGCCGTTAGTATATCCCCTGTTATGGTTGTAAAAACAGTTTTACCTTCTCCCCTACAAAGGGCGCTTAAAATTTTAGAAGCTGACAGATTTCCAGCAATGATATGGTAGCCTATAAGAGATTGCAATTCTTCTTCGTTTTCCACACGGACTAATTCGGATACTTTTTCTCGTGTTCCTGAATCAAAACTAATATCATTAGGAGCAAAAACGGTAAAAGGTCCAGAAGTGTCTAAAATAGTCTCCAAATTAGAAACTTTTACAGCTGCTAATAAAAAATCGTGATTACCAGAGTCTCTTGCATTTCTTATGATAGATTTTTCTGGATCCATAGAACCTTTAGCGGTTTCCACATTTTGAGCATTTAAGTTTAAAGTCAAAAAAACGATCAATAAAAAGTGGGGAGACTTTAGTAGGTTCATAATCAATACTTAGGGTTCAAATTTTTATTTAATTTTCAAGTCCTTTGTACATTTATCCGATAAAGTGCATCAAAGAATCGACAATATACATCATATATGAAGTCGTTCATCGTGTTTTTTGCACCTTTTATAACATTTAACAAATATTTAACAGTCCATTTTAACACCTTTTGGAAATCATGAAAAGATAAATTCTTTAACTTTGGAAGAAAAGCTAAAATGTTATTTAAAAGAACTAATATAGAAGTTGAACTCCAACAACTAAGGAACAACAGCTTAAATTCGGAAGCTTTAATCGAGGAATTTTATAAAGTTTTAGAAGAGGCTACTGCAAACGAGAAAAGAATAAACGACAACACCCAACGTAATTTTAGGGAGCATCAGAATAATTTTACGTTTGATTATTTAGAAACAAATAATATCTATCATGTAAGTCAAATAAAAGCAATTTGCATTAGCTATAGATTGCGATTTTTAGATGCCTCCTATTTTAAGGGTAAAATACCTGCAGAAGCCATTTCGAAAATAAAAAAATTAGAAGAACGGCATAGCACTGAGCTTAAGAACTTTAAAATTGTTGCACCGTCAAAATTATTTAGACTAGAAGATAAAGATGATCCTTTATTATTTGCTCCATTAGGGAACAATTACTATTATTTAATTCATAAATGGGGTACCGACTTGAGTCCTTTTAGAAAACTAAAAATGTGGCCTTTTAAGAGTATAGTAAATATTTTACTTCTTATTTTTGCTGCTACCTTTTTTGCCACCTACCTAAGCACTAGTATTCTTTTTTCTAGTGAAGCCTCTACTGCAAAAATTTTTATAATAGGTTTTTTTATCTTTAAAACCTTAGTCGCTATAGTCTTGTATTTTGGTATCGCAAAAGGTAAAAACTTTAGTCCCTTTATCTGGAATAGTAAATATTACAATTAATACTACCCATATACCACTAAAAAAAGGAGCTTTAAAGCTCCTTTTTTTTTATACCACAAACAAAAATTAGGCATTTACTGTATACATTTTTGCTCTTTGTTCTTTTATCGAAGGATCAGACATATAATCATCAAAAGATAAATACCTGTCTATAGCACCATTTGGAGTGAGTTCTATAATTCTATTTGCAACAGTTTCTGCAAACTCATGATCATGCGTCGTAAACAAAATAGTGCCTTTAAAGTTCTTAAGAGAATTGTTAAATGCTGTAATACTCTCCAAGTCTAAATGGTTCGTAGGTTCGTCTAACATTAAAACATTAGCCCTTAACATCATCATTCTGCTTAACATACAGCGCACCTTTTCGCCACCAGACAAAACAGAACACTTTTTTAAAGCTTCTTCACCACTAAAAAGCATTTTCCCTAAGAAACCTCTAACGTATACCTCTTCACGTTCTTCTTCTGTTTTGGCCCATTGACGTAACCAATCAACTAGACTTTCACTCGTTTCAAAAAAACTATGATTATCCGCAGGTAAATACGATTGATTTGTGGTTATTCCCCATTGAAATTCTCCAGTATCTGCTTTTCTATTGCCATTTATTATTTCATAAAAAGCACTAGTTGCTCTTGAGTCTTTAGAAAAAACAGCAACTTTATCTCCCTTAGCTAAATTGATGTTGACATCTTTAAATAATAAATCTCCATCTTCAGAGCTTGCAGATAACTTTTCAATGTTCAAGATTTGATCTCCCGCTTCGCGTTCTCTTTCAAAAATAATTGCAGGATAGCGTCTACTTGATGGTTTAATGTCATCAATTTTTAACTTAGACAGCATTTTTTTTCGAGAAGTAGCTTGTTTACTTTTGGCTACGTTGGCACTAAAACGCATGATAAACTCTTGTAATTCTTTTGCTTTTTCCTCTGACTTTTTGTTTTGTTGCGCTCGTTGTCTTGCCGCTAATTGGCTACTTTCGTACCAAAAAGTGTAATTACCAGAATACAGATTCAATTTTCCAAAATCGATATCGGCCACATGCGTACACACAGAATCTAAAAAGTGACGGTCATGCGATACCACAATTACAGTATTCTCATAGTTGGCAAGAAAATTTTCTAACCAGCTAATGGTTTCATAATCTAAATCGTTCGTAGGCTCATCCATGATTAAAACATCAGGATTACCAAACAGCGCTTGTGCTAATAAAACCCGAACTTTAAGCTTACTATCTAAATCACTCATTAACGAATAATGAAATTCTTCAGGAATTCCCAGGTTTGATAATAAAGACGCCGCATTGCTATCCGCATTCCAGCCGTTCATTTCTTCAAATTGAACTTGGAGCTCCCCTATTCTATCGGCATTTTTATCGTCATAATCGGCATAAAGGGCATCCATTTCTTTTTTAATAGCAGCAAGGGGTTTGTTCCCCATAACCACAGTTTCTAAAACCGTACTTTCATCATGTGCATTATGGTTCTGTTCCAGGATAGACATACGTTTCCCTGGCTCTAAACTTACATGCCCAGAGGTTGGGTCAATTTGACCAGCAATAATTCTTAAAAATGTGGATTTTCCAGCTCCATTTGCTCCAATCACGCCGTAACAGTTGCCTTGTGTGAAAGACACATTAACATCGTCAAACAGCACTCGTTTTCCAAATTGTACCGATAAATTAGATACAGATAACATACAAAGTATTTTAAAATTCGGGCAAAAATAAGCAAAAATACCCCTTGAAACTAACAAAGAAGGCGTTGAATATCACTAAGGTTTTTGTGAAACTCATTTTTTAACGGTGCATTAACACCTAGTAGCATAGGTGTTTAGTAAATTCGCTTGACGATACAACTGTTTAACTCTATGAATAGATATTTACTTTGCCTATTTTTTGTGTCTTTTACAGCATGTAATTTAGAACAGAAAAATGCTCCTACCATATTCGCCGGAGAAATTGTCAATCCGACTAGTGAAACCGTTATTTTATATAAAGATGATATCGCTGTAGATTCAGCTTATTTGGATATGCACAACAGGTTTTCTTTCAATTTAGACGAATTAGAAGCAGGACTGTATAATTTTCATCACTCACCACAATACCAATATGTTTATTTGTCGAAAGGCGATAGCTTATTATTACGTCTCAATACTATTTATTTTGATGAATCATTAGTTTTTTCTGGTAAAGGAGAAGAAATAAATAATTTTTTAATTGAAGTTTTTTTAAATAGTGAAGAAGAGGATAAGCTTGTTGAAACCTACTATACTCTAGAACCAGAAGAATTTAGTCACAAAATTGATTCATTGCGCCAAATGAAAGTTAATTTACTTGGTGAGTTACAAACAGAGTCAAAACTTTCTCCACAATCATTAGCCATGGCTAATGCCACCATAAATTATACAAGCTATATCAATAAAGAAAAATATCCTTTTAAAAATTCTAAAAAATCCAAAAAAAGTACCTTAGAAAAAATTAATGACGATTTTTATGAATACCGAAAGGATTTAGATTTTGATGACAAAGAACTCACCTATTTTACACCGTATTACGATTTCATGAAACGCTATTTTGACAACCTAGCCTTTGCGGGTTGTGCAACAGATTGCGACGAAGAAAACAAAACCATTAAAAATCAACTTCATTTTAATAGTCATAAACTGGTGTTAATTGACAGTATTGTGAAAGAAAAAAAATTGAGAGACAATTTATTCAGAAACGTTGCGATAACCTACTTTTTAAAAGTGCACGACAATGTGGAAAATAACAAAATATTTTTTGACGAATTCCAAAAGCTTTCGGGAAACAATATGCACATTAAAGAAATTCATAATTTGTATGAAAGTGTGTTAAAAATGCAGCCTAATCATGAACTCCCTGATGTTAAAGTTTTAGATAGTTTAGGAAATCAGGTTTCTATAAAAGAAATTGCCTTGCAAAATGAAAATGTTGTATTTTACTTTTGGACACCTAAGAACAACCGACATTTTAAAAATATTACCAATCAAGCGAAACTTTTAGCGACACAATATCCTGATATTTCATTTGTAGCCATAAGCTTAAGCAGCGATGAAGAAAGTTGGAAGAATACCATTAAAGAAAGTAATCAAACATTTAAAAACGAATACAAAGCAGTTCACATTGATAGCCTCAGAAATACCTTAATCATTGATGGTCTTAATAAAGCCATTTTAACTAAAAACGGGGTTATTGTTGATGCTTATAGAGACATATATACTTTAATTAAGTAAGTAAAACTATTTAAAAAAACAAAAAAACCGTTGCATTAAGCAACGGTTTTTTTGTTATTAGTTTTAGCTCGAAACCTTAGTTTCCCTTTTTATAATCCTCCAAAAACTTTGCTAAACCACTGTCGGTTAAAGGATGTCTTAACAAACCTTCAATCGAAGACAAAGGACCTGTCATCACATCTGCACCTAATTTTGCACAATCAATGACGTGCATCGTGTGGCGCACTGAAGCTGCTAAGATTTGAGTTTCAAAATTGTAGTTGTCATAGATATGACGTATTTCTGCTATGAGGTTTAAACCATCTGTAGAAATATCATCTAAACGACCTATAAACGGTGATACGTAAGTTGCACCCGCTTTAGCGGCCAATAAAGCCTGACCAGGTGAAAAAACCAAAGTAACGTTGGTTCTAATTCCCTTGTTACTAAAATAGCGACAAGCTTTTATACCGTCTTTTATCATGGGTACTTTTACGACAATTTGTTGGTGTAATTCAGCTAATTCTTCCCCTTCTTTAATAATTTCATCATAGGTAGTAGCAATAACTTCTGCGGAAACATCACCATCAACTATGTTACAGATATCTACGTAATGTTTTAAAATATTATTACGTCCAGTTATGCCTTCTTTTGCCATTAAAGATGGGTTTGTGGTTACACCATCTAAAACACCCAATGCTTGAGCTTCTTTAATATCTGCTAAATTTGCGGTATCTATAAAAAATTTCATAGTAAATTCTTTGAATTAATAATCTATTTATATTTTACAAAGCTACAATTTATAATGGTTTAACAGTAATTTCTCGTACACTTTATCAGGAAGTACATTTTTTAGAATAAGTGAAAATTTCTGCATAAAATCGCCCACTTTATAGTGTATTTTTGGTTTTTTTGTTTGGATAATTTTATATATCAAATGTGCTACAGCAATAGGATCTCCTCCAGAATCTACATCAGTGTTGATAGCGTCTAAGGTATCACCATAGGGCTTTTTATAAGGAGAATCCTCTAAAATTGGCGCATGATACCTGCCTGATGCAATATTCGTAGCAAAATCACCTGGAGCTACATTGGTCATTAAAATACCAAAGTCTTTTAACTCCATTCTAAAGGCTTCGGTCACCAACTCTAAAGCGCCTTTTGTAGCAGAATAAATACCTCTGTAGGGTAAACCCATATATCCAGCAATAGAGGTTATATTGATAATTAAACCACTCCTTTGCTCACGCATTTGCGGTAAAATTGCTTTTATGACTCGAATAGGACCAAATAAATTAGTATTAAACGCTTTTTCGATTTCATCGTTAGGGGTTTCTTCGATAGGGCCAGTAATTCCAACACCCGCATTGTTAATCAATACATCTATTTTGCCTTCTAATGCTACCAGTTTAGCAACCGCCTCTTCTATGGAAGTTGCATCATGAACATCTAAGACTAATAAATTAAAATGATTGAAATCTGCATATTTCGTAAGAGTACGAGTAGTGCCGTACACTTTAAAATCTTTTGATTTTAGGTACATACCTATTGCTTTTCCTATTCCCGAAGAACCACCAGTAATTAAAACAACTTTCTGTGCCATAAGTAAAATTAGACTACAAAGAAACAAATTATTCTGTGATAAAGAATGTAGGCAACCCATCTTCTATAGAAGACCAACTAAACTAAAATGAAAAATATGGGTATTGAATATAAAAAAAGTTGTCGTATGCTTTTGAAGTAATTAAAGCATAAAAAAAATGGCAAGCTACCTACGTCGCACCGCTACGACCACATACCCTTGCTGCGTTCCCACCCTGGGGGATTCTGCAGGAGCTGGTCGCGTAGGACTTGCCGGTGCAAATATACAATGTTTTAAATTTTTCACAATCATTTTACATTGTAAATTTTAATAAATACCTTGCCAACTAAAACACATTTAGCTATCTATTTGATTGCCAATTTTTTATTTAAACCATACGAATCATGAGAACACTATTTATAAGCAGTATTGCTTTCGTAATTGCCCTATTAGGGTCTTGTGGAAGTAGTAATTCAACAACTTCCGACCTTTTTGAAATTCAACTTCAAGATAATAAAGGTGAATTTCAACAATTCGACGAAGTTAAAATTAGCCTTAAGAATAAAAAAAATACAACTATTGAAACTATTTCATATTTCATTGATGGCGAACCTATTACGCTAGCCAATGATACGTTTACCTTAGATATGCCAGAGTTAGGCGTTAAAACACTTAAAGCAGTCATTAATTACAACGGAGAAAATGGAGAAATAACTAAAGATATCAGAGTTTTAGCCAAAAATTCACCGGAAGTTTATACCTATGAAATCATCAATGAATTTCCTCATGATATTAATGCATTTACTCAGGGCTTAGAGTTTTATAAAGATACTTTATACGAAAGTACTGGAAAAAAAGGGCTGTCTTCTTTGCGAAAAATAGATTTTAAAACTGGAAAAATACTAAAGCAAATAAATTTAGAAGACACCTATTTTGGGGAGGGAATTACCATACTCAACGATAAAATTTATATGCTGACTTGGCAAAGTAATATTGGTTTTATTTACGACACCAAAACATTTGAAAAATTAGATAGTTTCAAATACGGTAAAAGTAAGGAAGGCTGGGGCTTGGCAAATGACGGTGAAAAATTATTTAAAAGTGACGGAAGCGAGAAAATTTGGTTTTTAAATCCTGAAACCTTACAGGAAGTAGGACATATTGAAACGGTCACCAACAAATCTGTCTTTAATAAAACCAACGAACTAGAATATGCAAATGGTAAAATTTACGCCAACGTATGGCAAAAAGAAAGTATGATGATTATTGACGCTAAAAGCGGCGCTATTATTGGCGTTATTAACTTTGGCGGTTTAAAAGATAAGGTGAAAAAGCACGATAATTTAGATGTATTCAACGGCATAGCGTATCATAAAGAAAGAGGTACTTTTTTTGTGACGGGTAAAAACTGGGATACATTATTTGAAGTTACTATTCTTAAAAAGCCCTAAGGGTCTTCAAAAAATAAACAAGTATCAGCTTAAATTAAGTAATTTTAGACTAAAGATTATCACAATTTTATTTTTATAAAAGTATGATCAAAGCATTTATTAAGAAAATTAAAGTACAGGAAGATGATTTAGATGATTTAAATCATGTAAATAATGTACGCTATCTGCAATGGATTCAAGATATTGCCAAAGAGCATTGGAAAGAAAAAGCACCGAAAGCTATTTTTGAAACTAGTATTTGGGTGGTTAAAAGCCATTTTATTGAATACAAAAAAGCAGCTTTTTTACATGATGTCATTGAAGTAAAAACTTATATTGAAAAGACCAAAGGAGCGCTATCAATTCGTATTGTTGAAATGTCTGATACCCAAACAAATGACCTTATTTTAAAATCAAAAACAGAATGGGTATTAATTGATGCCACATCGCAACGCCCTATTCGCATATCTAAAGATATTGTGGCAATTTTTGAATAAAAATGTATGTATTAAGTCAATTATATACTAAATCAATACAAACCTTGTTATTAAGTTCATGATTAAAAATTTCTATTTTACCTGGCGATAAACTATCAAAAAAGACAATTGATAGTCTTAAAATACCTTATTTCCAGTCTTAAGGCATACCAAAAAAGGATATTAGAGATTATAAAATTGATTAATTGTTAACCTATAATGTTGCACATCCGATCTAAATTCTACCTTCTATTTTTGGCCATGGCCATGCTGCTCGGTAGCTCATGCAGAAAAGATTTTGAATACCAAGATAGTGAAGGTAATCTAAGCTTCTCAAAAGATACTGTGTATTTAGATACCGTTTTTTCAACAATTAGTAGCCGTACCTACAGTCTTAAAGTATATAATAAAAGTAAAAGCGATGTTCAAATTCCGTCTATCACTTTAGCAAAAGGATTAGAAAGCAACTACCGCATTAATGTCGCAGGACAAGCAGGAATAAATTTTTACGATACTCCGCTCCTTGCTAAGGATAGCCTGTATATTTTTATAGAAACAACGGTTGGCGCTACAACTAACCAAGCACATGAATTCTTAGATACAGACGCTTTAGTATTTGATAGTGGGGCTAAGGAACAAAGAGTTGCCTTAGTGACATTGATAAAAGATGCCATTTTTCTATACCCCAAAAAGAACAACAACGAAATTCATGAAGTTTTAATTTTACCATCAGAAAATCAAGAAAAAAGTCTTAAAATAACAGGTTTTATTCTTGACGACAATCAGCTCAACTTTACAAACCAAAAACCTTATGTTATTTATGGGTATGCGGCCATTCCTGAAAATAAAACCTTAAATATAGACAAAGGAGCCCGTGTATATTTCCATAAAAACTCTGGCCTATGGGTACAAAAAAATAGCTCTTTGCAGGTTAATGGCGACTTAAGTACCCATCAAGAAACACTAGAAAGTGAAGTTATTTTTGAAGGAGATCGTTTAGAACCTGAGTTTTCTGATATAGCTGGCCAATGGGGAACTATCTGGTTTGATAAAGAGAGTTATAACCATCGAATTAATTATTTAACCCTAAAAAACGGCACTGTAGGGCTGTTGGTAGAAGGAACGAATACTTCAACACAACAAAACTTAAAAATCTCGAACTCCCAGATCTATAATAATTCTAGCACTAATCTTTGGGCTAAAAGCGCAAGCATTGAAGCTGAAAATGTAGTTCTAGGAAACGCAGGCGGTTCATCATTGCAGCTGACTAACGGAGGTACTTATGATTTTACCCATGTCACAGTAGCTAATTATTGGAGTGACGGCTTTAGAACTGCTGCAGCCTTGCAAATAGATAATCTAAATGAAAAAGCGCTCTATCAAGCAAATTTTACCAACTGCATTATTGATGGTTCTAAAAGTGTTGAACTAGCTATTCGCAATAGCTCAGACAGCTTATTAAATTTCTTTTTTGATCATTGTATGCTGAAAGTACAGGGTGCTTCAACGACAAGTAATAACCCGCTATATGACTTTTCAGATGCTACTAAATACCAATCTATTTTTTTAAATGAAGACGCGGCCTTTACAAGTCCAAGGCTACACAACTTTTTAATAAAGGAAAATTCATTTGCTATTGGCAAAGGAACTGTAGAAGGTGCTTTAGCAGTACCAAAAGATATAAGAGGTAAAGAAAGAACTAACTTGATTACGCTTGGAGCCTATCAGTATTAACTAATAAAACGCCATGCTATTTTTGCCTAGCGTCAATATTTTTATGAAGGTCTAATCAGGAGCCTTATAAATATAAATAAAAGGTGGAATAATAAGTGCTTGGCTAAAAATAAAATTACCAAGCCTTATAGACACCAAAATGGTATTATTCAATTTGAAGTTTTCAATTTTTTTGTGCTCAGTCCAAAACTCTTTTAGGTAAAAAATTCCTAAAAAATAGTACTTTTCTTACAAAATTGATGAATTTTGATAAAATTTAAACAAAAACCTTTAAAAGTCTAAGGTTTTCGTGCAGTTATTTGTGAAATACAAAGAGTAATTTGCAATCTCAATTTTACGACTATGGAGTACGAATATACTATTATCAATTCTGACGCTGCCTTTAGCCATGAATTACGATCTCAATTAGTAGATTTTAAAGAATTTAGGTGCTCTGGCGTTGCTACCGATTGCTCCGATGGTTTAAACCTTATTTTAAAACAAGTGCCCGACGTAGTTTTTGTTGATTTAACTAAAAATGCGTCGAATTGTTTTGCAATGGTAGTAGAACTACATCAATATGTAAAATTTATGCCCGTGATCATAGGCATTTCAAAAACAAAAACCTTTGCATTTGATGCCTTAAAAAATGGTTTTTTTGATTATTGGTTGTTGCCATTAAATGAATTCGACATTAGAAAAACTTCCCTGAAGTTACAACATAGGGAACTTAAAGAACCCTGCTCAACCACTAAGTTATGTTTAAAATCGTATAAAGACTATAGGTATATTGATACGAACGAAATTCTATACTTAAAAGCCGATAACAATACAACTGACGTGTTTTTAAAGGACGGCTCTTCAGTAAGTGCTTTTAAAACTTTAAAAACTTTTGAAAACAGATTACCTCAAAATTTCATGAGAATTCATCAAAGTTATATTTTAAATACCGACTTTATTTCAAGAATTAATTATGGTAAAGCCATATGCACCCTGAATAATGGTGATACACAACTCCCTTTTTCTAAGTCGTACAAAGACAAAATCGATACTTTAAAAAATGTACTGACCAAAAACGCCATTTCCACATTAAAATAAGTTAATTCTTACAAAAACACTACAGATACTCTCAGATGAATAGCATTCACTAAACTTTAAAAAAGTGTAAATAAAATACTACAGTACCAAATTATCTTTGTTTAAAATAAGTAACCAATTAAACAATATAATTATGAAAAAGGTAGCAGCAGTATTTGCAATGGTAGTTTTAACTTTAGGAATGGTTTCTTGCGATGCAGAGGCAAACGTACAAGATGATCAAGCGTATGACGTACAGGCGTGTGCCGAATGTGAAACTAAGACTGAAACTGGTAGAGATTAAGTAAAAAAATAAAATATATAAGCTTTTAATAATTCGTTATTAAAAGCTTTTTTTTATCTTGTATTCTTTACGAAATTAAATGAATTTTCAAGGTAAATCAATTAAATTACTGGTAGTATTAGGGATACTTTTTTATTCTTCTTGCACAGAAATTAAAAAAGAAGCACATAGCGAAACTTCACCAAACCCTAGTACTCAAAATGATAGTATTACAGGGTGGATTGCTAGCAGTCTAAATAATGCCCTAACTCCTTCAGAAAAACAAATGCTGCTTTCTAAAGCATTTGATGGCTTAAAAAAGTTTCCTGATGATTCTTCAAAGATGAAGCAATTGTCTAAAATATCCTATTACAGCCTTCAAACAAAAGATTCTTTATTTTTCAGAACAATGAACAATGAGGCAATACTGCTATCAGAAAAATTAAAGGACTCCACAGCACTTGGCGAAGCCGTATGGGATGTAGCGCTTTATTTTGATAAAACAAATACCAAAGACAGTGTTTTATTCTATTATAATAAGGCCATTACCTTATTCTCTGCTTTAAAAGAGCAATCTAATGTTGGTAAGCTTTTATTAAACCTAGGCGTAACCCAGCGAGAAGTTGGTGATTACGCCGGTGCTGAAGCTTCGACGATAAAAGCCATTGCCATTTTTAAAGCCTTAGACGATAAAAAAAGACTCTCTGATGCCTATAACAGTTTAGGTGCCATTACAACATCTTTAGGGAATCATGAACAAGCTATTGAATTTTTTGAAATAGCCAACACCCTTATTCAGGAGGTGTCGAATAATGAATATGTTAATACCCAAATCATAAACAATATTGGTGTCGCTTATAAGGCCTTGGGGCAATTTAAAAAGGCAGAAGAGAATTTTCAGAAGTTAGTTGATTTGGATAGTTTCAAAATTAAAGACCCTACTTTTTATGCTAAAACCTTAACTAACCTAGCTTCTTCAAAATTAGAACAAAGAACAACTGAAAATTTAAGCCCGCTATATCAAGAAGCGATAGCCTTACAGCACAAAAATAATAATGATTTTAGCGAGGCAACTGCAAGCAGCTATTTTGCCACATATCTAGCGTATAAAAAAGATACCCTCGCAGCAATTACCCATGCATTAGAAGCGAAAAATTTAGCCGAAACCTCTGAAAATACAGAAAGTCTTTTACGTAGCTTAGACCTGCTGACTAAGATTGACCCTAAAAACGCTACCGCATACGCGCAAGAATATTTTGAAGTAAGTACGCGATTGCAAGAAGAGGAGCGAAAATTACGAGATAAGTTTGCTAGAGTTCGTTTTCAAACCGATGAGTTTATTGAAAAAAATGAGTTATTGGAGGCACAGAATACACTTTTGGCAAGAGAAAAACAACTTTGGACCGCTTTAGCTGCAGTTGGTTTTGTAGGAATTATAGCCATTTTAATTATTGTTGTACAGCGCATAAAAAATAAAAATTTAAAGTTTGAGCGAGAACAACAAGAAGCAAATCAAGAAATTTTTAACTTACTAATGACCCAGCAAGGGAAATTAACAGAAGGAAAAAAAATAGCACAGGAAAAAATTTCTCAAGAATTGCATGATGGTATTTTAAATGATATTTTGGGGATCCGTTTAATTTTATCGAGTCTGAACAAAAAAAATGATGAAGAGACTGTAAAGTACCGCGCAGAACTCATCGAACAACTAGCTTCCGTTTCTGAAGAAATACGAACCGTATCGCATGAATTAAATAGTACTTCACATAAAAAAGTATATAATTTTATTGAGTCAGTTAAATCTTTAGTAGAAAAGTTTAAAACGGCTACACATACCATAAAGTATCAATTTACGTACCCCAAAGACTATAATTGGGACGCTATCAATGGTGATATTAAAATTAATTTATACCGAATCTTACAAGAAAGTATTCAAAACGCCGTTAAACATGCACAACCCAATCACATTTTTATTAATTTTGATGTTGTAGAAAATAGGATTGTTGCGACCATTGAAGATGATGGTAATGGCTTTGATACCAAAAAATTAAAAAAAGGTATTGGTGTAAAAAACATTGCTTCGCGTCTAAAAAAATTGAATGGGGAGTGGATCATTGAAAGTACCCTAGGAAAAGGTACCTCTACCATCATAAAAATACCCTTGCAACATCAAAAAGTTGCTTAAGATAATTATAGCTTACAAGATATGAAGACAGTACGAATTTTGGCCGTTGACGATCATAAGATGACGATCTTAGGGTATAAATTCATATTAGAGGACACCGAGTTTAATGATTTTAAAGTAGATCTTTCCATAGAAACTTCTTTTGCTACGGGTAAAGCTGAAATTGAAAATTCGGTAGCGGCGAATGAACCATATGACATTCTTTTACTAGACATACAGCTAAGTTCTAGCGAAGAAGAGTATCCGTATAGTGGTGAAGATCTTGGTATTCTTGCTCGAGCTATTTCCCCTAGTTCTAAAATTGTCTTTTTATCCTCTTTTAGCGATAATTATAGAATAAATAGCATCTTAAAAACGGTAAATCCAGATGGATATATGGTAAAAACCGAAATTAATGAAAATCGTTTAAAAGAAATGGTCGAGGTGGTCTTAACCACTACACCCTATTATACCAAAAAAGCACTCATTGCCATTCGAAATAAAATGTCGAATGATATTCATTTAGATGAAACCGATAAAAAAATTCTCTATTATATCTCCATTGGGTGTAAAACAAAAGACATGATTGAACATGTTTCGCTTTCGGTAAGTGGCATTGAAAACAGGAAGCGTGTCTTAAAGGAAATTTTTGGTGTTGAAAACGGAAATGATTACGCTTTAATCCATAATGCGAGAGAAAAAGGCTTTATTTAAGTAAAATTCATGTTTTTTGTGTTTTTTAATGATCTGATTTTTAGGTAGATAAACAAAAACCTTTAAAAGTCTAAGGTTTTCGTGCAGTCTAAGGTTAAATAATACTGTTATGTTTGTTTTGAACATTCATTAGTTAGCCATGACACCAAAAAAAAACCCACTAAACAACAATCTAAAATTTGGTTCCCAGCATGATTTAAAAAGTTTTGTGTTCCAAGATTTTAGACGCATCATCGAAAAAGAGTTCTTCTGCGATCTCGCTATTCACTATTCAGAAAAAGCAAATCATAACATTGATTTAATTTTAGAATTAAAATTAAATTTTGAGCTACAACAAGGCTTGCCCATTATAGCCGTTCGAAATACAGACGACTTAAATTTCCATTTAAATACAAATAGCGACTACCTATTTTTGAATCGGCTTCAGCAACTAGCTGAACAAAGTTCACATAAGATTGATATTGAAGAATTAACGATCGTTTTTACAGATTGTAGTTTAATTATCCATCGCATTTTTAATCAAAGTATTATTTCACAAGTAAGAAACATTATTCAAAAAATTGATGACAATCAACTGAATTTGACCAAGGGTTTTACAGAAGTTCCTTATGAAATACATATTCCAGTTTTTGAAGAAAAACCGCTGTATGGCGAAATTAATTTACTAAAATTTAAAACTGAAGAAACTAAAATTTGCGACTATTATAAATTTTGGGCTGTCTATTTTGAGCATAAAATTGATGCCTCATTCTATGATGTTGCCAATAATGAAATTTTTGATGGTGATTTAACGATGATTAACTATTAAGATCCCAGAAATAGTGTAGCTTATGTATAAATCCTATGTATTGTATTTCCTAATTATAATCAGTGTATTGGTCATGCTCTATACGATAAGAAATATTTTCAAGCAACCATCGCTGAATAAAAAAACAAAGGTATTATATACCTATAGCACTCTAGGTATTCCTTTTTTAGGTTTCTATCTAGTTCAAAATATAGGGAAAGATTAAAAAAATTTAAAAAGAGTATTTTTTCAATTAGTGTCAACCCAAAGAAAACAGCAGCAGACTTAGTGAAAGAATGCTGCCGTTTTTATTTTGTATTTAATTGTTGTATTCTCTAGCAAGCATTAAAAAGCGCTCTGCCACTCATTAGAGCATTTACTTTTTTCTTTACCCCTTCAATTAAGGCTTCATCTTCGGGATTTGAAAGTACCTCATCAATAAAGTCTACAATGACCGCCATATCCGCTTCTTTTAAGCCTCTAGTGGTAATTGCAGCCGTTCCAAAACGAATTCCTGAGGTAACAAAAGGTGATTTATCATCAAAAGGCACCATGTTTTTATTTGCCGTTATATCAGCTTTTACCAAAACAGCTTCGGCTAATTTACCAGTAATATTTTTATTTCTTAAATCAATCAACATCATATGGTTATCAGTACCCCCTGATATGATTTGATAGTCTTTCTTCATAAAAGCCTTTGCCATAGCATCAGCATTCTTTTTTACTTGTAAAATATAGGTCAAATACTCATCGGTTAAGGCTTCGCCAAAAGCGATAGCTTTTGCGGCTATAATATGTTCTAAGGGGCCACCTTGATTACCAGGAAAAACAGCTAAATCTAATAAAGCAGACATTTTACGCAGTGTTCCATTTTTTAAAGTAATCCCAAACGGGTTATCAAAATCTTCACCCATTAAGATTAAACCTCCTCTTGGTCCTCTTAAGGTTTTATGTGTAGTCGTGGTTACAATATGACAATGTGGGATTGGATCGTTTAAAATTCCTTTGGCAATTAAACCTGATGGATGCGAAATATCACCTAGCAATAAAGCGCCTACACTATCTGCTATAGCTCTAAATCGCTTAAAATCCATATCCCTAGAATAGGCAGATGCACCAGCTATAATCATTTTTGGTTTTTCTTTCTCCGCTATTTCTTGAATTTTATCGTAATTTAAAACACCTGTCTCTTTTTCAACACCGTAAAACACAGGATTGTATAATCTTCCTGAAAAATTTACCGGAGAACCGTGGGTTAAATGCCCACCGTGCGATAAGTCAAAGCCTAAAATGGTATCTCCTACCTGTAAACAAGCATGAAAAACCGATGCATTAGCCTGAGAACCTGAATGTGGTTGCACATTGGCATAGGCCGCACCAAACAACTCCTTTGCACGGTCTATCGCTATTTGCTCTACAACATCTACAACTTCACACCCCCCATAATACCGCTTTCCAGGATAACCCTCAGCATATTTATTGGTCAAAACGGAACCCGCCGCTTCCATAACTTGAGCACTTACAAAGTTCTCAGATGCAATAAGTTCTATTCCGTTAATTTGGCGCTGTTTTTCTTCAGCAATAAGTTCAAAAATTAGATTGTCGCGTTGCATAATAAAATAAACTGTTAAATTGAGATGCAAAAATACGAATTGAAGGCTTTAAATTCATAGAAAATAATATATTTGATAGCAGAATTTATTAAATATCAATTAACAATTGTCATATGCCCTTAAAAACTAATGATCCTAACAAGAAAACATGGATTCCAGTACCAATGGATTCTGATTTTCCAATTCAAAACATACCTTTTGGTGTTTTTTTGACTAGAGATGATATTATTACCATAGGAACAAGAATAGGAAATACTGCTATAGATCTTGGTGCGCTACATCAATTAGGTTATTTTGATGGTATACCACTTACCGATGATATTTTTCTTCAAGATACTTTAAATGATTTTATATCTGATGGTAAAAAAACCTGGCGTTTGGTGCGCAACAGAATTTCTGAAATTTTCGATGTAAAAAACGATAGACTCCAAAATAATGAGGACCACAAAAAGATAGTATTATTTACCATGGCAGAAATAGAAATGCAATTACCCGTGCAAATTGGGGATTACACTGATTTCTATTCCAGTAAAGAGCATGCTACTAATGTAGGCACAATGTTTAGAGATCCAGATAATGCCCTATTACCAAATTGGCTTCATATTCCGGTGGGTTATCACGGTAGAAGCTCCTCCATTGTAACTAGCGGAACTCCAATTCGCAGACCTATGGGACAAACGATGCCTGCTGATGCTGATAAGCCTGTATTTGGTCCTTCAAAATTAGTAGATTTTGAATTAGAAATGGCCTTTATCACTACAGATGCAAATGTCTTAGGAGAGCCTATTCCTGTTGATGAAGCTGAAGACTATATATTTGGAATGGTCCTGTTTAACGATTGGAGTGCACGTGATATTCAAAAATGGGAATATGTGCCTTTAGGACCATTTTTAGCGAAAAACTTTGCTTCATCCATATCGCCATGGATCGTAACTATGGATGCACTACAGCCATTTAAAATAGAAAGCACAGCACAAAATCCAGAGCCACTACCCTATTTACAGCAAAAAGAAAGAAAAACATACGATATTCAATTAGAAGTTGCCCTTGTTCCAGAAAATGGCGTATCAACGACACTGACAAAATCTAATTTTAAATACATGTATTGGACTATGGCTCAGCAATTAGCGCACCATACCATTAATGGATGTAATGTAAATAGTGGTGACATGATGGGTAGCGGAACCATTTCTGGGCCCACGGCAGATTCTTACGGCTCTATGCTTGAACTAAGCTGGGGAGGTAAAAACCCTGTAGCCTTAAATGATGGCACTACTCGTAAGTTTATTGAAGATAATGATACCATAATTTTCAAAGGCTATTGCAAAAAAGATGGCGTTAGATTGGGTTTTGGAAAAATTTCAACAAAGCTACTTCCCGTCTATCAACCTAAAAAAAATAAGCAATAAATTCATTTTTAAATACTATTTAGAAGCGTAAAACGTTCTTTATACTTATTTATGGCACGGCTATTGAAAATAGCCTACTAAAACCAAAAATTAAATTCGTATGAAAAAATTTTTACTCTCCACCGGTATATTGTTTTTTATAGCCTGTTCTGGCGTAAAAAAAACGCAAGAAGCATTGAATTCTGGCAATTATGAAAATGCCATTTACAAAGCTTTAGATAATTTGGTAGAAAACAAAACTAAAAAAGGCAATCAACCTTATGTTTTGCTGCTTGAAGAAGCTTTTAAAAAAAATACAGAACGTGAGTTAAAGGAAATTGCGTTTCTTCAAAAAAGTGGTAATCCTGCAGATTTTGAAGCTATTTATAATGGGTATTTGAGGTTAAAAACTATAGAAGAACGTATTAAACCACTTCTTCCGCTACCTATTCATGAAGAACAGCGCAATGCTAAATTTAAGTTTACAGACTACGATGCCAAAATAATTGTAGCAAAAAATGAACTTTCTGATTATTTGTATGCAAATGCTATTGGTTTACTTTTAAATGCTTTAAACAAAAGTGATTATCGGAAATCATATAACGATTTAAAATATTTGGATGAGATCAATCCAAATTACAAAGATGTTCAAAATAAAATTCAAGAAGCCCATCAAAAAGGTTTAGATTATGTTCAGGTGCAACTTGTTAATGATACAGAACAAATAATTCCAACTAGACTGGAAGATGAATTATTAAATTTTAACACCTATGGTTTAAATAATTTATGGACGGAATACCACACCAATCCGCTTCAAAATATTAACTATGATTATGAAATGAATGTGGTGTTTAAGAACATCAGTATTTCACCAGAGCAGGTAAAAGAAAGGCAAATAACCAAAGAAAAGCAGGTTGTAGACGGATTTACCTATGCGGTAGATACTAATGGAAATCAAGTAAAAGATAGTTTAGGCAACAAAATTAAGGTTGATAAATTTAAAACTATTAAAGCAGATTACTATCAGTTCACACAATTTAAGGCCGTTCAAGTTGCTGGTATCGTTAGTTTTAATGATTTAAAAACCCAGCAGCAAATAAATTCATACCCACTGGCAAGCGAATTTGTTTTTGAACATATTTACGCTAAATATGACGGTGATAAACTGGCATTAGACAACGACTTAATTTCGTTTTTGGGTTTAGCGGCAGTTCCATTCCCGAGCAATGAGACTATGGTTTATGATGCTGGAGAGGATTTAAAAGCACGACTAAAAAGTATTGTTTCACGACAACAGTTTAGGTAAAAAATACCCTAATAAAAAAGCCTTCAAAGATCTAATTTTTGAAGGCTTTTTTAATACTACTATTCAAAGTTAAGTGCTTAAATGAGTAAAGAATACACACTCAAAATTAATAAAACGCCATTCCCAGGCTTAATGTGTGTCATACTTTTTTATATAAACGTCGCTACCTGAACCTCGTTGATTTCGCCATGAGATGCATGAGCTACAGCAGTGCCATTTTTTATAACTAATAATTGTGGTGATTGATGTATCACTTGAAATTTCCGTCCAACTTCGTTGGAAACTTCTCGGTAGCTGTGTAAGTCTAAATAATACAAATCTGCTTGGTCTTTGCTTAAATCATAGGTCTGCTTAAACGTATTCATTACCATTCTACTAATACCGCAAGTAGTAGAATGCTTAAATATAAATTGAGGTTTTCCATTCGATTTTTTTCCTACTTCTTCTAATTGATCTAAGGAAGTTAGCGCAATCCAAGGTAAAGCTGCTATTTCTTTTTTCTCATCTGAATTTTTTCCACCAAAGAAACTATTAAATAATCCCATAATTTTTTATTTTTTAGCTAAGTCGCACTCTTACAAATACCTTACAGACTGCCGTAATGTCTTGCTAGTCCTGCATTTTCATGCCAAAATGACAATTATTATCTATTGGTAAGATTATTGACTTCCTCTTATCAAAAGTAATCAATAACGGAAAAATAGACCTATATGAACATCAATAATTTCACTATAAAATCGCAAGAGGCTGTTCAGCTTGCGCAGCAGATTGCCCAAGAAATCGGACATCAGCAAATTGAAAATGAACACTTATTTAAGGCCATTACTCAGGTTGATGAAAATGTTACGCCTTTTATCCTTAAAAAACTAAATGTAAATACCACATTACTTACTGAAATAGTTAGTAAAGAATTAGCAAGTTTCTCGAAAGTTACAGGTGGTGAATTAAGTTTTTCAAGAGAAGCTGGCAAAACATTGAATGAGGCGAGTATTATCGCCAAAAAAATGGAAGATGAATATGTTTCCATCGAACATCTTTTATTGGCTATATTTAATTCTAAAAGTAAAATTTCTCAAATTTTAAAAGATCAAGGGGTTACAGAGAAAGATTTTAAGCTGGCCATTGAAGAGCTGCGTAAAGGCGGTAAAGTAACCTCTCAAAGTGCAGAGGATACCTACAATTCATTAAACAAATACGCCAAAAATTTAAACGAAATGGCTGATCAGGGCAAACTAGACCCTGTTATCGGTCGTGATGAAGAAATTCGACGTGTTTTACAAATCTTAACCCGAAGAACTAAAAATAACCCTATGTTGGTAGGTGAGCCAGGAGTTGGTAAAACGGCAATCGCTGAGGGTTTGGCGCACAGAATTGTGCAAGGTGATGTACCTGAAAACCTAAAAGATAAAATAATTTATTCTTTAGATATGGGTGCCCTAATTGCAGGTGCTAAATACAAGGGAGAATTCGAAGAAAGGCTTAAAGCAGTTATCAAAGAAGTGACCACTTCGGACGGAAACATTGTACTTTTTATAGACGAAATTCATACTTTGGTTGGTGCCGGAGGCGGCCAAGGGGCTATGGATGCAGCTAATATTTTAAAACCTGCTTTAGCACGCGGGGAACTGCGGGCTATTGGTGCAACCACGCTCGATGAATATCAAAAATATTTTGAAAAAGACAAAGCCTTAGAGCGTAGGTTTCAGAAAATTATTGTCGATGAACCTGATACCGAAAGTGCTATATCTATCTTAAGAGGAATTAAAGACAAATACGAAGCACATCATAAAGTACGCATAAAAGATGAGGCTGTAATTTCGGCTGTAGAATTATCACAGCGTTATATTACGAATCGATTTTTACCCGATAAGGCTATTGACTTAATCGATGAAGCAGCAGCAAAACTTAGAATGGAGATTAATTCTAAACCTGAAGCACTTGATGTCTTAGACCGTAAAGTAATGCAGCTAGAAATTGAGGTTGAAGCTATTAAACGTGAAAATGACCATACAAAACTAAAATCGCTAAATCTAGACCTCGCCAATTTAAAAGAAGAGCGAAATGAGATTTTTGCCAAGTGGGAAAGTGAAAAAACGGTGGTCGACGATATTCAAAAAACAAAGCAAGATATCGAAGACTATAAATTAGAAGCTGAACGTGCCGAACGAAATGGCGATTATGGCAAGGTTGCTGAATTACGCTATGGCAAAATTAAAGACGCACAAGAGAAACTAGAAAAGTTGCAAATTACTCTAGACGTACAGCAGGAAGGCGACACGATGATAAAAGAAGAGGTGACTAGTGAAGACATTGCACAAGTAGTCGCTAAATGGACAGGAATTCCGGTGACTAAAATGTTGCAAAGTGAACGTGAAAAGTTATTACAACTCGAAGATGTATTGCACAAGCGTGTCGTAGGTCAAGAAGAAGCTATTCAGGCAGTTTCTGACGCTATTCGAAGAAGTAGAGCTGGCTTACAAGACACAAAACGCCCTATTGGATCCTTTTTATTTTTAGGAACTACAGGCGTCGGTAAAACAGAGCTGGCGAAAACATTAGCAAGTTATTTGTTTGACGACGAAAATGCCATGACCCGAATTGACATGAGTGAATACCAAGAACGCCACTCCGTGAGTAGATTGGTAGGAGCACCTCCAGGATATGTGGGCTATGATGAGGGAGGGCAACTTACCGAAGCCGTTCGAAGAAGACCTTATTCCGTAGTGCTTTTAGACGAAATTGAAAAAGCACATCCTGATACTTTTAATGTTTTATTACAAGTATTAGATGAAGGTAGATTAACGGATAACAAAGGAAGGGTAGCCGATTTCAAAAACACCATTATCATAATGACGAGTAATATGGGAAGCCATATTATTCAAGAGAAGTTCGAATCGAATGATGACATCTATAGCGCTACAGAAGCAGCTCGTGTTGAAGTCTTAGGTTTGTTACGCAAAACCATACGTCCTGAATTCTTAAATAGAATCGATGATATCATCATGTTTACACCTTTGAATAAAAAAGACATTAGAAAAATTGTAGGTTTACAACTAGAGCAATTAAAAATAATGTTAGCCCAACAAAATATTACTATTGATGCAACCGATGACGCCATCACTTATTTAGCAGAAAAAGGATACGATCCTCAATACGGAGCTAGACCCATAAAAAGAGTTATTCAGAAAGAAGTGCTAAACATGCTTTCTAAGGAACTTTTAAGCGGTAAAATATCGGCAGACAGTATTGTTTTAATAGATTCATTTAATGATGAATTGGTATTCAGAAATCAGACTGAAATAGCATAAGAAGGTATTGCTCGAAGACTACTATAATCATCCTTTTGAAAATTTTCGAAAGGATGATTATCTTTTTATACACTTTCTTATACCGCACAGTATAATAATTTTTTATATTCGTAGAAAATTATTGCTCCTATGACAACAAAGGCTGAAAAAACTACCGCATTTATCATTCGTACTGTAGCACCCATATTTAATAAATTAGGATATGTTGGTACAAGCATGAGCGATTTAACTGAAGCTACTGGATTAACCAAGGGTGCATTATACGGTAACTTTGAAAATAAAGAAGCTTTAGCCTTAGCAGCGTTTGAGTTTAATAGCAAAAGACTCTTAGCGGCCTTAGAAGAAAGACTAGCTATTCAAGGTAGTTCGCTAGAAAAGTTGTTTAATTTGACTAATTTTTATAGGCATTATAATGAATTTACAGAAGCTATGGGAGGGTGTCCTGTCCTAAATGTTGGTGTAGATGCAAAAAATAATAATGCCATATTACTATCCGCAGCAAAAGAAACTATTAAAATTATTGAAGGTAAAATTGCTTTAGTCCTTGAAAACGGCGTTAACAACAATGAAATTAAATTACCTGTTGCCCCTTTACAATTTGCCAAACAGATGTACACCATGATTCAGGGTGCGGTAAGTATGGCAACCATCACGGATGATCACAAATACCTTTTAAACACCATTACCTACTTAGAACATTTAATTAAATACGAAATTAAAAAGTAAAGCTTTTTCAGAGGCTGAAACTAAGACGCTTTGTTCTTTATCATTAAAAAAGGGTCTAGTATACTACTAGACCCTTTTTTAATAATTAGAAGTAAACTTAAAGCCGTTTACTTTCCTAAAAAATCAACAATTTGATCGTATACTTTTTCACCTGTAAAACCGAATTTATCGTCTAAAACAGTTGCTGGTGCAGAATAACCAAAGTGCTCCAAACCAAATACTTTTCCATTTGGCCCAGCTAAAGCTTCTAAGTTTATGGGCAAACCTGCCGTAAGTCCAAAAACGGGCTTATCTTTTAAGATAACACTATCTTGATATGCTTTGGACTGATTTCTAAATAAACCTTCCGACATCACAGAAGCGATATTCACTTTTAATCCTTTTTTATCTAACAATAATTTAGAAGCTTCTATTAAGGTTGCTACTTCTGATCCGTTAGCTAATAAGGTAATGTCAGCATTAGCTGTTTTTTGAACTAAATAACCTCCTTTTTCAGCGGCTAGGGCATCTTGATATCTTGAAGTTCCCGTTGCTGGGATATCTTTAATGCCTTGTCTAGAAAGGATTAAACCCGAAGGGACTGTATTATTTTCTAAAAGCATTTTCCAACCTACTACGGTTTCAGCAGAATCTGCAGGGCGTAGGGCTACAAAACTAGAATTACCACTGTGATTTTTTAGCTTTTCTAGCAAGCGGATTTGTGCTTCTTGCTCTACGGGTTGGTGAGTGGGACCATCTTCCCCTACTCTAAAGGCATCATGGGTCCAAACAAACTTAACAGGCAATTCTTGTATGGCACTTAAACGTATCGCTGGTTTCATGTAATCTGAAAACACAAAAAAGGTGGCTACAACCGGAATAACTCCGCCGTGTAACGCAATTCCGTTAGCGATGGCTGCCATGGTAAGTTCTGCTACCCCTGATTGTAAAAACGATCCTGTAAAATCTCCCTTTTGTAAAGAATGTGTTTTATTTAGAAACCCATCTGTTTTATCGCTATTGGATAAATCCGCTGAAGAAACAATCATGTTTTCTACCTTTCCTGCAAGGTAGCCCAATACATTAGCAGAGGCTGCCCTTGTGGCTAGTCCTGCCTTATAATCTATACTTTCAAAATCTAATTCTGGTAGTTTGCCGGCTAAAAAATTATCAAGTTTGGTAGCTAAGGCCTCATTTTCTTTTCGCCATGCTGCTATCTCTTGCTTTTTTTCTTGAGCATCTTGTATTTTTTTCTTGATGATATCTTTATATACCTTAGCAACATCCTCATAAATTGCAAATTCATCTTTAGGATTAGCCCCTAAATTCTCTAATGTTTTAACGAAATCGGCTCCTGTATCCCCAATTGGTTTACCGTGTAATTCCGTATGCCCTTCATACATTTCACCCGTAGCGGTAACACAACCTTTACCCATAATGGTTTTGCCAATAATTAAAGTTGGTTTGTCAGTTTCGGCATTAGCCTCTTTTAGCGCTTTTCTAATTTCTTCGTGATTATGCCCATCAATGGTCACTACTTTCCATCCCCAAGCCTTATACTTCATGGCCGTATCTTCCGAAGTAACTTCGTCTGTTTTTGTTGACAATTGTACGTCGTTAGAATCAAAAAACATAATAAAGTTGCTTAATCCTAAATGACCAGCAATTCTACCTGCCCCTTGTGATATTTCTTCTTGCACACCACCATCAGAAATAAAACCATACACTTTATGGTTCATCCAATTTCCAAATCGAGCTTGTAAAAATTTGGCAGCAATAGCAGCACCAACACCCATAGTATGCCCTTGACCTAAAGGCCCTGAGGTATTTTCCACACCTCTATTTACATCAACTTCTGGGTGGCCTGGTGTTACAGATCCCCATTGTCTAAAGTTTTGAAGGTCACTTTTTGAATAATTTCCTAATAAATTATATTGCGCATACATTAACGGCGATAAATGCCCTGCATCCATAAAAAAACGATCCCGAAAAGGCCATCTCATATCCGAAGGGTCGTACTTAAAAAACTCTGAATATAAAATATGCATATAGTCTGCTCCTCCCATTGGTCCACCTGGATGTCCTGAATTTGCTTTTTCAACCATCGATATGGCTAATGCTCTTATATTGTCTGCGGCTAACTGATCTATCTTTTTATTCATAGGTGTGCTGTTTTCTGCTTTAAATTAAACGGTTTTTAAGAGAGGATTACCTTTTGTAATTACAAGCTGCAAGATAAAAACCTTTATCACTATCTGCAACCTATTGTATCGCATTAAAATGATTATTTACTAACATTATGAGCTAAAGACTAAAACCTTTTAAATTTACATTCTAGGTTTTATTTCGTCAAGCGACAATTGTTTGTTCAATATTAAACCAAAATTCTATAAAAAAATACTATTTTAGTTCAATGTAAGTTCTTAAGTAGTAGAAAAACAATTTAAAACTAAAGCATAATTGACCATCAAGTTAACAACTTTGATTAAAAAATTAAAAAACCAGAGATGAAAAAAATTCAACTTTTTATTGTAACGATACTAACACTTTTTTTAGGCAGTTGTAAGGAAGATAATGCATCAGTTGCTGAAGCTGAAAATATAGATCCTGTTATTTCTACTTTTTATTTTATCCGGCATGCTGAAAAAGACCGAAGTAATCCCGAAAATTTAGATCCTGAATTAAATCAAGAAGGACTTGGTAGAGCTATTCGATGGGAACGAATCTTTAGTGAAATTCCCCTAACAACTATTTATAGTACGGATTACGAACGAACTAAAATGACTGCCGCACCTACGGCGATCAGCAAAGATTTAATAGTAAATACCTACAATCCTAATGCCATAGATATTCAAGAATTTAAAGACGCTAATCTCGGTGCGAATGTTTTAGTTGTGGGCCACAGCAATACCACTCCTGCCTTTGTGAATAAAATGATAGATGAAAATAAATATGCTGATATGGATGATTACGACAATAGCAGTCTTTTTATTGTACGTATTATTGATGGGAAAGCTACCGATATACGTTTAAAAATGGATTAATGATCCAAGATTACCGCAATATTTTCTAATTGAATATCTGATAAAAAAACCAGTTGATTCTTTTCAAATGCCTCAGCTGTTTGTAAAACAGTGATAGTCTCTTGTTCAGGTTTGTAATTTTTATAATCTACAAACCTAATCCCATTAACATACCGCTCATTGTAGGCTTCTCTGAAGCGAACACCTCCACCATCTGTGTGAAATTCATAAGCTAAATAATCTGGCTTAAAGGTTTCTGTATTTATCCAATACACATAGGTATCATCAAAATCATCACCGCCGTTTTCCTTATCAAAACCAATTTGAACCACATAGTAGTCTTTACCTTTTAGGCTTGTAGCTTTCAAAAGTTGTTTGTTTACTGCTGCATCATTTAATCGATAGGGTAATTGTGCAAAATAGTGTACCGAATTAACAGAATTACCGTAGACAGTTGCCAGGGAGTCCGATATTTCTATTTCCAAATTATCAACATAGCGCTGAAAACTATTGGTTCTTTTAATATCCATATAGCTCAAAGAGTCACTCTTGAAAATTCGCTTTAGAACGGCACCGTTTTCTTCTGATATGTACGTTTTATCTCTAAAATCAAAACGTATACTGCTATGCTTATACAGGTCGCCACCAGCTACTTCGATTGATTTATTGATGATCTCCTGCGCAGACCATTCTTTTTTAGTCGTGTTTTTACAAGCAGTCATAAAAAGCAGAAAAGATACTAAAGCGATGAACCTCATATTTTTTTATTTTAATAGTCCTACTATGATGTAAACATTACAAATTTCGACAAGAATTTTTAATTCTGTCCAAATTAGCTACTATTTATCGTTTAATTGTTATTATTTTTGTTCATGTGATACAAAAGAAGATAAATATAAAAAATAAAAGAGCCAGGTTTGACTTCGAAATTCTGGATACCTACACCGCTGGCTTAGTACTATCCGGTACTGAAATTAAATCAATACGCTTGAGCAAAGCCTCTATCTCAGAAAGTTTTTGTGAGTTTAATGATCGTGGTGAATTATTCATCATAAACATGCAGATCGATGAATACTCGCATGGCACCCATTATAACCACGCACCAAAAGCAGCACGTAAACTACTTTTAAATCGTGGAGAACTTAAAAAATTAGAGAAAGAAGTTAAAAACACAGGGCTTACGATTGTTCCACTGAATCTTTTTTTAAACGAAAGGGGTTTAGCCAAAATAAATGTTGCTCTGGCTAAAGGTAAAAAACTCTTTGATAAGCGAGAAACAATCAAAGATCGTGATAACAAAAAAAGTTTAGATCGAATTAAAAAAAGTTTTAATAATTAAGTCTACACTATTAATATAAGTAAAAGAACCAGCAACCAACACCCCATAATCCATGACCATAGCCGAACTAATCAGCAAGGTATTTTTACCCTTATCTTTAGCGATTATCATGTTAGGTATGGGGATGACCTTAATTACTGCCGATTTTACTCGAATACTGAAATATCCAAAAGCCATTTTTTTAGGCCTTACCAACCAACTTATCTTTTTACCTTTAATAGGTTTTATGCTGGCCATAGTTTTTGACCTAAACCCAGTGATGGCTGTGGGACTAATGATTTTAGCTACATGCCCAGGTGGTCCAACAAGTAATTTAATCACCCTTATTTGCAAAGGAAATATCGCTTTATCTGTTACGCTAACAGCTTTTTCTAGTATGATAAGCATTTTAACTATTCCTTTTATTCTACATTTTGCCATAGCTTATTTTGGCACTGATACCAATGTATTCATAAAATTACCCCTTGCTGATACTATGGTACAAATCATGGGAATAACAGTAATTCCAATTTCAATAGGAATGCTGGTTCGTAAATACAAGCCAAGTTTTGCCAAGCAAATGGAAAAACCTATGCGAATGGCATCGGCACTTTTATTCATTGCAGTCTTTATAGCCGTTATAGCCGCAAATTTCACAATCATTGGCCGGGGAATGAAGGAAGTAGGTTTTGTAACCTTACTCTTAAATTTACTTACGATGAGTGTAGGCTTCCTAACGGCAAAATTATTTAAGTTAAACCTCAAAAATGCTATTTCTATAACTGTAGAAAGTGGCATTCAAAACGGTACCTTAGCCTTTGTGATTGCTACCTCCATTTTAAATAATGTAGAAATGGGTATTCCGATAGGGGCCTATGCCATTTGGATGTTTATAACCGGTGGAATTTTAATGTGGTTTTGGGGTAAAAGAAAAGATATAACAACTTAAATTTGCACCATATATAAGCCACAGAGACTATAAAAATTTCAAAAGTCAACGAACAACGTGCCACTATGACCATTATCTCGAAAGATATTTCTAAGGCTATAAGCCTATTAAAAAATAATGCTATTGTAGCCATACCTACAGAAACCGTTTACGGCTTAGCTGGAAATATCTATAGTGAAAATGCAATTCGAAAAATATTTGAGGTAAAAAAAAGACCTCATTTTAATCCATTAATCGTTCATGTCGACTCCTTGAAAAAAGTAGAAGCATTGGTCAGTGAATTTCCTGAAAAAGCAAAATTGCTAGCAGAAGCCTTTTGGCCTGGTTCATTAACTTTAATCTTAAAAAAAAATAGCACTGTTCCTGATGTAGTGACCGCAGGAAAAGATACTGTAGCGATTAGAATCCCAAACCATCCTGTAACCTTAGGTTTATTACAGCAACTACCTTTTCCTTTAGCAGCGCCTAGTGCGAACCCATTTGGAAGTATTAGTCCCACTAGCGCCACTCATGTAGAAAATTATTTTAAAGATGCCATTGAAATGGTGCTAGACGGTGGTACTTGTAAAAATGGAATAGAATCGACCATTATCGGCTTTGAAAATAATGAACCTGTACTTTATCGCCTCGGATCTATTTCGATTGAAGAAATAACCAAGATCATTGGGGATATTAAAATAAAAAATAAGCAAGAAATAGCACCCAATGCCCCGGGTATGCTAGAACGCCATTATGCACCATCAACCAAAACATTTTTGGTACACGATGTAGCTCAATTTATCAAAAACTATCCTGATAAACATATAGGTGTACTAGTTTTTTCAAAAGCAATTGTGGCTCCTAACATCAAAAAGTTAGTCGTATTATCCAAGAAGAAAAATTTAAAAGAAGCAGCCTCAAAACTATACAAAAGCCTACATGACTTGGATAATTTACATCTAGATATGATTGTCACTGAGACTTTTCCGGATGTTGAACTAGGAAAATCGATTAACGACCGGCTGGAGCGCGCAACAAAAGATTAATTCTTGTCCTCTAACATCGGCACAAAACGAAAAGAACCAAATTCTTTTTTTTCAAATTCTAATTCTGATTTTCGAATAAATAAGGTCATTATTTGCTCGTCAATACCCACTGGAATTACAAGTCTACCTCCAATTTTTAATTGTGCCAGTAAGGGATTTGGGACATAAGGAGCCCCCGCAGTTACAATGATACCGTCGAATGGTGCTTCTGACTCTAAACCAATATAACCATCACCAAAAATGGTTTTTTTTGGCCTATACCCCATTTTAGTAAAGAATAACTTTGTTTTTTTAAACAGTTCTTGTTGACGCTCTATGGTAAAAACTTTAGCCTTTAAATGCAAGAGAACAGCCGTTTGGTAACCGCTTCCTGTTCCTATTTCAAGAATTTCATCATGCGGTTTCACCTGCAAAAGTTCAGATTGAAAGGCTACCGTAAAAGGCTGAGAAATAGTTTGCTCAGCACCAATAGGGAATGCTTTATCTTGATAGGCATGATCCTCAAAACTACTGTCTAAAAACAAATGACGCGGAATTGTTTTTATAGCGTCTAGTACTTTAGAATTCACAATACCCTTTTCAACTAGAATTTCAGCTAATTTATTGCGCATCCCTTTATGTTTGAGCGTATCTTTCAATGGAGTTTAAGTTTGGAAGAGCTAAGGTAAAGAAGACTTTATCAAAAAGAAAATAAAAGTTTCACATCAGGGCTATAAAACTTTATTTGATGCAAATTGGCGTTGCATATAGCCTTAAGTATCCTTATTTTTGAAAAAAATATTTTTATGCTAAAAGTTGGAGTGCTTGGTGCGGGTCATCTTGGGAAAATTCATTTACGTTTACTCAATCAATCTGAAAAATATACTTTGGTAGGTTTTTATGATCCTGATGCCATCAACGGTAAAAAAGTAGCTGACGAATTCGATTACAAGTATTTTGACAATATAAATACGCTTATTGATGCGGTTGATGTGGTCGATATTGTAACTCCAACCCTTTCTCATTTCGATTGCGCCAAAAAAGCGATGGAAAAAGGACGACATGTGTTTATCGAAAAACCAATTACCAATACCCTTGAAGAAGCAGAAGAATTACTTTTTTTAGAGAAGAAACACGCAGTAAAAGGTCAAGTTGGTCATGTAGAACGTTTTAACCCTGCTTTTTCCGCTGTAAAGGATAACATTCAAAACCCTATGTTTATTGAAACTCACCGATTGGCAGAGTTTAATCCTCGTGGAACCGATGTGCCGGTGGTATTAGATTTAATGATTCACGATATAGATGCTATTTTAAGTGTTGTTAACTCGAAAGTAAAGCAAATCAACGCTAGTGGCGTCTCTGTTTTGAGTTCTTCTCCCGACATTGCCAATGCCAGAATAGAGTTCGAAAATGGTTGTGTTGCCAATTTAACAGCCAGTAGAATTTCCTTAAAAAATATGCGTAAATCGCGCTTTTTTCAGAAAGATGCTTATATTTCTGTTGATTTTTTAGAGAAAAAAGTAGAAGTGGTTAAAATGAAAGATGCTCCAGAACATCCTGGAGATTTTGATATGATTCTTCAAAATGCAGAAGGCGTAAGAAAACAGATTTATTTTGAAAATCCTGATGTAGAAAATAACAATGCTATTTTAGATGAATTAGAAACTTTCGCGGACGCCATAAATAACAATACAACTCCAGTAGTTAGTTTGGAACAAGGCACGAATGCGTTGCGGGTAGCCTTACAGGTGATAGCTTCATTCTAGGCTGTAGGCTGTAGGCTGTAGGCTGTAGGCTGTAGGCTGTAGGCTGTAGGCAAAATAATGAAATAAGAAATTACAAGAACAACATTAGAATTAATTACAAACAAAAAAGCATAAAGCATAAAGCTTATAGCGTAAAGCACTAAAAAATGAAAAATATAGCAGTTATCGGGGCAGGAACAATGGGAAACGGAATCGCACATGTTTTTGCTCAAAACGGTTTTAAGGTCCATTTAATTGATATTTCAAGTGAGTCCTTGGAAAAAGGAATGGCAACAATCACTAAAAATTTAGATCGAATGCTCGCCAAAGAAGTAATTTCTGAAGCAGATAAAAAGACTACGCTAGCCCAAATTACCACCTTTACAGACCTTAAAGAAGGAGTCAAAACGGTTGACTTAGTGGTAGAGGCTGCGACAGAAAATATCGATTTAAAATTAAAGATTTTCAAGAATTTAGACGAGGTATGTGATGCTGATACTATTTTGGCGACCAACACCTCTTCTATTTCTATTACGCATATCGCATCCGTAACCAAACGCGCTGACAAAGTGATTGGTATGCACTTTATGAACCCAGTACCCATCATGAAATTAGTCGAAATTATTAGAGGCTACAATACCTCTGATGCTGTGACAAAAACAATTATGGAGCTTTCTGAACAATTAGGAAAAACACCTACGGAAGTTAATGATTACCCTGGCTTTGTGGCAAATAGAATTTTAATGCCTATGATTAATGAAGCTATTGAAACCTTATACAACGGTGTTGCTGGTGTTCAAGAAATTGATACGGTGATGAAATTAGGTATGGCGCACCCGATGGGACCTTTACAATTGGCTGATTTTATTGGTTTAGATGTTTGCCTATCCATCTTAAACGTTATGCACGACGGATTTAAAAACCCGAAATACGCCCCTTGTCCTCTGCTAGTCAATATGGTCATGGCACATAAATTAGGCGTTAAATCTGGTGAAGGCTTTTATGATTATACGCAGTCGAGAAAAGCAGAGCATGTGGCGAAGGCGTTTTTAAAGGGTTAAAAAAAACCTAACTCTCAAAGGGGGAACTCCTTATAGGTGTCGGTAGAAAATGTTTTGGGTTTACGCTATTTTTGGATAGTTCCAGTCTTGAAAATTGTAATGATACTTTTTCAAATAGTAAGTCTTGTTGAAAAGGATGAACATGCTTAGCTCAAAGTCAGAAGGCTTTATGAAACAGAGTGATTGAAAATGAGCGATTAAAAGAATCATCGTTGGCTTTTGAAATGAAGCACAGTATGGCCGCAGAATTCGCTACGTCATGCCACCATCACCATTGTGCTAAAAAAGTAGCTAACAAAACAATAAAATAACTTTCTCACTATAAAACCATCTAAACGATCAACCGTCAACGAACAACTTACAACAAAAAACATGTCGATTACAGAGAATCTAAATAACATAAAAAAAACAATCCCTGAAAACGTGACCCTTGTGGCCGTTTCAAAAACAAAACCGAATAGTGACTTACTAGAAGCCTACGAAGCGGGTCAGCGTATTTTTGGAGAGAACAAAGTGCAAGAAATGACCCAGAAATGGGAAGACTTACCTAAAGATATGGAGTGGCACATGATTGGTCATGTACAAACCAATAAGGTAAAATACATGGCAGAATATGTACATTTAATTCATGGCGTAGATAGCTTTAAATTATTAAAAGAGATTAACAAACAAGCGAAAAAGTACGATAGAGTAATTCCGTGTTTGTTACAAATTCACATCGCTAAAGAAGATACAAAGTTTGGTTTAGATGAAACGGAGCTTTTTGAAATATTAGCAAGTGATACTTTCCGAAATTTAAAGCATATTCAAGTAGTGGGGTTGATGGGGATGGCTACGTTTACAGACAACGAAGCTCAAGTTCGTGGCGAATTTCAATTTTTGAAATCGCTTTTTGATGCTGCTAAAAACAAAATTTCAAGCCTAAAGGTTTTATCGATGGGCATGAGCGGTGACTATAAAATTGCAATAGAAGAAGGCAGTACTATGGTTAGGATTGGCAGTAGTATTTTCGGAAGTAGATAAAAAGTTATTCTAAGTAGTTTCCTTATAAGCGAAAAAGTATCTTTACCAAAAATAACGAAACGTATTTGTTATAAATACGAATAATAGAATTCTGATTTAATTTGATGTACGCCGTATTAGATATTGAAACTACTGGAGGAAAATACAATGAAGAGGGTATTACCGAAATAGCTATTCATAAGTTTGATGGCCACGAGGTGGTTGACCAGTTCATAAGCTTAGTGAACCCTGAAAAAGATATTCAGCCTTTTGTGGTAAACCTTACGGGGATCAGCAATAAAATGCTGACTACTGCCCCGAAATTCTACGAAGTCGCCAAACGTATCATCGAAATTACCGAAGACTGTGTACTTATTGCTCACAACGCGCAGTTCGATTATCGTATTTTAAGAACCGAATTTAGGCGCTTAGGCTATAATTTTGAACGAAAAACCATTTGTACGGTCGAATTAGCTCAAAAATTACTGCCAGAAGCAGAATCGTATAGTTTAGGTAAGCTTGTACGCTCACTAGGCATTCCGGTAAGTGACCGTCATAGAGCTAATGGAGACGCTTTAGCTACTTTAAAACTATTTAAACTACTCTTATCTAAAGATTTGGATAAAACCATCATAAAAACGGTGGTAAAGGCTGAAACCCTTGGGGAACTTTCACCGAGACAACTAGATATTGTCGAAGAATTACCATCGGAAGTTGGTGTTTTTTATATGCACAATAAAGAGGCTGAAATTATTCTCTTGAACAAAAGCAGTAACATCAAAAAAAGAGTCAACCAGTATTTTACCAATAGCGGCAATAGAGCTCGTAAAATTCAAAAAGAAATGCGAAGTGTTACCTACGAAAAAACGGGTAGCGAACTTGTTGCACTTTTAAAAGAAAACGAAGAGTTGATCAGAAACAAACCAAAATACAACGCATATTACAAAAGACAGTTATTTTCTTTTGCGGTATATGCCGTACCTAATGAACAAGGGTATTTACAGTTAAAAGCCGAAAAATTAACGAATAACATTCACTTAAGGGTAACCACGTTTACGAGTTTAGAAGCTGCAGAGAATTTTCTGCACGCCATTAGAGATGAATTTCAATTGTGCAATAAATTAAACGGACTCTCACAAGCCAAAAGCAATTGTTCAAAATACGACGAGGGTACTTGTTTAGGCGCTTGTGTTCAAAAAGAAAATACAGAAGCGTACAATAAAAGAGTTCAAGAAGTCTTATTAAAGTATAGCTTAAACGATAAAAACATAGTCATTGTTGATAAAGGACGAGTTCTGGGGGAACAAAGTGTTATTTTAATTAAAAATGGTATCTTTAAGGGACTCGGTTTTTGTGATCTAAATTATCAAATCAATACGACAAAAATATTAGAAACAATTATTGCTCCTATGGACGGTAACGCAAACACCAACCATATCATAGAAACCTATTTAAGAAAAAGAAAAGTAAAACATATTCTAGACCTTAATTAAAGCCCATTGAAAAACAAAGGATCGCAAATTAAATGGAAAAGTAAAATTCATGAAATTATTTATGAAGCCGATACACCCATGGGTAAATGGTTTGATATTGCTTTATTTTTTTTAATTATCATTAGTGTTATCTTAGTAATGCTTGAAAGCATACAAGGTATTGATGCTAAATACCATAGCACTTTGTTAACCTTAGAATGGGTTGTTACCATATTTTTTACCATAGAATACATAGCCAGAGTTGTTAGTATTAAAAAACCTACTGAATATATTTTTAGTTTCTATGGGATTATAGATTTACTTTCTACGATTCCGTTATATTTATCGTATGTCTTAGCTGGATCGCAAGTGCTACTTGCCCTAAGAGCTTTTAGATTGTTGCGTGTTTTTAGAATCTTAAAATTAGTTCGTTTTTTAGGAGAAGCCTCACAATTAAAAAATGCTTTAAAAGCAAGCAGGGCTAAAATTACTGTTTTTCTATTTGCAGTGACCATTGTAGCCATCATATTGGGTACTTTAATGTATTTGGTAGAAGGCGAAGAAGCCGGCTTTACAAGTATCCCCACAAGTGTTTATTGGACCATTGTTACCCTAACGACAGTGGGGTATGGAGATATTGCTCCCATAACACCCCAAGGACAATTTCTAGCCACCATTATTATGCTTGTAGGTTATGGGGTTATTGCTGTACCGACAGGTATAGTAACGGTAGAATTTGGTAAGCATTTAAAAGGAAATTCGGCCGTTGGTGCCAAAGAAGGCACCTATGTACATGTGAATACACAAGCCTGTACTACTTGTGCCAAAGAAGGGCATCGAGACGATGCCTCCCATTGTTATAACTGCGGAAGTAAATTATAATGAAAAAAACCCTTATATCTGTTGTGGGTCCAACGGCTATTGGTAAAACTAAATTAGCTATCGATTTAGCGGTAAAATACAACACGGCCATTATTTCTGCAGATTCTAGACAGTTTTTTAAAGAAATGAAAATCGGCACTGCGGTGCCAACTTCTTCCGAATTAGCAGCAGCACAACATTATTTTATTCAACATAAAAGCGTATTAGATGCGTACTCTGTTGGCGACTTTGAACGCGAAGCCGTTGTTCTGATAGAGAAATTATTTCTAAAACATCAGATACTGGTTTTGGTTGGAGGAAGCGGATTGTATGTAAATGCTGTCACCAAAGGCTTAGATAATTTTCCTGAAGTAGCACCAGATATACGTGCAAGTTTAAATCAAAAATTAGCAACTGAAGGTATTTCTACTCTTCAAGAACTCTTAAAAAAAGAAGATCCTAGCTATTTTGAAAAAGTAGATTTACAAAACCCACACCGACTTATAAGAGCCTTAGAAATTTGTTTAGGTACTGGCAAACCTTATTCATCATTTTTAGCCCAAACCAAGTCAAAAAGAAATTTTAATGTAATTACCGTGGGTATTGAAGCTGATCGTGAACTAATTTATGACAGAATAAACCAACGAGTGGATATGATGTTAGCTAATGGTTTACTGGAAGAAGTAAAGTCGCTCCTCCCCTATAAAGATCTAAACGCTTTACAAACAGTTGGTTATAAAGAATTATTTAAGTATTTTGAGGCTGAATGGGAGTTAGATTTCGCGATTTCCGAAATCAAAAAAAACACGAGAAGGTTCGCGAAACGACAACTAACTTGGTTCAAGAAAAGCAAGAATACCATTTGGGTAAAGCACAATGAGAATTTGGACGAAATTTTAAAAAAAATAGACCACCACACGAATGAAAAATAACGAAGGTTTTGTATTTTTTGTCATGGGCGTCTCTGGTACTGGTAAATCCACCATTGGGAAATTATTAGCCGCAGATTTAGGCCTTCCGTTTTTTGATGGAGATGATTATCACCCCAAAGCCAATATTGATAAAATGGCGGCTGGAAAGCCTTTAAATGATAAGGATAGAAAAGATTGGTTGGTAAAACTAAATAGCATTGCTGTAACGCACCAGAAAGATGGGGCTGTTATTGCATGCTCTGCCTTAAAAAAGAGCTATAGAACTACCTTACACCACCAGTTAAAAAATCATTTTTTTATATTTCTAGAAGGTTCTTTTGATTTGATTTTAAACCGAATGGGGAGTAGAAAAGATCATTTTATGCCCACTGAATTACTGAACTCTCAGTTTGATGCTTTAGAAGTACCCGATGCTACTGAAGCTGTTATCAGGGTACCGATCGATAGATCTCCAGAACAAATTATTTCTGAAATAATAAAACAACTTAAGTAGTGGAAACTCAATTAATATTAGCTGTAGTTTTAGGTATTGCAATTCTGCTATTTCTAATTCTAAGACTTAAAATAAATGCCTTTATAGCCTTATTAATTGGTAGCATTACCGTTGGTTTAATTGCGGGATTGAACGCTAAAGAAATTATTGATACCATAAAAGACGGTATGGGGAGCACCCTGGGATTTGTAGCCACAGTGGTGGGTTTAGGGGCCATGTTTGGTGCTATTTTAGAATATTCAGGAGGTGCCAAAACTATTGCCGATTTCATGATTCGGAAATTCGGGTTAAAAAATGCACCTCTTGCGATGGTAATCTCTGGGTTTTTAATTGCAATTCCTGTGTTTTTTGATGTTGCATTTATTATTCTAGTACCTATGATTTATGCCTTACAACGTAAAACTAAAAAATCATTACTATTATATGCTATACCACTATTAGCAGGTTTAGCCATTACGCATGCTTTTATCCCCCCTACTCCTGGCCCCATTGCCGTTGCAGAAATCATTGGTGCAGAACTGGGTTGGGTTATTTTAATAGGATTTATCGTTGGAATCCCGACCGCATTACTTAGCGGATTGGTTTTCGGTAAATTTATTGCTCAGAAAATTCATGTCGAAGCCCCTGCAGAACTGTCAAAAAATGACAGTAATCAATTACCAAACATAAGCCTAACCCTATGGATTATTAGTACTCCAATTGTTTTAATTCTACTAAACACCTTTATCAGCAGTGGTATAATTCTTCATGTACCTTATGGATTACTTAATTTTATAGCACTTATTGGGCACCCATTTTCAGCATTAATCATTGCGAATTTATTGGCTTGGTACTTTTTCGGAATTAAAAGAAAAATTAGTAAAGAAAAACTCTTTAAAATTACTAGTAAATCATTAGAACCCGCCGGAACAATTATTTTATTAACGGGTGCAGGAGGTGTTTTCAAACAAGTTTTAACCACTACGGGCGCCGGAGAACTGTTGGCCACTTCATTGACAAATATAGGCTTCCCTATACTAGCTTTTGCCTTTGTAAGTGCTGCTATAGTGCGTATTATTCAAGGTTCTTCAACCGTTGCCATGATCACAGCTGCAGGTTTGGTTGCACCACTACTTGTTCAAACCAATTTCGGAGATGCTCAATTGGCCTGTTTAGTCATTGCCATCGCATCCGGGGCAAGTATTTTTTCTCACGTAAATGATAGTGGATTTTGGTTGGTTGGGCAATATTTAAAAATTTCTGAAAAAGAAACCTTTCAATCATGGACCATGATGACCACAATATTAGCTATAACCGGTTTTATCACAGTTTGCATCGTAAATGCTTTTCTTTAAAAATACTAATAGGTAATAGCATTCCAAGTTTTAGAATACAAGGGCGCGATACGGTTTAAAATATCTTTTAACTGTACAACATCTACCTTGGGACCATCTGAAAAAACATTTTGAATTTCTTCTGATTTTGCATCAAAAAAAGTCTGAATTAAAAAGGCATTTGGTCTTCTCTTCACTAAAGTTTCTAGTAGACGCATGCTTCCTGAAATCACTTGTTTTCCTGTGCTGTTATTATCTGCCAGAATATCTAAGCCTTTTCTATGATAATTATACATCACAGCCCTATATTCTTTAAACGTATTCGACATTAAATTATCTACTAATTCGAAACGAGTCCTTTCTTTGGTATCTTGACTCCATCCTGCAGAATTAACACCTTGAGCCTGGGTCACTATATTCTGAGCCTTTCGGTAAAAATCAGTACCTCCCTCTAACTCAAAAGTATCTGCATCAATACCCAACATAATATAGGCATAAAATGCAACAACACTTACTAAATTAGATTCAAAAACATTTTCATTAAATACTAGAGGCTGAAATTCAGTATACTCAAAATTATATTGATTGTCCTTATAATTAAAAACCGGACTTTCATAAGCTGTATTGAAGACTGGTCTAGAGGATTGCAATTGAATGCTTGCTTTGAATCTGTTATTTTGAAATTCAGTTACCGTTATAAACATGCGAACGTTTAGCTTTTCAACTTCTTTGTACGTTCTATTGGTCCATTTTGTTTTATTTACAAAATCATTCAATGACCTTTCTAAAGTATTAAATATTTGTTGGTTCGTCTGGCTTACTTGATCTGAATTTACGGTAACTACAGCATTTATTTCCTGTGCAGTTCCAAAAAATGGCAGTAGTAGGAGAACAAGTAAGTAGAAATACTTAAGCATGCATTCTTTGTATTATCTGATTCAAAATATCCAAAGCTACTTCAGCCTTAGTTTTTAAATCAAACGTTTTAATTAAAGAATTCTTATCTATGAAAGCTATTTTATTAGTTTTTTTACCAAAACCAGCACCAACGTCATTTAAAGAATTAAGAACAATGGCATCTAAATTCTTTTTTTTAAGTTTTCCTATGGCATTTTCTACCTCATTTTCTGATTCTAGGGCAAATCCGACCAAAAACTGTGACTTTTTTAGCTCTCCCATCGCGTATAGAATATCTTTATTCTTAACGAAGTCTATAGACAAGTTGGCTTCACTTTTTTTAATTTTCTGAACTGCCACAGTTTTAGGACGATAATCTGCTACGGCAGCAGCCGCTATGGCGATATCTACAAAGCTGTAGTGCTTATGAACTTCATGGTACATTTCATCAGCCGAAACCACTCGCGTTAGATGAACCAAATCATGTTGAATAGTTAAATGTGAGGGTCCTGAAATTAAAAACACTTCAGCGCCTAAATTTGCAGCTGCCTTGGCCAGCTCAAAACCCATTAAACCTGAAGAATGGTTGCCAATAAACCGAACAGGGTCTATGGCTTCATAGGTGGGTCCAGCTGTAATAAGTACTTTTTTACCACTTAAGGCTAAGCCTTTTACTATATGTTGTTTTATAAAGGCAACAATAGCCTCGGGTTCTGCCATTCTGCCTTCACCATGCAATCCGCTTGCTAGTTCCCCAGAGGTAGCGGGTATCATACTATTTCCAAAAGAAGTTAATTTTTTAAACGATTCTTTTGTGGTAGGGTGATGGTACATATCCAAATCCATCGCTGGTGCAAAAAAAACTGGGCATTTAGCAGATAAGTAGGTAGCCAATAATAAATTATCACAGCTGCCATTTGCCATTTTAGAAAGCGTATTGGCCGTAGCTGGTGCAATAAGCATAAAGTCGGCCCATAAGCCAAGTGCTACGTGGTTATTCCAAGATACACTATGCGCTTCTTCCTTTACAAAAGAGGATAAAACAGGATTTTTCGAAAGTGTAGCGAGCGTTAGGGGCGAAACAAAAGAACTGGCGCTATCCGTTAAAATAATTTTAACATCAGCGCCAGCTTTTACTAATAACCTGACCAAAAAAGTAGTTTTGTAAGCGGCAATACCTCCAGTAATACCTAAAAGAATTTTTTTTCCGCTTAACATATTTACTCTAGATCTTTGGCTGTATTTCTGTGATATATTTTATCTTCTAACCACTCATTTACCGCTAGTGCATGAGCTTTTGGTAGTTTTTCGTAAAATTTTGAAACTTCAATTTGCTCTTTATTTTCGAAAACCTCTTCTAAACTATCGCTGTACGTAGCGAACTCTTCTAGTTTCTCAAGTAACTCTTTTTTGATTTCAGAGTTTATTTGAACAGCTCTTTTAGCAGCTATTGAGATAGCTTCATAAATGTTTCCTGTAGGAGCATCAAATTCATTCTTGTTAATGGTTACTGTAGAAACAGGAGCTTTTGAGTTTTTTAAATCGTTCATATTCATACTATCAATGTTTTTATTTGGAATAATTTTCTAATTCTTTGTTCACTTTTTCCATCAACGCCAAAGCCTGTTTTTCGAACTGGGTTTGTGGAAAGTTCTTTTTCAAAACGTCATAAGATGCCTTTGCATCTGACAAACGCTGTCTCTTTTTTTGTTCAGTACTGTTTAAAGCTAAATTTGTTAAGGCTTTTAATTTGTGAAAAAGCGCATCTTCTTTGTAAAAAGATCCTGGAAAATCAAGCATAAAATTATCTAAGGCTGCTATCGCAGAAATAGAAAATTCTAACTTATAAAACTCCCCTAATTTCGTAAATTGTTTTGCAATCTCAAATGCCTTTTGTTCTTTTTTCTGTGTTAAATCCTGAGCCATTTCGTTGGCCTGAGGTAAGTATTCAGAATTAGGGTAGGCATTTATAAATAATTGAAGCTTCATGAGCGCTTTGTCCGTATCAGTTTGATCTAATGAATACTTAGGAGAAAGTAGATAATAACTTTTAGCGCCTAGAAATGCGGCTTCTTGTGCCTTATCACTTTTGGCATACGATTTTAAAAAACGTTCAAAATAATAGCCTGAATTGTTGTAGTCTTTTATTTGGTAATACGAGTCAGATAAGAAAAACATAACGCGTTCTCCTTGAGGCTTTCCGATATATTGAGGGGATATTTGTTCTAATATAACATTAGCACGTTTAAAGTCTTTGGCTTCGTACAACTTTTCAGCCATATCATACTTCGCTTTAACATCCTCGTTTTTAAGTACTTTTTGATACTCACTGCAGGAGCTCAATACCAATACCAAAACTAATGTACTAAAAAATGGTCGCAATTTTCTAAACATTTTGCAAAATTAAGGATTCTAAATGGATTTAAAAAACATTTTTATTAAGCTAAAGTAAAGCGAATACCTTCGCAAACAACTATTTTAGCGAAGTTTTAACGTTCAAAAGATAAAGTGGCCCTATTTGTTACACTGATACTGAATTTAATGATTTTACAAAAGAAGATAATTTAGCGCTTAAATTGGCACTAGCTTTTACCAAAGGTAACCTCACCTGAGCTGTGCAAATACCTAATAGCTCAAAAATAGCTTTAATTCCAGCAGGGTTACCTTCTTCAAAAATTAAATGCATTCCTTCCTCTAATCGGTGATGAATTTCATAGGCCTCACCTACTTTTCGCGCTAATCCTAAGTTTATCATTTTAGAAAATTCGTTCGGCAAACCTTGACCAATTACAGAAATAACTCCTGCACCTCCAGCTAAGACGGTAGGTAATGCAGTAGCGTCATCGCCAGATATTACTAAAAATTTGGATGGTTTTGCCTCTAAGACTTCTTTTATTTGAAGCATGTTGCCACACGCTTCTTTAATAGCGATAATGTTTTTAAAATCAGTCGCTAAACGCAAGGTCGTTTCTGGTAACATATTACTCCCTGTTCTTCCAGGAACATTATAAATAATGACAGGTTTAGGGGAAGCATTTGAGATCGCTTTAAAATGTTGGTATATCCCCTCTTGTGTAGGCTTGTTGTAGTAAGGCGATACAGATAATATGGCAGCAAATTCCGACAAATCAATAGTTTTTAATGCTTCAACAACTAAGGTTGTATTATTGCCTCCGACTCCTAAAACCAAAGGCAACCTGCCTGCATTCGTTTTAATGACGGTTTCAATCACCTGCTTCTTTTCCGTTTCTGTTAAGGTGGCTGTTTCGGCAGTCGTCCCTAAAACTACTAAATAATCTACGCCACCACTTATGTTGTGCTCCACAACCCGCTCCAAACCAATTAAATCTACCGAAAAATCATTGTGAAACGGCGTAATTAATGCCACTCCTGTACCGTGTAAACTATTCATAGCTATTCTATTTCTTTAAATATTTTTAAATATTTCTTTAACTCCTTCTTGAACAGATCAAAATTAGAAATTGGAGTGTGTAAAATTAAATCATTTAAATTTTTATCAACTTCGCTAAAACCAACGCGTATTCTTGCTTTTGTTTTTAGAGTCATTAATTGTAATAAAATATGATCGTCTGTATAATAATTAATCAACAAATCATACTCCCGATTCATAAACTCTAATGCGTAACTATTTTCAATTTTACCTTTCCAGCCTAAGTCTTTGTCTGAGAAAACAGGCGTTGAATAAGGCGAATTTTTATCATAAAAATTTTTATACCCAATAATCTTCACCGAATTTGGCCTAAGCTTAAACTCCTCAATAAATTTATAAAACAAAGTAGTATCATCAAATTTCTCTAAATCTACGATACACCCTATAGACTTTATTTTATTCCCCTGTACCACATCCTTTGAAGGTTGCTGTAACAATTGTTTAATAAATTTACGTCCAGACTTATGTTTTAATCTTTGTTTTATAGCTTTTAAAAACATGAATTTTTACATTTGTACAAAGGTAAATAATATTCACAGCAATTGTTATACGAAGATAAACACTATTATGATTTTAAAAATTAAACATTTTGTTATATTTATAACAATTTTATTTTTTGTTTCTTGTAAGGAACAAAAACAAAGCCTAAGCGGGATCGTTGGAAAACGGATTTCTGTAACAGATAGTATACCAGAAAGCAAAGAAATCACTGATTTTGTGCTACCGTATAAACAACGAATTGACGAAGTTTTAGATAGTACATTGGCTTACGCATCGGTATACATCTCGAAAACCGATGGCAAACTAAATACCTCAGCAGGAAATTTAATGGCTGACGCCGTATTAGCGCTAGCAAATCCGGTGTTTAAGGCCAGAACTACACATACTATTGATTTTGTACTACTTAATCAGGGTGGTATTCGCAGCCCTATTTCTATAGGAAATGTCTCTGCTAGAACGGGTTACGAAATTATGCCCTTCGAAAACTCTGTTGTTGTCGTGGGTTTAAAAGGAACAGCGATGCGCGAAATGATACGCTATTTAGTAAAAAATAAAACCCCGCATCCTATCGCTGGAATTCAAATAATTCTAAAAAAAGATGATAGTTTAGCTGCTGTTCATATTCAAGGGAAGCCATTTGACGAAGAAAAAATCTACTATGTAGCAACCTCCAATTATTTGGTTACTGGTGGTGATAATATGAGCTTTTTTGAGGATCATGTGTCTTTAACCGAAACCGATTATTTAATAAGAAATATAATGATCGATTATTTTGGCAAGATGGATACCCTTGCTCCTACAATTGACGATAGATTTATACAACTAGAAAACTAAGCATGAACAGAAGAAAATTTTTATCGAATACCACAGCGAGTACAGCATTTGTAGGCTTAGGAGGATTATCGTTAAATTCTTGTCTTAACGCAACCACAAAAAAAATATCCATTCTTCATACCAATGATGTTCATAGCCATATAGACCCATTCCCTAAAAGTGATGCCAATTTCCCAAATTTAGGTGGCTTAGCCAGAAGAGCAACCTTAGTACAGCGGTTAAGGCAGGAGAATCCGAATACCCTATTGTTTGATGCTGGAGATATTTTTCAAGGAACGCCCTATTTTAATTTTTATGGGGGTGAATTAGAGTTTAAATTGATGAGTATGCTAAAGTACGACGCTGCTACTATTGGCAATCACGATTTTGATAACGGAATTGATGGCTTATTTGCGCAATTGCCGCATGCAAGTTTTAAACTTTTGTCTGCAAATTATGACTTTAAAAATACAGTGATGAACGGGTACACCAAACCTTATGAAATTTATACTGTTGATGGCATAAAAATAGGCGTTTATGGACTTGGAATTGCACTGGAAGGCTTGGTGAGTAAAAAATTATTTAAGGAAACTCAGTATTTAAACCCTTTTGAAATAGCACAAAACACGGAGCGAATTTTAAAGGAAGAGGAATACTGTGATTTGGTTATTTGTTTATCGCATTTAGGCTACCAATACAGTTCTGATAAACCAGATGATTTAAAGTTAGCCGCTAAAACAAAATTCACTAACCTTATTATTGGCGGACATACCCATACTTTTTTAGACAAACCAACAGTCGTTAATAACGGCATAGGAACCAAGGTTTTAGTAAATCAAGTAGGATGTTACGGAGTTCATTTGGGTAAAATTGATTTTTATTTTGACAGTGAAAAGAACATCACATCAGAAGGGCTAAGCATTACTATTTAAAAAGATACATGACCTATAGCATCAAAAAAACAAACTACGAGGATGAAGACTTTCAACAGTTAACGAAGGCTTTAGACGAAGATTTACGTGTAAAAGACGGAGATGAACACGCATTTTACAATCAATTCAATAGTCTTGAAGGCCTTTCGCAGGTCATTGTGGTGTATAAAAATAAAAAAGCAATTGGCTGTGGTGCATTTAAAAATTATGACTTAAATACCGCTGAAATAAAAAGAATGTATGTGATACCAGAATATCAAGGTAAAGGAATTGGGTCTACTATTTTAAATGAATTAGAAAATTGCGCGAAATTGCAAAATTTCAGCTTTTGCATATTAGAAACAGGAATTCGCCAACCTGACGCTATTGCCTTATATCAAAAAAACAACTATCAAATTATTGAGAATTATGGACAATATAAAGGGATGCAAAATAGTATCTGTTTTAAAAAAGAATTGTAATTTTCTTATTTAAAGTAAATTAACTGGTCCAGTATAGTGTTTATTCTAAATTTTGGCATCATCTTTGCACTTTAAAATACTATTAATATTTAATTTTTTAACATGAGTAAAGGAACAGTAAAATTCTTCAATGACACTAAAGGTTTTGGTTTTATCACTGAAGATGGAGTAGACAAAGATCATTTTGTACACATTTCTGGATTAATCGATGAAATTCGCGAAGGCGATGAAGTTGAGTTTGATTTAGAAGAAGGTAAAAAAGGTTTAAATGCAGTAAATGTAAAAGTACTATAATATATACTTTCTAAATTTTACAAAATCCCATTCGATTTACGAATGGGATTTTTTTTATCATAAATCTACTACTATTTCTTTCAATTCTTCTACTAAGCTATCTTTACGAAAAGGCGTATTAAGCTTTTAATACCCACAGCTGGTATTAAAAAATCACCAATTTTTTTTCTGTGAAAGCAGGCTTATTTTACTAGCCGTTCGCTTATGCTATGCTTGTGCACGAGCAAAGACGGGCTTATCTCCTTTTGCTGCAAAGCATATGCCATGCTGCGAAAATGTCTATTCTTGACTGGGCTCTTTATTTTTTAGAGCGATTTAAAAGTTTTGATAATTTTTAAGTGAATTCGTAGGATTTGAGTAGCCCATTTCAATTGGGTTATTTATTTATTTAATAAGAGCATCCTTTAAGAGTAATACCCCCTACTTTTACTATAACCAATAAATTAAATATCATGAGAAGTCTTCTTTGGCTTGTAGCCGTAATTTGCATTGTAATTTGGCTTTTAGGAATGTTAAACATTATCCCTGGAATGGGTACTAACAGTTTAATTCACATTCTAATTGTAATCGCAGTAATCGTAATTCTTTACAATATTATTTCTGGTAGGAAGCCAATTTAAAAAATTACCTAAAAAAGGAGTTATTGTTAAAACAATATAAGTGTTCGTTTCAAAACAAATAACTCCTTTTCATTACCTAGGACCTATCATAGCTAAAAAATCATCTTCTGATATAATGGCTACACCAAGGTTTTCAGCTTTTGTTCGCTTGCTGGGCCCCATATTGTCACCAGCCACTAAATAGGTGGTTTTCGATGAAACGGAAGAACCCACTTTACCTCCATTATCCTCTATCAACTTTTTCAAATCATCGCGACTCACATTTTCGAACACACCAGAAATAACAAAAGTTTGTCCTTTTAAATCTTCGGTTTGATTTTCTAATTTTTCTGCGGATAATTCAAACTGAACGCCAAAGCTCTTTAAATCTTGAATAATCCTTTGATTGAGGTCGTTCTTAAAAAATTCAACCACACTGTGCGCAATGCGCTCTCCTATTTCATCGACTTGTACTAACTCTTCAATATTGGCTACCATTAAAGCGTCAATATTTTTATAGGCCTTGGCTAGTTTTTTAGCTACTGTTTCGCCAACAAACCTTATTCCCAATGCAAAAAGCACTCTTTCAAAAGGAATAGTAACGGATGCTTTAACTCCTGAAACTAAATTTTCCGCAGACTTTTCTGCCATACGATCTAAAGGCATCACATCTTCTTTTGATAACCTATATAAATCTGCATAATTACGAATCAAGCCTTCTTTAAAAAGTAATTCTACTGTTTCGCCGCCCATGCCTTCAATATCCATCGCTTTACGAGAGATAAAATGTTGAATACGTCCTGTAATTTGAGGTGGACAACCATAATAGTTAGGACAATAGTGCTTAGCATCACCCTCGCTACGTTCTAATAAGGTGTTGCATTCAGGACACCGTTGAATATATATCGTGGGTTTTGAGTCTGTAGGTCGCTTGCTAAAGTCAACCCCTATTATTTTCGGAATTATTTCTCCTCCTTTTTCTACAAAAACTGTATCACGTTCGCGTATGTCAAACTTTTCAATCTGATCTGCATTGTGCAATGAAGCTCTTTTTACCGTTGTGCCAGCCAATAAGACAGGAGCTAAATTTGCTACTGGGGTAATAGCACCTGTTCTGCCTACCTGATAAGTAATTTCATGCAAGACCGTCGAGACCTGTTCTGCTTTAAATTTGTAGGCCATGGCCCAACGTGGTGACTTAGACGTATAGCCTAACTCTTCTTGATGCTGCAGGTTATTTACCTTGATGACCACACCATCCGTTTCATAGGGCAACTCATGCCGATGACTATCCCAATAGGCTACGAAAGCCATAACCTCTTCAATTGATTTACAAAGTTTAGCCACCGTTGGCACTTTAAAACCCCATTCCCTTGCCTTTTCTAACATTTGAAATTGCGAGGTAATTCCTGTTTGCATGCCTACAATACCATATAACAAGCAGTCTAAAGGACGGCGTGCTACTTGAGCACTATCTTGTAACTTTAGGCTTCCAGAAGCTGTATTTCTAGGATTCATATACGGCTCATCTCCATTTTCTATGCGCTCTGCATTCATTTTTGCAAAGCCCTCAAATGGCAAAACAATCTCCCCTCGAATGTCGAACTTCTGAGGATAATCGCCCTTTAATTGTAAGGGAATTGACTTTATAGTTTTAATATTAGTGGTTACATTATCGCCTTGAAAACCATCTCCACGAGTTAAAGCCTGAGTTAATTTCCCGTCTTCATAGCTAATACTTATAGACGCCCCGTCATATTTTAATTCGCAAGTAAACTCAACAAGTACATCACCCAGAACACGTTGAATTCGCTTTTCCCAATCTTCTAAATCATCTTTGGAATAACTATTATCCAAAGAATACATGCGGCTTTCGTGTACTACAGTATCAAAATTTTTAGTGATGGCGCCTCCTACTCGAAGCGAAGGCGAACTCGCATCATAAAATTCAGGGTGTTGTGCTTCTAAATCCTGCAATTCTTTGAGTTGCATGTCAAAATCGTAATCTGAAATTGTCGGTGTATCTAACACATAATACCTATGGTTATGTGCCCGAAGGGTATTTCTTAGCTCCTCAATTTTATCTTTGATATTCATGTACTAATTTGGTTAATCGTATTGGTATTACTCGAGGCTAGCTCTTATTAAAGTTGCTCTTTTTGTAGCCATTTTATAATTTTAGGTGGCGCATAGCCTTCCATTTTTTGTAATAAATCAGGAATGGTACTACTTACTAAAATCATTTCAAAATTTTCTTTTTTCACGAAACCTTTATTCACCATACTTTGAAGCATTTTTAATAAATCGTCGTAAAAGCCATTCGTATTTAAAATACCTATCGGATATTGATGCAAGCCTAATTGACCCCAAGTCAGCATCTCAAAAAACTCTTCTAGGGTTCCAAAACCACCTGGCAACATAATAATTCCGTCAGAGAGTTCATGCATTTTTAGCTTACGTTCATGCATGTTTTGAGTACTAATAAGCTCCGTAAGGGAGGTATGATACACTTCCCTTTTTTTTAAGAATTCAGGAATAACTCCTACAACCTTTCCTCCAGCATCTAAGGCACCCTGGGCTACTTGACCCATGATTCCAATTTTTGCACCACCATAAACAGTCGTGATTCGTTGCTCGGCTAAAGTTCTGCCCAGCATATAGGCTTGGTTCGCAAATTCAGGCTCATTACCAGTGCTACTTCCACAGAAAACTACAATACTTTTCATTTACCCAATTTTATTACCTAATTATCTAAAAAAACGCCTTTCAAAAATCGATCATTCCCAAAAATATCTTTTCGCATTTCAATTTCGGAAAAAAAACTATTTTCTAAAAGTGAATGCGTTTCTTTTCCCAAATATTGATTTATTTCAAAATATAAAGCACCGTCAGCAATAAGGATATCGCGAGCTAATTCTATGATTTTTTTATAAAATAGCAATGGATCGTGATCGGCGACAAACAAGGCAAGTTCAGGCTCGTTTTCTAAAACATTCTTTTTCATGTCAAGCTTCTCCAACATCCTAACATAAGGCGGGTTCGATACCATAATATCAAATTTACCCTCAAAGCTTGGTGTCTTTAAAATATCAGCATGTATGAAATTAATGTCCACCTCATGATACCTTGCATTTTCTTTGGCCAGCGCCAAAGCGTTTTCAGAAACTTCTACGGCATAGACTTGGGCCATTGGTAGATTTTTAGCCAATGAAATGGCAATACATCCGCTTCCAGTGCCAATGTCAAGAATTTTTAAAGGCGATGCTTGCGTAGACACATCATCCAAAATCCATTGCACTAATTCTTCTGTTTCCGGCCTTGGAATAAGCACATTTTTATTGACCATAAAACTTAAGTCCATAAAATAAGCCCTTCCAAGAATATATTGAATTGGAATTTCTAGCTTTAATTGGCTCAACGCCTTAAACAACAAAGACTCTTCTTCTTTAGTAATGATGAGCTCAGGTTGTAGTGCCAAAATGAACCGTTCTAAACCCAAATAATGTTCAATCGATATATAAAAAAAACTTCGTACCTCTTCTTCGCCATATAGGGCATCTAATTCAGCATGAAATATTTTTTTTATTTCTTTTAAAAGCATCGTATTTCTTTAAAGCACTTTTAACATCCAAACAGGACACGAATAATGCCCTGTATTTCCCATAGGTGCCTCTAAATATTCAAAGCCTGATTTTACGTATAATTTTTGGGCAGCTTTCATATAAGGCATTGTTTCTAAATATACTTTTTCAAACTTATATTGTGCTGCTTTTTCAAGGCAAATATTCATCATTCTAGCACCAATTCCTTGTCCTCTTGCCGCTTCTAAAAAGTACATTTTTTGCAACTCGCATACATCTGTTCCTTCATAGTTTTCTAGCGGAGCAATACCTGCACAACCTAAGATGACATCATTTTCAACCACTACAAAATAGCTCGATCTTGGAGCTGTGTAATTTTCGAACATACAATCTAATGCTTTATCGGCGTATGCCGTACCCACTTTTGGAACACCTAAATCGACCAAAACTTTACGAATAACTTTAGCCACCTGTTCATTGTCTTTTTGCTCTATTTCTCGAATGCTTATACTTGTCATATTTTCTTAAACCGATATGTATTTAATATCCTATTTTTGCGGGGTGAAGATACATGAATTTTATATTTTACGCTGCATTCAAATTGCTAAAAACGGATTAGGAACTACCGCACCGAACCCAATGGTTGGGGCTGTAATCGTCTATAACAATAGTATTATTGGAGAAGGGTTTACTAGTACCTATGGAGGCTCACACGCAGAAGTAAATGCAATTAATTCGGTCAAAGACAAATCTTTACTGAAAAAATCTACGCTTTATGTCACTTTAGAACCTTGTGCTCATTTTGGAAAAACACCACCTTGTGCTGATTTAATAGTACAAAGTGAAATTCCGATTGTAATTATCGGACTTTTAGATCCGTATGATGAAGTTGCAGGTAAAGGCATTGAAAAATTAAAAAACGCAGGATGCACGGTAATTACTGGTGTTTTAGAAGAAGAATGTCGAGAACACCACAAGCGATTTTTGACTTTTCAAGAAAAAAAAAGACCTTATATTGTTTTAAAATGGGCTGAAACAGAAGACGGATTTATAGCTCCAGACAAAAAATACAGAAAAAACACAGAGCCTTTTTGGATTACTAATGACTATTCAAAGCAATTAGTACATAAATGGCGTACAGAAGAACAATCAATTTTGGTGGGAACGACTACTGTTTTAGAAGACAACCCTCAACTAAATGCCAGACTTTGGAACGGCAAAAACCCCATACGAATTGTACTTGATAAATCCTTAAAAATTGATTCTTCGTTCCATGTCTTAGACGGCAGCATTAGAACTATGGTTTTTACAGCGGAAAAAGATACGAAAGCATACATTACTGGAGTTGAATACCATCAAATAGATTTCTCAAAAAATGTAGCTTCTCAAGTTTGTGAAAAACTATATCAAGAGAAGATTTTAAGTGTTTTTATAGAAGGAGGAACGAAAACTATACAATCCTTTATTGATGAAAATTTATGGGATGAAGCACGGATATTTACAGGACCTAAAAGGTTTCATTCTGGAACTAGAGCACCACAAATAAAAGGGCGGGTCAACTCAAAAATAAGCCTAGAAAAAGATCAACTAACACTATTATTCAATGCTTAAAAATATAGTTTTTGACTTTGGGGATATTTTCATTAACCTAGACAAACCTGCAGTCTTTAAAGCGCTTGGTAATTTTGGAGGCACTCAACTAAGTCCCGAATTATTCAAATTAGCCAAAAACTATGAAATGGGACTAATAAGTTCTACTGATTTCGTCAAGGCGCTCCAAGAACTATTTCCTACAGCTACAGCCGAAGAAATAATTGCTGCATGGAATTCAATTTTACTTGATTTTCCTATCGAAAGACTTGAGTTTATTGAGCAAATGGCAGCGGACAAAAAATATCGATTATTTTTATTAAGCAATACCAATGAGCTTCATATAACGGCAGTTATCAAATCTATGGGGATCCTAAATTTTAACCGGTTTAAAGCCTGTTTTGAACAGTTTTACTTATCGCACGAAATTAATTTAAGAAAACCCGACCTCCCAATTTACGAATATGTACTTTCCCAGAATCAATTAAAAGCTGAAGAAACACTGTTTATAGACGATATGTTAGAAAACACATTAGCAGCTGAAACTATAGGTATCAAAACATGGAATTTAATCGTAGGCAAAGAAGATATTGTTCAATTAGCATCAAAATTATAGTATGATTAATTTAGGTTTAAGTATTCTTTTTTCTAGCTTAATATTTGTTATTTTTAAACTCTTTTCGACCTATAAAGTCAATACCTTTTATGCGATAGTCACCAATTATTTTACAGCGTGCTTGGTAGGCTTGTTTTTTTATAAAGGCGATGTTTTAATGGCAAGCATACCTGGAAAATCGTGGTTTATAGGCACTCTTTTTTTAGGTGTTTTATTTATTCTTGTTTTCAATTTAATGGCGACAACGGCGCAAAAAGTTGGAGTTTCGGTAGCTTCGGTAGCCACAAAAATGTCTTTAGTAATACCAGTGCTTTTTGGAGTTTTTTGGTATGGCGAAACACTCTCCTATTTTCAGATTTTGGGCGTTCTTTTAGCACTAGTTGCTGTGTATTTTGCCTCCATAAAGGCTAAAAACATAAACCTGCCTAAAACATCACTCTTACTACCCGTATCGGTTTTTATAGGCTCAGGAATTATCGATTCTAGTATAAAATACCTTCAAGAAATTCACGTAGAAGAAACAGAATACCCTTTATTTTCAGCAGTGATATTTGCAGCTGCTGCAGTCGTTGGTGTAGCTATAATAGCTTTAAAAAGTATAAAAAATGGACTAAAAATTAGCCCTAAAGATATTTTAGGCGGAATAGCCTTGGGGGTTCCCAACTATTTTTCTATTTATTATCTTTTAAAAGCCTTACAGAGTGAAACCTTGAACAGCGCTTCGGTTTTTACAATAAACAACGTAGCCATAGTCATGTTTTCCACTTTGCTTGGTATTAGCTTATTCAAAGAAAAACTTAGCCTTAAAAACTGGATGGGTATAGGATTAGCGGTAATCAGTATTATTTTAATAGCCCTATTTTAATAGCACCTTTGTCATGGAAGAAGCTACAGATCTATACAAAACACTAAAAAAACCTTCGGAAGAAATTCTTTTCAAGGAGAAAAAAAGTAAGTTTTTTGGTTATGCTTTTCCTATTAATTCAGAAGATGACGTAAAACCAATTATTGAGGCACTTAAAAAAAAGCACGCTTCCGCTAATCATGTTTGCTATGCCTGGCAACTAGGGTTTAAAACCGTTTCGTACAGAGTACAAGATGATGGAGAACCTAATAATTCTGCTGGAATGCCAATTTACGGACAAATACAATCTTTTGAAGTCACCAATGTACTCGTTGCCGTTGTGCGGATTTTCGGAGGAACTAAATTGGGTGTAGGAGGCTTAATTAGTGCCTATAAAACCGGTGCACAAATGGCTTTGGCAAGCGCAAAAATTATAGAAAAAACAATTCAAGTATATTTTTTAGTATCGTTCGAATATCCTGACATGGATAAGGTAATGCGCATTATAAAACAAGAATCTATTGAAATTATATCACAGGAAATGGCTTTGGATTGTAAAATAAAAATAAGTACCAGGGAAAGTCATTCGGAAAAAATACAGACTATTTTTGAAGCTGTTTACGGCGTTTCTATTTCAAAAACAGATGCCTGATTTACCTTTATAAAAATCAAATAGTTGGAAAGTTTATTTTTTGTAAAATTTCATCAGGACACTTCATGGGTTTATTTTTTTTCGAATCCATAAATGCTAAAACCGTATGTGCATCGGCTAAAAGCTCATTTCTTTCGTTGAAAATCTTATAGTCAAATTCGATCTTTACTAGTGGCAGTTTTTTTAAGCTTGTTTGAACGGTGATAAGATCATCGTAAAGTGCAGATTTTTTAAAATTTATGGTCAAAGAAATTACTGGTAAAATAATACCACTTTCCTCTAAGGCTTTGTAAGAAATACCCATACCTCTTAACCACTCAACCCTACCCATCTCTAGATATTGCGCATAGTTACCATGATATACCACACCCATTTGATCGGTTTCACCATAACGAACTCGAAAAGAAATTTCAGTATTATCCATGTTATTAAAAGTAAAAATTATATATTTAAAGACTTTGCATTTTTAGTAGCTTGTCATGGTAAAAAAAAACTGATAATTCAATAGTATTAGATTTTTTTTTTAGTTTTTTTGTTCACATATTTGTAGCCCTGAGTGATACATATTAAACGTGTCAAATTTAAGGTAAGAGAACCTAATTTAATAACCAACTTAAGATTAATTTAAAAAATGAGTGTTACTGCAACATCCGTATGGAATAATTGTTTAGCTTTCATCAAGGATAACATCCAACCGCAGGCATTCAAAACTTGGTTTGAACCCATTAAACCAGTTAAACTATCGGACAACGCTTTAAGTATTCAAGTTCCTAGTAAATTTTTCTACGAATGGCTAGAAGAGCATTATGTAAAACTTTTAAAAGTTTCTTTAACAAAAGAATTAGGAGAAAGTGCTAAATTGGTGTATATTATAAAAATGGAAAACACCTATGGTAACCGAGAACCTTTTACCGAAAAAATACCAAGCTCAAATAGAAGTACTGTACCTGCGCAAGAATTAGATGTCGCTATTAAATCTAAAAATCCTGAATTAAAAAATCCATTTGTAATTCCAGGTATTCGCAATATAAAAATAGAATCACAATTAAATCCGAATTACAATTTTGAGAACTTTTTAGAAGGAGACTCTAATAGACTAGCACGATCAGCAGGGATGGCCGTTGCTAATAAACCTGGAGGAACTTCGTTTAACCCCCTCTTGATTTTTGGTGGTGTAGGCTTAGGGAAAACACACTTAGCACATGCCATAGGGGTCGAAATAAAAGACAAGTACCCAGAGCGTACGGTGCTTTATATTTCTGCCGAAAAATTTACACAACAATATATCGAGTCTGTAAAGAAAAATACTAGAAATGATTTTATTCATTTTTATCAATTAATTGATGTTTTAATTATTGATGATGTTCAATTTCTTTCAGGAAAATCAGGTACTCAAGACGTTTTCTTTCATATTTTTAATCACTTGCACCAGAATGGAAAACAAGTTATTTTAACATCTGACAAAGCTCCTGTGGACATGCAAGATATTGAACAACGCTTGTTATCAAGGTTCAAATGGGGTTTATCTGCGGAATTGCAAAATCCTGATTACGAAACAAGAATATCTATTTTAAAGAATAAATTATATCGTGATGGTGTTGAAATGCCCGATGATATTATAGAATATGTGGCCAAGCATATAAAAACAAACATTAGAGAGCTAGAAGGAGCTATCATCTCTTTAATTGCCCAATCATCATTCAATAAAAAGGAAGTTACTTTAGACCTTGCGCAACAGGTGGTTGAGAAGTTTGTTAAAAATACCAAACGAGAAGTTTCAATCGATTATATCCAAAAAGTAGTTTCTGATTACTTCGAAATGGATGTAGCCACACTTCAGTCTAAAACAAGAAAACGCCATATTGTACAAGCAAGACAATTAGCCATGTTTTTTGCAAAGAAATTTACAAAGGCATCTTTGGCTAGTATTGGCTCTCAGATCGGCAAAAGAGATCACGCAACCGTGCTACATGCTTGTAAAACCGTGGATAATTTAGCAGAAACTGATAAACAGTTCCGTAAATATATAGACGATTTAACTAAGAAATTTTCTTAAAACCCCTTTATGAAAACTAGAATTCTAATGGTCTGCCTCGGTAATATCTGTAGGTCTCCATTAGCAGAGGGTATTTTGCATAGTAAACTCAACTCTAAAGATTTTTATATTGATTCTGCCGGAACTGGTGGCTACCATATTGGATCTGCTCCTGACTCAAGATCTGTAGCCGTTGCAAACAAATATACTATTGATATTTCACAACAACGCTGTAGAAAATTTACCCCTCAAGATTTTGAGGATTTTGATATTATTTATGTGATGGATTATAGTAACTATCAAAACGTGGTAAAATTAGCTGATAACCAAGCACAAAAAAATAAAGTAAAACTACTTTTATCAGAAACAAGCCTAAAAGAAAAAGAAGTTCCTGATCCCTATTATGACGATAATGGGTTTGAATATGTTTTTGAATTAATCGACAACGCGTGTAACGTGATTGCTCAGAAATTAACAGTCGCTGATCATGGAAAATAACAGCTTTGGAAAACTCTATTTAATACCTACTACTTTAGGCGATAACGAACCTTTAGAAGTATTACCTATTTCTATAAAAAGAACGATTGAGAATATTAATTTTTTTATTGTAGAGAACGAAAAAACAGCGCGTAGGTTTATAAAAAAAATAAGTTCAAAAAAATCGCAATCTGATTTACATCTTGAAGCACTGAATAAATTTACAGAACCTGAAATGATTCCGACATTTTTACAACCTTGTTTAGACGGTAAAGATGTTGGCGTAATTTCTGAAGCTGGGTGTCCTGGTATTGCAGATCCAGGTGCAGATGTAGTTCGTATTGCGCATGAGAAAAATATAAAAGTAGTGCCTTTGGTGGGACCATCATCAATTTTACTAGCGCTTATGGCTAGTGGATTAAATGGACAAAATTTTGCTTTTAATGGCTATTTACCTATTGAATCTGGCGAAAGAAGAGGCGCATTAAAACGACTTGAAAAACTATCGAGAGACTCAAATCAATCTCAACTTTTTATTGAGACTCCGTATCGTAATGATAAACTCTTCGCTGAACTTTGCAAAACATTGAACCCGGCTACAAAAGTTTGTGTGGCTTGTGACCTTACATTACCCACCGAATTAATTGCTACTAAAACTGTTAAAGAATGGTCTAAAGAAACTATAGATCTTCATAAACGACCCACTATTTTTATTCTTCAAGGATAAAAAAAAAGCCTTTTCGATACTTGAAAAGGCTTTTGTATACATATTCTAATTAAATTTTAGCATTGCGTTTGGGTACTATCATTGAGATATCGTAACCCGAAAACTTTTTAATGTAATGACTTACACTTGATCCGTATTCATCATTTACATCATGTGCTCCTAAAGAACGCAAATACTTCTTTACATTTCCAGGACCTGCCAAATGTGCTGCAGCAATGATTCCTGATTCAGTAATGTGAGAATTGCCAATTTTTAACCCCGTGTACTTTTTAATGTCTTTTCTCAAGATCCATTTATTACGAGCTATGTTTGTTTTAAAAGCTCTTTCTTGTAATTTTGGATTTCTTAAGAAATAATCAGGATTGTAAATGCCGACTAATTCTAAAGTGCCGATTCCGAATTGATATTTTCCTAAATATCCTAAGGAATTAACTACACCATATTTACCCCGTGATTCTTTAAAAGCAACAGCTTCCTTAAAACCGACATATGAATTACCAACTCTTGGCGGCAATACAATTGGGTACTCAGCAAAAATTTCGTCTTTGGGAAACGAAAAAAACGTAGGTTCATTTACTTTTAGCGACTTTGGCACTTCTTGATTTTTAATCGAGTTTTTAAAACCAAAACTTGCTAAAAGAAATATCATGATAAGAGGACAACTTACGTTTATCCACTTTTTCATACATTTGATTTCTTAAGACTTACAACCAAAAAAAGGTTCGCTTAAATTAACTCGGCAAAGATAGGCTAGATTTTTTAAGCCAAATGTTGTAAAAAACCCAAAAAGGTTAAAATTTAGATAAATTGAAGGTTAAATCCGTTGATTGACCTATCTTTTTATGTTTTGAAGATTTATCCATCGGACGTATTGCTCTTTATTTCGGTTATGTTGTGCCAGAGTTTTGGCAAATTTATGATATCCAAAGTTCTCAACATTGGCAACAAAATAAAAATAATCATGCTTTTCTGGACTCAAAACAGCGTCAATCGCTGTAATATCAGGCATAGCAATAGGCCCTGGAGGCAAACCACCATATTTGTAAGTGTTATACGGAGAATCAAGGACAAGGTCTTTGTATAAAACCCTTTTAATAATTTGATTAAAATCTCCTGTTTCAAGTTTTAAGGCATAAATCACTGTTGGGTCTGCTTGTAATAACATCCCATCCCTTAGCCTGTTTAAATACACACCGGCCACTCTTGGACGTTCATCCACCTTAGCCGTTTCTTTATGCACTACTGAAGCAAGTGTAGTCACTTCTATTGGTGTTAATCCTAGTGAATTTGCTTTTGAAACACGGGTGTCATTCCAAAATCTCTGATATTCTTTCAACATTTTATCACGAAACTCCGCTGCTGTTGTATTCCAAAAAAACTCATAACTATTGGGAATATACATGGCCAATTTTGTTTGCTCATCGAAACCATTTTCTTTTAAAAAATCTTCATCATTAAATGCCTTGACCAACGAAACACTATCCGCTTCAATTTGCGATGCCACCCTCCCTGCTAAGTCTTCAAGAGTTTCTTGGTTATTAAAAGCTAATGTTATGGGAATATTTCTACTCCTTAGTGTGTTCACGAGCTCGTTATTGTTCATTCCCCTTTTTATAGCGAATTTACCAGCTTTTAAATTTGAGGTGTAGCCTTTTCTTTTCGCAGCTGCTTCAAAAGAACTGACATCTTTTAAAAGCGGCTCAAGGAGCGTTTTAACGGTTTCAAAGTTGGTATTTGATGGAATATAAACAAAAGCTTCAGTGTTGTTAAAGCTCGTATTGGGAATAAAAAAGGCATTGTACACCTTATATACATAGTATCCACCAACAAATAAACCGATAACCGCGAAAGCAAGAATTATTTTTTTTATATACATTATTTAAAATATTTTTTGATATAAGATTTCATTTTTAAAATTTCCATTGGAAAGAATCCAATCTTTCTTAAGGCCTATTTTTAAGAAACCTGATTTTTCAAATAAGCGAATACTCGTTTGGTTATCCTCTAAAATACTGCAATACAATTGATGCATTTCAAGGGTTACACGTGCGTAGCCACATAATAAGTCAAGGGTTTCAGATCCATAGCCTAAATTTCTATTTTCCTTTTCTAAAATAACAATTCCAATTCCTGCTCTTTTGTTTTTTGGATCAAAATCATACAAATCAACAAGTCCTAAAACGCGGTGATCTGTAATACCACAAACACATAACCGAAGTTGTTTTACATCATAAATATCGCGATGTGCATTATCCAAATACAATTGAAGAATTTGTTTGGAGTAGGGTGTCACTGTACCGCTAACTTCCCAGATCTCCGTATTGTTTTCTAACTCATACAAAAAATCTAAATCGCTTGGCTCTAGCGCTCTTAAATAAATATGTTTACCTTTTAGACTATACATCTATTTCTCCTTTAAAAACGAACGCGGCAGGTCCAGTTAAAAATACATTGGTATACCTTCCATCAAAAACATCAAAGCTGATTTCGAGGTCGCCGCCTAGGGTTTTAATTTGAATTTTTTTTGCTTGGGTTTTGTTTGTTTTATGCATGGCAATCGCCACTGCTGTTACACCCGTGCCACATGACAAAGTTTCATCTTCTACTCCCCTTTCATAGGTACGTACAAAAAAATTAGTTTCGCTATTTTGCGCTACAAAATTAATATTACTTCCTTTTTTCCCGTACATCCCATACCTAAGTTTGGCACCTTCTACTTTGACTTCTAAACTATTTATATTATCCACTAATTGCACGTGATGTGGAGACCCCGTGTCTAAAAATACAACATTGGGCTTTAGCTGAATATCAACAACATCTTTCATTTGTAAACTTATATGTTCACCTGAAATTATAGCGGTATGTGGGCCATCAACAGCATTAAACTGAGCCGAACTTTCTATCATATTTAAATGTTTTGCAAAAGCTACTAAACATCGCCCACCATTACCACACATACTACTTTCATTGCCATCAGCATTAAAATAGACCATTTTAAAATCTAATATAGGGTCATTTTCAAGCAGAATTAAACCATCGGCACCTATGCCAAAATTTCGGTCACACAAAAAAGAAATTAATTTGGTATCATCTTTGTTGAAAAAAGATTGACGATTATCAATCATGACAAAATCATTGCCCGTTCCCTGAAATTTGGAAAAAGTAAGTTTCATTTTTTAAACCTATTAGAATAACAAAGGTAGTATTTTATTAAGGGAATTTTGGCAGTTAAATTGACGTTAAACACAAATTTCATTGCTATAAAACTGTTAATTTTGTAGCAGTTAAGTTAAAAAGTAAATTTATTATGAAGAAAATTGCAAGTTTATTACTGGTTTCTGTATTTGCAGGGGCAATTACTTTAGGAGCCTACAAATTATTTTTCGAAGAAAATTCTTATGTTTTTACTGAAAACGAAAGCACGCCTTTTACTATGGCGAGCTACACCCCTACTTCCGCTCGAGGAGCGGGTATAAATGAAGTAGATTTTACTTCGGCAGCCGAAACGACGGTTAATGCTGTTGTTCACGTAAAGAATGTAGCTGTGAATAGTGGTCCACAAAGCCTAATGCAGTTTTTATATGGCTATGAACCGGATAAAACACCTCGTATTCAAGGTGCTGGTTCTGGGGTTATCATAGACCCAAATGGGTATATTGTTACCAATAACCATGTTATCGCTGGCGCTACCGAATTACAAGTTACGCTGAATAACAATATCACCTATAAGGCTGAACTTATTGGTACGGATCCTAATTCTGATATTGCCTTAATTAAAATTGATCCTGAACAAAAATTACCCTATTTAGCTTTTGGAGATTCTGATACTACAAAAATTGGCGAATGGGTTCTAGCAGTTGGTAACCCGTTTAATCTTACCTCCACGGTAACCGCAGGTATTGTAAGTGCAAAAGCTAGATCTTTAGGAGGTGGTAATCAATCATTTATTCAAACCGATGCTGCCGTAAACCCAGGGAATAGTGGTGGTGCTTTAGTGAATACCAATGGCGATTTAATCGGAATTAATACGGCTATATCGTCACAAACAGGTTCTTATGTGGGGTATTCTTTTGCTGTACCTAGCAATATTGCAAAGAAAATAGTCGATGATATTATTGAATATGGGAATGTTCAAAAAGGGATTTTAGGAATTGTAACCGTAAATTTAAACAGTCCCTATGCCATTGAAAAAGGAATCAATACTATTGACGGAGTTTATGTAAATGATGTAAGCGAGGATTCAGGAGCTTATGACGCAGGTTTAAAAACTGGTGATGTCATCAAAAAATTAGATGAAATCACCATTCATAAATATCCTGACTTAACAGGCTACCTTTCTACGAAAAGACCTGGAGATGAGCTGCAAGTAATCATTGAAAGAGATGGCGAGCAACTTGTTATTCCCGTAACTTTAAAAGAAAGACAGACTATTGTTTTGCCTATCATGGATCTTGAAGTTAAAAATTTAAGCGAAAAAGACAAAAAAGAGTTTAAGACTAAAAAAGGAGTTAAAATTGTGGGTGTTTCTGAAAGATATGAAGGATATGGCTTAGGCGGTAAAATTTTACTTTCGGTGGGTGATCAGGAAATCAATGACATTAAAGATGCTAAAGTACTTTTTGGAAAAATAACAAAATACCGAAATACGAGCATAACCATGATGAACAGTAAAGGAGAAAAAGAACGCATTATTCTTCAATAGATATTATAAATTCAAGTAAACTGTCTCATAAAAAAAAGCTTCCTAGTGGAAGCTTTTTTTTATGAGACAGTTTACGAAAACGATTGAAATGATTACTTTTGCCATAAATTTCAATAAAACACCTGAAAACCAAGCATGGATAAAATTAAATCATACGAAAAAGAATTAGCTTTTCAAGCAGATCGAAGAAAAGCTACTACAGAGTTTATTAAAATCATAAGTGATTTGTGGTATGATAAAGCTATCGAAGTAGTCCTATTTAAAAATCAGGTTATCGACAAAAATGTAAGTGACATCATAAACTTACACCAATATGCAGGTGAATTTGTTCAAAAGCCAATTTCTATTTTTGATTCTGTTGAAATTCTTAGAACTATCAATGATATGGTACTTCCGCCAGCAAAACTAGATATCGGAAAATTAACCTATGAATACCATGCTGATAATGAAAGTGAAAATAATGTAAAAGCCTTTGTCTTTAATAAACTTAAAGGAGCTGACGTTGCTGAAGAAATTAAACCTAAAGATGTTGTGCTTTATGGTTTTGGAAGAATTGGACGACTTGTAGCTCGTGAATTGATGTCTAGAACCGGGAAAGGAAACCAAATGAGACTCAGAGCGATTGTGGTTCGAGGCGAATTAAATCAGGAGAACTTAGAAAAAAGAGCCAGTTTATTACGAATAGACTCTATTCATGGTCAATTTAATGGCACGGTTGATATAGATGCCAAGAATAATGCTTTAATTATTAACGGAACAACAGTACATATTATTAACGCATCTAAACCTGAAGATATAGATTACACCAAATACGGCATATTTAATGCACTTATCATAGATAATACGGGTGCTTTTAGAGATAAAGAAGCCCTTTCAAGACATTTAAATGCCAAAGGCGTTGCTAAGGTATTGTTAACTGCACCAGGCGATGGCATCCCTAATATAGTACATGGCGTAAACCATACAGAGTTTAATCCTAGCGATTACAAAATTTTCTCTGCCGCTTCCTGTACAACCAATGCCATTACCCCTATCTTAAAGGTAATAGAAGATTCCCTAGGCATCAAAAAAGGCCATATCGAAACCATTCATGCATTTACCAATGACCAAAATTTGGTAGATAACATGCATCCTAAATACAGAAGAGGACGAGCAGCCACTTTAAATATGGTCATAACAGAAACTGGAGCAGGAAAAGCTGTTACCAAAGCATTACCTGCCTTGAAAGGAAAGCTTACTTCAAATGCTATTCGAGTTCCTGTGCCAAATGGCTCTTTAGCTATTCTCAGCCTTGAAGTAAATGCTAAAACCTCGGTGGAAGGCATAAATACCATCATGAAAAAGTACGCCCTACAAGGCGATTTGGTAGAACAAATAAAATATTCATTAAACCACGAATTGGTATCTTCAGACATCGTAGGTACAACGGCACCATCAATTTACGACAGTAAAGCTACCTTAGTTGCAGACGGCGGGAAAAATATTGTTTTGTATATATGGTACGATAATGAATACGGATATTCACATCAAGTAATTCGTTTAGCGAAGTACATTTCTAAAGTACGAAGGTTTACTTATTATTAAATTGTTTTAGTTTTCAATATTATTAAAGTAATTTAGCAAATCTCTAAATCATTATTAATACTAAGAACTTACAAGATGAAAAATTTTAGATTATTTCTTATAGTCTTGACCTTACTATCTTTTAACTTACAATTTGGTCAAGAAAGTGAAGACGACGGTTCAGAGCCTGATGCTACCCTCGAAACCGGAAATATACCGGGTCAATTTGATTATTTAGCTAGAAAATCCGGAAATTATAGGGCTGATGGTGTTCGATATGAAGTCGTAAAGGTTACTAGCTTAGATAAATTACGAGAAAATGTAATTGACACGCTAAATCTTATTAAGAAAAAGACCACTGAATTAAATGCTAGAATTGTTGAAAACGAAAAAAATATTGTTTCGCTCAATAAAAAATTAAAAGAAACCTCCAGTAATTTAGCAGCAGTAACAGAAGAAAAAGATAGCATGTCGCTTTTTGGTATCTTAGTTTCAAAAGCAATGTATAGCATCATATTATGGACCATGATTGCTGGCTTATTTCTTTTATTATTATTTTTTATTTATAAATTCAGAAGTAGTAATATTCTAACCCAAGAAGCAAAAACTAATCTGGAAGATTTAGAAAGAGAATATGAAGATCATAGAAGAAGAGCTTTAGAAAGAGAACAAAAAATAAGTAGACAGTACCAAGATGAAATCAATAAAAATAAAAAGGCTAAATAATTAGCCTTTTTATTTTTATTCAATCATATGCTTTTTAAAACTTAAATTTGCATCGAAAAAAAGGGTTTATGCGAATTGATATTATTACAGTGCTTCCCGAATTGCTCAAAAGTCCTTTCGAAGCTAGTATTCTAAAACGTTCCATAGAAAAAGGGATTGTGGCTGTTCATATGCACAATCTTAGGGACTATACCACATTAAGTTATAATCAAATAGATGACTATCAATTTGGTGGTGGTGCAGGAATGGTCATGATGATTGAGCCTATTGATAAGTGTATTGCTAAATTAAAATCGGAGCGAACATACGACGAAATTATTTATATGACTCCCGATGGCGAAACACTAAATCAAAAAATAGCCAATAGCATGTCGCTCTTAAATAATATTATTATTCTGTGCGGTCATTATAAAGGAGTAGATCAACGCGTGAGAGATGCCTACATCACCAGAGAAATATCTATTGGTGATTACGTATTATCCGGTGGTGAACTAGGAGCTGCTGTTTTATGTGATTCTATAATCAGGCTAATCCCAGGCGTTTTAAGTAATGAAACCTCTGCGTTGACAGATACTTTCCAAGACAATTTATTAGCACCACCAGTATATACCAGGCCCGCAGACTATAAAGGAATGAAAGTTCCTGAAATTTTATTAAGTGGTAATTTTCCAAAAATTGAAAAATGGCGCGAAGATAAAGCACAAGAACGCACAGAAAAATTAAGACCCGATTTATTGAAATAAATAGAGATTATAGAAGATTATTTTCATTCATATTCAAGAATTGCAGTATATGCGCCTATCCAATTAATACTTTTTGTTGTATACCTTTATAAGTTGTTAAACATGCAAATTTGGCAACAACACATATTTTAATTGGTGCTGTTTTCTCCGGGTTAGTGCAAATTGTAAGGCCAATTATTTACCAGTATTAACTTGATGACAAGGATAATTTTCTTCATCACACCTTTATAATATCGCTTATTTTAGATGTTTTTGATACTTTATTCGGAAATGGTCTCTTACTTTTAGCACTACCCTATAAAAAACCACAAATAAATTAAATTTTTAAGTTGTAAGTTTTTAATATTTGATTACTTTTGCAATCCAATAAATCAACCTCTGACGATAATCGTGAATGTTGCTTTATAACAAACAGTAAATCAAAGCAATGGAAGCATTATTAAAATTTGTTGAAGACGAATTTGTAACTAAAAAAGAATTTCCAAATTTCTCAGCAGGTGATACTATTACCGTTTATTACGAAATTAAGGAAGGTGAAAAAACACGTACTCAGTTTTTTAGAGGTGTTGTGATTCAAAGAAGAGGTTCTGGTTCTTCAGAAACTTTCACGATCAGAAAAATGTCAGGAACTATTGGTGTAGAACGTATTTTTCCAATAAACATGCCTGCTTTACAGAAAGTTGAAGTAAATAAAAAAGGTAAAGTGAGAAGAGCTCGTATTTTTTACTTTAGAGGCCTTACAGGTAAAAAAGCAAGAATTAAAGAGGTTCGCTCTTAATTTTTATGCTCTAAAATATTCAAAACCCGCAAATGCGGGTTTTTTTATAGGAAAGGTTTTGAGAAAATAAAACTCAAAATATTTTGAAAATTAAATAATTTAAGCTATATTTAAAGTATAAATAGTTACGCAACAGCAATCAATGGTTGCCGTTTTGTAAAAAGACAAAACAATTAGTTTGTGAACTATTTTATAAAAGCCATATCAATGTTTTAAACAATGATATGGCTTTTCTTTTGTTATTCAATGATCAAAAAAACAGCTCATATATTACAAGAATCTAAGCCAAAAGAAATAATAGAAAATTGTATCTTCGCACCGCTTAATTCAAACATAAAAAATAATGCAAAAAATAATTTATACAAAGACTGATGAGGCACCAGCTTTAGCTACACAGTCATTTTTACCAATTATCAAATCATTTACTAAAAGTTCAGGAATACGTATTGAAACTAAAGACATTTCACTTGCAGGAAGAATTATAGCTACATTCCCTGAATTTTTACAAGAGAATCAACGAATAGCAGATGATTTAGCTGAATTAGGCAAATTGGCAACAGATCCTGATGCAAACATTATAAAATTACCAAATATTAGTGCTTCGATACCTCAATTAAAAGAAGCTATCAAAGAATTACAAAATAAAGGGTATCAGCTACCAAATTATCCGGATGAGGTGAAGAACGAGGCAGAAAAGGATATCAAATCTAGATACGACAAAATTAAAGGCAGTGCAGTGAACCCAGTGCTTAGAGAAGGGAATTCTGATCGTAGGGCTCCTAGAGCAGTTAAAAATTATGCTAAAAAAAATCCCCATAGTATGGGAGCTTGGTCAGCAGATTCTAAAACTCATGTGGCGACTATGGGTAAAGATGATTTTAAGAGTAACGAAAAATCACTCACCATACAAACCCCAACAACGATTAGTATCGTCCTTGAAACTAAAGATAATTCTAAACTATTTTTAAAAGAAAATATTTCGTTATTAGCGGGTGAGATCATCGATGCAACTGTTCTTAGCAAAAAAGCACTGATAACATTTTTAAAAGAAGAACTGAAAGATGCTAAGGAAAAAAATGTTTTGCTCTCTGTTCATCTCAAAGCAACAATGATGAAAGTTTCTGATCCCATTATATTTGGTCATGTGGTCGAAACTTATTTTACAGAAGTATTTGAAACTTATAAAGATACATTTGACGATTTAGGCCTTAGTGCTAATAATGGACTAGAGAGTTTATTAAGTAAAATTAATGACCTTCCTGAAAAACTAAAAAACGAAATTCAAAATAAAATTGAAGCTACGATTGCCAATGGCCCAGATTTAGCCATGGTAAATTCCGACAAAGGGATTACTAATTTACATGTTCCTAGTGATATTATTATTGATGCATCAATGCCAGCGATGATTCGTAATTCTGGTAAAATGTGGGATAAGAATGGGATGGCTAAAGATACGAAGGCTATAATTCCAGATAGTAGCTATGCTGGGATATATGAAACTACCATCAACTTCTGTAAAGAGCACGGTGCTTTTGACCCAACGACTATGGGGACAGTACCAAATGTTGGATTAATGGCTCAAAAAGCGGAAGAATATGGTTCACATGATAAAACTTTTGAAATTAATGATGAAGGTATCGTTAACATTATTGATACAAACACACAGAAAGTTTTAATTTCTCACAAGGTCTCGAAAGGAGATATTTGGAGAATGTGTCAAGTTAAAGATGCGCCTATACAAGATTGGGTAAAATTAGCGGTATCCAGAGCTAAAGCGACCCAATTACCTACCATTTTTTGGTTAGATCAAAATAGAGCACATGATGCCGAATTAATTAAAAAAGTAAAACAATACCTACCGGAACATCACATTGAAGGCTTGGATATCAGAATCCTTTCACCGGAAGAAGCTACACAAGTTACCTTGGAACGCATTAGCAAAGGAGAAGATACAATATCCGTTACGGGAAATGTTTTACGGGATTATTTAACAGATTTATTTCCTATCTTGGAAGTAGGTACCAGCGCTAAAATGCTATCTATCGTACCTCTTATGAACGGTGGTGGTCTTTTTGAAACAGGAGCAGGTGGTTCTGCCCCGAAACATGTAGAGCAATTTTTAGAAGAAGGACATTTGCGATGGGATTCGTTGGGAGAATTTTTAGCCTTAGGCGTTTCATTAGAGCACTTTGGAGAGAAATACCATAATACACAAGCCATAGTCTTAGCGGATGCCTTAGATGCTGCCACAGAAAAATTCTTGGATAATGATAAATCTCCATCAAGAAAAGTAGGTGAACTAGATAATAGAGGGAGTCATTTCTATTTAGCCCTTTACTGGGCCGAAGCTTTAGCCAAGCAAGACAAAAATAATGAATTGAAAACTAAGTTCGCAGCTATCTATAAAGACTTAGCTGAAAATGAAATTAAAATTATTAAGGAGCTAAATGATGCTCAAGGTAAAACCATTGACCTACAAGGCTATTACAAAGCAAATGACGCCTTAGTAGTTCAGGCCATGCGCCCTAGTAAAACCTTTAATACAATTCTTGATAAATTATAACGAAACAATTCCCTTATACTAACCTTTTCTGTACCAACAGAAAAGGTTTTTTTTTACCTAATACTATGCAAAAACTAGTATTTTTGTGAAAAAATTGCGTTTAATGAATTTGATTAAGAAAATTGCATGCTACTTTATGATTAGTAGTACTCTATTGGTGCATGCACAAGAAAAATACACCATTAATGGCACGATAAGCGAAAAAAATAGCAATGAAACATTAATCGGTGTTACTATAGCTGTTCCTGAATTAGCAACAGGTGCTACTACCAACGAATATGGGTTTTATTCCCTTACCTTACCCAAAGGACAATATACACTGATCATAAGTTATCTGGGCTTCGCTGAAATTACAGAAATAATTAATTTGGATGCAAATCTTAAATTAAACTTCAAATTAGAAGAAAATGCTCAACAACTAGATGAAGTTGTTGTGGTTGAAGATGTTGAAAAAACAAATATTCGAGATCCCCAAATGAGCGTAAATAACTTATCCGTAAGTACCATAAAGAAAGTCCCTGTTGTTTTAGGAGAATCAGATGTTCTAAAGGCTATAGTGCTGTTACCAGGGGTAAGCAATGCTGGAGAAGGTTCATCGGGTTTTAACGTAAGAGGTGGTTCTGCTGATCAAAACTTAATTTTATTAGATGAAGCAACAATTTTTAATTCATCACATTTGTTCGGCTTTTTTTCAGTTTTTAATCCGGATGCCATAAAAGATATAAAACTATTTAAAGGAGGAATTCCGGCGCGATACGGAGGTCGCGTATCTTCTGTACTAGAAATTTTCCAGAAAGAGGGTAATAGCAATGAATTTAAAGCAAACGGTGGAATAGGAATAGTCGCCAGTAGGTTATTACTAGAAGGCCCTATTAAAAAAGAAAAATCGGCCTTTTTAATTGGAGGCAGATCATCCTATGCCCATTTATTTTTACCTTTATTCGATATTGATAACAAAGCCTATTTCTATGATCTAAATGCAAAATTAAATTTCAAGATAAACGAGAAGAATAATATTTTCTTTTCTGGATATTTTGGTCGTGATGTTTTTAGCATAAGTGATAGTTTTGTTAATACCTATGGCAATTCGGTTGGTAATTTTAGATGGAATCATCTTTTTACAGATAAGTTATTCTCAAACCTATCCTTAATTTATTCTGATTATTATTACGGTCTTAAGTTAGATTTTATAGGTTTTAACTGGAATTCAGGTATTCAAAATTTTAACTTTAAATACGACTTAAAGCATTATGTAAACAATACGCTTCAAATTAATTATGGCCTAAATAATATCTATTATAATTTTAACCCGGGCGAAATAAGCCCTAGTAGGCCCTCATCCGGAATCGTTGAAGATAATTTGACCAAAAAATATGCCAATGAATTTGCTGCTTATATAGATATAGAACAAGACATTACACCTAAATTAAGCCTGCAATATGGACTTCGATTAAGTGCTTTTAACAGACTAGGACAAGATGAAATTTTTGAATACGAGAACAATCAACCTGTAACTTTTAACCCTTTGCTCGGCATTTATCAAAAAGCGACCCCGATAGGAGTTTCAAGCAATAAAAGATCAGAGACCATAGCCAAATTTATGAATTTAGAACCGAGAGTTGCTGCCTCTTATCTCATCAATGACAATAGCTCTATAAAAGGTAGTTACACCAGACTTAGTCAGTATTTACATTTGCTCTCAAACACCAATTCTCCAACGCCTTTGGATGTTTGGACGCCGAGTGGACCATTTATAAAACCGCAATTATTAGATCAATTCGCATTAGGTTATTTTAAAAATTTAAAAAATGATGAATTTTCAATAGAAACAGAGGTGTTTTATAAGGATATTCAAAATCGTATTGATTATATAGATGGAGCAAATTTAATTGCCAATGATGCTATAGAACAAGTTATTTTAAATGGTCAAGCAAGGGCTTATGGTGTAGAATTTTTGTTTCGCAAAAATCAGGGTAAATTTCAGGGTTGGTTAGCTTACACCCTATCTAAATCAGAACAAAGAACGCCAGGCCGAACAGCAACTGCAACTAACGGAATCAGTGAAATTGAAAATGGAATCAATGGAGGTCAGTGGTACAATACTCCCTTTGATAAAACGCATGACTTCTCTTTATTTGGAAGTTATGATCTTAATAAAAAGTGGAGTTTTAATTCTAATTTTATATTTCAAACAGGACAACCTACAAATTTTCCCATAGGCCAATTTGAATTTCAAGGATTAACTGTACCATATTTTGGAGCACGTAATAGTGAGCGCTTACCTAGCTATCATAGACTTGATGTATCGGCAACCTTAACACCAAAAAAGAATCTAAACAGAAAAATAAAAGGAGAATGGGTATTTAGTATTTATAACCTCTATAATAGAAAAAATGCAGCCTCTATTAATTTTAGCAGAAATAATGAAATCAATCAAAATGAAGCTACTCGAACTGCAATTTTTGGCGTAATTCCATCCGTTACCTATAATTTTAAATTCTAAAAAATGATAAAGAAATATGTATATATCACCATAGCCATCTTATTGAATATCTCTTGCGAAGATGTTATTGAAGTAGAAGTACCATCAGAAAAATCAAGACTTGTTATTGATGCCTTGATTCGTATTGATCCTAGTTTAGATATGATTGATGTAGCTATAAAAGCTAGCGAAAGTGCTTCTTTTTTTGACAGCGTTCAACCCGCAAATTTAACTGAAATAAGCTTACGAAATATTGATACTTCCCCTGGTAACCCCTTTATTTTAGCCCCGTCTGCAACAGAGGCGGGCACGTACGAAGCGAGTATACCTAGAACATTTTTTACACAGGGAAGATTGGTGTTGAGTATTTTCTACAACAATGAAACGTATGTGTCCTTAACCAATTATGTGCCCGCTCCTGATATAGACTCCATAACCCAAAGTGTAACTACCCTATTTGGAGAAGATCAGACAGAGTTAGAAATATCATTTACGGACCTAGCAAATAGAGATGATTATTATTTATTTGATTTCGATTTTAATGAATACCTTACAATTGAAGATGAATTTTTCCAAAATCAACAATTTGTATTTTCGTATTTCTATGAAGATCGTTTAGAAGTAGATAGAGCCCTTAACATAAGTATACTTGGGATTAGTTTTGAATTTTTTGACTATATGAACCAAGTTATTGCACAAAGTGGCCAAACCCAAGGACCTTTTCAAACGCCCGCAGGTACAGTGTTAGGTAATATTATTAATGTTACCGATACCGATTTTGGAAGTATAGAAAGCCTAGAAGACATCGTACCCAATACCCATTTTCCTTTAGGTTATTTTGCTGTTTGTGAAACGTATAAAAAAACAATCATCATAGAATAATCGATTATATTTTAAAATCCATGAGTACAGATAAAGATTTATTATTAAAAGGGATAAAACATTTAGGTTATACGGTATTCTTAATGTTTTTAGCTCCCTTTGTGTTATACCAGGCATTTAAAAATGAAGATCATCCCTTATTTATTTATGTTTTTATTTTCGGAATAATTGCAGCAATTGCAGCAATTGCCTACGGTTTTTATGGCATTAAAATTATAATGGATAGTCTTTTTAATAAAAAAAAATAACGGTAGATCGTATTTTATAATCTTCCCCGACTATAAATTACTTTATACACCAGCTTTTAAAAAGCCATTTACATGCTTGTAGGTGGTTTTTTTTAGTTTAAGTTTCTTAAAGTGAGTGTAGGTGTATAGGTAAAGATTTACTTTATGCAGTATGGCAAGGGGTAGTTCAGGCTATAGTACTAAAATTTGCTTTCATGTAATACTGGTATGTACCAGTAAAGGTCATTACAAACTTGTACAAACAAAAAAAGTCCTTCATATTGCTATGAAGGACTTGATTAAAAAAGGCGACGACCTACTCTCCCACTTGGTATAGCAGTACCATCGGCGCTGATGGGCTTAACTTCCCTGTTCGGAATGGTAAGGGGTGGACCCCATCGCCATGGTCACCTTAAACTTTCAGTTGGGTCTATTTTAATTCTTTAAAACAAGACCAACAACACTATTTTAATTACTTTGACTACTCACTAGCATGGTTGCTGAGCGTAGCCGAAGCATAACATATTAAAGGGACAAAATGGGTGCTAATAGCACTCACAAAAAACACTAGTATATAATATAAAGTAAACTACGATTAATTTTAATTGTTTTTACAACCAAAGCTGTAAAAGGATTTTCCACCCCCTTAGTTAAAAGGGGGTTTGTTGTGCAAGCCTATGGGCTATTAGTATCACTCGGCTACAGACATTACTGCCCTTATACCTATGACCTATCAACGTAGTCATCTCCTACGGCCCTTTAAAGAAATCTCATCTTGTGGCTGGTTTCGCGCTTATATGCTTTCAGCGCTTATCCAATCCCGACATAGCTACCCAGCAATGCTCCTGGCGGAACAACTGGTGCACCAGCGGTCAGTCCAATTCGGTCCTCTCGTACTAGAATCAGATCCACGCAAATTTCTAACGCCCGCAGTAGATAGAGACCGAACTGTCTCACGACGTTCTGAACCCAGCTCGCGTGCCACTTTAATGGGCGAACAGCCCAACCCTTGGGACCTTCTCCAGCCCCAGGATGTGACGAGCCGACATCGAGGTGCCAAACCCCCCCGTCGATATGAGCTCTTGGGGGAGATCAGCCTGTTATCCCCGGCGTACCTTTTATCCTTTGAGCGATGGCCCTTCCATGCGGAACCACCGGATCACTATGCTCTTGTTTCCAACCTGTTCGACCTGTATGTCTCGCAGTCAAGCACCCTTGTGCCATTGCACTCTACGTACGATTACCAACCGTACTGAGGGTACCTTTAGAAGCCTCCGTTACTCTTTTGGAGGCGACCACCCCAGTCAAACTACCCACCACGCACTGTTCCCTAGTTATAGGGTTAGGCCCTAGACAAGCAAAGGCTGGTATTTCAACAATGACTCCACAACGCCTGGCGACGCCGCTTCAAAGTCTCCCAGCTATCCTACACATTACTTGCCCAGAACCAATACGAAGCTATAGTAAAGGTGCACGGGGTCTTTTCGTCCCACTGCGGGTAACCGGCATCTTCACCGATACTACAATTTCACCGAGCTCATGGCCGAGACAGTGTCCAGATCGTTGCACCATTCGTGCAGGTCGGAACTTACCCGACAAGGAATTTCGCTACCTTAGGACCGTTATAGTTACGGCCGCCGTTTACTGGGGCTTCAATTCAATGCTTCTCCTTGCGAATGACATCTCCTCTTAACCTTCCAGCACCGGGCAGGTGTCAGGCCCTATACTTCATCTTACGATTTTGCAGAGCCCTGTGTTTTTGATAAACAGTCGCCTGGACCTCTTCACTGCGGCCCTCCCAGAGGGAGGGCGACCCTTCTCCCGAAGTTACGGGTCTATTTTGCCTAGTTCCTTAGCCATGAATCTCTCGAGCGCCTTAGAATACTCATCCCAACCACCTGTGTCGGTTTACGGTACGGGCTGCTTCACTTGTTTTTCTCGGAGGATGTTACGCTGGATTATCAACTTTGCCGAAGCATCATCGTACTATCGGGGTGTCACCACTCCCTTCAACGTAGTATTCCGTCACTACGCACCAACACCACATCCCCGTCACTTTTAGCGTGAGCAGGTAGCAGAATATTAACTGCTTGTCCATCCACTACCCCTTTCGGGTTCGCGTTAGGTCCCGACTGACCCCCAGCTGATTAGCATAGCTGGGGAAACCTTGGTCTTTCGGCGTGCGGGTTTCTCGCCCGCATTATCGTTACTTATGCCTACATTTTCGTTTCTATGCGTTCCAGCAAACCTTACAGTTCACCTTCAACACACATAGAATGCTCCCCTACCCCTTTGTACCGTGTACAAAAGCCATAGCTTCGGTGGTATACTTATGCCCGATTATTATCCATGCGGAATCGCTCGACCAGTGAGCTGTTACGCACTCTTTAAATGAATGGCTGCTTCCAAGCCAACATCCTGGCTGTCAATGCAATTCCACCGCGTTATATCAACTTAGTATACACTTGGGGACCTTAGCTGATGGTCCGGGTTCTTTCCCTCTCGGACATGGACCTTAGCACCCATGCCCTCACTGCTGCAAAACATTTTATAGCATTCGGAGTTTGTCAGGAATTGGTAGGCGGTGAAGCCCCCGCATCCAATCAGTAGCTCTACCTCTATAAAACTATTGCAACGCTGCACCTAAATGCATTTCGGGGAGTACGAGCTATTTCCGAGTTTGATTGGCCTTTCACCCCTACCCACAGGTCATCCCAAGACTTTTCAACGTCAACGGGTTCGGTCCTCCACTTTGGGTTAACAAAGCTTCAACCTGCCCATGGGTAGATCACACGGTTTCGCGTCTACTACTACTAACTATGGTCGCCCTATTCAGACTCGCTTTCGCTACGGCTCCGATTCTTAAAATCTTAACCTTGCTAGTAAAAGTAACTCGTAGGCTCATTATGCAAAAGGCACGCCGTCACAGATTGCTCCGCTCCGACCGCTTGTAAGCGTATGGTTTCAGGATCTTTTTCACTCCGTTATTCACGGTTCTTTTCACCTTTCCCTCACGGTACTGGTTCACTATCGGTCTCTCAGGAGTATTTAGCCTTACCGGATGGTCCCGGCAAATTCATACAAGGTTTCACGTGCCCCGCACTACTCAGGATACCACTATCAATAACGTCCTTTACTTATACCGGGCTATCACCGTCTTTGGCCCCTCTTTCCAAAGGGTTCTAATTCATCGCGCATCAAATGTCGTGGTCCTACAACCCCAATATTGCCGAAACAATATTGGTTTGGGCTAATCCGCGTTCGCTCGCCACTACTAACGGAATCACTTTTGTTTTCTCCTCCTCCGGCTACTTAGATGTTTCAGTTCACCGGGTTTGCTTCTCTTTCAAGATACTATACCTTCAATATAGTGGGTTGCCCCATTCGGATATCCGCAGATCACAAGTTGTGTGCACCTCCCCGCAGCTTTTCGCAGCTTATCACGTCCTTCTTCGCCTCTGAGAGCCTAGGCATCCCCCATACGCCCTTTTCTAGCTTGTCACTAGTCCTTTATTCTAATTTATTAAAACATACTCCAGTATAAATACCAAAGCACATCATTTCGTACTTTACTCTAATTTATTTTTTGTGTTTCTTTGTGTTTACTATATCCCTGAAGATAATAGTAAATCACTTTGTCCCAATATGTCAATGAACATCGCGAGTCGCGATAGACAATTATACCATCTATACGCTCACATGCAATACGCCAGAGATAAATTAATATCTCCGGGCATTGCCCGGTGGAGAATATCGGAGTCGAACCGATGACCTCCTGCGTGCAAGGCAGGCGCTCTAGCCAGCTGAGCTAATCCCCCAATTACTAGTCGTTAGTAATTAGTAGTTAGTAGTTAGTACAACTACCACTCAACTTCTAGAATTTCCTTTCAATAATTTTTACTCTAAGAACGTTTATTCGCCATATGCTTTACGCTATATGCAATACGCTGTTTTAGCCTATCGCTTAAAGCTTACTGCCTAAAGCATCGAGCTTTGCTCGATTTGTAGTCTCAGGCAGACTCGAACTGCCGACCTCTACATTATCAGTGTAGCGCTCTAACCAGCTGAGCTATGAGACTCTCACTCTTGAACCCTTTAACAGATCCTCTCAATAACTTATATAACATACTAATAAGACAGCGATAAAATTAAAGTAAACAATAACTCAAAAATACAAGGGCTAGATTCTTCTAGAATTCATCTATAGGATGCTTTTCTCTAGAAAGGAGGTGTTCCAGCCGCACCTTCCGGTACGGCTACCTTGTTACGACTTAGCCCTAGTTACCGATTTTGCCCTAGGCCGCTCCTTACGGTGACGGACTTCAGGCACCCCCGGCTTCCATGGCTTGACGGGCGGTGTGTACAAGGCCCGGGAACGTATTCACCGGATCATGGCTGATATCCGATTACTAGCGATTCCAGCTTCACGGGGTCGAGTTGCAGACCCCGATCCGAACTGTGACCGGTTTTATAGATTCGCTCTGCTTTACAACATGGCTGCTCTCTGTACCGGCCATTGTAGCACGTGTGTGGCCCAGGACGTAAGGGCCGTGATGATTTGACGTCATCCCCACCTTCCTCACGGTTTGCACCGGCAGTCTCGCTAGAGTCCCCATCATTACATGCTGGCAACTAACGACAGGGGTTGCGCTCGTTATAGGACTTAACCTGACACCTCACGGCACGAGCTGACGACAACCATGCAGCACCTTGTAAATTGCCCGAAGGAAAGTCTATCTCTAAACCTGTCAATCTACATTTAAGCCCTGGTAAGGTTCCTCGCGTATCATCGAATTAAACCACATGCTCCACCGCTTGTGCGGGCCCCCGTCAATTCCTTTGAGTTTCATTCTTGCGAACGTACTCCCCAGGTGGGATACTTATCACTTTCGCTTGGCCGCTCAGTCCGAAAACCGAACAGCTAGTATCCATCGTTTACGGCGTGGACTACCAGGGTATCTAATCCTGTTCGCTACCCACGCTTTCGTCCATCAGCGTCAGTGTATAGTTAGTGACCTGCCTTCGCAATCGGTATTCTATGTAATATCTATGCATTTCACCGCTACACTACATATTCTAGCCACTTCACTATAACTCAAGACCGCCAGTATCAAAGGCAGTGCATACGGTTGAGCCGCAGCATTTCACCTCTGACTTAACAGCCCGCCTACGGACCCTTTAAACCCAATAATTCCGGATAACGCTCGGACCCTCCGTATTACCGCGGCTGCTGGCACGGAGTTAGCCGGTCCTTATTCTTACAGTACCGTCATCAGAGTACACGTACTCCTTATTCTTCCTGTATAAAAGCAGTTTACAACCCATAGGGCAGTCTTCCTGCACGCGGCATGGCTGGATCAGGCTTGCGCCCATTGTCCAATATTCCTCACTGCTGCCTCCCGTAGGAGTCTGGTCCGTGTCTCAGTACCAGTGTGGGGGATCTCCCTCTCAGGACCCCTACCCATCGAAGTCTTGGTAAGCCGTTACCTTACCAACTAACTAATGGGACGCATGCTCATCTCTTACCGTAACCTTTAATATCAAACCGATGCCGACTTAATATAATATAGGGCATTAATCCAAATTTCTCTGGGCTATTCCCTAGTAAGAGGTAGATTGCATACGCGTTGCGCACCCGTGCGCCGGTCGTCAGCGGAGCAAGCTCCCTGTTACCCCTCGACTTGCATGTGTTAGGCCTGCCGCTAGCGTTCATCCTGAGCCAGGATCAAACTCTTCATCGTTGTTTTGTAAATATTATTCACATCACTAAAAATAAATTATCCGAACCTAACCCTTATGTATTCTTTAAGCTATTTTGTTAAATTCAATTCTTTATCCAATTATCGTTTCCAATAATTGAACGCTGTCTTACAATATGTCAATGAACCTTTTTATTTCTCTTTTAAGACCCTAAAAGTCTTATCACTTACATCCCTTTCATTCTCTCTGTCTCCGTAAGCGGGTGCAAATATACACCCTCTTTTTAATCCCGCAAATGTTTTTTTAATTCTTTTTTGAAATAATTACTACAATCAAAACAAAACCCTTAGAAACAACACGTTACAAACAATGAAAAAATTAAAAAAAATTGTGTTTGTTTAATCTCGTTGAAAAAAACTTAAAACCAAGCTAAATTTAAATTTCAAAAAGCTTCCCTTCAAATAAACAGGGCATTAAATTTAAGCGATTATCACCATATATACAAACTATTTGTTTTGTTTTTTTTCGGTGGCCCACTTATTGGTCAATAAAGAATAGTCATAATTCAAAGCCGACTTTTGTCGTTCTAACCTAAACTCAGAAAAAGCACGTTGTAAAATATCTTCTATAAGATAGTCTTCATTGACCAAATCTGGTTCAAATTCTTCTTTGATACTTATCTTAAACATTTTTGCTGTGGTATTATACCAGAAGGCACGCCAACCGTTACGAAGCTCTTTGACTAAATCAAAGGCCGTGATTCCCGTTTGTCGATGTATAAGTTTTATTAGAATTTGACCTTCAGTTCGCGTTAACTTTTTTAGTTCATCAGAAAATTCGCCTTCAACATATTTTTGAATTTCTTTGGTATATTTTCTCTTTTTTGAATTTTTAGTAATTTTCAGTAAGCTATCATTCAGTGTTGTTAACCTTTCGGCAGCAAGTTTTGCATACGGATATACTTTTAGCGTTTTTCTACGGAGAATATAATATCTTAGTTTTTCGTCATAATTAGAAAACCTTAATTGACTAAAAACATAAAACTCATCTAAGTCGATGGCGTTTCGCATAATTGAATCGCCCTCGATAATAATCATATTTTCAGCAATAGAATCCAAAGGAGTTTCCTCCTCTTGGGAAAATCCAAAAAAACATATCAAACTCAATAAAGACCCTAGAAATTTAATTCTCATAAGTTTATGTCATAATATTTCTTCAAAATTAAGATAAAGACCCTATATTTTTATTAAATAAAAGTGAATATTACTAACTTCGTGCCTAAAATATACGCAAATGAGTACAAAGAAGATTCTGAACAAGAAATCTATAGATTTTTTAGAAAAATACTTAAATAATGCCTCGCCTACAGGATATGAATGGGAAGGTCAAAAAATATGGATGGAATACCTTAAGCCCTATGTAGATACTTTTATTACCGATACCTATGGTACTGCGGTAGGGGTAATAAATCCTGATGCTAAATACAAAGTAGTTATTGAAGGACATTCTGATGAAATATCATGGTATGTAAATTATATCACCGATGACGGATTAATATATGTGATACGAAATGGCGGTAGTGACCACCAAATTGCCCCATCAAAGTGGGTAAATATTCATACCAAGAATGGAATCGTAAAAGGAATTTTTGGTTGGCCTGCGATACATACACGCGAAAGCTCTAAAGAAGAGGCTCCAAAATTGGATAATATTTTTATAGATATAGGTGCTAAAGACAAAAAGGAAGTAGAAAAAATGGGGGTACATGTAGGCTGTGTTATTACCTACCCTGATACCTTCCAAATTTTAAATGGCAATAAATTTGTTTGTCGCGCCATTGATAACCGTATTGGTGGTTTTATGATTGCAGAGGTCGCTCGTTTATTGAAAGAAAACAAAAAGGAACTCCCTTTTGGTCTTTACATCACTAATTCTGTTCAAGAAGAAATTGGGTTACGAGGCGCTGAAATGATCACACAAACTATAAAACCTAATGTGGCGATAGTTACTGACGTTTGTCATGACACCACAACGCCAATGATTGAAAAGAAAAAGCAAGGACATACTGAAATTGGTGCTGGGCCCGTTATTTCATATGCACCTGCAGTTCAAAACAAATTAAGAGAACTTATCTTAACAACAGCCGAAGCTAAAAAAATTCCTTTTCAAAGAATGGCGTCTTCGCGCTATACAGGAACCGATACCGATGCATTTGCTTACAGCAATGGCGGAGTAGCTTCTGCTTTGATCTCTTTACCCCTTCGGTATATGCATACGACGGTAGAAACAGTGCACCAAGATGATGTTGAAAATGTTATTCAGCTCATCTATGAAACTTTATTAACACTTAAAGAAGGAGATACTTTTAGCTACTTTAACTAAAGATCCTCACCCCTAATAAACTCTCTCTTCTACAAAGAAGGGAGGGTTTTTATATCATATTATGGATGAACTCATAGATGTGCTAGACAGTCATGGAAACAAAACTGGAGCAACAGTTTTAAAATCTGAAGCGCATAAGACAGGAATTTTTCACGAAACGGTTCATGTTTGGTTTTATACTGCTGCAGGACAAGTTTTGCTCCAACAAAGAGGCAAAGAAAAGAATACTTTCCCGCTCTTATGGGACGCTTCGGTTGCAGGACATATTGGTGCCGGCGAAGCCATCGATGATGCTGCCAAGAGAGAAGTGAAAGAAGAAATAGGACTTTCTATTGCTACAAATGCCTTAGAAAAAATTGGTGTTTTTAAGTCGATTCAACAACATACAGCTCAATTTCTTGATTGTGAATTTCAGCACATTTTTATCTCCAAACTAAACGTACCCTTTGGGCAATTAAAAAAACAAGAAAGCGAAGTTGCCGATCTATCGCTCACTTCACTTTTAAAATTTTCAGAAGAAACTTGGGGTTTAGCCCAAACTCAAAAATACGTTCCGCATGGGACGGACTATTACAAAACAATAGTTCGCGCTATACACAAGGCTATAGGGAATTTATAAAATCATGTACCGTAGCGAAAGAATAGGTTTTCTGTGAGCCATTGACCATGTCTTTCACCACAAAACTATTTTCTGACAATTCCTGCTCCCCTATAAGTATCACATAGGGCACATTACGCTGATTGGCATATTTCATCTGCTTTTGCATTTTAGCAGCGCTAGGATAAACATCGGCCTTAATTTTGTTTTTACGTAATTGGGTAGTCAATTGTAGTGCCGCTAAAGCTTCTTTCTCACCAAAATTAACACATAATACTTGCAAGGATTGGTCAATAGCTTCAGGAAATAACCCTAATTCTTCCAACACCAAATATATACGATCCAAACCAAAAGAGATACCCACACCACTGACATCTTTTAACCCAAAGATCCCTGTTAAATCATCATAGCGACCACCACCACCAATAGATCCCATTTGTACTTGAGCTGGCGCAGCCACTTCAAAGATAGCACCCGTGTAATAATTAAGTCCGCGAGCTAAGGTAACGTCAATAGCTAAATTTGCAGTTTGTAATCCTAATTTAGAAATAGATTCTATGATATAGCGCAGTTCTTGCACTCCTTTGAACCCTTCTTCTGAATGTGCTAATAAATTTTCAAGAGCCTCAAGTTGTTCTAAATTAGTTCCTGTGAGCGAAAATAATGGAGCCGCTTTTTCAATAGCAGATAGAGAAATACCTTTTTCAAGCATTTCTTTTTTTACACCCTCCTCCCCTATTTTATCTAATTTATCAAGTGCTACCGTAAAATCGATTAAATGATCTTGAGCACCGATAACTTCGGCAATACCTGCCAGTATTTTTCGGTTATTTAATTTGATACTTACACCGTGCAACTTTAGATCGGCAAAAACCGCATCGTATAACTGCACTAACTCTACTTCTTGCAACAATGAATCAGAACCTACGACATCAGCATCACATTGAAAAAATTCACGAAATCGACCCTTTTGCGGCCTATCTGCTCGCCATACAGGTTGAATTTGATATCGTTTAAAAGGGAAATCAATTTCATTTTGATGCATCACAACATAACGCGCAAAAGGCACTGTTAAATCGTATCGAAGGGCTTTTTCGGAAATTTTAGAAGTTAAGGCATTTGCATCTTTTTGATTATAGAGTGAATCATCTACTTTATTTAAATAATCACCAGAATTCAAAATTTTAAAAATTAAACGATCTCCCTCATCGCCATATTTACCCATCAAGGTTTCTGAATTCTCAAAAGAAGGCGTTTCAATAGGCTGAAAACCAAAAATTTGAAAATTGTTTTTAATACGATCAAGTATATAATTTCGTTTTACGACCTCTGAAGGTGTAAAATCTCTTGTTCCTTTGGGTACCGATGGTTTTTGAGCCATATTTTAATAATTAGTTTCAGGTTGCTATTGTTTCTCGGTTAAAGTTCGATATACGCATTGTTTTATATCTTATCCACAAAAAAACTTCATTACTTTTCTATGATGATATGCTGTACAAAAAACGCGAACTTACAATTTAGTTTAGTATTAAAACCACTTCAAATTAAATCATTGTTACAATTTTACATTGCTACATTAAATCTTTAAGCAATAACTTTTTCGAACCATTGGTACAATTCTCCTTTAGTAATTACCGCTCCTTGTTGAATCAGCTTAAATTTATCTAGATTTTTATCAGCAGTATACATTTTCGATGCCGTTAAATATTCCACAAAGTCAGATTGCCAATTTTTTCGAAACCATGCAAAACCAACATCTGTAGTTAAATCTATTTCAGGATTCATCACTTTCACTGAAATAAGTTTCATTTCTTTTTCTGTCAAATGAAATAAGTGCATTTGTTGTGCTGAAATATTCTCAACAAAGTCAACTTTAGCCAAAACACCTTCCCATATGATATCAGAAAAAACATCTAATTCATCTTCGGCTACATTTGGTTTTTCTTTTTTGATGCTTTCCCACTCGTCACCGGTGATAGACTGTGTCGCTAAAAAATTAATAAACTCTTGATGCAATTCTTCTAATTGCTGTTTTGTAAGTCTTGAATATTTCATTAAATAATTACGTTAATCCATTTAAGCTCTTATCCTTTTGCAAAAGTAAAAAGGCTGTACAAATTGCACAGCCTTTTAATGTATAAAAATTTTTATTTATTAATTTTCTCCAACAACTTCGAAAGGGAAATCAACAACAACATCTCTGTGTAATCTAATTTGTGCATTGTAAGGCCCTGTTCTTTTAACAGCACCCCCTTGAATAGAAATAAATTTTTTCTCTATTTCATGGCCTTCTTTTGCAATAGCGTCTGCTAAATCACTGTTGGTTACAGATCCAAATAATTTGTCTCCAGCTCCAGTCTTTGCTGCTATTTTAATTTCTAATTGTTTTAAAGCGTCTGCAACTTTCGTTGCTGCGTCAACAATTTTCTTTTCTTTATGCGCTCTCTGCTTTAAGTTTTCTGCTAAAACCTTTTTTGCAGAAACTGTAGCCATGGCAGCCAATCCGTTAGGAATTAAAAAGTTTCTACCGTAACCATTTTTTACAGTTACCACATCATCTTTAAAACCTAAATTTTGTACGTCTTCCTTTAGTATAAGTTCCATCGTTCGTTTCTTTTTATTTTAATAAATCACCAACATATGGCATTAATGCTAAGTGACGCGCTCTTTTAACTGCAACTGCCACTTTTCTCTGAAACTTTAACGAAGTACCAGTTAATCTTCTAGGAAGTAATTTACCTTGTTCGTTAACCAATTTAATTAAAAAGTCTGGATCTTTGTAATCTACATACTTAATACCAGATTTTTTAAAACGACAATATTTCTTTTGAGTATTTGTCTCTATATTTAATGGAGTAAGATATCTGATCTCTCCATCTTTTTTACCTTTTGCTTGTTGTTCTATCGATGACATAATGCTTAAGCTTTAGTTTTTAACTTTGTTCTTCTTCTTTCTGCCCATGAAATAGCATGTTTATCTAAACTCACAGTTAAATAACGCATGATACGTTCATCTCTTCTGAATTCTAACTCATAAGGAGTTATGGCATCTCCAGGAGCTGTAAATTCAAACAAATGGTAAAAACCACTTTTTTTGTGTTGAATTGGATAGGCCAATTTTTTTAGCCCCCAATTTTCTTTAGATACCATTTTGGCACCTTTGCTAATTAAGAAATCTTCGAATTTCTTAACTGTTTCCTCTATCTGAGTATCAGATAGAACGGGATTTAGAATGAAAACAGTTTCGTAATGATTCATATGAATATAATTTTAAGTGTGCAAAAGTAGTAATAATTCTGATTTAACACAAGAATTTACTAAAATCTTCGTTATTATGTTTTAGAGTTATTAACATAAAAAAATTAAAGTCACCTTAACCCAAACCTTGATGGCGCTTTTTACTGAATACACAACATATTATGCAATGTTCACATCTTTTGTTGTAGTTCACCGAGTTTTTTCAGTAATTTGCCCATGATTTAACCCCACAAATCAACCATTTATGAAATTAAGAAGTATAATCGTAGACGATTCTTCCATGCAAAGGATGGCGGTAGCAAAATTAGTGAATAACCACCCTAATTTAATGCTTGTCGCTGAATACAGTAATGCAATAGAAGCAAAAAATGGAATTAAAAACAACGAGATTGATTTAATTTTTCTTGATGTTGAAATGCCTATTATTAATGGTTTTGACCTACTAGAATCATTAGAAAACAGACCGCAAGTAATTCTAATTACAGGCAAACCTGATTATGCGTTGAAGGCGTTTGATTATGATGTTACTGATTACTTACATAAACCTATAACCATGTCTAGGTTTGATTCTTCGGTGAAACGGGCTGTTGCTAAATTTGAGCAACTGCACAGAACAAACGAAGATGAGGAGCATATTTTCGTAAAAAGCAATCTTAAAAAGAGAAAGGTTGTTTTAAATGATATTAAATGGATAGAGGCTTTAGGAGATTATATCAAATTAGTAACCGATGAAGCCAATATTGTGATTTTATCGACGATGAAGTCTTTTGAAGAGCAACTACCGGAAGATAAATTTCTTAGAATTCACAAATCGTACATTATTAATTTAGAAAAAGTTGAGAAATTCAACAGCAAAAATGTTGAAGTGAGCGGAAGATCTATTCCTTTAAGCAGAAATAAAAAAACGGAATTAGCTGAAGCTTTAAATAACGTTTAAATATAATCTACATTATAGATTACACGTACGCTTGCGTACTGAGAGATAGCATTAAAAGATTTTTCTAATCTTCTAATGCTTTTTTTTGTTTTTACTAATGACTGACCGTTAGGAATTTTAATCAATACATTTTTTATATACTGATTTCGAATGCGAGAAACGGATGGAAATTCTGGTCCCAAAACATGTACTCCAAAAGCATTGCGTAATCCTTTGGTAAACCATTCTGCAGCTTCGTTGAGTTTGTTATACTCTTTATGCTTAAACGTAATTTTTATAATTCTGTTTACTGGCGGATATTTATGCTGTTCTCTTTCATACAATTGTTCTTGATACATGGCCTGATAATCGCCTGTGGACACTTGTTTTAAAATTTGATGGTATGGATTAAAGCTTTGAATAATTACTTTTCCACGCTTTTTGGTGCGCCCAGCCCTGCCCGATACCTGTGTTAACAATTGAAAACAACGTTCATGGGCTCTAAAATCAGGGAAATTTAGTAAGGTATCAGCACTCATAATACCTACGAGGTTTACGTTTCTAAAATCTAAGCCCTTGGTTAACATTTGTGTACCTACCAAAATATCTAATTCTTGCTGTTCAAAAGCCGTGATTATTTTTTCATAGCCATATTTACCACGCGTGGTGTCTAAGTCCATTCGGCCTATTTTAGCATCTGGAAATAAAGTTTCTAGTTCTTGTTCTACTTGCTCAGTTCCAAAACCTTTGGTATCTAAGGTTGAACTTCCACATGCCTCACACGCCGTTAGCAGGGCTATATGATAACTACAATAATGACAGCGAAGTTGTTTTTTATGTTGGTGATAGGTTAAACTCACATCACAATTAGGACATTGGGGGGAGTGACCACAGGTTGTACACTCCAAAATTGGAGCGTAACCTCTTCTATTTTGAAACAAAATAACTTGTTCTCCATTTTCCAAAGTATCAGTTATTTCATTAAATAAACGTACTGAAAAACGGCCTTTCATTCTTTTTTTTCGCGTTTGTTCTTTTATATCTACCAACTCAATCTCTGGCATTAATACATTCCCATAACGCCGTTGTATCGTGGCGTAGCCATACTTCCCTATTTGTACATTATAAAAACTCTCAATACTTGGCGTTGCAGAGCCCAACAAAATATGAGCTTCATGCAATTTGGCCATTACGATAGCCGCATCTCTAGCGTGGTATCTGGGTGCTGGATCGTATTGCTTAAATGAACTTTCATGTTCCTCATCAACAATGATAAGTCCCAAATTAGTAAAGGGCATAAATAAAGCAGAACGAGCACCAATAACAATTTGTGCCTTATTTTTATTTTCTAAGATATTGTGCCAAACCTCTACACGTTCTTGAACGCTATATCTGGAATGATATACCGCTACTTTTTCTCCAAAATAGTCTTGTAAGCGTGTAATAAGTTGTGTGGTTAAGGCTATTTCGGGTAATAAATACAAAACCTGTTTATGCTGTGCTAAGGTTTCTTCAATCAATTTTACATATACTTCTGTTTTTCCAGAAGAGGTTACACCGTATAAAAGCGTGGGTAAATTTTTATCAAAACTTTGCTTAATGGCTAAAAAGGCTTCTTCTTGAAATTCATTTAAAGATTTTATATCACTGTTATCTTCTTCATTTGAGTAGCTAATACGATCTGTTTGAATATAATACTCTTCCAGGATTTCTTTGTCAATTAAGGCCTTAATAATGGCTGTAGAACTCTTACTAGCTGTTTCTAACTCACTAACTTTTATTGGTTTTTTTTGCGTGGCTTGAAGTTGAAATAAGGATAAAATAACCTGACTTTGTTTTGGTGCTCGGGTTAAAGAATGTAATAATGTTTCGAGGCCTACTTCTGTTCTGTATTCCTTCCCTAATTTTACATATCGAACCAATTTAGGTTTGTATTGTTCGTATACTTCTTCTTTAAGTAAAATAATATTTTTGTCTAAAAGCCTATTAAGCACTGGCAACACATTTTTTCTATCTAAAATAGCACTAATCTCGTGTACCCGAAGTATGGCTTGATGTTGTAAAGCTTCGAAAACTAAGAACTCATCATCTAACAAGGTAGTTTCATCAAAAACTATTTTCGTGTTTTTTAAAATAAGTGTTTCACTTTCTAATAAAAAAGCACTGGGAACGGCCGTTCTAAAAACTTCTCCAATGCTACACATATAGTAGTCCGCAATCCAAAACCAATGTTTTAGTTGGATGGCTGTAACTATCGGTTTTTCGTCTAAAATTTGATCAATTTCTTTAGCCTCGTAAATCGTTGGTGCGGTTTGATGGACCTCATGAACTAGGGCACTGTATATTTTTGATTTACCAAAAGGAACAGCCACACGCATACCTGGTTTTAAGAATGAAGCCTCTGCGTCAGAAATACTATAGGTAAATAGTTTTTCTAATGGAATAGGAAGAATTACATTGATAAAATAAGGCATGGAGCTAATTTCTAATCTTTTACTCTAATCCAAGTTTGTGTGCGGTAAATAAAGGCCAAATAACCTCTAACTTTAAGTTCATTAGGGTTATCAGGATTCAGCCAGATTTTGCATCTGAAGATCATGGCCTGTTCTGGATCAAATAAATGTTTTCCTTTCCATTCGCCGTCTTCGTGTTTTTCTGCTGCTTTAATGATGACCATTCCAAGAACAGGTTCGTCTTTTAAATCTCCTTCACATTTTGTACAAATCGCATCTTTTTTTCCTTTTTCTAAAATTTCCACAACCTTCCCAAACATTTTTCCCTCTTTTTTGTAAATGTCTATCACTCCCTTAGGGTTTCCTGTGCGATCGTCAATGGTTTTCCATTTTCCAAAAACGTTTTGTGCATTGGCATTGGAGAAAAATAATAATGCAATGCTCGTAATAAGTACGCTGATTAGTTTTGTCATATTCGTTGTGTAGGTTAATTAGGCTGCTTATTTTTTTATTTTCCATGGTATATCTTATACCCTTCTCTATTCTTTTTATGGGTCCATATTTTGGGCTTTCATATTACTTCTAAGCGAATTTAAAGTTGCATTAAGTTCAAAGCCGAGGAGAAGTATATTCGAATTTAACCAAATAAACACCATTAATATTAACAATCCTCCTAAAGCACCATAAAGTTCATTATAGGTAGCAAATTTTTCAACGTAAATACCAAAGAGATATGAGGTTGCTATAAATAAAACAGTTGTCATTAAAGCTCCTGCTGAAAAGAATTTTGCATTTCTACCTTCCGCTGTGCCAAAATAATATAAGATAGCAGTCGTTAAATAAGATAAGACAACAAAAAATAAAATTTTTGCAATCTGTACCCCCAAAATGTCTCCCTCTGCTACTTTTGTGCCATTTGCTTTTGCGGAAAGTTCGCTCAAATATTCTAAAATGTAAAATTCAAAATAGACAAAAACAACAGCACCAACTATTAATAAAATAGACAAAATTAGACCAACCATTAGTGCATACGCGTACTGTCTGAAAAAATTTCGATTAAGATTTACATGGTAAGAGTTTTCAAAGCCGCCAAAAATAGCATTCACCCCATTCGCCACTAAAAAAATAGAAATAATAAAAGTTGAAGACAGTAATCCTCCGCGCTTTTGGTCTTTTATTTGTTGGAATATTTCAGTAAAATAATCGCCTGTTGCCGTAGGTAAAAATGACTCTAAAAATACCAAAAACTGATCTTCAAAATTCTCATTACCGATACTCACATACGGTATTAAAAAAGGCAAAAGACTAAGTAAAAAAATGAGCAAAGGAAAAAGTGCCATAAAAAGGCTAAATGCAATAGAACTCGCTCTTGTCGATAGCGCACCCTGAACTATTCCTGAAAGATACATTTCTAACAGGTCATATAAAGATAAGCCTTCAAAAGCAGATAGCTTAATTTTTTTTAATAGTCGCGCTAACCAGTTGATAATTGGTATTTTTTCAATCTTTTCCTCGATGGCTGCCGACATTTAAACTGCTTTTAAACTTAAATCCATATTATGCACAGAATGGGTTAAAGCGCCTGATGATATAAAATCAACGCCACACTCTGCGTAGCTTCGAATGGTTTCCTCAGTAATGCCACCAGAAGATTCTGTCAAGGATTTTGAACCTATTAAATGTACCGCAGTTTTTGTGTCCTCGTAGTTAAAGTTATCTAATAAAATTCGATACACTCCTTGAGCATCTAATATTTGTTGTACTTCATGAAGATTTCGCGCTTCTACAATTATTTTTAAATCTTTTTTCGTGGTCTGAAGGTAATTTTTAGTTTTTTCAATGGCTTTTTCGATGCCTCCTGCGAAATCAATATGGTTATCTTTTAACATAATCATATCATACAAAGCAAATCTATGATTCTCACCTCCGCCAATTTTAACGGCCCACTTTTCTAAAGCTCTAATACCTGGTGTTGTTTTTCGAGTATCTAAAATTTTAGTTTTCGTGCCTTCTAATAGATCCACGAAATACTTGGTTTTTGTTGCAATAGCACTCATGCGCTGCATAGCATTGAGCACTAATCGCTCTGCTTTTAAAATACTCTGTGCACTTCCACTGACATAAAAAACAATATCCCCGTGCTTTACTTCTTCACCATCGTTTATTAGGGTTTCAACTTTTAAAGCTTTATCTACATACAAAAAAACGAGTTTAGCCAACGCTACACCTGCAATAATACCAACATCTTTCACTAATAATTTAGCCTTACCTGTGGCTGTATCAGGAATACAGGCTAAAGAACTGTGATCGCCATCTCCTATATCTTCTCTAATTGCATTGGCGATAATGATATCTAGTTCCGTATTAAATTGTGCTGTTGAAATCATGTAATTATTTTTCCTTGTGGCTAATTTACTAAAATATAAATCAGAATTTAAACATTTCTACCTACTGCTCACCTTAAAACCAAAGACCCTTCCGCTGAACGCTAGTACCCAAAGGAGCAGACTAAGTGTAGAGATCACTGAATACGAATGTGTTGTGATTTTTAAACCCAAACAATTTTTCTAGTATTCTTTAATTTTTAAAATAGCATTCCATATCTAAAACAAAGTATATATTTTTAAGTCAAGTCTTACAGGTTTATCCTAAACTAGCTAACATCTGCTAAAGAGTAGGCCTGGACTAAAAGAAATTTAGTACAAAACAAAAACGCTTCAGTTTACTTTTAGCATTCGATATTCACTTTTTAGTATTTTTGTATCATGCATATAAAACTACTAGCGATAGGAAAAACAGATAGTTCTCAACTTTCGGAATTAACCGATGAATATCAAAACAGGTTAAAGCATTATATAAAGTTCGAGTTTGAAGTGCTCCCTGACATTAAAAACACTAAAAATCTTTCAGAGGCTCAACAAAAAGAAAAAGAAGGAGAAGCGCTCTTAAAAAAATTAAACCCTACTGATATTTTAATCTTATTTGATGAAAACGCTAAGCAATATACTTCGGTAAATTTTGCCGACTTTCTACAAAAAAAAATGAATGCGGGTACCAAACAACTGGTCTTTGCTATTGGCGGTCCATACGGCTTTAGTGATAGGGTGCATTTAAAAGCACAAGGCAAAATTAGTTTGTCAAAAATGACATTTTCACACCAAATGATTCGTTTGTTTATTGTTGAGCAGGTGTATAGGGCTTTTACCATTTTAAAAAATGAACCTTACCACCATCAATAAATTAGCCTTAAACTTCTGTTTTATTCTCTTTTATATTGATGCTAAACTTCGTTAAAAAAGTATCTAATTGAGACGTTTCAACCGTATCTTCTTCTAATGATTTCATCATATTTTTTGAGACGACCTCTAAATCATTAAGTTCATCAATGACGCAATCTACTAATGCTTGTTGATTGTTGAGTTTTTTTTCAATTTTCAACACATGTTGTAAATCTCTTAAATTTTGCATGTGAGAATTAAAGGCATGGGACTGATGCCAAGATATGTCTTTTAATTTTTTATTTTGGACGCTAATTTTTCGGATCGCGGGGTTTATAATAAAGAATATTTCAAAAAGTAATATTAATAATGAAAGTGCCGCAAGTTCGTACTCTATTATTTTTAGCGTGTTAATCTCCTGCTCGGATACTTTTTGAAATTGACTTACAATAGTTTCCATTTTCGCTAAAGCACTTTCTACCTCTGTCTTTAGTTTTGAAATGGGAATTTGATTATAATTATTAAAATCTTTTAAATTAAGGAGTATATAGTTTAAATGTGGTTCTAATTCTTTAAACGTTTTTTGAATTTCAGGATGTTGTAATATCGCTAATTTTATCTCTGAATTACCTTCTTGTAAAATTTTATTGGTCCGCTCTAATTTATTTAAAGCAATACTCATTTCAGAATAATCACAGGTTTGGTACATGCATTCATAAAAGTTTTTCATGACCAATTGACTCAGCATTCGCTGTCTTCCCGCCATATTTAATACCGAGGCCATGCTTTTTTGCTTATCTAGGGAATACTGTACAACGCTTTGGATTAGAATTGTCAGCAAAACAATAGTAAACACCAGTAAATAATATTTACGGAATATTTTGTTTGAATTTAAAAATTTAATTTTCACCTGCTAGAGAAATTTCTTACGAAATAAACACAATTATAGTCATTGTTCAACTAAATGTTGCGAAATGGCACGTGAATATGGTCAAAACAGGTCAAAAGGTTATTTAGAAAAATAAAAATTCTAGAAAACTTAGGATTTAGCTTTTTAGAATTTCGTAAACTCAACTCCTGTACTGTTTAGTACAAGACTCTGAACTTAATAGTATTATCTATTTTTTTGAGTTCTTTAATCACATCTTTATTATACTCTTTATCTACGTCAGAGATCACATAACCTACTTCATTATCAGTCGATAAATATTGTCCAGTTATATTCAATTCATACTCGGCTAGAACTTTATTAACTTTTGCCATGATGCCTGGCACGTTTTTATGAATATGTAAAAAACGGTGTGACTTATTTTGCTTTGGCAATCGAATATTTGGAAAGTTTACGGCATCTACAGTGTTGCCTGAATTCATGTAATCCATTATTTTATTGGGAACAAATTCTGCAATATTTCGTTGTGCCTCTTCTGTACTACCACCAACGTGTGGTGTTAAAATAACATTTTCTAATCCTTTCAATTCTGTTTCAAAATCGCCATTAATTGCTGGCTCTTCTGGAAAAACGTCAATAGCTGCACCCGCAATTTTTCCGCTTTTTAAGGCTTTGGCTAAAGCTGAAATATCAACCACAAAACCACGCGCTAAATTGATGAAAATTGCACCATCTTTCATTTGGTTAATTTCTCTTTCTCCAATAAAATTTAGGTTGGCTTTATTATCATCAATATGTAGGGTAACGACATCAGATATATGGAGTAATTCTTCGAGTGTATTACATTTTATAGCATTACCTAAGGCTAACTGATCATTTACGTCATAATAATACACATGCATCCCTAAAGCTTCAGCTAAAACTGACAATTGCTTCCCGATATTACCGTAACCAACTATTCCTAAATTTTTTCCTCGAACTTCACGAGAATTTGCCGCCGTTTTATTCCATTGACCCTTATGTATTTCGGTGCTACGGGTAAACACGCTGCGCATCAACATAATAATTTCGCCAATAGCTAATTCAACTACCGAGCGTGTGTTGCTATAAGGCGCATTAAAAACTACGACCCCTTTTTTCTTGCAACTCTCTAAATCAATTTGGGTAGTTCCGATACAAAAAGCACCAACTACCATTAATTTATTAGCGGCTTCAAGAACTTTAGCTGTCACCTGTGTTTTGGAGCGAATTCCTAAAACATGTACCCCCTTTATTTTTTTTATGAGTTCTTCCTCAGACAAACTATGGGTAATCGTTTCAACCGTAAAACCAGCTTCAGAAAGGCTTGTAAAAGCATCAGGATGTACATTTTCTAATAACAACATCTTTATCCTATTTTTAGGATAGGAAATTTTTCTATTCAAATCGTTCACAAATAAAAATTCATCAAGGTTAGGTGTAATATAATCTGCATTTTTTGCAGCTTTTTCACGGTGAACATTTTCGGTGTACGCAAAAAATTTATCTGCAATACCCGCTTCTCTCATGACATAATCGCTATAACCGTCACCGATTACTTGAACCTCACCGTCAAGATTCATATTTTTAAGACAGTCAATTTTACCGTTGTGCATGGCCAAAACATTGGTCTTATCAAAGCCAATAATTTTACCTTCTACATCAAATTTAAAGGTATTGGCATATACCCTATTGGATGGAATATTGTATTCCGCAACAATAGGATCTATAAATTCTTTAAAACCGCATGAAATAACGTAAATATCGGCTGCATACTCTTCAAAAAATTCTTTATTGGCTGCGATTGATTTTGATATTTTTGTTCGTAATTCTGCAACCAAAGGAATTAAATCGCTTTTATTCGCATTTAATAATTTAATACGGCGCTCTAAAGATTCTGTAAAAGAAATATCCCCATCAATTCCTAAATTGGTGATTTCTTGAATTTCCTTTATAATCGCGTCTTTATCAGCCCTCTCCTTTAAGGTTAATTCAGCTAGAACATCTAAAGCTTCAACTCTTGTTAAAGTACTATCAAAATCAAACACATACTTTCTACCGGCAGCTATCATCACTTTTTTGAATTAAGCATCAAAAGTAAAAATTAATTTGCTCCAATCGGGTAATATTAACCTAAAACTGTTGCTGAGTTATCATTTGAAACAAATTACTACGAAATTGTTTTTATGTACAGGCAAAAATTATCAAAATCCTAAAATTGAACCTCTTAAATCCTAAAATTGAGGTACGCTAGACCTGCTAAAATAGCCATCCCAAAACTCAATAAGGTTCCTATTAAAATATATTCTGTTAATTCTCTACTATTACTTTCTTTTAAATCATTAAATCTAAATACAGATTTGGCGGCAATCAAAAATCCAATTACTTCCCAGCGTCCTAGAAGAATAAAAGCAAAAACAAAAAAACGCTCAATAATACCAATGTACATTCCGGCATTGGGCAAAGATTCATGGTCAGTTTCTATGTGCTTAGACATGCCAGACAACAATTTACTAATCAGTATTGCTGTGGGATAGCTAATAAAAACAAATGCCGTTACAAATAGAAAGTCAATATTTTGAAATAATGCTATGGTATGGTTGGTTAAATCACCATAATAGGCGATGCTGTATAAAACCAAAATATGCAAAATTTGATCTATGAAGAAAGGAATGTTTTTATGTTTGAATTTTGGATCAACATATAATTTTAACAGATCAATGATGTAATGTGCAATCATTATAATAAGCGCTATTTTCCAATAGTTTAAATCCCATAAAAGGATTAGAGTGACTAAAAAATGGAGGGCAACATGAATGTATAGGTATTTTGATTTTACCTTATTTGCTTCCTTATCTAACACCCATTTTTTGGGTTGCAACATAAAATCTACCAGTAAATGTGCTAATAAAAGTTTTGTAAATAGTTCCATCGTATTAGGTGTTTATGGTATGTGAATAATAGGCCAACACTTCTTGTACCAAATCTAGGCGAGCTCTTTTTTGACGCTGACTTACCGCCGATTGTTGAATCCCCAAAAGAGCAGCCAATTCTTGCTGTTGCATCTGAGGATTTTCTAAAGCTAAGTAAATAATTTCCGCAGAAACTACACTCCAATTATCCATAAAGTCTAAAGCCAATTTTAGGATTAAATTTAAAGTTAGGTCTTTGTCGATACTGCCAGTTTTAATGGCCATGTTTATTTTTTGCGCTCTTAAGGTTTCAAAAACGCGACCTGAATTCTGATATGCTGTTCCATTTGACTCACTTATGCGCGTACTTTTAAAGCTTTCGTCACCCACACCTATTGCAAGGCGTACATCTAAGCCTTTTATGGTTTTTACTTTGGCCTTTACCAACACGCCTAGGGCTAGAGCTTTTTCAGGGCTTGTCTTGATTTGAAATTCATCACCCCTATACACTTCCCATTCCTCTGGAGTTTGTCCAAATTTTGAAAGTTGTTTTTTTAATACAGGCATCCATGCTTTAGCCTCACGACTCTCCGAATTGATAATATCCCCTGTTAGTATTGCGATCATAATTTATAAGCTAAAGCGCTAATATATAAAAATATAAGTCAAATAGATAATATTTTTATATATTAGCCAAAAAACTTCTTTTAAGGCACTTAAATTAAAACCATCTACGTACATTTTTGACATACTGCTTATAGGCTTCGCCAAATTTTATGCTCAAAGCTTGCTCTTCAGGGAGGATTTGAAACTTATTCATATAGGCCACAAAAAATACCAACACTAAGAAATTGAAAGCATTAGGCAAGTATAGGCCCCAAGCCAAAAGGAGAAGCAATAAGCTCAAATACATGGGATTCCTACTTATTTTATAGATTCCGCTGACCACTAATTCAGAAGCTTTTTGAGGGTCTCTAGGATCTATACTTGTTTTGGAAGTAAAAAATTGAATCAAAGATACAGTCCCCAAAAACATCCCTACACCGAACAAGGCCCACAAAACATAAAATCTCCCTGTAAAATTAAAATCACCAAAGGGCAAAAAACGAGCTACTAGGTACATTAAAAGCGCTGTTATCACTGTTACTAATGCTGGTGGTATTTTTAAATGCATCTGTTAAATTTAAAATCCTATTTTTGGTTTAAAATTACATTTTAAAAATTAACTACGCCTACATGAAACTTGTTTTTGCCACCCAAAATCAAAATAAAGTTAAAGAAGTTCAACTACTTTTACCTGAAAACATCCATGTTTTGTCCCTACAGGATATAGGTTGTCTTGAAGAAATACCAGAAATAGCAGACAGCCTAGAAGGCAATGCCATCCTCAAAGCTAATTTCGTAACAGCGCGTTATGGCTATGACTGCTTTGCTGATGACACTGGATTATTGGTGGATGCATTAAACGGCGCACCTGGAGTTTTATCGGCACGCTATGCCGGAAATGAGAACAACTCTGAGGCCAATATGAATAAGTTACTAAATGCCCTACTCCACCACAGCAACCGGAAGGCTCATTTTAAAACCGTCATTGCCTTAAATTTAAACGGTGCCCAATACGTTTTTGAAGGCAAGGCACAAGGCGAAATTACAAGCGAAAAAAGAGGAAATCATGGTTTTGGCTATGACCCTATATTTAAACCAGACGGTTTTGAGGAAACCTTTGCAGAACTCCCCATAGCCATAAAAAACGGCATAAGCCACCGCGCTAAAGCCATAAAAAAACTACTGCTTTTTTTGAATGAAATGTCATGATAAATAAAAAGTTAATAAATAAACTTCAAACTCATAAATAAGTAGTACTTTTGCAGCTTTAAATAACGCCGCTAGTATAGCATGTGTTGCGCTGAGTATTAATAGGTTATAAACATAATCGCTCTATGCAACATACATATTTGCGATTAAGTATAACATATTATGACAAAATTTGAAGCGCTAGGGCTTAAAAAGACCCTACTAGACGCTATTGTGGATATGGGTTTTGAAACTCCGTCCGAAGTACAAGAAATGGCAATCCCCATTTTATTAGAAGGTGACACTGATTTAGTAGCACTTGCACAAACTGGAACTGGAAAAACCGCCGCTTTTGGTTTCCCGTTAATCCAAAAAATAGATGCCAATAGCAAAACCACACAAGGTTTAATCTTATCTCCTACTCGTGAGCTTTGTATGCAAATCACAAACGAAATGCAAGCCTACTCTAAATACGAAAGAGGTATCAATGTTGTTGCTGTTTACGGTGGCGCAAGCATTACCGACCAAGCACGTCAAATAAAAAGAGGTGCTCAAATAGTTGTTGCAACTCCCGGTCGTATGAAAGATATGATGAGTCGCGGCTTAGTGGATATTTCTAAAATAGATGTTTGCATCTTAGATGAAGCTGATGAAATGCTGAACATGGGCTTCTATGAAGACATTAAGGAGATTTTATCTGATACCCCAAAAGAAAAAAATACGTGGTTGTTTTCTGCAACAATGCCTAAAGAGGTTGCTACAATCGCAAAAAAATTCATGCGTAATCCGCAAGAGATAACTGTAGGTACTAAAAATTCTGGTGCTTCAACCGTACAACATGAATACTATGTGGTTGGTGGTCGTGACAGATACCCTGCTTTAAAAAGGTTAGCAGATACACATCCTGATATCTTCTCTGTTATTTTTTGTAGAACTAAAAGAGATACTCAGAAAGTTGCCGAAAGTTTAATTGAAGACGGTTATAACGCCGGAGCTTTACATGGCGATTTAAGTCAAAACCAAAGAGATTTGGTAATGAACGCCTTTCGTAAAAAGCAAATACAAATGTTGGTAGCTACAGATGTTGCTGCCCGAGGTATTGACGTTGACGATATTACACACGTTATCAATTACCAATTACCTGATGAAATTGAAACCTACACGCACCGTAGTGGTAGAACGGGTAGAGCTGGTAAATCAGGGACCTCCATGGTCATTATTACTCGTAGTGAACTTAGAAAAATTAAAGCCATTGAAAATAAAATTGGTCAAAAATTTATTACAAAAAATATTCCTTCTGGAATGGAAATTTGTGAAATTCAATTGTACCATTTAGCGAACAAAATAAAAGATACCGAAGTAAATGCCCAAGTTGAAGCCTATTTACCTGCTATCACTAAAGTATTTGAAGGGATTGATCGCGATGAATTAATCAAAAAAGTAGTTTCCGTAGAATTTACACGTTTCTTTAATTACTACAACAAAACAAAAGATTTGAATGCTTCTGGTTCTGACCGAGGAGATAGAGACGATAGAAATTCAGATCGTGGCAATAATAATAGCGGAGAAATACCAACAAGTGGTGCCGTTCGATACTTTATTAATGTTGGTGAAAAAGATGATTACGACTGGATGTCTTTAAAAGATTTCTTAAGAGATACTTTAGAAGTGGGTCAAGATGATATTTTTAAGGTTGATGTTAAGGAAAGTTTTTCGTTCTTTAATACTGATGCTTCTATTACTCCAAAAATTTTAGAAACCTTTAAAGATTTTAAAGTTGAAGGTAGGTTTGTAAATGTAGAAATCTCAAGCAACCCTGGCGGTGGCGGTGGCGGAAGCCGCAGTGGCAGCAGAGACCGAAATCGCGGTGGCGGTGGCGGCAGAGATAGAAGCCGTGGTGGAGACAGCGGTGGTTATGGTGGCAAGAAAAGAGAACGTTCTTCGTCATCCTCAAAAGGAGGTTTTAAAGACGATAGCGGCTCTAAAAGAAGATCTGGTGGAAATAGGTCTAATTCAAGATCAGAATCTAAAGGAGGTTCAAAAGAGTCTAGCGGCGGTAAAAGCAAAAGAAGAAGTGGCTTCTTTTAAGGAACCCATTTTTAGTTAATTTCATAATAAAAAAATACGCTTCGGCGTATTTTTTTAGTTTTCTTTAGTATTTTCGTCCTTATTTATCTTATGAAATCAAAATTTACACTCTATTTTTTCTTGCTATTTTCCGTATTAATTTCCGCTCAAGAAAATGACATAAACGAAGAAGGCAAAGAAGAAATAATGACCGCGCTTGTCGTAAATGCGCAAGACGGTTCACTAATGGAAAGTGTTCATGTGATCAACCTCAACAAAGTGAAAGGCACCATTACTGACGAAAAAGGTGTTTTTAATATTATAGCTTCTGTAAACGATACCTTGTACTTTAGTTATATTGGTTTTAAATCTCAAAAAGTAAGGGTAACCAATGACATGTTTAAATTTAAGGATACTAAAATTACCTTGACAGAACTTGCTTATGCCTTAGAAGAAGTCATTGTCAGCTCTTATAATTTAACGGGGTATCTTGAAATTGATGTTAAAAATCTTCCTGTTAACGATGCCTATCAGTACAGTATTTCTGGTTTAAATACGGGCTACGAAGCAGGTAAAAAAAATCCGAGTGCAGTGAGTAAAGTACTTGGAGCTATTTTAAATCCTGCTGATTTATTGCGTAACCTTTTTGGAAAAAAACCAAACCAAATGAGGAAATTACAACAAGTTAAGAATGATGATGCTATCAAAGATCTTCTAGCCTCAAAATTTGATAGAGAAACCTTAACGGAATTGCTTCAAATTGAAAAAGTAGATATTGAAGACATTTTGAACAACTGTAACTATTCAAAATCTTTCATAAGAACGGCAAACGATCTTCAAATCTTAGATGCGATAAGCGGATGCTACGAAGATTTTAAAGTACTAAATAGAAAAAAATAAAATACGCTTCTTACTAGAATTAAAACTATTTGTTACACTGAAATGAGAGAATGCTGTAGCTTATTAAATAGATTTTCGAATTCATTACAAAATCCCAGATTCATTTTATAATTTTAGGCAAAATAACACATGATGAAAAAAATACTTCTAATTCTACTCGTATCCTTTTTTATAATATCATGTAAACAAGCCAAAAAAGGACCTTTACTTGATGCCCAAACTTCTGAGAAATTAATTTTAGACAAACCTTTTGTTTGGGAAGGTGCCAATATCTATTTTCTTTTAACTGACCGCTTTAAAAACGGAGATACCACCAATGACCTTAATTTTAATAGGACCGAAGAACCTTCTCCATTAAGGGGTTTTATGGGTGGTGATATTAAAGGAATTACCGCTAAAATTAATGAGGGTTATTTTACAGACCTGGGTATTAATGCCATTTGGTTTACGCCTGTAGTAGAACAAATTCATGGAGCTACTGACGAAGGCACCGGAAATACTTATGGGTATCATGGGTATTGGACTAAAGATTGGACTGCCTTGGACCCCAATTTTGGCACTAAAAATGATTTGGAAGAAATGGTAAAAACTGCCCATAAATACGGTATTCGTATTTTAATGGATGTAGTGCTAAACCATACTGGTCCAGTAACCCCAATAGATCCTGTTTGGCCTTCTGATTGGGTGAGAACTGCACCGGCGTGCACTTATAGTGATTATAAAAGCACTACAGCCTGTACCTTGGTCGCTAATTTACCCGATATTAAAACAGAGAGTGATGCAGAAGTTGAACTTCCCGAACACTTACTGGCGAAATGGAAAAAAGAAGGTAGATTGACCTCAGAGTTAGATGAATTAGAGCAGTTTTTTGAGAATTCAGGTTATACAAAAACCTCTAGAGCCTATATCATTAAATGGTTAACAGATTATGTGCACGATTTAGGTATTGATGGCTTTAGAGTAGATACTGTAAAGCATGCAGATGAAACTGCATGGAGTGAACTATACACTCAAGCTTCGATCGCCTTTAATTTGTGGAAAAAAAATAACCCAGATGATGTCTTAGATACCCAAGATTTTTATATGATGGGCGAAGTATACAATTATGGTATTTCTGGAGGTAGGACATTTGATTTTGGAGATAAAAAGGTAGACTATTACGACCACGGCTTTAAAAGTTTACTCAACTTTGAACTGAAGTATGATACTAAGAGTGATTATGAAACTATTTTTACAAAATATGATGACTTGCTGCATACATCATTAGAAGGAAAAAGTGTCGTGAACTACCTAACTTCGCATGATGATGGGAGTCCTTTTGACAAAGAACGCAAAAAGCCTTATTATTCAGCGAATGTACTTTTGTTAACCCCTGGAGCCTCTCAAGTGTATTACGGTGATGAAAGTGCTAGAAGCTTAGAGATAGCGGGTACAAAAGGTGACGCTACTTTACGTTCCTTTATGAATTGGGAAGAAATTGACAGTCTACCTGAAACAAGAAAAATACTCGAACATTGGCAAAAATTAGGTCAATTTAGAGCGAACCATCCGGCTGTTGGGGCTGGAAAACATAAAATGCTCACGGAGTCACCTTATGTATTTCAAAGAACCTATATAAATGGCACTATAGAAGATAGGGTAGTCATAGGCCTAAACTTACCAAAAGGAAAAAAAACATTGTCTGTAAAAGATTTTTTTAGCGATGGTACTAAATTATTTGACAGCTATTCCAAAACCTCATTAGAAGTAAGGGATGGTAAGGTAATTTTAGATTCTGATTTTGATATTGCTTTACTAGAAATACAATCCTAAACATTTATTAAAAGCTTTCGATTTTAGTTGTAAAATCCATTACTTTGCAGGCTAATTTACAAGAGTTTTTTTAATGAAATTAAGCCGAAGAATTTTTATAAAAAGACTTTTTTTAAGTGGATTGGGTATTGCTGGTATTGTGTACTTAGATAGCTTTTGGATAGAAAAATATATCATCGATTGGAATGAGCATGATCTTTCTGAAAGCAGCAAGGATAAAATTAAAATCATCCAGTTATCCGACTTACATTTAAAGGAAATAAAATATTTCCACAAAACTATAGCTGAAAGAATTAACAGCGAACTACCTGATGTCATTGTGTTTACTGGGGATACCATTTCACGACGAAACAGCTTAAATATCTTTGAAGAATTATTAAACCTTATCAATCCAAAAATCTTAAAAATTCTTATTTTAGGGAATAAAGAGTATGATGCTAGAGTATCTTTAGAAGTGCTAAAAAAAGCTTTTGCTCCCTTTAATGGCTACGTACTTGTCAATGAAAATTTTGGGTACACCAAAAACAAAAGACGTATTAATATTTTAGGGATTGATGATTATTTACATGGCACACCTGACTTTAATGCCGCTGTCTCCACCATAGAGGATTCAAGCCTAGAAACCATAGTGCTAAACCACTGCCCAGCGTACACAGACACCATTGACGAATTAAATAAAAGCACAAAAATCCCAATAAAAATGGTGCTATCAGGGCATACTCATGGGGGGCAAGTCACCTTTTTTGGGCGTGAAATATACACACCAGACGGTAGCGGTCGCTATTTAAAAGGTTGGTATACTTCAGGCAATACCAAAATGTATGTCTCAAAAGGGATAGGCACAACTGTTCTACCCTTGCGATTTTTTGCCAGAGCAGAAGCTTCCATTTTTTATCTATAAAAAATACGGGAAGGGTATTAAATTTTTAAAAGTTGAAGCCGAAATCCTACCTAAAACAAGCTGCTTCGGGTAAATTTCACGCATCCCAAGAACGCTCTACAATTAATTTTAAAGTACCTAAACCCTCTTCAAAATCTGTTCCGACCATTTTATCCATATTTACAAAAAGTGTAAAAATGTTCATTGGAAAGTTGGTTTCTCCTTTAAAACTCCAAATAACTTTTGTCTTTGCTTCTGTAATAGTTTCCACTCTTAAGCTGCAATACGAAATAGATTTGAGCGGTCTGTAAAAACGAAGTTCCATTTCCACCATTTCGCCATCTACGATGCTCATGATCTCTTGCTCGCCTTCACCTACCTCTTTATTTCCGCTCCAATAATTAATGGCCCCTACTTGTCCGTCCACACCCGTAATTCTTATGTTCATATGAGCGTCTTTTTTAAACCAAGGCGACCATTCATTTTGCCTTTTCAAATAACGTACATAGTCGAACACCGTAATTTTTGAAGCAAAAATCTCTATTGATCTTGACACCTCATAGGTTTTAGGGGCGAGAAATATCAATACCGTCGCTAGTAAAATAATACCTGAAATACCATAAAGTGCTAAAGTCATAGACTAGATTTGATGCTGACTAAAGATACATAAAAATCACCTAATACTTGGTTTTAGTAGCTCTTCACAAGCTATGACGACTTTCAAAATATGTAATTAGGTTATCATCCTTTCGATCATTATAATAATAAGCGAACTAAAGGATTGGTACTTTAAAAGCTTAAGAAAAATCTAAAATGCTTATTTTTACAGGGAACTATGTTGAACCTTTAGAACATTATTTTTTGCTTGTTCCTCAAAAGTATAAGTGTTCCAATGAAGCGTACCGTTGTTCAGTATAAATACATTTTTCGCTATTTCAATGTAGTACGTATAAAAAATTTAGGGTAATGAAAAAAATTGTTGTTTTAACTGGTGCAGGGATTAGCGCTGAAAGCGGTATCCAAACATTTAGAGGCGCAGATGGCTTATGGGAGGGGCATAATGTGATGGAAGTAGCCTCTCCTGAGGGTTTTAAAAAAAATCCTTTATTGGTATTAGATTTTTACAACAAACGGCGCCAACAGCTATTAATGGTAAAGCCAAATCAGGCACACCAAGCGCTTATAGAACTAGAGACGCATTTTAATACGACAATCATTACCCAAAATATTGATGATTTACACGAAAGAGCGGGGAGTTCTTCGATCGTACATTTGCATGGCGAATTATTAAAAGTAAGAAGTTCTGGAGGAACAGATGGCACTGATGATGAAACTTTAGACTGGAGAAAAGACTTACTTTTAGGCGATACTTGCCCCAACGGATACCAATTACGACCTCATATTGTTTGGTTTGGCGAACAAGTGCCGCTTTTTGATAAAGCCATTGAAATCACCGAACAAGCTGATATTTTAATCATCATAGGGACTTCAATGCAAGTTTATCCCGCCGCAAGTTTAGTGAATTTTATTTCGCAAAACACACCTATCTATGTGGTAGACCCAAAACCTAGTGTCCGGAAAAACGATTTTAATAATTTAACCATTATAGAGAAAACCGCTGTTAACGGCGTGCCAGATTTAGTGAGCAAGCTAATTGCAAATTTTCCCAGATAAAGCGTAACGGATGTCAGTAACAACAGTACAGGAAGCATTAAGCCATGTAAATCATTCACGTGAAAAAAGAATGGAAATGGCCCTTTTAGTTTCTGAAAATACGGCTTTAATAAAACCATTACTTAAAATGGCATTTACCATTGATGACCCCATATCTTGCAAAGCATGTTGGGTATTAGAATTTACAGCAAAAGAAAATTTAGCATTTATTTATCCGTATTTAGATGAGTTTACCTCGAAACTAAGTACCGTACATTTAGAATCTGCTATGCGGCCTTTAGCTAAAATATGTGAATACTTAACCACATCCTATTTTAGGCAACACAGCATACCCACTAAAAATAGCCTTAGCGATGCACATCTAGAAAAAATCACTGTAGCTTGTTTTGATTGGCTAATCAATCCCCATAAAGTCGCAACACAAGCCTACGCTATGACCTCATTATTATTATTGGGAAGAAAATTTAAATGGATTTTACCTGAACTGAAATTAATACTAACACAAAACTATGCCGATGGCAGTGCTGCCTATAAAGCAAGAGCTAGAATGACCTTAGCTAAAATAAAGTAGTATTGGGTACTGGATTTTGGTTTTTTTGCCATTCGACATTCGCCTTTTGACATTAGACTTTTGACTAATAAACCCTATCTTTGCCACTTCAATAAAACCAATCAATTACAATGGCTTTAAATAAATTGAATGCGATTTCACCCATAGATGGTCGCTATAGAAATAAAGTAGATAAATTAGCTGATTTTTTTTCTGAAGAAGCGCTCATAAAGTATCGTGTACATGTAGAAATTGAATATTTTATAGCGCTTTGCGAAATCCCCTTACCTCAGCTTGCGGGCTTTGACAAAACAAAATTTGAAGCCTTAAGAAAAATTTATTTAGAATTTACTTCTGAAGATGCACAGGCCATCAAAGAGATTGAAAAAACGACCAATCACGATGTAAAAGCGGTTGAATACTTTATAAAAAACAAATTTGATGCTTTGCATATAGCAGAACATAAAGAATTTATTCATTTTGGATTAACGTCTCAGGATATAAACAATACCGCCATTCCACTTTCTTTAAAAGACGCTATGAACGAGGTGTATGTACCTCAATATTTTGAGCTTCTAGAAGAATTAGAAGCCTTAGTTTCTGAGTGGAAAAACATTCCTATGCTGGCAAGAACTCATGGACAGCCAGCTTCCCCTACTCGACTAGGAAAAGAAATTCATGTGTATGTAGTGCGCCTAAAGGAGCAATTTAATTTATTGAATGATATCCCAAGTGCAGCAAAATTTGGTGGTGCAACAGGAAATTACAATGCACATAAAGTAGCATACCCAAGTATTGATTGGCAATCATTTGGACAAGAGTTTGTTCAAGAGAAATTAGGTTTATACCATTCGTTCCCAACGACCCAAATAGAGCATTATGACCATATGGCCGCTTTATTTGATAATTTAAAAAGGATAAACACCATTATTTTAGACCTAGACCGCGATTTTTGGACCTATGTGTCTATGGATTATTTTAAGCAAAAAATAAAAGCAGGGGAAGTAGGCTCATCCGCAATGCCCCACAAGGTTAACCCTATAGATTTTGAAAACTCTGAAGGAAACTTAGGTATTGCTAATGCCTTATTCGAGCACTTATCCGCAAAATTACCCGTGTCAAGATTACAAAGAGATTTAACGGATAGCACCGTGTTGCGCAATATAGGCGTACCTTTTGCACACACGATGATTGCTTTTCAATCTACCCTAAAAGGTTTAAACAAGTTATTGTTAAATAAAGAAAAGTTCGAGCAAGATTTAGAAAACAATTGGGCAGTGGTAGCCGAAGCGATTCAAACTATTTTAAGACGGGAAGCGTATCCTAACCCCTACGAAGCTTTAAAAGGCTTAACACGTACTAACGAAAAAATCAACCAAGGCACTATTGCCAATTTTATCGACACTTTAAAGGTTTCTGAAAGCATCAAAACCGAATTAAAACAAATCACACCAAGTAATTACACAGGCATTTAAGGATGTAAAGCCGCTACATACCGTAAGAAAAAGCAATTTTTATAACTTTAAAACCTCTTTAGGCCTTATAAAAAGTGATATAGTGAACCTATCATTGGCATCTTTTTTAGATCTATAAGTACCCTACAAATAATCCTGTTTTGCATAGCATCAAAACAGGATTATTCAAGTATTTTAACTTTTTTTATTCGAAAAATGTACCTAAAGCTTTAATTTGATCCCCACTAAAGTCTGTACTTTTCATGGCATCCATTAATTGCACTAAGTGAGCCGGATTCATATTGTCGCCTAGCACTCGTACCAACATAAACCCTTTTTCATCGCTATCGCCGTAGACGATTAATTCGTCTATAGCTTCAGTTTCTCCTGAATAACTCATAATTCCCTTGCCAAAACTCGTGTTAATCTTCATTAACTCTTCGTATTTTCCGTTCCTTAAAATTTCTTTTACATTGGCCTTTTCTGTAATAAAAACACTTGAATTATCTACGGTTTTCTTAAAGGCTATAATATTTAATTTTTTTAAGGAGGCAACAGCTGTTTTTTGCTCCGGAGTTAATGTGGCCTTATCTAAATTCAATAAGCTTACCGGCAAATCAAGTGATATAAAGTTGGGGTTTTCTGAGTTATCTACATAGTATTCCTCTAAACTTTGGTTTGATGAGCAGCTTACTACGACTAAAGCCAATGCTACAACTAAGGGATATATCATCTTTTTCATGGTCTTGGATTTTTTAAAATTTTATAAATTTTTATTTACTTCTCTTTGCTTGGTTGAGTTCTTTAGGAAGGTTCATTTTATTGGTTAGAGCACTAATTTTTTCTAAATCTATATCTCCCGTCATCGTTAGTAAAACCGTTTCTACCTGCCGATTCCCAATGCTTGCTTCCTTAATATTTTCAATTCCTGAAGTAAACATTAAAAGTTCTTTTACATGGGTATCTTTTCGGCCTTCTCTTACGTAAAATCTTACATTGACATCCTCACTTTTTACGCGCATTAATTCTTCCAGTTTTGAAGATTTTAAATAGCTACCGACGGCTTTGGTCATTTTTATGGAAGCCTTTTGATCTTCTGTAATAAAAACTTTTAGGCTTTGTAATCCACTTGCGATAGCTAAAAAATCTTTTGCATCCTGATCATTTTCATCAATTCCGAGAGAACTGACAAGGTTGATCATGTTTTTATTAACTACTATTGACGATACATTATCCATGTTTTCAAAAGGATCAAATAGGGATTGTGAAAATCCTAAAATTGGCAATAGTGTTGCGATTAAAAATAAACTGATTGTTTTCATGACTGATTGTTTTTGATTATTGATGATTGTTTATGATTGCTATTTATTTTTGATGAATGATGATTCCTTATTTTCCTTTTTTTGATGCTTTACCTAATTCTTTTCCACCTGGTAAATTCATTTTATCGGTTAAGGTGGCAATTTTTTTTAAGTCTATATCTCCTGTTAAGGACAATAGAACAGTTTCAATTTTTAGACCGTTCATGTCCACATCTTGCAGTTCTTTGCGATCTTTTAATCCCGTAACCAGCATAAGTAATTCTTTTACATGGTCTGCATCTTTACCTTCCTTCACGTAAAATTTTACATTCGAATCTCCGTCACGCACTCTCATAAGCTCTTGGTAGGTAGCAGCACTTAGCTTTTTGGCTACCCAACTATCTAAATCTTTTGAAATTGAAGCACTTTCTGTGGTAATGACCTTAAAACTGGTAATAGAATTGACTAAAGAGAAAAAATCTTTAGATTCTGGATCATCACCACTAATACTCATTTTAGCCAACATTTGAAACATTTTTGGCTGCATGGCAACATAGGTGACATCGTTATTTTCTGCGTATTTGTCAAAAATATCTTGACTAAAACCAAGACTAGGCAAAACGAGTAAGGCAATAAATAATAGGGACTTTTTCATATTTTTTTTTATTAGGGTTTATTTATTTTAAAAATTTATTGGTGTTCTTTTCGAATTCTTGTAAATAACTAATCTGTTGTGTGCCTTTATCAAAATTAAACGCGAGTAATTTTAAAGCTTCTTGTGCAGAAGCAATTTCTTCTTGCGTGTATTCATTTTCTAGAGGATCATTTTTAGGTTGCATAAAATAAATTCCAAAAAACAGTATAACCGCTGCTGCCACAGATATCCATTTGAAGGGACTTGATTTTTTCTTTATGAGGAGCGGCTTTTTAAAAGTCTCATTTTTTGCCTTTTCTAGTTGTACAAAAATAGGCTGGTACTCTTTTAAATGGGGGACAACCCCATTCGTTGAAAAATAAGCTTTAAGTATTTTTTCTTCGGCTACCGTTGTAGTAGCTTCAAAATACTTTTCAAGTAACTGTTCTATATTATCTAATTCCATAGCTGTGTTTTTCTAATAATTTTTCTCTGACTGTTTTTCTCGCTCTTGATAAGGCTACACGTATTGCCGTGGGTTTCATATCAAGCATCACCGCAATTTCATCGAACTCGTATTCTTCTACATCACGCAATTGTAATACCATTTTTTGCTGTTCGGGTAATTCCGCCATAATTTTCTCAACCCATGTAACGCTATCTTTGGTTTCAAGTTGGTTTTGCAAAGACCTAGAGGCGTCTGTATAATTGCTATGTACCAATTTTAAATTCCCAGCTTGTTTAGATTTTAAACGATCTAAACAAAAATTTTTAGTCATGGTCATTGCAAATGCTTCTACATTGTTATAGTTTTCTATGCTAGCCTTCTTTGACCATAATTTTAATAAAACCTCTTGGGTAGCATCTTCTGCTTCTTCCGTAGAAACTAATAAACGCTTAGCCAAGCGATATAATTTATCTTTAAATGGCATGATAAGGTTTATAAATGCTACTTGTTTCATTTTTGGTTTAGGTTGTTGATAAAACCATGTACAGGGTTTATACTAGCAAGACGAGTTACAACGAATATTGTTACAAATAATTTTTTTTTAACGCTAATGTATTTAATTTAGGACGATTAAAACTAATTGAATCCTATTACCGTATATATTTCAAAGTACAAAAAAGCTATTTTGGCATGTTTTGTGTACCGTAATAAAAAAAAGAAAATTATGAAAAAGAACTTTATTCTACTAGCTTCAGTAGCAATAGCCCTATGTACAAGTTGTAAAAAAGATGAACAAACTGAACAAGAAGTAATAGTAGCCGACGTTGAACTTGCTAATGAAGTCAATGAATTTATTTGGAAAGGTATGAATGCTTGGTACCTATGGCAAAATGAAGTACCTGTATTGGCTGACAACAGATTTATCGACAACAACGAGTTCTACACGTATTTGAACGGGTTTTCTGAGCCTAGAGACCTTTATAATGCAGTGCAATCTAGTAAAGATCGTTTTAGTGGAATCGTGGACGATTATGATATCTTGTTTAATTCGTTTGCTGGTGTTGCAAAAACTACTGGTGTTGAGTATTCATTAACAAGACCTCCAGAAGGGGGCACAAGTGTAGTTGGTGTTGTTCGCTACATCATCAACGGTTCTGATGCAGCTGCTAAAGGAATTCAAAGAGGTGATATTTTTTACGCCGTTAATGGCACGCCACTCTTTGCAGAAACTAACGCTGATGGCAGAATTACGAATAGTAATTTAAATTTACTGAGTGCGGACACGTATACCTTAAACTTTGCGACAATTTCAAATGGGTCTACAACTCCAAATGATGTCAATATTTCATTAACACAGCAAGAGTTGACAGAAAATCCAATTCATATCTCCAAAATTATTGAAACCGGTGGTAAAAAAATTGGTTATATCATGTACAATAGTTTCACGAGCAACTTTGACGATGAATTAAATACAGCGTTTCTAGAGTTTAAAAATGCTAATATTGATGAGTTGGTGCTTGATCTAAGGTATAATTTAGGTGGTTCTGTAACCTCATCAACTAGGCTGGCTAGTATGATCACCGGACAATTTAATGGACAACTTTTTTCCAAAGAAAAGTGGAATGGTAAATGGACTAGACTACTCGGATCTGATAATGCTTTTGTTTCTAGAATAGATAACGATTTGATTAACAGCGTGGGTATGACCCGTGTTTTTGTAATAGCTACAGATGATAGTGCGTCTGCAAGTGAATTATTGATCAATGGCTTAACACCTTATATCAATGTAGTGCATATTGGAGATGTCACGGTAGGGAAAAATGAATTTTCAATTACCCTTCTTGATAATCCAAATCAACAAGCCGATCTTACAGATGGAAGTAAAATTAGTTTTCCGTATGCCAACTTTTTTTCTACCACCCTACAGAATGCTAATAAAAATCATAAATACGCATTACAACCACTTGTGGGTACGAACGAAAATGCCGCAGGTTTTTCGGAATTTACAACAGGCCTAGTTCCTGATTTTTCGCAACCAGAAAGTTTAGGCAATTTAGGACAGTTGGGAGAAATTAATGAGCCGCTACTTGCGGTAGCCATAGCTCAAATTACTGGTGCTACAGGGAAATCATTTTTAACACCCGTAGCTGAAAATTTAAAAATAAAAACCATAAGTAGCTCTAATAGCTTAAAGCCCTATAGAGATGTGATGCTTCAAGATACGGAAATAAAATTTAAATAAGTAAATACTTATAATTCTAAACAGCCCTAATGATCGTGAATGCTTAGGGCTGTTTTCAATGTATTGTCTAGCCTACCTTTTTTAATCGTAATTTTAAACCTTAGCTGTATTTTAAAATGAAAAAACAACTTTACTTAGTGCTAGCCCTAGTATTCTTATTTACATCTTGCTCAGATAATGATGATGATGTAAACACTGATGTCGTCGTTCAAGATTTTATGTGGAAAGCTATGAATACCTATTATTTTTGGCAACAAGATGTTTCAAATTTAGCGGATACCAAATTTCCTACATCTCAAGAATACCAAGAATTTTTAGCTTCTGCTCCAAACCCTGAAGTTTTTTTTGATTCTAAACTTCGTTTTAGTGAAGACAGATTTAGCTTTTATTCCGATGATTACAAGGAGTTAGTCAATAATTTTGCTGGTATTTCAAAAAGTAACGGGTTAGAATTTGGATTAATTAATTCCGCAAGCCGAGGAGTATTTGGTATTGTTCGCTATATTATTCCTAATTCTGACGCGGCCACAAAAAACATCCTGCGGGGAGAGGTTTTTAATGGTGTCAACGGTCAAACGCTCACCTTAGAGAATTATGAAGAGTTACTTTTTGGCAATAGCGACACCTACACCCTTAATATGGCCGATATTACAGCAACGACAATCAGTAGAAATGATAAAGAGGTAACGTTAACGAAACAAGAAGGACTCACTGAAAATCCCGTTTTTACGACGAAAACTGTAGTATTGAGTGGTAAAAACATAGGCTATATCCTATACAATGGCTTTACCAACGAATTTGATGAAAATTTGAATGCGGCCTTTGGCCAATTAAAGGCTGAGAATATCACAGATTTAGTACTAGATTTGAGGTATAATGGTGGTGGATCCGTTAACTCAGCTCGTTTATTATCAAGTATGATTCATGGAACTGATGAAACAAAGCTTTTATTTCGTCAGCGTTGGAACGACAAATTACAAGCACAATTTACACCAGCACAATTAGAAGACTATTTTGCTAGCAGAACGGCTAGTGGCACCGCCATAAATACACTAAATTTATCAAAAGTGTATATTTTGGTAAGTAGAAGTAGTGCGTCTGCCAGCGAACTCGTTATAAACGGATTGCGACCGTATATGGATGTTATTTTACTAGGTACCACCACAAGAGGTAAAAATGAATTTTCTATAACCTTAGTAGATGACGCTAGTAGACCTAATGGTGCTTATATCTATACGAGTTCTAGAGAACGGAACATTAACCCCTTTAATTCTTGGGCTATTCAGCCACTGGTCGGTAGAAATGAAAATGCCTCCGGTTTCTCTGATTACACGTCGGGATTTAACCCTGACATTGAACTAGCCGAAGATGCCACTAATTACGGTATCTTAGGAGACGTTAATGAGCCTTTATTTGCAAGAGCTCTTCAGGAAATTACAGGAGTTTCTGGCAAAAGAGACTTTACAGTAAACGTACCAACTCCTATCATGACGAGCTCTAAAATGTTTACGCCTCTAAAAGACCACATGTATATAGATAAAGACATAAACGTCAATTTCTAAAAATTCTAATGGATAAATAAAAAGGGTCAGCTTTACGGCTGACCCTTTTTGTTGTGAACGCATTCAGACTTTTACAAACTTAAAGTAAAGCCTATTCTTACATTTCGACCACGCGTGTTAAAACCAATGGTTTCCACAAATTCTTCATTTAAAAGATTATCCACATTTAAAAATACCTTTAATTTCTGGTCTAACAGGCTGTGACTAAAATAAAAATTCACCATTGAAAAGGCTTCTAAATTTACCTGGCGAGCAGGGAAAGTGGAAAAATCACTATCTAATCGCTTCCCTACAAAAGCATAGTTTAAAGAGCTAAACGTAGTCTTGCTCAAAGTAATATCAAAAGATGTATTTAGCTTGTGTTTTGGAATCCGTATCGCATTGTCGCCTTTGCGCTCCGTAAACGTATAATTGGCGGTCCATTGTACAGCCCCACTCAAATTCCAATCTAACTCCGCTTCTAAACCTTGTGCGTCAATAAAACCTGCACTATTTTGATAGCCGTTAGCCCCGTCATAGATAATAGGGTTATTCTCATCTCTATTAAAATACAAAGCGCTTACTCTTAAGGCGGTAGTGGCATACTCTACCCCTCCTTCTATAGTTCTGTTTTCTTCAGGTTGTAAGTCAGGATTTGCTCCAAAAAAACCATATAATTGCGCCAGGGATGGCGTAATATAGGATGTGGCATACGAACTCAATGCCTTTATATATCCTTCATTCAAGGTATAGGTAAAAGAAGGATTTAAATTATACACCAACTGATTGCCATATTCGGAGTTTGTATTAAGCCTAGCACCTGCATTAATATTTAATCCAAAAGAAGAAACATAAACAATATTCGCATAAGGATCGGTAATGGTAATTTTTTTATCCACTGAAAACTTTGATTCGTCTTGAATATAATTTAAGCCTACTATGGTATAAAATTGATTATGGAAGGTATATTTATTAAAGAAGTCTACCGTATAATTATTGGATTCAAAATCATTTGGAAAAGCACTAATGTTTTCAGAATTATACTCAGCAAATGCCGCATTTAAGTTCAGGGACCCCTTATCAGAATAGCTATATTTTGAAGCTATACCAAGACGTTCTTGCTGGCTATTGTAGAAAAACAGTGCGTCTTCACCATTAAATGAATCATCGTAGGCGGTTTCTAATTGCGTTTGATTGGCATATACTTGAAAATTAAAATTTTTAGCAAATTGGTAGCCTAGTTTTACATCTAAACTGTAGTTAGCATAGGGGTCTTTCTCAGGAGTGTTTGCAATATCTGAAAGTCCGTTTGAATACCGATTCGTAATTCCTAAACTATAGCTAAAACCCTTTAAACTACCATTTACATTCGCCAAATTGGTGAATTCAGAAGCATTATAATTTTGATTATCGGCCGTTTGTTGTGTACCCACTGTCGATTGAAAATTACCAGCAAGCATTTTTTTACTGGCTTTTTTGGTCCTAATGTTGATTACTGCGGTAGCAGCGTTAGTGCCATAAAGCGTACTAGCAGCACCTTTAATGATTTCAATGGATTCAATATTGGCTACCGGTAGCAAGCGTAAATCATACTCCGAAGCTGAAGATGACGGATCAGAAACCCGGATACCATCAATAATTACTAAAACTTGTTTACCGCGACCCCCACGTGCAAAAATACCCAGAATATTTCCTTCTCTACCCCTACTGCCGTTAATTTCAAAACCACTTTTGGTGGTGATAATTTCGGCAACTGTTCTGCCCTGGTTGCGTTCTAATTCTTCTCTGGTAATTTTTATTACTGTTTTACCTGAGTTTTCTCTCTTTAATGCAAATCGAGAATCACTGACCACCACTTCATCTAGCTTTTGAAGTGTAATAGAGTCGTACTGCTGCTCTTGTGCAGCAGTACTTGTACCTGCTAAAACGATAGCACATAGACATAAAAAATTTTTGTTCATTTCGATGGTTTCGAATAAACGGGAGCATAGTATGTATAAAAATCCATACGCAAACTTTTATCCCGAAAGTTTAACATTGTTTGTTTGAATTTGGCAGGTCTCCTGACTTGTTTATTGCCATTCACCTTCCCAAGTATAAACTCAGTGGTTAATGAAGAAATGACAAACGCCTATTACGAACTGACATTAATATCAGTGCCGATTCGGCACAACTTACAGTTGCGGGAACAGTTCTAGATTTTAACTAGATTCCCTTTTAATCTAAACAATTACAAAAACAACTATTTAGAACCTAAATTCAAAACGAAGGTATTACTTAAAATAAGAACGAATAGAAAAAAATTATTTTTTCTTATTCATTTTTATCGCGAGCCAAATAATTCCGACTAAAAAATGAACTAGAATTACAGCAGCAATACTATAGATGATTACATTGGAGTCGCTTCGCATTTTTTAAAAGTTTTAGCAAAATTACTATATGAAAAGCATTAAAAATGTGACCTTTGTCATAGTACAGGTTTTATTTGTCTACCATGAAGCATAGCTTACTATTCTTACTCGTTGTTTTCTCTTTTTCCTGTAAATTAGAAAAAAAGGAAGCTGCGATTGAAACTCATCATACCAGTAAAGAACTGCTATTTGCTAAAGGTTTTACGATTGAAAAACAAGATTCAGGCGTGACCCTAATTACCCTAAAATCGCCCTGGCCAGGTGCTGAAAAGGCATTTACCTATGCTTTGGTTCCCAAAGAAAAAATACGGGAGATTAAGCTAAACAAAAAAGCTTACGACGCTATTGTAGCGGTCCCTATTGAAAAAGTAATCGTAACTTCGACCACACATGTCCCTGCTCTTGAAAGTTTGGGTGTCGCGAACAAACTAGTAGGTTTTCCGGATACCAGATACATCTCTTCAGAGGAAACAAGAGCTTTGGTGGAGACTGGAAAAATTTTAGAATTAGGTGTAAACGGAGCATTAAATACCGAAATGGTTATTGCACTGCAACCCGATTTAGTTGTTGGTTATAGTTTGAATAGTGAAAACAACAACTACGAAACCATACAAGCCGCCCAAATTCCGGTGGTATACAATGGTGATTGGATGGAAGAATCCCCTTTAGGTAAAGCGGAATGGATTAAGTTCTTCGCTGCTTTTTTTGATAAGGAAAAAGAAGCGGACCACTACTTTTTAGAAGTAGCTACTGCCTATCAAGAAGCAAAAGCATTAGCAAAAACGGCCACAAATAAGCCTCAGGTAATTAGCGGTGCCATCTACAAAGACATCTGGTATTTGCCAGGAGGAAAAAGTTGGGCGGCACAATTTATTTCAGATGCCAGCGCCAACTATATATATCATGACAACGAAGAAAGTGGGAGTCTTTCTTTAAGTTGGGAAAGTGTGTTAGAAAAAGGGCAAAGCGCTGATTTCTGGATATCCCCTGCGCAATTTACAAGCCATAATGCAATGCTAGAAAATAGTCCACATTACCAACAATTTGATGCTTTTAAAAAGCGACAAGTTTATTCGTTTGCGGGAACTGTGGGCAGTACTGGTGGGGTCATCTATTATGAATTGGCTCCAAACCGCCCTGATGTAGTATTAAAAGATTTAATTCATATTTTTCATCCTGAATTATTACCGAATTATACACCCTACTTTTTTAAACCTTTGAAATAAGTGCTAGAAACAAAATCATATCGTCTGTATTTTATGTTGCTTACACTACTCATGATAGCTCTTGTGTTTGTTAATATTAGTTTAGGTTCTGTTACGATTCCCTTAAAAAACACCTTCACTATTCTTTTTGGTGGCGATACTTCAAATACATCTTGGACCTATATCATTTGGGATTCTAGGATTCCTAAAGCCTTTACCGCCATTCTAGTAGGTAGTGGTTTATCACTTAGTGGTTTATTGATGCAAACCTTATTTAGAAACCCATTGGCAGGGCCTTTTGTTTTAGGCATTAGCTCAGGAGCAAGTTTAGGTGCTGCACTTTTAATTATGGGGGCTAGTATTTTTTCTAGTATTTTTTCTTTTTCACTATTTAATGATGTCAGTTTGGCTATCGCTTCTAGTTTAGGAAGTTTTCTGGTCTTATTAGCCGTACTATCGGTAGCAGCAAAGGTAAAAGACACCATGTCGCTCTTGATTATAGGCTTGATGTTTGGAAGCATCACTGGTGCCGTGGTAAGTGTACTCTCGTACTTTAGCTCGGCTGAAAAACTACAACAATACATTTATTGGGGTTTTGGAAGCTTAGGTGGACTCTCTTGGTCTCAATTAGCCTTGCTAAGCCTTCTGGTTGGTATTGGTATATTTTTAAGTATTATATCCATCAAACCATTAAATGCCTTTTTGCTAGGAGAAAATTACGCACAAAGTTTGGGCGTGGAACTAAAAAAATCACGTTTTATTATCATTATGGCTACAGGCTTATTAGCGGGAGCCATAACCGCCTTTGCAGGTCCTATTGCTTTTATTGGTTTGGCCGTTCCCCATTTAACCCGGCAGTTATTCAATACTACGGATCATAAAATTTTAGTACCCGCTGTATGTATTTATGGGGGTATCTTAATGCTGGTTTGTGATACTATAGCTCAATTGCCAACATCAGCAAGTGTATTACCGATTAATGCCATTACAAGTATCATTGGTGCTCCAGTGGTGATTTGGTTGTTAATTCGAAAAAGAAAAATGGTTTTTTAATATTGAGTCAAAAAGTCTAATGTCGAAAGTCTTAAAGTTGAATGAAATTTAGTTGATAGAACTTATATTGAATGAAAATGTACATTGAAAAAAGTGCAAGTTCAAGTGTCAAGTTCAAAAAAATCATATCTAAGAACCCATTATGATTAATATAACAATTGTTTGATTTGAAGATTTAATTAATGTGATAACTTAACAATGTAACTAATGTTATAATGATGATTTTAAGATTTTATAATTTGATTTTTTTTAAAATTAGTCAATGTAATCATCACTTGAAACATGAAACAAAACTCAAACTTGAAACTTGAAACTTGAAACTTGAAACAAACAACATAGTGAAAGAAAAAGCCTTAGAAATCAAAAACCTAAACATAGGGTATAAAAGCAAAAAACATGAAACTGTTGTGGCTCATGGTATTTCTTTTGACTTGATTCAAGGAGAATTAACGGCCATTGTCGGCATCAACGGAATCGGAAAATCTACCTTGCTCCGCACTATTGGAGCTGTACAACCAAAACTTTCAGGAGCCATCATGATTGACGGCAAAGAGCTTTCGACCTACTCTACCCTGCACCTGGCCTCTAAAATTAGCTTGGTACTTACCGAAGGCTTAGCAACAAAAAATTTAAGCGTTATTGAATTAATTGCATTGGGCAGACAACCTTACACCAATTGGCTTGGAACCCTAAGCGTACAAGACAAAGAAAAAACAAAAGAGGCGATTCAATTGGTAGAGATTGAAGCACTACAACATAAACGATGTTACGAGTTGAGCGACGGACAGTTACAGCGTGTATTGATTGCAAGGGCCTTGGCTCAAGATACACCTTTAATGCTTCTCGATGAACCTACTACACATTTAGACTTATATCATAAAGTGCAGCTCCTAAAGCTACTTAAACATATAGCACACAAAACAAATAAAACCATTTTATTTACGACCCATGAAATTGAAGTTGCGATTCAGCTTTGTGATAAAATGTTGATACTAAATAAAGAAAATAGTGTTTTTGGACAACCCTGTGAATTGATTAAAGAGGCCCATTTTGAAAAATTATTTCCTACAGATATGATTCAATTTGATGCAAATTCCGGGAGTTTTAAAATAAAATAAGTCGTGCTTTTGTTTATAGTTTTTGATAATTTGCAGCCTAGTTTTTAACGACAATCAAGTATCTTTACTTTTTTGATTTTAGCACCATGAACGAATACCTTATCTATTTTAGCATCATCATCCCTTGTTTGGCTATTGGCTTTTTCATAGGAAATTACATACAAAAATTAAAAACGACCTCCACACAGAGTGCTTTAGTAGAGCGTGAACAGCAACTACGACAAAACATCAGCAGTTTAGAAGAACAGCTCTTTAAAGCTAAAGAAGACACTGCAGAAATTAGAGTTCGTTCTGAAGAAGCTAAAACGGAGCTCCGCAACGAAAAAGAACTGCTCGGAAATCAGATTACCCGATACCAGGCAGATTTAGAGAATCTTCAACAAAAGAACACCGAACAAAAACAAGAAGTTGAAAAATTACAAGAAAAATTTACGAAAGAATTTGAGAATCTTGCGAATAAAATTCTAGACGAAAAAAGTTCTAAATTCACAGAACAGAACAAAGAGAATATCAAGAATATTTTAACGCCGCTGCAAGAAAGAATTCTCCTTTTTGAAAAAAAGGTTGATGACAGTCAAAAAGAAAGTGTGGGGATGCATTCAGCTCTAAAAGAGCAATTGGCCAACCTACAAACACAAAATTTAAAGATTACTCAAGAAGCAGAAAACTTAACGAAGGCCTTAAAAGGTGATAGTAAAATGCAAGGAAACTGGGGCGAATTAGTCTTAGAACGGGTGTTAGAAAAATCTGGATTAGAGAAAGACAGGGAATATTCCGTACAACAAAGTTTTACCCGTGAAGACGGTTCAAGAGTATTGCCTGATGTAATTATTAATTTACCTGACGGTAAAAAAATGATCGTAGATTCTAAAGTTTCATTAACGGATTACGAGCGTTATGTAAATGCAGAAGATGAATTTAAAGAAAAATTTTTAAAAGATCATATCAATTCACTACGGCGTCATGTGGATCAGCTTTCCGCTAAAAAATACGAAGATTTGTATGCCATGGAGAGTCCTGATTTTGTTCTATTATTTGTCCCGATTGAACCCGCATTTGCAGTCGCGATTAACAATGACAATTCACTGTACAACAAGGCATTTGAACAGAATATCATTATTGTAACACCTTCTACCCTATTGGCTACCCTACGTACCATAGATAGCATGTGGAACAACGAAAAACAACAACGTAATGCTATTGAAATTGCACGACAAGCTGGGGCGCTTTATGATAAATTTGAAGGTTTTGTAAGCGACTTACTTAAAGTTGGTAAAAAAATGGACGAAGCCAAAGGAGAATATAAAGGGGCTATGAATAAACTAACTGAGGGACGTGGTAACATTGTTTCTAGCATCGAAAAATTGAAGAAAATGGGTGCCAAGGCCAAAAAATCAATTCCTGAAAACCTTTTAAAAAGAGCTTACGACGATAGCGATGAGGATGTGGAAGAGCCCAAAAACGATCTGCGCTAGATGCTGCCAGAAAAACTACAGTACCTTATTTTTAACGTATAACCCATAATCAAACTATGAAAAAAATTCTCGGCCTTATCATTACGGTTCTACTCGTAGGCTTTGCTGCGTATTATGCATTTATCTATTTTGTGCCTTATAGCGAAGGTTTACGTTCTGGAGAGCTCATTAAAATAAGCCACAAAGGTGTTGCCATTAAAACTTGGGAAGGCGAAATTAGTCAAGGCATTTCAGGCGCTCAAATATTTTCGTTTTCGGTATTAGATAAAGATCAAGAAGTCATTGACCAATTACAGGAATATCAGGGACAGTATGTAAAGTTAAATTACGTAGAACGTTATAGAACCTTCTTTTGGTTAGGCGATACACGGTATTTTATCACTAAGGTACAGAAAGAAAAATCCCCTCATTTTGGAAATTAATAGGTAGCTTACTATTTAGACCATAGCCTATTGAAACCATCAGGGATTAAAGCACTTCATTGCAATTCAAGACAAAATTAGTACACAAGGCATAAACACAGCTCCACCCTATGAACGACTATAAAACATCAAAAGAATCGCGTGTTTCCATCACCGAATTAATGCTGCCCTCACACTCTAATTTTGGAGGTAAAGTCCATGGAGGCCATATTTTAAATTTAATGGATCAGATTGCTTTTGCCTGCGCTTCTAAACATTCGCGCAGTTATTGTGTAACGGCATCCGTAAATAAGGTAGATTTTTTAAATCCTATTGAGGTTGGTGAATTGGTGACCTTAAAAGCGGCAGTGAATTATACAGGCAGAACATCCATGGTAGTGGGCGTTCGGGTAGAATCGGAAAACATTACCACCGGAAAAAAGAAGCATTGTAATTCCTCTTATTTTACAATGGTGGCTAAAGATATAAACGGGAAAAGCATTCCTGTTCCTGGACTCATTGTGAATGATATACAAGGAGCCAGACGCTATGCCAGAAGTATTCAAAGGAAAACAGAGGCGACCTCCAGAAGTTCAAGATTTGATCCTGCCAATTTTAAAATTGAGGAGCATTTAGCAGGCTTAGCTACCGAAAATATTAAATTAGACCTTTAACGAATACCTGCGGCTGCATCTTCGTCTAAAAACCAAATCAACTTTCTAGAGCTTGGTTTCACTAAGGTAGCAGGATACTTCTTAAAGTCTCCTGTTTCTTTAATAATTTCTTGTACTTTTTTGGTTTTACTAACGCCGGTAACTAAAAAAGCCACCAGATCGGCATTATTAATAATAGACCCCGTGATGCTCACACGCTGTTGACCCGAGTCCGGATGAAGCGCTACCACGCAGTGGTTCTTAGCCTCCCATAGTTGAATTTCATGTGGAAAAATAGAAGCGGTATGCCCATCATCACCCATGCCTAAGATGACGAGATCAAATTTGGGAATTTTGTGTTCACTTGGCAATTCTTTTTCTAAAACAGCACTATATCGAACGGCTTCTTTTTGAGGATCGTTTTCTCCTTGTATTCTATGAATATTTTGTTCTGGTATGGCAATTTTAGAGAGTAAATGTGCTAGCGTCATTTTATAATTACTGTCGTCATCTGTCGGTGGTACACAACGTTCATCTCCCCAATAAAAATGAACCTTAGTCCAATCTAAATCTGAGTAGTTTTCCGCCAAATAATCGAACACTATTTTTGGAGTACTTCCTCCTGATAAAGCAACATTCAAGGTTTTATTTGATGCCACCAAATCAGCAAAAAAGATTGAAAATTTGACTGCTACTTCTTGTTTTGTTGGGTATATTCTTACTTGCATAGTATCAATTTAACAAATTTCACAAAAACCGTCATCATCTATTAATTGTTCACCAGGGTTTCGCCATCCTAAGCTACCTTCAATTAAATCATCAGAATTTTTAGGTCCCCAAACACCGGCAGAATAGCCGTAGGTTTTTACTTCCTTTCCATTTTCCCAATAATCTAAAATAGGGTCCACAAAAGCCCAAGCGGCTTCTACTTCATCGGCTCTGGCATAGAGTGTGGCATCACCTTGCATACAGTCTAACAATAAGCGTTCATAGGCCTGCATAATATTCGAATCTGCTAAACTAGAATAATAAAAATCTAAGTTTGCACGCTCCACTTTAAAGCCTTGTCCAGGTACTTTTACACCAAATTTAATCAAAATACCTTCATCAGGCTGAATCCTGATGATCAGTTTATTATCCTTATTTCCGAGATTTTGGTCTTTAAAAATTTGATGGTGCGGCGTTTTAAAATGAATTACTACCTCTGTCACTTTAGTAGGCATACGTTTGGCAGTACGCACATAAAACGGGACATCTTTCCAGCGCCAATTATCTACAAAAAACTTTACCGCGGCAAAAGTTTCAGTTTTAGAGTTCGGATCTACGCCTTCTTCTTCTCGATATCCCTTTAATCTTTCTCCATTTAGTTTGGAGGCGATATATTGACCTTTGATGGTATTTTCCGAAAGAATTTTTTCATCGGTCATAATGCGCAATGATTTTAAAGCTTTTACTTTTTCATTCCGTATTTCTTCAGCCGATGAATTTATAGGGGGCTCCATGACAATTAATGAAACAATCTGCAATAAATGACTTTGAAACATATCGCGTAAAGCGCCCGATTTGTCGTAATAACCACCTCTTTTCTCTACGCCTACTGTTTCTGCATTCGTAATTTCGATATGGTGAATCGCATTTCGATTCCATAAAGGCTCAAAAATAGAATTCGCAAAGCGGGTAACCAATAAATTCTGAACAGTTTCTTTACCCAGATAATGGTCTATTCTATAAATCTGATTTTCATGAAAATATTTCTGTAATCCTGTATTTAACTCTTTAGCAGTGCTTAAACTATACCCAAAAGGCTTTTCTACAATAATCCGCTTCCAACCTTCATCTTCATTCGTTAAACCAGCGTCACACAAGTTTTTAGCAATAATTTCGTACAAACTAGGCGGTGTAGAAAGATAAAATATATAATTGTCGTTGGTTTCGTATTTCCTATTTAAATCTCCAATACGTGCGCTTAAACGACCGTAGTTTGTTTCATAATTGTCCCCGATATCCTCGTAAAATATTTTTTCAGAAAATGTGTTGATAAAATCCGAATCTTCCTTCTCTAATTTATTTGAAAGATAGGTGCTTTCTTGTACTACCTTCTTTCGAAACTCGCCGTCGGTTAGAGCACTTCTGCTCGTCCCTAAAACAACAAAATTTTCAGGCAAATGCTTTCCTTTGTATAAACTGTAAATGGCTGGTATTAATTTTCGTGCTGTTAAATCTCCTGAAGCACCAAAGATAATAAGCATTTGGTTGTTCGTTTTTTGCATATAGGTCCTATGGTTTTTTTAGTACACTTTTGATCTAATTTTAATTTTTGTACCAAAAGTTGAATTCAGTTCAGTAATTTTGAACTTATAGTAATGCTAAATTAAGACTAATTTACAGTTTTTAATAGTTTAGCATGGCACTTAACACAATATTTACACCTTTCGTTAGGTATTAAACAATTATATAAATGAAGCATGCAGGTTATGATTTTGGATTAGTAGGGTTAGGCGTCATGGGACGTAATTTTATATTGAATGTTGCTGACAATGATTTTAGCGCCTTTGGTCACGATCTAGACCAAGAAAAAGTGGATGCCCTAAAAACTGAAGGCGGAGCTTTGGAACGTGTTAATGCCTCCAGTGATATGAAGACTTTTGTGCAGGCCTTAGCAACACCGCGCAAGATAATGCTTTTGGTACCCGCGGGCAAAATTGTCGATACGGTTATCGAAAGTCTTTTACCCCTTTTAGAGAAAAACGATATACTCATCGACGGTGGAAATTCTTTTTTTACAGACACGGACCGAAGAGAAACTTATTTACAAGAAAAAGGGATTCACTTTTTTGGTGCCGGTGTTTCTGGTGGTGCTAAAGGCGCAAGAAAAGGTCCAAGTATTATGCCTGGAGGAAATAAAGAAGCCTACAGTCATGTAAAACCTATTTTTGAAGCGGTAGCGGCGAAATATAAAGGTGAACCTTGTGTGGCTTATTTAGGACCAAAATCTGCTGGAAACTATGTGAAAATGGTGCACAATGGAATCGAATATGGTTTGATGCAATTAACATCGGAAATTTATGACGTTTTAAAAAAATCAGCAAGACTCAGCAATCAAGAATTACATCAAGTATTTGATACTTGGAATAAAGGCCGGCTCCAATCATTTTTGGTTGAAATATCAGCAGAAATTTTTAAGCAAAAAGACGATAAAACAAATGCTGATTTAATCGATAAAATATTAGACAAAGCCAAACAAAAAGGTACTGGTAAATGGACGTCTCAAAATGCCATGGATTTGGGAATTCCCGTCCCAACAATAGATGTTGCGGTTAGTATGCGTGAAATTTCAGCCCTGAAAGAGGAGCGTGTTGCCGCTGACAAACTATACGCCCGCCCAACACCAACGCAACAAAACAAAGACAAAATGATTACGATGGCGGAAGAGGCCTTGTATTTTGCCTTTATTACGACCTATGCACAAGGTTTACATCAATTAGCTGATGCCTCAAAAGCCTATGAATACGATTTAAATGTATCGGTGATTGCCAAAATATGGCGTGCTGGTTGTATCATTAGAGCGGGATTATTAGCCGATATCTCAAAAGCCTTCACAGCTAATAAAAATTTAGAAAATTTATTGGTATCACCTGCTTTTATACCGCAAGTACAAAAAGCAGTGCCCGCAGCTCGTGAGTTAGTGGCTTATGCCGCAACAAACGGAATTCCGATGGCTGGATTATCCAATTCACTGACCTATTTTGATGCCTATACCTCTAGTACATTACCACTAAATTTAATTCAAGCACAACGCGATCATTTTGGCTCACACACCTATGAACGTAACGACATGGATGGTATTTTTCATACGGAATGGGGTGTTTAATTTATCATTTATATGATTAAATCTATAGAGGTTCTTAAGTATGTATTTCTTTTTTATTGTTTTATAAGTTGTAACGACACAAAAATTTCAGAAAAAAATGTGGAAACCGAAATCCCATCCGATGTTTTTATCACTGTTTTAGGTACGCTACAAGACGGTGGTGCTCCACATTTAGGCTGTAAAAAAGATTGTTGTACTCGTTTATTTGAGAATCCTCATGCGGATAGAAAAGTAGTTTCATTAGGACTTATAGACCCCAAAAACAACAAGAAATACCTTTTTGAAGCCACTCCAGATATCGTCACCCAATTAAAAACCTTAAAAAACTACCTACCTAAAAACGATAGTGAAACACCAGATGGTATTTTTCTTACTCATGCCCATATTGGTCATTATACGGGACTCATGTATTTAGGGAAAGAAGCGGCAAATACAAATAAAGTTCCGGTTTATGCCATGCCAAAAATGGCAGACTTTCTAAACACCAACGGTCCTTGGAGTCAGCTGGTGCAAAACAATAATATTCAATTAAGTCCGCTACAAAATGAGGAAGGCATAGCTCTATCCCCAGAAATAACCATTAGACCTATTTTAGTACCACATCGTGATGAATTTTCTGAAACGGTGGGTTATTATATAAAAGGGCCTAATAAAACGGCACTTTTTATTCCTGATATTGATAAATGGGAAAAATGGGATAAAAATATATTAGAAGAAATTAAGAAGGTAGATTATGCTTTTTTAGATGCCACCTTTTACAGTGGAGAAGAAATAAATACTAGAGATATTTCACAAATTCCGCATCCATTTATTAGTGAAAGTCTTAAAAAGTTTGAAACGCTAAGCAAAACAGAACAACAAAAAGTAATTTTTATACATTTTAACCATACCAATCCTATTCTAGACACTGAAAGCCAAGCCACAAAAAATGTATTAGCCAAAGGTTTTCGAGTGGCACGGATTTGTGATGTGTTTGAGTTGTAATGTATTGCTATGCGTAAAGATTAAACGGTATTTTGATTTCAAATTTCACGTTCAATCTTCGATAGGTCTTTTGATGCTAGAAATGACAATTATAAACTTCTAAAACAAAAATATAAATTGAACCTCCTTAAAAACCCAAAATATAAAAACCTGCAACTACTCCTGTCTGCGCTTGTCGTGATCAGTGTGAGTTTTGTGTATGGAGGAAATCCAAGTGTGTTTATGCCTTATGTTTTTGGCTTTGATGTTGTTGCTATCGATTTAAAAAACATACTAAGAGCGGTTATGGGCTTGTATTTAGCGATAGGTGGCTTTTGGGTATATGGCATAGTGCATCAGAAGTATTGGGAAACTGCCACCTTACTTAATATTTTATTTATGGGCGGACTCGCTTTTGGACGTCTCGTAAGTACCATTTTTGATGGTGTTTCACAGCAATTTATGGTTGGCCTTGTGCTAGAATTCATCTTTATGCTTTGGGGGATGCACAATTTAAAACAGTTTGGAAACGCAAAAATTTTATAGTAATGCTAGCCTTAATTTTCTAAAAGTAGTATCTTTCAATCTTTAGAAAAATCTATTTAAAACGCTATTTTACCATGAAGCATTTCTCACTTTTTTTAGTTCTATTTTTAGGCTTTACCATCACTATTTTTTCACAGGAATACAATAAATCGCCCTTAACGATTAAAGAAATTATGCAAGGCGATACTTTTGTGGGTCATTTACCTTCAAGTGTAAACTGGTCTCAAGACGGCGGTACCATTTATTTTGACTGGAATCCTGTAGGGGCCACGAGCGATTCCCTTTACGGATATTCTTTAAAAACAGCAACAACGAATAAGGTAGCATACGCTATTGAAAAAGATCTTCCTTCACGTTCTTTCAATCTGAACACTAGCAAAACAAAAAAAGTGTATGCCAATTCTGGCGATATTTTTATCAGCGATTTAAGTAAGAATACTAGGTTTCAAATTACGAACACTAAAGATTACGAGAGTAATCCTTATTTCGTAAAAAATGAAACTGAAATTGCGTACACAAAAAGCGGAGACATTTATACTTGGTCGATTGCTACTGGAGCAACCACTCAAATCACAAATTTTACGGATAGAAAAGAAAAAATAGAAAAGAAAAATGCCAAAGACGAATGGCTACAAAATGATCAATTGGCACTGTTTGATGTGCTTCGAGAGCGCAAAGAAAAACGTGATGAGCGACAAAAAATAAGAGAAAATCGCGAAGAAAAAGCACCTTTAGAAATCTATACGGATGGGAAATCTATCTTCAATCAACAATTGAGTCCGAATGGTGATTACGTGACCTATGTTGCTGCAAAAAGAGCCAAAAATGACGGTACAATCATGCCCGATTATGTTACAGAATCTGGCTATACCGAGAATGAAAATACACGTTCCAAAGTGGGTGATGATCCCACCACCTACGAAATGTTCATTTATGATATCAAGAATAACAAGGTGTACCCTGTAGTTTTAGACAATCTAGAAGGTTTAGATTATATTCCTGAATACACCAAAGACTACCCTGATAAAACCTATAAGAACGAGAATAGAATCGGGTACATCTCCGGTCCTAATTGGAATGATGCCGGCACAAAAGCGGTTTTAGACATCAATACCAACGATTATAAAGACCGTTGGCTGGTGTTATTGAATGCTGAAGATGGAACGATTACCAATTTAGATCAACAACATAACGAAGCTTGGGTTGCTGGTCCTGGTATTGGGGGGTATTCCGGAGGCGCTATGGGTTGGATGCCTGATGATAAAAGCATTTGGTTTCAATCTGAAAAAACAGGCTACTCGCACCTCCATACCATGGATGTAAAGACCAAAAAAGTAAACGCACTAACGTCGGGTAATTTTGAAATTTACGATCCGTTTTTAGCTAAAGATGAAAAGCGTTGGTATTTTACCGCCAATAAAAACCACCCAGGAGACCGTCAGTTTTATACCATGCCTTTAAATGGTGGAAAATTACAGCAATTAACCACCATGGTGGGAAACAACGAGGTAATATTATCCCCTGATGAAAAATCTATGGCGATTTTATATTCCTACTCCAACAAACCAACGGAATTATACCTTACTACAAATCCTGTTTTTTCTAAAAAAACGGAAGCTCCAAAACAAATTACACAATCGACCACAACACAATTTAAAAATTACGATTGGCGCGCCCCAGAAATCATTACGTTTAAAGCAGATGATCAGGCCGAAGTCTATGCCCGTTTATACCAACCCAAGGCCGAGGTGAAAAATAAAGGTGCCGTTATCTTTGTACATGGCGCAGGCTATTTACAGAATGCACACCAATGGTGGAGTAGCTATTTTAGAGAGTATATGTTTCACAACTTCTTGGTAGATAATGGTTATACGGTTTTAGATATTGATTATCGCGGAAGCGCCGGATACGGTCGTGACTGGCGTACTGGAATTTATAGACATATGGGAGGCAAAGATTTATCAGATCATGTAGATGGCGCGGAGTATTTGGTAAGCAACTACGGCATTGATAAAGATAAAATAGGCATTTATGGTGGATCTTATGGCGGCTTTATTACCCTTATGGGTATGTTTAACGAGCCAGACACTTTTAAAGCAGGTGCTGCGATTCGTTCTGTGGGCGATTGGGCAGCTTACAATCACGGCTATACCGCACGCATTTTAAATACGCCAGTAACCGATAGTTTGGCGTATCGTAGAAGCTCTCCTATCTATTTCGCAGACGGCTTACAAGGTGATTTACTCATTTTACACGGGATGATTGATGATAATGTTCATTTTCAAGATATGGTGCGCCTATCACAGCGCCTAATAGAATTAGAAAAACCGAATTGGGAAATGGCAGTATACCCGTTAGAGCGCCACGGTTTTATAGAACCTAGTAGCTGGACGGATGAATACAAACGTATTTACAAGCTTTTTCAAGGCAGTTTGATGGGGATAAAGCCCGAGGAATAAACTCCTGCAAGTCTTCGTTTTTACTAAAATAAAGGGCTATGATAGGCTACTTAAAACTACCTTTTATCGATAATTTTAAACCTTTGGTAGAATGACGGGTAAATCGCTTACAAAATGTGTAGTAAAACTATTTCTATGTAACTTTTTTCAACTATTTTAGGGCAACTAATTTTATGGTTATTAGTAATAATACTGATATCCATATATTAGTCAAAATGCAAACAAAACACCCAAACTCAAAAGAAAAAAAGACGAAAACTATTTAGTTTTCGTCTTTAGGTTTAATAAGTTCAGACTGACATTTTTCTAAAAAGTTTTTCTGTCTTGCAATCATTTGTTGCCTTAATTTATCAATGTCCATAAAGTCATTACCAAAATTACTTCCAAAAAAATCATCATTAAAGAAACGTTTGCTAAAAAGTGAATCTTGAGAAAACACGTCTGAAAAACCTTCATTTTCAAATCCTGAATAATTTTTAAAGAATCTGGATTTAAAAGATTGTATCAAACTATCCTTATCGGACAAAGAAAGACTATCGAATTCGTCATTGGATGACCACGAATAAATACTGTCATACCTTATCATATTACCATTTTCATCAAATTCCTTATTGACTTTCCAAGTTCCTTTAGGTTGTTCAACTAATTTACTATCACTCTCTTTTGTTTCTGTTTTTTGTTCATTTTTTTGTCCGTTGCAACTATTACTTAACAATCCAACCATAAAAAACAAAATATACTTTTTCATCACTTTAGATTTTAAGTTAAACTTAATTTAGGCGTTGGCAAAAATGTCCTGAACAGTCCACCAGTTTCTGTGGTTTTAATCAATTTGTTTTGGTGGAACACTTCACAATTTCTTTCACCACTTTTATACCAAATACATTCCAAATAAGTATCATTATCTACTAATCCAAGTATTGAATCTTTTTTTGAAACATATTTGAGAACTTGCATTTTTGGAGCGGTAAGTTTTCCTTTAACTTTTACCCAATCCCCAGATTTAAACTTTCTTGGCATAACGATATAGTTTTAAAGAATTAAACTGATTATTAAGAGGATGCTGAATAAATCAGCATCCTTCTCATTATTTTACTCAAAAAATTAGTGAAACAATTATGAAATCTTAATACTTCTGGCAGGCTTTTGTTTGGCCTCTTCTTTTTTCGGCAAAAGAATATTCAAAATACCATTTTCATAGCTCGCATTAATCTTTTCATCATTTACACTTTCTGGTAAAGTAAAAGTTCTTTTCAACGAGGAATAACCAAACTCTCTACGGGTATAATTTTCTTCCTTGTGTTCACTTTCTTCCTTCGTTTCTGTAGAAATAGATAATACTTCATTATCGAGGTCAATATGGAAATCTGATTTCTTTAAACCTGGTACGGCCATTTCCACCATAAAGGCATCGGCAGTTTCCTTGATATTCACCTTAGGTAAAGTAATGGCAGTATTGAAATTTGAGGTAAGTACTGATGATAGGTCCCTGTTAAAGATATCTTCTAACCAGTTTGACACCGTAGGGAAGTTTTGATTTGAATTTCTGTTCGCTAAACTTCCGTTTTTAGGAACAGTTGCTAAATTGTTCATAATTAAAAAATTTAAATTAAACATTATTTCAAATTTGAAATCTATTGCGATTTCAATCATTTCAAACAAATAAAATACCAAAATCAAATAAAGGAATTTTGTTGAGATTTTTATCTAATATTCTAAGAAATTTTGTCATAATTCTGAATAATTGTCATATTTACTCATAATAAAATGACATATTTACACTTGGATACTTATTAAAAAATGGAAATTAGATATGAAAAATAAAACCTGCCGGAATCAAAGCTTGTGATAAGCACTACACACAACAAAGTACTGTGATAAAAAACAAGTAAAATCTTCGCAGATTTTCTATTCGGTTTGTTTTTGCTAATTTTAGTACATAAACACGAAACGAAATCATACACTAGACCGTTGTGTAATTTAAACAACCAGAATAGATGACAGAAAAAACAGACGATTTAGATAATTATCTAGATAATCATTACATACATCGAAGTAATTGGTTAAGAGCTGCTGTCCTTGGAGCCAATGATGGAATTTTATCAACTGCCAGTATCGCGATTGGAGTTGCTGCTGCGAGTGACATGCGAGAACCTGTTATTTTAGCAACATTAGCTGGATTAGTTGCTGGTGCTTTATCGATGGCAGCTGGAGAGTATGTTTCTGTAAGTTCACAAACAGACGTAGAGAAAGCTGATATTGAGCGCGAAAAAATTGAATTGAAAGAAATGCCCAAACTTGAATTACAACGATTAGCGGAAATTTATGAAAAAAGAGGACTGAAAAAAGATACCGCATTAACTGTTGCTAAAGAATTAACCGAACACGATGCATTAGGAGCACATATTAGAGATGAATTAGGAATTAATGAAATTAGTCAAGCTAAACCAATGCAAGCTGCCTTTGCTTCAGGTGCTGCATTCACAGTTGGAGGATTACTTCCTTTTTTAGTAACACTTTTTCTTCCGTTAAAAAGTATGGCATATTCACTTTATGGTTTTGCATTATTTTTTCTAATAATATTAGGAGCATTAGCAGCCAGAACAGGTGGTTCAAGTATAGCGAAAGCAGTTATTCGAATTACATTTTGGGGAACAATTGCTATGGGACTGACTGCTTTAGTTGGTTATTTCTTCAATGTTAATGTCGGATAAAAAACTACAAACAACGGGCTGTATAAATTATAGCCCAAAGCAGCTGATATGAATAAGGGCACTTATGATAAACCTATCGTTGTGCTTCATTATAACCAACCAATAACCAATGATAAAATTCTTTAGAAAAATTAGACAAAACTTGCTTATGGAAAATAAAACTGGAAAGTATTTGAAATATGCCATTGGAGAAATTGTTTTGGTCGTAATTGGAATATTAATTGCACTTCAGATTAATCAATGGAATGAAAATCGAAAGGAAAATAATGCGTTAAAAATATTAACTGAAAATCTAAATAATGAATTCCAGAAGAATTTGAAAGAACTTGAGATTGACTTATCACGTGTTAAAAATACAATTACTGCGAGTACTACTTTATTATCATATACAGGTTTAAAAAATGTTGAAGTGAATAACAATATAATTGATAGCTTAATTTATTTTGCTATCTCTAATCCTACTTGGAATCCAAGTTCTTATGTATTAAATGACATCAAAAATTCTGGTAAATTATCAACTTTGAAAAATGAAAACCTTAAACTTCTTTTTTATGACTGGGATAGACTTTATGAAGATATCCTAGAATGGCATGCTGGCTCAACTACTAATACAAACCGACTAGTTTATTTTGTAGGTGAAAAAGGATCCCTAGTTAATATTGACAATTATAATAAAAAAAATGAAAAGGATACAAAGTTCGAAATTGAAAATAAAGACTTATTACAAGAAATACGTTTTGAAAATGAACTAGAGAACAGTTTATATTCTTTAATAGAATTGGAAAAAAGGTATCATAAAGCAAGTGTTTTATTAAATAAAATTATAGAGCTTTCAAATACTGATGATAGTACAAAATAAAATAACGAAGGGCTTGCACCGTATATAATTAATTCTTTGGTCCCTCCCGACTTACGGACAATCCTTCGGATTATTCTATCCGTGATACTTTACTATCTTAGTACGCTAACCACGTAACTAATCATATCCAAGACTATTATAAACCATCTAAAAAAATAGGAAAACAAATTTGCCCCGTAAACCTAAGCATTACGATCGTGACAACAACAGTAAAAACCCAAAGCAAAAAAATATTCATTGTACAGATTTTTGTGTTATTTTTAGAGCTGCTTTTAAGGGTATACCCACTTTCTTATCAAGCTAAAAAATGGAGGAATCATGTCTCAATTGCTAAAATTTAGAGAAAAAGCCAACCTAACGCAACAACAACTATCTGAAAAGTCACATATTTCAGTAAGAACCATTCAACGTATTGAAGCAGGGAAAGCACTAAAAGGCCATACCTTAGAAGCCTTAGCAAAAGCTTTAGCCATTGACAAGGAAGCACTTTACGAGACAGACCCAGACATTAAAGTGGAGAATTTTTTTTGGATTAAATTAATTAATTTATCCTCTTTACTTCTTTTAATTGTTCCATTAGGCAGTATCCTTCTTCCCCTAATTCTTATGTATTGGAAAAAACAGATTAATCCCATTACCAAACAGCTCGTTTCGCTTCAAATTTTATGGACTTTATCCTTTCCTGTCATTCTATTCATCGTAATTTTTCTTGGAAATTTAGTTCCGTTGAGCAAGCAACTCGTTCCACTGACTATGCTGTTATTGCTATTGGTTAATATGTATATCATACTTCGCAATACAGCCGCACTAGATAAAAACAAACAACTTTATATCAAATTGAAATTCAGCATTATATAAAGGCGACAAGCAATTGTCGTGTTATTGGCAGGTATAGTTTAGCTTTTTTTTGAGGATTGAAAGTAGTTTTGTACGTATTCAACAATCAAATCATTTCAACAATGAAAAAGCACGCGTTATTACTTCTATTATTCTTGAATTCTGCCCTACTAGTATCGCAAAATGTGGCCTTCCCTGAAATGGAAAAATGGCTAAAAGAAAACCACATACCTACTTTGGGTTTGGGCATTATAAATAATGGCGAACTAAGCCAAATACAAGTATATGGCCATCTTACACCGGAACAAAAAGCGCCTTATAATACCCTATTTAATGTGGCTTCATTAACAAAACCAATTACGGCCGTTGTGGCCCTAAAATTAGCTAGTCAAGGAAAATGGAATTTAGATGAACCGCTAACCAAATACTGGATTGATCCTGATATTCAAAACGATGCTAGAACTAAATTACTGACGACACGACATATTTTAAGTCATCAAAGCGGGTTTCCCAATTGGAGAACTGAAACATTAGCCTTTATGTTCACTCCAGGAACACAATATCAATATTCAGGGGAAGGCTTTGAATACCTTAGAAAAGCATTGGTAAACAAGTTTAATAAAAGCTTACATGAACTAGCGTCTGAACTCATTTTTGAACCTTTAAAGATGGAAGATACCCATTATGTTTGGGATCATAATACCGATGAATCTAGAGTAGCTTTAAACTTTGATGCCGATGGAAAAAGCTATGACACCTATAAACCCAAGACAGAAAATGGTGCAGATGATGTACTCACCACGATTAAAGATTATGGTACCTTCTTATGTAGTGTTATAAATGGTGATGGCTTTTCTGAAGCTATATTTAATGATATGCAAAGCAATCAAGTAGCCTCAACCAATGGAAAACATTTTGCACTTGGTTTTGAAAAATATAATTTTAAAGACGGTAACTATGCCCTATCGCATGGTGGTAGTGATAAAGGTGTCCAAACTATTGTATTCATATTTCCGAAAACCAAGCAAGGCCTATTAATTTTTACCAATGTAGATGACGGATACAAGGCTTTTGAAAAAATTTTAATCGACTATTTGGGCGATTATGGAAAAGAAATTGTCGCCATTGAAACAGGCCAAAAATCGACCTACCGTCCAGAAAAATCAATGAATATAGAAAGTGATAGCATAGTGTATGCTCCCATAGATCAAGCCTTGTATGATACTATTATGGTAAAGGACAAAGAATTTTTTGATGCCTATAATTCTTGTGATTTAGAAAAACAAGCTTCGATATACGCCGCGAATATTGAGTTTTTTCACGATAAAGGTGGACTCATAACGTCAAAACAAGACATTATTGATGGAACAGAAAAAAATATCTGTGGTAAAGTAACCCGAGTATTACTAGAAAAAACGGTTGAAGTTTATCCCATTAATAATTATGGAGCCGTTGAAATAGGGTTTCATAAATTTTACAACCGTGAAGAACCTGATGCGGAGTCTGTACCCAGTAAATTCATCATCATGTGGCATCACGATCATGGCACATGGAAAATGTCGAAAGTGGTGAGCTTACATTAGAGCTAACCTGTAAAACAAAGCATTAATAAAAAACTTAAAAGTCTTGACTTCAATAAAAAAATCCCCAATAAATTGGGGATTTTTAACTTTTATACGCTCCAAATTTTACTTGCTTAAATACATTTTTCTACGCGCATATAAGTTGTAAAACTCATCGTCTTTTAAACTGTCAATAAATAAAATGCTTTCGCCTGTACTCTTCATTTCTGGGCCTAAGTTTTTATTGACATTGTGGAATTTCTCAAAAGAGAACACAGGTTGCTTAATGGCATAGCCTTCTAATTGAGGATTAAAGCTAAAGTCCTTCACTTTTTTCTCACCCAACATCACTTTGGTTGCATAATTCACATACGGCTCTTTGTAGGCCTTTGAAATAAACGGTACGGTCCGTGAAGCTCTAGGGTTGGCTTCAATGATGTACACAATATCATCTTTTATCGCAAACTGAACATTTATAAGTCCCACGGTATTCAATGCCAAGGCAATTTTTTTCGTGTGATCTTTTATTTGCTGCATTACAAATTCGCCTAAATTAAAGGGTGGCAAAGTAGCATTAGAATCTCCAGAATGAATTCCACAAGGCTCAATATGCTCCATGATACCGATAATATAGACATCTTCGCCGTCACAAATAGCATCGGCTTCTGCCTCAATGGCGCCATCTAAATAATGATCTAAAAGCAGTTTGTTTCCAGGAATCGATTTTAACAAATCAATGACATGCTCTTCTAACTCTTTTTTATTGATCACAATTTTCATCCCTTGTCCTCCTAAAACATAAGAAGGTCTAATTAAAAGCGGGAAGTCTAATTTATCCGCAAGCGCCAATGCCTCATCTGCCGTTTCAGCGACTCCGAATTCGGGAAACGGAATGTTATTTTCTTCTAACATTTTAGAAAAACTACCTCTGTCTTCGGCTAAATCTAAGGCTTTAAAGCTTGTGCCAATAATTTTTATGCCGTACTTATCGAGTTTCTCCGCTAATTTCAATGCGGTTTGTCCGCCTAACTGCACAATTACGCCTTCTGGTTTTTCGTGTAGAATAATATCGTAAATATGTTCCCAGAAAACAGGCTCAAAATATAATTTGTCTGCGGTATCAAAATCGGTTGAAACAGTTTCAGGATTACAATTAATCATAATGGTTTCATAGCCACATTCTGCGGCTGCTAAAACCCCGTGCACACAGCAATAATCGAACTCTATCCCCTGCCCAATGCGGTTTGGGCCTGAACCCAACACTACAATTTTCTTTTTATCTGTAACAATACTATCGTTGGCCACGTAGCGCTTTCCGTCTGCGGTTTCAATTTCTTCTTCGAACGTAGAATAGTAATACGGCGTCATCGCCTTAAACTCCGCCGCACAAGTATCCACTAGTTTAAAAACTCGGTTAATATTAAGTTCTGTACGTTTTTTATGCACTTCACTCTCATAACAATCGAGCATGTGCGCTATCTGGCGATCTGCAAAACCTTTTTGCTTGGCTTCTAGTAAAAGATCTCTAGGTAAGGTTTCAATAGTATACGTTTCTATTTCTTTCTCTAATTTATGCAGTTCTTCGTATTGTTTTAAGAACCACATATCAATCTTGGTGATTTCATGAATTCTGCTTAACGGAATCCCCAACTGAATTGCATCATATATAATAAACACACGATCCCAACTCGGAATGGTAAGTTTGCTGATGATTTTATCATAATCTTTTAACCCTTTACCATCAGCACCTAGGCCGTTTCTTTTAATTTCTAAAGACTGGGTCGCTTTATGTAAAGCTTCTTGAAACGAACGTCCAATGCCCATCACTTCCCCTACCGATTTCATTTGCAAGCCTAAGGTACGGTCAGATCCTTCGAACTTATCAAAATTCCAGCGCGGTATTTTAACGATGACGTAATCTAAGGTAGGCTCAAATAAAGCTGAAGTTGATTTTGTAATTTGATTATCTAATTCGTCTAAGTGGTAGCCAATCGCTAATTTCGTCGCTATTTTTGCAATAGGGTATCCGGTTGCTTTTGAAGCTAATGCCGAAGAACGGGATACTCTTGGATTAATTTCGATGGCAATAATATCTTCTTTTTCATCGGGACTTACCGCAAACTGAACATTACAACCTCCTGCAAAATCACCGATACTACGCATCATGTGTATGGCCATATCCCGCATGCGCTGGTAGGTTCTATCCGATAAGGTCATCGCTGGAGCTACGGTAATAGAATCTCCAGTGTGGATGCCCATGGGATCCATGTTTTCTATCGCACAAATAATAACAACGTTATCGTTTTTATCCCTTAGCAACTCTAATTCATACTCTTTCCAGCCCATTAAGGCTTTGTCGATCATCACCTCATGGATGGGTGAAATTTCTAAACCACGACTTAATAATTCATCAAAATCTTCGGCTTTGTACACGATCGATGCTCCTGCACCACCCAAGGTGTACGATGCTCTGATGACCAAAGGAAAACCAAACTCTTGTGCAATTTCTTTTCCCTTTAAGAACGATGTTGCTGTTGCTTGTGGTGCCATGCCAACACCAATTTTAAGCATCAATTCTCTAAATTTCTCACGATCTTCAGTGATATTGATCGCGGCAATATCCACGCCAATTAATTCCACCCCAAAATCTTTCCAAATGCCTTTTTCATCAGCCTCAATACATAAGTTTAACGCAGTTTGGCCTCCCATAGTTGGCAAAACGGCATCAATATTAGGATGTTTTTTTAAAATCTCGATGATAGATTTTGTGTTTAAAGGCTTTAAATAAATATGATCTGCCATACTCGGGTCGGTCATGATGGTCGCAGGGTTACTATTAATTAAAATAGTTTCTATCCCATCTTCACGTAAGGAGCGTAAGGATTGAGAGCCGGCATAATCAAACTCACAAGCTTGACCGATTACAATAGGCCCCGATCCAATAATTAAAACAGATTTGATACTTTTTTTCTTCGGCATGGTACTGATATTTTATAGCGTGTTATATTATATATTTAAAAATAGACAAAAAAAAAGGTGTTACTTAAAAAAAAGTAACACCTTATATTTTGAAAATCAATTCAATCATTTATTTTTTATGTCTGTTCTCTGAAGAAACAGTTAGCTTCTTTCTTCCTTTTGCTCTTCTTCTAGCAATTACTTTTCTTCCATTTACAGACGCCATGCGCTCTCTGAAACCATGTTTGTTTCTTCTTTTACGCTTTGATGGCTGGTATGTTCTTTTTTGTCCGGGCATTTTCTAATACTTTTTAATGTTTTTCAAAACCGCGGTTCTGTCCGCAAAATCTGGGCGCAAATATACAAAGAGTTTTTGCTTTCACAAATCTAATTTAAAAAATATTTAAGTTTGTTTTTATTACTTTTGCCGAATCAAAATTTAAAACCTAAAATTAACTCCATTACAAATTTACAACTATCATGTTTAACAAGATTTTTAAATTAATACTAGCCGCCTTAATCATTGCCTATGCCGTTTACCAGTTTATTGAGGGCAATATTGGAAATGGTATTTTTTTAATCCTTTTTTCAACCATTTTTATCTTTTTATATTTTAGAAACGAGATAATTCTACTCGCGTTTTTAAGAATGCGTAAGCAAGATTTAACCGGAACTGAAAAATGGTTGTCGAAAATAAAAAATCCAGAGGCTGCTTTAACCGTAAAACAGCAAGGCTATTTTAATTATTTACACGGAATTATTTATTCGCAAACTAATTTAACCACTGCTGAAAAATACTTTAAAAAAGCTTTAAAGCTTGGTTTAACGATGGATTATGATGTGGCCATGGCAAAGTTAAGTTTAGCAGGTATCGCCATGCAGAAGCGCAGAAAAAGAGAAGCTACGATGCTTTTAAACGAAGCTAAAAAGCTAGACAAACAAAATATGCTCGCTGATCAGATAAAGATGATGAAGGAGCAAATGAAAAAAATATAAGGTAAGACCTACCGGTTTTACTTAAAAAAGTACAATTTACTTCTTCTTAAAAAATTAAAATCATACACCGTACTTTTAATACTTAGCTTAGTTGCTCTTATGGGTATTTTTTACTAGGCTATTACTTTAATGAGGTCATCTTGTAATAAAAAAAAAGAAGCTTTTTAAAAGCTTCTTTTTTTGTTGTGATTTTTTACTATTTACTTTGAGAACTTATAATAGCCCTTATTTGGAATTTCAATGGTGTATTTTTTTCGAGACGCATTATTTAAATGTGGCTCGCGTAACCAAGGGTTGTGTCGTTTTAAGATTTTATAATTAATTTCATATTGCTTAGCAAAATCGGAAAAATTACTGATCGGAGCATCTACCTCAACATTAAAAGTAGGTACCTGAGTATACATATCTTCTTTGCGTATATCAAAGCCATACTTTTGGGGATGCGATAAAATTTCTTTAATCGCTAAAATTCGAAACACATAGCGACCTGTTTCCTGTCCTAATAACAAATCATAATAGGCATTGACATCTTGAGCTGTTAAGTTCTTCTGAATGCCATAAGATCCAGCATTGTAAGACGCTGCAGCTAAGGTCCAGTTTCCAAATTTAGCTTTTGACTTTTTTAGGTATTCACATGCTGCTTCAGTCGCTTTTTCCACATGGTACCGCTCATCGATATTTTCATTTATTTCCAGTCCGTATTCTTTACCCGTAGTTTTCATAATCTGCCAAAAACCAGAAGCTCCCGCTGGAGATACCACATTTTCTAAACCACTTTCTGCAACGGCTAAATATTTAAAATCATCCGGAACACCATTTTTCGCCAAAATAGGCTCTATAATGGGAAAGTATTTATTGGCTCTTTTCATTAATAAAAGGGCATTAGACTGCCAATAGGTATTTACCAAAAACTCTCGATCTACACGTTCCATAATTTCTGGATCATCAAAAGGAACTTTTTCTCCGGCAAAATTTAAATCTTCTGGAATATCAATCGCGCTTATTTTGTAGGTCGGACTAACATTTTTAGTATTATTTTCCGCAGCAATTTCTCTATTTAAAGGTTCATTTTCATCCGTTACGTTTTGTACGGCAAAAATTAAAGTGCTGCCTACAAACAGCACGCCCAATAGCATCAATATATTTTTTAAAAATTTCATAGTTATCGCGTTTATAGTAGTTCAAAGATATTGAACTGGTTTATATTATGTTCGTTTATATGTAAAAAGTTTAAACAAGCTGTTTATATAGAACTTTCATTTTCCAAAATTAGTGTAGGAAGGTGCTCATTAAACCATTTATGCCGGTGAATAATCATGGTATGGGTACCATTTTTTACAGAAATACAGTTGTGAATATTTTCTATAGGGAAAACGGCATCTTTATCTCCTTGAATGTGCACTAAATTTGGCAGCACCGTCGTTTCTTTCCAGTTAATAATCTGATCTATGGACCAATCTATATAGGCCTTATCTCTGATCGATAAATACTTTTCATACAGTGCTAATCGTTTTGTGACTGTTTCCCCAAAAGCATATTTTGCTAGTAACTCTACATTGTGCACCAAACTTGTGGGTAATAACTTATGAATTTTTGTATACCTCGAAAATTGCATTCTTTTTGGAAACTCTTTTGATGATTTAACACTCGAAATAATAATCACTTTTCGTGTAGGCATCTGTTTGGCCATTTCTTGTACCAAGATACCACCAAAGGAAACACCAATTAAAACAGGATTTTTATGCATCACTAAGGCACACATTTTTAAGGCGTATGCTTCAAGGCTTTCATTTTTTTCTGGCATAAACCAAGATAATTCGTGTACTTCAAAAATTTCCGGAGCTAATTTAAGATGTTCAAATATCAAAGGAGATGCTGCCATGCCCGGCATTAAATAAACAGGTATTTTCAAATTAATCAGTATAAAGTAAAGATACACAAAGCTAGGAAGTTAGTGATAATTATAGTACTTTTACGTACTTATTTTTTTTCATTACGAATATTTCACTGATGGTAATCGAAGCTCAGAACATCTGAGAACTTACATGGGTTTCAAAACATAAATTAAAATCAAAACTATATGAATGAAGTACAAATTAAGGACAATAGTTTTTTGCGTCAGTATGAAACTAGTGTTGATGGTCATTTAGCGAAGATTGAGTATTCTTCACAAGAACGAAAAATTTTCTTAACGAAATTAGTTATCCCTGAAGAAATCACCCAATCGGGTTTTAAAGATGCTTTTTTAGGGGCTGTTCTTGATGATATTCAGGAAAAAAATCTGCGAGTGGTACCAACGAGCCCACAAATTGCAGGTTTTTTAAGAAAAAACAGAAAATACAAAGATATGCTCCCTATTGGAATTCGTATCTAAATTGCAGTACTATACCTTACGAAAAATATATTTTTAACCTCTCTTTTGAGAGGTTTTTTTATGCTTCAACATGCGCTTCAACAAAATCAAAACGCACTAAGCCATCTTCATCAATCTTAGTTAAGGCTACTTTTTTAAGTTGATTGACCAATTCAGGATCCCAAGCGGCCTTTACTTTCACGTAATTTTCGGTAAAGCCATGAATATAGCCTGCTTTGTTTTCACCTTCAAATAAAACAGTTCTTATGCTGCCTAATTGACTTTCGTAAAAAGCCCTTCTCTTTTTAACCGATAAACTTCGCAACATTTTACTGCGTTTGTTCCTGACTTTTTTGGGAACCACGTTCAACATATTAGCGGCTACCGTGTTATCACGCTCAGAATAGGTAAAAACGTGTAAATAAGAAATGTCTAATTCGTTTAAAAAATGGTAGGTCTTTAAAAACAATTCGTCTGTTTCACCGGGAAAACCAACAATGACATCAACACCAATACAGGCATCTGGCATTACCTCTTTAATTTTAGTAACACGATCAACATACAAACCGCTTAAATAACGCCTACGCATCAACTTTAAAATTTCGTCACTTCCACTCTGCAAGGGAATATGAAAATGAGGCACAAAAGAATTGCTTTTGGCGACAAAGTCGATTGTTTTATTCTTTAAAAGATTAGGTTCTATAGAGGATATGCGCAACCTGTGAATGCCTTCAATTTGATCTAAAGCTGCTACTAAATCGTAAAAAGTGTGCTCATGCTTTTTGTTTCCAAACTCACCTTTTCCGTAATCGCCAATATTAACTCCCGTTAAAACAATTTCCTTTATGTCTTGGGAAGCTATTTCGTAAGCATTTTTGACCACGTTGGCTAAGGTATCACTTCGTGAAATACCACGGGCTAAAGGAATGGTACAGTAGGTACATTTATAATCACAACCATCTTGAACTTTTAGAAAGGCTCGGGTTCTATCACCAATAGCATAACTGCCCACATAAAAATCAGCTTCTTCTATTTCGCACGAATGGATAGCGCCAAAATTGTTTTTTGAAAGGTCATTGATGTAATCCGTTATCTTAAACTTTTCGGTAGCGCCTAACACCAAATCAACACCATCAACGGCTGCTAATTCTTCTGGTTTTAATTGCGCATAACAGCCAATGGCCGCTACAAAAGCCTCTGGGTTTATTTTTTGAGCTTGTTTGACAATATTTTTAAAGCGCTTATCGGCATTTTCAGTCACCGAACAGGTATTGATCACATACATATCGGCCCTCTCTGAGAAATCTACACGATCAAAACCTTCGTCCTGAAAGCCTCTTGCAATTGTGGATGTCTCTGAAAAATTTAGCTTACAGCCTAAGGTATAAAATGCGACTTTCTTTTTCAATGTACTCGTATTTATTTAATTACTATGTATTAATGCCTGCCATGCAAAGATAGTGATGGCTTAGGAAAGTAAAAAAGAATATAGATAGCGAAGCTTTAAATTATGTTCGAGCCGATACCCTTAAGATCCTAACCTAGGTATTCATATTTTAGAGTGACCTTGACTAATATTTTCTCCATTTTTTAGTCTCCTCGAATACGTGATTTAAAATATCTTCATCAAGAGTGGTAAATTCGACCCCTCGCCTCGCCATCATTACCTTTGCGGCTTCAAAGGCTTTTGCTGGTTGATAACTGATAAATCCTGAAGCTCCACCCCAACTAAAACTAGGAACAAAGTTTCTTGGAAAACCAGGTACGTAAATATTGCAGTTGACCCCAATAACCGTTCCTGTATTAAACATGGTATTTATAGCAGATTTACTATGATCACCCATCATTAAGCCACAAAACTGAAGGCCTGTTTGTTCAAAACTCTCCGTCTCATAATTCCAGAGTTTTACTTTTGCATAATTATTTTTCAAATTCGAATTATTTGAATCTGCACCAATATTACACCATTCTCCCAAAACAGCATTCCCCAGATACCCTTCGTGACCCTTACTTGAATAACCAAAAATAACAGAATTACTTATTTCTCCGCAGACTTTACTATAGGGACCAACTGTTGTGGCTCCATAAATTTTGGCACCCATTTTAACTACCGCATGGTCGCACAAGGCTAAACCACCGCGAATAAGACTTCCCTCCCAAACTTCGGCATTTTTGCCTATATAAATTGGGCCCTCAGTAGCATTTAAAATGCTGTGTTCTACTTTTGCTCCTTCTTCAAGAAAAATATTTTCTGGACAAATTAAGCGGTTCGTATTAGATATAGGCTCACTTATTCGGCCTTCGGTGATCAAATCAAAGTCGGCCTGCAAAGCTGCTGCATTTTTAGAAAAAATATCCCATGTTTTTTCAATTCTACATACCTCGCCTTGAAACTCTATGGCTTCATAGGTCTCAAAATTAACCTCCTCTTGTGTGTCGCTGGTATAAAAAGCAATGACATCTTCCCCGTAAAAAATAGCTTGGTTCACTGTTAACTCGGTGACCATATCCACCAATTTTTTAGTCGGTAAAAACGAAGCATTGATTAAGACATTCTCTTCCATTTCAACCATAGGGTACTTTACGGACAGGTATTCTTCTGTAATCGTGGTCGTGGTACTTTTTAAATAATGCTCCCACTTTTCTCGAATCGTCAGTATGCCTATACGAATTTCGGCAACAGGTCGCGTAAAAGTAAATGGCAATAGTGCTTTGCGTACGGTGCCATCAAAAAGTATATAATTCATTTGTTTCGTTTTTAGACAAAAATAAAAAAAGTCACGCTCCGATATCTATCAGGGCGTGACTTTCTTTTATAAGAGTTAAGAAGTGTTATTACTTCTTAAATTTGTCGTACTTATTTTTGAATTTATCAATACGTCCAGCAGTATCTACCAATTTAGCTTTACCTGTGTAGAACGGGTGCGATGTTCTTGAAATCTCTAATTTAATTAATGGATATTCTACACCATCAACCTCTAAAGTTTCTTTTGTATCAGCAGTAGACTTCGTTAAAAAAACATCTTCGTTAGACATGTCTTTAAAAGCAACTAATCTATAATTCTGTGGGTGTATATCTTTTCTCATGAGTTTAAAACTTTATAACTTGTATTTTTCGAGGTGCAAATTTAAAATTTTTTCCGGATATACCAATAGATAATGATAAAAATATACTACAATTTTGACAACCTTGGTATTTAAACAAAATAATAAAGATTATTTTTGCCTCACAAGCGTAAAATTACACAAAATTGAAAACAACGAGCTCATCAAATATTAAAAACTTAGTATTCCCTATTGCAATTGTATTTGCTATGGCAAGGATACTTTTAGATCTAGGTCTAAAACTCATAGAAACCAGCGCAATACCTTATTACTCATCCTTCTTTATTGCTGCAGTTTTCGAAATTATTGCCATTGTTTACCTGATAAAAAAATATAAAAAAAGCAACCAAGAACAATTATCGCTTAGTGAAGCTTTAGTCGTAGGTGTCATGTTTATGGTTATTGTGGGTACTTTATTTGCCCTACAGTCTTTTTTATACGACACGTATGTAAATCCTGAATTTCAAAAAAACGCGGCCTTAGAATTTGCTAATCTTTATGGCAAGGGTGCTGATGTAGAAAAAATGATGATTGGCGAGGAAAATATACAAGCAACAAGTTCTATTTTCAGTATTTTCACCAGTATTCTTAAATTTTCTTTACTAGGTATTTTAATTTCATTTATTGTAGGAAGCATCTTAAGAAATAGATAAGAACAAAAAAAGACAGACTATTTACATGACAGCAAATCAGACTAAAATTTTAAAATTTGGCGTTAATTTCGGCCTCCTAACGGGTTTTGTGGTTGTGCTATATACCATTATTACGGTAGCATTAGGCTTGCTGTATGACAAAAGCATCACCAAGGCCTTTATTGGATTATTAGCACTGGTCATCCCCATAAGTTTTACCATTGCATCCTTTAAAAAACAAAATGATAATTCACTGAGTATAAGCGAAGCATTGGGAGTTGGCATCATAACAGCATTAGTGGCTTCCGTATTGATTATTATTTTTACCTATTTGTTAAGCAACTTTATTATTGATGATTATTGGGAAGTATCCGCGGCAAATAGTCGCATAGCCTTGCAACAACAATTTCCTGAAATAACAGAAGACCAGTTAAATGCTAAAGTAATTTCGCAACTAGAACTGTCCTGGATCACTTATCCGCTTATTCTTTTATTTAATGCAGCGATAGGCTTTATCACCTCCTTTATTACAGGGATGGTCTTAAAAACAAAAGAGACGTTTAGATAGAAAAATTGTTTTAGCGTAACATTTTTATGTAAATTGATGCTAATTAAGTAATTAGCAACCTAAAAATCGATTTAAAATGGAAGAACTAGAACTTAAAACAAGAAAATTCTCATTTACTTTCGGTGTACTTTTTGGTGTCTTTAGTATTATATTTAGCTTAATGCTATTTTCCGCAGATTTGCAATATGAAAATGGCGCATTGGTGCAGATAATTCCGTATGTACTTTTGGCAACTGCCATAATTTTAGCCATGGTACAATATAAAAAAGCAAATTCCGGCTATTTGAATCTAAAACATGGAATGAAAATAGGTAGTTTAACTGCATTTATAGGTGCAATTATCGCAGTTCTTTATTTTTATGTTTTCGCCAATTATATGCAACCCGATTTTTTGGATAACATGTTCGAAATTCAAAAACAACAAGCTATGGAAGCAAACCCTTCTTTATCTTTAGAACAAATAAACCAAGGAATAGAAATGCAAAAGCAATTTGCATGGATTTTTTATCCTGCAGTAATTTTTATGTATACTATTTTTGGATTTGTAGTAGGACTTATAACGGGACTAATTATGAAAAAAGAAAAGTCAGCTTATTAATCTCAAAATTGTATTTTTGAAAATATTTTCAGAAATAGTGCATGAACTTATCTATCGTAATACCCTTATTAAACGAAGAAGAATCCTTACATGAACTTCATCAATGGATTGTTTCTGTCATGGAGGCCCACCAACTTTCCTATGAAATTATTTTTATTGATGATGGTAGTACAGATACTTCTTGGCAAAAAATAATAGAAATTTCCAATCAAGATCCTCGTGTTCAAGGCGTACGATTTTTAAGAAATTATGGTAAATCGCAAGCATTACATGCTGGTTTTAAGGCTACTAAAGGCGATGTAGTGATTACTATGGATGCAGATTTGCAAGACAATCCTGAAGAAATACCAGAATTATACCGACTTATTATAGAAGAGCAATACGATTTAGTATCGGGCTGGAAAAAAAAGCGCTACGATGCAGTATTAAGTAAAAACCTGCCTTCCAAATTATTTAATTGGGCTGCACGTAAAACAAGTGGTGTACAACTGAACGACTTTAATTGTGGTTTAAAAGCTTTCAATAAAGTAGTTGTAAAAAATATAGAAGTTTCGGGCGAAATGCATCGCTATATTCCTGTTTTAGCCAAAAATGCAGGGTTTTCTAATATTGGTGAAAAAATAGTACAACACCAAGCGCGAAAATATGGCAAAACGAAATTTGGTATGGAGCGCTTTATTAATGGTTTTCTAGATTTAATTACCATTTGGTTTGTTTCCAAATTCGGAAAACGCCCAATGCATTTATTCGGCGCATTGGGGGTTATGATGTTCATCATCGGTTTTGGATTTTCATTATATTTAGGGATTGATAAATTATTTATTCATCAAACAGGACGATTAATAACCGACAGACCACAATTTTTTATCGCGTTAACAGCTATGATCATTGGAACCCAATTATTTTTAGCAGGCTTTTTAGGAGAAATCATGGTGCGTGCTAAAAACAATGAAACCAGGTACACTATTGCTGAAGAAATAAATAATACCTTACTTTTAGAAACGAAAACTAGTAAATTAAAACTATAAAATTTAAGTCACTCTTTTATGGAAGACATCCTAAACACTGCCAAAGCTTGGTTATCAAGCCCTTTCGATAAAAAAACTAGAGACGAAGTTCAAGAGTTAATAACTTCAAATACCGAAGAATTAAAGGACCGCTTTTATAAGAATATGGAGTTCGGAACGGGGGGTATGCGCGGCATCATGGGGGCTGGCACCAACAGAATTAACAAATATACCTTAGGAAAAAGCACTCAAGGATTGAGCAACTACTTAAAGCAAACCTACAAAAACGAGGCTATAAAAGTGGTTATTGCTTACGATTGTCGCCATAATAGTGATACTTTGGCGAAAACAGTAGCCGAAGTTTTTTCGGCGAACGGCATTCATGTTTATTTGTTTTCAGAACTAAGAACCACACCCGAATTGTCGTTTGCGGTACGCCATTTAAAATGCCATGCCGGCATTGTCTTAACGGCATCACACAATCCGCCAGAATATAATGGCTATAAGGTATACTGGACAGATGGTGGGCAAATTGTGCCTCCTCAAGACACGGCGATAGTTGCTGAAATAAATTCATTAGCCTTCGAGGATATTAATTTTGAAGCAAAACCTGAGTTAATTCAATTAATTGACAAAGAAGTAGATGAAGCTTTTATATCAGAGTCTGTAGCAAAAGGAAGCTTTAACGCAAAAGGAAAAGATGATTTTTCAATTGTTTTTACCTCCTTACACGGTACTTCAATTACGGCTATTCCCGAGGTTTTAAAACGTGCAGGCTATAAAAACGTAACGATTATAGAAGAACAAGCCAAGCCTGACGGTAATTTCCCAACGGTAGTTTCTCCTAACCCCGAGGAACCGGAAGCGCTCTCTATGGCGATTAAAAAAGCAGAAGAACTAGGCGCAGATATGGTGGTCGGTACAGATCCAGACAGTGATCGTTTGGGGATTGCCGTTCGTAACTTAGAGGGCCAAATGGAAATTTTAAACGGGAACCAGGCCATGGTTCTTATGACCAATTTTCTTTTAGAAAAACAAAAGCAAAAGGGATTCAAGGGCAACGAATTCACTGCTTCAACCATTGTTTCTACACCTATGATGGAGGCGATGTCGCAGGCCTACGGTGTTGAATACAAAACGGCATTAACGGGTTTTAAATGGATCGGAAAAATGATCAAAGATTTCCCTAACCAACATTTTATAGGTGGTGGCGAAGAAAGTTTTGGCTATATGGTAGGTGATTTTGTACGTGATAAAGATGCGGTTACTTCTACCCTACTCGCTTGTGAAATTGCCGCCGATGCGAAAGCAAAAGGAAGTTCTTTTTATGAAGACTTAATAGATTGTTATGTAGCTTATGGCTTCTACAAAGAAAAATTAATTTCACTGACCAAAAAAGGAATGGATGGCGCTGCCGAGATTAAGCAGATGATGATCGATTTCAAGGAAAATCCAGTAGTTGCAATCGATGGTTCTAAAGTCATTATAGTCGATGACTATAACACATCGACTTCTAAAAATATAAAAACGGGAGTGGTTACCGCTATTGATATACCCACCTCTAATGTGCTAATTTACACCACAGAAGACGGTACTCGAATGGCTGCTAGACCTAGCGGCACCGAACCTAAAATAAAATTTTATTTCAGTATCAACACAAGCTTAGATAGCGCTAAAAACTTTAAAAAGGTAAATGCAGCATTAGAAGCTAAAATAGAACGAATTTTGAGTGAACTCAAATTGTCGTAATGGAGTATTACAAGAAAATTCTTCGCTTTGCGAAACCCTATGCTAATTACGGCTACTTAAATATTTTTTTTAATGTACTTTATGCCTTGTTTAGTGCGCTTTCGTTTGCGGCACTTATTCCTATGCTAGATGTACTTTTTAATAAAACTGAAAAAGTATTTACAGCGCCGGTTTATACCGATATTGCCCATATTAAAGATTATTTACAAGCGTATATCAATTACCGAGTAACCGCTTATTCTGGTGATGATGAAATGAAAGGTCTTGTTCTAGTTATTGGTTTGGTCTTAGTATTGTTCCTGCTAAAGAACTTTTTCAATTACCTGGCGATGTATTTTATTACATTTTTAAGAAATGGAGTCTTAAAAGACATTCGCAATAAAATGTACGAGAAAATTACAGAATTACCACTTTCTTTTTATTCTGAGAAAAGAAAAGGCGATGTCATTGCAAGAATAACTTCCGATGTATTAGAAATTCAACATTCGTTTTTATCCGTTTTAGAATTGATTGTTCGTGAACCGTTGACGATTCTATTTACCATAGTAATTATGTTTGGCATAAGTGCTAAACTAACCTTTTTTGTATTCATTTTTATTCCTATCGCTGGACTCATCATTTCAAGTATTGGAAAAACTTTAAAGAAAAAATCAGATAATGTTCAGCGAGAACAAGGCGAATTTTTATCGATTACTGAAGAAACTCTAGGTGGCTTAAAAGTAATTAAAGCCTATAACGCAGAATCACGTTTTAACACGGCCTTTAAAAACTCTACGAATCGTTTTTTTAAATTTTCAAACATATTATTAAACAGGCAAAATTTAGCCTCACCCACAGGAGAGTTCTTAGGAATTTTAGTTATTGGTGTGTTATTATGGTTTGGTGGCAAAATGGTATTAATTGAAAACACCTTAGATGCTTCTTCTTTTATTGCGTATATGGGTTTAGCCTATAATATCCTTACACCAGCAAAAGCGATCAGTAAAGCATCTTACGGCGTTAAAAAAGGCAATGCCGCCGCGGAACGTGTATTAGAAATCTTAGAAACAGAAAATACGATTACCGAAAAAGAAAATGCGATTGCTAAATCAGCGTTTGAAGAAAGTGTACAACTACATAATATCAGTTTCAAATATGAAGATGACTATGTGCTTAAAAACTTTAACCTGACTGTTCCAAAAGGACACACCGTGGCCCTAGTGGGGCAATCTGGTAGCGGAAAAAGTACCATTGCAAACCTAGTTACGCGTTTTTATGATGTCACTGAAGGCGAAATTTTGATTGATTCGATCAATATAAAAGACTTCAAAAAAGATTCCCTTCGTGGCCTTTTAGGGCTAGTATCACAAGATTCGATTCTGTTTAACGATACGGTTAAAAACAACATCAGCTTAGGGAAAGAAAATGCCACAGACGAAGAAATTATAGCAGCGGCGAAAATTGCCAATGCACATGATTTTATAGCTGAATTGCCTGATGGGTACGATACCAATATAGGCGATAGTGGTAATAAGTTAAGTGGTGGCCAAAAGCAACGCTTGTCGATCGCCCGAGCGGTTTTAAAGAACCCGCCTATTATGATCCTCGATGAGGCTACCTCAGCCTTAGATACGGAAAGTGAGCGTTTAGTACAAGATGCCTTAGAAAAAATGATGCGAAACAGAACCTCCATTGTCATTGCACATCGATTATCTACCATTCAGAATGCGAATACTATCGTAGTACTTCAAAAAGGGGAAATCGTAGAACAAGGTTCACATGCTGCACTATTAGCAGCAAACGGAGTTTATAAGAAGTTAGTGACCATGCAGTCGTTCGGGTAATTTGGTTATTGGGTTTAAAACGTTTAAGCTTTCTAGTTTAAAGTATGTTTTTAACGTATCATTAAACGTTTATTACATTCCGTATTTTGAGTTTTTTTGAACTTGACACTGGCGCTAGAACTTTTGTTTTTTTTTTTAAATTAAACCTTTTCTTATTTTTAAAGTCATATAAGTAGTATTAGATAACTCAATTTGGTATCAGAAGAACTTTTAGTAAAGCAATTGCAAGCACCTACTACTCAGGCGTCTGCTTTTCAGTTATTGGTGAATACCTATAAAGAACGCTTGTATTGGCACATCAGAAGAATTGTTGTAGACCATGATGATACCGATGATGTTTTGCAAAACACTTTTATTAAAATTTTCAGAAATATAGATGGTTTTAAAGGCGAAAGTAAATTATACTCTTGGATGTACCGGATTGCCACCAACGAAGCCCTAAGTTTTATTAAGGAAAAAACTAGAAAATTAGGCAACAATAACATGGAAGTGCAGCAAAAAATGATTGAAAATTTAGAAAGTGATGTTTATTTTGAAGGTGATTTTATACAGTTACAACTCCAAAAGGCCCTTGCTACCCTGCCAGAAAAACAAAAATTAGTTTTTAACATGAAGTATTTTGAAGAATTAAAATATGAAGAAATTTCTGAAATTCTTGAAACTTCTGTCGGCGCATTAAAGGCCTCATACCATTTGGCAGTAAAAAAAATTGAAAGCTTTTTAATCGAGCATTAAACCTTTTAACACATTGATAGTCTTATAAATAATGAATAAAAAATTAGACGGATTTAAGATACCTGAAGACTACTTAGATAATTTTACCCATAAGCTTATGGCTAAAATTTCAGAGGAAAGTTCTCGTGAAACTAAGCGTGATGGCTTTAAAGTTCCAGAAGCTTATTTTGACGCTTTGTATACTAACATTGAAACTAAAATAAATAGCCCTTCACCGAAAGTTATACAGCTTAACCCATTCAAAAAATATTACTATGCTGCTGCTGTGGCGGCTGTGCTTCTATTTTTTATTGGTCTTAACTTAAACACTACTGCTGAAATTACTTTCGATGACCTCGCAATTTCTGATATTGAAAGCTATTTTGAAGATAACGATTTAGATTTTAGCACTTACGAACTGGCTGAAATGTTACCTATTGATGAATTAGAGATTAAAGACATCATCGACCATCAATTAAATGATGAAAATATCATCGACTATATCGATAATAGTACTGACACTTTTGAAGAATTAAATTTTGATCCCAATGAATAATTTAAAAAAAATACTATTCCTAACACTTCTTTTTTCAAGTGCCCTATTTTATGGCCAACGTGACGTGGATAAGGATAAAATAAAAACGCTAAAAATTGCATTTATAACCGAGAAATTAAATTTATCGTCTCAAGAAGCGCAAGGTTTTTGGCCTATCTATAACGATTATCAAGCCGAAAAAGAAAAATTGCGCCAAAAAGAATATGCAGAAATTCGTTCTAAAATAAATGATGCCGATAAGCTATCTGAGAAAGAAGCCGCTACACTTTTAAATAAAGTAATGCTGCACGAAGACGACGAAAATAAAATTCTAGAAAACTTTATGGGTAAAGTAACTAAGGTTATAAGCGCAAAAAAAACACTTTTACTATTGCGATCTGAAGAAGAATTTAAAAGACAACTAATTCGTCAATACCACGAAAAAAACAGAAAAAGTAAGCCTTAAAGCAATTTTGTCCCTATTGGAAACTGAGTTTCGCGATTCTATTTTTCCCTGCAGCGTAGGCTACAGAATCATTTTTGAATCGAAGGGTATAAAATGCCTCCTTAGATAATTCAGTCCAAGTACTACCCATATCTTTAGAGTAACTAATGCCATTAAAACCTATAGCAATTAAGCCCTTCCCGTCTGAATTAGGCACAAATTGAACACAACTTTTGTAAGAAGGTGCTAGCCCATCGGCTACCAATTTCCAAGTTTTACCTCCATCAATGGTCAATGCTTTGTTCTTAAGGTTTTCTTCTGGTTTGGTATAATCACCCCCAATCGCAAAACCAATCTGTTCATCATAAAAATCAATACTGTAAATACCCTGGGTTGCTTCTGTATGAATAATGGGTGTTTGAATAAGCTCCCAATTTTTTCCCTTATCCGCAGAATAAAAAATACGTGCTTTTGTAGTGGCCACCCAAGTTTTATCGCCAACCGTTTTAATATTCGTATTACTTGCGGCGAAAGCCCCTTCACCTTCCATACCATCAGGCAATTCAGAACAAGGTAACTTTTTCCAAGTTTGGCCTCCATTTCTCGTGATGATAACCGACAAACATCCTTCCATACTGTCCCCAATAGCAATACCTTCTTGATCATTCCAAAAAGTCATGGCATCATAAAAAACGGTTTCAGCCTCTTCTTTATACACCAATTCAAATTCACCGGCATCGCCCGTTTTATATAACAAAGCAGGATTTGCAACAGACAATACAAACACATCTTTAGTGTTGTGCGCTATGGCCCTAAACTCTGGTACAATAGCATTGAACTGCTGTGTTTTTGTAAAAACTTTATCTTTCGCTAAGTCGATAGAACCGATAAATCCTTTATTCGCTGAAAATACCAAGCTTTCACCTATAATTTCAATGGCTCTAATACTTAAAGAATCTTCGTAGATGGTTTCTACACTTACGGAACTAAATGTTTTCATTTGTTTTTCTTCTTGACAAGAAAATAAACCTATTGAAAAAATTACGAGTAGTACATATTTCATTATAATAGAATTTAAACTGGTTAAAATAAAAATGACAAAACTCTAACGCCCAAAAAATACAGACATTTGGCTTTCGACCTTAGACTTTTAGTCATTTATATTAATTTGATCAAAAATAAAAGGATTAGGTTCTAAAACAATACCTTTGCAGCCTTAAATTTATAAAATACAAACAATGAAACTACATAGAAATTTGGTATTTGCCGTGGTTGATGCCTTAAACCTAATTTTTAATGAAGGGGAATATGCCGATAAAGTAGTTCAAAAAGTATTGAAATATGATAAACGATGGGGTGCTCGTGATAGAGGCTTTATTGCTGAGACGACCTATGAAATTGTTCGTTACAAACGTTTATATACCGAAATTGCAGAAGTAAAAGCACCATTTAGTCGTCCTAATTTATTTAGATTATTTGCTGTTTGGGCGGTTTTAAGAGGTATTGAGTTGCCTGATTGGAAGCAAATTGAGCCAGTTCCAGAACGTAAAATAAAAGGGCGCTTCGATGAGTTGTCAAAAATTAGAAAGTTTAAAGAATCTATCCCTGATTGGATGGATGAATTAGGAGAAAAATCTTTAGGAGAAAAACGCTGGACGAAAGAATTAAATGCCTTAAACCAACAAGCAGAAGTAATTTTAAGGGTCAATACCTTGAAAACAACCAAAGAGGCCTTACGACAAGAGCTTCTAGAAAACGGTATCGACTGTGAACCAATTAAAGGCTATCCAGATGCCCTTAAGCTAGCCGAACGCGGGAATGTTTTTACGACCGAAGCCTTTAAAAATGGTTTTTTCGAAGTGCAAGATGCTTCGTCTCAATTAGTTGCAGCCTTTTTAGATGTGCAACCTGGGCAACGGGTTATTGATACCTGCGCTGGTGCTGGTGGAAAAACATTGCATATTGCAGCCCTTATGGAAAATAAAGGGCAATTGATTGCTATGGATATTTACGAAAACAAATTAAAAGAACTTAAACGAAGAGCCAAACGCAACGGTGCTTTTAATATTGAACCAAGAGTCATAGACTCCACCAAAGTCATCAAAAAATTAGCCGAAAAAGCAGATCGTATTTTAATTGATGCGCCTTGTACCGGACTAGGTGTTTTACGAAGAAACCCTGATGCAAAATGGAAATTACAACCAGAATTTTTAGAACAAATAAAAGCCACACAACAAGAAATTTTACGTAGTTACAGCAGAATGCTAAAACCAGAAGGTAAAATGGTCTACGCTACCTGCTCTATTCTACCCCAAGAAAATAACGATCAAGTAAAATCATTTTTAGCCTCTCCAGAAGGGGCAGATTTTAGATTACTAAAAGAAAACAAAGTATCTGCTGCTGAAAGTGGCTACGATGGTTTTTATATGGCCTTATTAGAGAAAGTGGCAACAAAAAGTAAAATAGCCTAATTTTTAAAGTAATCAACAATCCACCCAAAAACTGTTAACTTTTCTCGAAAGATAATCCTTGAAAAAATCGTAAATTTGCCCTTTCTTAAAACGAACAACACGCGCAAATGATTCACTTTTTCGGAAACACCAACACCAAAGTTTTTGCTGTACAAACCAAAAACGAACTTTCAGAAGAAAACACTACAAAATTGAGCTGGTTATTTGGCAACCAACCTAAAATAAATATGGCGTCATTAGACGCCTTTTTTGTTGGCCCAAGAGCTGCCATGATTACACCTTGGAGCACCAATGCTACCGAAATTACTCAGAATATGGGTATCGAAGGGATTATCAGAATCGAAGAATTCAAAGCTTCGAACGCTGATGACCAAAACTTTGACCCTATGTTGTTGCAAAAATATAAAAGCTTACATCAAGATATTTTCAACGTAGCTATTTCACCAGAAAAAATTCTTGAAATTGATGATATTGCGCTTTACAACCAAAAAGAGGGTTTAGCCCTTAATGACGAAGAGGTTGAGTACCTCAACAATTTATCTAAAAAATTAGGCAGAAAATTGACAGATTCAGAGGTTTTCGGATTTAGCCAAGTAAACTCTGAACACTGTCGCCATAAAATATTCAATGGTACGTTTGTGATTGATGGTCAAGAAATGCCATCTTCCTTATTCAAACTTATCAAAAAAACATCCCAAGAGCACCCGAATAGTATTGTATCGGCCTATAAAGATAATGTGGCTTTTGTAAAAGGTCCTAAAGTGGTGCAATTTGCTCCAAAAACTGCTGATAAGCCCGACTTTTACCAGGAACAAGATTTTGATTCGGTGATTTCTTTAAAGGCAGAAACCCATAACTTCCCCACAACCGTAGAGCCCTTTAATGGCGCTGCTACTGGTGCCGGTGGTGAAATTAGAGATCGATTAGCAGGTGGAAAAGGTTCGCTTCCTTTAGCAGGAACTGCGGTTTATATGACGGCATATTCGCGTTTAGAAGAAGGTCGTAATTGGGAAAACGGCATGCCAGCCCGTGAATGGTTATACCAAACACCCATGGATATTTTAATCAAAGCATCGAACGGAGCTTCTGATTTTGGAAATAAATTTGGACAACCATTGATCTCTGGTTCTGTACTAACTTTTGAACACGCTGAGACTTCTACTACGCTCAGCCCACGTAGGTTAGCATATGACAAAGTCATTATGCAAGCAGGTGGTATAGGCTATGGAAAAGCAGAACAAGCGATAAAAGATAAACCCAAAACAGGCGATAAAATTGTAATTCTTGGTGGCGATAACTACCGAATCGGGATGGGTGGTGCAGCTGTTTCGAGTGCGGACACAGGCGAATTTAGCGCTGCTATTGAATTAAACGCGGTACAACGCTCTAACCCTGAAATGCAAAAACGTGCCGCCAATGCAGTGCGAGGCATGGTAGAAAGCGATATAAACACCATTGTTTCTATCCACGATCATGGGGCTGGTGGCCATTTAAACTGCTTATCCGAATTGGTGGAGGAAACTGGAGGGAAAATAGATTTAGACCAACTCCCTGTTGGTGATCCTACGCTTTCTGCCAAAGAAATTATCGGGAACGAATCACAAGAACGCATGGGCTTAGTGATTGGAAAAAAAGACATTGATCTACTAAAGCGCATTGCCGATAGAGAACGTTCGCCAATGTACGAAGTTGGTGAGGTTACAGGTAATGATCGATTTACCTTCGAATCGAAGACTACCGGTGAAAAACCAATGGATTTAGCTTTGGAAGATATGTTTGGTAGCTCTCCGAAAACCGTCATGAATGATGTTACCGTAAAAAGGAACTACGATAATCCGCAGTATTCTTTAGAGTTTTTTCATGATTATTTAGATCAAGTTTTACAACTAGAAGCTGTAGCTTGTAAAGATTGGCTAACCAACAAAGTAGATCGTTGCGTAGGTGGAAAAGTAGCCAAACAACAATGTGTTGGCCCCTTACAGCTACCTTTGAACAATTGCGGGGTCATGGCTTTAGATTATAAAGGTAAAGAAGGTATTGCCACCTCTATTGGCCATGCGCCTATTGCGGCTTTAATAAATCCGGCAGCAGGAAGTAAAAATGCCATTAGCGAAGCGCTTACGAATATTATTTGGGCACCCTTGAAAGATGGTTTACAATCTGTTTCCTTGTCTGCAAATTGGATGTGGCCATGTAAAAATGAAGGTGAAGATGCACGTTTATATGAGGCTGTGCAAGCGGTGTCGGACTTTTCAATTGCTTTAGGGATCAACGTACCTACCGGAAAGGATTCACTTTCCATGAAACAAAAATATAAAGATGGTGATGTCATTTCTCCAGGCACCGTCATTATTTCAGCAGCCGGAAATTGTAATGACATTACCAAAGTAGTCGAGCCTGTATTGCAGAAAAAAGGCGGCTCTATTTATTATATCAATCTATCTCAAGATGCTTATAAATTAGGTGGCTCTTCTTTTAACCAAATTCTCAATAAAATAGGCAGCGATGCGCCAACGATTACCAATGATGCTTTTGTAAAAAATACATTTAACACCATTCAAACTTTAATCAAAGAAGGGCAAATTTTAGCAGGACATGATGTAGCTTCTGGAGGATTAATCACAACCTTACTTGAAATGTGTTTTGCTGATGTTGACTTAGGAGCAGCATTAGACTTGACAAGTTTAGGAGAAGAAGACACGATTCAATTGCTTTTTTCAGAAAATTCAGGCATCGTTTTTCAAGCAAAAGAGGATAGGTTGGTAGAAGAAGTTTTAGCCACAGCTAAGATTGATTTCCACGCGATCGGGAAAGTTACTTTAAAACCTATGCTCCGCATTAAAAATGGAAGTATGGAGATGGGCTTAAACATCAATACACTTCGGGATACCTGGTTTAAAACATCGTATTTATTAGATCATAAACAAACTGCGAACGGTTTAGCAAAAGTGAGATTTGATCAGTATAAGATGCAAGCTTTAGCCTATAATTTTCCTAAGGATTTTACGGGCACAATTGCGAGCGAAGCGAAGTTATCTGTTAAAGGTAAACAGGATACTTCTCTCAACGATCGTCCCAAAGCGGCAATTTTAAGAGAAAAGGGCAGCAATTCGGAACGTGAAATGGCTAATGCCATGTTTCTTGCTGGCTTTGATGTAAAAGATGTACACATGACCGATTTAATTTCGGGTCGTGAAACCCTAGAAGATATTCAATTCATTGGCGCCGTAGGCGGATTTTCTAATTCAGATGTTTTAGGAAGTGCCAAAGGATGGGCTGGAGCCTTTAAATACAATGAAAAAGCGAATACGGCATTGAAGAATTTCTTTGCTCGGCCTGACACTTTATCGGTAGGTATTTGTAATGGATGCCAGTTGTTTATGGAATTAGATTTGGTCAACCCCGAACACCATACCCATGGCAAAATGACCTATAATGACTCGAATAAACACGAAAGTAATTTTACATCGGTTATCATTCAAAAAAATAATTCTGTTATGCTTTCCTCTTTAGAAGGCGCTAAACTTGGGGTTTGGATTTCTCACGGTGAGGGTAAGTTTAGTTTACCACTTTCTGAAACCGACTACTCTATTGTTGCGAAATACGGGTATGAAAATTATCCCGCAAACCCAAATGGCAGTGATTTTAATACGGCTATGCTTTGTGATAAAACAGGTCGACATTTGGTAACCATGCCCCATATTGAACGCTCTATATTTCCTTGGAACTGGGCACACTACCCTAAAGATAGAAATGATGAAGTTTCACCTTGGTTAGCTGCTTTTGTAAATGCTAGAAAGTGGATTGAGAACAACTAAAAAATGTATTTAGAACCTTAAAAAAGCAAAGACTACCTCATGTAAATTAAGTAGTCTTTGCTTGTTTTACATTATAAATTGCTCAAAAAATCGTTAATATTTTTATCAATCTCATTTTAATACTCCCTTTTTTCTTATTTTGCAGCGACAATCCAGAATTACCCTATGCAGAATATAAGCCGCCTTTTCGATTTTCCTTATTATCAATTAGAAAAATATAACCTAACAGTTGCTCTTGCCACAAAATATAATGAAAATTGGATTACTACCTCTACACAAGAGTATATTAACAAAGCCAATGCTATAAGTAGAGCACTACTTCGTTTGGGAGTAAAACCGAATGATAAAATTGCCATAATTTCTATGTCTAACAGAACAGAATGGAATATTATGGATATTGGAGTTTTACAATTAGGTGCCCAAAACGTACCTGTTTACCCTACGATATGCGAAGATGATTATGCCTATATTCTAAATCATTCTGAGGCTACCTATTGCTTTGTTTCGTGTGATGAAGTATATCAAAAAGTGAAAGCTATCCAAGATCAGGTGCCAACGCTTAAAGACATATATTCTTTTGATGAAGTACCGAACTGTAAAAATTGGAATGAAGTTTTAACTTTAGGAGAAGACAACGCGAACCAAAATGATGTTGAAAACCTTAAAAATGCCGTAAAACCTAGTGATTTAGCCACCTTAATTTATACGTCTGGAACTACAGGAAGACCTAAGGGCGTTATGCTGTCACATGCTAATTTGGTGAGTAATGCTTTAGAGAGTTTTAAAAGAATACCGATAGAGCTTGGTAATTCAAAATCATTAAGTTTTTTACCCGTTTGTCATGTATACGAACGCATGTTGATTTACTTGTACCAATACTGTGGAACGAGTATTTACTTTGCTCCTATTGATCAAATTAGTGAATATGCTAAAGAAGTTAAACCCCACGTGATGACCGCTGTTCCGCGCTTATTAGAAAAAGTGTATGATAAAATTATTGCCAAAGGAACAGATTTAACAGGACTTAAGAAAAAATTATTCTTTTGGGCTGTAGCCATAGGTTTACAGTACGAACCTTACGGACAAAACGGATGGTGGTACGAGAAAAAATTAGGCCTAGCCAGGAAACTAATTTTTAGTAAATGGCAAGATGCCTTAGGTGGTAACTTATCCGTCATGGCATCCGGTAGCGCAGCATTGCAACCCCGTTTAGCCCGAATTTTCAATGCAGCTCAATTTGGCGTGATGGAAGGTTACGGACTTACCGAAACCTCTCCTGTGGTTTCTGTAAACGACATGCGTAACGGAGGTTTTAGAATTGGAACCGTTGGCAAACCTTTGGATAAAACAGAAGTAAAAATCGCTGAAGATGGTGAAATTTGTATTAAAGGGCCTCAAGTGATGTTAGGCTATTACAAGGATCCTGAAAAAACAGCTGAAGTATTGATTAATGGGTACTTCCATACTGGAGATATTGGAGAAATTGATGCCGATGGATTCTTAAAAATTACCGATCGTAAGAAAGAAATGTTCAAAACTTCTGGTGGTAAATATGTAGCGCCTCAATTATTAGAAAATAGATTAAAACAATCCAGATTTATAGACCAGGTTATGGTGATTGGGGAAAGTGAAAAAATGCCTGCGGCATTAATTCAGCCAGATTTTGATTTTATTAAAAATTGGGCCAAAATACATAAGATTGAAGTTGGTACTCATGCAGAACTTGTGGTTAACGAAAAGGTGATTGCCCGAATTGCAGAAGAAGTTGAAGAAGCAAATGAAAATTTTGCCAAATGGGAAAAAGTAAAAGCATTTAGACTTACACCTGATGCTTGGAGTATCGACGAAGGTCACCTAACACCTACGATGAAATTAAAGCGTAAAATCGTAAAAGAAAAGTATATAAAACTATACAACGAAATATATGAGCATGTATAGTGCTACATATTAATTATTAAAATTCATAAAAAAAGAGATTATCGATAAGATTTAATCTCTTTTTTTAATAAAATTTATTATGCATGCATAATAAATTTTATTATATTTGAGTTTTAGTATTTATAAATGAAAGACCTTACTATAGATTATGCATTGAGATCAACTTGGCAATCGGTGGCTCGAATGTATAATGAAGAAGCCAAAATATTCGAATCTACCATGGCCGTTGGCTTTACGCTTTTAAGTATCGACCCTAAGGAGGGTACCCCCTCAACATCACTTGGCCCTAAAATGGGAATGGAAGCGACAAGTCTTTCGAGAATACTGAAAAGCATGGAAGAAAAAGGCTTAATTAAACGAAAACCAAATCCAAATGACGGTCGCGGAGTTTTAATTCACTTGACCGATTTTGGCTTAGAAAAAAGAAAAGATTCTAAAGATGTCGTATTGCGGTTTAATGAGGTTGTAAAAGACAATGTAACTCCAGAAAAACTAAATTCCTTTTTTGAAGTTATCGACGTCATTAACAAACTAGTTTCAGATAAAAAAATTTATAGTAAAGATTCAAAAACAAATTATTAGTAATGAATTTGAAAAACAAACACATCAAAAAAATAGCTGTAATTGGCTCAGGAATAATGGGAAGCGGTATTGCTTGCCATTTTGCGAATATCGGAGTAGAAGTTTTGTTATTGGATATTATTCCAAGGGAACTCAACGATAAAGAAAAAGCTAAGGGCCTTACTTTAGAGGATAACGCTGTTCGAAACAGATTAGTGAACGATTCGCTAGCTTCAGCTTTAAAATCAAAACCATCGCCAATTTACCATCAAAAATTTGCCAGCAGAATTACTACAGGTAACCTTGATGACGATCTTAGCAAAATATCAAAGGTAGATTGGATTATTGAGGTTGTGGTTGAACGGCTTGATATTAAAAAATCGGTCTTTGAAAAAATAGAAAAATACAGAACGCCTGGAACCTTAATTACCAGTAATACTTCTGGTATTCCTATTCATTTTATGAGTGAAGGTCGTAGTGAAGATTTTCAAGAACATTTCTGTGGCACCCACTTTTTTAACCCAGCACGTTATTTAAATCTTTTTGAAATTATACCTGGACCTAAAACATCTCCTGAAGTTTTGGAGTTTCTAAACGGATATGGCGAACAGTTTTTAGGAAAAACATCTGTAATTGCTAAAGACACGCCTGCTTTTATTGGAAATAGAATCGGAATATTTAGTATTCAGAGTCTTTTTCATATGGTGAAAGAAATGGGTATGACCGTGGAAGAAGTCGACAAATTAACAGGTCCTGTTATCGGACGTCCTAAATCAGCCACATTTAGAACCGTAGACGTGGTAGGTTTAGATACTTTAGTACATGTGGCCAATGGCATTGCTGATAATTGTAAAGATGATGAAAAACTAGACTTGTTTAAACTACCTGGTTTCATCAATACCATGGTGGAAAATAAATGGTTAGGAAGTAAAACAGGCCAGGGGTTTTATAAAAAAGAAAGAAAAAAAGACGGTTCAAGTGAAATTTTAACGCTTGACTTAGATACGATGGATTATCGTTCTAATAAAAGAGCCAGCTTCGCGACTTTAGAGCTGACAAAAAGCATTGATAAAGTAGTGGACCGCTTTAAAGTTTTAGTTTCTGGAAAAGATAAAGCAGGTGAATTTTACAGAAAAAGTTTTGCTGCCTTATTTGCTTATGTATCCCATAGAATTCCTGAAATTTCAGACGAGTTATACAAAATTGATGATGCTATGAAAGCAGGTTTTGGCTGGGAGCACGGACCTTTCCAAATCTGGGATGCTATTGGCGTGGAAAAAGGACTTGAAATAATGAAAGCAGAAGGAGAAACTGCTGCCGATTGGGTAACGGAAATGCTATCAAAGGATATCAGTTCTTTTTATACGGTAAAAGAAGGCGCAACTTATTTTTATGATATTCCAAATACATCTTATGCAAAAGTACCAGGACAAGATGCGTTTATCATTCTAGACAATATTAGAAAATCAAAAGAAGTATTTAAAAATAGTGGTGTTGTCGTAGAAGATTTGGGTGATGGTATTTTAAATGTAGAATTCCAATCTAAAATGAATACAATTGGCGGTGATGTATTGGCTGGCCTGAACAAGGCTATCGATATCGCCGAAAAAGATTTTCAAGGATTAGTGGTTGGAAATCAAGCTGCAAATTTCTCTGTTGGTGCCAATATTGGAATGATTTTTATGATGGCTGTGGAGCAAGAATATGACGAATTAAATATGGCCATTAAAATGTTCCAAGATACCATGATGCGTATGCGCTATTCTGCCATACCCACCGTAGCTGCTCCTCACGGGATGGCTTTAGGCGGTGGATGTGAACTTTCATTACATGCAGATAAGGTTGTGGCAGCAGCAGAAACCTATATTGGACTTGTAGAATTTGGAGTTGGTGTTATTCCTGGTGGCGGTGGTTCTAAAGAATTTGCTGTAAGGGCACAAGACCTCTTTCAAAAAGGAGATGTTGAGTTAAACGTTTTACAAGAATATTTCTTGACTATCGGAATGGCAAAAGTATCTACCTCAGCCTATGAGGCTTTTGATTTGGGCATTTTACAACACGGAAAAGACATTGTTGTTGTCAATAAAGACCGTCAAATTGCAACGGCCAAAGCACATGCAAAATTAATGGCAGAAGCAGGCTATACGCAACCTATAAAAAGAAGCGATATTAAAGTGTTAGGAAAACAAGCACTAGGGATGTTTTTGGTAGGCACAGATGCCATGGAAGACAGTAATTACATTAGCGAACACGATAAAAAAATTGCGAATAAATTAGCCTACGTTATGGCGGGTGGAGACCTATCGGAACCAACCTTGGTCAATGAACAGTATTTGTTAGATTTAGAACGCGAAGCTTTCTTATCACTTTGTACCGAGCGTAAAACCTTGGAGAGAATTCAACATATGTTGAAAACTGGAAAACCGCTTCGCAACTAGTTGCGATGCTTTAAGCCTTATGCTTTATGCATTAGGCAAAAGTTAATTTTACAAATCAAAACAGCTTAAAGCATAACGCTTAAAGCCTAAAGCATTAGAACATGAAACAAGCATATATAGTAAAAGCATACAGAACAGCAGTAGGAAAAGCACCAAAAGGGGTTTTTCGTTTTAAGAGAACTGATGAGTTAGCCGCTGAAACTATTCAGCACATGATGTCTGAATTACCTCAGTTTGACAAAAGCCGAATTGACGATGTGATTGTAGGAAATGCGATGCCAGAAGGTTCGCAAGGACTAAACATGGCTCGCTTTATCTCTCTTATTGGTTTAGATAGTGTTGATGTTGCCGGTGTTACCGTCAATCGTTTTTGTGCCTCAGGTATTGAAACTATAGGAATGGCAACCGCAAAAATTCAGGCCGGGATGGCAGAATGTATTATTGCTGGTGGTGCAGAAAGCATGAGCGCTGTCCCTATGACAGGCTTTAAACCAGAATTAAATTATGATACGGTAAAATCTGGCCATGAAGATTATTATTGGGGCATGGGAAATACAGCTGAAGCCGTAGCGAAGCAATTTAAAGTATCGCGTGAAGATCAGGATGAATTTGCCTATCATTCGCACATGAAAGCTTTGAGAGCTCAGGCTGAAGATCGCTTTCAAGATCAAATTGTTCCTATTGAAGTAGCGCAAACCTATTTAGATGAAAAAGGAAAAAAAGCTACGAAAAAATATACGGTAACCAAAGATGAAGGGCCTAGAAAAGGAACAAACTTAGAAGCCTTAGCTGGCTTAAGACCCGTTTTTGCCGCTGGAGGAAGTGTTACTGCAGGGAACTCCTCACAAATGAGTGATGGAGCCGCTTTTGTATTGATTATGAGCGAAGCCATGGTAAAAGAATTAAATTTAGAACCCATCGCCCGTTTAGTGAATTATGCAGCGGCTGGTGTTGAACCGAGAATTATGGGGATCGGACCTGTTAAAGCAATTCCTAAAGCACTAAAACAAGCAGGCTTAAAACAAAATGACGTGGAGTTAATTGAACTTAATGAAGCCTTTGCTTCTCAATCTCTTGCTGTTATTCGAGAACTAGATCTTAATTCAGAAATCATCAATGTAAATGGTGGCGCTATTGCTTTGGGGCATCCTTTAGGCTGTACAGGAGCTAAGCTATCGGTACAATTGTTTGATGAAATGCGTAAAAGAAATATGAAAGGAAAATACGGAATGGTCACCATGTGCGTGGGAACAGGACAAGGAGCGGCAGGTATTTTTGAATTTCTGTCATAAATAGCCCCCTAACCCCCAAAGGGGGAATAAATTATATAAAATCTTAATACTTAGTACTTAATACTAATTACTTTAAAAAAATGAAAACAATAGAAAAAGACAATTTACTAAGAGGAGGACAATTTCTAGTAAAAGAAACCAATTGCGAAGATATATTTACGCTTGAAGATTTGTCTGAAGAGCAAAAAATGATGCGTGAAAGCACCAAAGAATTCGTTGATCGCGAACTTTGGTCCAATTGGGAGCGCTTTGAGAAAAAAGATTATAAATTTACCGAAGAATGCATGCGTAAGGCCGGTGAACTTGGCTTATTGAGCGTTGCGGTTCCAGAGTCTTATGGAGGAATGGGAATGGGCTTTGTCTCTACCATGCTTGTTTGTGACTATATTTCAGGAGCAACAGGTTCTTTCAGCACCGCTTTTGGGGCGCATACAGGTATCGGAACCTTACCTATTACCTTGTACGGTACAGAAGAACAAAAGCAAAAATATATTCCAAAATTGGCTTCTGGTGAGTGGTTTGGAGCGTATTGCTTAACAGAGCCAGGTGCTGGATCTGATGCCAACTCTGGAAAAACTAAAGCGGTTTTATCGGCTGATGGAAAGCATTACAGCATTACAGGTCAAAAAATGTGGATTTCAAACGCAGGATTCTGTAGTATGTTCATTGTTTTTGCTCGCATCGAAGACGATAAAAATATTACAGGTTTTATCGTAGAAAACGACCCGAGTAATGGAATCACCATGGGTGATGAAGAAAAGAAATTAGGAATTCACTCCTCTTCTACCCGCCAAGTTTTCTTTAACGAAACAAAAGTACCCGTAGCCAATATGCTGTCGGAGCGCGAAAACGGATTCAAAATTGCTATGAATGCTTTAAATGTTGGTAGAATTAAATTAGCAGCAGCCTGTTTAGATGCCCAACGAAGAGTGATTGATGAGGCTACCAAATATGCCAACGAAAGAATTCAGTTTCAAACACCTATTATAAATTTTGGCGCTATTAAAGCAAAAATAGCAAATATGGCTACCAATTGTTATGCAGATGAGTCTGCATCTTACAGAGCTGCAAAAAACATTGAAGACCGAATTTCCATGCGTGAAGCTGCGGGTAACACACACCAAGAAGCTGAGCTTAAGGGCGTTGAAGAGTACGCTATTGAATGTTCTATTCTTAAAGTAGCAGTATCCGAAGACGTTCAGAATTGTACAGATGAAGGGATTCAAATATTTGGAGGTATGGGCTTTAGTGCAGACACACCTATGGAATCTGCCTGGAGAGATGCCCGTATTGCTAGAATATATGAGGGTACCAACGAAATTAATCGAATGCTTGCTGTTGGTATGTTAGTTAAAAAAGCAATGAAAGGCCATGTGGATCTTTTAGGTCCTGCTACTAAAGTAGGTGAAGAATTAATGGGAATTCCGTCTTTTGATACGCCAGACTTTTCTGAACTCTTTGCAGAAGAAAAAGACTTAGTAAAGCGATTAAAGAAAGTATTTTTAATGGTGGCTGGTTCAGCGGTTCAAAAGTATGGTCCTGAATTAGAGAATCATCAGCAATTAATGCTTGCTGCCTCTGATATTTTAATAGAAGTATATATGGCAGAATCTACTATTTTAAGAACAGAAAAGAATGCAAAACGCTTTGGTGAAGCAGCACAGGCCACTCAAATAGCCATGTCTAAATTATATTTATATAGCGCCACTGAAACCGTCATTCAAAAAGGTAAAGAAGCTATTATTTCTTTTGCTGAGGGCGACGAGCAACGTATGATGTTAATGGGGCTTAAACGTTTCACAAAATATACTAACAACCCTAATGTAGTCGCTTTACGCACGCAAATTGCCGATAAAGTAGCTGCTGATAATGGTTATACCTTTGACTAACTCAACTATTTTTTTTTACAAAGGTGAAAAACCGCTCTTGAAAGAGCGGTTTTTTTGTTTTAGTGATAAGCCAAACAAGTAGCTTGCTCTTTAACTTTCGGAAGTCTTCATGCCTCAACGACTATTTTTCTATCCACTCTCGAAAACTGGCCGTAGTGCTTTGGCTTGTCTTTACATATTCTTGGTGGTACCTTATTTTGATGGCTAAGGTATTTTTAGTATATCGCTCTATTTTTTCAACGTACTTTTTGTGTACCATTTGATTGCGATTAATTCTAAAAAAATCTGAGGAATCCACTAAAACCTCTAAACTTTTTAAGGTGGTTTCGCTCAATAAGTGTTTTTTTCCAGATGTATCATATGCAAAAATAACGCCTTCATGGGCTTCAAACAGCGTTATGTTTTCAGTTTCTAAAAAATATACGCCTCGACTTGTGTTGATGCTAAAGCGTTTTTTATAAGTTATAGTCGTTAGTTTTTTTTCAAGAATATGTTGAATTTTCGACAGCACTTGATCATCAGTCGTATTGGATTTTCTTAAGGTTAAAAATTTATTCCAAGCTTGGTTAAAACGCTCTTTTGAAAAGGGTTTTAGAAGATATTCAATGCCGTTAGTCTCAAAAGCTTTCATCAAAAATTGATCATAAGCTGTTGAAAAAATAATAGGACATGTAATAGTCACGTGCTGATATATTTCAAATGCATTACCGTCTAATAATTCAATATCTGAAATTATTAAGTCTACCTCAGTTCCCTTCAGAAATTCAATGGAACTTGCTACGGTATCTAGTTCCGTGATGATCACTACGGGCTCTTTTACTTCTTGCAGAAATCTTTTAAGTTTTTTTCTAGCAGGAATTTCATCCTCAATAATTACTACTTTTATCATTCGTTTTTTATTCAAATTATAGGCACGGTCACTGAAAAGTTAGATGCAGTTCTCCTAATTTCTATAGGGCTTTTTGAAAGCATGCCATACTGCTCCTTTAAATTAATAAGTGCTCTCCCAGAAGTGGCTTTTGGATGCAATTTTGCAATGCTATTATTGGTAACTGTTATGACATCCTTAATGCTTATTCTTATGGTTATCGGCGTTGATTCTTTTCCCAAATTATGCTGTAGTGCATTCTCAAGGAGCAATTGTAAGGTTAGGGGTACGATATTTCCATAGAAGCTTTCTGATTCAATTTCCAATACATAAGCATTCCCATATTTGTGTTTCATCAAATTAAAGTACTTTTGAACAAAGGCTAGCTCCTCGCCTATTGAAATTAGTTTTTGATCAGACACCTGTAAAACATAGCGATATATTTCCGCAAATTCGTTTAAGAATTCAGAAGCTTGGTATTTATCTTCTTCAATTAATTGATCTAAAACATTCAGATTATTAAATAAAAAATGAGGATTAAGTTGTGCCTTAAGCTGGTTAATTTTGGTCTCTGCCAGCGCTTGGTTGTAAGTGGCTATTTCAATTTGGTTCTTTTTATATTTGCGATAATAGTAGTACGCTAAAAAAAAACTCCCATAGATAAAAGCATCCATTAAGTTAGTGCCTATGGATAATACCAGCGTTTTACTGTTAAAATTTCGTTCGAAGGTATCAAAGATTAGGGCTGTTAGTAAACCTAATACTTTCATTACTATCAGAAATAGTACCACTGAAACGCTTACTATTTTTGATATTTCTTGGAGGCTAAATACCGCTGATTTTTGCCATCGCTCCATAAAAAAATTGAGTATCACAAATAAAATACAGGCTGAGACTAAAGATACCACGGCAGCTTCAGGAGTGAAAATATACCAATCCAGTTGCCGTCTTAACAAAAAGCGTATCTGTATAGACTGCGCATAGGCAAATAGAAAAACAAACAGTAAAAAGTACTTGCTTCGTTGTATTTCAAATGCAATATTTTTCATTTTTCAAAAATCTAATCCACAAAAATAGCCCTATAAATTTTTACAGGACTATTTTTTTAGGGTGTTTATTTATCGTTTTTTTGCTCTGGAAACGAAGCTATAATGTTTCCTTTATCATCAAAAAAGTCTAGTTTGGCACTGTTTTCCTTATCCACATAAAACATGGCCTTGGGTTTTCCTTCTGTATCAAAAAGAAATAATCCATTGTTTTGACTTCTTGATTTTCCAAGCATCACACGTGGAGCGCCACCTATTAATCCCAATTCCTCATATTCCTTATATTTCAATTGAGCCGCTTTGGGATCTTTTTCGCGAAGTTCTCTCAACTCATTCATTATTTCGCCCGTTTTTAGTTGAGACTCTTTTGCAGGACGATCGTTGAATACTAGACTACTAGAAACATATCTTTGATCTCCCTCGCTATAATCTTGGGTCAATAACTGCATGACTTGATCCCCATCATATTGATCATAGGTAAGCGACAAACCCGAACTATGTCCACTTTCGTTTTTTTGTCCATCGTATATAAAACCTCCACATTCAATGCCATCTTCGTTGAAGAAAATCATTCCTGAACGTTTTTTTCGTGTTTCGTTCGTTGGTCTATTATTTATCATTTCATGACCGTTAGGGAAACGCTCCACATTAGTGATCATCATTTTTACAGTCCCATCTTTTTCTACGATATTTATGCGCTCTACATCAATTTCACCAAATTTTTTATTTCCTGTATGTTGAAATGCTGTAGTAGTCATAAAAATCATCCCAAGAGAGGTCATAAATGCGAATGCTCTTAAAAATATTAATTCTTTTGTCGTTGTTTTAGTAGTCATTTTTTGTCTTTTAAGGGTTTTATATTTTGTTTTCTAAGAGCAAATATATTTGAAGATAATCGTACTATTCATAGTAAAATAATGAGCTAAGGAAAATAGCTAATGAACTAAGGAATTTACCATTTAAACTTAATGTCCATTTTAATTTACCAGCTTGTATGCTTTGAATTCAGTAGTAGAAAGTTCAAAATAAAATACTTTTTAAGTCTTATTAAACTAGATGCTGCACCATGCCTTATAAATTTATAAATTATAGGAAGTTTATTTAAAACACTTTGTTTAGAGTCAATAAGTCAATACTTTTAGTGCTTGGAATGAGCACTAACAATTTTAGTTTCTTAACTAATTGTTGATGGGCAAATTACGTAGGACCATAAAAAAATAAATTTAGATCAAAAGATGAAAAATGACCTTTTAAGAACAGCCTATTCCTCTGAAGAATTCAGAAAACGTGGTCATCAATTAGTGGATGAATTAGCAGCGCATTTAGCGCAAACTATTTCTGATAAGCCTGCAAAAGTGATCGACTGGAAAAGTCCTATGGAAGAGCATGAGTTTTGGACTGATTTCTTAGAAAATGGAAAAGCGGACAACGTATTTTCAGAAACTTTAAAACATAGCATTCACGTTCACAATCCAACATATATAGGGCACCAAGTAACGGCTCCCTTGCCTATTACGGCAGTTTCTAGCATGTTTAGCGCCCTATTAAACAACGGTATGGCTGTTTATGAAATGGGCATGGCTTCAACAGCTATGGAGCGTATTGTCACCGATACATTGTGTGAAAAAATTGGTTTTGCTGAAGATTCGAGGGGCTTTTTAACTTCAGGAGGCACCTTAGCGAACCTTACAGCCTTATTGGCCGCTCGCAAGGCTAAAGTAACAGATGATATTTGGACAGAAGGGCATTCCGCTTCCTTAGGAATTATAGTCAGCGAAGAAGCTCATTATTGCGCAGACAGGGCCGCAAGAATCATGGGCTTGGGAGAAAAAGGAATTATAAAAATTCCAGCGACGAACGATTTTAAAATGAATACTTCTTTTTTAGAGGAAACCTTAGAAAGCGCTAAATCAAACGGAATTACCGTATTTGCTATTATCGGTAGTGCGCCTTCTACGGCAACGGGAATGTATGATGATTTAGAGGCCATAAGTTCTTTTAGTAAAAAACACAATCTATGGTTTCATGTAGATGGGGCGCACGGTGGGGCAGCGATATTTTCAAAAAAGTATAAATACACTTTGAAAGGAATTGAAAATGCTGATTCTGTTGTCATAGATGGGCATAAAATGTTGATGATGCCTGCGATTACTACAGCGCTTCTTTTTAAAGACGGGGCAAACTCCTATACGACCTTTAGTCAAAAAGCCGACTATTTACTGGGAGAATCAGAAGGAGAAGATTGGTATAATTTAGCCAAACGTACCTTCGAATGTACTAAAACCATGATGAGCTTACATTGGTTTACGCTTTTAAAAACCTACGGTGAGGATATTTTTGAAGAATATGTAACCTCCTTATATAATTTAGGTCGAGATTTTGCAGAGCTTATTCAAAAAGATACACAATTTGAGTTAGCGCTTGAACCAGACTCAAATATTGTATGTTTTAGATTTAAACCTCATGGAATAAAAAACGAGCACCTTAATAAGTTAAACATAAAAATTCGTCAAGAACTCCTAGAAAGTGGTGAATTTTATGTGGTACAAACCACATTAAGAGGTGTTTTTTATTTACGAACAACCCTAATGAATCCCTTTACGACCATAGCGCATTTGACAGCATTGTTGAAGGTAATAAAAAGAATTGGTGGCAATATAGCTGTGTAGTGCTTTTAAAATAATAACATATTTTATGGTATTATCCTACTGCAAAATACATTCCACTTAATTCTCTTTTAAAGGCGATTCATTTTGGTAAAACCTAATGCCCCATCGATTCTAAAATATGTTCTTCTGACTCTTTATTAGAAAAGTTGATGGCACATTCTATTAAGGCTAAGTGCGAATAGGCTTGTGGAAAGTTTCCTAACAATCGTTTGGTTTTAAAGTCGATGTCTTCACTGAATAAGCCCAAGTGGTTGCTATAACTTAATAATTGCTCAAATTGTTTTAAAGCCTTCTCTTCTTCTCCTATTTTAAACAAACTATTAATAAACCAAAAAGTACAAATTGTAAACGATGAAGATGGCGCTCCAAAATCATCGTCATTTTTATACCTATATAACAAGCCTTCATTACACAAATCTTTTTCTACAGCTTTTACTGTACTCACATATTTGGGATCTTTTGCATCGATAAAACCATACGATTCCATTAATAATACAGAAGCATCCATATGTTCTGATCCGTAACTTTGCGTAAAGGCTTGCTTATTTTGATTCCAAGCCTTATCCATAATATCCTTTCTTATTTGTTCCTCAAGCGGCTTCCATTTTTCGATTTTATGTTGCTTGTTCAACAACTCAGCTACCTTAATGGCGCGGTCTATCGCGGTCCAACAAAGCACTTTTGAAAAGGTAAAATGTTTGTCTTCTGAACGAAATTCCCAAATACCCTTATCCGCTTCTTGCCAATGTTTTTCAACGATCCAAACGATTCCTTTGGTAATTCCCCAAAGCTCCTCTCCATTTTGAATTTCAGTTTTAAATTGTTTGATCAGTTCATAAATAACATCCATTAAAATACCATAAATATCATTCTGGACTTGCTCGTAAGCTGCATTTCCAATACGTACCGGCTTAGAACCTTTATAACCACTTAAATGGTCTAAGGTCATCTCAGTGAGTTTCTTTTCACGATTGATACCGTACATGATTTGGAGTTTTTCATCCTTATCGGGAATTAAATCTATAATAAACTGTAAATATCGTTTTGCCACGTTTTTGTGACCTAGTTCTGAGACTACTTTTATAACCATTGAGGCATCGCGAATCCAACAGAAACGATAATCCCAATTGCGTACTTCCCCTATGGTTTCTGGTAATGACGTGGTAGCAGCGGCCAAAACGGCTCCTGTTTTATCATAACTCAATAGTTTTAAGGTAATAGCACTCCTTTTAATTTGCGCATCAAACTTTTTATAGGTTGGCGTTTTTTGAGACCAATTTAACCAATAAATTCGAGTACGTTCAAGATCCATAAAGGCATTTTTTATGGTCGGTAAAAATATCTTTTCGTTGTAGGTTAACAGAAAAAAACCGTCTTCGGTAAGTGTTATTTCATTCCCCTGAACTACACACTCTTTATCAAAAGAAGTATATAAAAAAACCGTGTCGAATTTTACTTCGTGCGTAAGACTAGCAATAAAATCTTTTTTTATAAAAGATGTGGTTTTACCCTGTGCATATTCTAATTTAGGATTATAGAGCACCTTAAAACTAGGTTTTCCTGATACCAATTTCAAATACCTAACAAGCTCAGGAGGAGAAAAATGACCACCCTCATTGTTTTGGTATCTGGGCATAAAATCATGCAATTCAAAACTATTCTGGCCAGAAGTAAAGCTGGTAATTAAAATAGCGGTTTCTGCATCATAAGCCTGTTGAATTTCATAAGAATCATCTACATCAATCCCAAAGCTTCCGCCTATTTCATCATCTAATAATTTGGCAAAAACCGAGGAAGAATCAAATTCTGGCAAACAGCACCAATCTATGGATCCATTTTTAGAAATTAATGCTGCGCTCCTACAATTACCTATTATTCCGTAATCTAAATTATTCATTCGTTTAATTCTTTTTAATTATTGCAAATTATTAAAACTCTTTTAAGCGAAACTATTGTCTACATACTAAACCTATTGACAAAGTTTCAAATTTAAAGGTCTTTGTCAAAGAAATCGCTAAAAAGTATCATGGATAGTTTCATATCAATAAATTAGTACCACAAAAGGATTCATTTATTGTTTTAACCCATCTTTTTCACGAAATTTAGAAAAATTAAAATAAAATACACCAAAAAACAGCCAATCATGAGTAAAACTATCATAATCTCAAACAGACTACCTGTACAATTGCAAATTGATAATAAAAGCATAAAAGCAATACCAAGTGTGGGTGGTTTGGCTACGGGTATGAAATCTGTACATCAAGGAGGTGATAGTCTTTGGATTGGATGGAGTGGATTAACGGATGAAGAAATCCCGGATGGCATGTCGGGTAAAATTGATGAAGCCTTAGCTAAACACGGATCTTCAAAGGTAAATTTAACAGCCGATGAAGTTGATGGTTTTTATTATGGCTTTAGCAACCGAACCATTTGGCCTCTTTTTCATTACTTTTTAGAATATTCGGAGTTCGAATTAGACAGTTGGGAAACCTACAAAAAAGTAAATCAAAAATTTGCTGATGCCATTGTTGCCCAAGTAAAAGAAGGCGATATTGTTTGGGTACATGACTACCAATTAATGCTTGTACCACAGATGGTTAAAGAGAAATTACCTACTATTTCTATTGGTTTCTTTTTACATATTCCGTTTCCGTCTTATGAAATATTTAGAACTTTGCCTTGGCGTACTGAAATTTTGCAAGGTTTACTAGGGGCCGATTTAATAGGCTTCCATACCTACGATTACGAGCGGCATTTTTTAAGTTCAGTTAAGCGTTTACTTAGTTTAGAAGTTAGTTTTAATGAAATTTACTTAGAAGACCGTATCATTAAGGTGGATTCTTTCCCTATGGGCATCGATTACAAAAAGTTTAGTGATGCAGCTAAAGCACATCAGCAAAAAACACCAGAAAAAGGTTCTGAATTACAACAGCGATTAGACGCTCATAAGGCATCGACCCCTGATGCTAAGTTTTTACTTTCAATTGATCGCTTAGATTACTCCAAGGGAATTGCAAAAAGATTGAATGCCTTTGAATACTTTTTAAATAAATATCCGCAGTATAAGGAAAAAGTACGATTAATTATTTTGGCCGTACCTTCACGTAGTAACGTTCCCCAATACCAATTATTAAAAAGAGAAGTTGATGAATTGGTAGGTCGCATTAATGGTGAATTTTCTACGGTGAGTTGGACCCCCATATGGTATTTTTATAGGTCTATGCCCTTTGAGAATTTAATAGATTTGTATACCTCTTCTGATATTGCCTGGCTTACCCCTATTCGCGATGGCATGAATTTGGTAGCTAAAGAATATATCGCCACAAGAACGGATAAAACGGGAGTTTTAATTTTGAGTGAAATGGCAGGTTCAGCTAATGAAATGAACGAATCATTATTAATAAATCCGAATAATTTTGAACAAATTGCGGATGCTATTGATCAGGCTATTAATATGCCTATTCAAGAACAGCAAGAGCGAAATGATATTCTTCAAAAAAGATTAGCCCGCTACAATGTAGAAAAATGGGCCAATGATTTTATGAATTCTTTAAAAAATCAAAAAGAAAAAAGTCACGCCTATGTCTCTAAAAATCTATCGAATGACTTACTAAATTCGGTACTTAAGGAGTATAAGAACGCTAAAAAAAGATTGCTGTTTATTGATTATGATGGTACTCTAGCGGCTTTTCATAATGATCCCCAAAAAGCAAGTCCCGATGAAGAATTATACCAGCTCTTGGATAAAATAGCTTCCCAAAAGAACACCGTTATGTTTTTAATTAGCGGCAGGGATAAGGAAACCTTTACCAAGTGGTTTTTACCTAAAAAGTACAATATGATTGTGGAACATGGGGTTTGGCTTTCTAAAAACGGAGATGACTTTTTTATGCTAGAAAATGTAAAAAAAGATTGGATGGAAAAAATACAGCCAGTTTTAGAGTCTTTTGTAGATAGAACACCTGGTAGCTTTATTGAAGAAAAAAATTATTCACTAGCCTGGCATTACAGAAAAACGGATCCTGATTTTGGTCAAAAAAGAGCTTCTGAGCTCAACACCGTATTAACGAGTTTAATTGCCAATGATGACTTAAGTGTGCTTAATGGCAATAAGGTAATGGAAATTAAAAGTAGTAACGTAAATAAGGGGCGTGCGGCAATGCGCATGTATGGCGAAGCTGATTACGACTTTGTTTTTGCCATTGGCGACGACTGGACCGATGAATTTATGTTTCAAGAATTACCAGAAAGTGCTGTCACTGTGAAAGTAGGACTTCAAAAAACACAAGCTAAGTACTATGTAGATGGTACCAAGGATGTGCGTACACTTTTAAAGCGTTTTGTGGAATAAGTCGCTCGAGAAACCACTCAAAAAAAGTTTCGCCTACTCCAAATAGGAGGTGAATTCTAAAGAATACATTTAATTCATACCTTGCGCTCTTTTTTAAATGAAGATTTTTTCAAAACCAACTTGAAACCAAAACCACACATACTTCCTTTACTGGTTATCGCTCAATTTGCATGCACTTCACTTTGGTTTGCAGGCAATGCCATTATCGACGATTTATCCCTCAAAATTGGTCTGACGGATGGTTCTATGAGTTATATTTTGTCTTCGGTTCAATTCGGGTTTATTACAGGAACTTTACTTTTTGCCGCTTTGTTAATCGCAGACCGGTATTCTCCTTCTAAAGTATTTTTTATTTGTGCGATGTTTGGCGCTTTATGTAATAGTAGCTTACTCCTTGAGAACTTAACGAAAGAAATTATTTTCTTTGTACGCTTTGGTACTGGCTTTTTTCTAGCAGGAATATACCCAATTGGTATGAAAATAGCAGCGGATTATTTTGATACCCGTTTGGGAAAAGTTTTAGGCTTATTAGTCGGTGCCCTAGTTTTAGGGACTGCTTTCCCTTTTTTATTGACTGCACTAGATGTAAATACCAACTATACCCTCATTATAAAAACAACCTCTTTATTAGCCGTTTTAGGCGGATTTATTGTATTTATATGTATTCCTAACGGTCCCTTTAGAAAACCTAGTAAAAAATTACAATTAAAAGCAGGACTCTCACTTTTCAGCATTACTGCTTTTAAAAAATCTGCTTTTGGATATTTTGGGCATATGTGGGAACTGTATGCTTTCTGGGCTTTTACCCCATTGGCTATCAAAACCTATAACGAAATTAATACTACTTCTTTTTCAATTCCCTTATGGACATTTGTCGTGATTACTTGCGGCGCTTTAGCTTGTTTTTTAGGTGGCGTTTTATCGATACGTTTTGGTAGTCGTATCGTAGCTTTTATATCGCTGCTTACTTCAGGTGTTTTTTGCCTCATCTCTCCTGCCCTTTTTCTTGTTTCTCCCATACCTTTCTTAATGAGTTGGTGCATCTGGGGCATGATGGTTGCCGCAGATTCTCCACAATTTTCTAGCCTAGTTGCCAATGCAACACCTCTAGTTTTAAAAGGAACCGGATTAACCCTAGTTACCTGTATTGGTTTTGCCTTGAGTATTTTTAGCATTCAGCTCTTATCTTTTTTATCATTAAGTCTAAATCCTACTATAATTTTTATATTTTTAGCCTTTGGTCCTATCTTTGGTTTATACCATTTAAAAAGTACAAAATAAAACTCTTATGAAAAATACCTTACTCGCCTTCGCCTTACTTACTTCTACCCTATTTTTTGCACAAACAGATGCACGAATTTATGAGATCATTGATGCCGTTTCCGCTGATCGAATCAAAAAAGATGTCACAAGACTTACTGAATTCGGCACCAGAAATACTTTTAGCGATACCGTGTCGACCACACGTGGTATTGGCGCTGCTCGCCGTTGGATAAAATCGGAATTTGAAGCTATTGGAAAGGACTGCAAAAACTGTTTAGAGGTTTTTTATCAAAAAGATTTTGTAACGACTGACATGGGCTCTCGCATTCCGAATGATGCGTGGATTGTAAATGTGGTTGCCATTCAAAAAGGAACAAAATATCCAAATCGCTATATTATTATGAGTGGTGATATTGATTCCCGTGCTAGTGATACAATGGATTTTACCACAGATGCGCCAGGCGCTAACGACAATGCTAGTGGTATGGCCGGAACTATTGAGGCTGCCAGAGTATTGTCAAAATATCAATTTGAAAATAGCATTATTTATGTAGGACTTTCAGGAGAAGAACAAGGCCTTTTTGGCGGTGGCGGTTTAGCCAAATATGCCAAAGAAAAAGGCTGGGATGTCATCGGAATATTAAACAATGATATGATTGGGAATATTAAAGGTGTTGATGGTGTTATAAGTAATGTGGATTTTAGAATTTTCTCAGAACCTGTGCCCGCCACGGAAACCGATAGAGAACGACAAATGCGACGCTTTTACGGAGGCGAGGTAGACGGAATTTCACGTCAATTAGCGCGTTACGTTCACAAAACAGTAAAGACCTACATGCCCGAAATGAACCCCATGATGATTTATCGTTTAGACCGTTTTGGTCGTGGCGGACACCACCGTCCTTTTAACGATGCAGGTTTTGCGGGTATTCGTATTATGGAGGCACATGAAAACTACACCCAACAACACCAAGATATTCGCACAGAAAATGGCATTGAATATGGCGATGTTTTAGAACATGTTAACTTTGATTATGCTAAAAAATTAACGGCTGTTAATGCCATAAATTTAGCCTCTTTAGCTTGGGCACCCCCTGCACCTAAAGAAGTAAAAATTGGAGGCATTGTACAAGCTGCAGCAAAATTCGAGTGGTCAAAGGTGGATGGAGCCGCCGGCTATAAAATATATTGGAGAGACACGACCTCACCTACTTGGGATCATAGCAGATACGTTGGGGATGTATCTACTTTTACCTTAGACGGTATCGTGATTGATAATTTCTTCTTTGGCGTCTCAGCTGTAGGTAAAAATGGCTTTGAGAGTCCCGTTGTTTTTCCTAATGGGATTATGAGGTAAGGTTTAAGCTTTACATGGTTACATTTAGGATTCAAAATAGTGCTTTTCGTGTCTTGTTATTTAAACGCAACCTGAGCATTATTTTGAATCCTTTTTTTGATGTTTATTTGGTAGGTAATAGCAGCTTAAAACTTACCATTTATTTTAATAAACTAGCATCTATTGCTTAAACTCTGGAGTAATTACAATACTTCTAAACGCGATAGGGCCATGGTCTCCTTGAATTAAAATAGGACCCGGTTCACCTTCGTTACTATCTAGCGCCCCACCTGTAATTCCAGGAATGGTTTGGTCTGTTATTATTTCTTTACCATTGGCAACGATTGTTACACGTTGTCCGTTCAAGGTAATATCATACACTTGCCATTCATCAGGATTTTTAGCAGCCATTTGATTGGGCGTTAAAAAACCATAAATCCCTCCAAATAATAAGTTATTAGGGGCTAACCCGTGATTATCTTCGATTTGAACCTCATGCCTACCTCTTAAATAAATACCGCTGTTACTGCCCTTTGGATATTTAAATTCTACGTGCAGTTTAAAGTTATCAAACGTTGCGTCAGAAACTAAATTAGAGCCAGATTTGGGACTTTCTAAAATTCCATTTTTAACCAGCCATTGGTTCTCTCCCATAGCACGCCAACCTTTTAAGTTTTCGCCATTAAAAAGGGCTATGGGTGTTCCCCACACTATATTTTCATTATATTCAAGAATAGGAGCTCGTCTCGCCATCCAATCGTATTTTTTTCCATCGGAATACACCATGCTACCTTCAAGGTTTTCGGCAATCATCTTCCCTTCAAAAACCATATCGTTTGTTCCGGGCTCCCATTGAACGGGTATTGCAAAACTAAATTTTCCATTCTTCACTTTCACTTCTGCAATTGGGCGTGCGCTACCAAAGGCATAGACAAAACGCCCCACAAGGGTTGATCTGCCTGATTTTGAAATCTCTAACCAAGAAGGTAATTCTTTAGCTTCCTGCATAATGACCATGTCCCATCGACCTATAAAGGTATTTTTATCGTCCTGAGCATGTACTGAAGCACAACATAAATTAGATAATAGCACTAAAAATGCTAAAATAGCGTTGAAAAAGCTTTTCATTTTTGCGGATTTAAAGTTAAACAGGTAAATATACCGAATGAAATTATAGTTTTAAAATTACTGCTTCTAAATTACCTGCATTTTAAAACTTTAAAAAATAGTACCTTTAACTATTCTATTTCCATATCCTATGAAGCTAAAAGCAAGCCTCCTATTCTTTTTAATCGTAAGCATGACGGCCAGTGCTCAGGTCTTAGTTGCTCAAAAACAAAAATTCACAAAACAAGATACCTTACGTGGTAGTATCACTCCAGAACGTGCTTGGTGGGATGTAAATTTTTATCATTTAGCACTAGAAGTTGAGCCAGACAAAAAATTTATTTCGGGTACGAATGCCATTCGCTACACGGTTCTATCTGAACATAACACTTTGCAAATTGATTTACAAGCACCCCTAAAAATTGAAAAAGCTACGCAAGATGGAGAAAATTTAGCGATAACATCGGATGTGAATGCACATTTCATTAGCTTAAACAAACCTCAAATTATAGGCGAAAGCAATGAAGTTATCGTGTATTATTCAGGGGTTCCAAAAGAGGCCGTGAGGGCTCCTTGGGATGGTGGGTTCTCGTGGAAAAAAGATGAAAACGGAAAACATTTTATAGCGACCTCTTGCCAAGGTCTAGGGGCAAGTGTTTGGTGGCCGAATAAAGACCATATGTATGACGAAGTAGATAGTATGGCTATTAGCGTTACGGTGCCAAAGGGTTTAATGAATGTATCAAACGGCAGACTGCGTTCCACGGACGAAAATGAAACCACAAGCACCTTTCACTGGGCCGTTGAAAACCCAATAAATAACTACGGGGTTAATGTAAATATTGGCGATTATGTTCATTTTGGTGAAAAATACGAGGGTGAAAAAGGTACTTTAGATATGGATTATTATGTCTTAAAAGACCATCTTGATGTAGCTAAAAAACATTTTAAAGACGCTCCAAAAATGATGAAGGCTTTTGAGCATTGGTTTGGACCTTATCCGTTTTACGAGGATAGTTTTAAACTAGTGGAAGTACCTTATCTGGGCATGGAACACCAAAGTTCTGTCACCTATGGAAATAAGTATATGAAAGGCTATTTGGGTGAAGATTTATCTGGAACTGGCTGGGGAATGAAATTCGATTTTATTATCATTCACGAGGCAGGTCATGAATGGTTTGCTAATAATATCACCTATAAAGATATTGCAGATATGTGGATTCACGAAAGCTTTACGGCCTATTCTGAAAATTTGTTTCTAGATTTTTACTACGGAAAAGAAGCTTCGGCGGATTATGTGATTGGCACCCGAAAAAAAATTAAAAATGATACGCCCATCATTGGACCCTATAATGTAAATACCGAAGGTAGTAGGGATATGTATTACAAAGGGGCCAATATGCTCCATACCATACGCCAGCTAGTCTATGATGATGAAAAATGGCGTTCTATTCTTAGAGGTCTTAACCAAGAGTTTTACCACCAAACCGTAACTACTGCACAAATTGAAAATTATATGAGTAATCAATCCGGACTGGATTTATCTAAAGTATTCGACCAATATTTACGATCGACTACCATTCCAGTTTTAGAATATAAAATAGTTGGTAAAAAACTAAGCTACCGATATACTGACGTGGTGGAAGGTTTTAAAATGCCCTTAAAAGTAAGGGTAGGCAAAAAAGAATTAGACCTTACACCTACTGAAAATTGGACAAGCCAAAACCTAAATGGTGATTTGTCATCCTTTGAAGTGCCAAGAGACTATTATATACTAATGCGAAAACTGTAATGGTTTTGAAATTGTTTTAAAACACACCATGATTGTAAACCGGTATTAAGGCTAATTGGTATTGTTTAACAATCTAAAGAATCATCATAAAAAAAGAAGTTATTAGGATTAAAGGACAGATCTAAGAGCTTATTTTGTTTTAAAACAGAACAAATTCATTCTATTTTATGAGGCTACAGACACAAAGTATAAACTTGTTTACTATATTTAAACTATTATTTCATAAACCTATCCTAACCATGCTGTATACATCAAAAATATTATCCGTATTTCTTTTACTATTTTACAGCGCCTTGACCCTAGCTCAAGACGCGCAACAAGCCATTACTATTGAAAAAATACTCGCTCTTAAGTCGGTTTCAGATGTACAGATAAGTCCTGATGGGAAATGGGTGGCGTATACGGTTTCAGAAAATGATTTAAAAAAAGACAAAAGATTAAAAAGAGTTTATATCATTCCTATCACCGGCGGTGAGGCTATTGCCATTACAGGCAAAGAATATTCTGCAAGTCAACCACGTTGGAGCGCCGACAACAAGTACCTATCTTTCTTGGCCAGTAAAGGTGAAAATGAAAAAACTCAAGTTTGGCTTTCTAACCGTTTAGGCGGCGATTCAGAGGTACTCACCAAAATTCCACAAGGCGTAAATGAACATGAATGGTCCCCTACCGAAAATAAATTATTACTGGTACTAACAGATCCAAAACCAGAAGAATTAACAGCTGATAAGGAAGATGACAAAAAAGTAAAACCTTATGTTATAGATCGCAGGCAGTTTAAACAAGACTATGTTGGCTATCTTGATCGGTATCGAAATCATGTGTATACCTTAACTCCTGGTGATAGTTTAGCAACGCAGTTAACTTTTGGTGATTTTGATGATAGCGCTCCTGTCTGGAGTCCGGACGGTAAAAAAATTGCTTTTGTCAGCAATAGAACTGAAGATCCTGATGGAAATGCAGATACGAATATCTGGGTAGTTTCTGCATCAGGACAAAATAGTGATAAAACCTTAGTGCAAGTAACCACTAATCCAAATAAAGACGATTCACCAACGTGGAGTCCTGATGGAAAATCTATTGCCTATAGAACCGTTTTAAATGGAAAAATTCTGTGGTATGCAGGTGAAAAATTAGCTATTTCTCCGGCTATTGGTGGGAAAGCGCGTGTATTAACCGAAAGTTTAGATCGTAATATTAGCATGCCAAAATTTACTGCTGACGGTACCGCTGTTCTTTTTCTTTTAGAAGAAAATGGCGCTAGCGTGTTAGCTTCGGTTGGCTTAAAAGGTGAAAACCTTAAACGAGTTATTTCGGGGAATATAAGTGTCGGCAATTATGCTTTAAAAGGAGAAACAATTGTTCCTCTTTTAGGAAAAGTAGATCTTTCAAATAACCTATATACCTATGAAAAAAATAAATTAAAAGAACTCACCACAGTCAATGATGCTCTTTTAGCCAGTACTAAAAAACCAATCATTGAAAAAATTAATTATAATAGTACGGATGGCACTCCTATTGAAGGTTTTGTGGTAAAACCAATAGATTTTGATGCCTCAAAAAAATATCCTACCATTTTATGGATTCATGGCGGACCCACAGCCCAATACGATTTTTCATTTGATACTGAACCACAATTGTTTGCTGCTCAAGGTTATGTTGTATTGCTTATTAATCCCCGAGGATCAACTGGGTATGGGGAAGCGTTTTGTAAAGCTATATTCGCCGATTGGGGTAATTTAGATTACCAAGATGTGATGTCAGGTGTAGATTATGCCATTACCCAAGGCTATGCAGACCCTGATTTATTGACTGTTGGGGGTTGGTCTTATGGCGGTATTTTAACCAATTATGTCATTACCAAAACCAATCGCTTTAAAGCTGCTTTATCGGGTGCTAGCGAAGCGCTGTATCGTGCAAATTATGGACACGACCATTATCAGCTCACTTGGGAACAAGAATTAGGCTTGCCTTGGGAAAATAAAGATGCCTGGGAACGTATTTCTCCCTATAACGATGTGGCTAAAATACTAACGCCTACCCTATGGATGGGTGGTAGCGATGATTGGAATGTGCCTATTTTAAATTCAGAACAAATGTATATGGCCATGAAAAGATTAGGCAGAGAAACCCAATTAATTGTCTATCCTGGTGAACACCACGGTATTCAAAGGCCTTCTTTTCAAAAGGATAGATTTGAAAGGTATTTGGCATGGATGAAAAAGTATGTGAAATAAATCTTTAAGCCTAACGCAAGGTTATAATTTTGCCTTTGACCTATTTGGTCTTGTTTGTTTCTTATACGAATGCCTGTACAAAGAAAAATGGGGGTACCTGTTGCTCTTTGAACTCTTTTCAATGGGATCAAAAAAAGATAACGTTATTCATTAGGAACCTTATAAAAACAACATCATGGAAAAAATTAGACTTGAGATCAAATGGGCAATGCTATTTATAGTGATGACCCTTCTTTGGATGGTACTAGAGAAACTAGTGGGCTTACATAGCACGCGTATTGACTTACATATGTATTTGACCAACTTGTTTGCTATTCCTGCAATATTGGTTTATGTATTCGCTTTAAAGGAGAAGAAGAAAAAAGACTTCAAGGGTCAAATGACTTTTAAACAAGGCCTGTTTTCAGGACTGATCATGACCCTTATTATTACCTTATTTGCGCCACTTACGCAATGGATTATTTCAACGATAATTACTCCGGAGTATTTCCCAAATGTCATTGCTCATTCGGTGGAAACTGGATATCATAGCACTTTGGAAGAGGCTCAAGCCTACTTTAATTTAAATAATTATATGGTACAAAGCACCATAGGTACGTTGATAATGGGCGTCGTAACGACATTAATCGTGGCGTTTTTTTTAAAGACCAAAGTGAGGACGTAAAAATGATATGTGCTGGATAAAAAAAATTTAGCCAAAATAATTTCATTGCTTTGAGCAAATTATATAGGCTCCCATCTATTTTGCAGAGGAAGCGATTGTAACTAAAAAAACTTAGCTACTAATCATTACGATAGGTAGCTAAGTTTCATTTCTTTAAAACTACGGCTGAGTGCAGCCCTTAGATAGCTTACAACGAGTATACAAACCTAAAGGTTACAAAACGAGGCTGGATAAAGGTTTCTGACGTAAATACCGATACATTGTTGGCACTGTTACGTACTTGCGAATCTATATCTAAAAGGTTAGTAGCTCTAATTTCGTATTCCCATTTGGCATCTCTATCTTTTCTATACGCTAAAGAAGCATCCCAATTTTGAAATGATTGTGATTCTCCATTACCTAAATCTTGGTTGGTGTACGTATAGTTTGTTCTAAAGGTTACTCTTTTCCAAACATAAGCATCAAACTCTACCGAAGGCGCATTCGTAACAAACTTGGTTTCACGACTTCCTTGATTGTTGTTGGTAACACTGTAGCGGTAATTAAAATTTAGGTTTGGTGCTACCTTAAAATTAGTTCTGATCCCTGGGGTATAGGTTTGTGTATAGCCTTCATTAACAGACTGCAATCCTTGAATAAACTGATTAATTTTACTATAATTAAAACTTCCATTTAAAGTAGCCCTAATTTTCCCAAAGGTGCGTTGTACCCGACCAAAAACATTGACGTTTTCATCGGCGAAATTAGAATTAAAAAAAGTACTTGTTCTAATGACATTGTCAAAATTGGTGAGTCCACGAATTTGATCAACGTTATTGCTATACGCTGCACGTGCAAAAACGTTTGTATAATTAAATAAATTAAAACTGTTGTATAATAAACTTACATTATGTGATAAGGCATTTTGTAGTTCTGGTTCACCAAACTGGATGCTATTAAAATTATTCAAGACCAAACCTTGCGCTAAACGAGTTACATCCGTAAAGTTATTAGCCATGTTATAATTTAAGGTTAAGGATTCACTCTTTTTAAAGTCAATTCTAGTTTCAAATTCCGGTAACAAACGGAAGAAATTTTCTTCATAGGTTACTCCAAATTGACTGTTTTTATTTCCATACGCATGTGCCGATAGACCAGGTGTGATGGTAAACTTCCCTGTTTTAACTCGGTAGCGCATGCCTAAATAAAGATCACTAAAATTATATTGGGTATCGTTGGTCGCTAAACCATCATTTATTAAAGGAGTTGGATTAAATTGCGAGCCGTCTTCTAAAAATTGAAAAATATTAGAATTAAAATCTTGGCGACTAAGTATGGTTCCTAAAGTAAAATTTAAATTACTCTTCGCGTTTAAAATTCTAAAGTAATCTAGCTTAGCATCTAATTGGTTAGATTTTATGCGTCTATTTTGCCCTAAATCATAATTTGTTAATGAAGTATCTAATCCTAAGCCTTCCGCTGTATTGTCAAAAGCATCTACACCGTTCGGATCATTGACCAGCAGCGCATTGTAGAAAGGATCTTCGTTTCTCAATAAATGCTGTGCTTCGAAGGCAAAAATATTGTTCTCGTCAAGCGTGTAATAATAATTTATATTTTGATTGATACTGTAAGGGGTTACTTCATTGAACTGAGCCGTTGTACCGACTACAGAAGAAAAAACATTTTGGTTTTGTGCGTCATTAGATATGCGACCCAAAACATCATAATCAATTTGATTACTAAAATTAGGCTTGTAGGCAGCACTTAATTTTATAAGTACTTGGTCAGAACGATCTCTACTAGATTCTTCTTGCGATTCATCAGGGATTCCTAAATCAGGATTCGTGTATTGCACAAAGCTTGTTTCTCTAGAAAAAATGCGACTGCTATTGTAAATTAAAAATCCACTTAAATCTAAAGCTTTATTAGGAGAATAACTGAAGTTACCCGTCGCAAGTTTACTTTCAATTTCTAAGGCATTGGCTTGGTTTGTTAAGGAACCAAGTCCGTTATCGCCTAAATTTATGCTCGTACCACTGCTTCTGCTTGGTGCTCTAAAACCGCCACCAAAATTACGGATATCACGACTCGTTAAGGCTTGTTCCCCAATATTATTTAAATCCCCTATAAAGTTTAGGCTGTATTTAGGATTGTAGTAAAACAATTTGGGTTGCAATAAATAAAGCTCATTCTCTGGTGAGGCCCCACCACCGGCAGTGACCGTTCCAAACCAAAAGTTTTCCTTACCTTCTTTTAACTTTATATTTAAAGCTACATTGTCTTGATTGTTCGTTACCCCACTCAACTGACCTACTTCAGAGTAGTTACGCAACACCTGAATTTTATCAACGGCGTTTGACGGTATATTTTTTGTGGCAAGTTTCGTGTCACCATCAAAAAAGTCTTTTCCATTGATCATTAATTTATTCACTACTTTGCCTTCAACCTCTACCTGTCCGTTTTCATTAATTTCAAAGCCGGGTAAATTTTTAATTACATCTTCTAATTTACGCTCTGTTCCTGTGTTAAAAGAATCGGCATTATAGATTAATGTGTCTCCTTTAATACTCACGGGCATTTCATAGATAAGCTCTACCTCGTCGAGCATGTTATCAGGCTGCATGATATAATTTTTGGTAATGTCTGCTTCTAAAGTAGAAATAAGATCATCAATCCCTTTCATTCCCACGTAACTAATTTTAATGGTGTACGAGCCATTTTTTCCTAATTGTAACTTAAAATTACCTTCGGAATCTGTAATACCGTACGATTCTAAACCATTGGTGACTTTGTTAATAGCCACAACATTGGCTAATTCAAGAGGAGCATTTAAACTGTCTGTTACTACACCTTCAAATTTAATTTGAGCATGCGATATCGTTGCTACAAAAAGTAGCACAATTGAAAGTATTTTTTTCATAAAATTAGGTTGATTTGTGTAGTATGTTATTGGTTGTTTTTGTTGTTCAAATTAACCCCGTCCTCGTCCTCGATTGTTTCTCATTTCAATCATTTTTCCTTGAACTGTTTCGCGGTATTCACTTTTCGTAATCTCTTTTCCCTTATCGGGTGCTTCAATCTTTAATTTTGTCTTAGGATTCATAACAATTTTAGAACATAGCATGGTTGTATTTCCTGCACTTACTTCTAAGATAAGACCCGGTAATCCCCAATACTCACTAGGACCATGACTAACGGGTACTTGAAGGGTATACCATGCTTCAACCTCTGTCATGGGTATTTCAGGAACTACTTTTTCTACTGCCGTTGAGTCTGCATTTGCCTCAGGTTCTTGGGCTATGTCGCTCCAGGAAAAATTGTACCAAGTTAACTCTGCCGTTGGTATAGATGCCGTAGCTTTAAAACATAAATACTGACCAATTTGTTTTGATTCTGATCCCATTTTCCAATTGATCACTTGTAATTTATCTTTTACTAAAAATTGCTTGCCGTAAAACTCTTGACTTTGAATCAACATATTTTCTTTTACGTTTTTATAAGAGTCACCTTGGGCAAAATTCTTACCCCAAGAATCTGTTGCTCCTGACATGGCGTCTAATTTATCTTCTTCATTAAAAAAAGAAGCCTCCTTATCAAAGCTAAGGACATATGTTTTTTCTAATCTGTTTTTCATACGCTCTTGTATCTGCTTTTTTTGAGCTTCGCTCATACGTGCGCCCCAGGTCCCAAGATCCATGGTAGACTTAGAAATGTATGTTGCTTCACCCTGAAATTCCTGAGCATTACTAATGAACGATTGGCATAAAAAGAAAGATAAAATACTGATTTTAAAAAGTAAGGATTTCATAATAAAAAATTAAATTTGTTTTGTTTAACAAATATATAAAAATATTGAACAAATTTTTTTTATTGTCATAATATTAACAGTGTTTATACAGTATCTACAAGCAAAATCTAATTTCTTAAACAGAATAGTAAAATTATACAAATACTCCTTTCTATTGAACGACTACTAAATTGTAGTACACTACATTCTCAATCAGTAGTACGTACAGCTCTTTGATTTTAAATTAGGTTTATGGTTTAACTAAGCTTAGTTAAATATTTGTTAAAGAAAAAAAGTAGCTAGAGTAAATGGTGAATAAGTGCTGTTAACAATCTAAAAATCCTGAAACTTTTTCTTCGTAATCCTAATCTTAACTTTTCACTTTTAGCAATGCGCACGTTTCTATTTTAGAGATAAAAAAACGGTAATTATTTGAACAATACCGTTCAATTCTAATGCAACAAACAGACCAAAAGGCTTGTTACCTACCCCATTATGTAGTACATTAGAGCGTATCAAAATAGCGCAAGAGCTATAGAAAAAGTGTTCATGTATGAGTTACAAACTAGGAATTCTTAATGTGATAGGATTTTTTTTAATGATATCCTGTACTCGTAATGTTGAAACCATACAGCCCGAAGTTAAAAATATCACCGAAAGTGTTTATGCGTCAGGATTCATAAAGAGTAAAAATCAATATGAAGTGTATGCTAAGACTACGGGAATCATCGAAGAAATTTATGTTTCTGAAGGCATGCAAATCAAAAAAGGAGACCCTATTTTTAAATTGAATCAAAAAGATTTAAAAATTGTTACGGATAATGCTAGAGTTGCTTCTTCAATGGCTGATTACACAACAAATTCTGATAAATTAAAAGATGCAAAAACAGCCATAGCCTACGCCATAAAAAAACGCTTGAATGATTCTTTATTATATGATAGACAAAAAAAATTATGGGACAACAGAATTGGAAGTAAGGTAGAGCTTGAACAAAGAGAACTCAATTTTGAAAATGCCAAGTTGAATGTGGCCAGCGCTCAAACAACTTACGAAGATTTAAGACGTAGCTTAAAACTAAGTTCGGATCAAAGTAAAAATAATTTAGAAATTGCAAAACTTTTAGAAAATGATCTCATTATACGAAGTGAACTTGATGGTGTGGTTTATAAACTGAATAAAGAAAAAGGAGAACTCATTACTAGTCAAGAACCTCAAGCCATCATTGGCGCTACTACTTTCACTATCGAATTAGCCATTGATGAATTCGATATTGTAAAAATTAAAATAGGTCAGGAAGTAATTATCCGTATGGATAGTTATAAGTCTCAGGTGTTCGAAGCTCAAATTATAGCCGTTGATCCCATGATGAATGCAAGAACACGCTCTTTTCAAGCCCATGCTACTTTTAGAAAGGAACCCAAGGAGTTATATCCGAATCTCACAGTAGAGGCAAATATTATTATTCAAAAAAAAGAGGCTGTTTTAACCATTCCTAGGAAGTATATGGTCAATGACTCTAGTGTTATGCTTGAAGGAGGAAAACTAAAACAGGTAGAAACAGGGTTAATGGATTATGATGTAGTCGAAATAAAAGCGGGCATTTCAAAAACAACGAAACTAGAATTACCTAAAAAATGAAGGTAAAGCATATTACAGAAATTGCCGGTGCGCTCATGCGGGCGCGATGGAAACAAACACTAGTTGCGGCCATTGGCGTTACTTTTAGTATTGCGCTGTTTATTACGCTACTTGGTTTTATGGAAGGGCTAAACCAATTGTTAGACGGCATTGTTTTAAATAGAACGCCACACGTACGACTATACAATGATATTCTGCCCTCCAAAAAACAACCTATAGCGCTAAGTGAAGACTATCAAAACTACTATCATTTTATCAGCTCTATAAAGCCAACCAATACAAGAGAGGAAATTTATAACGCCAAAAAAATCATCAATAAACTCGAAAATGATAAAAGAGTAAAGGGAGTAGCGCCTAAAGCCACTGCGCAAGTGTTCTATAATTTAGGGAATATAGATGTCAACGGCATTATTAATGGTATCGACCCTGAAAAAGAAGCACAACTTTTTTCATTTTCAGACTACATTACCCAAGGAAATTATAAGGAACTCAAAACGGTAACCAATAGTATTATACTAGGACAAGGTGCGGCAAAAGTGATGAATGCTGAACTGGATGATATCATTACGATCACAAATACCGAAGGTGAGCAATTTACCTTAAAAGTAATTGGCTTTTTTGAATCTGGAATTGCCGAAGTAGATAAAGTTCAAAGCTATACGAGCCTAGCTACCACACAAAAAATACTCGGTAAAAACAGCAACTATTTAAGTGATATTCAGATAAAACTACATCATTTAAATCTGGCTCCTGCATTAGCCTTGGAATACGAACAGTTTTTTGAACTTGATGCCGAAGACATACAAACAGCCAATGCGCAATTTGAAACAGGTAGTAGTGTTCGGTCCATTATCAGCTATGCTGTCGGCATTACACTACTTATTGTATCAGGGTTTGGTATCTATAACATTCTCAATATGCTTATTTATGAAAAAATGGATACTATTGCCATCTTAAAAGCCACTGGCTTTGCAGGTGCTGATGTTAAAAAAATATTTTTAACTATTTCTCTAAGTATTGGCGTAGCAGGTGCTTTGGCTGGCATACTCTTAGGTTTTTTATTCTCACTTGGTATTGATGCCATTCCTTTTGATACCGCTTCATTACCTACGGTAAAAACCTATCCAATTGATTATGGAATTCACTATTACCTGATAGCCGTCATTTTTGCCATTGCCACCACTTCTTTAGCCGGTTGGTTGCCCGCCAAAAAAGCGAGCAAGGTGGATCCTGTCGAAATTATAAGAGGTAAATAAATGCATAACAATACCATCCTTAGTGCGAATGGCATCAACAAATCGTTTTACGACCCTGTAGAAATACATGTTTTAAAAGATGTCTCTTTTACTGTTTCTCGTGGAGAATATACTTCTATTATAGGTAGATCGGGAAGTGGAAAATCTACCTTACTCTACATATTATCTACAATGGATACTGATTTTACAGGAGCGCTTTTTATTGATGGTATTAGCATCCGTGATAAATCCGAACAGCAGCTAGCAGCCATACGAAACGAAAAGATAGGATTTGTGTTTCAATTTCATTATTTACTCAACGAATTTACTGCCCTCAAGAATGTGATGCTACCTGGGTTTAAGCTAAATAAGCTTAGTGAAGAAGAGTTAGAGCATAAAGCCTATACCCATTTAAAAGATTTAGGCATTGAAAAATTAGCCAAAAAAATGGCCTACCAATTATCGGGCGGTGAAAAGCAACGTGTTGCTATTGCCCGTGCCATGATCAATGATCCCGTATTGCTAATGTGTGATGAACCTACAGGAAATTTAGATTCTAAAAATGCAGCTATTGTTTTTAATATCTTTAAAGAACTAACTGAAAGCTTTAATAAAACAATATTGGTAGTCACACACGATTTAGATTTTGCTGATAAAACAGGGCGTATCATTGAATTAGATGATGGCCGAGTTATCCGAGATTAAAAAGCTGTAAAAATCATTTTAACTAAGGTTCTAATTTTTAGGTAACATAAAACAGATTAAAACATGGAAAATAAAAACTCGTTTTTGTGTATTAAAATACTCAAGCTAAAATAACGCTATAATTTGATGCTTAAAACACTTTTAATTAGTGGCTTGCTTTACCTTTTCTTTTTGCCCTATGAGACTTTCTGCCAGGAAAAACAAAGCGGTGACTATATCGTAAATATCGAAGGAGATACCCTGTTCGGAAAAGTTCAACACTTAAATAAAAAAAATGTCAATCCAAAATATTACAAAAAAATTAGGTGGACAAATCAGCAAGGGCAACGCAGAAAATTCAATAGAAAAGATGTTTTAGCTTTTAGTGTGGACCATCAAATTTTCGAAGGTTTTTGGCTAAAACCATCATCACAAAATGGCTTATTTGGAACGTTTACGTACACTATAGATCCTAAAAAAAAAGAACGCTATTTTTTAAAAACACTGCATAGAGGTAGTCTAAATCATTATGAATTGGGGTGGTGGGAACAAGGCGAATCGCTTTTCCTGACCTTAGAGTTATTTAAAAAAAAAGAGGACATGTTTTTAATCAGGGTAGATCAAGGTGTACTCGGTTTAAAAAGAAAATCACTAATCCATTATTTTCAAGAATGCCCTCAGCTAGTAGAGAAGATAAAAAACAAAGTACTGAAAAACTCCTCGGAAATTGTGAGTTTTTACACTACAAAATGTGATAATCCCCAATAAAAAGTTAGTCCTTTTATCCTAAAATTGATAAATGTTTCCTTAAATACGGTTTGTGTGCATTTCCTAATTGTTAATTTAACCTTACCTTTGTACCTCCATTTTTTGAGGCAGACTAAGCTAGCGTGTTTTCGTTATTGGTAGTACTCTTAAAAATGGATGCTTACCATGTCAAAATTACCTCAAGAAAATATTTTTTTAGACCTATCAGATTACGGTAGATCACCCGCCAGATTCATTGCCAAATCCTTTAAAAACACAGCTGTTACGCCCATACACATCACCTTGATATTTGTAGTCTCAGGACTAATAGGTATTTGGTGTATTCTCAATGAACAGTATTGGTATGCTGGTTTCTTTTTGATTCTGAAATCTATTTTAGACGCTGCAGATGGAGAGTTAGCCCGGATAAAGCAAACCCCATCGTACACGGGAAGGTATTTAGACTCTGTGTCTGACATCATTTTAAACTTTTTGATCCTATGGACCGTTTACCATGTAACCAATGGCTCCTTACTTTATATGTTTTTAGCTTTTTTTGGAATGCAATTACAAGGCACACTTTACAACTACTATTACGTAATTCTAAGAAATAAATACGATGGAGATACCACGAGTCGTGTTTTTGAAATCGATACGCCAATAGCCCTAAAAGGTGAAAAGCAAAGCCATGTCAATATTTTATTTTCTTGCTATAAATTCTGTTATGGTATTTTTGACCAACTTATTTATGCCTTGGATAAAAATGCAGCTAAAAGTAAAAAATTACCAAATTGGTTTATGACTTTAGTTTCTATTTTTGGTTTGGGTTTTCAATTACTGCTCATTTCAATTTTACTAGCTTTTAATTTAAAAGAATTCATTATTCCTTTCTTTATCCTGTTTTCTATTTTTATCTTTATTTTTATTGGCATCCGGAAACTTATTAACCATTAACCACGCTTGTCTTTAATTTATTCTAATTTTAATGAAAGCCATGAAAAATCTACTATTTTTTTTCTTTTTTGTTGTTTGCTTTTCTTCGAATGGCCAAATCGTGTTGCAGGCAGATCGAGTTTTTGATGGTGAAAAGATCCATATGAATTGGTCTGTTGTAGTTGAGAAGAATATGATTACTTATGTTGGTCCTACTTCAGCATTACCATCCGGAGTGTCCTATGAATTTATTACACTTAAAAATAAAACATTGATGCCTGGTTTAATTGAAGGGCATTCACACCTATTATTACACCCCTATAACGAAACAAGCTGGAATGACCAGGTACTAAAAGAATCACCTGTAGAACGTGCTGTAAGAGCTACGGTACATGCTAAAAGCAACCTGCTATCTGGCATTACCACGATGCGGGATTTAGGTTCGGAAGGTGCTGGTTACACAGATATATATCTAAAGAAAACTATTGAGGAGGGTATTATTGTGGGGCCACGTTTAATAGTTGCTGGCCCGGCTATTGTGGCCACTGGGGCCTACGGACCAAAAGGGTTTCACGATGGTGTCGTTGTTCCTCTGGGTGCAGAACCAGCTAGTGGTATTGATGAAGTGATTAAAACAGTACGCACACAAATAGGCAACGGAGCTGATTTTATAAAAATATATTCCGATTATCGATGGTCGCCCGGGCAGGCTGCCCAACCTACTTTTTTACAAGAAGAAATTAATGCGATGGTTCAAACAGCAAAAAGTGCAGGTACCTACGTAATAGCTCATGCTAGTACCCCAGAAGGTATGAAAAGAGCCATTCTGGGAGGTGTTGAAACTATTGAGCATGGTGATGGTGCCACTCCTGAGATTTTAAAATTAATGAAAGATAAGGGCGTTGCCCTATGCCCAACCCTTGCCGCTGGCGATGCCATTGAGCGCTATGCTGGATGGGACAAAAATACAATGCCCGATACAGAACGTATCCTTAACAAAAAGAAAAGCTTTCAGCTCGCTCTTGAGGCCAATGTTTCTATAGTATTTGGTGGAGATGTCGGTGTTTTTTCGCATGGCGAAAATTATAGAGAACTAGAGCTCATGGTTGCGTATGGCATGAATTCTTTGGAGGTTTTAAAATCGGCAACTTCCGGCAATGCTAAGAGGCTACATTTAGATACTTTAGGGCACATAAAACAAGGGTTTCTAGCAGATATTATTGCCGTTGAAAACAATCCAATAGAAAATATTAAAGCCATGCAAAATGTTGTATTTGTCATGAAAGACGGCGTGATTTATAAAAATTTATAATGCACTTCACCCATGAAAAACAATCTTGAAGAAAAATATTGGACGAATCGCTATTTAGAAAAACAAATGGGATGGGACATTGGTTATCCGTCCAGTCCTATTAAAGCATATATCGATCAACTTAAAGATAAAGACATTCGCATTCTAGTGCCAGGGGCAGGTAATGGCTATGAAGCGGAATATTTATTCAAAAACGGATTTAAAAATGTTCATGTTTTAGACATTTCAGAGCTACCATTAAAGGCCTTCAAAAAAAGAAATCCTACTTTTCAGGAGCAAAAGCTACTCCACGAAAATTTTTTTGAACATACTGGGACCTACGATTTAATTCTAGAGCAAACATTTTTCTGCTCTTTTGTACCTACCAAGGCCAATAGAAAAGCGTATGCCCAACAAATGTCAAAACTTTTAAATTACAAAGGAAAATTAGCAGGTTTGTGGTTTTCATTTCCCTTAACCAATGATATGGAGAAAAGACCATTTGGCGGTGACAAAGAGGAATACCTAGGCTATTTAGAACCGTATTTTGAGGTTAAATCTTTCGAAGTCTGTTACAATTCTATCCCAGAACGTGAAGGTAATGAGCTCTTTGGTATTTTTGTAAAAAAATAAAATACCTAAGCTTTTAAAATGTCCTCCTCCATAACGGTCAAGGTTGATGTAAGATATAGCACAGTTCGAATATCCCCTTTTTACTCCTTACTTTTTTAGCTGAAGCTACTTTTTAAGTTGAGCTTTTTCTAATATACTAACTCAGGCTATTTTCTATTTCTCTTTTATTTTTGGTACCTTTAAACCAACTAAATATATCAAATACTTTAAACGATTTTAATCCAAGCTAAACAAATGAAAAAACTTCTTTCCTTACTACTACTTTTTGTCGTGTATACTACAAGCGCACAGAACTTTTCCATGGATCTAGTTCAAGATTTAAAACCTAGAAATATTGGACCAGGAGGCATGAGCGGTCGTGTTACGGCTATTGATGCCATTCACGCTAATCCAGATATTATGTACGTGGGCACAGCCTCCGGAGGTGTATGGAAATCTACCTCTGGCGGTATTAAATGGGATCCTATTTTTGATAAAGAAGTTACGGCATCTATTGGAGCTGTAGCTATTCAACAAAGTAATCCATCCGTAATTTGGGTAGGTACAGGAGAAGGGAACCCAAGAAATAGTTTAAATGGTGGCTACGGCATTTACAAATCGCTCGATGCTGGTAAAAGCTGGATCGCCATGGGTCTAGAAAAAACACGTCATATTCACCGTATTGTGATTGATCCCACGGACCCTAATATTGTTTATGCTGGTGCTATTGGTTCTCCTTGGGGAGAACATCCAGAGCGTGGCGTTTTTAAAACCACCGATGGCGGAAAAAGTTGGAAAAAAATACTATTTACTAATAACAAATCGGGTGTAGCTGATCTGGTCATGGACCCTACAAACCCCAATAAACTTATTGCCGCTATGTGGGAGCATAAGCGTGACCCTTGGTTTTTTAAATCAGGTGGAGAAGGTAGTGGTTTATATATGACCCACGATGGAGGCGAGAATTGGAAAAAGCTAACGGAAGAAGATGGTTTACCTGCAGGAGAATTAGGGAGAATGGGTGTTGCTATCGCTCCAGGAAAAACAAATATTATTTATGCTTTAGTAGAGGCAAAAAAAAATGCCCTCTACAAATCTGAAGATGGTGGCTTTAAATGGAAAAAAATAAACGACAAAGAAGATATTGGCAATAGGCCCTTTTACTACTCCGAAATTTATGTAGATCCACAAAACGAAAATAGGGTATATTCTGTTTTTACCTATGTCAATGTTTCTGAAGATGGCGGTAAAAACTTTAGTGAATTAATGCCCGCCTATAACGCTGATAATGGCGTTCATCCTGATCATCACGCGTGGTGGATTCACCCTAAAAATGGTCAATTTATGATGGACGGTAATGATGGTGGTATGAACATCACCAAAGATGGTGGAAAATCATGGCGTTTTATAGGCAATATTCCTGTTGCACAATTTTATCATATCAATACGGATAATGAATATCCTTATAACGTGTATGGCGGTATGCAAGATAACGGCTCTTGGCGAGGACCCGCCTATGTTTGGAAAGCACAAGGCATTAGAAATAGTTATTGGCAAGAAATTGCCTTTGGTGATGGCTTTGATGTTGTTCCTGACCTAGAAGATTCGCGATATGGTTATGCCATGAGTCAACAAGGAAATGTATCAAGATATGACCATATTACGGGTAATAATTACGTGGTAAAACCTACAGCACCTGATGCGGATACCAAGTTACGCTTCAATTGGAATTCGGGAATCGGTCAAGATCCTTTTGATACGAGTACCGTATATTTCGGAAGTCAGTTTGTACATAAAAGCTCCGATAAAGGATTAACATGGAGCGTTATTTCTCCAGATTTAACAACCAATGATCCTGAAAAACAGAAACAAAGTGAAAGTGGTGGCCTATCTATGGATGCCACTGGAGCAGAAAATCACTGTACTATTTTAGTTATAGAGCCGTCAAGTATCGAAAAAGATATGCTTTGGGTAGGAACGGATGATGGACGTGTGCATATCACTCAAAATGGCGGAAGTTCTTGGTTAGAAGTAGGTCAAAATATCAAAGGACTTCCTCAAGGAAGTTGGATTGCTCAAATCAAAGCATCCAATAAAAACAAAGGAGAAGCTTTATTAATTGCGAATGATTACCGTAGATTTAATTTTACACCTTATGCGTATAAAACTAAAAACTACGGTAAAACATGGGAGCGTATTGTCGACCAAAATGATGTTAAAAGCTATACCTTGGCCATTGTTGAAGATATAGAGAACCCTAATCTACTATTTTTAGGAACCGACGATGGCTTATATATCTCGTTTAACGCCGGTGAAAAGTGGCAAAAATGGACCGAAGGATTTCCTACGGTATCGACAAAAGATTTGGTGATTCACCCAAGAGAACACGATTTAGTTATCGGTACTTTTGGTAGAGCAGCATGGGTTTTAGACGATATTAGGCCCCTCAGAGCGATTGCAAATGACCCTAGCATTCTACAACGTGAGGCAAAAGTGTTTACGCCACCAACTGCTTACCAATCTGCCATACAGCAAGCTACAGGAAGTAGATTTGGCGCTGATGCGATGTACAATGGCGATAACAGAAAATTAGGCGCTATGATTACCTATTATATTAAAGAAGGTAAGTCTAAAAACGATAAGTCTACAGATACAACAGTGAAAAAAGACAGTACCCCAGATCAACGAACAGGTGTCGAGAAAAAAGATTCCATCCAGTTTGAAATTTTTAATGGCACTGCGTTAATCCGAACCTTAAAATACAAAACTCCGGAGAAACCAGGTTTCCACCGTATCTATTGGAGGATGGATGAAAAAGGTCCAGAACGCGCTTCACGTACTATTCGAAAAAGAACAGGCGAATCTGGTGGAATTGATGTAAAACCTGGCCTATTTAAGGTAAAAATGAGTTATGGTGCTATCGTCGATGAAACTCAGGTCGAAGTGAAATCTGACCCTAGAATAGCTGTAGATCTAGCGTCAATAAACGAAGTGTATGAAACCAGTAAAAAAATTCAAAATTTCGCACAAACTGCTGCTGATGCCGTTCGGCAATTAGCAGAAAGCAAGGAAGTAGCAGAAAAATATAAAAAAGAGCTGAATGAATTAGACAAAGAGAAATATAAAGACGCGATTAAATCTTCTAGCGAAATTAGCAAAGAAATAGATGCCCTTATGGCCTTGTATTTAGGAAAAGAAGATAAAAGGCAAGGTATTACGAGAAATCCTGAAATAACGGTATTACAACGTATTGGAGAAGCTAACAGTTATGCATCATCTCGTAAAACAGGTATTACAAGTACAGAAAACAAATTAATTCAATTCGCCGAAGAAGCGCTACAAGAAGCCCTTGTAAAAACAAATGCTTTTTTTACTGGCGAGTGGTCAACCTACAGGTCTAATCTAGAAAAAATAAACAATTCGCCTTTTAAAGAAACAAAAATAATAGCCATTAAATAACACTCAACGAGATGAAGAAAATTGTATTTTTAATTACTTTGTGCATGATTACAGCAACAAAGGCGCAAGAAACTGGCGAAGATGATTGGGGCTCTTGGTATATGTATTTCGGCACCAACAAAATCTCGGATAAACTAAGTATTCATAGCGAGGCGCAATTCAGGTATTATGAAACGGCTACTAACTTTAATCAACTGTTACTGCGTACCGGTTTAAACTATCATATTGATGAAAATGCCATAGCAACAATAGGCTACGCCTACATTGGTACAGATACAAGCTTTGAAGAAATACGCAATGAAGAGAATACCAATGAACATAGAATATTTGAACAATTGATTCTTAAAAATAAGGTTGGAGAATTCTTATTTGAACATCGGTACCGATTAGAACAACGCTTTTTAGAAAACCAAGGAGCTACGGATACTGAACATAGAGCACGCTATCGTTTGCAGGTAACCTTACCGCTAACAAATACTTTCTTTCTTAATTTTTACGACGAGGTATTTATTAATTTTCAAGATCAGATATTTGGCCAAAACAGATTGTATGGAGCCTTGGGAGTTCATGTTACCGATAATCTATCCGTTCAAGCAGGCTATTTAAAAAATCATTTTAACACTGCTAATTTTGACCGTATGCAGTTTGGTATATTTTTTAATCCCGACCTGAGAAAGAAAAAATAGCATTTGTGCTAATATGAAATTGAATTGGGTTTGATTCTAGTATAAAATATGTGTAATTTTAAAGACTTAATAAAAAATAAAAACATGAAAAAAATAGTATTTGTCCTATCCATTGCTTTAGTTGGCTTAACCTATAGCTGCAAAGAAGTAAAGAAAGAAGCTCAAGAAGCTGGAGAAGAAGTTGAGGCTACCGTGAATGAAATACAAGAAAGCATGGAAGCAAAAATGACTGAAAAAACCATGACCATTACTTTGATGCCTAAAAGCGATAGCAATGTGAAAGGTGAAGCAACCTTTACGCAAAAAAATGGTACCGTAATGATGGTGGCGACCCTCTCTGGATTAACACCTGGTGTACACGCCATTCACTTACATGAAAATGCAGATTGTTCTGCTGCTGATGGTACGTCTACTGGGGGGCACTGGAATCCAACCTTTCAACCTCACGGAAAATGGGGTGTTGCAGAAGGATACCATAAAGGTGATATAGGAAACTTTACCGCAGATGCTGATGGAAATGGAAAAGTAGAATTCTCAACAGAGGAATGGTGTATTGGTTGTGATGATGATACCAAAAATATTATAGGCAAAGCTGTCATTGTACATCAAGGCACGGATGACTTTACCACACAACCCACTGGAGATGCAGGTGCACGTGTAAGCTGCGCAGGAATCATTCAATAAAAAAAAGTGAAAAAGTGAAAAAGCTGTATTTTTTGCAGCTTTTTTTTTATTATCTTACTCCAGTAAATACCCTAAATGGAATTAGAAGTTTTAGTAGAAAAATTTCGGAACAAAGACGAAAAGGCTTTTGAAAAGCTCTACGCTATGTATTCGGATAGCATTTGTGGCGTTATTTTTAATGTTGTAAAAAATACGGATATTGCTCAAGAAATTTGTCAAGATGTTTTTATAAAAGCATGGAAAAACGCCCATACCTATAACGCTACGAAAGGGCGTTTTTTTACTTGGATGTTAAATATAGCTCGAAATGCAGCCATCGACGAGGTACGCTCAAAATCTCATAAAAATAGCAAACAAAACCTATCCTCTGATTTTTTCGTAGATATACTTGAAGACAAAAATGATCTCAACAATCAAGTGGATGCCATTGGAATAAAAAGTTTATTATCACATCTGAAAGAAAAATGTATTCAGATCATAGAACTCTTATATTTTCAAGGGTATACACAAAAAGAAGTAGCAGAAGAATTAGAAATACCTGTGGGAACAGTTAAAACTAGAAACAGAAGTTGTATTTCACAAATTAGGGGCAATATTTCGATATAGCATATGGATATAGATAAGTACATAGCATCAGGTATTTTAGAGCTTTATATAGCAGGTACACTAACGGAAGATGAAAATTTAGACGTTCTTAGTTATGCCCGAAAGCACCCTGAAATTCAAGCAGAAATTGAAGCCATTGAGGCCTCTATTGTTGCATTGACAAAAGCTGCCACACCAACACAAACCTCAAAATATAGCTACACTACGCTTTACGATAAAATTAAAACCACTTCAGAAAGCGAAGTGAAAGTGATACCATTGCCAAAAGAAAAATTAAACTGGTCCTCTTATTTAGGCTGGGCCGCTTCCGTACTATTAGTAGCTGCATTAGCCTGGATGTACACTCAAAACAACGCACTTAAAAACGAGTTGCAAAGTTCTTCACAAGCAACTGTTAGCCTAGAAAAGCAAATTGAAGAAGCTAAATCGTCTTTGGTAAAATCTGAAGAATTATTAAGCACCATAAGAAATAAAGACATTCAAGTCATAGCCCTAGGCGGCCAGGCAGTTGATCCAAATTCGTATGCCAAGGCCTATTGGAACAAAAAAGAACAGCAGGTTTTTATTGATGCACAAGGACTTCCTGACCCTCCAGATGGTATGGTCTATCAAGTTTGGTCTTTAAAACTCGACCCCCTTACACCTACGAGTATGGGGCTATTAGAAAATTTTATTACTGACGATAATCGAGTTTTTGCATTAGCAAATCCGAATGAATCAGAAGCTTTTGGGATAACCCTAGAGCCGGCCGGAGGAAGTGAATCCCCGAATTTAGAGCAACTATATACTTTGGGTGCAGTGTAGTCCTAAAAAATAGCTTATAAATCCTTTTTGACGCGGTGAATTTTCATGGCTTTGATCATCCATTTCGGCAATGGGTTTGTAGGGTTTCGTTTTTTTAAATCGATGTAAATACCCCACTTTTTAAAAATAGGTACTTTATGTGTTTCTACCATTTCTATTAAAGTCCCATCAGGATCTTCTAAATAACCAAACTGGCCGGCAGCATCTCCCATATCAAAACTGTCTGTACTATCAACTGTAAATGAAAAGTTGTGTAGTGCAGCCTCTTCTTTAAAGGCGGTCATACCATGTATATCAAAACACAAATGGATATACCCGACATCACCCCATAACCTGTCTTTATAGATTTTCAAAGGTGTACGATTTAATACCTGTATTAATTCAATTTCTGAACTTCCTAACAATTCACCGAAGCCGCCAACGGCTCTTTTTGAATGTCTTAGAATCACTCTATGAAATGTGTTTTTTCCTCCGGGTAAATTCTCAAAATCCTTAAAAACTCCTTTCTCATCGAAATACACGATATCATATCCCAATAATTGTTGGTAAAATTTAATTGAAATAGCCATATTCGAAACACCAATAACAGCTCCCATAACTCCGCCACTTAGAGATTTGGTACTCGTATATTGCTCTTCGTGCTCTACAAGTTGCACTAAATTATGCCATGGGTCAGCACAAAAAAAATGAGATCTTAGCGTATCGATGGATTCTAGTTCACCTAAAATTGAAAGCTGTAACTTTTGAAAAATAGTGTGATTTTCTTTAATTTTAGTACTGCGGACTTTCATTATATTGATGCCTAAATCACCTAATAAAAGTTTTTCTTTGGATATTTTAGGCACCCTATCTTTGAATTGCCAAATTTCTAAGCCGCCGCCGCCCTTCAGATTTAAGGCTAGCAATGCAATTCTTTTATAGCTAATATTATCTGTATATCGCGTCATCAAGGCAGCTTCTGCCTCATCTTCAAATACAAGGATATCAAATCCCAAAAAAGTGCGATACCAGTTAAAAACATCTTTGGCATTTACCACACCTATACCCATTTGTTGAATACCGTTAATTATTTTATCCATAGCTATTGTTTGTTGGTATAGGGTATTTTAAGTAATTTATGATGTAGCGATTTTAATTTTTCGGGAGGATAGCCGTACTTAAACAAGAGAACGAGCAATAAATTAGAGGCATTCACTTTTAGATAAGAATTCGTTTCGTATTTCCGAGCCGATACAATTAAATCATTTTTGATAATGGTATAGTTGACCCTATTTTTTTTCATTCGCTTAAAAAACTCAAAATCTTCCATGATGACTTGTTGTTCATTAAACTTACCTAAGTCTGTAAAAACAGTTTTTTTTATAAACAAACATTGGTCACCACCCCCCGTAAATAAGCTATCTTTAGCCGTAAATGAAGCGTTTATGCGCAAGAGAAAATTTTCTTTATCAAACTTATACGAAAAAAACCCAGCTTCATACCTAGCCTTAAATGCCTGTTGAATATCCACAATAAAATTCTTAGGTGGCTTTACATCGGCATGTAAAAAAACCAAATAATCACCTTTCGCTTGTGCTGTTCCACAGTTCATTTGTATAGCTCTTCCACTTTGCTCACAGGTAACAATTGTCGTAGTTAACGAACACGGAATTTGAACACTATTGTCGCTATTTGTTGCCGATAATACAACAATAATTTCGACTGCCTTTTCTTTTGTTATGTGCTCTAAATAAGGTATTAAATATTTAAGATTGGCTTCTTCGTTATGTGCTGGAATTATAATAGAAATCATAAATTTGTTCAACTGTGGTTTAAGAATTAAAGCTATTTATTTATGTGTTAAAGCCTCGTTATTTCATATCATTTACGTAGATTTAACCAAATTGGTTTTATAAAATTTTAGCAGCACTTTTGTAAAATGTTAGGAAGATCAATTTACCTAAGTACTACAGTTCATCTAAATATATATATAATTACTCATGTCGAAATTAGCCATTAAACTACTAGTATACACCATTATCTTTTTTTTTATAAACCATAATGTTACCGGACAGAATAGCGAAAATACCCCGATAAAACTTACGAAACAATCTGAACAATTTTTAAAAAATATAAAGTCAGGAAAAAGCACCTCAGAATTTAGAACTCAACTTGCCACTACTTCTATTGAAACATTAGAAAAAAGTCTAGTCACTGATTTAGAAAAATTAGCTTTTTGGGTGAATATTTATAACGGATATATTCAAATAGTTTTAGCTGAAAATCCTGATTTATATAATGATAGAGGATCATTTTTTAAGAAAAAACAAATCCCAATTGCAGGTGACACTGTATCCTTTGAAAAAATAGAGCACGGTATTATTCGCAAATCACAATGGCCTTTAGGTTTGGGATATGTTAGAAAGTGGTTTCCTAATGCATTAGAACGAAAATTAAGAGTCGAGAACCGAGATTATCGCATACATTTTGCCTTAAATTGTGGCGCCAAAGACTGTCCACCAGTAGCGATTTATGAAGCTGATAAGCTTGATGCACAGTTTAATAAAGGAACAGAAAAGTATTTAAAAGACACATCGATCTACGAAAAAGATAATAAAAAGGTCATTATCACCCCTTTATTTAGTTGGTTTAGAGGTGATTTTGGTGGTAAAAAAGAAGTGAAGCGTATTTTAAAAGAATTTAAAATTATCCCTGCAACCGAAAAAATCGAAATAGATTATAAAAACTATGATTGGACTTTAGATTTAGATAATTGGACAGAATTATAAATTATAGGACCTAAAATGTTGTGCAAGGTCACAAATCCTTTTATTCTTAGCATACCTAAAACTTCGAAAAAATCCGCATTCTAGGCCAGACCATTTAAGAACAGACATATAAAAACAAGTATTTCTAATTAATATTCTTTAGATATGCTTCTAGAATTGAGCATTCCTTTTTTTATTTCATTGCTTAGTTCTCTATTTGCCAAATATATTTTCACTGCCACGGATAGCATAAAGAAAAACCAAAATCCTAAAAAAAAATATTCCATAACGTATTCATTAATTGCAGTTTACACCTTATACCAGCGCTACAACTGCTGTTCAATAATACATACGATGCTCCCTATTTGAAGGTTTTACCTGTTGGCTTGTTTTCTATACTATTCAACTAAAAAAGCATCGTAGTATCCCGACTACGATGCTTTTGACCTAAAAACAAAACAAAATAATTCGCTTAGAATGTAAAACTCAGATTCGCTTTAATAAATAACGGTGTACCTGGAATAAAATGAATCTCTTCGACCGAATTGGCTTCATTTGCTAATCGCGATTCGGTTGCAAATTGCGTTTCATTCCATTCCGTATCAAATAAATTCTCTATGGACATACCTATATTTAAATTTTTTGAGATTTGATAATTCGCATTTAAATCGGTTACAAAATACCCTTCTGCAATGATAGAATTATCTTCGTTTGCTGGTCTATCATCAATAAATCGATAACGCAAGCCTCCTGAAAATCTTCCTAAATCAAGCACACTGAAACCCCCTGCCATAGTAAAATTGGGAGCCAATGGAATATAATCGTTTCCGCTTGCCTCCTCGAGGCTCCTCGCCTTGGTGAGAGTAGCATCGGTATTAAAAAACAACCAGTCAGTTAGCTGATAGCGCAGGCCTAAATCTAAGCCAAAACGCTCTGTTTTACCACTGGGTTCTACAATACCTGCATCACCGACATATACAAATTCTTGTTCTAAATATAAGTACCAGGCGGCAGCATTTACTAATAGTTTTGAAAACGGTCTCCAAATAGTCCCTAAATCTGACCCATAAGCAGCCGGTAAAATGTCTTCTCCTGTTTGCGCCACAATGACCCGGGTATCGTTTGAATGGAAACCAATTCCTGATTTTAAAAAGAATTGTAAATCTTCATTTTCACGATATAAAAAATTTAGTTTAGGTGAAAAAGCAGTTTTAGATGCCAATAAATTGGTGTATGCCGTTTGCAATTCATCTACATAATTAAAGTTAAAGTTATCCACGCGTAGGCCAGGAATAATTGACCATTTATTGCTCTTATAATCAAGACTTGCATAAGCAAAACTATTCGTTTCTTTAACATCCCCTAGCTGTATGGTATTTAAAGTCTGACTGCGATTTAAGGTATTTGAAAGTTCTACATCATTTACATTATCGGTTCTAAAACCCACTCCTGCTTTTAAAACAGCATCGCCCTTTTTCCAGTTTAAGTTTTTGTAAAGTTCAGATTTGAATCCAAAAATATTTCGGTCTTCCTGCTGTTTTATTTGATCTCCGTTTACAGGATCTTCTAAGAAAAAAGTAAAATTAGAGTACAATAAAAATTTGTAATTGGTATAAAACACATTAGACTTTACAAAGGTATTTTCATCTATCACTTTTAATACTTCTGCGTTCAGATTGGTGCGTTCTGTGGTACCTCCTTCGGTATCATCAATGGCTCCAAATCTTGAGATAAGTCCGCTATCTACAGCCCGCTGAGGAATTTGACCAGAAGCATCCCAAGTACTCGTAAAATGAGATGCACTTAACGAAAAGGTACTCCCATCTTTAAATCTGGTGTTGTATTTACTAAAAACATTTAACCTTGAAAAATTTTGAGGTGTTTCGAAAGCACCATCAAACTGCATATACTCTGTGGCTACAAAGGCATTGCTGTTTTCTGTTTTTAATAGATTAAACATCCCTAAAGTTCTATTCCAGCCAAAATCACCATACTCTAGCTTTAATAGGTTGTTGGGCAACATATCTTTCGTCTCAAATGCCACATAGGCTGCGGTTGAAAAATTACCAGCATGGGCATAATAAGGACCTTTTCCAAAATCAATATTATCCATAGTTTCTGGGATTAAAAAATGTAAATCAGCATAGCCTTGACCATGCGCATGAGAAACCATATTTACAGGCATGCCGTCTACAGAAATAGCAATATCAGTTCCATGATCAATATCAAAACCTCTTAAAAATAATTGTTCTGCTTTACCTCCACCGGCATGTTGACCGATAATTAAGCCTGGAACTTTTTGCAGTAATTCCTGTGAAGAACGTACCGGGGTAGTTTTTAAATCGATATCAGAAATAACATTTAATCCGTTTAAGTTAGGGCGAATAACAACCTCATCTAATTCTAAAGACTGTTCGTTTAATAGTAAGGTAATTCGTTTTAAAAAATCTTCCTTAGAAATTATAAAATTTAATTTTTCATAGCCTAATGCTCCTATGCGCAAGGTATCTCCTAGGCTATTTTCATCTAACTTAAAAAAACCTAATTCATTGGTATGTGTATGCTTTTCCGAATTTAAATTTAAAATATAGGCGCCCTCTATCGGTTTATTTTGCTGATTTACTAATTTACCTTTTAACTCCTGAGAAAAGCCAGAACTAAAGCAAAACAAAAAGCCTATAAGTATATTGATTATTTTCATAATGATGGTTTATAAAGAAACTTTTGAATTAAAAAAATGCAACTGTCTTAAAAAGTTATAAAGCTTCAATTTTGGGTTTCATGAATGGACCCAATTCATAAATAGCTTCTGATAATTCTTGCTTTAGAACTTTTACCTGAGTATTTTTTCCATTTACTTTATAAATTTCTGCTGCTGTATATAAAATGGCAGGTTCAAAAGTTTTTCCTTCAATATAATTTTGAACAATATCTAATGCCTTTTCTTTATCACCCAACTTTAAATAGCTGGCTGCTAAAAAGTGATAGGCTTCTGGTGTTGGTCTATTTGCAACTTCACGTTCAGCGAGTACTAAAGCCTTGTCAAGCTGTTCTGTTTTATTTAAAAATAAATCAATGTTATAGGCATTGTACATATCTCCGTATTTTGGATTTTTCACCGAAGCAAAATAGGTATCTAAATGCATAAAAGATTCTTTTTCATTACCCATAAACTCTGCTATTTCAGCTTTCAATAGGTAGTAATCAGGTGCTTTGTAGTTTTTGGTCACCGCCTCTAAAATTCGCAAGGCTTCCTTTGGGTTTTGTTCGTGAGAAAAAACAATCCAAGCAATACCCTTTTTTGCATAGGCGTTTTGAGGATCTAAATGCAGCGCTTTTAAATATAAGTCGTAGGATTTTTTGATATTCCCGTCATGGCCATAATAATCTGCTAAATTGGTATAGGCCCACAACGTTAAGGCTTCATTTTTCGTGTTTTCAGCTTTTTTGGTAGCCTGCTCCATATAATTGATGGTAGAGGATAAATCTCCTTTATAATCATTCCATTTTGCAGCGCGAATTAAAAAATCAAAATTATTTAAGTCAGTAATACTGTCTAAATAGTTTTTTGCAAGAGGATAGTTTCCCAATTCCATATGCACATCAAACAATAGACTTTGGGTTTCTAAGCGTCCCCCTCCTATTTTTTGGGCCGTTTCAGCCTGTACAAGTGCCTCTTTAAACCTATGCTGCGAAATATAATTTCTTGCTAGGGCTCTTCTATACCCAGCTCTGCCCACCGCGGCAATTTCTACTGCTTTTTCTAAGGCCTTTTCCGCTTTTTTTAAATATTCGATGTCACCTGTTGCCTTAAAATAGCTGTCATACTGCCCAGCAACAATACCAAAACTGGTGAGTTGAATACTATCGGGTTGAATTTTTGAGTTCCACAAATCAAAATATTTTGAAGAAGTTTCTGGAGCTGCTGAATTTAAGTACTGATGATAGTCATCAGCATGTGTAATTTTATTTTTTGTTTCAGATTGACAAGAAAACAATATAGTAAATAGGGATATATAGAGTATCTGTTTCATAATGAAATTATTTTGTTTTAGGGTTTGTTTTAAAAATATGGGAGGATAACTTGTATCCTCCCAATTCTCCTTCATAGCATCCTTATTCTGGGTTGCCCAAGTAAGGAAAGGTAGTTGTGGGGTTGGCTGTGATACCAACGCCGTCTGATGTTAGTCTGGGTAAATTAGGCATTCCATCGCCGTCGGTATCTTGACCGCTAAAACGATTACCTTCCATACCACCAAATAATAGTATTAAAGAAACATCGATTACATCATCTTGAATCATTCTTCCTGTTAATGCCACTTCATCGCCATCTGGCACTAAAATTCTTCCGTCCATATCCGCATCAGTTCCTGGATTAAAATATGTTGTTGGTAAATTTGGAGCTACTTCTAAAACATCAGCAGCCAAATAGCCTGTTAAACTTGCAGCATCCAAGCCCAAAATGTTATTCTCGTAGTTAACCGCTGCAGGATCTGCTCCTAAAATATTGGCATACACATCATGATAAGCTTCTAATCTTGCTTCAAATCCAGCTTGAAAAGTTGCCGCCATATTAGCTGGAAGGGTTCTGTTGTGCAAATCTTTAGTGGCATCATCAGCACTTAAAACTGTATTGATTCCTGGTCGACCCATGTGATCTACCTGTGAATAGGTACCTGAAAAATCGGCCTTAGGATCTGGCATTTGCATCGTATCATTGTCATCATTATCGCATGAGACAAAAGAAATTGCTGCTACGTATAGCATGGCGTATAGTACATTTGAAAGTTTCATAAATTCTTGTTTTTAAATAATTAATTATTGTTTTCTGTTTGATGTTACCCATGTTTTGTAAACCTCTAATCCCAAAGCATTGGTCGCTGTAGTTGCTCCTAATAAACTATTAGGTAATTCAATAACAACAGACATGGTATTGGCGCCGTCAAAAGTATCTACAGCTTCATTAGCCGCTTTAAAGCCGTTTGGCGCTGTTCCTCCGATAACCGCGTTAAACTGAAAGAAGTCAAAGAAAAATGCGTCTTGGCGTGGTCCCGCGAATAACTTAACACCACTTGCGGTTGTTGTTACTTTAGCACTTGCCTCTGAAATTTCAACACTACCTAAAGGAGCATCAACCCATACTTGACTATCCAAACCTTTTTGCGCAGGAGCAACTGGTCCAAAGAAGTACATAACACCATCTCTAGGAATCGCTTGGATCACCAAATCTTCTACTAAATCACCGTCGGTATCAATGTTAATTTCGGTAAGAACGTCTTCATCAAAAGTACCATACGCTAAATCTGGTAATACATTAGACTGTAAGTCCACAATAAAAACAGTGTTATCTGAACCTGTTGTTGGCTCAAAAGCATAAAAATCTGCAATATCTGCGGAAGTTCCTCTAGATGATGGAGCGTCGATATGATCGGCGGCTACCAAAACAATAGTTGCAACTGCACAAATGGCAAGTCCTAAATAAATTTTTGTTTTTTTCATAATTGAAAGTTTTTAGATTATAAATTCAACAACACTTACGAGGGAATTAAAAGTAGGTTTGTTTTTAAGTGTTAAAATTTTGTTAAGATCAAAAAAGCAGGCTCTGCGGTTCTGAATTTTAAAAAAGAATAGTAGTTACTTTTGGCAATTGTAGTAATTTCGCATTTTAAACAGCAATAGTAATGAACCCTTCATCAAACGGTTGGATTGATAAGTTTGGATATTTAGTAAAAGATTATCAAAGTCTGTATGATAATTTTGATGAACTCTATACACATTTAAAGGAGTTAGGATTTATTTATGGTATTAATATTAAGATACCTGAATTTATTCATCCCGAACACCCCTTGTCCGAAGATGAAAAGGCTAAGATTAATTTATTAACAGGCCTTTACTTTACCTATAAAAACAAAACAGGAACAACTGATTTTTCAAAATTTCTAGAAGCTATTTTTGAATTCTACACACAATTAGGAATTGGTAAAATATCATTACTTCAAAAAATACTAAACGGAAAGAAGACATCATCTCAACTTGAAAAACTGATAGAATCTCGTGTTTATTTAGATGACAATGTCATTAGCAAAACCTTCAATAGCATTATTACCAACTCCTTACTATGTATTGATGTGTTAACATTTAAGAGTTATTTAGACGAAAAAAATGATATTAAAGCCCATGCAAAGGAGCTAGAATACATTACCATTAACATGACCTATCATGCCTTAAATTCAAAAAAAAAGAATAAAAAGGATGAAAAATTAGCACAGCTATTTGCTTCTTCTTTGACTTTTGTAGATAGTGCAATTAATAATTTTGACGATACGTATAGACAAAAGTTAACCACCAAATTTGTACCCTATGAAAATAATTATTTTCTAGATGTTGCTTGCTTAACCGTATGGGAAGATCAGTCCTTAGACTATAAGGAATCTAAGTTCATTTTTGGTGTCGGAAAAGACCTTGGAGTAGCCCCAGAAAAAGTATTAAAAGCCATAGAAGACGTTGCCGTTTTTTTTGAAAAAAATTCAGCTCAAGTTCCACATTTAAAAGACAAAAATTTAGCTGTTCAGTTTTACGATAGTATGTCGAGAATCGTAAATAAATTAATTTTAAGAAATAGCAAAAGGCTTCAAAAAGAGCTTTCAGAAAGTAAAGAGTTAGTGGCACTTTTATCTAAATCAACAGTCAAAGATTTAAGTGCTGAAGAGAAGAAAAAAGTACAGAATCAATTGCTCGATATTTTCAAAAGTATCCCTTCCTTAGCGATTTTTATATTGCCAGGTGGTGCTGTATTATTACCTATTTTTATAAAATTAATTCCTAAATTGCTCCCCTCATCTTTTGATGACAATCGTATTGAATAAAAACTTAAAACCATATAAAAAACCCACTATAAAGAAAACTTATAGTGGGTTTTTTACTTATTTAAAATGTATTAAATCAGGGTTTTAAAACTACTTACTCTAACCACAACTTAAAGTCTTTTACACGCTCTCGACTAACGATGATTTCTTGCTCATTAAACTTTATTAATTTAATCTGAAGCCTTGAATTGGTGTAGGAGACCATATCTTTTATGTAGTTGACGTTCACATAAAATTTACGACTCACTCTAAAAAATAATTTGGGATCTAAATCATCTTCTAAGTTTTCTAAGGTGGTTTCTAAAAGGTAATTTCTACCGTCAGAAGTCGCTGCATAGGTTCCTTTGTTTTCACTGTAAAAACATTCTACTTCGTCGGCATTTATGATTTTTAGGTGCTGCCCTATTTTGGTGGTAAAACGCTTTTTAAATTCTCGCTCAACAGGGTTCACTAATAGCCTTTTTATATCGTCAAAATCAATAGCTAATTTTTGCTTTTTGGGCGCTAAAGATTGGTATTTTTTAACGGCAGATTTTAGCTCATCTTCGTCAATGGGTTTTAACAAATAATCGATGCTATTTAGCTTAAACGCTTGTAGGGCATATTCGTCAAAAGCAGTGGTAAAAATGATAGCACTTTTAACCTCAACAACATCAAAAATTTCAAATGAAAGTCCGTCTGAAAGTTGGATATCTAAAAAAATTAAATCCGGGTGTTCGTTATTTTGAAACCAATTCACAGCTTCTTCAACCGAATGTAAAAGCACAGAAACCTCAACACCTATTTCATTCAACAATCTACTTAATCTTCTGGCTGAAGGTTTCTCATCTTCAATGATAATGGTTTTCATGTTTTTGATATTTGGTGTTGGTTTCTAGTTTTAGATTTAAAGTTTTTTGGTAAACCTTAAGTACCACTTATTCGATTTTAAAAGATTTGTAATTCTAGTTTCCCAAGACGTACACTTATTTTTACTCAGCAAATTTTGAACTTAAACTTGCGCTTGAACTTTGTTGTATTCTTAACTTAAATACATTTTTATATTATCCTTACTCACGCATATACTTTTCTAGCTGCTTATGTTCCCATTTTTTAACAAAAGAGGGTTTTGAGCCAAAAACAACTATCGCATGAACCAATAAACCTATCCCCCAAATAATTGGTGTACCAAAAACATTCCAGTTTATCCAATGTAAAAAATCTGGGTTCCCAATGGCTTCTTTGCTTATCAAAGTAAAAATAATCTTTTCTTTAAATATAATAAGGGTAAGATTGATGATGATATAAACTACCAGATGGTTATAAAATCCCTTTAGGTTAGCTACCTTTAATTTTGCTCTTTCGAATTTTGAATTTTGATTGTTTTTCATGGTTTTCTATTTAAACTTTTCAATATCAACTTTATCTTGATCCACATACTTTTTTATTTGGCGTGCTTCCCACTCTTTGCTAAAAAAAGGATTTACCCTACTTATTTTCAAACCATGAACCAACAGCCCAATTCCCCAAAAAAATGGCGTAATGAAGGTTGAAAAATCGAAGAATGCTTGTGCAAACGATTCCCCATTTTCTATATTATTCATAATTTTTATCAGTATCAGTAACGTATTGATAATAACATATACCGCTGCATGAATATAAAACCCCCTTAATTGGGCGATACGTGCTTTAGCCCTTTCTAATTTTAAATGTTCATTTCTCATCGTATGATTTCATTAAGTTACTTGACATTAGATCATAAAACATTTGACTTTAGGGTTTTTATTACTCCCATCTTGTTTTTTGTTCCTCATCTTTCATATATTCTTTTATTTTTCGCTCTTCCCAATTTTTTCCGAAAACCGAATCATATCCAAAAATTTTTATAGCCTTGATTATAGTTCCTATAGATACGCCAAAAACAACCCATAAAAACCATGGATAACGCCATTCATTCGTGTAATAATTTATAGCACCTGTAAGTACTATCACAAATAAATTGCCCAATAATGAACTGTAAAACTTTTTTAGGGTTGCTACGCGTTCTTTTGCCTTGAAATATTTGTCTTCTGGTTGAATATTATACATGATTTTTATATTTGTTTATTTTATTTGAATCAATCAAAGATCTAGTAATCTTCATTGAAACCTAAATACGATATACTGAATTGTTGATTTATTGGTTTGAGTTGTAAAACCCTTGGAATAACTCCCCTAAAACGAATCATCATCCATGTATTCACGCATTTTACGAGCTTCCCAGTTCTTTCCAAATAAGGGGTTGTAGCCAAAAGCTTCCATACCGTGAGCGGCCAGTCCAAATCCCCATCCTAAGGCTGGAAAAATAGCCCAAGGAAAACTTGTGGTATTGTAGTTGATGATGATTAGAAAAGGTATGACAATACAATATGCCAATAAGTTGCCATAAAAGCCTTTAATATTTTCAACTTTTTCTTTTGCTTTCTCGTAGCGTTTATCTTCTAAATATACTTTTTGTGTTTCCATACTTGAAATTTGTTTTGTGAGTATCGGTAATTCTACTCTGAATTCCGATGCTGATTTAATGATATTTACTTTTTTATCTGAAAGTATCCCATACCGCTCTTGAATATTCTTTAAACCCACTCCTGTGCTCTTTTTTACGACTGATTTTTCTTGTAAATTATTACTAATGACCAGCCTGCCGTTTTTTTCAAAAACCTTAATATGTAATGGTTTATGCGGCGAAACCACATTGTGTTTTACGGCATTTTCTAACAATAACTGCAAAGATAAAGGCACTATTCTAGCTTCTAGATTCGTGGTTTGTTCAGGGATTTCAAAAACTATACTGTCCTCAAACCGCATTTGCAATAGACGCACATAGGTTTTTGCAAATTGCAGTTCTTCATCAACAGAAACCAAATCTTTATTCTTTTGTTCTAATACATAGCGATATACTTTTGAGAGGGAAGTGGTAAACTTTTGTGCCTGTTTAGGGTCCTCTTCAATTAAACTTGTCAATACATTTAAACTATTGAATAAAAAATGCGGATCTAACTGATTTTTTAAAGCATCGAATTTGGCCGAAGCAGTACCTGCAATTATTTTTTGCTCGGTTACCTTTTTTTGCTGACTAGCTCTATAAAAATAAATAGCGTGAAAAAAAACCGAGACGACCATTGTAATCAAAAGTGATACCGCGTAAAAAGTGGGGTTTTCAGAGTTAATAAAACCTACCCAATCTTTATTACCTAATACTACTTCCATAAAAAATCGGATTAAAAAAACACCGGCCATAGTAAGAACTACACTTCCTAAAGCGCCAATCAGCAACCTATACTTTCCGTACTTTTTCCAAACCACTTTATGATTCAAATGATCGAAAAAAGAAACATTTATAAGCGTAAGTACACAGGCATAAAGCATATAAAGCCCTAGGTTTTGAAAGAAAATAGTGTCTAAACTCAGGGTTCTACCGCCAAGAACACTCAATCCAATATCAATAAATGCAATTACCAAACCAACGATAAGGCCTATTAGGATGGTTTTTCTTAAATTCTTCATTTTAAATTTTTTCAGCGAACTTGTCTACTTCTTACTATTTTTCTTTAAAGATATTAAAAAGTGACTTGTTGGATCTTTATTTTTAAAGCACATAACGCTCTTATTTTGAATGACCACAAATTTGAAGGCTTTTGCAGTTAAAGCAAACTAAGGAGTGCTGAATTGTAGTATTAACAGGCTGAATTGTCACAAACTACCTTATGCCCCTGTGGAAAAGGTAAGAAACTCAAGACCACTGCACTAAAAGAAACATGAAATAGGTTTTTTAACCTGATTCTAGATCTCTTATTCTTTTATGAGCAGGATGCTAATGCACTACTAGAAAGTGAAAATCAGTGAACTAAATGAATTAAAATCTCATGGTATAGCCGTTCGATTCATTTTAGCATATGATTAGAACGTTTCGGCTTCAGGTTTCCTTAAAAGAGGAATCAACCTAAATTTTTTTTAGTGAAAGGCTGCAAAGTATTTATGTTTAGTAGAACAGAATAATACCGTAAAGGTATTGGCTCAATCGAATACACCGGCAAACTTGGTAGGTATACCTTGAATTAAAGCTTAAATAAAACTTAGTATTTTTAACTTTTTAAACACTCCTTCTATTAAAATCGCTTTTTGGATTAAACCTTTGATAGGTTTCGTTAGTCTAATGTTAAATATTTACCAATTTTATAATATTCAAAGTACTTTAGTGCCAACAATAACCAAAGACTCATTAAACCCTTACACAACGCATGCAAAAATTTACACTCCTACTCATTTTAAGTTTATCCTTTAGTTTCATCAACGCACAAAACAAGGATAAGGAAAATCAAACGCCAACTCCAAATTATAGAGCTGCTGCTAAATACTCACCGACCAATTTAGGAAAGTTAGTGCATTCAACTTCAGTCAACCCTCATTGGTTAAAAAATGGCAATCGCTTTTGGTATCAATACAAAACCACTGATGGCTCTAAATACTATATAGTGGATGCCGACAATCGCAGTAAAAGAGAACTTTTTGATAACGAAAAAATGGCTAAGTGGTTAACCGAGATGACTAAAGATCCCTATGATGCCAAACATTTGCCTAAGTTCGATTTTGAATTCGTAAAAAACGAAACTGCGATACGCTTTTACGTCACATCTACTGAAAAAGTTGATGAAGAGAAAAAAGACGAAGACACAAAAACTGAAAATAGTATAGAAAAAGATTCTACAAAAACGGTCGACAAGAAAAAAGAAAAAACTAAAAAGGCTAAACAGGTCAATAAGGTTTATCATTTTGAGTATGTTCTAGGTAGTAATACTTTAACCCTTATTAGCAACAAAAAGAAAGGTGATGAAGACTGGAAAAAATGGGCCAATATTGCACCAGACAGTTCTATCGTATTATTCTCCAAGAACTACAATATGTATTGGATGGATAAAGAAAATTTCCTAAAAGCCGTAAAAAACGAAAAGGATTCTACTATCGTGGAAAACCAATGGACCACTGATGGAGAGGAAAATTATGATTTTGGCGGAAGTACTCGTGGTGAAAACAATGAAACGAAACTAAAGAATAAAGACAATCGAAAATCTGTTCGTGGCCTTTGGTCTCACGATTCCAAAAAATTTGTATTTGAAAGAACGGATTCTAGACACATTAATGATCTTTGGGTTATTAACACGACCTCTAGCAAGCGACCAACCCTTGAGACTTATAAATACCATATGCCAGGTGAAGATGAGTTTTACAAAGCGGAGCTTCATGTGTTCGATATCCCTACAAAAAGTAAAATTCAGGTACAATTAGACACTGTAAAACAGCAGAGCATTCAAGTATACCGTGAACCTACAAAAAAATCAAATGAGGATGATGACTTCAGACCGTCCTTACTTTTATCTAAAAAAGGTAAAATTTATTACAGTACCATAAGCAGAGACCGCAAAAAGCTCGATATATGTGTTGCGGATATCAACACGGGGGAAACCAAAGTATTGATTGAAGAGCGTTTTAACACCTATATTGAAGCACGGCCTTTAGTCCTATTTAATAACGAAACTGAAATGCTACATTGGGCAGAACGTTCGGGATGGGCACACTACTATTTATATGACATTGAAGGTAATTTAAAAAACGCCATTACTTCTGGATCCTATCATGTAGAAAGCGCGGTTGGCGTAGATGAAAAAAATAGAAAATTATACTTTACAGCACATGGTATTCCCAATGACCAAGATCCTTATTACGAACATATGTATAGTATTAACTTAAATGGTTCTGGATTAAAAGCATTAAATCCTGGAGATTATAACACGAGCACCGACATGGGTGATGCTAATGCCTTTTTTGTAAATAACTATTCTAGAGTAAATACTGTACCTAAATCAGAATTAAGATCAAGTTCTGGAAACCTGATCATGGTATTAGAAGAGGCTGATTTATCGCAATTGATGGCTACAGGGTATCAGTTTCCTGAAACTTTTAAAATGAAAGCCGATGATGGAATTACAGATATTTATGGTGTCATGTACAAACCATTCGATTTTGATGAAACCAAATCTTATCCTTTATTAGAATACGTGTATCCTGGACCCCAAACTGAAGCTGTAAATAAGTCCTTTTCCTTGGGTATGGATCGTTTAGATCGTATGGCCCAAGTTGGATTTATTGTAGTAACTATGGGAAATCGCGGTGGGCATCCTGACCGTTCTAAGTGGTATCATAATTATGGGTATGGTAATTTAAGAGATTATGGTTTAGCAGACAAAAGACATGTGGCAGAACAACTTGCCGATAAACATCCCTTTATAGATATTGAAAAAGTGGGTATTTATGGTCACTCCGGTGGAGGTTTTATGTCTACAGCAGCCATGCTGGTGTATCCAGATTTCTTTAAAGCTGCGGTATCTTCTGCTGGTAACCATGATAACAATATTTACAATAGCTGGTGGAGTGAAACGCACCATGGTGTTCAAGAAGAAATGGATGATGACGGTAACGTAAAATACAAATACCTGATAGACGACAACCAATCTTTAGCCAAAAACTTAAAGGGAAATTTAATGCTCATCACTGGTGATATAGATAATAACGTTCACCCAGGAGGCACTATTAGAATGGCCAATGAGTTAATTAAAGCCAACAAGCGCTTTGATTTTATGCTTATGCCAGGTCAACGTCATGGTTTTGGCAACATGACAGAGTATTCATTTTGGCTACGTGCTGATCATTTTAGCAAACACTTTCTAGGTGTAGAAGCTACAGCTATCGATATCAGTGAAATCAATAGAGATCAGCCCAAATCTAAATAACAAAACATGAAAAGGAACCACGTTTTAAAACGTGGTTTTTTTTTGGAATTCTCTATACGTATCACACTCTAAAAAATATACAGTACATAAGTTATAAAAAATGAATACTGTGTTGTGGTTTGATATGCTGTTTGGTAAATTTCAACTAATTTTGCAGCATGATTAGAACGTTTCAGCTTCGAGTTTCATTAAAAGAAGAATCGCAAGAAGGGATTCTTAGCACCAAGGCTGCTAAATATTTAGGGGTAGCTGAAAAAGATATTACCGTTAAAGTATTGCGTAAATCTATTGATGCGCGTAAACCGAGTATCTATTTTAATTATAAGCTAGAAGTTTATCTCAGAGAAAAACCTTCTGAGAAGCCTGATTATTCTTTTGATTACAAAGATGTCTCTAAAGCGAAAGAAATTCATATTATTGGTTTTGGTCCTGCAGGAATGTGGGCGGCGCTGCGTTGCTTAGAATTAGGTTTTAAACCCATCGTATTAGAACGTGGTAAAAATGTACAAGAAAGACGAAGAGATATAAAAGCTATTAACCAAGACCATATTGTAGGCGAAGATTCTAATTACTGCTATGGCGAAGGTGGAGCGGGTACCTATTCCGATGGAAAATTATACACCCGAAGTATTAAACGTGGCGATGTACGTCGAATTTTCGAAAGCTTAGTGCATCACGGAGCTACCGATCAGATTTTGATTGATGCGCATCCGCATATTGGCACCAATAAGCTCCCAAAAATAGTGGAGAATATTCGAGAAACTATTTTGAAATTTGGTGGCGAAATTCATTTTAATACCCGAGTGGTAGATTTCACGATTCAAAATAATGCCATCAAAGCCATACAACTGCAAAATGGTCAAGAAATGCCCGTTACTAAAGTAATTTTGGCTACCGGACACTCCGCCAGAGATATCTATTATCTATTGCATAAAAAAGAAATTGCTTTAGAAGCTAAGTCATTCGCCATGGGTGTTCGTGTAGAGCATCCACAACATATTATCGATAGTATTCAATACCATTGCTCAGGCGAGCGTAACGAGCTTTTACCAGCAGCCTCTTACAGCTTGGTAGAACAGGTTAAAAATAGAGGTGTATATTCATTTTGCATGTGCCCGGGTGGCTTTATTGTTCCTGCCGCGACCTCTCCAGGAGAAGTAGTTGTTAATGGTATGTCGCCCTCTAAAAGAAATAACTTATTTGCTAATTCGGGCATTGTAGTAGAAATAAATGCCAATGAAGATTTAAAAAAATACGAAGCGCATGGCGTTTTAAAAGGTTTAGCTTTTCAAAAAGATTTAGAACGATTGGCTTTTACCGCCGGGGGAAGAACTCAAACAGCACCAGCCCAACGTTTAACTGATTTTGTAGAAGGCAAATTATCCAATGATCTTAACCCCTGCTCCTACCAACCAGGTTTAAAATCAGTTCCCTTACATTCTCTCTTACCCAAATTTATAGGAAGTAGATTACGGGGTGGATTTGCAGCTTTTGGCGAGAAAATGAAAGGATACTATACGGCTGAAGCAAACGTGATAGGCGTAGAATCAAGAACCTCTTCCCCTGTCAATATCCCAAGAAAGGAAAACTTAGAACATCCAGAGATTTCAGGACTCTTCCCATGTGGCGAAGGTGGCGGCTATGCAGGTGGCATTGTTTCGGCAGCTATGGACGGAGAACGTTGTGCAGAAGCGGCTTGTGTTTAATGAAATTAAAAATTAGATGGTTAAAAATGACCTTAGAACTAGCAGTAACTTCAATTCATTCTAGAAATAATCGATCTTAACCGACACTCATTAGTTCAATTTTTACGACTATTTTTGAACTTACGCTTTTTCAATCAGCGCAGCCGAAGTTTGAGCTTGAACTTTTTTTTCAGTATGACCTGAACCTCCTAGTTACATTTTACATTAGTAATCCTATTCAAATCAATAAATTATCAAATCAAACACAATGTTACCTGAAACAATTGGTACATTGGTACATTATTTTAATTTTGCAATAGAGTAAACTATAGATGAAAGACGAACAAGCAACCCGAATTAATAAATACCTAAGCGAAGTTGGTTATTGCTCGCGTAGAGCGGCCGATAAATTAATCGAGCAAGGCAGGGTTACGGTAAATGGTGCTGTTCCTGAAATGGGGACTAAAATTACCCCTGCAGATGAAATTCGCGTTAATGGTGAATTGGTTGGGAAGCCTAAAGAAAAATTCACCTACCTCGCTTTTAATAAACCCGTAGGAATTGTTTGTACTACTGATACCGGTGTAGAAAAGGATAATATCATTGACTTTATTAACTATCCCAAACGTATTTTCCCCATAGGACGACTTGATAAACCCAGTGAAGGCTTAATTTTTATGACCGATGATGGCGATATTGTCAATAAAATATTAAGAGCTAGAAACAACCACGAGAAAGAATATATTGTTGCAGTAAACAAGCCTGTTACCTCAGATTTTCTAAGAAAAATGAGTGTCGGAGTTCCTATTTTAGATACAGTTACAAAACCATGTAAGGTGACTAAAATTGATAAATACACCTTCAGTATTATTTTAACTCAAGGTCTAAACCGCCAAATTCGTAGAATGTGTGAGCATTTAGAATATCGGGTAAAGCGATTACAACGTGTGCGAATTATGAATATTGATCTCGATGTAGAAGTGGGTAAATGGCGCCATTTAACCGATGCTGAGTTATCCGAAATTAATCGGCTAGTGGCTGATTCTGAGAAAACGGTTTAGTGCTTAAAAACAAACACTAAGCTGAATCGCCAAGTAATTTATTTTGAATACTTACTTTACAATAGCCAAGTTTGTTCACCTTAAGTGCCTCGCTTAACTATTCGTACTCAAAAAATCTATGTAGTGTCAGGATGTAAGAAGTATAGGCTTCTTTTCTGTGTTTTTATGGCTAAGGTTTTATTTATTTACTCCTTAGCTTTTTAATTCCTCAACGACAGTATCAACCAACTATTTCACTAGCCCCATACCCGACTACCGTACTGTTTAACTATTTCACTACCTTTGCAAAATATTTATAAAACTACATGACATTTAAAGAGTTAGGAATTGCAGCTCCTATTTTAAAAGCGCTAGAACTACAAGGGTACGAAAACCCAACTCCCATTCAAGAACAAGCAATTCCTATTTTACTTAAAGGCAAAGACCTATTGGGTGTTGCACAAACCGGTACAGGAAAAACGGCAGCCTTTGGGATTCCCATATTACATCATATTTATCAGAACAATAGCGGACTCGGAAAGCGAAAAATAAAAGCTTTGGTGGTTACACCAACGCGTGAATTGGCCATACAAATTGGTGAGAGTTTCACGGCTTATGGCAAGTTTACAGGTATAAAAAATACTGTGATTTTTGGTGGTGTAAAACAAGGCAAACAAACCGATGAATTGCGAAAAGGCGTGGAGATTTTGGTGGCTACGCCGGGTAGACTTTTAGACTTGATGAATCAAGGCTTTATTTCACTTCGTGATTTAGAATTTGTGGTGCTCGACGAGGCAGATCAAATGCTCGATATGGGCTTTATTCACGATGTAAAAAAAATTATTGCGAAACTACCTCCAAAACGGCAATCGCTTTTCTTTTCGGCAACCATGCCTAAAACCATCGTAGAACTTTCACAGAAAATTCTGGGCGATTTTGAACAGGTCACCATTAAACCGCAACAAGCGACGGCAGAAAAAGTCACGCAAGGTATTTATTTTGTAGCCAAAGGCGACAAGGTAAAATTGTTAGTGCATTTAATCGAAGAAAAACAAACCAAAGCGGTGTTGGTTTTTTCAAGAACAAAGCATGGTGCCAATAAAATTGTAAAGTTGCTGGATAAGGCTGAAATAAATGCGGCCGCTATCCATGGCAACAAATCGCAAACGGCACGACAAAATGCTTTGAACGATTTTAAAGACGGAAAATTAACGGTTTTAGTAGCTACTGATATTGCAGCACGTGGCATTGATATAGACGAGTTGTCTTTAGTGGTAAATTACGATTTGCCAAATGTACCTGAAACCTACGTACACCGAATTGGCCGAACAGGTCGGGCAGATGCTAGTGGTGTTGCCTTATCGTTTTGTGATGGAGAAGAACGACCCTATTTAAAGGATATTCAAAAGTTGATAAAACAAACCATTCCTGTCATATCAGACCATCCGTATGTAGATGACGGTTCTAAGAAAGGAGAACCTGATGAAGATAGGAGGCCTAGACAACAAAACAACCGACCTAAAAATCAAAATAACCGAAACCCGAGAAGTAAAAATCGCAATCGGAACCCTAGGAATTAAGGGTGAAAAGTAAATAGTGTTCAGTTTGCCCTAATAGGGAAACAAAAAAAGAAATAGAAGTTTTAAAATTATTTTTTTTAACTGCCAACTGCCTCTGTTTACTGATTACTTATCCCCATATGATTAAAAAAACGAAAGAAGCCTCACTTTACAGCGAGGCTTCTTTTTTACAATGTATTCAAGTTTATTTCCCAAGCATCATGAGCTTATTGCATTTTATTTCGGTGATGTAGCGCTTCTCCCCTTCTTTGGTTTCATAAGAGCGGTGTACCAATTTACCTTCGATGGCTATTTGCTTTTCTTTGGTTAAATAGTTTTCTACAATTTCGGCGGTTTTTCCCCAAGCAACAATATTGTGCCATTGGGTGCCTTCTACTTTTTCACCTTGTGCGTTTTTGTAGCTTTCGCTTGTTGCAATTGAAAATTTAGCAAGTTTACTTCCACCATCAAGATTTACAATTTCTGGGTCGTTACCCAAGTTTCCAATCAACTGTACTGAATTTGTATGTGCGTTCATAATTTTTAAAATAAACCAACTGCAATAAAGAAACAACAAGACCGTTTTTGAATGATATTTAAATTTAATAACCCTAAATCTTAATCCATGAAAATTAAAATGTTTTTCCCGAATTTTTTATTAGTATTATTTATTGCAAGTTTTGCTTTGTCATGTTCAAATGATGATCAAAAAGATGTGGAACCAACAATTTCTGCAGATGAAATCGCTAGAATAAACGAGCTTGTTGCAGCAGATTTAATGGTACAATTTAAAGTAGCCGATCCCAGTTATAGCAAGGAGGTTAAATTTACGTCAACAGCAGTTGAAATAATTGATGGCGAATACTTTTTGGTTTCAACATCATCAGAATTGAAGACTACAACTTTACTAAAAGTTGTTGAAACAACACAAGAAAATAAGCTTGCATTGTCATTAGTAGACGCCGGTGTTTCTTGCACGTCGAAAGTTTGTATTAGCGGTCTTGGATGTACTCCTAATAGTAGTAATTTATCTTGTAGAGAATGTCCAGGTGGCGACTGTGCAAGAACTATAACTTTGGATGTAGACCTATAAGTAGTAATTTACCTTGTAGAGAATGTCCAGGTGGCGACTGCGCAAGAACTGTAACTTTGGATTAGTGATTTTACTTAGAAAAACGATATTCAGAAATAAAAAACTTGGTTTTTATATTTCCTTAAAGTCTACATAGAAATAGGGATTCTTTCAAACAAACATAAAAACGGTTCAGGTATATACCTGAACCGTTTTTGCTTTTGATGAAAAATATTATTTCCCAAGCATCATGAGCTCGTTGCATTTTATTTCGGTGATGTAGCGCTTCTCCCCTTCTTTGGTTTCATAAGAGCGGTGTACCAATTTACCTTCGATGGCTACTTGCTTTCCTTTGGTTAAATAGTTTTCTACAATTTCGGCGGTTTTTCCCCAGGCCACAATATTATGCCACTGGGTGTCTTCTACTTTTTCACCTTGTGCGTTTTTGTAACTATCACTGGTAGCGATAGAGAATTTGGCCAATTTTGCGCCACCTTCCAAGTTTACAATTTCTGGGTCGTTACCCAAGTTTCCAATCAACTGTACTGAATTTCTAAGTGCGTTCATAATTTTAATTTTACGTTATAACAGTTCATACTATCGCAACACTATTGTTTCGACACTGCAAACATAAAACGACATTTCAATGGCACACGGTTCGGAAATAGTTACTTACGTTTACAAACGTTTGTAGTCGTTTGTAAAATATCATATACTTATAAATCAATATTTTACATAGAGTTCAAGCGCCATGAATTATTTTTAATTCGTCCTTTTATTATTTCCGTTTTGAAAAAGTAATAGGGTATCTATACACATTTATAAGAACTACTAAACCTGTTAAGTCATCAATTTTTAAAAAATTTCTCAAAATTGGGAGGCGAATAAACCAAAAAAAAACTTAAAGTTTTTATTTATCTTAAGGTATTTTCTATTTTTACCGTACCATGGAGAAAGGCAAGCACATCACTAGCAAGAAGCAAGTACGGCAAAAAGCCGTATCGCTTTTGTTATTTGTACTATTCTTATTTCCAAATGCTATTCAATTTGCACATGCTTTTGATGGCCACAAACACACGACCTGCAAAGAGGTAAATACGCATTATCATGAAACGCTTATTGATTGTGAAATTTGTGATTTTCACTTTGTTCCGTTGACCTATGAAATTTATGACTATCCAGATTTTTTAGTTTCCACTATTCCTACTGCTTCTAAAAAGCACTTTACAACTTTATTATATACTCCTTTTCATACCACCAATACCCAATTAAGAGCACCTCCTTATTTTCTTGTTTAGTTTAAAACTAAGTATTCTTAATCAAGAAAAATTATATGCGTATTTACACTTTGTTGCTTCTGTTAATTTGCAGTGCAACCGCCATTTCACAAAATTGCAACAATACCCTTTCAGGAAAAGTTATCGACCTTCACGACGGTACTATACTCGTTGGAGCTACCTTAATTGTAGCCGGAACTGAGCAAATGGTCATCACCGATCTAGAAGGGAATTTCACGATTCCCAACTTGTGCAATCTAAGCTATAATATTCAAATATCACATCCCTATTGTTTAACCAAAGTATTGAATATTAAAATAGATGGCGATACTAGCAAAACTATTTATTTAGAACACCATATAGAGGAATTAAACGAAATTATTGTTAAAGGCCTATCCATTACTAAAAAGCTAAATACCATTATTGAGAAAAATATTTCTCAAGAAGATTTAGAACGCTATAGTAGTGGCTCCTTAGGTGATGCCATAAATAGTTTGTCGGGAGTATCCTCCTTAAACACCGGAAATACCGTTGTAAAACCCATGATAAACGGATTACATAGTAGCCGTGTCATTGTTATCAATAACGGAGTTCAAATGGAAGATCAAGAATGGGGTTCAGAACATGCACCGAATCTAGATATTAATGCTATCGGAAGCATTTCTGTCATTAAAGGGGCTGGGGCCTTGCAATACAGTGGTGACGCTATTGGTGGTGTTATTGTTGCAGAAGCCGCTAAAGTGCCTGTAAAAGATAGCCTTTTTGGAAAAACATTAATGACAGTTGCTACGAACGGTCGTGGTGGTTCTCTAAGCTCACAACTCACCAAAAGTTATGAAAACGGTTGGTATGGCACTGCGCAAGCAACCCTAAAACGCTTTGGCGATTTTGAAACTCCCGATTACGTGCTAAGCAACACGGGGATTTATGAGACCAATGCTTCTTTTCGGGTGGGTTTTAACCAGTTTAAATATGGTTTTGAAGCTTTATATTCAGTTTTTAAAAATGATATAGGAATATTAAGAGCATCTCACTTGGGAGGCGCGGAGGACCAATTTAGAGCCATAAATAGCGACAGACCTTTGATTATTAATGACTTTACCTACGACCTTAATGAACCAAGGCAGGAGGTTACCCATCATTTAGCGCGCTTAAAAGCATTTAAAAGGTTTAACGGATTAGGGAAACTTAGTTTGCAATACGATTTTCAGCAAAATAATCGCTTAGAATTCGATGTGCGTCGGGGTGACAATAGCGGGGAAGCTTCTCTAGATTTGGCATTGAGTACGCACACACTTATGCTTGATTTAGATAGTAAATTATCTGAAACTACAGACCTAAAAACAGGGATAGTGGCTAGATATCAAGATAATTTTGCGAATCCAGAAACTGATGTAAGAAGGTTAATCCCTGATTATGATAAATATGATTTGGGTGCTTATGCTATTGTTGATCATCGTTTAAACGACAAATGGTTGCTCGAAGCTGGTGCACGATTCGATTACACCTTTATCGATGCTTTAAAATTTTACAGAACCTCGTTTTGGGAATCACGTAATTACGATCAACTATTTCCAGAATTGGTGATTGAAACTTCAGGCAACCAAGTATTAACTAATCCGGAGTTGCGTTTTAATAATAGTTCAGCCACAGTGGGTGCTAATTATTTTATGGATGAAGACTACACACTAAGCTTCAATTATTCGTTGGCGTCTCGTGCTCCAAATCCGTCTGAGCTTTTTAGTGAAGGCTTGCATCACTCTGCCTCTCGGATCGAGTTGGGCGATTTGCGTTTTGTATCAGAAGTTGCCCATAAATTTGTGGTAAATTTTCAGCGTGAACATGAGGTTTTTAGTTTTTCTGTAAATCCGTATGTAAATACTATAAATAACTTTATGTTGATTGAGCCCACTGGTATTCAACAAACGGTTCGTGGTAATTTTCAAGTTTGGGAATACCGCCAAACCAATGCGCGATTGCTAGGCGTAGATATTGATGCACTGTACCAATTTTCGAAAAACATACATTACAAGCATCAATTTTCATTGGTCAAAGGCTACGATCTCACTAGAAATTTGGCCTTAATAAATATGCCCTCAGCAAATACACAGAATGAAATTGTTTATCAAAATTCAGAGCTAAACAATGTAAGACTAAGCATACAAAGCGATTTTGTTTTTAGACAAAATGAATTTCCAGATAATAATTTTGAAGTTTTTATTCCGGAAACACAAACTACAGAGCTTATTGATGTAAGTACGCCACCCGATGCGTACCATCTACTTAATTTCAACTCGAGTATGGATTTTAAAATGAACGAAAAATCGAGCTTGACTCTTGGGTTTGCCATGACCAATATAACAAATACACGATATCGAAATTACTTAAATCGTCTGCGGTATTACGCAGATGATTTAGGTCGTAATTTTTTACTTAACATAAAAATCAATTATTAATTATTTAAAATATTAAACATGAAAAAAATACAATTTTTAGCAGCATTTTTATTTGCAGGATTACTTTTAACTAGTTGTGATGATGATGAAAATCCAATAGCTATAAATGAAGAAGAGGTAATAACTACCTTAACCGCTACATTAACACCTGTTGGAGGTGGAACGACCATCACCTTACAAACGCGTGATTTAGATGGCGAAGGGCCTAATGATCCTGTAGTAACAGTTTCTGGTAATTTAATGGCGGGTGCAGTTTATAACGGTACGCTTGTTTTATTAAATGAAACCCTAAATCCAGCAGAAAATATTACCGATGAAGTTGAGGAAGAAAGCAATGAGCATCAATTCTTTTTTACCATTGGTGGACTAGATGCGACTGCTGTTTCAGCAAACAATGATAGTGATGGTAACCCATTAGGCACCATGTTTACACTTACAGCTGGTGCTGCAAGTACTGGAACCTTAACGTTTACATTGCGTCATGAACCAAAAAAACCAAATACTGGTTTAGCCGATGCTGGTGGTGAAACCGATGTTAGTGCAACATTTAATGTTACTATAGAATAATTTCTTGGAATAAAAACTTCAAATTCTAAACACCCTTTAAAGCTTTTGCCTTAAAGGGTGTTTTTTTGCTTAAATTAGCACAAGACAAATTAATGGTAATCATGTATATCCCGCAACACTACAAACAAACTAAACTAGCTGAAATAAAAGATTTTTTGATTCAAAATAGTTTTGGTATTCTAATCAACCAAGTGAACAATAAACCATGGGCAACGCATATTCCGATAGAATTAGATACTGACGAAAACGGCAAGGATATTTTAGTTGGGCATATTTCAAGAGCCAATCCCCAAGCTTCATATTTTGATGATGAAGGTGACGTACTATGTATTTTTAACGGCCCGCATTCGTATATTTCCTCATCGTGGTACAAAGAAGAAGAAGTACCTACTTGGAACTATATTGCCGTACATATTTACGGAAAGTTGACGGTTATTAGTGAAGAAGAAGTGATGGCATCACTCCATAAATTAGTCGAAAAATATGAGAGGAATTCAAAAAATCCTATTTCACTACATGACATGTCTCATGAAACTTTACAACAAGTTAAAGGTGTTGTTGGTTTTAAAATTTCGATAGATAGCATACAAGCTACCTATAAATTATCCCAAACAAGAGCTGAAGATCACCCAAAAATTATCAGTGAACTTGAAGACACAAAATCAGCATCTGCTTGTGCTATTGCTCAAGCTATGAAACAATACCAGTAAATAATTGATTGTATAAAATACCATCAAAAATAGCGCTAGGCACCGAACCCAAACTATTAGGATATGATACACTTTAAAATTTTTAGTAAGCCGTTTATTTTAATAGGCATTATTTTTCTCTTTTTGTCCTGTTCGGATGCTGAGAACAAGACCAAAGAGCCAGATCCAGAAATGATAAAGCCAGTTAGCTTTACTGTCATTGGAGATGTACCTTACGGCGATACCCAAAGAGATGGACTTATAGCTATGGTGAATACCCATAATACGATCACTAGTTCACAATTTGTAGTCCATGTTGGCGACATTAAAAGGGGAGCTGATCCTTGTAATGAAGCTGTTTATGCCGATGTTAGTAGTATTCTAAAAACCTTTACAACACCCACGTTTATGCTGTTGGGAGACAATGAATATAATGACTGTTCCGACCCTATAGAAGCCTTAGGCTACTGGAAACGCTATTTTCTAAAATTTAATGAAAATTGGACTTTCGATCAAAACATAACCTACCAAGTGGCACGAACTGAAAATTTTAGTTGGGTGCAAGAAAAAATACTTTTTATTGGGTTAAACATCGTAGGAAGTAGTGTTCATGATCAGGCAGAGTGGACCGAAAGATTAACTGATAATGTCAATTTTTTAAATACTCAAATCGAAGCCAACAAAAATAATATTGAAGCCATTGTCGTCATGGCCCATGCCAATATGGTAGAGGCTGGTGCTGCAAAATTTGAACCCTTCACCATTCCTTTTAGAGCTGCAGCTGCTTCGTTCGAAAAACCAATTTTATTTTTGCAAGGTGACGGGCATTTTTGGTTTAGAAATAAGCCTTGGGATGAAAAAAACATCACCAGGGTTCAGATAGATGGTGGCAACAAAGCAGTACAAGTAACCGTTGATGCTCGTAAAAGCGATCCTTTTTCTTTTGATAGAACTTTCTTAGATTAGACGAGTAACGCCCCTGATGATAAAGCAAGAGAAAGGCCTGTTGTGCATACCTTTGTTGGGGTAAAAAAGATAAATAGCCCATAGTATTGATATAAAACCACACTTCAGCACCCCATTTCTACAGTTGAGTAGTTTCTGTTTTAGTTTTGTTAAATAGATTTGCAACTTTGTGATGTAATTAATCAACACTTAAAAACAATCACATGAAAAATTTAGCAATTTACACCGCATTTTTATTTTTAACGAGTTTTGGCTTTTCGCAAGAAGCACAAGGACAGAACATTACAGTAACCATTGATAACGTTCTGAGTAATGAAGGTAAAGTATTACTTTCATTGCACACAACTGATACCTTTATGAAAGGACCAGGAATTCAAAATTTAGAAAGTACTATTATAGATGGTAAAGTTAGCTTTACTTTCAAGAATGTTGCCATAGGAGAATACGCCATTATGGCTTTACATGATGCCAATGACAACAAGCAAATGGATTTTGAAACCAATGGAATGCCTAAAGAAAACTACGGCATGTCAGGAAATGAAATGTCTTTTGGACCTCCAAGTTTTGGAGATGCAAAATTTGAAGTTAAAGACGAAGATCTATCGTTTATCATTCGATTTTAATACCTTGCAAATTAAACAATTAGGAGTATCAAAGTGCAAAAGACCATAAATAAAGGGTCTTTTGCACTTTTTACTTTATACCAAATACACTACATAGGCTCTAATACCCTTTTGTTTAAATTTTAAGCAAAATATTCCCTGTATTTTATTTTTATCAGGCCTTTATTTAAATAATATATACCTTAAAAACAACTTGTTTTAGCGAGAGTTTTTATAATTTTACAGTATAAAATAACACGAATGACAATTACCCAATTACAATATGTTCTTGCTGTTGCTGAGTATAAAAATTTTACTTTAGCTGCCGAAAAAAGTTTTGTAACACAACCCACCTTAAGTATGCAAGTTCAGAAGTTAGAGGATGAATTAGACATTCTTATTTTTGATCGGAGCAAAAAGCCCATTGCTATTACCGAAGTTGGTAAAAAAATTGTTGCACAAGCTAAAAATATTGTCAATGAAGCCAATAGAATAAAAGATATTGTCGATCAAGAAAAGGGGTTTATCGGTGGCGAATTTGTTCTAGGAATTATCCCTACGGTTATGCCCACGTTATTGCCTATGTTTTTAGATACATTTATCAAAAAATACCCCAAGGTAAATCTAATTATCAAAGAGCAAAATACAGACGATTTAATTCGGAATATTCAAGATGGCCATATTGATGCTGCCATTGCCGTAACTCCTTTAGAAATTGAATTTATCAAAGAACGCCCACTTTATTATGAACCTTTTGTAGGGTACATTCCTAAAAATCATCGTTTAGGGAATTCCTCAAAAATTGATGTAAGTGATTTGGATATCAATGACGTATTACTGCTACAAGACGGACATTGCTTTAGAGATGGAGTGTTAAATTTATGTAATACCTCTAAAGTAGCTCATAGAGAACAATTTCAGATACAAAGTGGAAGTTTCGAAACCTTAATTAATTTGGTCAATGAAGGTATGGGGATGACGCTTTTGCCCTATCTAAATACTTTAGGCTTAAGTGAAACCAAAAAAGAAAATTTGAAATATTTTAACACCCCATCACCCGCAAGAGAGGTAAGTATTATCTACCATAAAAGTGAATTAAAAATTCAAATTACAGAAGCTATTAAAGAAGTAATTTCAAGTATCGTTCGTGGAGCGATTACTTTTCAAGATGTTAAAATCATAAGTCCGATTACCAACACAAAAAAATAAAAAAGCCACCAAATTTGGTGGCTTTTTTTATTAATTCGTAATTAATATTAAACTTTGTTGCAATTCAGGCTTGTCGTCAATGAACTGTTGAAGCCAAATTTTTAGTTGTTCTACTTCCTCTGGCAACAATATTGAAATTGCTTTTTTTACTTCTTTATAAAATAATCGTGTATCAAAACTAACTTTTTTGAGCACTACAATAGTATACTCAAGCATTGATTCTGTCATGATAAAAAATTTTTTATTGTTAGGCCTAAGATAACCAAAAAAAAATACATTTTATTACTTATACCTAGTTAAAAAATAGATAAATTGCTGTTAAATCACTTAAATTACGTAGTTTTCAACAGTATGAAACCATTCTTTTTTATGAGAAAATTTATTGTTATCGTATTGTTATTGAGTACTTTATCAAGCTGCACAACTACAAAAAAACAGTATATAAAGAAGCAAACTGCAAAGATTTTAAACGATGCTGTTTTCGAAAATCAATTTTTAGGTGTCATGGTCTATGATCCCGTAAAAAAGGACACCTTGATAAGCCTTAATAGCCACAAGTATTTTTTACCAGCTAGTACTACTAAAATTTTTACCTTGTACACAGCCCTGCGATCCTTACCTGACAAAATTCCCGCTTTAAAATATAGGGCTATTAAGGATACTCTGTATATTCAAGGCACTGGCGATCCAACATTTTTACATCCCTATTTTCAAGATAGTACTACCCTATCATTTCTAAAAAATTACAAAAACATCGCACTTATTTTAAATAATTTTGAATCAGAACGCTATGGCCCTGGATGGGCTTGGGAAGACTATGAATTTTATTTTCAACCAGAGCGCAATGCCTTTCCTATGTATGGTAATGTGGTATCTATAACCAAAGCCGATACGATAAAGATAACTCCCGACTACTTCAAAAATAATGTCATAGACCTAAGCCATACCAAAAGCAGAGCCGATTATAGCAATACCTTTTATACTAATTTTGCTAAAAAAGACAGCATCGAAATACCCTTTATAACAGATACTACCCTTACAAAAAACCTTTTAGAACAGGTATTAGATAAAAAAGTTAGTATTGCAAACCAATTTCCTATGGGAGAAAAAAGCATCTTATACAGTGTGTCCTCAGATTCGGTTTACAAAAGAATGATGGAGGTAAGTGATAATTTTTTAGCAGAGCAATTATTGGTACTATCGAGTGCTACCTTATCGGATACCTTAAATGTTGAAATGGCTCAAAAAAATATCCTTCAACAGCAATTAATTGGTTTATCCGAGCAACCTAGATGGGTTGATGGTTCTGGATTATCACGATACAATCTGTTTTCTCCTGCATCATTTATTCAAATTTTAGATAAAATGTATACCGAAGAACCCAAAGAACGCTTGTTTAATTTGTTTCCTGTGCGGGGGAAATTGACAGTAGCTGAAGGTTTAGATGGGGAAGGAGTTCCCTATATCTATGCTAAATCAGGTTCTTTTGGGAACAATTACAATCTAAGTGGGTACTTGCTCACCAACTCAGGCAAGGTATTGATTTTTAGTTTTATGAATAATCATTACAGAGCATCTACAGAAGAAATAAAAAAAAGGATGTACGCTTTTTTTGAAAACCTAAGAGATCATTACTAAGTAAAAAAAACAGCTTTCATATTGCCTATTTTCTGAAGAAAGTGACTGAATTTAAAATAAAAATGACGGCGTTTATACCATGCTTTTAAGCACCTTGATGCATCCCTTTTTTCAATACCTATCGTACACTTTAAAACCTATTATCTCCATCCAGCAGGTTCCCTAACTTCCCTAAGACACTTCCCTCTCCTTTATCTTTTCCGCCATTAGGTATCGATGCCAAAACTCTACCTGCCAGTCTACTAAACGGTAATGATTGTATATACACCGTACCTGGGCCGCGTAATGTGGCGAAAAACAGACCTTCTCCACCAAAAATTGAGTTTTTTATACCTCCAACAAACTCGATATCATAATCGACGGTTTGTGTAAACCCAACAATACATCCTGTATCTACTTTTAAAACTTCACCTGCCTTTAGTTGTTTTACAGCTAAGGTACCCCCTGCATGAATAAAAGCCAAACCATCACCTTCGAGTTTTTGCATGATAAAGCCTTCTCCACCAAATAAACCACGCCCTAAGCGTTTTGAAAACTCTATACCAATAGCAACGCCTTTAGCCGCGCATAGAAAAGAATCTTTCTGACATATAAATTTTCCCTGTATCTCCGATAAATCAACGGCTAGAATTTTTCCGGGATACGGAGATGCAAAACTAATTTTTCGCTTCAATCGTCCAGAATTTAAGAAGGCAGTCATAAACAGACTCTCCCCAGTTAATAATCGTTTTCCTGCAGAAAAAAATTTCCCCAAAACTCCTTTGTCTTGATTAGAACCATCACCAAAAATAGTATCCATAACAATATCCGTATCCATCATCATAAAGCTACCTGCTTCGGCAACAACTGCTTCTTGAGGGTCTAGTTCTATCTCTACAAACTGCATTTCTTCTCCAAAAATTTGATAGTCAATTTCGTGTGCGTTCATTTTACTTTTTTTAAATAGTTATTCAATTTTTTTTACACAAGCTTATGAAATACTAAGTTGTTATCTTATTAAGAATTTGCTGCATCGCTTCTGGATTTTGAGTTCCTACCAAATACTTCTGGCCATTTTTTAATCGAATAGCCAATCCTTTATTTCCTTTCACATTATAAACCATCCCATAGCTGCCACTTATTCTGATGCCGTATCCAACAAATCTATAGGTTACCACGTTTGCAGACTGGATCTCACTCCATTCCCAAGATTTTTTAAAAAATGGAAAAAAGCGAACCGTAATTGCTACTTGATCAATGGTAGTGTTCAATCGCATCACTAGAAACAGCAGCAGAACCAATAACATAATGACTAGCGAAATCCAAATATCATTAGAAGGATCCAAATGAAAAGAAGAATTTTTAGGGTTGGGAACATCTATAGTAGGTGGTATTAAAGTATAGGCTATGATTACAATAGGCGCTATAAGGAGCAACCACAACCACCATTGGGTAAACTTTTGTTGCTCACTAAATAGTATTTTAGGCTTCATCACTTATTGTTTTAGGCGTATGGTCCACTCAAAGTTAAAGGTAGATACCACGACTCCATCCGCATTTACGCCTACTGATTTCATCCAAATGGTTTGCCCTTCGCCTGTTGCTACCGCTGTATCAATAGCCCCTTTTATTAAATCACCATCTTCGCAGGTAAAGGTAATTTTACCCCTTGCTTTTTTAGAAAAACTAGCATTATTATGGGCCACAAGCATAGATATATGATGACCACTTTCTTTAATTTGATCAATCATCATAGCTCCAGTACTTAATTCGGCCGCCATACCTTGTACGGCCCAAAACATAGAATTAAAAGGATTCTGATTCACCCAACGATGCTTTACGGTAACTACCGCTTTACTTCTTTCAATATGCCGTAAACGCACGCCACACCACCATGCCGATGGTAATTTAAAAAATGCAAACATGTTAAACTTACTTGCGGATACTGCCATAGTTATGCTTAATATTCCATAAAAGTATTGAAAAATATTGAGCTATCAATTGTTAATTTTTTGTTAATATTTGGTACTATGTGTTGCATAGTACCTTCTTTTGGATATATATTTGTATAAGAAATTACCAAGTTATGACAGATACATTATCAAAACACGAGAAAAATTTATCCGCATTACTACATGCTTCTACGTTTTCAAAATTCTTTTTCCCTTTTGGAAACTTTATTGTGCCTTTAGTTTTATGGACAGCCAATAAAAATGAATACCGTTTTGTAGACTATAATGGAAAGCAGGTTTTGAACTTTCAGCTAAGTTTATTGCTCTATGCTATAGTACTCGGCCTAATTAGTGTTCCATTATTTATCGGGTTTCTGCCGAATATCTTTGAATTTGGAAACTTTTCATTTGGAAATTTAAATGATTTTAATCGCTTTAATTTTCATTTTAATAGTGATGCCTTCCGATTTGGGAGCTGGCTAATTCCACTAGGGATCACCGGATTATTACACACTGCCTTATTTGTACTAAATATTGTGTATACTATTCTCGGGGTCATCAAAACAAATGAAGGAGAAAAATTTTCCTATCCCTTAACCATTAAATTTATAAAGTAAGCATAAAAGGTATTCATCACACCTTTACAAGGAGGAGTTTATTCATCAATCTGAAATCAATTAAAACAAAATGCAATTCTCATCAGAATCAACAAAAAGAACGAACAGTCACATATGCCGTATAATTTAACCATCAGGTTAGCTTGATATGTGCATTAAAAGCAAGGCAAAATTATGAATGTAGAAAATACAAAAGCGCAAATGCGTAAAGGAGTTTTAGAATACTGCATCCTCTCCATTTTAAATGGAGAAGATAAGTATGCTTCTGAAATTCTAGAAACCTTAAAAAATGCAAAAATGCTAGTCGTAGAAGGCACTATTTACCCCTTACTGACACGATTAAAAAATGCGGGATTATTAAATTACAGATGGGAAGAGTCTACCTCCGGCCCACCGAGAAAGTATTACACCTTAACAGAAACAGGTAAACTATTCTTAAAAGAGCTCGATTCCACTTGGGATGAATTAAGAAGTGCAACAAATTTGGTAACCAACAACAAAAACAACTAACGATGAATAAGACAGTAAATATAAATCTCGCTAATATACTTTTTCATATTGATGAGGATGCCTATAACCGAATGAAAAGGTACCTTGAATCTGTAAAACGTTCCTTTGCCAATACCCCTGGGAGTGATGAAATATTGGCAGATATCGAAGCTAGAATAGCGGAACTTTTCCACGAAAAGTTAGCCAACGATCGACAAGTAATTACCTCTAAAGTAGTTGATGAAGTAATTGCCATTATGGGTCAACCCGAAGATTACATCGTTGATGAAGATATTTTTGAAGACGAACCTAGAAAAAATACGACCGAAGCCAAACGAGTTAAGAAACTATACCGCGATGTCGATAAGAAATATGTTGCGGGGGTTTCGGCAGGACTCGCACATTATGTTGGTATTGAAGCCATATGGGTTCGAATCTTATGGCTCGCGTTAACTTTTTTCTCTGGTGGTGGTTTTATTTTAATTTACGGTTTATTGTGGATTTTAATTCCTGAGGCTAAAACCACTGCTGAAAAATTAGACATGCGTGGTGAAGACGTAAACATCAGTAATATTGAACGCAAGGTCAAAGAGGGTTTTGATGATGTTGCCGAGCGCGTTAAAAATGTAGATTATGAAAAAGTAGGCAATAAAGTTAAGAGTAGTAGTAAAACTTTTTTTGATACGATAGGCGATATCATCATGTTTTTCTTTAAAATTTTCGGAAAATTCATGGGGATACTATTAATATTGGCTGGAGGAATAGGCCTATTAGCCATGCTTGTAGCCTTATTTACTGCAGGTGTTTTTGATAACGTACATGTGGGCCCATTAAACCTATATGAATTGGTGGATGCTACCAATACACCCCTGTGGTTGGTGGTCGTATGTACCTTCTTTTTAGGGGCAATTCCATTATTTTTTCTCATGTATTTAGGTCTTAAAATATTGATTACCAATTTAAAATCTATAGGTTCAGTAGCCAAATTCACACTACTAGGCTTATGGTTACTATCCTTAATTTTCTTTATAGTTTTAGGGGTACAACAAGCCACTTCAAGAGCATTTTGGGATACTACAGCCATCACAAACGAATATCCCTTAGCAAACCAAAACGATACCTTAAATATTGTATTAAATTCTAATGAAGTCTATTGGAAAAGAAAGCAAATGAATTTAGGCGATTTAATGGTGAGTTTTGATGATGAGGGCAATGAAATATTAGTTTCCAATGATGTGCGTTTTAGCTTTAAAACTTCAACGGATTCTTTAATGCGCGTAGAGGTTAAAAAAAATGCAAATGGGAGTACTTTTTCAAATGCTAGAGAAACGGCCGAAAAAATTAACTATACCTATTCTATAAGCGGTAATACCATTAATTTCAATGATTTTTTAATTACAGATCGCGAAAATAAATTCAAAAATCAAGAAGTAAAAGTAGTCGTCTATATTCCGAAAGGCACTTTGCTAAACTATTCGGGTTTCGGTAAGGATTGGTGGGCCTTAGATTTACAAAGAAATGATTTCCCAGAAGACGCTAAGATATCAGATTTTACCTATAAAATGAATGCCAATGATAGTGTTATTTGTACCAACTGTCCAGAAAAAGAAGTCAATATTTCAAACGAAAATAATAAGGTGAAAATAAATGCCAACGGAATTGATATTAACCTCAACGACAATGGCGAAAAAGGCAGTATTAAAATTGATAAAAACGGAATTGATATCAACATCGAAGATACGAATGACAAGGGGAAGATTAAGATTGACGAAAATGGAATTGATATTGATATTAAAGACAATAGAGAATCGTTTAAAATGAAAATTGACGAAAACGGCGTGAACGTAAATAATTAAAAGTTTTGGAACTTTACACCTATCATAAAAAATAAACTTATAGGTTTAAGGTTCATTATAACAACTCAAGCCTGAATTTTGACAACTGAGTACTTATGAATACCAAAAACTTTTAAAAATCAACATCTTTACATCAATCTTAAAAACAACAATCATGACAACATTAGTAAAAATTGCCATTACCATAACCTTAAGTCTGCTTTTGACTTCTTGTGGATTGGACTTTAGCACAGGAGAAAAAGGAAATGGAAACATCACGGAGCAAACAAGAGAAGTCTTAGAAAACTTCACGACTATAGCAGCTTCTGAAGGTATCAACGTGTATGTAACACAAGCTGAAGAGTTTAAAATTAAAGTAGAGGCCGACGAAAACATCCATGAATTAATTGGCACTGATATTAAAAATAACACCTTGAAAATTCATGCGATAAAAAATATTGGTAAGGCTACTAAAAACGTCTATGTATTTCTACCCATCATCAACAGTTTAAATAGCTCTAGTGGCGCGCAGTTACAAACTGAAACGGTGATAAATACGTCAGAACTAAGCATCAATGCCAGCAGTGGAGCCCTTGTAGTTGCAAGTGTTACCACTGATAACATAAGCGTTGATGCGAGCAGCGGAGCCAATATCACACTATCTGGAACTGTAAAAAATAGCCGTGTAGATGCAAGCAGCGGTGCGAATATAAATGCCTCAGCGTTAACAACGGCGATAAGTAAGGCTCAAGCCAGTAGCGGAGCTAATGTACAACTGAATGTGGTTGAATCTTTATATGCAGATGCCAGTAGTGGTGGTAATATATCCTATTCTGGTAATGCTACGCTCAGCAGTAAAAAAAGTGTTGCTGGTCAAATCAATAATGTTGATTAATACCGCTTCATTTCGAAGTCAAAAGCTACTGAAATTTCAGTAGCTTTTTCTTTTTATAATCTTTACAGATTAGCTACTTTAGTAGAAACTTTAGCCGTATGAACATTACACTTAAAAAGTATGTATTGCCCTTAAAACACACGTTTAGCATATCGAGAGAGTCAAGAGATTTTCAGGACAGCTTAATTGCTTGCCTTTCTTTAAATGGCACAACAGGATATGGTGAAGCTACAGCTAATCCGTACTACCATATAACCACAGAAAGCCTAATGGCTGAGATTACGGCTATACAAAATGATATCGAGCAATTTAACTTTACGAAACCAGAAATATTTCACCAATTTTTGGTCGAAAAAGGCTTATCTAATTTTGCTATTTGTGCCTTAGATCTCGCGGCTCACGATTTATATGGAAAGTTATTAGGAAAACCTCTATATCAAATATGGGGCACCACACTTGAAAATTACCCCACAACCAATTACACTATAGGTATTGATAGTATCGATAAAATGCTAGCGAAAATGCAGGAAACCCCTTGGCCTATTTACAAAATAAAATTAGGTACTGATCAAGATGTAGCCATCATAAAAGAACTTCGTAAACATACCGATGCCGTCTTTAGAATTGATGCAAATTGTGCTTGGACCGCCGAGGAAACTATCTTTAATGCGCCTCAGTTAAAAGATTTAGGTGTAGAATTTTTAGAGCAACCATTAAAGGCCGATGATTGGAAGGGTATGGAAAAAGTGATGCACCATAGTGTATTACCCATTATAGCGGACGAAAGTTGTATTGTAGAAGCTGATGTGGAAAAATGTGCCATGCATTTTAGTGGTATCAACATAAAATTAACGAAGTGTGGCGGACTCACGCCTGCCTTAAGGATGATAAAAAAAGCAAAAGAATTAGGGCTTAAAGTTATGGTGGGTTGCATGACAGAGTCTACCGTAGGTATCTCTGCTGTTGCCCAGCTTATTCCTCAACTTGATTATGTGGATATGGATGGCGCGCTCTTATTAAAACAAGATATTGCCGATGGTATCGTAATTCAAGAGGATGCTACTGTTATTTTCCCTTCTTTGGGAGGAACTGGTGTAACACTAAGATAAATTTTACATGAGCGTAGAAGTTGCTGAATTTCCAGGTAGAGAAATTACTGTACAGGGCAAAAAGTTTCTTTATTTTGGTGGTACTGGCTATTTAGGACTTCAAAAAGACGAACCATTTATACAATTATTTATTGAAGCCCTTCAAAAGTATGGCACCAATTATGGTGCTTCTAGAAAAGCAAATGTTAGACTCTCGATTTTTGAAAAAGCAGAACAATATTTAGCAAATTTAGTAGGTAGTGACGCTTGCCTAAGCATGTCTTCTGGTTTTTTAGCAGGTCAATTTTTAGCCCAAACCTTATCAAAAGATAATGAGGCCTGTTTTTATGCCCCAAATACCCATAGCGCGCTTTATACCTCTCAACAAAAAACCAAATCATACGTCACCTTCAGTTCGCTAAATATTGCACTTCGACATTATGTAGAAGAGGCTAAACATAAAACGCCAATTGTTTTTCTAGATGCCATAGATTTCTCTGGAGCTAATTATCCTTACTTTGAAGGTTTAAAGAAGCTTCCCCTTTCAGAAATCATTTTAGTGATAGATGACTCTCATGGCATAGGCATCGTTGGTGAAAATGGCAGTGGCATATATAAAACCATAAAAAAACTAAAGCCTAAAGAAGTCATCGTATGTTGTTCTTTAGGCAAGGGGTTTGGAATACAAGCAGGTGCTATTTTCGGAACAAAAGAAAGACTAGAAAATTTAAAAAACACCGAATTCTTTGGTGGTGCTAGTCCAGCTACGCCTGCAGGTTTAGCAACCTTAGTCGAGGCAGAGCATCTCTACCAACAAAAAAGAATTCTATTAGCCCAAAATATTGCTGTATTCTTGCATCATTTAAAAAACCCTTCAAAATTTCAGGGTATGAAAGGGCACCCTGCTTTTAGTTTTTCGGATGAAAACTTAACCAAACACCTAGAAGAAAACGCTATTATAGTCACTAGTTTTAGATATCCTACCGAAGATGCAAATCTTATGAGCAGAATCGTAATAACTGCTGCACATACTGAAGATGATATCCTCAGACTTTGTGAGGTAATTAATCGCTATTAAAAATCGCTCAGTTGAGCTCAGTTGTTGTTCGGATACCCTTTCAACTAGAAAATTAAACGTCTCGAAATAAAAAAAGCCATTCTAATATTTTAGAATGGCTTTTAAAACTTAATCGATTATATTTATTCATCCCACCATACTGGTGTTATTGGAGATTCTTGATTGGCTAAAGCATTTGTAGCATTACGTGCAATTTCAGATGCAGGATATTCTGCTCTCCTAAACCATTGCCCCATAAATTCATTAGTGTCAGCAGCTTGCTCTTCTCTAATTACTAGTCCGGTAAAAACATCATCTGAAAAGTCATACCTTCTAAAATCAACAAAAGTTTCAGGATTTAAGAAATTATTGATGTATTTTTCTTTCATTATATGATTTAACATAAGGCCAGCTTCCCCTACTGCGACGGATGCGTCTGCCACATAATCTGCACCACTTACACCATACATTGCCATACTTGCATTAATACCGGCCAAATAGGCGGTATACGCAGCGCTGTTAGATCCTGTACTTGTCGTGGTGCCACCATTCGCCAAAAAAGCTGCCTCAGCCTCAATAAATTTAGCCTCAGCAAAACTAATCAATAGTAAAGGTGAATCAATACTTGTATAATAGCCATCTGTTTTAAATCGGGTATTTGCTGGTGAGCCATCAGGAGAAACACCCACACCACCACTAACAAATCCTTTATATTCTGTCGCCGTTGCTGGTATTTCAGCAAATAAAGGCAATCTAGGGTCGATCGAAATGGAACCACTTAAAAAAGGATAATAATTACCATTCATGGAACTTACTAGCTGACTAGCAATATCGTTTCTTAAGTTACCAGTTGCTCTAGCCAACACTTCTGCAGAATACCAAGGGTTTATTCTTTTATCATCATAAAACATTTGAAAATCATCTGCATTAGACGTGTATCCATTGGTTATAGTCGCTAAAACATCATTGGCACTTACTGTACCCTTATTTACTAAATGTAATTGATACCGGGCCTTCATAGTATATGCTGTTCTCAACCACTTGGCAGAATTACCTTCATAAATAAGATCAGAATTTCCTAAATTAAAACCAGAATTGTCTGCTGCTTCTAAAGCAGCAATTGCCCCGTCTAATAAACTAAAAATTTGCGTGTAAACATCTTCTTGTAGATCAAATTTTGGAAAATTATTATCTGGACCGTTAGCAGCTTCAGAATAAGGAATATTACCCCAAGTGTCTGTAGCGATACCTATATTAATAGCTGTTAAAATATCAGTAATAGCACCAATATGGGTGGCATTATTCTCAATCGCTTTTTCTTTAATAGCTTTTAGGTTTGGCAAAATAAATAAATATACTTGATTCCACAGGCCAACTGCCTCTGTTCGCCCAGCAGCACCTCCTCCAGTACCTACGAAATTTTGCACATAATTACCAAACGATAATTCAGCAGAATACTGTGCTTCCATAGTGCTATGAATTACTGGAGCCATTAAATCTTGCATCCTTAACTGCTCTAAAGTCGCCGTATTAGATGGCGTGTTAACATCAAAGTAATCATCGCTACAGGATGCAAAAAAAACAGTTGCTACTGCTAATACGACTAGTTTTGTTATATTTTTTTTCATCATAATTTTTTTTAAAATCCAACATTAATACCAAATGTGTAACTTTGAGAAATTGGCACACTTAAACCTGTAAAACCGTAAACATTACTACCAGCGCTATATTGGTTACCTTCTGGATCAAAACCATCAAAAGGTGTCCAAATTAATATGTTATTTGCATTAACGTTTACACTCAAATTTGATATTTTCAAATCTGAAACAAACCTACTTTTAATATCATAAGAAAGGGTGACATTTCTTAATTTAACCCAAGAAGCGTCTTGCACTAGAACCTCTGCAGCTCTATTAAATTGGTTAGAGTTTCGATAATAGTTCTGACCTACTAAACCTTCCATAGTGTTGGGTGTAAAGCCACCACTACCATCATCCATTACACCGTCTAACACCGTTAATTCTCTAACAAGGGTGCTGGCTGTATTTCCATTTCTAATAGCGTTTCTTAAACCAGAATCATATAAGTCTCCACCTTTCTTGTATTCTAACAAGAAATTAAAACCTAATCCTTTCCACTTAAAACTACTGCCTATTGAGGAAACAAAATCAGGAAATGCATTTCCTACCTTTACGCGTTCACTGGTAATAATTTCAGGAAGGCCATTGGCGCCTATATACCGTTGACCATCTTCATAACGCCATTTATAGCCGTATAAAGTGCCCATTTTATCGCCAGCCCTAACTTCTGAAGTTATTCCTGCGAAACCAGAATCAGCAAAAATTATAGCTTCAATGTCTTCAGGAATTTCTAATACTTGCCCTTCATTTGTAGACCAAATTAAGGTTACATCCCATTGAAAATCTGGTTTTTGAATGATATTACCACTTAATAGTAATTCGTGACCAAAAACTTCAAAATCACCAGCATTTCTTGTGATTCCAGACAAACCTGAAGAAGCAGCAGTTCCCACCGTAAAAATTTGATCTTTAACTCTTGTTTTGTAGTATGAATAATCTAAACGAATGCGATCTTTAAAAAATCTAAAATCTAATCCAAACTCCGTGGATTGGTTTTTCTCTGGTACTATATTCTGATCACCCAATAAAGTACTTCTTCTATACCCACCGGTTCCTCCAAAAGGAAAATCACCATCGACAATAAAATACTGTCCAACATCCCCAAAACCAGGACCTTTACCAACCTCAGCCCACGAAGCTCTAAGTTTTCCAAAGGTAAAAACATCGGTATCGCCAAAAACATCAGAAATATCATAAGCTAAACTCGCAGATGGGTAAAAGAAGGATCTATTTTCTTTTGGAAGTGTTGACAACCAGTCATTACGTCCAGTTAAGGTTAAAAATAATTTATCTTGGTAGCCTAATTTTAATTCACCAAAAACACCCATATTTCTTAGTTGAGTAACATCGTTATTGATGAAAAAATTAGTAGTATTGCCGATCTCGTTAATACCTGGAACATTTAAGCTTTCACCTCTTGCTTCATTATACTCTCTTTTAGAATCTGAAATTTGATGTCCTAAAGTCAATTCCGTTGTAAAGTCATCAGACCAATCTTTTGTAAAAGCTGCTAAAAAGTTCGACTCTAAAGCTGTAAAATTGATATTTTGATTTAAAATAAATCCGCCAACTTGAGAACCTCCGTCTAAATCTGCACCAACAAAACGATTCCGATTATCAGAGTAATTATCAATTTGAGCAGCGTAGGTAATATTTATCCATTCTTTAGGAGTCCAATTAAAAGTAGTGTTACCCACCCACCTATTCACATCATCCACTAAACTACTTGTTTCCATTAAATACCTAGGATTGTCTATAATCCCGAAAGAATAATCTCTTTCAGAACCATCCGGATTTTGATAATCATTTATAGGAAACGTACCCGAATAATAACTTAATGCACTCATGACGGATTTATCACCACCATTAGCTCTTTTTCCTCCAGATTTTGTATAGGATATTGACGTGTTTATTTTAAAGTTGTCGGTTACCTTATACCCAGAATTTAACCTGAAGTTTGTTTTTTCATAATCTGTATTGGGCAAGACGCCATCTTCACTATTATTTCCTAAGGAGAAAAAATAATCTAATTTCTCGTCGGCTCCACTAATACTTAAATTCACTTGAGAATTAAATCCCGTTCTGAAAATATCAAAAGGGTTATAAAATTGATCCCCTGTTAAATCTACTGCTGTCCCGTCAGCCAAAAAAGCTACATCATCAGAATATTTGGGACCCCAATTATAAAATGAAGTTGCATTTTGAACCCGATTAAAGCCCGTAGGAGAATCTGGATCGTACAATGTTCTAGGAAGACCGTTAAAGCCTTCTCTATAAGTAGTTTGCCAATTTGGTGTTTTATTAATCTCTCTAAACGTGGTTGATGCTGTTAGGTTTATTTTAGCCTTACCCTGTTTTCCTTTTTTTGTTGTAATCACGATGGCGCCATTGGATGCTCTAACGCCATATAACGCAGTTGCTGCTGCTCCTTTCAAAACACTAAAAGTTTCAATGTCTTCAGGGTTAATATCGCCTGCTCTATTCGAAAAAGCAAATTGCTCTGAACTACTCGGAGAGTTAGAACCTGCACTTGGTCTAACATCACCGGAAAAAGTATCATTATTTATGGCTATACCATCCACTATAATTAACGGTTGGTTACTTCTATTAGGGTTTACCGAGGTGATACCTCTTATTAAAATATCGACACCTCCACCAGAAGCTCCTGAGGTTCGATTAATTTGAACACCTGCAACTCTTCCCTGCAAGGTTTCAAAAGCATTTGCTTGTCCATTTAAATTTAAATCTTCTGTATCAATCTGTGTTACAGAATATCCTAAAGATTTTTGCTTCTTTTCTATCCCAAAAGCTGTAACTACAACTTCATCTAAGGCACTAGCATCTTCTTCTAGAACTACATTGATACTTTTAGACGCTGTCACTGAAACTTCTTTAGTTTTCATACCTAAGTATGAAAATTTTAAAATATCGCCTTCAGATGCTGCGATACTAAAATTTCCGTCAAAATCTGTTGTTGCACCCGTGGTTGTGCCTTTAATCAAAACTGTGACTCCAGGTAATGGAGCTCCATTCTGATCTTTAACGCTACCCGTAACGTTTTGTGCCATACCGTATGCACATAAAAATAGCGCGGTAAGCAATAAAAGTGATTTTTTCATATTTGTTTCGATTGGTTAACTCTAGCTAAAGTCCTAAAAAAAACTTAAAAAACAAACAATTAAGGGTTTAAATGTGATTAATCTAATTTTTTTGTTTTTTACAATAAACAATATCAAAATTTTCATGGTTTCATTACAAATCATTGAATTGAAAACGAAATGAATTAAATTTCCATAAATAGGCCCCTCTTTAAAAAAATTATCGTAACTTATTGTTATGTAATAACTTAAACTATAATGTCATGAAAAAATTAGTTATCTTACTTTTTTCGGTGTTGTTTTTAATTTCATTTTCTACAACAACTGCTGAAAAAATTCAAGGAAATACCAATAGTTTGGAAGGAACTTGGGAGCTCGTAAATCGTTATAATTATAACGGGATGAACGTAACAGACACCTTATTTAATTTGAATGGATACCAACAAATTAAAATTTACAGTAAAGGAAAAGTAATGTGGACTAGGTATTCTCCTAATGATCCTGCGGAATGGTTTGGCTATGGAGCCTATGAAGTCAAAAATAATAGGTTAGAAGAGCGTTTAGAGTTTGGATCTAAAACAATGATGAAAATTCAAGATACGGTACAAGTCTTTAAGTTTAAATTGCAACTTGAACCCAATTATTACCAACAAATTACCCTTGATGATAATGGAGATCCTATTTTTTCTGAGAATTACAAAAGAATCGATTAAAACTAAAACAAAAGGCTTTTTAAGTTATCCAAGGGCGCTATACACCTACGAGAATAATTTAAAAAGCCTTTGTCATAATTACTTATGCTATAGCAGCTGGCGTTTCAATTGTAGCCAAATAGCGTTCAGCATCTAAAGCCGCCATACATCCCGTTCCTGCTGCTGTAATAGCCTGCCTGTATTCCTTATCTTGAGAGTCACCGCAAGCAAAAACACCAGGTAAATTTGTTTTAGTAGACTTTCCCTTGGTGATCAAATAACCCGTATCATCCATATCTAACTGACCTTTGAAGATGTCCGTATTCGGTTTGTGTCCGATTGCGATAAAAAGGCCTGTAATGTTTATTTCGCTTTTCTCGCCACTAATATTATTCACCATTCTTAAGCCCTCAACGACTTGATCCCCTAAAACCTCGTCTACTTCTGTATTGTACAGAATAGTTATATTTTTTAGGCTATTGACTCTATGTTGCATTGCTTTTGACGCTCGCATTTCGTCTTTACGGACTAGCATTGTTACACTTTTACAGATGTTGGCAAGATAAGATGCCTCTTCTGCAGCCGTATCACCAGCACCCACAATGGCAACATCCTGTCCTTTATAGAAAAAACCGTCGCAAACTGCGCAAGCAGATACTCCACCACCTCGAAGTTTTTGCTCACTTGGTATGTTTAAATACTTAGCTGTAGCCCCAGTAGATATGATCACTGTTTCGGCTTCAATTTCAGTAGTGTCATCCACTACAGCTTTGTGAATACCTCCAATTTCTTTGCTTAAAGTAACAGCTGTGATCATTCCTATTCTGACTTCTGTACCAAAACGCTCTGCTTGTTTTTGTAATTGCATCATCATGGTAGGGCCATCTATGCCATCAGGATAGCCTGGAAAATTATCTACTTCTGTCGTGGTAGTTAACTGTCCTCCCGGTTCCATCCCTGTATATACTACTGGTTTTAAATCTGCACGCGCAGCATAAATGGCAGCAGTATACCCTGCAGGGCCCGATCCTATAATTAAGGTTTTAATTCTTTCAATTTTTTCTGACATAATCTATATCTTCATTATTAATTTTTTAACATACAGTATAAAAAACTGTTTTATAGCTACCCGTCGCATTTATTCTGGCTTTTTTTTAGCTTATCCTTTTTGGGATGTCAAAAATAAGTTTTTTGTAAAAAAACATGCGTTAAAAGTTATCAAAAGTTGTTATACCCCTATTGATGCTTCAAAAACATCGCTATTTTCTGTTTTCCGATTGTAACATGGCCACAGATACTACAGTTCTAAACCCAACATGTTCCGATGCGGAGTCCGGACTTGTGCCCATTCGTGAGGATATGCGATAACTGGCACAGTAGGAATCACTGCATAGAAAGGAGCCTCCTTTAATTACTTTTTCTGTTGCATAGGGGTTGTTAGGATTATAAGCCTGCTGAGGCCCTTTCGGATTTACCGTTGCCTTATTCAACTGCTGTAGTTCTCTATAATATTTGCTACTGTACCAATCGCTTGTCCACTCCCAAACATTACCAGACATATCATATAGTCCATAATCATTTGGTGGATACGATTTTACCTCTGCACGCCGCTCATGACCATCTACCATAGTATTATTTACTGGGAATTCTCCTTCCCAGGTATTGGCTTTTGTGCTTAAAACAGAAACATCGTCTCCCCAGGCGTATACTTTATTATTTTGATTTCCTCGTGCCGCACGCTCCCATTCTGCTTCCGTAGGCAACCTTTTGCCTGCCCATGTACAGTAGGCCAATGCATCTTCAAAAGAAATTTGAACCACAGGATCGTTCTCCTTTCCGACAATAGAACTTTCAGGCCCATTAGGATGCCTCCAACTTGCACCTATCTTCCACTCCCACCATTGAGAAAAATCGTATAAATTAGGGACCGAACTTTTTGTTTTTTTAAACACCAGAGCTCCTGGTTGCAAAATTGAATCATGGGGTTTTGGTGTTCCTTCGGGCAATTGCTTCTTCATTTCGTCCCACGCAATAGCACGCTCAGCTACGCTGATATATTTCGTTTCCTCTACAAATTTTGAAAATTCTGCATTGGTCACTTCTGTTATATCCATAAAAAACCCATCGATATGCACTATATGTGCCGGTTTTTCATGTTGCATGGCCATCTTATCTTGTTGCACCGCACCCTGTTGAAACGCACCACCCGGAATCCAAACCATACCTTGAGGGGTCATTACATCATCTGGCTCATTAATTTGAATTTTAATAGGCTGTTTTTCATCCGTGGCAGAATCAGAGTCTTTTGTGGTACTCTCTTTTACATTCTCTTTTGTTTGCTCTTTACATTGCAAACTGAGCAAAGCAAAAAAAAGTACAATTGGCACTAAATTTCTCATTAAAACAGGAATATGAATTCAATATTAAAAATACACATAAACTTTACAAGAATAAAAATAGTAAGGCTGAAATAAAGCTGATTGAATTTACTTATCGAGCAAGCAAAAATTTGCCATATGCTTTGTTTCTCTTTATATTAGTACTATTAGTATCACGATTTACAGAATTGGCATTAGTTTTGTTATACTTTTGCGTACTATAGTCCCTCAACAACAATCCATAAGCATGAAAAATTACTGTATTATTTTCTCTATATTTTTCTTTTATTCCACCGTTATTTTTTCTCAAAAACTTAGCAACGAAAAAATAAAAGAACAAATTACTAACTACAAAAATGACATCAGAGGTCCCTATAAGGACATTCGATGGTTTTGTACTGATGGGAGTATTCGTCAACCCAAAGATCCTTGTCCTGATAATATTGGGCCTGGTGTGCAACATGCACGTTATAAAGATGCAGTCCTTGCTTTAGGAAAAAGCAATCATATTTTTTTAGGCCAAATTTTAGCCGCGACCAATGTTAAAGACTTCTGGGATGCGGAAAAAAACCATTCTAGATTAAAACAATACCAACTAGAGAAGTATTTAAAAACTATTGATAATGGTTGGATTTTACAAAAGGGACAATTTTACCGGGGGTCTATTCAATCTGAAGATGAGCAAGCTTGGGGTATTGAATTTTATAATTGGCTGCTTTCAGATTCGGATCGCCTTGCTCAAAATTATTTTCTAATTCGTCAATCCCTAAAAGATATCCCCTATGAAGGAGATGCGAATACATCGCAATTAATGCGCAGTCAATCTAAGGTCATCTCAGATGTATATTTGCCTTTTATGGATCTCAGGGTAAAAATTCACAGTCAACCTGAATTTTCCGACATACAAAAAGTAAAAGATTTTAAGCAAAAAAATGCTTCGAAATTAACGACCACACTGAACGAGCAATTTGATGCTTTACTAAGCACCATGACTACTTTTTACAAGCCTATTGATATGAATGCCTTTTTGACCAATGCTCCTTTGGTTAAAAAGAGCGCTATAGGCTCTCGCATTGCAGCCTATGCTGCAGCTTCTGCAACTGCATCACCTCAAAATTTAATCATCGACTCCTCTGAGTTATTGTTAGAATTAAGGAATTCTATTCTAACAGAAGAAAATCCACAGTTGCGGCTACAACTCCTTGATATTTCCTTAAAAATCGAAAATATTTTGTTCAAGAACGCTTCAAAATGGGAACCATCCACAGTGAATTCTTTATTAGAAAAAATTTGCTATTTAGGGATGGCCACGGCTGGCGCGGGGTATATTGAACTTTGGGAATGGGAACAAATTAAGGGTTCATTAAGCCAATATGAGGTAGAAACCATGACCTTAGGACAAATAACTGCTGTTTTACAAAATGCAAGAAGTGCATTAGAATGGAGTGCTGCTATGGTAAAAGCCAATTACCAAGACGTGGTCAACGACTATACAGAATTTGAACCAAAAGCATATGGGTTTATTGATGATAAGATCAGGGGCTCTATAGCTTTATATTTAGGAAAAAGTGTTGGAGAATTAGGGGATTATATGGCAAAAGAATCCTCACTTACCAATAAAGTCCTAAACGTACAAAACCAAAGTACTTTCCGAGGACTTAACCCTGGATATGCCTTTGGCACCTTAGTCGTTGTAGAGGGCTCACCTGACGAGATAGAAGTGTCATCCGATAAAATCTATTTTTTTCAGCGTGCGCCTGCCGATTTAAAACCGGTTTCCGGTATTGGCACTGTAGCGGAAGGCAATATGGTTTCTCACGTACAGTTACTCGCACGTAATTTAGGAATTCCAAATACAGCATTATCCGATGAAAATCTGAAAGATTTAGCAGCATTTAATGGACAAAAAGTATTTTTTGCCGTCTCTAACAAAGGGAATGTTATCTTAAAATTAGAGAAAGATATGTCCGCTATTGAAGTAGCACTTTTTGCTAAAAAAGAACGAACAGAAGGTAAAATAGCGGTTCCAGTAGAAAATATTAGACTACAAGAGACGGCTATTTTAAATATGCGCAATGTAGATGCCGAAGATTCTGGAAAACTATGCGGACCCAAAGCGGCTAATTTAGGCCAATTGAAAAAAATGTTTCCTGATAAAGTGGTTGAAGGCCTAGTGATCCCTTTTGGAATTTTTAGAGAACATATGGATCAAACGATGCCTGGACAAACGATCTCTTACTGGAAATTTTTAAATACTATGTTCGCCGAAGCAGACCATATGCTTTCGAAAAATATTGATGAAAAAGAAGTTGAAAACTATCAGCTCCGTCAATTAGAAACGCTGCGCGCTGCCATTAAACAAATGCCTTTAAAAGCTAGCTTTACTGCAGCCCTTGAACGTGAATTTTCTGCTGTATTCGGTAAAGAGCTAGGAGCTATCCCCGTTTTTCTTCGCAGTGATACCAATATGGAAGATTTAAAAGATTTTACTGGAGCGGGACTCAACCTCACCATTTTCAATGCAGTTGAAAAAGAAAAAATAATTGCTGGTATTAAAGATGTTTGGGCTTCACCCTATACAGAACGAAGTTTTAAATGGCGTCAGAAATATCTACTAAATCCTGAAAATGTATTTCCATCTATTTTAGTCATTCCTAGCGTTGATGTGGACTATTCGGGCGTTTTAATCACCAAAGGCTTAAGCTCTGGAGACGAAAACGATTTAACCATTGCGTTTAGTCGAGGTGCGGGTGGTGCTGTGGACGGTCAGTCGGCAGAAACCTATTTGATTAAAAGCAAAGGAGGTTTTGAACTGTTGGCTCCCGCTCGGGAAATTTCTCATACCACCCTACCTATAACTGGTGGAACAGGTAAAAAAACGGCGACTTTTGAAAAATCGGTATTGAGTGCTCAAAATATTAGAGAAATACAAGAATTGGCGGAGACGATTAGACAAAGAATGCCTAAAGAAACCAATAGTGATTATAATGGAGCTTATGATGTAGAATTGGGTTTTAAAGATGATACCTTATGGTTATTTCAAATTCGACCCTTTGTCGAAAACAAAAAAGCGCTTAGTTCAGGTTACTTAGAGTCTATAACGCCGAAAATAGATGCGCTTAAAAAAATACAACTTTCAACAAAATTATAAAAATGAAAAAAATACTTCTTCTTGCTGCTGCTATTATTCTGTGTTTAGCGTTCACAAGTATTACATTGTATCCTATTGATGGGTATGAACAAACTGGGATAAAACGACTGTTACGACTAGAACTAATTAAAAATGGAGCGCTAAAAGAAACGACCCCCTTACCCGAAGGGGCAAAAAAATCGTGGAGCGATATTCAATTGAACTTAAGTGAAAGAGCTTCCGATAGTGTTGGTAGTTTTTTTCAAATAGATGAAACTTTCCAAAAAGAAATTAATGGTTTATTTAGAGGTTTAGATAAGAGTTATTCGCTCACGGTATTAGACATTTCTGATATAGATCATATTCGGTACGCCAAACGCAACGAGACGGCTGGCTATCAGCCAGGTAGTGTAGGTAAATTGGCCGTTTTAATTGCGCTTTTTACTCAATTAGAGAAAATATACCCTGATTCATGGGAAAGTAGAACGGATTTATTGAAACATAAAAATGTAAAAGCGGGCGTTTGGGGTTTAACAGACGAGCATACCATTCCTATCTATAATATTGAAAAGAAAACTCAAATTAAAAGGCAAGTTGTGGCCAGCGATGTTTTTTCACTATACGAATGGGCAGATCATATGCTTTCGGTAAGCAACAATGGTGCTGCAAGTATTGTATGGCGTGAGGCTTTATTAATGGCTGCCTTTGGCCAGGAATATCCCGAATTAACCGACGAAAAGGCTTTGGAATACTTTAAAACAACGCCCAAAAAAGAGTTGACCGATTTAGCAAATGATGTGGTCAACTTACCGCTCCGGGAATTGGGTATTTCGCACGATGAATGGCGTTTGGGGAGCTTTTTTACAAGAGGAGCAAATACCTATGTGGGTGATAAAGGCGGAAGTATTGGAACGCCAGTAGGCATGATGAAATTTCTAGTTCAACTAGAGCAAGGCCAAGTTGTTGACGCACAAAGTAGTCTTGAAATGAAACGCTTGATGTATATGACCGATCGAAGAATTAGGTACGCACAATCTCCCTCTTTAAAAGATGCTGCCGTGTACTTTAAGTCAGGAAGTTTGTATAAATGTGATCGCTCAAACGGACAAGTATGTGGAAAATATATGGGTAATATTCAGAATTTTATGAACTCTGTGATTATTGTTGAACAACCTGATAATTGCACCTATATGGTTGTTTTAATGACCAACGTATTGGGTAAAAATTCAGCTTCAGACCATATGTATTTGGCTTCTGCCATTGATAAAATAGTGCGCAAATAATGATTTCATCTAGCATGTAGATGACCGTATACCAAAATTTTTAATTAATTTTTAGCTAAGGCATCAATAGCTTCTTGGGCGAAAGAACGAATTTTTAAATGATCGTCATCCAAGTAATTTTTAAGTAAAGGAAGGTACTTTTTATCATGCTGCTTGCCTATTAAATAAAACACGGCAAGTTTAAGTTTTTCATCATTCGCTTCTAAGAGAAGCTGAAAACATTCTGCTTCTGTCAGTAGTTTCTGTTTCAACTGATGAATGACCTCTTCAGAGGTAACATCAATAGCACTAGTTTCAATAATAGGAAGTAGTTTTCGTTTTAATTCACCAGAGAGCAGATTGTCTAGAAACTCAATAGCGTTTGTTCTCGCCTCTTGTTTATCACTTAGGAGGCCAGCATACGCAATAGTCATATCGTGTTGTTTGTATTTTAAGCCTAAAAGTTTAAAAATACGCTCTAGCCCTGCATCTAATCTACGTTCTAAAAGTTCTAAAAGACTAGCACGAGCATCACGTTCATCGGGAGAAATTGCTTCTTTAGACTTTTTTCTATTCCTGTAAGAAACAATAATTTGAGTATGCATCGCTGATAAGGTATTATGATACAGCTTACACTCTTCATAGATACTGGAAACAATTTTTGTATGCTTAAATTGTAAATGTTCATCGTCTGCTTTTAAATCACTTAGGGCGCGAATTGCTTCTAAGCGAACCGTAAGATCACGATCTTCAAGTAATTCAAATAAATACTTCACCGAATCTTGTGATCGAAAAGACTTTAAAACGAGAGGGAGAAACCGTGCTGCTTCAATAGAAATCTCGTTATTTTTCACCATAAATATTAAGGTTGGTAGTATTTGCTGTCCATAATTCTGGAGGGCTGACACGGTCGCGAGGCGCACTTTTTTATTCGGTAAAAAGTCAACTAGCAATGGAATAAACCCTGGATTCAGAGTGGTACCCGCTGCATGAATTGCAATTTTCAAAATAGCTTCATCGGTCGTTGAAAAATAGTATTTTAGAAATTCATAAAACTCGGGTATGTTCGCTGCCCCTATGGTTTTTAATAAAATTTTGAGCCGTTCAACATCGTTCGGAGCTAGTTTTATCTGTTTAATTTCCGTTCTAATCCTTTGCTCCAAGGTATACATGGTTCGTAAAGAAAAGTTGTCCCTTGACTCACGAGCCAAACATAATAAGGCGGTATGCGCTATCAGCGGCTTTTCATGGTCTAAATAGGCGTCAAAAACAATGGTTTCATTTTTTGCAGCATGTAACAATAGGTAAGCCAGAGTTGCCTCCACCAAATCTTCATCATTCGTATCTAGTAATTCTTGAATTTGAGCAACGATTGTTGTACTATTTAAAAAATACAAATTTTGTATAGCGGCCGTTTTTACTTTATCTGACGGATGTCGCAACAGCGCTTCAACATGGCCTGTAAATCGTTTGTCATTGATTTCTTGAAGCTTGTTGAGCATAAACAAAATTTGACTTTCTGAGCCCGATTCAAAGACAGCTTTCATTCCCTCAACTACGGATACATTTTTTCTGAGTACTTTAGTTTCCTTTACTTTAATATTGGTTATTTCTGCCAAATTTTCTCTGAATGTTTTAAAATATTCCTTTCTTACCTTAGTAATAAAGTAGGCCCAAACTAATACTAAAAGTAAAATTATAGCGGTGATATAATAGGTGGGTAAATCGAGGCCTTTGATGGCGAAAATCAAAATAAAACCTGCAATACCTGTAGCCACACTATCTACAACAACATCAATAAATGACTTGGTTTTATTTTTAAGTTCAAATGGTAAAGGCAATGCAAGTAGTTCACTAGCACTTTTATGAATCGATTGTTTTAAGGTACCATCAACAGCTTTAATAAAGATAATAACCGATAATTCTGGAATAATAAAAAATAAGATGCCCCCAGCAAATATTCCAAGGGGTAAAAGCATTAAAGAAAACCCAACCCCCCAAATACCCACAACTCTCTGGGTGAAAAATAATTGTATCAGTAAGGATACCAGGTTGAATGTAGAAAACCAAAAGGCAAAAAAAGAGGTTAATTCGTCTGGATCAGCAATCGTTGCAGAAGCAAAATCACTATAAAGGTAATCCACTAGTTTTGCCACAATTACGCTAATAGCCACAATCCCTGCGAGATACGATAAGTGTCTAGAGTTTTTAATGAGTGTTAATGGCCTTACTTCACGAACAGCTGTTCTTTTCTTCTGTTTAAACGTATTTAACTTTACAATTCTGTTTTTCCAAATTTTATTAAGTAACACGATACATAATCCTAAAAACAGCGCAGCAATAAAAATTACATTTTCATTGCCTATGATGGGGGCTAAAATTGAGGTTAAATATCCTCCTAAAATACCACCTAGTATAGCACCCGAACCGATAAAGCCAAATAAGCGTTTTGCCTCGCGGGGGTTATATACTAAATTAGCCATTACCCAAAATTGTGACGCTGAAAGTACGGCATGAATCGCCACCCAAACATAGAAAAAGAAAAGCATCCATTTGTTGAGGTAGTGAAACTGAAGCAACAATGCCAGAATTACGATAAGTACAATGGAAACGATTAAGGTAAACCTTATTATTTTTTTTAATGAAAACTTTGTCAGCGCTCTGGAGTACGAATACGAACTTAAAATAGCAATGGCTGCAACAAGTAAAAAAGCGAGAGGAAGATTCTCTACACCAAGCTCAGATAAAAAAAGGGCATTTACGGTAGGCTTGATAATGAGGAGCGAAGCTATAATCAAAAAAATATAGCTCAACATGTAAAAGGATATTCTAAATTCTCCTTCTCTAATATCAAATGTTTTTTTTAATAATCGTAGGAGCATAAAGTTTTAAAATGGCGTACTAATTACTCGCCAAAGATATTCGCTTTTTTAAAACTTTCTCAATAGGTTTCACTAAATCTCTTATAATTTGTTCTCCATTGGCATCATCGATGAGCGCCACTAGGATATAACGGCGATCTGGATCATCTCCCCAAACCAAAATTGAATCGGAATGAAATGTGCGCCAAGAGCCTGACTTTCTAAACAAACGGGCTTTAGGGGCAATTTGATCTAAAGTATTGACAAATTTATGGTGCAATTCAGGATTTTCCATAATCCCCAGCATTTGAGTCGATCGTTTTTCGTTTACTAATTTACCATTGGCTAATAAATAGTAATACCTACAAACCTGAGTCACTGTTGCGGCATGGCTTAAGTTTTTTAAGGGTTCTCTGTTCGTGTCACCTCCACTACCATACCTTTTACCAACCCAAAGACCACCCCCTTTATGCTCGTCATAAAAAGCATATTTAGGATCTGTCATTACATCTTCTAATTTCTTATAGCCTACGCGATCAATCATTCGAGTAGAAGCCTCATTATTTGATTTACTGATCATTAAACGCATATCATCTTTTACCGCCTGTGTCTCTTTAAGCTCTCCTTTATCGATAGCATCCATGGCCGCCAATAGAATGGCTATTTTAGGTAAACTTGCGGCATACATCATGTGGTTTCCATTAATTCGCGCAAATCTTGTATTGTTTTGGTTGCTGAGATCAACAACACCAACAGCCATTTTCTTTTCACTTATTAATTTTCTCCATTCAGGATTTGATTTTAACTCTCTTTCTAAATTAGATTGAAGTGTGGCATTCAGTAAACTAGGAAGTTGTTTAATTTCTGAATCTGGAATTTGAATAGGTAATGCTTCTTGTGCAAGAAGCATAGTAGAAACTATAAAAAATAAAATGACAAGTATTGAATTCTTTTTCATGTAACTTCCTAAGATTTAATCGAGTTCAAAAGTATCTTATTTCTGCCATACTTTTTTGTTAAATTTTTAACTATTAAAAAAACCTGTAAAGACCTTATAAAACTTTAGTTACCAAGTTTTTACAGCAACAAAAAATGTTAAAAAACTATCGACTAAGAACGTAAAAAAATAATTTTTAGTATCTCTGGAATTAAAAAATAATCCTAAAAAATTAATACCTACCAAAGGGTAATTTGCTCAAATCAACATTCCCACCTGAAATGATGATGCCAACTTTTTTGTCCTTAAACAACTCCTTTTCCTTTAATAGCGATGCTAAAGGAACGGCACAGGAAGCCTCACAAACTATTTTCAAGCGCTCCCAAATTAATTGCATCGCATCAATGATCTCTTGTTCTGTTACGCGTATTATTCTTTCTATTCCTTCTTGGATAATGGGGAAATTTTGATCTCCGAGTTGCGTTTTGAGTCCGTCGGCTATGGTATTCGTAGTACTATTCGATTCAATTCGCCCACTCAATAAAGACCGGTAAGCATCATCAACTTCAAAAGGTTCTCCCCCGATTACTTTACAATTATTTCCAAAATATTTAGCGGCCAAAATTGTTCCTGCTACGAGTCCACCCCCTCCTACCGGTACAAAAATAAAATCTAGATCTGGATTTGTTTCTAATAGCTCCATGGCTGCTGTTCCTTGACCTAAAATCACGTCCATATCATTAGAAGGGTGAATAAAAGTAGCTCCTTTGCCTTGCTCAATATCATTGGCCGCTGCTTCTCGGGCCTGAAGAGTAGGTTCACAAATAAGCACTTCACCACCATAGCCTTTAACCGCATCAATTTTTACCTGTGGCGCACTGGAAGGCATCACAATATACGCCTTAACACCTACACTTTTAGCTGCTAAAGATAGGGCTTGAGCAAAGTTGCCAGAAGAATGAGTGACCACACCTTTTTTTCTTTTATCCTCTGATAGCTGCAGTATGGCGTTTGTGGCGCCTCGCATTTTAAAGGCTCCCATTTTTTGAAAATTTTCGCATTTAAACACTAAAGAGGCACCCGCCATTTCATTGATAAGGGTTGAACTTAAAACGGGCGTATTGTGAATATAGGGTTCAATACGTTTATGGCAATTTATAAGTTCTTGTTTTTCCATAATATTAATTTTTACAGCAGTGTTGACAGTTACAGCTCAAAAGGCTTCAAAAATTTAATTCTCTGACCTAGCCTTACAATTTCGGGTATGGCATACTCAAAAATAGTGCATAATTTACTACTATTTCTTGTGTGCCCTGTATATTAACCTTAATCCTCTCTTTTGTTCTTTCTAATTTATTTATCTAATTTAATGAATCACAAACTTAAGACGTGTAAAATTAATTGCTTTTCAGGCTTGCTTACGAATCCCGAAGCCTCGGGACTCGCGGATTTTCTACCAGCCTCCCGGCTGGCAGGTTAAGTTTTTTTTTGCTGAATTAGGTACTCAAGCACCTTATTAGTATTTTAAATGTTTAAACTTATCATTTCAAACCAATGGAACACCTCTCCCTATTCCTAGTCCTTCTATTGATAAGCTGCAAAAGCGAGCCAAAAAAGGAAGTCCAAACTATAAAAGGCAATGACCATTTTGTCATCGCAAAAAACTACTACGCTGTTTTGAACCATACGGATGCTATGGAAATGGCAACTTTAGTGGGCGATAGTATCGTCATTAGCGAAAGTGAAGACAACTATGAAGAACGTAAATCTAAAAAGCAGTACCTAAATTGGTGGCAATGGGATGGGGTTTTCGAGCCCAGCTACAAAGTCCAACAACTTGAGAAAGTAGGCGGTACCGTAA